>NZ_SBHZ01000018.1 GCF_004521985.1 Ectopseudomonas khazarica
TCTTGTGCCCCTCGCTGTCCCACAGGTGCACGCCACGGGCCTCGGTGATGATGCGCGGGCCGTTCTCGGCCAGCTGCTTGTAGTCACTGAACGGCGCCAGATGGTGGGCCTGGCTCAGGGCCTGCCACTGAGCGGTCTTGGGGTTCTTGGCTTGCTGGTTCATCACAACACCTTCTTTGTGCGGGCCGCTCGGGCGGCCCGCGGAAATCCGTTGAATCGTGGCAGGCGCCGTCGCGAACGAAGCGCCTGCCACCGAGCCATCAGCGGCTCTGCATCGTCACACCGACAGCAACAGGAACTCGCGCTCCCAGGAACTGATCACGCGCTTGAAGTTCTCGTGCTCGGCACGCTTGACCGCGACGTAGCCACGGATGAACTTCTCGCCGAGGAACTTCTCGGCGTCCTTGCACGACTCCATACGCTCCAGCGCGCTCTCGATGGTCACCGGCAGGCGCAGGTTGCGACGCTCGTAACCACGGCCCTTGACCGGTGCCCCGGGCTTCACGCCACCGACCATGCCCATGTAGCCGCACAGCAGGGTCGCCGCCAGCACCAGGTAGGGGTTGGCATCGGCGCCGGCCAGGCGGTTTTCCACGCGACGGTTCTGCGGACTGGCTTCCGGTACGCGCAGGCCCACGGTGCGGTTCTCCTCGCCCCACTCCACGTTCACCGGCGCCGAGGTATCGGGCAGGAAGCGGCGGAACGAGTTGACGTTCGGCGCGAACAGCGGCAGCAGCTCCGGGATGTACTTCTGCAGGCCACCGATGTGGTGCAGGAACAGCTCGCTCATCGTCCCGTCTTCATTGGAGAAGATGTTCTTGCCGGTCTTGATGTCCACCACGCTCTGGTGGATGTGCATGGCACTGCCCGGCTCGTCGGTGATCGGCTTGGCCATGAAGGTCGCCGCCACGTCGTGCTTGAGCGCGGCCTCGCGCATGGTGCGCTTGAACACCAGAATCTGGTCGGCCAGGTGCAGGGCGTCGCCGTGACGGAAGTTGATCTCCATCTGCGCCGGCCCTTCCTCGTGGATCAGGGTGTCCAGATCCAGGCCTTGCAGCTCGCACCAGTCGTACATGTCTTCGAACAGCGGATCGAACTCGTTCGCCGCGTCGATGGAGAAGCTCTGACGGCCGGTTTCCGGGCGGCCGGAACGGCCGACAGGGGCCTCCAGCGGGAAGTCCGGGTCACTGCTGCGCTTGGTCAGGTAGAACTCCATCTCCGGTGCGACGATGGGTTTCCAGCCTTTGCCTTCGTACATCTGCAACACCTTCTTGAGGATGTTGCGCGGCGACAGCTCGATGGGGTTGCCCTGCTTGTCGAAGGTGTCGTGGATCACCATGGCGGTGGGCTCGATGGCCCAGGGCACGACGAACACGGCGTTCGGGTCGGGACGGCAGAACATGTCGATGTCCGCCTCGTCCAGCAGGTCGTAGTAGATGTCGTCCTCGACGTAGTCGCCGGTCACGGTCTGCAGCAGCACGCTCTCGGGGAGGCGCATGCCCTTCTCGTCGAGGAACTTGTTGGTCGGCGAGATCTTGCCGCGGGCAATGCCGGTCAGGTCACTGATCAGGCATTCGACTTCGGTGATTTTGCGTTCTTTCAGCCAGCTCGTGAGCTGGTCTAGCTTGGTACTCATAGAGACCTCAGGGTTGTAGAACCAACTAGGGTTATAGTCGGTTCAGCGTTGCCCCGCCCTCCCCCTGCAAGCCTCACCAAAGGCCTGGAGGAGCGCGAGATATTCGTGTGGATGCTACTAGGGGTGCAGCACCTCCGGCACCTGACTTTTAGCTCCATCGAAAGAAAATGGCGCGCTTCTGCGTTGCTGCAGCGAGGCGTCTATCTCGCGGCTAAGCGCGAGACGCCTCGAACCCGGGACGCCCTCGTGCGTTGCAGGACGCGGGCCAAGGCGCAGGCACTGCAGCGATACGGCGCTGCGTGCGCTATCGTGCTGGGTAATGAGCGAGCGGAAAGCCTGACGAGACAGGCCGAGCGGCGCGAAAGCCGCCGAAGAGAACGTACGCTGCCGCGCTGCCGCAGCAAGCGCGCCACCCTGCGTGGGGCGAAGACGTCCCCTGGCGTGAAGGGGAGTGCTGGTAGCGTGACCGATGCTGGTCCTGACACAAGCGCTGACGCCGATAGTCGGCAGGCGAAACATGAGACACCCGTATTATTGCTGTTATGGGTTTGAACCGAGCTTAGCCTTGTTCATTTTTTTACACAATAGCTCTGTAAAAAATTGAACACACCCCACTGAGCACCTTGGTAGATCAGCGTTTGGACCACCCATAACGGCCCTGAAACGCCCCAAAAATGGCCATCACGCCCCACAAGAGGGCATGAATGGCCCTGCTTGACAGTAATGTGCGTTTCGGATTGACTCACACCCATGCAGTTGCATGATTGATATTTTTAACAAAAAGGTGTTGCATCATGTCGGTACCCCCGCGTGCCGTTCAGCTTAACGAAGCGAACGCGTTCCTTAAGGAACATCCTGAGGTCCAGTTCGTCGACCTTCTTATTGCAGATATGAACGGTGTGGTGCGTGGCAAGCGCATCGACCGTAACGCCCTTCACAAGGTGTACGAGAAAGGCATCAACCTGCCCGCCTCGCTCTTCGCGCTCGACATCAATGGTTCCACCGTCGAAAGCACCGGCCTCGGCCTGGATATCGGCGACGCCGACCGTATCTGCTTCCCCATCCCCAATACCCTGTGCAACGAACCCTGGCAGAAGCGCCCCACCGCGCAGCTGCTGATGACCATGCACGAGCTGGACGGCACGCCTTTCTTCGCCGATCCACGCGAGGTATTGCGCCAGGTGGTACAGAAGTTCGACGAACTGGGCCTGCGTATCTGCGCAGCCTTCGAACTGGAGTTCTACCTGATCGACCAGGAGAACGTGAACGGCCGCCCGCAGCCACCGCGCTCACCGATCTCCGGCAAGCGCCCGCACTCCACCCAGGTCTACCTGATCGACGACCTCGACGAATACGTCGACTGCCTGCAGGACATGCTCGAAGCCGCCAAGGAACAGGACATCCCGGCCGACGCCATCGTCAAGGAGAGCGCGCCCGCGCAGTTCGAGGTCAACCTGCACCACGTCGAAGACGCCATCAAGGCGTGCGACTACGCGCTGCTGCTCAAGCGCCTGATCAAGAACATCGCCTATGACCATGAGATGGACTCCACCTTCATGGCCAAGCCCTATCCGGGCCAGGCGGGCAACGGCCTGCATGTGCACATCTCGCTGCTGGACAAGAAGACCGGCAAGAACATTTTCGCGGCCGACGATCCCCTGCAGAACACCTCGCTGCGCCATGCCGTCGGCGGCATCCTCGACACCATGGCCGCGTCGATGGCCTTCCTCTGCCCCAACGTCAACTCCTACCGCCGCTTCGGCGCGCAGTTCTACGTGCCCAACGCACCGAGCTGGGCGCTGGACAACCGCACCGTGGCCGTACGCGTACCGACCGGCAGCGCGGACGCCGTGCGCATCGAGCACCGTGTCGCGGGCGCCGACGCCAACCCCTACCTGATGCTGGCCTCGATCCTCGCCGGTATCCACCACGGCCTGACCAACCAGATCGAGCCGGGCGAACCGATCGAGGGCAACTCTTACGAACAGCTCGACCCCAGCCTGCCGAACAACCTGCGCGATGCCCTGCGTGAACTGGACGACAGCGAGGTACTGAACAAGTACATCGATCCCAAGTACATCGACATCTTCGTCGCGTGCAAGGAAGCCGAGCTGCAAGAGTTCGAAACCACCATTTCCGACCTCGAGTACAACTGGTATCTGCACACTGTGTAACACCCCGGAAAGCCGGCCGTAGAGCCGGCTTCTTTTTGCCTGCACACTGCCTGCTCCAGCGCGCTGCGCCGGAGCCAGCAGCGGTTCGCCGCACGGCGACTCCGCTGACATGAATCAACCTCCGACGGCCACGGCCGCCGGATACTGTTGCCTTCATCCATCAGGGAGCTTCTCATGCAACGCGCTTTTGCCGCCGTCCTGCTAGGCCTGATCTCCGGCCTGAGCCAGGCCGCCGACAGCATCCGTGTCTACAACTGGAACGATTACATCGCGCCGCAGGTGCTGGAAAACTTCACCCGCGACACCGGTATCGAGGTGGAGTACCACACCTTCGCCAGCGCCGAGGAACTGAACGCCGCGCTGGAAAGCGGCCAGGCCATCGACATCGCCGTACCCTCGCACAACGAACTGCCGACGCTGATCGCCAACGGCCGCATTCGCCCGCTGGACTTCAACCTGCTCCCCAACCGCTCGCACCTGGACAAGCAGCTGCTCAGCAAGCTGGCCGCGGTCGACCCGCAGAACCAGCACGCCGTGCCCTACCTGTGGGGCGCCGTGGGCCTGGCGATCAACACGCCGCAGGCCGAGGCCGCCTACGGCGGGCCGCTGCCGGAGAGCTGGAGCCTGCTGTTCGACCCCGAGAAGAGCGCGCGCCTGGCCAGCTGTGGCATCAGCGTGCTGGACGCGGCGGACGAGACCCTGTCGCTGCTGCTCAACTACCAGGGCCGCAGCCTGGCCCGTAGCGCACCGAGCCGCATCGAGCGCGCCGGCGACCTGCTCCAGTCACTGCGCCCGAACCTGCGCTACGTCGATAGCGAGCGCTACATAGACGACCTCAGCAACGGCAGGCTGTGCCTGGCCGTGGCCTGGGTCGGCGATGCGCTCGCTGCGGCGCAGGCCGGCCAGCCGGTGCGCTTCCTGGTACCGCAGGAGGGCTCGGTGCTGTTCGTCGACAACCTGGTCATCCCCAGCAGCGCCAGCCGTCCGGAGCTGGCCCATCGCTTCATCGACTACCTGATGCAGCCGCAGGTCATCGCCCAGGTCACCGCCGAGACGCTCTACCCCAACGGCAACGCCGACTCGGCGCAGTTCATCGACGCCGCCCTGCTCGCCCAGCCCGGCCTCTACCCGGACCAGGACACCAAGCGGCGCCTGTATCCGCTGGAGGTCCTCTCGGACAAGCATGCCCAGGTGCGCGACCAGATCTGGCAGCGCTTCCGCGATGGTCCCTGAAGACGCTTGCCTCGCTGGCGCCGGCTGACGTCCAATAGCACCTCGCCCACCGAGGAGCCCGTCATGTCGCGCCCCGCCAGCACCCGCAAGCCACGCGCCAGCAGCCAGGCCCGCATCGCCGGCATCCTCGCCTCGGCCCGCGAGCTGCTGGCCGCACACGGCATGGCCAACCTGTCGATCTACACGGTGGCCGAGCACGCCGGGATCCCGCCGTCCTCGGTCTACCACTTCTTCGCCAGCGTGCCGGCGCTGCTCGAGGGCCTGACCGCCGACGTGCACGCCGCCTTCCGCGCCTGCCTGCAGGAGCCGGTCGAGCACGCCAGCCTGCGCAGCTGGCATGACCTGTCGCACGTCATCGAGCGACGCATGCTGGCCATCTATGCCCGCGATGCGGCGGCCCGCCAGCTGATCCTGGCCCAGCACGGCCTGGCGGAGGTGACCCAGGCGGATCATCAGCACGACATCGAGCTGGGGCGCCTGATGCAGGCCCTGTTCGAGCGCCACTTCCCCCTGCCGCAATTGCCGACGGATATCGATGTATTCGCCCTGGCCATGGAGCTTGGCGACCGTGTCTACGCCCGCTCGGTACAGCTGCACGGCGAAATCACGCCGCGCCTGGCCGAGGAAGGCATGCGCGTGTTCGATGCCTACCTGGGCCTCTATCTGCCGGCCGCCCTGCCGAAACGCACGACCCCGCTCGCCTGACCCGAAGCGTTGCCGCCGCAGCCTGCCCAGGCGGCGGCTTGTTTCTGCACGCCCAATAAAAATCGATATGAATCGAGAAATATTGACCAACGGGCACTCAACTCTCTTCTAATACCGATATTTATCGGATATAAATCGATCATCACGCCATGGTCGATCTCCTCCAGCCATGGCACTCCGCAGAAGACTGACCGGCCATGCCGGCTCACAAGAGGTGCTTCATGTCCCGTATCGTCACCGTTGCCGCGACCCAGATGGCCTGCTCCTGGGATACCCGCGCGAACATCGCCAACGCCGAGAAGCTGGTGCGCCAGGCAGCGGCCCAGGGTGCGCAGATCATCCTGATCCAGGAGCTTTTCGAGACCCCCTACTTCTGCCAGAAGCCCAACGCCGACTACACCCAGCTGGCCACCACGGTCGAGGAGAACCCGGCCATCGCACACTTTCGCAAGGTTGCCGCCGAGCTGAAGGTGGTCCTGCCGATCAGCTTCTTCGAGCGCGCCGGGCGGGCCCGCTTCAACAGCATCGCGATCATCGATGCCGATGGCAGCAACCTCGGGACTTATCGGAAAAGCCATATCCCGGACGGCCCCGGCTATCACGAGAAGTACTATTTCAACCCAGGCGACAGCGGCTTCAAGGTCTGGGACACCGCCTACGCCCGGATCGGGGTCGGCATCTGCTGGGACCAGTGGTTCCCCGAATGCGCACGCAGCATGGCGCTGATGGGCGCGGAAATTCTCTTCTACCCCACCGCCATCGGCAGCGAGCCGCATGACCCGAACATCAGCTCGCGCGACCACTGGCAGCGCGTTCAGCAGGGCCATGCCGGCGCCAACCTGATGCCGCTGGTCGCCAGCAACCGCATCGGCCGCGAGGAGCAGGACGGCTACGACATCACCTTCTACGGCAGCTCGTTCATCGCCAACCCGTACGGCGAGAAGGTCGAAGAACTGGACCGCAGCGAAGAAGGCGTCCTGGTGCACAGCTTCGATCTGGACGAACTGGAGAAGATACGCACGGCCTGGGGTGTGTTCCGCGACCGCCGGCCGAACCTATACTGGCCACTTTCCACGCTCGACGGCGCAAGCCTCTGCGAATAAGCCCAACGATGTCGTGCCCCGTTCGCAACCTGGGGCGCGGCGACAGACACCCCGGATCGCCTCCGGGCTACAGGTGAAATATGACGACCCTGAGCAGCACTCCTCGCGCCGATGGCTTCCGCATGCCGGCGGAATGGGAACCCCACAGTCAGACCTGGATGGTCTGGCCCGAGCGCCCGGACAACTGGCGCAACGGCGGCAAGCCGGCGCAGGCCGCCTTCAGCGCCGTGGCCAAGGCCATCGCCCAGTTCGAGCCGGTGACCGTCTGCGTCAGCGCGGCGCAGTACGAAAATGCCCGTGCGCGCCTGGACGACGGGCGTATCCGCCTGGTGGAGATCACCACCGACGACGCCTGGGTGCGCGACACCGGGCCGACCTTCGTGACCAATACCAGCGGCGAAGTACGCGGCGTGGACTGGACCTTCAACGCCTGGGGTGGCTTCGATGGCGGCCTGTACTGGCCATGGCAGCGGGACGACCAGGTGGCGCGCAAGATCCTCGAGATCGAGGGCAGCAAGCGCTACCGCACCGAGGGCTTCGTGCTCGAAGGCGGCTCCATCCATGTCGATGGCGAAGGCACCCTGATCACCACCGAAGAATGCCTGCTGAACAGGAACCGCAACCCTCACCTGTCACGCGAGGAGATCGAGCGCGTGCTCCACGAGCACCTGGCCATCGATACGGTGATCTGGTTGCCGGACGGGCTGTACAACGACGAGACCGATGGCCACGTCGACAACTTCTGCTGCTATGTGCGCCCGGGCGAGGTGCTGCTGGCCTGGACCGACGACGCCAACGACCCCAACTACCCGCGCTGCCAGGCCGCCATGCGCGTGCTGGAAAGCGCCCGCGATGCCAAGGGCCGCCAGCTGACCGTGCACAAGATGCCCATTCCCGGCCCGATCCACGCCACTGCCGAAGAGTGCGCAGGCGTCGACATGGCCGACGGTAGCCAGGAGCGCGATCCGTCGATCCGCCTGGCCGGCTCCTACGTCAACTTCCTCATCGTCAACGGCGGCATCGTCGCGCCGAGCTTCGCTGACGCCAAGGACGAGGAAGCCCGCGCCATCCTCCAGCGTGTATTCCCCGAGCATCGCGTGGTCATGGTGCCAGGCCGCGAAATCCTGCTCGGTGGCGGCAACATTCACTGCATCACGCAGCAGCAGCCGGCGCCGCAAGGCCGCTGAGTCGTGCGGGGTGGGTGCAACCCGCCCCTCTGCCGACCGCTTTCTCTCGTGCCCTACCTGTCAACGCCCGGCACATGCCGCGCGTTTTCGTGTTCCCGCACGCGCAAGGAAGCGTGGCTGCGCCCGTGCCATGCACTTCATTCGATCTTGCGGGTGTTGATACCCAGCAGCGGATAGACCGGGCAGAACCGCAGGACGCCGGTCGCCAGCGGCACCACGCCGATCCAGCCCCACAGGCCGACGATGCCGGTCAGGCTGAGTGCGATGAGCATCAGGCCCACGGCGATGCGCAGGCTACGGTCGAGCGTTCCAACATTGGCTTTCATCGGAGGTTCTCCAGGTCAGCGCCCGCGCCGGCACTCCAGCGCGGAAAAGATCAGCATGCCGGCGAGCATCGCGACGACGAACAACGGCGCCTGCCAGTGCCCGCTCAGCAGGATGGCCAGGGCCGGCCCCGGACAGATGCCGGCGATGCCCCAGCCGATACCGAACAGCAGGCTGCCGCCGATCAGGCGGGCGTCCAGATCGCGCCGGGTCGGCAGTTGCATCGCGCCGCCGAGCAACGCCCGCGTGCGCCGTCGCGCCAGGTTCAGCGGCAGCGCGGCGACGCCGATGGCGCCCGCCATCACCAGCGCCAGCGAGGGGTCCCAGTGACCGCCAAGATCGAGAAAGGCCAGCACCTTGGCCGGATCGGCCATGCCAGCCAGCAGCAGCCCGATGCCGAACAGCAGACCACAGACGAACGCAATGACACGACGCATGCTCAGCCCCCCAGCAGATGACGCAGAACGAACACGGTGGCGAACCCGCTGGCCATGAAGCACAGCGTCGCCACCAGCGAACGTGGTGACAGCCGGGATAGGCCGCAGACGCCATGGCCGCTGGTACAACCCGAGCCATAGCGCGTGCCGATGCCGACCAGCAGCCCGGCAACGATCAGGCCCAGGCCGCCAACCTCGAAGTGGACCGCCGGCAGCGCGCGGAACAGCCCCCAGAGCAAGGGCGCCAGCAGCAGGCCGACGACAAAGGCGGCCTTCTCGCCACGGCCTTCCGCATTGCGCTGCAGCAGGCTG
Source organism: Ectopseudomonas khazarica (assembly GCF_004521985.1). Lineage (GTDB taxonomy): Bacteria > Pseudomonadota > Gammaproteobacteria > Pseudomonadales > Pseudomonadaceae > Aquipseudomonas > Aquipseudomonas khazarica. The sequence goes on from NZ_SBHZ01000018.1 coordinate 9,112, forward strand.
CCGAGCAGACCGCTGATGCCGGCGACGCGACCGTTGGCCAGGGCGAAGATCGCCGCCGCCAGGCCGATCAACGCGCCACCGGCCAGGGCGCTCCATGGCGTGAAACTGACCCAGTCGATGCTCATGACGGCTCCTCGCAGAACAGGCGGTACAGTGTTTCGATCACCGCCAGCGCCGCCGGGCTGCTGATGCGGTAGAAGATCTGCTTGCCGTCGCGCCGGGTCTCCACCAGCCCCTCGCGACGCAGCACGGCGAGCTGCTGCGACAGGGTCGGCTGCTGGATGCCGAGCAGCGCCTCCAGCTCGCTGACATGGCGCTCGCCCTGCGACAGCTGGCACAGCAGCAGCAGGCGGTCGGGGTTGGCCAGCGCCTTGAGCAGCTGCCCGGCGGCATCGGCATTGGCCCGCAGTTGCTGGATATTGATGGGTTCGTTCACGGCCTATACTCAAGCAAAATACAATATGTATTTTTATATATTGTATTTTGCAAAAGTGTAAGCCCGGACGACCAACGGTCAGCGCTTGCTGCAGGCAACAAAAAACCCGCCGAAGCGGGTTTTCTGTCTAGGGACGCGAATCAGGCGTCGGCGTCGGCGGCAGCCTGATAGGCCGAGGCATCGAGCAGCTTGTCCAGCTCGCTGGCATCGCTCGGCTTGAGCTTGAAGAACCAGCTGCCGTACGGGTCGCTGTTGACGCTTTCCGGGCTGTCGGCCAGGGCATCGTTGATGGCGATCACTTCGCCGCCAACCGGGGCGTAGATGTCGGAGGCGGCCTTGACCGACTCCACCACACCCGCTTCCTGGCCGGCGTTCAGTTGCTTGCCCACTTCCGGCAGCTCGATGAACACCACGTCGCCGAGGGCTTCCTGGGCGTGGTCGGAAATGCCCACGGTCACGCTGCCGTCAGCCTCCAGGCGCGCCCACTCGTGGCTGGCGGCATAACGCAGATCGGCGGGGATATTGCTCATGTTCGATTCCTCGTAGACGGTGACGGCAAGTGGGCCGTCAGGACAATTTAGCAGGCCGTGGCGAGAGGGACAGCCAACGCCGCGACCTGATGATTCAGATAAGGGTTTTGCCGTTGCGCACGAAGCCGGGGCGGACCACTCGCACCGGGTACCACTTGCCACGGATTTCCACCTCGGCACGATCCCCCGTGGCCGCCGGCACCCGCGCCAGGGCGATGGACTTGTTCAGCGTAGGCGAGAAGCTGCCGCTGGTGATCTCGCCCTCGCCCAGCCCTTCGACGCGTACCACCTGGTGGGCACGCAGCACGCCACGCTCTTCCAGCACCAGGCCGACCAGCTTGCTCTGGCAACCGGCAGCACACTCCGCTTCGAGTGCCGCGCGACCAATGAAGTCACGCTCGGCAGGCTCCCAGGCAACGCTCCAGGCCATGTTTGCGGCACGCGGTGAGACGTCTTCGTCCATGTCCTGGCCGTAGAGGTTCATGCCCGCCTCGAGACGCAGGGTGTCGCGGGCACCGAGGCCGATGGGCGAGATACCGGCACCGACCAGCTCGTTGAGAAAGGACACCACCTCGGTCACCGGCAGGACGATCTCCAGCCCATCCTCGCCGGTATAACCGGTGCGGGCGATGAACCAGTCGCCCTCAGGAAGGCCCTGGAAGGGCTTGAGCTCATGGATCAGTGCGGCCCGCGCCTGGGTCACCAGCTCGGCAACGCGCGCACGCGCCTTGGGGCCCTGGATCGCGAGCATGGCCAGGTCGCGTCGCTCGCGCAGCTCGACGGCGAAATCAGCTGCCTGGGCATGCATCCAGGCCAGATCCTTGTCGCGGGTTCCGGCGTTGACCACCAGCCGGTAGCCGTCAGCGGTGAGATAGACGATCAGGTCGTCTATCACTCCGCCGCGCTCGTTGAGCATGGCGCTGTACAGCGCCTTGCCGGTGCTCTGCAGGCGGGCGACATCGTTGGCCAGCAGGCGCTGCAGATAGGCCTGGGCCTGAGCACCGGAGACATCCACGACACACATGTGCGAGACGTCGAACACGCCGCAGTCGCGACGCACCTGATGATGTTCCTCCACCTGCGACCCGTAGTGCAGCGGCATGTCCCAGCCGCCGAAATCCACCATCTTGGCACCCAGTGCCAGGTGCAGGTCATAGAGAGGGGTACGCTGTCCCATGGGTGTCTCCTTCCGGGCTTGGCGAAGCGATCCAGACGCCGAGACGCTGCTGGCGTTGCCAGTGCTGCATTGCACCGGCCGCCGCGCGTGCGCTTTTCGACACGTCTGCCGGGTTACCCGGTTCGCGAATGGCGCGCATTGTAGCCGCAAGGTGCGCGGGGGTCATCTGACCAAAGGTCGCGCAGGCGACCCGCCGCCGTACAACGCCCCGCCAGAGCCCTCGGCAGGCTCAGCCGAAGCTGCGCGCCGAGCGGCGAATCAGCAGGATGACCGGCAACAGGCCGACCAGCACCAGGGTCAGCGCCGGCAACGCGGCACGCGCCCACTCCCCTTCGCTGGTCATCTCGAACACCCGCACGGCGAGCGTGTCCCAGCCGAAGGGACGCATCAGCAGGGTCGCCGGCATCTCCTTGAGCACATCGACGAACACCAGCAGCGCGGCGGACAGGGTGCCCGGCAGCAACAGCGGCAGATAGACCTTGAAGAACAGGCCCAGGCCGCCGACGCCGAGGCTGCGCGACGCCTCCGGCAACGACGGGCGGATACGCGCCAGGCTGGTCTCCAGCGGGCCGAACGCCACCGCCAGGAAGCGGATCAGGTAGGCCACCAGCAGGGCCGCCAGACTGCCCAGCAGCAAGGGTTTGCCGGCACCACCCAAAGCCGTCGACAAGGGGATCACCATCTCGCGGTCGAGGAAGCTGAACGCCAGCATGATCGCCACCGCCAGCACCGAGCCCGGCAGGGCATAACCCAGGTTGCCCAGGGCGACGCCGACGCGCACCGCGCGGTTGGGTGCCTGGCGCCGGGCGAAGGCCAGCAGCATGGCCACGCTGACCGTGATCAGCGCCGCCAGGCCGCCCAGGTAGAGGGTGTGCAGGATCAGCCCGGCATAGCGCTCGTCCAGGTCGAAACGCCCGCGCTGCCAGAACCAGGCCAGCAGCTGCAGCAGCGGAATGACGAAGGCACAGGCGAACACCAGGCCGCACCAGGCGCTGGCCGCGAAGGCTTTCCAGCCGTGCAGCTGGTACAGGGCCTTGCCCCTTGGCCGCTCGTTGGCCGGGCGCGCCGCACCGCGCGCACGACGTTCGCCATAGAGCACCAGGGCGACCGCGAGCAGCAGCAGGCTGGCCAGCTGGGTCGCGCTGGTCAGGCTGTAGAAGCTGTACCAGGTCTTGTAGATCGCCGTGGTGAAGGTGTCGAAGTTGAACACCGACACAGCGCCGAAGTCGGCCAGGGTCTCCATGATCGCCAGGGCCAGGCCGGCCCCGATGGCCGGTCGCGCCATGGGCAGGGCCACGCGCCAGAAGGCCTGCCAGGGGCTCTGCCCGAGCACGCGCGCCGCTTCCATCAGGCCCTTGCCCTGGGCCAGGAAGGCCCCGCGGGCGAGCAGGTAGACGTAGGGATAGAACACCAGCACCAGGACGATGATCACGCCACCGGTGGAGCGCACGCGCGGCAGACGCAAACCGCTGCCGAACCACTCGCGCAACAGCGTCTGCACCGGGCCGGCGAAGTCCAGCAGGCCGACGAAGACGAACGCCAGGACGTAGGCAGGGATGGCGAAGGGCAGCATCAGCGCCCAGTCCAGCCAGCGCCGCCCGGGGAACTCGCAGAGGCTGGTGAGCCAGGCGAGGCTGACCCCCAGCAGCGTCACGCCCACAGCCACGCCGATCACCAGGGTCAGCGTGTTGCCGATCAGCCGAGCCATCTGCGTCTGCCACAGGTGCGCCCAGATCTGCGGGTCCACCTCGTGCCAGCTCAACAGCAGCACCGACAAGGGCATCAGCACCAGAGCGGCTACGGCAAGGACGATGGGGTACCAGCGACGCTGGACAGGATGCGGCACGCGGATTCCTCGGCGACGGAAAGGACGACGCCCCGGCAAGGCGGGGCGTCGCAGTATAACGGCAGCGGTCAGATCGTCGAACGTCTGCCTCGACGATCAAGGCGCAGGGTGGCTCAGGCTCTGGCACTCCACCACGGTGGATGAAGAGGCGTCATCCCCCTGCGCAATCCCCCTTACTGCCAGCCGGCGCGGTCCATCAGCATGGTCGCTTCGGCCTGGCGCTTGCCGGCCACTTCGGTGGCGACGCTGTCGGCCTTGAACGTGCCCCAGGACGCCACCTCGGCAGACGGCTCGACCGCCGGGTTGGCCGGATACTCCTGGTTGACGCCGGCGAAGATGCCCTGCGCTTCCGGGGTGGTCATCCACTCCAGCAGCTTCCTGGCCTGCTCGGCATGCGGGGCATGCTGGGTGACGCCAGCACCGGCCAGGTTGACGTGCACGCCACGGTCATCCTGGTTCGGCCAGAAGGGTTTGACCTTGAGGTCCGGCTGCTGCTTGTGCAGGCGGCCGTAGTAGTAGGTGTTGGTGATGCCCACGTCGCACTGGCCGGCGTCGATGGCCTGCAGCAGCGCGGTGTCATCCGGGAACACGTCCGTGGCCAGGTTGTTGACCCAGCCCTTGATGATCTCTTCGGTCTTCTCGGCGCCATGGGCCTCGATCAGCGTGGCGGTCAGCGACTGGTTGTAGACCTTCTTGCTGGTACGCAGGCACAGGCGGCCTTCCCAGTTCTTCTCCGCCAGCGCTTCGTAGGTGGACAGCTCCTCCGGCTTGACCCGCTCGGTGGAGTAGAAGATGGTCCGCGCGCGCAGCGACAGGCCGGTCCAGCTGTCGGTGCTGGAGCGATACTGGGCCGGGATGTTGGCGTCGATCACGGCGGACTTGGTCGGCTGCAGCACGCCTTCCTGCTCGGCCTGCCAGAGGTTGCCGGCATCGACGGTGATCAGCATGTCGGCCGGGGTATTGGCCCCTTCGGCCTTGAGGCGGGCGATCAGCGGCGCTTCCTTGTCGGTGATGAACTTCACCTGCACACCCGTCTTGGCGGTGTAGGCGTCGAATACCGGCTTGATCAGTTCGTCGATGCGCGACGAATAGACCACGACTTCATCGGCGGCCTGGACGGCAGTAGCCAGGGTGCTGAGGGTGAATGCGGCGAGAAGCGCGTTGCGAGCCTTCATGGGACCAGCCTCTTATGGGTAAGCAAAAGTGGCTGAATAGTAGTGAATGTTATTTGCCTTCTCAACGAAACCTTCCCTTGCACAAGGGTCAGTTGTTACAAAGCATTTTCAGGCTCGCGGGCGGCCCGCAGATCGGCAGGCAGGAGCAAGGTATCGATCAGCGCATCGAGCGGCAGCGAGACGACCGCCAGCACGGGACAGACGACGCTGAACCAGCAAACCACCGTCCCGGGATTGCCGCTGCCGCTGGGGCCAGGGCGCATCCCCAGCAGGTAGAGATCGCCGTTGACGCTCTTGTAGGTCTCCACCGGCAGGGCGCCGTTTTCACCCTCGCGGCCCGTCAGGGTGCCGCAGCCGCCTGCGACAGCGAGCAACGCTATCCACACGCCACGCAGCAGGTGCTTCATGCACGCTCCTCGTTCATCCATGCAAGGGGCGGGCTCAGGCCCTGGCCAGCTCCGGCAGGTCACCGGAAAGCCCCAGCGCCTGGCGCACGAACAGTGCCTTGGCCTCGGCCTGGCCGTCGACCAGGTCGAGGCCCATGTTGCGCAGCAGACGCAGCGGCAGGGGGTCGGCCTGGAACAGGCGCTGGAAACCTTCCATCGCGGCCATCATCGCCAGGTTGTGCGGCATGCGGCGGCGTTCGAAACGGCTCAGCACGCGCTCCTCGCTCAGGTTCTCGCCACGTGCGGCGGCATGCTGCAGCACCTCGGCGAGCACGGCGGCATCAAGAAAGCCCAGGTTGACGCCCTGCCCCGCCAGCGGATGGATGGTGTGCGCGGCGTCGCCGATCAGCGCCAGCCCCGGCTCCACGTAGCGCTTCGCATGACGCTGACGCAGCGGGATGCACAGACGGCGGTCGGCATGCAGCAGCGTGCCGAGACGCGACTCGAACGCCTTGCCCAGCTCACGGCAGAAAGCCTCGTCGTCCAGCGCCATCAGGCGCTCGGCCTCGGCCGGCACGGTGGACCAGACGATCGAGCACCAGTGCTCGCCAGCCGGCCCGGCCAACGGCAGGAAGGCCAGCGGACCATCGTCGGTGAAACGCTGCCAGGCCGTGGCCTGGTGCGGGCGCTCGCAACGCACGCTGGTGACGATCGCGTGATGCAGGTAATCCCATTCGCGCGTGGCACAGCCGGCCAGGCGGCGCACGGCGGAATTGGCGCCATCGGCCGCGACGAGCAACGGCGCACGCAGCTGGCGGCCATCGGTGAGGGTCAGCAGCCAGTCGTCACCACTGCGGCGCAGCTGTTCCAGGCGCGCGCCGGGCAACAGGCCGATCTGGCTGTCGTGCAGGCGCTCGAGCAGGGCGTCCTGCACCACACGGTTCTCGACGATATGCCCCAGCGTCTCGGCATGCACGCTGGCCGCAGCGAAATGGATGCTGCCGGTGCCGGAGCCATCCCACACGCGCATCTCGCCGTAGGGGCAGGCCCGTCGGGCGGCGATGCCGTCCCAGGCGCCCAAGCGCTGCAGGATGCGTTGGCTGGCCATGGACAGGGCACTGACCCGTGGCTCGAACGGCGCCTGTGCGACGAAGGGCGGCACGCTGAGCGGGCTGCCATCGACGATCAGGATGTCCAGCCCACTGTGCTCCAGCGCCAGGGCCAGCGTACTGCCCACCATGCCGGCGCCGACGATGATCAAATCCGCGCGCATATCATTCCTTAAACTCAGGGGTGCGTGCTGCGCACCGCTCGGAATCCATGGTGCGCACGGCCTGGGCGGCCCCACGACACCCTACGAATCGACTCACAGACTGCGGGTTCCCAGACCCATGGCCTGCCGCGCGAACCAGCGCTTGGCCGGCGGCAGCAGGTCGAGGCCGAGCAGCCCCAGGTTGCGCCCGGCGCTGAGCAGCGGCTGGGCATTGCTGAACAGGCGCGTCACCTGGTCGGAGAAGCCGACGGTCAGTTGCTGGTCGAGCTGCTGCCGCTGCTGGTAGTGCTGCAGCGTGGCGAAGTCGCCCAGCGGCCCCTCGCTGCCGATCAGCACCTCGGCCAGCGCCAGGGTATCGCGCAGCGACAGGTTGTAGCCCTGGCCCGCGATGGGGTGCAGGCTGTGCGCCGCATTGCCGAGCACCACCAGGTGCGGCCGCACCTGCTCCTGCGCCTCGACCAGGCTCAATGGATAGAGATGCCGGGCACCGACCTGTTGCAGGGCGCCCAGGCGATAGCCGAAGGCCTGCTGCAACTCGCCGAGGAAGCTCGCCGCGCTGATCGCCAGCAGGCGTTCGGCATCGGCGCTCGCACGCGTCCAGACCAGAGCGCAGCGGTTGTCGCTCAGCGGCAGCAGGGCCATCGGGCCGTCATCGGTGAAGCGTTCGAAGGCCTGCCCGCGATGCGCCTCCAGCGGGCTGACGTTGGCGATCAGCGCACTCTGCCCATAGGGTTTGACGTTGACGCCGATGCCGAGCTGCTCACGCAGGGCGGAGCGGCCGCCATCGGCGAGAATGGCCAGGTCGCACTCGAGGCTGGCGCCGTCACTCAGCGTCAGACGATAGCCATCGTCCAGGCGCTGCATCGCGCTGACCTCCGCCGGGCAGCGCCATTCGACGACATCGGCATCCAGCGCCTGCCACAGGCAATGGCCGATCCAGGCGTTTTCCACCACATAGCCCAACGCCGGCACGCCCTCCTCGATCGCCTGCAGGCGCGTGGCGCCGAAACGGCCACGGTCGGAAACGTGAATCTGCTGAATCGGCTCGGCCCGCTGGGCGATACCCTGCCACAGGCCGAGGCGCTCGTAGATCAGCCGGCTGCCGTAGGACAGCGCGGTGGAGCGTGCGTCATAGCTGGGCTGGTAGTCGCTGCCCGGAGCGAAGGGCTCGATCAGCGCAATGCGCCAGCCCCGCTGCCGCGCACTGTCCTGCAGGGCCAGCGCCAGGCTGGCACCGACCAGGCCACCGCCGATGATCGCCACATGCACACGTGACATGGGCTCAGGCCGCCTCGCTGCGCGCGGCCGCCATCAGTGCCTCGATCTCGGCGACGCTCTTGGGCACCCCGCCGGTGAGAATCTCGCAGCCCTTGCGGGTCACCACCACGTCGTCCTCGATGCGCACGCCGATGCCGCGCCATTTCCTGGCGACCGCCTCGTTGTCGGTGGCGATGTAGATGCCCGGCTCGACGGTCATCGCCATGCCCGGCTCGAGCACGCGCCATTCCCCGCCGACCTTGTAGTCGCCGACATCATGCACGTCCATGCCCAGCCAGTGGCCGGCCCGGTGCATGTAGAAGGGTTTGTAGGCTTCGCTGGCGATCAGCTCGTCGACATCGCCGCTGAGCAGGCCCAGCTCGACCAGGCCGGCAGTGATCACGCGAACGGTGGCTTCGTGCGCCTCGTTCCAGTGCTTGCCCGGAGCGATGTGCTTGAAGGCTTCCTCGTTGGCCGCCAGCACCAGCTCGTAGATGGCCTTCTGCTCGGGCGAGAAGGTGCCGCTGACCGGGAAGGTGCGGGTGATGTCGCTGGCGTAGCAGTCGATCTCGCAGCCGGCGTCGATCAGCACCAGGTCGCCATCCCTGAGCGCCGCGTCGTTTTCGCGGTAGTGCAGGATGCAGGCATTCTTGCCCGCCGCGACGATGCTGCCATAGGCCGGCATCTTCGCCCCGCCCTTGCGGAACTCGTAATCCAGCTCGGCTTCCAGGTGGTACTCGTGGAGGCCGGCGCGGCTGGCCTGCATCGCGCGAATGTGCGCACGCGCACTGATCTCGGCAGCCTCTTTCATCACCTTCACCTCGGCAGCCGACTTGTACAGGCGCATGTCGTGCAGCAGGTGGTCGAGGGCGACGAACTCGTTCGGCGGCGTAGCCCCCTGACGGGCCTTGGCGCGGATGTGGTTGATCCACTCCATCAGGCGCTGGTCGAACTCCTGATTGCAGCCGATGGCGTAATAGACGCGCTCGCGCCCCTCGATCAGCCCCGGAAGAATGTCGTCGATATCGCCGATGGGAAACGCATCGTCGGCCCCATAGCTGGCGATGGCGCCATCCTGGCCGGCACGCAGGCCGTCCCACAGCTCGCGCTCGGGATCGCGCTCACGGCAGAACAGCACGTACTCGCCGTGCTCGCGACCGGGAATCAGCGCCATCACCGCTTCCGGCTCGGGGAAACCGGTGAGGTACTGGAAGTCGCTGTCCTGGCGGTAGGTGTGCTCGACATCGCGGTTGCGGATATACACCGGCGCAGCCGGCAGGATGGCGATGCTGTTGGGTTCCATCTGCGCCATCAGCGCCTTGCGCCGACGGGCGTATTCGGACTTGGGGATGCTGGTCAAGACGGGCTCCGGGAAAGATCAGTGCAGGGAGGGTTTGGCGGCAGGCGCCGCGGGCTTCACGCACTCGGTGAACAACAGCAGGGGCGCGACGCGCAGGTATTCCATCACTTCCATGTAATCGCTCTCGCCATCCTCGGATTCCTCCAGGCCACCCTGGACCTGGGCGATGGCGGACAGATCCTGCAGCACTTCCATGGCCTCGGCGCTCAGCGCGCCGTCGCGGGCGGTCAGGCCGAAGCCACCGAGGAAGCCCTGGCACCACTGGCCCAGGGCAACCGCACGTTGCGCCAGGGGGGTTTCGTCATCCGGCAGCAGCAGCACCAGGCTGATGTCCTCGCTGCACAGCTCGCCCTTGACCATCTCCTGCAGACCGATCAGCGCCTGGCGCACGTTGTCCTGCGGCTCACCGCCGAGCAGGTCGGTGGCGTCGAGCAGCCAGGCATCCGGCTCGAAGCCGGCACCGGCGCAACTGCGGCCGAGCAGCAGGCCATGCAGTTCCGCGGGCGAGACGGAGTGCCCTGCGCTGCTCAGCAGAGCGGCGAAGGCGGCGTAGGGAGAACTTGGAATCGACATAGATAGCTAGGCGCCAGACGGCGCAATCTCTAGAATGGAGGCCTCGTATCCTAGCACCGGCAGACGCGGCAAGACCATCGAAGTCCGCCGGGGTGTCGATGACGTCGTACGCATCACGCCACTGCCATCTGGGTTTGACCCCTACCCGGGTCCAGCCTATATAGTCCAGCCATTCCCTCCCATAGCGAGAGCCCATGGAAGACGCCGATCTGCACGCATTGACCGCCAAGCTGGAGCTGCTGATCCAGCGTGTCGAGCAGCTCAAGGCTCACAACCGACTCCTGCTGGCGAATGAACAGGCCTGGCGCGAGGAACGCGCCCATCTGATCGAAAAGAACGAAATGGCCCGGCACAAGGTCGAATCGATGATTTCGCGCCTCAAAGCCCTGGAGCAGGACTCATGACCCAGTCGAACACCGTGACCGTCCACATTCTGGACAAAGAATATTGCATCGCCTGCCCCCAGGACGAACGCGCCAACCTGGAAAGCGCCGCGCGCTACCTGGATGGCAAGATGCGCGAGATCCGCACCAGCGGCAAGGTGATCGGCGCCGACCGCGTGGCGGTGATGGCGGCCCTGAACATCACCCATGACCTGCTGCACAAGCAGCAGCGCCTGGATCAGGACGCCAGCTCCACGCGCCAGCAGGTGCGCGACCTGCTCGATCGCGTCGACCGCGCCCTGACCGACGACTCGGCTTCCTGAGCCGAACATGCCTGCCAGTTCGTCGCAGGCCGCCCCTCCACCCGTCTATTCGGGTATACTGGCCGCCACTTCCTGGGGTGTGCGCCAGTCGGGGATGTCCCTGAGCCGATACGCACAACCACGGGGGTTGCATGTTGGGGCAGGTGTGCATGTCCGCCTGACGGAAAGCCTTAACGCCTCCTGCAACCTCCACCTTGAACTTTCGGGTTCAAGGGCTAAACCGACAGCGGCACGCTGGGAAGTCACCTCCCCCTCCGGTAGCCGCCGCTACCCACCCTGCTTCATCCTCTGCCCATGACTCCTTCCGCCCCACTCAGCCGCCCGCAACTGCGCCGTGTGCTGCGCCAGCGTCGTCGTGCGCTCAGCCGCAGCCAGCAACGCAGCGCCGCGCGCAACCTGTACCGCCAACTGGCGCAGAGCCCGCAGTTTCGCCGCGCCCGGCACATCGCCCTGTACCTGCCCAACGACGGCGAAATCGACCCTCGCCCGCTGCTGGCAGCCGCACAGAAACGCGGCAAGCGCACCTACCTGCCGGTGCTCAGCGCCTGGCCGCGCACCAAGATGGTGTTCCAGCGCGTCACCCGGCACGAGAAACTGGCGGGCAATCGCTTCCGCATCCTCGAACCCAGCCCGCGCCCCAAACGTCAGCGCAAGCTCTGGGCACTGGACCTGGTGCTGCTGCCGCTGGTGGGGTTCGACGACCGCGGCGGTCGCCTGGGCATGGGCGGTGGTTTCTATGACCGCAGCCTGGCCTACCTGCGCATGCGCAAAAATTGGCACAAGCCGACGCTATTGGGACTGGCGCATGAATGTCAGCGGGTGGACGAACTGGCGATGGCCAGCTGGGATGTGCCCTTGCAGGCGACGGTGACGGACAGGCGCTGGTACTGACGAGCGGGTGGCACCGCGATCCTTGCGGCGCTGACGCTGCGAGCCCGCGAATCAGGGCTGCTGCGTGACCTTGATGGAAACGTCGCTCTGGCGCTCCCAAAGGCTCTGGGTGTAACCCGTGGTAACCACGCCCAGACTGAAAAGTACTACGAGAACCCACAAAAGATCTGGCTTGCGTTTCATCTATTGCCTCCCCCTTCAAGGCAACTGCGCGCGTTGGTCGCGCGTTATTGTTGTGTGCAATACGACGTCGCCAAGCGTTAAGCCGGGCATTTTCCGCCAGGGCCGAGCGCGGTGCAATTTCTGGCGCCAACCGGCTGTCGGAGAGTTCCACTCAAACGAGCGTCCGCTAACGGACAGACCTGCAGGAGCAAAGTTCATGCCTTATTGGTTGATGAAGTCCGAACCCGACGAATTGTCGATCCACGACCTGCAACGCCTGGGCAAGACGCGCTGGGATGGCGTGCGCAATTACCAGGCGCGCAACTTCCTGCGCGCGATGCGTCCGGGCGATCAGTTCTTCTTCTATCACTCCAGTTGTCCGCAGCCGGGCATCGCCGGCATTGGCCGCATCGACGGCGAGGTCTACCCGGACCCGACCGCGCTGGACCCGCAGAGCCACTACCACGACCCCAAGGCCAGCCCGGAGAAGAACCCCTGGAGCGCGCTGGATGTGGCGTTCGTCGAAGCCTTCGCCGAGGTGCTGCCACTGCAGCACCTGAAGAACAACCCGCTGCTGGCCGAACTGGCCCTGGTGCAGCGCGGCAGCCGGCTCTCGGTGATGCCCGTCGGCGAAAAAGAATGGACGGCGATCCTGGCCATGCGTTGAGCCAGCACCGGCACTGTGCTATCACCCAATGAGAGCTTTGGGAGTTATCCATGCCGGCATCCTCCGCCTGGCCAGCGCGACTCGCGCTGGCCTTCCTGTTACTGGTGCTGAGCGGCGCCAGCGTGCTGCTGTGGCGGCAGATCGAAGGCGTCCAGCAGCAACGCCTGGACGAACGCGTCGGCTACCAGGCGCGCAGCCTCGTGCGTCAGCTGGAAGGCACCCTGCACCTGGAAGTGGCCAGCCTCGAGCGCATCGCCCGCTTGTGGAACAGCCTGGGGCGCCTGCCCCGCGCCAGCTGGGACGATGAAGTCGAGCGCGCACTGCGCGGTTTTCCCGCCTACCAGTCGATCCAGTGGGTGGGCGACGACCTGCGCATGCGCTGGCTGTTCCCGGTGGCCGGCAACGAGGCCGCGCTGAACTTTCGCCTGCTTCCCAGTCACCCCAACTACCCGCTGGCCATGGAGGCACGCGACACCGGCGAGCAGCGCTTCTCCAACAGCTTCGACCTGGTTCAGGGCGGGCGCGGCTTCGTGCTCTACACACCGCTCTATCGGCAGCAGGATGGCCAGCGCGTCTTCGACGGTTTCCTCCAGGGCGTATTTCGCGTCGAACCGCTGATGGTGCAGCTGCTGACGCAGATCGATCGCGACGCCTTCAACCTCGAACTGCTGGAGAACGGCCAGGTCCTGTTCCGCCACGGCGACACGACGGGCGACGACCCACACAGCCTGCAACTGGGCCTCAGCCTGCTCAACAACCAGGCTTTCAGCCTGCGCCTGAGCCCCACGGCGCGCCTGCTCGAACAGCTCGAGTCGCCGCTGTCCGGCGTGGTGCTCGGCGCCAGCCTGGCGATCAGCCTGCTGCTGGTCGCCGCGCTGGCCCTGGCCCTGGAGAACAGCCGCCGCGCCCATGCCCTGCAACTCGCCAACCGACGCTACAAGGTGGAAGCCGAGCGCCGCGAGGAGACCGAGCAACGCCTGCGCGAAAACCGCGAGCGCCTGCAACTGGTGCTCGACCTGACCGACTCCAGCCATGACGGCCTGTTCATCTTCGACAGCAGCAGTCGCGAGCTGCTGCACATGAATCAGGCGACCTACGCCACGCTGGGCTATCGCCCCGAACAGTTCGCCGAACTGCTGCGCGAGGACCCGGAAAAGCTCCTGCCGGGCTTCCACCGCTGGCTGCAGCAGGTCCGCGAGGCACAACGCGACAACCTCTCGCGGATCTTCCAGCGCGAGCTGATCCGTCGCGACGGCAGCCGCCAGCCCGCCGAGATCAACACGCAGCTGGTGGAGCTGCATGGGCGCGAGTACCTGATTGCCGTGTCCCGCGACAACAGCGAGCGCCTGCAACTGGAGGACCGCCTGCAACGCCTGTCGCAACAGGACGGCCTGACCGGCCTCTACAACCGGCGCTACTTCGACCAGCGCCTGCAGGCCGAGCTGCGTCGGCTACGACGGGCCGGTGCGCCGCTGACCCTGCTGCTGCTGGATATCGACCACTTCAAGGCCTACAACGACGCCCTCGGCCACCTGGCCGGCGACGATGCGCTGCGCAAGGTCAGCGCCGTGCTGCAGGACAGCCTGCAGCGCGAGGGCGACGCGGCCTGCCGCTATGGCGGCGAGGAGTTCGCCATCATCCTGGCCGGCACCGGGCTCGATGGCGGCGAGCACGTCGCCGCACGCATTCACGCCGGCATCGCCGCGCTGGAGCTTCCTCACCCCGCCAGCCCGCTGGAACGCCTGAGTCTGAGCATCGGCCTCGCCGTGCTCGATCCGGTTCGTGACGAACAGCCCGGCGAACTGATCGCCCGCTGCGACCAGGCGCTGTACAGTGCCAAGCACGAGGGCCGCAATCGCACCTGCCTGTGGGGCGCCGCCCTCGCTTGACCTGCATCAAACCACGCAACAGGCTGAGCGCAGACAATGAAAGTCTGCTAATCATGGTCCCGAGCAAGGGCCCGCAGAAAGGACGCTGAGATGAACAACGCGCGACGTCGCCTCCCCTATCTGATCGTTTTCGGCCTGGCCGCAGTGGCCGCCATCGCCTGGTGGCAACTGCGCCCGAGCGGCCTGCCGGAGGGCTTCGCCAGCGGCAACGGGCGCATCGAGGCCACCGAGGTGGACGTAGCGACCAAACTGGCCGGACGCATCGCCAGTATCGATGTAGACGAAGGCGACTTCGTTGAGCCCGGGCAGGTCCTGGCGCGCATGGACACCCAGGTCCTCGAGGCCCAGCTGGCCCAGGCCCGTGCGCAGTTGCGCCAGGCGGAGAATGGCCAGGTGACGGCTGCCAGCCAGATCAGCCTGCGGGAAAGCGAGAAGCGCACCGCCGAGGCGGTGGTGCGCCAGCGCCAGGCCGAGCTGGATGCCGCACGCAAGCGTCACGCGCGCAGCGCCACGCTGGTCAAGCGCAATGCCCTGGCCCAGCAACAGCTGGACGATGACCTGGCGCGCCTGCAGAGCGCCGAAGCCGCCCTGGCCGCCGCCCGTGCCCAGGTCAGCTCGGCCGAGGCCGGCATCGCCGCCGCCCAGTCGCAGGCCATCGAGGCGCAATCGGCCACCGAAGCCGCCCAGGCCAGCGTCGAACGCCTGCAGGTGGACATCGACGACAGCCAGCTCAAGGCGCCGCGCGCCGGCCGCGTCCAGTACCGTGTGACCCAGCCGGGAGAAGTGCTCGGCGCGGGCGGCAAGCTGCTCAACCTGGTGGACCTCACCGACGTCTACATGACCTTCTTCCTGCCCGAACGCCAGGCCGGCCGCGTCGCCCTCGGCAGTGAGGTGCGCCTGGTGATCGATGCCGCACCGCAGTACGTGATCCCGGCCAAGGTCAGCTATGTCGCCAGCGTCGCCCAGTTCACGCCGAAGACCGTGGAAACCGCCAGCGAACGCGAGAAGCTGATGTTCCGGGTCAAGGCACGCATCGACCCCGAGCTGCTGAGCAAGCACCTGCAGCAGGTGAAGACCGGCGTCCCCGGCATGGCCTACCTGCGCCTCGACCCCGAGGCCGAATGGCCTGAGCACCTGGCGATCAAGGTTCCGCAATGAACGCGCCGGTCGCGCGCCTGGCTGGCGTCGGCCTGCGCTACGGCGAAACCCACGCCCTGCAGCAGATCGACCTGAGCCTGCCGGCACAGCGCATGGTCGGCCTGATCGGCCCGGACGGCGTCGGCAAGTCCAGCCTGCTGGCGCTGATCGCCGGTGCCCGCAAGCTCCAGGACGGCCAGGTCGAGGTCCTCGGCGGCGACATGGCCGAGGCTCGGCATCGGCGCAACGTCTGCCCGCACATCGCCTACATGCCGCAGGGCCTGGGCAAGAACCTCTATCCCACCCTGTCGGTGTTCGAGAACCTCGATTTCTTCGGCCGCCTGTTCGGCCAGGACGCCGCCGAACGCGAACAGCGCATCGACGACCTGCTGCGCAGCACCGGCATGGCCGCGTTCCGCGAACGCCCAGCCGGCAAGCTGTCCGGCGGTATGAAACAGAAACTCGGGCTGTGCTGCGCGCTGATCCATGATCCCGACCTGCTGATCCTCGACGAGCCGACCACCGGCGTCGATCCCCTGTCACGCAACCAGTTCTGGGAGCTGATCGAGCGCATCCGCACACAGCGCCCGCAGATGAGCGTGCTGGTGGCCACCGCCTACATGGAGGAAGCCGAGCGCTTCGACCACCTGGTGGCGATGGACGACGGCCGCGTGCTGGCCGAAGGCAGCCCCGCCGAACTGCGCGAACGCACCGCTTGCGCCAGCCTGGAGCAGGCCTTCATCGCCCTGCTCCCGGAAGAGCGGCGGCGCGGCCACCAACAGGTACTTATCCCCCCGCTGCAGGGCAGCAGCGAGATCGCCATCGAGGCCAAGGGCCTGACCATGCGCTTCGGCGACTTCGTTGCCGTCGACCAGGTGTCGTTCCGCATTCGCCGTGGCGAGATCTTCGGCTTCCTCGGCTCCAACGGCTGCGGCAAGAGCACCACCATGAAGATGCTCACCGGCCTGCTGCCGGCCAGCGAGGGCGAGGCACTGCTGTTCGGCCAGGCGGTCGACCCGCGTGACATGGCCACGCGCAAGCGGGTCGGCTACATGTCCCAGGCGTTCTCCCTGTATGGCGAGCTGACAGTGCGGCAGAACCTGGTGCTGCACGCCCAGCTGTTCCACGTACCCAGCGCCGAGATCGGCCCACGGGTGGCGCAGATGGCCGAGCGTTTCGACCTCGGCGAGGTCATGGACATGCTCCCCGAGCGTCTGCCGCTGGGCATCCGCCAGCGCCTCTCGCTGGCCGTCGCGGTGATCCACAAGCCGGAGATCCTGATCCTCGATGAACCGACCTCGGGCGTCGACCCGGTCGCCCGCGACGGCTTCTGGCAACTGATGCTCGACCTGTCGCGCCAGGACGGCGTGACCATCTTCATCTCCACCCACTTCATGAACGAGGCGCAGCGCTGCGACCGCATCTCGCTGATGCACGCCGGCAAGGTGCTCGACAGCGACACGCCGCAGGGGCTGATGGACAAGCGCGGGCTGGACAGCCTCGAAGCCACCTTCATCGCCTACCTGCAGGAAGCCGTCGGCGAGCAGCCGCTCAGCGAGGCACCACCGTTGCAACAGAAACCCGCACCGCAGCGCCAGCGCTTCAGCCTGCGCCGCCTGTTCAGCTATGCCCGGCGCGAGGCGCTGGAGCTGCGTCGCGACCCGATCCGGGGCGGCATGGCGCTGCTGGGCACCGTGCTGCTGCTGTTCATCATCGGCTACGGCATCAGCCTCGACGTGGAAGACCTGTCCTTCGCCGTGCTCGACCGCGACCAGACCACCACCAGCCAGGAGTATCACCTCAACCTCTCCGGCTCGCGCTACTTCCTGGAGAAGGCGCCCCTGCGCGACTACGACGAACTGGAGCGACGCCTGCGCGACGGCGACATCAGCCTGGCAGTGGAGATACCGCAGAACTTCGGCCGCGACCTCAAGCGCGGCGCCAGCCCACAGATCGGCATGTGGATCGACGGCGCCATGCCGACCCGCGCCGAAACCATCAAGGGCTACGTCACCGGCCTGCACCAGCATTACCTGGCCGAGCTGGCCCGGCGCTCGCCTCAGCCACAAGCCAGCAGCGCAGCCGAACTGGAAGTGCGCTACCGCTACAACCCGGACGTGGAAAGCCTCAAGGCCATGGTGCCGGCGGTGATCCCGCTGCTGCTGATGCTGATCCCGGCGATGCTCACGGCACTCGGCGTGGTGCGCGAGAAGGAGCTGGGCTCGATCATCAACCTCTACGTCACCCCGGTCACCCGCCTGGAATTCCTGCTCGGCAAGCAGTTGCCCTACATCGCCCTGGGGCTGTTCAACTTCATCCTGCTGGTGCTGCTGGCGGTCACCGTGTTCGACGTGCCGCTCAAGGGCAACCCGCTGACCCTGCTGGCCGGCGCCCTGCTCTACCTGGCCTGCGCCACCGGCCTCGGCCTGCTCATGTCGACCTTCACCAAGAGCCAGATCGCCGCCGTATTCGGCACCGCCATCGCCACCCTGCTGCCCGCCATCCAGTTCTCCGGGCTGATCTACCCGGTGGCTTCGCTGGAAGGCTTCGGCGCGCTGGTCGGCCAGCTCTACCCGACATCGCAGTTCCTGGTGATCAGCCGTGGCCTGTTCTCCAAGGCGCTGGAGCTACGCGACCTGGCCGGCTATTTCCTCGCCCTGGCACTGACCGTGCCGCTGTTGACCCTGCTCAGCGCCAGCCTGCTGCGCAAACAGGAGGTCTGATGGAACGCCTGGCCAATATCCTGCACCTCGGCATCAAGGAACTGCGCAGCCTGCAGCACGACCTGGCGCTGGTGATCCTGATCCTCTGGGCCTTCAGCATGGGCGTCTATTCGGCCGCCACCAGCCTGCCGGAAAGCCTGCACAACGCCGCCATCGCCGTGGTCGACGAGGACCAGTCGCAACTCTCCGAAAGGCTGATCCAGGCCTTCCAGCAGCCCTACTTCCGCACGCCGGAGCGCATCGACCTGAGCCAGATGGATCGCGGCATGGACTCCGGCCGCTACACCTTCACCCTGAATATTCCGCCGAACTTCCAGCGTGACGTACTGGCCGGCCGCAGCCCGGCGATCCAGCTCAACGTCGATGCCACCCAGGTGAGCATGGCCTTCACCGGCGCCGGCTACATCCAGAACATCGGCACCAGCGAAGTCGCCGAGTTCGTCCGCCGCTACCGGGGCGACCTGCAGCAGCCCGCCGATCTGGTATTGCGCGTGCAGTTCAACCCGAACCTGACCCGCGCCTGGTTCGGCTCGGTGATGGAGGTGATCAACCAGATCACCATGCTCTCGATCATTCTCACCGGCGCCGCCCTGATCCGCGAACGCGAGCACGGCACCGTCGAACACCTGCTGGTGATGCCGGTGACGCCGCTGGAAATCATGCTGGCCAAGGTCTGGTCGATGGGCCTGGTGGTGCTGACGGCAGCGGCGCTGTCGCTGCTGCTGGTGGTGCAGGGCTGGTTGCAGGTACCGATCGAAGGCTCCATCGCCCTGTTCCTGCTGGGCGCGGCGCTGCACCTGTTCGCCACCACCTCGATGGGCATCTTCTTCGGCACCGTGGCACGCTCGATGCCACAGCTGGGTCTGCTGATCATCCTGGTGCTGCTGCCGCTGCAGATTCTCTCCGGCGGCACCACACCGCGCGAGAGCATGCCCGAACTGGTACAGCAGATCATGCTGGCCGCACCGACCACCCACTTCGTCGCCCTGGCCCAGGCCATCCTCTATCGCGGCGCGGGGCTGGCCATCGTCTGGCCGAACCTGCTGGCCATCGTCGGCATCGGCACGCTGTTCTTCCTCGCCGCGCTGAGCCGCTTTCGCAAGACCCTGGCGCAGATGGCCTAGAAGCAGCAGCAAGCTTCAAGCGGCAAGCCACAAGTAGAAGCAGGCACCCTCTTGCAGCTTGTGGCTTGTGGCTTGTGGCTTGTGGCTTGTGGCTTGTGGCTACTGAATGATCAGGTTGTTGAACAGCAGGTCCTCGACCACGGGCTTGCCTTCTTCCGCGTTGATCGCGTCCTGCACCTGCTTGAGCGCCTGCTGGCGCAGGTTCTCGCGGCCATCGGGAGCATTGATGGTCTCGCTGGTCTGGGCCGAGAACAGCAGCACCAGCTGATGACGGATCAGCGGCTCGTGGTGCTTGACCTGCTCCTCGGCCTCGGTGCCGGTCACGCGCAAGGCGACGTCCGCCTTGAAGAACTTCAGACGGTTGCCCTGGTCGGCCAGGTTGCCGATCAGGGCAGGCGTCAGGCTGTGGTAGATCGTCGTCGGCACCTCTTCCTTCTTCTCCGAAGACGCCAGGACAGGCAGGCAGATCGACAGGCTCAGCAACAGGGCGGTCAACAGTTTCACGTTCGGCACTCCATCGGGGATGTGCCTAGCATAGCCATCCACACGCCAGCACCCAAGCCCGGCGCTTATGCCGGGCTATCAGGCGCGGGCATGCTCGTTGACCCATGGCAGGCGCTTCCTACACTGCATGGCACCCTGCAAGAGGAACGCATCTGATGAAAGCCCTGCTGTGCAAAGCCTTCGGCCCTGCCGACACCCTGGTACTGGAAGACCTGCCAAGCCCCGAACCGAAAAAGAACGAGGTGCTGATCGAGGTCCAGGCCGCCGGGGTCAACTTCCCGGACACGCTGATCATCGAAGGCAAGTACCAGTTCAAGCCGCCTTTCCCCTTCGCGCCAGGCGGCGAGGTAGCGGGTGTGGTCAAGGCGGTAGGCGAGAAGGTCAGCCACCTGCGCAGCGGTGACCGGGTAATGGCCCTGACCGGTTGGGGCGGCTTCGCCGAAGAGGTCGCCGTGCCAGCCTACAACGTGCTGCCGGTACCGAAGAGCATGGACCTGACCACCGCAGCGGCCTTCGGCATGACCTACGGCACCTCGATGCACGCCCTCAAGCAGCGCGCCAACCTGCAAGCCGGGGAAACCCTGCTGGTGCTTGGCGCCTCCGGCGGCGTCGGCCTGGCAGCAGTGGAAATCGGCAAGGCCATGGGTGCAAAAGTGATCGCCGCTGCGAGCAGCGCCGAGAAACTGGAAGTGGCGCGCAAGGCCGGTGCCGACGAACTGATCAACTACAGCGAGCAGAGCCTGAAGGACGAGGTGAAGAAACTCACCGGCGGCCAGGGCGTGGATGTGATCTACGACCCGGTGGGCGGCACGCTGTTCGAGGAAGCCTTCCGCAGCATCGCCTGGAACGGCCGCTTCCTGGTGGTCGGCTTCGCCGCTGGCGGCGGCATCCCGGCCCTGCCGGCCAACCTGCCGCTGCTCAAGGGTGCCGCCCTGGTCGGCGTGTTCTGGGGCTCATTCGCCCAGCGCCAACCGCAGGACAACGCCGACAACTTCCAGCAACTGTTCGCCTGGCACGCCGAGGGCAAACTCAAACCACTGGTGTCGCAGACCTTCCCGCTGGCGCGCGGCGGCGAAGCGATCGATGCACTCGGCCAGCGTAAGGCGGTGGGTAAAGTGGTGGTGGAGGTGCGGTAGGAGGCGTCGAGCGCACCGGACACGGTTGCACGCAGGTGTCCAAGGTCGCTCTAGCGGCGGCCTTGGTGGACAGACATCAGGCAATGGTCAGAGGACTTGGGTCTGAAGGCATCGGTCAGGTAGCACAGAAATGCTGAGCTGATCGTGCTGCCCAGCGGCAAACACCACCTGCCGGTTATGCCCTCGCTGCACCACATGATGTGGGTAGTTCGGCAATACAATCCGTCCCATCATTGGCATAACGATCTCCTTCCATTGAGACCTTCAGCTTAGTCGGTCAGGTGAAAAATAAATCTGTCCCCTTTTCCCTACCGCGGAGTGAAACAAATAGCCCCGGCATTGCCGGGGCTATTTTCATTGAGAAGAAGCGACACTACTTATTGTAGTTGAACTCAATACCAAATTTCATTTCATCAACGTCTAATGTGATTACACACCCAGACCAAGCCTTCTCTCCAGCGGTCAAATTGTTGGTTGAAAAATAATCTCGCAATTGGACCAGCAAGTCTGTCAGACCTCCTACAGCGCGCCCATCCGGATCAAACCAACTCAACCCACCAGACTGATTAACATAATCGAACTCATACCTCCCCCCGTCACCCTCTGAGAAAAGCTCCACACGAACTATTATTTCCCTAGCATCCGCTGGGCCAGCATCAACTAAAAGCTGTCCAATTTTCTGATATAACTCTTGATCGCCCATCAGACACCACCCGGTGAGTTTTTGAAATCAACAATAACAGGGCGACCACCATCAATAGAGTATCTGACAATAAATCTATCAGGCCGCACAGCTGAGCCAGAATAGACAGGCTCAATTTTCAGAACGAAAAAGGGGACAGATTTATTTATGACGCAGCACCGTCAGCCTAAAAATAAATTTGCCCCCTTTCTCTGCTGCCTCCTTTTCCTGAGTATGACAACACCGGCGCAAGACCGGTGTTGATGATATTCAAATCGAAGGTTCGTGATTGGTTAGGAAAAAACCTTCTCGAAACAAACTCTTAAGCTCAGCGCGGCGCTTTGAAAATAACGAGAAATCATCCACCATATCTTGAATGCTATTTGTAACTCTCACCAAGTAGCCATTACCTAATCTCTCAATAGGAAAGCCTGATGCTGCGATTTGATCAGCATCAACCTCTTGGGCAAACTCGTCTCCATAAAACATCGCCCAGCCAACATTTGGCACATCGGGCTTCAAGGCCGCATTAAATGACCCTATTTGAAAACTGTTATTTCTTTCATGGGGGCCAAGCTCAGGCTCACTGAAGAGATGAAGCATTCCAAGCTGAGGAGGAAATATTTCGCACCACGTCCTGAAGAGCGAATACCAGTCGATCTTCTCACTGCAAGCAGCGTTTAGGGAAATTGATCCCGGAACGGTTTGCCCGCGAATATTTCGAGATGTATGAACAACACTTCCTGAGGATTTAATCGCCTTCTTTCTTCTCCATGCAAAGTCTTGGCGGAAGTCCGACAAAGCGCCGTTGACACGAATGACAGCCTTAGATGCCCAAACACCTTCACACGCAGATTTTCCTACAAAAGACTCCGTGAACTTATCTTCATTATGCGAGACCTTCTCCGGAATCAGTAAACTACCGTTCAGGCTCAACGAATCAATGAGCCTTTCGCCAATGTCCCAATCAATCGTTTCAGCCTTTGTTCTAATTGCAACCTGTATATATGATTTCATAAGCCATCAAAACTTCGCCAAATCGCCCGTAGCGGGGTTATACCTGTAAATATCACTACCAGTACTTCTCACCTGACGGATGAGCCTCCCTGCGAGGAAGAAGGGGACAGATTTATTTATGACGCAGCACCGTCAGCCTAAAAATAAATCTGTCCCCTTTTCCCTAAGCAGGGGTCTATATCTAACCAATCGCTGTCCGCCTGATCCGTTACCCGCATCCGATGGCTCGACCAGGGATAATCAACCGCTTCGGCAACCATGTGGGCTCGAACCGGGTTCAGTTCGATATAGCGACAGCAGGCAAGCAAGTAGGCGTCTGACTCGACGACGCTGGACTTGTAGCGACTCTCCCAGAGAGTGCCGGTGCGCCCCTCCAGACGATTTCGATAGCGCGTAGCTCGCGCCGCCAGCGCCTTCATCAACTGCCCCAGCCCGGCAACAGCTTCACCGGGCGCCAGCAGCAGGTGGACATGATTGGTCATCAGGCAATAGGCGTAAACCTTGACCCCGAAGACATCTTTCAGCTCACGCAGATCAGAAATGTAACGCTGATAGTCTTGTTCAGCAGCAAACACCACCTGCCGGTTATGCCCTCGCTGCACCACATGATGTGGGTAGTTCGGCAATACTATTCGCCCCATCCTTGGCATAACGATCTCCTTCCATTAAGACCTGCAGCTTAGTCGATCTGGTGAAAAATAAATCTGTCCCCTTTTTCTCTTTTATCACGAAGCTTTAAGCTGCTTAGCTATCTTTCTAGCCGCGTGCCGTATTCCCTGACTCTCCCCAGTTTTACTCAATGCTTCTACTTCTACTGTCAAACGGCTAGACCGTGGAACGAATAAGACCCACTTCAATGCCAAACCAGACCAGTACTCGCTCTGACTTTTAAGGCCCTCTATAACAACTTTTTCAAAAGGAAATGTGTCTATGAATTCTTCAGAAAGCCCATAACACTTAAGCCCATCAATTATCTTGCCGCGAACCACTTCTGGAAGGTCTTCTAGTATTGGCAGAAAAAATACACACGCTGTTTCGTCGCTGACTGTCTGAACAGCAGACTCAGTCGATCGAGCCCAAAGCCCCTCGGCAGTAAGCCCTAAAAGGAAACGTCCGCCAGAAAGCTCTGCAACAGGAAGCCAATTCAAATCACTGCCTTCAGAGTTGTACTCAATTTTTTTTACCCATGGTGCATCTAGATTAACTAGCTCCATCAACAGCTTTTCTTTCAGGGCATCTATCATCTTGCTATCCCGGGAGTATGGGTAACATCAACACCATGGCTGCGCATAACGGAAAAAGGGGACAGATTTATTTATGACACAGCACCGTCAGCCTAAAAATAAATCTGTCCCCTTTTCCCAATCTGTCCCCTTTTCATCTAATTAATAAAGACCCAACACCCTGAGATCTTTTTTTAGCTCTGCGGCCTCGTCAGAGGGCAAATCATTCAAAACAGAAGATAGCTCGATCTCCTTTAGCAATCCGCGGATCATGTCAAGGTGATATTTCTTGACTTTCTCTGAAGACCTATCTGCCGAAAGAATAAGCGCTAAAATCTCCAACATTAATTTTTCAACAGGCAAGTCAAAGGAATTCTCAAGCTCACTGTAGGCATAGCCTACTTCGCTTTCTCCCTCAGCCCATGGGCTTTGGTGGCTGAGTTTGGCTCTGCAATAGTTGTAATAGCTGCCCAGAAACCAAGCCCGGATTTCACCATAAGTCACTCGATCTTCCATTACGGCGTCTTCCTCGGCGGGCGGAGCATAACGCCCTGATTATCAAGAATATTAACTGTGATATTGGGATATTTCGCCTTAAATTGCTCCGCCACGTTTAGACAGCTTGCGGAAAAAGGGGACAGAAAAAGGGGACAGATTTATTTATGACGCAGCACCGTCAGCCTAAAAATAAATCTGTCCCCTTTTCCCGTCAAGGCGACCCAAAATAACGCCCTAGTTCAGACCTTCCCTTGATTCACCATTACTCTCCAACGATGTCGTCCGTCTCCTCATAATCTTCCGGCTTACTGTAGTCATACTCAATATTAAATTTCCCATCAGGATAAAGCGTAAAAATCAGCCCCCAAATGCGCTGCCCATTTTTTTGGAGAACATCATCCCTAATCAGGATCGCCGCCTTGCCACTATCAATACAGCTATTTGGCCAAGCCAATGCCTTTTTATCAACGTTGCCGAAGCTTTCAAGCCAATAGACTGTTGATGCCATCCGGTGATAAATCTGACAACTACAGAAGGCTTTATCCCATGAGCGCCCCCCAATAAAATCAATAATCCCTCTAGCCAATTCATTATAGGCATCTTCAACTGTATTCATGCCTCACCTCATTGAATAAATGTGAACTGCTTTAACTCACCATCCATCATGGCATACACCTTGAATTCACTCGGCCTAACCCCATTACCTGGCGGGTATTTCACCTCGAAAAAAGGGGACAGATTTATTTATGACGCAGCACCGTCAACCTAAAAATAAATCTGTCCCCTTGTTCCGGAAGCCTTTGCCGAGGGTAGGCTCGGCATCGAGGCCATTCTGGAAGGGTTCAGGGGCAGGATCGTGGATGGGTGGCTATTGCCCGGCGCTGACCTCGAATTGAAATAAACATGCTCAATTAGACAGGGACTTCTTTGAGTATCGTTCTTCTAATATTTCAGCAGACCTTAGAACACCTCCCCCCTCATCAGGAAAGAAAGCAGAGTAAACATCAGCTGCAACTTTCATCAGAAGAACGTAGTCAGGTACTGGGATACTTGAGGTTTCCACTTCGCCCAAAAAGAAACTGACCTCATTGAAGTCTTCCGGGTCGTCCCAGTCCTGATCAAGAGAGTAGAAAAAACCCTCACTTACAGAGAAGCCAACTCCCCGCGAAGCGTCATAGATAAACGCAGGGAAACTAGTTCGCCCTCTCACTATAGATGCCTCAATCAGCTCATAAAGGTCCTCATAATCCAGGCCAGTTGAAGCAAATGATTCCTTGAGGCTTTCAAGCCAAGCCAAGCTAGCCATCAGTTCGTCCTCGGCGGCATAGTAATGAAGGAGTTTGTTATTTCTCCAGTTTTGCTATTACGTGTCACCTGGAAGTAATAGCCGTCAACCCTAATACTAGCCTCTCTCAACGCCGGACTGGTTTTCGGAAAAAGGGGACAGATTTATTTATGACGCAGCACCGTCAGCCTAAAAATAAATCTGTCCCCTTTTCCCTTTTCCCAGACTAGGCATCTATCCAGCAATAGCCTACTCAATTATATAAGTAGTGAACTTGTTTGGCTCTTCCTCTAAATGCAATCGTCTACACTTCGGGCATCGGTAGACCGTAATAGCCTTTTCATCAAGAGCTTCATATAACTGATCAGAAGACAGCTTATCCTCGCTATCTAGCCTATCCCCCAAGCTCTCTATTGCTGACTCAGGAATTAGAGTCAACTCATAGCCTGACCATCCTTGCGAAAGGTTCATAACGTAGCCACAGGCACACGAGTACTTCGGCATAATTAGCCTCCTCCAGCAGGTCGATCAAATCGCACCAATGATCCATCAGGTTTCTGGAAGAATATAGTTTTTATACTCTGCGCGTTAGTCTTCCCCCACATACGAGCAGCAATGGACGACATGTCAGTGCTTGGCAAGTCCGCCTGCACCAAGACTCCGCCAGCTTGATTCGACTTCTTCTCTATCGCTCGAACTATCTTTGTCGGATCAAGATTCTTCGGTGTGTACACATCAATGGAACCGAGTCCATCAACATGCAAGTCCGCAGTTCGCTGCCCTTGAACACCTTTAGCTGACGCAGTGGTTTGGTGCGTAACATCGTACCCAAGACCAGATAATCCTTGTCCTGCACGTACTTCATTTGCGTCAGGTATTGCGCCGGGTTCAGTCTTAATCTTCCCTGCTGTTCCAGTCGCTTTTGGACCATCCCCCACAACACCAGAGTCCGTTTTGGGCACATGCAGCTTCCCGTCAACGGCACTCGCAATACGATCAACAACTTTACCGCCAACACGCTGCAACACAAGATCAGCAGCAGCGGATACTACGAAATCACCAACATTTTCGGCCAGGCTCACATCCCCCGGATGCGTTCCCGGCCTAAACGAGTCTATAACCTTCTGGCCTTCCGTCGAGGTATAACCACTGCTCAGGCGATCCACGCCGTCGCTATACTGCGATACGCTACCCGCGAAACCAACGGCTCCAAGCGCACACCCTAGCCCGAGTGAAACAGCACAAGTTCCCGCTCCTCCGACACCCGAGACGATAGCTCCGCCAGCGCCTCCAATGACACTACCGGCAGCGCTGGTGTAATAAAGCCCCTCCCCACGGCTGGAAACCGCGTCGTTAAACCGCTCACTAAGTGAGTAGCTGAACAAGCCACTTTCCTGAAGGCTGACTTGAAGCTCTGGGTACTGTGCCCCCTCCGCCTGCAGGGCCGTTAGAAATTCATAATTGGGGTCACTTGGCGGTATACCAGCAGCACAGGAAACCAGCGCACATGCGGCCGCGTCCCATGCTCTGGCTCTTTCTGGATCACGTTGAGTCAATTCATCCAAGAGCTTGGCTTCAGCACTGTGCAACTGCCTGTTATAAGCCGTCGCATTCTTCGCCAACTCAGCAGCCTTGGCCATGTCACCGCCGGTTGCCGTCGCAGCAGCCACACCGATCAACTGCGACACGGTCTGTTCAAGGCGCTTGTCACCCTTGATTACACCAGACAGTTGCTCGATGAGCAGCTCATTGGCACCAGCCGCCAACGCTCCAGTCTTGAAGTCGCCGCCAGTGGCTTCACTTAACAGCCCACCAATCACCGCATGCAACGCAACTTTCTCGGGGCTGCCTTCGGCCCAATTGGCTTTTTCTGCAAAGTCCCCCACGTTCTTGAACACGGAGGCCTGCAGCAAGTGCTGCACCTGCGCGGTCAGAGCGGTTTGCAAGTTGTCACCCAGGCTACCGCCTTGAATGGCGGTTTGAGCCAGCGCTTGGACTGCCCCTTGAGTCCCCAAGTAAGAGCCGAATTTAGCGATATCACTCGGCTTGCCCAGGTCAAAACCCTTAGTGACCTTATTGAGGTTATCGCCAGTGACACCAAAGGCGCTGTCCAGTACCCCAGAAGTAAAGCCTGCCGTGATGGCCGAGGTGGCATAACCTTTGAGGTTGTCGCTACTGAACGTTTCGCTCAGTACTGCCCCAAGATTGCCTCGATTATTGACAGTGCTAACTGCGGCTGTCCCGGCAGCAGACGAAATAGCTGCTGTAGCAGCGACGTTGGCCCACCCAGCCGCACTAGTCGCCGTCGCAGCAGCCCACACAGATGTGGAGGCCGCTGCCGTCCCCGCAGCAGTCGCTCCTGCTGCAGTACCCGCTGCGGTTGCTCCAGCTGCCGCCCCTGCACTGGCACCACCAGCCCCAGCAGCACTCGCCACTAGCCCACTAGCAGCCCCCGCCGTCAAGTACGCCACCACGATGGCGATGATCATCGCCGCAGCCCCACCCAACCCCGAATGGCTGTACTTGAAGGAGTCATGCACCTCCTTCACCTGGCGCCAATCCACATCACCTCGGGCTTCAGCCTCTTTCAGCCAAGCCAACTCGGGGTCGGCCTTGACCATGGCATCGATGGTCTGGCTGACCGACTGCCGGTTGACCTCCTTGATATCGATCTTCAGACCATCGACCGCCTGAATGACCAAGTCGCCCTGGGCGATCAGCTCACTCTGTTTCAGGGTCTCGTCGGTCTTGCCCTTGCCCTTGGCAGAGGTCCAGGCCCAGCTGTTGCTGCTCTTCTCATGGCTCTCCTGATCCAGATCCTTGACCGCTTCGAAGGTGATCGCACCGCCGCTGTCGAGGATCAGGTCGCCACCACTTTCCAGGCGTGCTTTCTGATAGAGCTGGTCGCCTTCGCTAACCAGGGTCAAATCACCGCCCGTGGTGATGGAACTACCAACGTTGCGCACGGTGGTGACTTCGTCTCGCTGGGTTTTCTTGCTGCCCCAGGAGCCCTTCTTCTTCATGTCGTAGAGGTAGTAGTCGCTGTTCTGCGCAGCCAGCAACGCCAGTTGCTCACCGGCATACAGGAAGGCCTCACCCTCGACCCTGAGCTGGCTGGCGCTGAGGATCAGGTTGCCTTCGGCCAGGACATCCAGATCCCCACCCGCCTCGATCACCGCCGTCTGCTGGCGTACGCTGCTATTCTCCTTGTCGACCTTCTTGCCACTGCGCTTGTAGTGGTACTCGCTGCTGCTCTCGTGGGCCGCTGCAGCGATGGTCACATCCCGGCCAGCATCCAGGGATATGTCGCTTTCTGCCTTGAGGCTGCTGGCCACCACAGCAATATCCTGCCCGGCAGTCACGGCCAGATCCCCGCCCACCTGCACATCGCCGCCATGCTGGGTGGTGCTGGTGGTGCTCCAGAAGTGGCGTCTGTCCTTGCGCATGCTGCCTTGCTCTTCGGCAGCAGCGGCGATGATCACGTCACCACCGGCATTCAACTTCGCATCGCCGCCTGCCTTGAGGTTGCCACCGATGTTCTGGATATCGCCCCCAGCGAGCAGTTGCAGATCGTTGCCCGCCTCGATGCCCGCTGCCTTGTCCACGACGCTGGTCAGCTGGCTGTAGCCCTTGCCCTCCACGCTCTGCTGGCTGATGGTGCGCTCGTTGCGGATGTCACCAGTCAGGGCAATCAGGGAAACGTCCTGGCCATTGATGATCCCACCCTGAGCGTTGCGAATGCTGTCGGTGGCCAGTAATTGCAGGCGCTGGTTGGCCTGCATCAGGCCACTGTTGGTTACGTTCGCAACGTTTACGTCAAGGCTCTTGGTGGCGCGCAAGGTGCCGCTGTTGTTGAGGCTGCCGCCGCTGATCAGAGCCACGTCCTGGCCCTGGATCAGTGCGCCGCTTGGTGCCAGGCGATCCCCGACCTGGGCCAGGTACAGCACTGGCACCAGTACTTTCTCGCCGTTCACCTCACGCTCTTCGAGCCAGACGATGTCATGGGTCAGCGCCGCGACCTGGGCAGAAGAGAGCCCGATACCAACCGACAGGTTCAGCGCATCCTTGCTGGCGATGGCGTTGTCCATCAGGTAGCGGAACTGTGCGTCGTTATTGGTGAAACCGTCGAGGTAGCGCTTGCCGGTACGCGCGGCGATCGCTTGCTCAAGCAGACGCTGTTCGTACAGACCGTCGCCAAGGCGCTTCTGTGCCACATCGTTCTCGAACCCCAGCAAGCCGAGCATGTAGTCGGAGCTGACAAACTGCTTGAGGTCGGCAAATGCCGGATTGGTTTCGATCAGGTAGCGGTGACCTGGATCGGTATTGGTCCGGAACAGACCATTCTGCCCCTGCGGCAGGCCGAAGCTCGGCAGGGCAATAGGGTCGACGGCCTGCTGCGCGGTGTTGGCAGGCAATTGCGGGTTGAGCTGCACGACCAGCGGTTGGGTGGCACTGCTGATGGTGGTTTCCAGCGTTTGCTCGGCACCCGCCTGGGGGGCGTTGTGAGCAAGAATGGAGTCATTGGTAATCGGCTGGGTGGCCTGGACGCGCACATCGCCGCCGGCCTGGATGATGCCAGGCGCGGCAACACCAATGGGCGTTTCGGTCTGGATATCGCTGACCAGACTCCAGCGTGCCAGGGCTGTCGGCAATACCTTGGGCAAGGGCTGCGCATTGTAGGGATGGATGTAGTTGTCGCGGAAACGCTCATCCGTCCCGTCTGTCACCCGACCGGTGTTGTAGCGGCGTACACGCTCGACCGAGGCCAGCGTGGCACCGGTGTTTTCCAGGCTATCGGCATCGATATCGATGTCACCGGCAGCACTCAGGGTGCTGTAACGGTTGGCGACTTCGGAACCCTTGAGCAGCAGATTCGCACCACTGTGAATACGCGCAGCTGCCGAGTCCTCCTCGACTCTGGCCTCGAAGCGCTCGGTCGCCAGATAGTCGACATTGTGGTGATCGCCACCGCAGTCATAGCAGACGACACTGATACCGCCGTAGGTCTGCGCGAGCTGCCAATCGAAGACTTCCTTGCGGTTGTGCAGCACCGTTGAACGCAGGGTCATATCCCGCGTGGACTCGATACTCGCCGAACGGTTCTCCAGCAGATCCAGGTTGCCACCCTGCTCATCGCGAGCGACATCCAGCGCACCCAGGCTGTAGATATCGCCGAACAGGTTGACCAGGCTGGCAGTGCGCAAGGTCATGTCCGCACCACTGAAGACCAGCCCCTGCTCGTTGCGCAGCGAGTCCGCCTCGATACGCAACAGGCCTGCACCGCCCAGCGTGCCGCGGTTGTCGAGGCTGCCCAGCGCAAGAGACATGTCTTGCGCTGCGGTCAGGCGCCCCCGGCTGAGCAGTTGGCCGCTCAGTTCGAAGCGCGCCGCACCGCCGCTCTTCGCTTCGGCGTCGCTGCCGAACTCGGCGCTTGCGGCCTTGAAAGTCAGATCGCCCAGGCTGCGCAACGCGCCATTACCCTGGTAACGGCCAGTGAGCGTCAAGTCGAGCGTGCCGTCGGTAGCGATCACACCATCGTTGACCCAGTTGTCCCCGTTGGCGGTGATGCTCTGCCGCGAGATCAACTGGCCCGTAGCCGTCTGGGTGAACTGGCCGATGTTCAGGGTCAGGCGCTCGGCCTGCAGTTCGCTGGTGTTGTTCCAGTCGTCTGCGCTCAGGCTCAGTTCGCCGTTGGTGCTGAAGCGGCCGCCGGCGTTCCCCAGATCGGCCAGATTCAGCTCGAATCCCTGGCTGCCGAGATGACGCATCGTGCCACCCTGGTTGCTCAGCGAGCCGCTGGCAAGGGCGAAGGCGGCGTTGCCGATTTCCACCAGGCCCTGGTCATTGTCGAACAGGTTGCCAACCTGGAAAGCGCTCTTGTCACTGCTCGCCAGGGCACGCAGTCGGCCATCTCGGTTCTGCACGCTATCGACGGCAAGCGCCAGCGCCTGGCTGGACTCGATCAAGCCCTGAGCATTGCTCAGCACCCCGCTCAGCTTCAGATCGATGACGTTGGCGGCGACGGCACCGCTCTGGTTGTCCAGCGACGCGGCATCGACGTGCAGCTCGCCGGCGGCCAGCACTTCACCGTCCTGGTTACTCAGGGCGCCGCCACCGAGTTCCAGGTTCCTTTGCGCAATGACTTGCCCCTGGCTGTTGCTGAGTTGCGCAGCCTGGATGTTGGCATTACCGGCGCTGAGCAGCTTGCCGCTGCTGTTGTCCAGCACCTCGACATCCGCCTCGAAGCTGCCGCGAGCGATCAGCTCGCCCCGGTTGGTGACGCTCCGGCTGTTGAGCACCAATGTGCTGTCGCTCACGAGCGTACCGTCCGCCTTGACGCCGGCCTCGACGACGCCCTGGTTATCCAGTTCACCGCCACCGATCTCGACACGATTGCCGGCGGCCAGGCTGTCCTTCACCTGGGTCTTGCCCGTGGCGCTGACCACAGCATTGCGCCCGGCGTAGGTATCGGCACCCAGCTCGATCTCCTCGGCAGCGAGCTTGAGGTCATTGCTGGCCGCGACCCGCGCCAGGCTCAGCTTGCCGTTGGCATCGATCTGGATGTCCCCGGCACTGGCCGCCATGTCGCCGGCCAGCTTCACGCCCACACCCTGCTCGGTGCCGACCAGACGAATGGCACCTGCGTACATGCCGCCAAGAGCCGAGCTGTCGATGGCCAGCATCGGCTTGTCCGAGCCATCGTCAGCCTTGGCGGCCGCAGCCAGCGTGGTGGCATCCACGTCGTTGCGGCCGGTGATGATGTTGAGCTTCTTCGCGTGCAGTTCGGCGTTGATCTGCGCGCTGCGGGTAATCAGGTCGAACTGGTCGACGTTGCCGGCATTGAGGCCCGCACCTTCGATGGAAATCTGCCCGCCATCGACGTCGAAACGCTGCAGGCGACCGTCCTCGACGACCGGGCTACCGGTGCTGAGCGTGACGCGAGGCGTGTTGATGAAGCCGCAGCCATCGCAGGTGATGCCGTGCGGGTTGGCGACGATGACCGCAGCCGAGCGCCCGGCCACTTCCGTGTAGCCCCTGAGCTGGCTGGCGTTGCCGCCGGTGACTTCGTTGAGAATCAGCCCGGCGGCACCGTTC
Organism: Ectopseudomonas khazarica; assembly: GCF_004521985.1. GTDB lineage: Bacteria > Pseudomonadota > Gammaproteobacteria > Pseudomonadales > Pseudomonadaceae > Aquipseudomonas > Aquipseudomonas khazarica. Next base: position 41,864 of record NZ_SBHZ01000018.1, read on the forward strand.
TTCAGGTTCGGGTTGCCAACCACGTAGCCGCCCAACTGGGTCTGCACCACGTTCTGCGCACTGTTGTTGAGGATCAGCCCCTGTTGACCGACGTTGTAGTCGGTGAACTTGTTGTGCGACAGGCCACTGCCATTGGGTGTGGCGATATTGACCATCGGCACACCGTTCTGCGCCTGGGTCACGGCGGTGTTGCCAGCGGCGGCCTGGTCGACTGCCAGCTGCGCCGCCGTGGCGACGATCGGGTTGAGAAACAGTACGCCGGCAACAATCAGGGCGATGTTCTGATACAGGGGACTACGTACGTCCATGTCGATACTCCAACCAGCCATCCGGCCGGCAATCAGAAGAACAGGTCGAAACGGAAATAAACCGGGCGTTCGTCGCGCTCGATGGCGTCCGGACGCTCCAGGGAATGGGCAACGCTCACCGACGCGGCGAGGTGCTGGCCACGCAACGCGAATTCGACGGCGTTGCCGCTCATGCGTCCGCGTTGTTCCGGGTTATGGCGGCCGCCATGAATCACGCCGACGTCATAGGCCAGGGCCAGGCTGTATTCGTGGACGAAGGGGCGCAGTGCGTCCCAGGTCACCGCACGGCGCCAGCGCAGTTGATTGCGCCAGTAGCCGCCCGTATCGCCGGACAGCGATTCGTCCTTGAACCCGCGCACCGAGCTGAGACCACCGATGCTGATGCGTTGCGGGCTGAACAATACGTCCTCGCTCTTCTGGCCATAGGCGAGGCTGTCGAAGCTGAAGGACTCGCCCCACAGCTGGAACGGCTGCAGGTAGCTCAGGGTCAGGCTGTACTTGTTGTAGCGCGCCACCGGCTGGCTGCCTTGCGGATCGCCCGCGCGCTGGGCATCGAAGGCACCTATGCCTCGCTGCCAGCCGATATCCGCGTTGACGAAGGCCGAGCCGATACGCCGGCCATGGTTGAAACCCAGCTCCGCTTCGGACAGGCGGGTGCTGGAGGTGTCGATGCGACTACCCAGAATGAAATTGTTGGTGCGCAGATGGCTGACACCGAGGTTGAATGCCGTCTTGCTGACGCTGTCGCGATGCAGCACGCGCTCGCCACGCAGGGCGTGGGTCTTGCTGTCGCCGTCCTGCTCGAAGAGAAAGCCATTGCCCTCGCTCTGCGTGCGGTAGTAGCTCTGGCTGTAGCTGTAACTGAAGTTCCACCAGCCGTAGGGCACCTGATAGATCAGGCTCTGGCTGTGGGAGTGACGATAGCTGTCACTCACCGCATCGCGGCTGGCACGCAGGCTGAGCTGATCGGCCAGCCCCAGCGGACTGTCCCAGTCGAAGTTCAGGCCCCATTGCTGCTCGCCCGTGCTCGACTGCCCGTCGTTATGCCGAGTGAGGCCGGCACGCCAGGGCTTGCTGCGCTGCCCCTGCAACCTGACGCGACTGGCCCCTACGGCCTCGCCTGGCACCAGTTCCAGCTGAGCCTGGCGCGAAGGCAGGCGATTGAGCTGATCGACCAGTTGCTCCAGCTCGCGCAGATCCAGCACTTCGCCCGCCTGGCCCGGAAAGCCCATGGCCAGTTCACGCTCCGTGGCGAGTGCCGAACTGTCCAGCCCTTCCAGGTGACCTTCGACCACGATGACGCGCAATTCGCCCGAGGACAGATCCTGTTGCGGCAGGTAGGCACGCGAGGTCACGTAACCGCGGTCAATGTAGAACTGGGTGATGGCCTTGAGCAGCTCATTGAGCTGCCCGACGCCCAGGCACTGGCCGGTGAACCCCTGGAGGATGGTGCGCTGGTCGACCTCGCCGATCAGCTTGGCGCCCTCCAGGCGAATACGCCCGATGTCGAAACAACGTTCGTCTTCGACCGGCGCAGGTTGCAGCTCGGGGGTTTTACCGGGCAGTTGCTGGAGCTCGTCCAGGCGCCGCTGCTGTTCCTGCAACAGGCGCTCCTGGCGGTCACGGATCAGCTCCCGGTCACCTGGCGTCTGTGCCAGGGCAATAGCGGGGAGGGCAACACACAGCCATACGGCCAAAGGGCTACAACGGAAAGGCATGCCTTCAGTCCTTTGAATAGCAAAAAAACGGCGTCGGGAAATCGGCGCGAATTAGAGCATATGGCATCCTGCCATCAAAGGTTCACTTGATGAGTGGCATAGGACTAGATCCTAAAAGCGCGCCCCTATCCGACGAACGGCATATTGCCACTACAAAGGAGGCGTGCCGCCTACGACCCTCGCTCAGCGCGGTGCGTAGGCGAACACATCGGCGCGCATCTGGTGCGCGTCCATCCCGGCGTCGACCAGCGCATCGAGCGTGGCGTAGACCATGGCCGGGGAACCGCTGGCGTAGACGTGCAGCTCCTTGAGGTCGGAGAAGTCTTCGCGCACCGCTTCGTGCAACAGACCACAACGACCCTGCCAGCCACATTGGTCGCTGACCACCTGATGCAGATGCAGATTGGCCAGTTGCTGCCACTCGGCCCAATGCGGCAGCTGATAGAAGTCGTCGGGACGACGTGCGCCCCAGTACAGGTGCACCGGGTGGGCGAAGCCGCTGGCGCGGCAGTGTTCGATCAGGCTGTGCATCTGACCCATGCCGGTGCCGGCGGCGATCAGCACCAGCGGTCCTGCCGGCAGTTCGGCCAGGTGGGTATCGCCATAGGGCATCTGCACGCGGGCAAAGCCGTGTTCGCGCAGGTGCTCGAGCAGCAGGCGGGTGCTGTCTTCACGCGCCAGGATGTGCAATTCCAGTTCGCGACCGGAATGCGGTGCCGACGCCAGGGAGAAAGCGGCCATCTCGCCGTCCGGGCGCTGCAGCAGCAGGTATTGCCCGGCGTGATAGCGCGGCACCTTGCCGGCGGGCGTGCGCAGGCGCACGCGATAGACGTCGCCGCCCACGTCGAGGCACTCGATCATCTGGCAATTCAGCTCACGCACCGGCAGCTCGCCCGGCGCCAGCACGCCATCCCAGTGCAGCACGCAATCTTCCAGCGGCTCGGCCAGACAAGTGAACAGCTCGCCATGGTCCAGTTCGACACCGGACTGCAGCACCCGCCCCTCGACCAGCAGCGCCGCACAGATATGGCAGTTACCGTTGCGGCAGCTTTGCGGGCACTCGTAGCCCAGGCGCCGGGCGCCGTCGAGGATGCGCTCGCCCGGCTGCAGGGCCAGGGTGACGCCGGAAGGTTGCAGGGTGACATTCATCAATCGATTCCCAGCTCGCTCCACAACGCATCGACCCGCGCCACTACCGCAGGGTCCTTCTCGATGGCACGACCCCATTCGCGCGTGGTCTCGCCCGGCCACTTGTGGGTGGCGTCCAGGCCCATCTTCGAGCCCAGGCCGGAGATCGGCGAGGCGAAGTCGAGGTAGTCGATCGGCGTGTTGTCGATCATCACCGTGTCGCGCTTGGGGTCCATGCGCGTGGTAATCGCCCAGATCACGTCGTTCCAGTCCCGTGCGTTGATGTCGTCGTCGGTGACGATAACGAACTTGGTGTACATGAACTGTCGCAGGAACGACCACACACCGAGCATTACGCGCTTGGCGTGGCCGGGGTACTGCTTCTTCATGGTCACCACCGCCATGCGGTAGGAACATCCTTCCGGCGGCAGGTAGAAGTCGGTGATCTCCGGGAACTGCTTCTGCAGGATCGGTACGAACACCTCGTTCAGCGCCACGCCGAGAATCGCCGGCTCATCGGGCGGGCGGCCGGTGTAGGTGCTGTGGTAGATCGGCTCGCGGCGGCGGGTGATGCGCTCGACGGTGAACACCGGGAAGGTATCGACCTCGTTGTAGTAGCCGGTGTGATCGCCGTAGGGCCCCTCCGGTGCGGTTTCGCCCGGATGGATCACGCCCTCCAGCACGATCTCGGCACTGGCCGGCACCTGCAGCTCGCTGCCGACGGCCTTGATCAGCTCGGTGCGATGACCACGCAGCAGCCCGGCGAAGGCGTACTCGGAAAGGGTATCGGGCACCGGGGTGACCGCGCCGAGGATGGTCGCCGGGTCAGCACCCAGCGCCACGCAGACCGGGTACGGTTTGTCCGGGTGCTTCTGGCACCATTCGCGGTAGTCCAGCGCACCGCCACGGTGGCTGAGCCAGCGCATGATCACCTTGTTGCGGCCGATCACCTGCTGGCGGTAGATGCCGAGGTTCTGCCGTTCCTTGTTCGGGCCCTTGGTGATGGTCAGGCCCCAGGTGATCAGCGGCGCCACGTCGCCTGGCCAGCAGTGCTGGATCGGCAGCTTGCCCAGATCGACGTCGTCACCCTCCTCGATCACCTCATGGCAGGGTGCGTCCTTGACCACCTTGGGCGCCATGGAGATGACCTTCTTGAAGATCGGCAGCTTGCTCCAGGCATCCTTGAGGCCTTTCGGCGGCTCGGGCTCCTTGAGGAAGGCCAGCAACTTGCCGATCTCGCGCAGCTCGGACACATCCTCGGCGCCCATGCCCAGCGCCACGCGCTTGGGCGTGCCGAACAGGTTGCCGAGCACCGGCACGTCGAAGCCCGTGGGCTTTTCGAACAGCAGCGCCGGACCACCCTTGCGCAGGGTGCGGTCGCAGATTTCGGTCATTTCCAGAACGGGGGATACCGGGGTCTGGATGCGCTTGAGTTCGCCGCGCTTTTCCAGTTCACGGATGAAGTCGCGCAGGTCGCGATACTGCATGCAGGAGCCTCGTGTCGGGCTGGCTTGGGTCAGCCGTAAAGTTTAGCGCCGAAGTCGGGCTTTCAGAAGGCTTGAAAGCCTCCAGATACGACAAGGCCGGGTTTCCCCGGCCTCGTGGCACAGCGCAAGGTCTTACTTGCGCTTCATCGACAGGAAGAACTCGTCGTTGGTCTTCGTCGCTTTCAGCTTGTCGATGAGGAACTCGATGGCGGCGATCTCGTCCATCGGGTGCAGCAGCTTGCGCAGAATCCACATGCGCGACAGCTCTTCCTCGCCGGTCAGCAACTCTTCACGACGGGTGCCCGACTTGTTGATATTGATCGCCGGGAAGGTGCGCTTCTCGGCCACGCGACGGTCGAGGATCAGCTCCATGTTGCCGGTGCCCTTGAATTCCTCGTAGATCACTTCGTCCATCTTCGAGCCGGTCTCGATCAGCGCGGTGGCGAGGATGGTCAGCGAGCCGCCTTCCTCGATGTTGCGCGCGGCACCGAAGAAGCGCTTCGGCTTCTCCAGGGCATGGGCGTCGACACCACCGGTCAGCACCTTGCCGGAGCTCGGGATCACGGTGTTGTAGGCACGTGCCAGACGGGTGATGGAGTCGAGCAGGATGACCACATCCTTCTTGTGCTCGACCAGGCGCTTGGCCTTCTCGATGACCATCTCGGCAACCTGCACGTGGCGGGTCGGCGGCTCGTCGAAGGTGGAGGCGACCACTTCGCCGCGCACGGTGCGCTGCATCTCGGTCACTTCTTCCGGACGCTCGTCGATCAGCAGGACGATCAGGTGCACTTCCGGGTTGTTGCGCGTGATGTTCGACGCGATGTTCTGCAGCATGATGGTCTTGCCCGCCTTCGGCGGGGCGACGATCAGGCCACGCTGGCCCTTGCCGATCGGCGCGCAGAGGTCGATCACACGGCCGGTGATGTCCTCGGTGGAGCCGTTGCCGGCCTCCATGGTCAGGCGCTTGTTGGGGAACAGCGGCGTCAGGTTCTCGAAGAGAATCTTGCTCTTGGCGTTCTCCGGGCGGTCGAAGTTGATGCTGTCGACCTTGAGCAGGGCGAAGTAACGCTCGCCTTCTTTCGGCGGGCGGATCTTGCCGACGATGGTGTCACCGGTACGCAGGTTGAAGCGGCGGATCTGGCTGGGCGAGACATAGATGTCGTCCGGGCCGGCCAGGTAGGAGGAGTCCGCGCTGCGCAGGAAGCCGAAACCGTCCTGGAGGATCTCCAGCACGCCGTCACCGGAAATTTCCTCGCCGCTTTTGGCATGCTTCTTCAGCAGGGCGAAGATGATGTCCTGTTTGCGCGAACGGGCCATGTTTTCCAGGCCCATCTGTTCGGCCATGTCCAGCAGTTCGGCAATCGGCTTTTGCTTGAGTTCGGTCAGATTCATAGGAATGACGTGATCATCGAGAGGGGAAGAAAGCTGTTAGCTTGAGAGGCCGCGCCGCAGAGAAGGCGACAGGATCGCGAACGAGTTCGTATAGGAATGAATCGGCGACGGCGTGCAGAGGGCTGCATAGAAAATGCAGCGAGGCCGAATTTAACACCACGAAAATACAGCGTCTACCCCAAAAAACGCAAAACCCCGCAAAAAGCGGGGTCTTCATCAGGCAGCGTGGGGTGGATGACGCTGATCTCATCCACCACCCTGCGACTCAGATGTTGCTGTCGAGGAACGCAGCCAGTTGCGACTTGGACAGGGCGCCGACCTTGGTCGCCTCGACGTTGCCGTTCTTGAACAGCATCAGGGTCGGGATACCGCGTACGCCGTACTTCGGCGGGGTTTCCTGGTTCTCGTCGATGTTGAGTTTGCACACCTTGAGTTTGCCCTGGTATTCCTTGGCGATCTCGTCCAGCACCGGTGCAATCATCTTGCACGGGCCGCACCACTCAGCCCAGTAGTCGACCAGAACCGGACCCTCAGCCTGGATGACGTCCTGGTCGAAGCTGGCGTCGCTGACGTTGGTGATGAATTCGCTCATGAGAGTCTCCGTATATTCGGAAGCAAAAAGTGGCGACATCATAGCCCGGCTTGAGTGTCACCGAAAGGCGCTGGCGATTGAGCCTTTCAATACCCCTGTGGGGTACGCCTCAATCACCCAGGGTGGTGAAGGCGATGCCGGTGCGCAGCGCTGCGGCGCGGATGTGCTGCTGCATGGCCTTCTGCGCCGGCCCCGCAGCATGCCGGGCCAGGGCCTTGAGGATCTTGCGGTGTTCCTGCCAGGTTTCCATGGCCCGCTCGGGACGGATGAACGGCAGTTTCTGGCTTTCCAGGAAGATGTCCGCGCTGGAGGTCACCAGGGCGAACATCGCCTGGTTGCCACTGGCGGCGAGAATGCGTCGGTGAAACTCGAAATCCAGCCGCGTCGCCTGCTCGAAGTCCCCAGCGCGCAACGCCTGGCGCATCTGCTCGACGTTGTCTTCGAGGATGTCCAGCTCTTCGGCGGTCATCACGCCGGCCGCCAGCCCGCAGGCGAAACCCTCCAGCGCGAAGCGCAGCTGGAAGGTGTCGGCCGCCGACACCTGAGCGGCAAAGGGCCAGACGAAACCACCCGCAGTCTCGACCTTCGGCGCCTCCTGGACGAACACGCCCTTGCCGGCCTGCACGCTGACCAGCCCCAGGGCGCTGAGCGACGACAGGGCCTCGCGCAACGAGGCGCGGCTGACGCCGAGGCGCTCGGCCAGGTCGCGCTGCGACGGCAACGCATCGCCGGGGCGATAGCCCTCCTCCTCGATCAGGCGACGAATCGCCTGCAGAGCGTACTCGGGTACCGCGCGAGGAGCAGAAGCATTCATGGCTGTTCGGGCCGGTCAGTCCAGTGGAGCCGCCTTTGTAAGGCCAGAGACCCACTTCAGGCAAGTGACGCCCCCTTGTGGAACAGGCCTGCGAAGGAACGCACCGAGATGGCACAGGATTGCATCTGACCAATCGGTCAATTACCGCAACTGTTCAGACCAGTAAGACCTTATCAATACTCGCCTGAGGCGATGCAAGCCGCTATTTCATTGAACCTGGCACAACCGATGCACTGCACGATCCCGTGCAAAACCCATCCGTTTTCATCCTTTCACTGGAGCACGACATGCGCAGAATCCATCGCAACCTGCTGGCCACCCTGTTCGCCGCCCTGACCCTCGGCGCCACCAGCGCCCACGCCGACGCACTCCAGGACATCGGCGCCGCCGGCACACTGAAAGTCGCAGTGCCGCAGGACTTCCCGCCATTCGGCTCTGTCGGCCCGGACCTGCAGCCGCGCGGCCTGGACATCGACACCGCACAGCTGCTGGCCGACAAGCTGGCGGTGAAACTCGAGCTGACCCCGGTCAACAGCACCAACCGCATTCCCTTCCTCACCACCGGCAAGGTCGACCTGGTGATTTCCAGCCTGGGCAAGAACGCCGAGCGCGAGGCCGTGATCGACTTCTCCTCGCCCTACGCGCCCTTCTACCTCGGCGTGTTCGGCCCGGAAGACGCCAGCATCGCCAGCCTCGATGACCTCGACGGCAAGACCATCAGCGTCACCCGTGGCTCGATCGAGGACATCGAGCTGAGCAACGTCGCCCCGAAAGGCGCCACCATCAAGCGCTTCGAGGACAACAACTCGACCATCGCCGCCTACCTGTCGGGCCAGGTCGACCTGATCGCCAGCGGCAACGTGGTGATGGTGGCCATCTCCGAGAAGAACCCCAAGCGCGTGCCGAGCATGAAGCTCAAGCTCAAGGACTCGCCGGTGTACGTCGGGGTGAACAAGAACCAGGCCGCGCTGCTGGACAAGGTCAACGCCATCATCGCCGCCGCCAAGGCCGACGGCAGCCTCGACGCGATCAGCCAGAAGTGGCTGAAGCAACCGCTGCCGGCTGACCTCTGAGCCGCGCGGGAGCCGAGCCATGGCGTACCAGTTCGACTTCGCCGCCGTCCTGCAGCACAGCGACCTGCTGCTGCAGGGTGCGGCCTTCACCCTCGGCCTGACCGCGGTCGGCACCCTGCTGGGTGTCGGCCTCGGTATCGTCGGGGCCATACTGCGCGCCTGGCGCATCCGCCCGTTCGAGCGCATCTTCGGCGTCTATGTGGAGCTGATCCGCAACACGCCATTCATCGTCCAGCTGTTCTTCATCTTCTTCGGCCTGCCTTCGCTCGGCGTGCGCCTGAGCGAGTGGGAGGCCGCCGTGCTGGCGATGGTGATCAACCTCGGCGCCTATTCCACGGAGATCATCCGTGCCGGCATCCAGGCCATTCCGGCCGGGCAGCTGGAAGCCGCCGCCGCGCTGGCCATGAGTCGCTTCGAGACCTTCCGCCACGTGGTGCTGCGCCCGGCCCTGGGCAAGGTGTGGCCGGCGCTGTCGAGCCAGATCATCATCGTCATGCTGGGTTCGGCGGTGTGTTCGCAGATTTCCACCGAGGAGCTGTCGTTCGCCGCCAACTTCATCCAGTCGCGCAACTTCCGCGCCTTCGAGACCTACCTGCTGACCACCGCGCTGTACCTGCTCATGGCCATCCTGATCCGCCAGCTGCTGGCCTGGGTCGGCCGTCGTTTCATCATGGGAGCCCGCTGATGGACTTCACCCTCTGGGACATCCTGCGCAACCTGCTCACCGGCCTGCAATGGACGCTGCTGCTGTCGCTGGTGGCCTTCGTCTGCGGCGGCATCGCCGGCCTGCTGGTCCTGCTGGCACGCCTGTCGCCCCTGTCTGCGCCACGCATCCTGGCCCGCGGCTACATCGAGCTGTTTCAGGGCACGCCGCTGCTGATGCAGCTGTTCCTGGTGTTCTTCGGCATCGCCTTGCTCGGCATCGACGTATCGCCCTGGCTGGCAGCCGCCACGGCCCTGACCCTGTTCACCAGCGCCTTCCTCGCCGAGATCTGGCGCGGCTGCGTCGAATCGATCGCCCGAGGTCAGTGGGAGGCCGCCGAGAGCCTGGCCATGAGTCGCCTGGAAACCCTGCGCCACGTGGTCCTGCCGCAGGCGCTGCGCATTGCCGTGGCGCCCACCGTCGGCTTCTCGGTGCAGGTGGTCAAGGGCACCGCGGTGACCTCGATCATCGGTTTCACCGAGCTGACCAAGACCGGCAGCATGCTGGCCAACGCCACGTTCGAGCCCTTCATGGTCTACGGCTTCGTCGCCCTCGGTTACTTCCTGCTCTGCTACCCGCTGTCCCTCGCTGCATACCGCCTGGAAAGGAGGCTCAATGTCACTGCTTAACGTCACCGCGCTGCACAAGTACTACGGCGACAACCATGTACTCAAGGGCATCGACCTCAGGGTGGAGGAAGGCGAAGTGGTCGCCATCATCGGCCGCAGCGGTTCGGGCAAGAGCACCTTCCTGCGCACCCTGAACGGCCTGGAGTCGATCAACGACGGCGTGATCGAAGTGGACGGCGAGTACATCGACGCCGCCCGCGCCGATCTGCGCAGCCTGCGGCAGAAAGTCGGCATGGTGTTCCAGCAGTTCAACCTGTTCCCGCACCTGACCGTCGGCGAGAACGTCATGCTCGCACCGCAGGTGGTGAAGAAGACCTCGCGCGCCGACGCAGAGGCCGTCGCCCGGCAGATGCTCGAACGGGTCGGCCTGGCCGAGAAGTTCGACGCCTACCCCGAGCGTCTCTCCGGCGGCCAGCAGCAGCGCGTGGCCATCGCCCGCGCACTGGCCATGTCACCCAAGGTACTGCTGTGCGACGAGATCACCTCGGCGCTCGACCCCGAGCTGGTCAACGAGGTGCTGGCGGTGGTCAAGCAACTGGCCAGCGAAGGCATGACCCTGATCATGGTCACCCACGAGATGCGCTTCGCCCGCGAAGTGGGCGACAAGCTGGTGTTCATGCACCAGGGCAAGGTGCACGAGATCGGCGACCCCAAGGCGCTGTTCGCCGCGCCGCACACCGAGGAACTGCGCAACTTCATCGGCTCGGTGAACCTGTGAACGCCATGCCGCCCCTGCCGCTGCACATCGAGCCGCTGACCCGCGAGGCCTTCGCCCCGTTCGGCGAGGTGATCGAGACCGCCGATGCCCGCTCCTTTCCGATCAACGCCGGGACCACCACCCGCTATCACGACCTGGCCCGGGTGGAACTGGCCGGCGAGGCGCCGCGCACCCTGGTCAACCTGTTCGAGGGTCAGGCCTGGCATGTGCCCATCGAGATTCGCATGCTCGAACGACACCCCCTGGGCAGCCAGGCGTTCTACCCGGTGGACGGCGGACGCATGCTGATCGTCGTCGCCCCGCCTGGCGAACTGGACGAATCGCGCATCCGTGCCTTCGTCAGCGCAGCGGATCAAGGCATCAACTACGCCCGTGGCACCTGGCACCACCCGCTGCTGAGCCTGCAACGCCCTGCTCGCTTCCTCGTGGTGGATCGCGGCGGCAATGGTCACAACTGCGAAGAGCGGATGCTCGAACGACCGCTGCAAGCCCTGCTCTGAGCCATTGGGCGCATCGCACGGCGCCACCTGCGCGGGCACAGGCGCTGCGCCCTGGATACTCCGGGGCGTAAGGCACCTGTGATTTCGTGACCGGGGTTCCAGGTCACGTCACTCCGTCGCAATCCACCGCTGGAGGTGCTTGCCGTCGCGGCGGATTTGCCACAGGCTAGCCGCTCGGACGCAGCCGTCCGGCGAGCCGCGACTGGCTTGCCTCGTGCCTGCGCACAGGGTCTGCTGAGCAGCAGGAAGCAACATGACGGCTCAGGGCGGCTTGCCGCACGACTCAGCCGCGCCATCCCAACAAGGAGCATCAGATGGTTTCTCTCCGTTCAGTCCCGGCCGTGATCGGCATGCTGCTGTTGAGCACCGGCGCTTGCGCCGAGACAGGCAGCGAAGGCAGCACTATCAAGGAGTCGGCCAAGGCGGCGGTGTCCTCGGCGATATCGGCCGGGAAGAACCTGCTGGGCGGCATCACCGAAGGCGTGATCGATGGCCGCGAGTCGGCCCAGGGCGCCGATGGCGCACAGGTCATCTCCAACCACGAGCAGATGGCGGACATCGTCCAGGTCGACGTGCTGAAAACGCAGCCGGACGGCGACAACCTGCGCGTCACGCTCGGCCTGAAGAATACTTCCGCCACGCAACTGCGCCTGATCAACCTGACGCAGACCGGCGCGCTCCTGGCGATCGACGCCGATGGCTACGCCAACCCGCTGCTGCCAGGGCTGCAGAATCCGGACGAAATCACCGTTCCGGCGAACGCAGGCGTACGCCAGGTCTTCATCTTCGCCGGGCCGATGGACAGCGGCGTGTCGGTGCGGCTCTGGGGCCAGGACTACCCCGTTCACTGATCCGCCAGCCGGCATGAGCAGCGGATCGGCCATTCTGCGACATCCGTATGCGTTGGCTCATCCGCTCAGTCGTGGCAGGATGGCGCGGAAATCGAACGAGATGCCGCCATCATGCCCCAAGCCCCTGCCGAGAGTTTCCCCCTGATCGCCGCCATCGACCTGGGCTCGAACAGTTTCCATATGGTGCTGGCCAAGGCCGACAATCACGAGATCCGCATCCTCGAGCGACTCGGCGACAAGGTACAGCTGGCGGCAGGCCTGGACGACGAGCGCCAGCTCAGTGAAGAAGCCATGCAGCGCGGCCTCGACTGCCTGCGCCGCTTCGCCCAGTTCACCACCAGCCTGCCGGAAGGCGCGGTGCGCGTGGTCGGTACCAACGCCCTGCGTGAAGCGCGCAACCGGGCGGTGTTCATCCGCCGTGCCGAGGAGATTCTCGGCCACCAGGTCGAGGTCATTTCCGGGCGCGAGGAAGCGCGCCTGATCTACCTGGGTGTGTCCCACAGCATCGCCGACACGCCGGGCAAGCGCCTGGTCGCCGATATCGGCGGCGGCAGCACCGAATTCATCATCGGCCAGCGCTTCGAGCCGCTGTTGCGTGAAAGCCTGCAGATGGGCTGCGTCAGCTTCACCCAGCGCTACTTCAAGGACGGCAAGATCACTCCGGCGCGCTACGCCCAGGCCTACACCGCTGCGCGCCTGGAGCTGATGGGCATCGAGCAGGGCCTGCGCCGCCTCGGCTGGGAAGACGCCGTGGGCGCTTCCGGCACCATCAAGGCCATCGGCCTGGCGACCAAGGCGGCCGGCCTGGGCAGTGGCGAAGTCACGCTCGAAGGCCTGGCCTGGCTCAAGCGCAAGCTGTTCAAGCTCGGCGAGGTGGAGAAGATCGACCTCGACGGCATCAAGCCGGATCGCCGCGGCATCTTCCCGGCCGGCCTGGCGATTCTCGAAGCCATCTTCGACGCCTGCGACATCCAGCGCATGACCCACTCCGAGGGCGCCCTGCGCGAGGGCGTGCTGTACGACCTGCTCGGCCGCCATCAGCATGAGGATGTACGCGAACGCACCCTGTCGGCCTTCATGGAGCGCTACCACGTCGACGTCGACCAGGCCGCACGGGTCGAGAGCAAGGCGCTCTCGGCGCTGGACAAGGTGGCCAGCGACTGGGGCCTGACCGACGACTGGCACCGCGAGCTGCTGAGCTGGGGCGCCAAGGTGCACGAGGTGGGCCTGGACATCGCCCACTACCAGTACCACAAGCACGGCGCCTACCTGATCGAACACTCCGACCTGGCCGGCTTCTCGCGCCAGGACCAGCAGATGCTGGCACTGCTGGTACGCGGCCACCGCCGCAACATCCCCAAGGACAAGTTCGCCGACTTCGGCGAGGAAGGTGTGCAGCTGATGCGCCTGTGCGTGCTGCTGCGCTTCGCCATTCTCTTCCACCACATCCGGGGCTCCCAGAGCATGCCCGAGGTGCAGTTCAAGATCGGCGACAACAGCCTGGAAATTCACTTCCCCGACGGCTGGCTGGCGGCCAACCCGCTGACCCAGGCCGACTTCGAGGCCGAGGCCGAGTGGCTCAAGCGCATCGACCTGGCGCTGAGCGTGCGCTGACCCTCCCCGACCTGAATCGCAGCAGGGTGACAGCCCTCCGCCAGCGTTGCCTGGCGGGTTGCACCCGCCCTACGGCTGCAGCGCGAAGTCCAGCACCTGCACGCTGCTGACGAAGGCATTGCCGGCATGGTCGCGCCCCGGGGCCACCAGCAGCGCGTTGGGCAGGCCCAGCGCATTCAGGCGCTGATGGAATTCACGCGTGTTGTCCACCATGCGCCGTTCGGCCAGGTGGCGTTGCCGCGCATCCTTGAGCTCTGCACCGGCCGCAGGTTGTTCGCCACCCCCGACGCTGAGCAGCAGGCGCACCTGCGGTCGGTGCTCCTGCCCTGCGTGGGCCTGCAACAGGTCGAAGGCATAGCGCCGGTTCCACCACAGTGACGGACTGGAGGCGAAATAGCGCTGGAACGCCTGCGGACGGCTGAGCATCGTGTAGAGGGTGAACAGGCCGCCGTAGGAGTGGCCGAACAGCGTCTGCCGCTGCGGGTCGACCTTGTAGCGCGTGGCGACCAGTGGCTTGACCTCATCCTCGAGAAAGTCGAGGAAGCGCTCGGCGCCGCCCTGCCGGGTGGCCAGCCGATCACCGGTGTCGCGCATGTCCGGCGCGGGCGGCGTGTAGTCCTCGGCGCGCGCCGGGACATCGAAAGGCGCATCGCCCGGGTAGCCGATGCCCACCACCAGCACGGCCTCGCGACCGTCGCGGGAGGCATGCGGCTGATACATCAGCGCCTGCTGCGACAGCAGCGGGAAGAACAGGTTGGCATCGAGCACATAGACCACCGGGTAGCCCTGTGGCGGCGCCTCGCCCTGCGGCCGGGACAGGTACAGGCGATAGGTGCGCCCGGTATGCCGGGACTGCAGCTCGCGCATTTCCGCCTGCGCCAGCGTCGCCGGCTGCCAGGGCTCGGCCTGCAGCGCAGGAGAGGACAGCAGCGCCAGCAGGCAGAGGACGACGCTAGCCCTCATCGGCCATGCCCTCGCTCCAGGTGATGCTCAGGTTTTCCCGGCGGGCGAAGCGCACCAGGTGGTCGTCGAGTACGAAGCGGATGCGTGCGGCAGCCTCATCGTCATCGGCCTGGCAGTCGAAGCGCAGGCTGTCCGCATCGGCCTGCATCAGGCAGCGCCCGAACGGGAAACGTGCATCGGCGCTGCGCTCATCGAACTCCACGGCAATCTTGTGGCGAAAGTGCTTGCACAGCTTGGTCATGTACAGCGAGGCAGAGGCGGTAACCGCGGCGCCTTGGAATCGGATCATGCAGGAAGGCTCATCAGGTGGCGGCGGGTGGACCCGCTGTTATCGGGATTGGATAGTGGGTGGCGCTCTTGCCATCCACCACCGCGTACATCAAACGGTGGACGGGTGAAGCGTCGTCCACCCTACGTGAGACCACGTGTTGCAACCGTAGGGGGGATGACGCTCTTCTCATCCACCACCGCGCATACCGAACGGTGGACGGGTGAAGTGTCGTCCGCCCTACGTGAGACCACATGTTGCAACCGTAGGGTGGATGACGCTCTTCTCATCCACCATCGCGTACAGCAAACGGTGGACGGGTGAAGCGTCGTCCACCCTACGTGAGACCACGTGTTGCAACCGTAGGGTGGATGACGCTCTTCTCATCCACCATCGCGTACAGCAAACGGTGGACGGGTGAAGCGTCGTCCACCCTACGTGAGACCGCGTGTTGCAACCGTAGGGTGGATGACGATCTTTTCATCCACCACCACGTACAGCAAACGGTGGACGGGTGAAGCGTCGTCCACCCTACGTGAGACCACATGTTGCAACCGTAGGGTGGATGACACCTCTTCTCATCCACCACCGCGTACACCGAACGGTGGACGGGTGAAGCGTCGTCCACCCTACGTGAGACCGCGTGTTGCAACCGTAGGGTGGATGACGCTCTTCTCATCCACCATCGCGTACAGCAAACGGTGGACGGGTGAAGCGTCGTCCACCCTACGTGAGATCACGTGCTGCAGTCGTAGGGTGGATGACGCTCTTTTCATCCACCATTGGGCAAGGCCGTCAGAAGTTGGTGCTGAGGCTGGCGTAGAAGGTGCGCCCCGGCTCGTTGTAGGTGTAGGCGCCGGCCTCGCGGCTGTTGCCCTCGCGGTACAGGCGCTTGTCGAACAGGTTGCTGACACCCGCGCCGATGCTCCAGTTCTTGTCGATGGCATAGGTGCCGCCGACCCCGACCAGCGCATAGGGGGCGATCTCCCGGCGTGCATCGCCACTCAGCACGTTGCCCTGGTAGTCATACTTGCCCGGCGTCTGCCGGCCGTACCAGGTCACCGTGGTCTGCAGCGACAGCGGGTCGGTCACCTGCCAGTCGAGGGTGGAGTTGACGGTGAACTCGGGGATGATCGACAACGGCTCGCCGGTTTCCTTGTTCTTCGATTGCAGCATCCAGGTGAAGTTGGTGTTCCAGCTCAGGCTGCTGGCCAGCGGCATCTTCAGGTTGCCCTCGAAGCCTTCGACCACCGCACGCGGAATGTTGGTCCACTGAAACACGTTGGCCACGCGCGTGCTGCTGCCCTGGGTGAAGTTGACCGAACCCACCGGTGTACGGCCCGCTTCGACCTTGTCTCGGTAATCGTTACGGAACCAGGTCAGGCTGGCATGGTAGTCGGCGGATTCGAACTCGATGCCCAGCTCCTTGTTGACGCTGGTTTCCGCTTCGAGATTCTCGTTACCCACCAGGAAGCAGCCCGGCCCGCCTGTGACGAAGTCCCAGCAGCCGAGGCCGTTGCTGTACAGCGCGTAGGACGCGTTGCTCTGGTACAGGTTGGGCACCTTGTAGGCCCGTGCGATACCGGCCTTGAGGGTGAAGTGGTCGTCCAGGCGATGCGACAGGTTGAGCGACGGGCTCCAGTTGCCGCCGCTCAGGCTGTTGTGGTCGTAACGCAATCCGGGCGTGAGAACGGTGCCGGGACGCAGCTCGATGTTGTCTTCGACGAACAGCGATGCGGTACGCATGGCGATGTTGCCATCGAAGCGAGTCGGGTAACCGACGCTCTGGATCGCGGCGAGATCGGAGACGCCATCTTCCATGCGCTGCTCGTTCCACTCCGCCCCCAGCGTCACCACCTGCTCGAACACGGCCGAGATCGGCAGGCTCACTTCACTGTGCGCGGTCAGGCTCTCCAGCT
Organism: Ectopseudomonas khazarica; assembly: GCF_004521985.1. Taxonomy (GTDB): domain Bacteria; phylum Pseudomonadota; class Gammaproteobacteria; order Pseudomonadales; family Pseudomonadaceae; genus Aquipseudomonas; species Aquipseudomonas khazarica. Next base: position 58,541 of record NZ_SBHZ01000018.1, read on the forward strand.
CGATGGTGCCGAACTGGTCACTGTAGATCGCCCCCTCCGGCCCACCGGCCAGGCCTTCCTTGAGCCGGTTGTTGCGCGTGCGCTCGTACTGCAGGTAGTTCATCGTGGTACCGAAATCCCAGTCGCCGTGGTGCGTGACGCCGTAGGTGTTGCGGTACATGCGGTTGGTTTCGCGGCCGATCCAGGCGCTGCGGTAGTTGTCGACCACGGCACTGCTGGACAGGTTGTTCATGCTGTCGCCGGTGTAGATGTTGCCCTGGCGGCTGAAGCCGGCCTGCAGCTCGAGGGTCTGCGACTCGTCGAGGCGCCAGGTCAGGGTGCCGTCCACGTCACGGTTGCGCACCCCTTCACGACCGGCCAGGGCAGCATTGGAGGCGCTGACGGCACGGCCTTCGTTGATGTCCTCGTCGTCAGAATCGGTCTTGTTCAGGTTGCCGTACACGCGATACGAGAGGGTATCGGTCAACGGGCCGCTGAGCCCGAAGTTGAGGCGGCGGGTGGCTCCCTCCTCGCTGTGCTCGGGCATGTTGGCGTACAGGCTGAGGTTGCCGTGGTGCTCCAGGCCGGCCTTCTTGGTGATGATGTTGACCACGCCACCGGCGGCGCCGCTGCCATAGCGCGCGGCGGCGGGGCCACGCAGCACTTCGATGCGCTCGATCTGCTCGGCCGGCACCCAGTTGGTGTCGCCGCGCGTGTCGCGGTCACCGCGCCAGCCATAGCGCACGGCATTGCGCGAGCTGACCGGCTTGCCGTCGATCAGGATCAGGGTGTTCTCCGGGCCCATGCCACGGATATCGATCTGCCGATTGTTGCCGCGCGCACCCGAGCCGCTGTTGCCGGTCAGGTTGACCCCCGGCTGCTTGCGGATGATCTCGGCGACATCGTTCATCGGCGGCGCCTTCTGGATGTCCTCGGCGGTGATCACCGACACCCCGAGCGCCTGCTTGAGTTCTTCCTGGGCCGTACCGAGCACCTCGGTAGGCTGCAGCTCAAGCGGCTCTTCGGCGGCCATGGCGAACCCTGGCAGCGCCAGCAGCACAGCGATGGCCAATGGATTGAACGAGTGTTCACGACACGATTGCAGGTACATAACCCCTCCCCGGCGCGCCGCCCAATCGGGCGGCACAACAACTAATGCGAATGATTTGCATCAATAAATGGCGAGGCGTAGTCTGCCACCCTGTTTGCAGCAAGAGGTTTGCGCGCCGAGATTTGTTCTTTGCGCCAGAAGCACGCAGAGGTGCCCCGATGACCAGCAGTACCCCCATCGTCCGCGCCGGAGAGCTGGCCCAGTTGTCCGGTGACGCCATCCGCCTGGTCGGTGGCGAGAGCCGTGCCGACCGCCTGTTCCAGGGCCACCTGAGCTGGCGCCGCCTGCGCAGCGGACTGTCGCTGCACTGTTCCGACTGCCTGGAACTGCAGGACTTCGCCACCCAGGCCGAGGCCCGTCCGCACCTGAACTTCATCCTCTTCCTGCAGGGGCGCAGCGAGGTCAGCTACGACGGCAAGCCATTCACCTTCGGCACCCCGCGCACGGGCTGCGAGGGAGTGACCATCGCCCTCAACGAACCGATGCTGTTCGCCCGCCGCGCGCGCCGTGGCCAGCACATCCGCAAGGTCTCGGTCAGCCTGACCCCGGAATGGTTCGAAGCGAGCGGTTTCGAGGCCCAGGCGGAGCTCAAGGCTTTGCTGCAGGGGGACTATCGGCCGCTCAACGTGCTGCGCTGGCAACCCTCGGCACGCCTGCTGACCCTGGCCGAGCAGGTGCTGCACCCCGGGTGCGGCAATCGCCTGCTGGAGAACCTGTACCTGGAAAGCCGCGCCCTGGAGATCGCCGGCGAGGCCCTGAGCCTGCTGACAGGGCAGTCAGCCAGTGCACCGAGCAACCTGCGTCCGCACGAGCATCAACGCATTCGCCGCACCCTGGAACTGCTGCACAGCGGTACGGCCGATGGCTGGTCACTGGAGGACATCGCCCAAGAGGTAGGTTGCTGCGCCAGCACCCTGCAACGGCAGTTCCAGGCAGCCAAGGGCACGTCGCTGTTCGAGTATCAGCGCCAGCGCAAGCTGCAGCAGGCGCGTGAAGCGCTGGAACAGCAAGGGGTGAGCGTCAGTCAGGCGGCCTGGATCGCCGGCTACGGCAGCGCCGCCAACTTCTCCACGGCGTTCAAGCGCGCCTTCGGCATCAGCCCCAAGCAGGTCCGCGCGCGACTGTAGCGATCACCCGCCAAGCCGCGCCCGGCGCGGGCGAGAGGCCTACGCCCCTCCCGCAAGCGGGAGAGGGTGTTGCGCGCAGCCGCTGTTACCGGGCGCTGATCACGGGGGCGGTGAGCTTTTCCAGCAGGCCGGCCTGCGCATTGCGCGGGTTCTGGTTGCCGGTGGGCTGCTGGCGCACGTAGCGACCGTCGGACTGCAGCACCCAGGCCTGGGTGTTGTCGGTCAGGTAGCTTTCCAGCTCCTTCTTGACCCGGGTGATGAGCTTCTTGCCCTCGACCGGGAAGCAGGTCTCCACGCGCTTGTCGAGGTTGCGCTCCATCCAGTCGGCACTGGACAGGTAGATCAGCTCGTCGCCGCCGTTGAGGAAGTAGTACACGCGGGTGTGTTCGAGGAAGCGACCGATGATCGAGCGCACCTGGATGTTGTGCGACACGCCCGGCACGCCCGGGCGCAGGCAGCACATGCCACGCACCACCAGGTCGATCTTCACCCCGGTCTGGCTGGCCTTGTACAGCGCGCGGATGACCTTCGGATCGGTCAGCGAGTTGAACTTGGCGATGATGTGCGCCGGCTTGCCCTCGGCCGCCGCCGCGGTTTCCTTGGCGATCAGGTCGAGCAGGGTCTTCTTCAGGGTGAAGGGCGCGTGCAGCAGCTTCTTCATGCGCAGGGTCTTGCCCATGCCGATCAGCTGGCTGAACAGCTTGGAGACGTCCTCGCCGAGCGCCACGTCGGCGGTCAGCAGGCTGTAGTCGGTGTACAGACGGGCATTGCCGGCGTGGTAGTTGCCGGTACCCAGGTGCGCATAGCGACGAATCTCGCCGTTCTCGCGACGCAGGATCAGCATCATCTTGGAGTGGGTCTTGAAGCCGACCACCCCGTAGATCACCACCGCGCCAGCGGCCTGCAGACGGCTGGCGAGCTGCAGGTTGGACTCTTCGTCGAAACGCGCACGCAGCTCGATCACCGCCGTGACCTCCTTGCCGTTGCGCGCTGCCTCGACCAGTGCGTCGACGATCTCCGAATTGGCGCCGGAGCGGTACAGCGTCTGCTTGATGGCCAGCACGTGCGGGTCCTTGGCGGCCTGGCGCAGCAGGTCGACCACCGGGGTGAAGGACTCGAACGGGTGCAGCAGGAGGATGTCCTGCTTGCTGACCACGTTGAAGATGTTCTCCGAGTTCTGCAGCAGCTTGGGGATCACCGGGGTGAACGGCGCGTACTGCAGGTCCGGGTGGTTATCCAGGCCGGTGATGCTGAACAGGCGCGTCAGGTTGACCGGGCCGTTGACCTGGTACAGCTCGCCTTCGGTCAGGCCGAACTGCTTGAGCAGGTGATCGCGCAGGTGCTTCGGGCAGGTGTCGACCACCTCCAGGCGCACCGCATCGCCGTAGCGCCGGCTGAACAGCTCGCCGCGCAGGGCGCGGGCCAGATCTTCGACGTCCTCGGTGTCCACCGACAGGTCGGCGTTACGGGTCAAACGGAACTGGTAGCAGCCCTTGACCTTCATGCCCTGGAACAGGTCGTCGGCATGGGCGTGGATCATCGACGAGAGGAACACGTAGTTGTCGCCGGGGCCACCGACCTCTTCCGGCACGCGGATGATCCGTGGCAGCAGGCGTGGCGCCGGGATGATGGCCAGGCCGGAATCGCGACCGAAGGCATCGACGCCCTCCAGCTCGACGATGAAGTTCAGGCTCTTGTTCACCAGCAGCGGGAAGGGGTGCGTCGGGTCGAGCCCGATGGGCGTGATGATCGGCGCGATCTCGTCGCGGAAATAGCGGCGCACCCAGGTCTTGAGCTTGGCCGTCCAGTAGCGCCGACGAATGAAGTTGATGCCTTGCTTGGCCAGGGCCGGGAACAGCGTGTCGTTGAGGATCGCGTACTGACGCTCGACCTGCTCGTGCACCAGCTCGCTGATACGCGACAGCGCCTGATGCGGCTGCAGGCCATCGGCGCCGGCCTGTTCGCGGGCGAAGTTGATCTGTTTCTTCAGGCCGGCGACGCGAATCTCGAAGAACTCGTCGAGGTTGCTGGAGAAGATCAGCAGGAACTTCAAGCGTTCCAGCAAGGGATAGGACTCATCCAGGGCCTGCTCCAGCACGCGGATATTGAACTGCAACTGGGACAGTTCACGGTGGATGTACAGGCTGCTGTCATCCAGGCTGGGGGGCGGCGGTGGCGGTGTTTCCACCACCGGTTGCTCAGCCACCACCTCGACCTGGGGTTGCGGCTGGGAGCCTTCGAGCGCTTCGCTGGTGAGTCCTTCGGTGTTCATCGCTGGGTTCCTGGGGGCGTCATTGCCCCTGTTTTAGCAGTTCTGCCGCACGTACGGCGAAATAGGTGAGAATGCCATCGGCACCGGCGCGTTTGAATGCGGTGAGCGACTCCATCATCGCTGCCTCGGTCAGCCAGCCGTTCTGGATCGCCGCCATGTGCATGGCGTACTCACCGCTGACCTGGTAGACGAAGGTCGGCACCTTGAAGGTGTCCTTCACGCGCCACAGCACATCCAGGTAGGGCATACCCGGCTTGACCATGACCATGTCGGCGCCCTCGGCGAGGTCGGCGGCGACTTCATGCAGTGCCTCGTCACCATTGGCCGGGTCCATCTGGTAGGTGAACTTGTTGCCCTTGCCCAGGTTGCCGGACGAGCCGATGGCATCGCGGAACGGCCCGTAGTAGGCGCTGGCGTACTTGGCCGAGTAGGCCATGATGCGGGTGTTGACGTGATCGCCCAGCTCCAGCGCCTCGCGGATCGCCTGCACCCGGCCGTCCATCATGTCCGACGGCGAGATGATGTGCGCGCCGGCCTCGGCGTGCGACAGCGACTGACGGACCAGCGCGTCGATGGTGATGTCGTTGAGCACGTAGCCATCGTCATCGATGATGCCGTCCTGGCCGTGCGTGGTGTAGGGGTCCAGCGCGACGTCGGTCATCACCCCGAGCTCCGGGAAGCGCTCGCGCAGCGCGCGGATGGCGCGCTGGATCAGCCCGTCCGGGTTCCACGCCTCGGCGGCGTCGAGCGACTTGCGCTCGGTCGGGATGTACGGGAACAGGTCGATCAGCGGAATACCCAGCTCCACCCAGCGCTCGGCCTCGACCAGCAGCTGATCGATCGACAGGCGCTCGACGCCCGGCATCGACGCGATCGCCTCGCGACGGTTCTCGCCGTCGAGAATGAATACCGGCAGGATCAGGTCATCGACGCTCAGGCGGTTCTCACGTACCAGGCGACGGGAAAAATCGTCGCGACGGTTGCGGCGCAGGCGAGTGGCGGGGAACAGGCGGTTGGCGGGGGTAACGCTCACGGCAGACTCCAGAGCCCGCAAGAACGGGCCAGTGTGACGGTTATAAGCGACCATTATGACCAAATGATGACGGTCGCATTACTTCGTGCGACTGCGCGTCGCACAGGCAGTCGCACATTGTGGCACGGCCCGCCACCTTCCGGGCCTTTCGCGGTCGGAGTAGTCTTCACCCCCCATGATCCACGAGCGCAGCACATGCTCCAAGAGCTGATCCGCCAGTTCGGTTATCCGGCCCTGATTCTCGGCACCTTCCTCGAAGGCGAGGTGTCGCTGCTGCTGGCCGCCTACATGGCCGTGCGCGACGTGCTGCAGATCGAATGGGTGGCGCTGTGCGCCTTTCTCGGCACCTTCGCCAGCGACCAGCTGTGGTACTACCTCGGCCGTCGCCACGGCCGCGCTCTGCTGGCGCGCAAGCCGCGCTGGCAACCGCTGGGCGAGCGCGCCAGCGGGCTGATCAGGCGCTACCCGGATCTGTGGGTACTGTGCTTTCGCTTCCTCTACGGCCTGCGCACGGTGATGCCGCTGACCATCGGCCTGTCCGGCTATTCATGGCCGCGCTACCTGCTGCTCGACGCCATCGGCGCCGGCGTCTGGGCCGGCGGCATCAGCCTGCTGGCCTACAGCCTGGGCAACGCCATGGGCGGCCTGCTCGACGAGCTGCGCCACTACCAGATCCTGCTGCTCGCCGGCGTGGTGCTGCTGCTTGCGTTCGCCTGGCTATACCGGTGGAGTCAGCGCCGGCGCGGCTGAGCCACGCACCAGCCAGATACCCAGCAGGCTGGCCAGGCTGTAGGCGGCCAGCCAGCCCCAGGCGCCGCCATCCAGGCTCAGCGCACCCAGCGCACCCGCCAGCCACAAGGCCGGGACGTTGAGCAGCAGGCGCAGGTACTCGAGCCTGGCGGCGCCAGGGCGATTCTCCAGCCACAGGCCGATGCTGCACAGGCCCAGGGCGACCCACAGGCAGGCCAGCAGCAGCGCCGCCAGGGCCAGCGACTCACCTTGCGCGAGCAGCCAGACACCGGCCAGCAGGTAACAGACGAACTGCAGCAGGGCATAGCACTGCGCACCGCGCCCCAGGGCGACGTCGAACTTGCGGAAGTTGCCCAGGTCCGGCTTGGCCTGCGGATAGCGCGCCGCCACATCGGCCGGGCGCCAGCCGGTGGGCATGAACCAGATGCGCAGCCGGTCCCACCAGGAGGCGGCCCGCCGCGCATCGTTCCACAACCCGGCATAGACCTGCAGGTTGGCCCACAGCGGGTTCCAGCTGGCGAGCGGTACGGTGACGCCGAAGATCACCGGTTCCTCGTCCAGCTCTTCCTGGAAGGTGCCGAAAATTCGATCCCAGACGATGAACACACCGCCGTAATTGCGATCCATGTAGATAGGATTCTGTGCATGGTGCACCCGGTGGTTGGAAGGCGTGATGAACAGCCACTCGAACCAGCCCAGCTTGGGAATGTGCCGGGTATGCACCCAGAACTGATAGAGCAGGTTCAGCGCCGCCACCGTGAGAAACACCAGCGGCGGCACACCGGCGATGGCCATCGGCAGGTAGAAGATCCAGCCGAAGATGAAACCGGTACTGGTCTGCCGTAACGCCGTGGAGAGATTGTAGTCTTCACTTTGATGGTGCACCGCATGCGCGGCCCAGAGCACGTTGCGCTCATGGCCCAGGCGGTGGTTCCAGTAGTAGCAGAAGTCATAGAAGACGAAGGCGCTTATCCACACCCAGAGGCTGTTTGCGGAGAGCTCGAACAACGCCAGGTGCTCCCAGGCGAAGGCGTAGGTCAGCAGGCCCACCACCTTGGTCAGCAGGCCGGTGGCCTGCGACAGCACGCCGGCGCTGAGGCTGTTCAGGGCGTCGGCCAGGCGGTAGGTGCGCATGCCGCGCCAGCGGTCGGCGAGCAGTTCCAGGCCGATCAGCAGGAAGAAGAAGGGCACTGCATAGAGAACGTAATTCATGACTGCGCCATAGCGTTGTACTTGTGCCGGGATTGGGCTGATGTTCATCCTATGCGCAGCCTCGCCAGGCTTCGCGGCGGTAGATGACAGTCCAAGCGGCATATGGCGACAGACCAACGATTGCCAACACCCACGTCCGTGCTGCGGGCGTGTTTTCCTCACCAGGAGTCGAGCATGAACAAGAAAGTGGCTGTGATTCTGTCCGGCTGTGGCGTCTACGACGGTGCCGAGATCCATGAAAGCGTGATCACCCTGTTGCGCCTCGACCAGCGCGGCGCCGAGGTGCAGTGCTTCGCCCCCGACGTGGCGCAGTTGCACGTGGTGGATCACTACAGCGGCGACGAGATGAACGAGACGCGCAACGTGCTGGTGGAGTCCGCACGCATCGCCCGCGGCCAGATCAAGGACGTCAGGGCGCTGCACGCGGCGGACTTCGATGCGCTGATCATGCCGGGCGGCTTCGGTGTGGCGAAGAACCTCTCCGACTTCGCCACCAGTGGTGCGGGCTGCAGCGTGCAGCCGGACGTGCTGGCCGCGTGCAAGGCGTTCGCCGATGCCGGCAAGCCGGTCGGCATGATGTGCATCGCCCCGGCGCTGGCGGCCAAGATCTTCGGCGCCGGCGTGGCCTGCACCATCGGCACCGACCACGACACCGCCGCCGCCCTCACCCAGATGGGCGCCGAGCACCATGAGTGCGAAGTCAGCGAGATCATCGAGGACCGCCAGCGCAAGCTGGTGACCACCCCGGCCTACATGCTCGCCCAGTCCATCGCCGAAGCGGCCTCGGGCATCAACAAGATGGTCGACCGGGTGCTGGAGCTGGCCCACCACTGAGGGCCGGCGAGCGCCCATCGCAGGGCGCTTCGGTCATAGGCCAGGGCAGTCTGGCCGCCGCGCTGTTCAAGTCCATCGGGCTGCGGCAGCGTGGCGGCATGTCTTCATGGAGCGCCCCATGTCCCAGCCCTTCGTCCTCGACGCCGCCCTGCAGCAGGCGGTCGCCAGTTTCTTTCAACGCATCCCCTTCAACCAGGTGCTCGGCATCGAGCTGGATGAGCTGAGCCCCGAGCGGGTCACCATGCACCTGCCGATGAAGCCCGAGCTGATCGGCAACTTCGTCCACGGCATCCTGCATGGCGGGGTGATCTCGTCCCTGCTCGACGTCTGCGGCGGCGCCATGGCATTGATCGGCGCCTCCGCCAACCACCAGCACCTGCCAGCCGCCGAACGCATGAGCAAGCTGTCCAAGCTCGGCACCATCGACCTGCGCATCGACTACCTGCGCCCAGGCCGTGGCCAGCGCTTCAGCGCCACCGCCACGCCGCTGCGCGCCGGCAACAAGGTCGCGGTGATCCGCATGGAGCTGCACAACGACGAAGGCGTACTGGTGGCAGTGGGCACCGGCACCTATCTGTGCGGCTAGGCCAGGAGAACCCTGGCTCGTAGCCGGGGGCAATCCGTGACGACTAGCGGCTCAAGCGCGTGAGAATCCGATCCAGCGCATTGGCGAACGCCTGGCGGTCCTTCTCCGAGTAGGGTGCCTGGCCACCGCCGACCTGGCCCTGTTCGCGCAGGTCGGTGAACAGGTTGCGCACCGCCAGGCGCTCGCCCATGTTGCGCTCGTCGAACTCTCGGCCACGCGGGTCGAGTGCCGCGACGCCCTTCTTCACCAGGCGGTCGGCCAGGGGCACGTCGCTGCAGATCACCAGTTCGCCAGGCACCGCGTGCTCGACCAGATGATCGTCGGCCGCGTCCGGGCCACTGGGCACCACGATCAGTTTCACGCAGGCGAAATTCGGCCGGGCGACGGCCTGGCCGGCCACCAGCACCACCTCGAAGCCTCGCTTGAGGGCGAACTTGACCACCTGATCCCGCGCCGCCCGAGGGCAGGCATCGGCGTCGATCCATACACGCATGCAGCAACTTCCGCAGAGAAAACTGCGCCCAGTATGCCAGCAGGCGGGCGGCTCAGGTGTTGTAGAACGGCTCGCAGCGTTCGCGCACGGCACGCGACAGGTTGTCGTCCGCCAGTTCGATCAGATCCAGTTCGACCTCGTCCGGCAGCAACTCGGCGACCAGCGCCGCCAGGCGCCGCTGGCCACGGATATCGGCACCGGACACAGCCAGCAGCAGGCGCGGCTGCGGGCCGATGGCCGGATCGCGCAACGCCGCCAGGAAGGCTTCGCGCACGGCGAGCTGGGCACAGGCAGCGGACAGCGCCTGTTCCAGCGGGGGATGACGCAGCGCGGCCAGCGCCAGATCCGGGCTGTCGGCGTAATGGGTGGAATGGATCGAGGAGGACATGCGTGCACTCGGCAAAGGAATTGGAACCAGCCTAGGTGCACTGAGACTCGCTGTCGTGGCAGCGGTTCACGCTATGAGGCAAAGAGGGCGAGCAAAGCCGCCCTCGTTCACGCCGCGTCCGTTCAGGCCTGCTCGGCCGTGCGCCGACGCTCGCCGAGCAGGCTGCGCCCATACAGCAGGGCGATGCCGGCCAGCGCCAGCGCTTGTGCCGAGAGGCTCCAGGCATCGGGGTGAATGCCCAGCCAGTCGAACTCGAAGAACGCCACCGGGCGCGTGCCCAGCACCCCGGCCTCCTGCAGCGCCGCCACGCCATGGCCGGCGAACACCACGGAGAGAATGCACAGCAGCACCGCGTTGACGCCGAAGAAGGTCGCCAGTGGCAGCTTGCGCGAACCGCGCAGAATCACCCAGGCCAGGCCGAGCAGCACCACCAGGGCGGCACCGGCGCCGGCCAGCACGGCGCCATGTCCGGCCGGGCCGGCCTGCAGCCAGAGGGTTTCGTAGAACAGGATGACTTCGAACAGCTCGCGGTACACCGAGAAGAACGCCAGCACGGCGAAGCCGAAACGGCCACCGCCACCGACCAGGCTGCTCTTGATGTAATCCTGCCATGCGGCGGCGTGACGACGGTCGTGCATCCACACGCCGACCCACAGCAGCACCACGCTGGCGAACAGTGCGGTCGCCCCTTCGAGCAGTTCGCGCTGGGCGCCACTGACGTCGATGACGTAGGCAGCCACCGCCCAGGTTGCGACGCCGGCGAGCAGGGCCAGGCCCCAGCCGACGTGCACGCTGCGCGCGGCCTGCTGCTGACCGGTGTTGTTGAGGAAGGCGAGGATCGCCGCCAGCACCAGAATCGCTTCCAGGCCTTCACGCAGCAGGATCAGCATGCTGGAGAAGAAGCTCAGCGAGGCGTTCATCGCACCGCCCTCGAGCAAGGCGGCCGACTTGTCCAGTTCGACCTTGGCCAGCTCCAGCGCCTGGGCGGCCTGGGCGACACTGGCGCCGTCCTGAACCGCCTGACGGTAGGCCATCAGCGCCCTCTCGGTGGTCTTGCGCTGCACCGCGTCGAGGTTGTCCAGCGCGCTCTCGACCAGCTCGAAGCCTTCCAGGTAAGCACCCACCGAGAGGTCGTAAGCCTGTTCGACATGGCCATCGCGGTAGGCCTGCAGGCTGTGCTCCAGGGTGCTGCGGGTATGTCCGATCAGCTGCTGCGGGCCGCGTTTCTCCACGGTCGGATGAGCACGCTGGGCGCGGAAGGCGGCGCCATCGCCCCCCTCCGCGACGATCTCCGCAGGCGTGCGCCCGGCCAGGTCGGCCATGCGAAACTGCGTGCCACCCTGCGCCGGAGCGGCGCTGAAGCCGGCGATATAGCTGGCTAGGTCCCAGCGCTGGCGATCATCGAGCTGATCGGCGAAGGCCGGCATGTCGGTGCCCTCGATGCCCAGGCCGAGCGTGTTGTAGAGGTCGTAGAGGCTCAGCCGGTCCAGCCGTGCGGCATCGCGCAGATTGGCCGGCGGCGGCTCCAGGCCGATGCCCGCCGGGCCGTCGCCGGCGCCGGCATCGCCGTGGCAGACCGAGCAATGTTGTGCGTACAGCGGCGCACCGCGCTCGGGGTCGGGGGTGATGGCCGGCGTCTGCGCCACCTGATACAGCTCGGCCAGGCGGGCACTGAGCTGACGCGCCTGATGCGCAACGTCTGCACCGGGCTGACGCTGCTCGACGGCGTGCTTCAGCGCAGCGATGCCCTGTTCCAGTTCAGCGCGTTCGGCCTTGGCCGGCAGTGCGACCACCAGCCCCTGCAGGACCCCGATGAATTCCAGCTGCTCGCGGTACTCGCCCGCGTCGACCACCTGGCCGTCGGCCACCGTGGCCGGATAGTCGGCGCCAATGTAGCCGAGCATGTGCAGGGCCTGGGCGGCGCCATCGAGTGGCTCGGCCAGGGCAGCGAGGCTGCCGAGTGCCAGCAGCGGCAGCATCAGCCAGGAGAACAGGGAACGATAACGACTCATCAATGCATTCCGAAACGCGAATGGATGGCATTAAATTGTTGCCGGCCTGCCCTGCGCAGACAAGGAAAATATGAAATATTTGGTAACAACCCGCCGAGTGGCCGCCCGCAGGCGGCCGGGCATGGGCTTCAGACGGCCGCGCGCTTGACCGTGGCCAGCAGGCCCGCCGCTGCGGCGAACAGGGCGGCGAAGCTGCGATTCATCACCCGCTGCTGGCGGGGCGTACGCAGCGCCCGCAGCACGCGCGAGGCCAGGCCGGTGTAGCCGGCCATGACGATCAGGTCGACCACGATCATGGTCGCGCCCATGATCAGGTACTGGGCCAGCAGCGGCGCATGCGGGTCGAGGAACTGCGGCAGCACCGCCAGCATGAAGACGATGGCCTTGGGGTTGCTGGCGTTGACCAGGAAACCGCGCAGCACCAGGGTCAGCGGCCGGCCAATCGGCCGCTCGACGGCGCCGCTATCCAGGTCACTGGGCAGGGCCACCCATTGCTTGTAGGCGAGGAACACCAGGTAGGCGACGCCGAACCATTTGATCACGCTGAAGGCCAGGGCAGAGGCGGCCAGAATGGCACCGACCCCGGCGGCGACGATGGCGATCTGCATCGCCAGGCCGAGCTGCAGGCCCAGCGCGTTCCAGTAGCCACGCCAGAAGCCGTACTGCAGGCCAGCGGACATCGAGGCCACGGCGCCGGCACCAGGCGACAGGCTGATCACCCAGCAGGCAACGAAGAAGGCGAGCCAGGTTTCCAGTGCCATGATGCGTACCTCGAAAAGCTGAAATCAGGAGAAGGAGCTACAGCCTACTCCTGCGCCAGCGCCCAGACCAGCGGGTCAGCGCCAGCGGCGCACCGACTTCTGGAAGAACAGACTGTTGGGCACCTGCAACAGGGCGCCAGCGGCATCCTCGCTGAGGTCCTGCAGGGTGGTGTAGAACAGGTTGATGGCGATGACCCGGCCCTTCACACCTGGCTTGTCGGCGCTCTCGATGACCTCCACGGTGTCGCCCATGCGAAACGGGCCCATGGTGAAGATCAGCAGTGCGCAGAACATGTTCGACAGCACGCTCCAGATGGCGAAGAAGGCCACTGCGGCAACGGCGGTGAAGCCGGTCAGCGCCGTCCACAGTACCGTCGCCGACACGCCCAGGCGCTCCAGCACCATCAGCAGGGCACTGCCCATGATCACCCAGCGCACCAGGCCTCGCAGGGGCTGCAACACCTCCGGCGGCAGCAGGCTGTAGCGTGCGCCGAGACGGCTGATGGCGCGGGTCAGAATGCGCTGGGCGAGCCAGGCCAGCAGGATGATCAGCAACACCTGACCGGCACGCAGCAAGGGCTCGCGCCACGCCATCAGCAGTTCCAGCTGTTCCATCACTCCGCCTCCTCCAGTTGCTGTTGCAGGGCCTCCAGGGTTTCCAGCGCCAGCAACCAGGCTTCTTCCAGTTCCGCCTCGCGGGCCTTGAGTCGGGCCTGCTCGGCCAGGCGCTCGCGCAACTCGTCCTTGCGTGCCGCTTCGTACAGCGTGCTATCGCCCAGTTGCTGCTCCACCTCGGCAAGCTGTGCCTGCAGCTTGCCCAGCTCCTGCTCGAGCTTGTCGGCCTGCTTCTTGTGCGGCGCCAGTTGCTGGCGCAACGCGGCGGCAGCCTGACGCTGGGCACGCTTGTCGGTCTTCTCGCCGCCGGCCAGCGGTGCCCCCGCTGGCAACTGGCGCGCGCGGAAGTCGACCAGCCAGCGCGCGTAGTCGTCGAGGTCGCCCTCGAAGGGCTGAATGCGCCCGTCGGCCACCAGCAGGAACTCGTCGGTGGTGCTCTTCAGCAGGTGACGATCGTGGGACACCACCAGGACCGCACCGGCGAAGTCCTGCAGGGCCATGGTCAGCGCCAGGCGCATTTCCAGGTCGAGGTGGTTGGTCGGTTCGTCGAGCAACAGCAGGTTGGGCTTCTGCCAGGCGATCAGCGCCAGGGCCAGGCGCGCCTTCTCGCCACCGGAGAAATTGACCACCACTTCGTCGCAACGCTCGCCACGGAAGTCGAAGCCGCCGAGGAAATCGCGCAGGGTCTGCTCGCGCTCGCCCGGGGCGATGCGCTGCAGGTGCAGCAGCGGGCTGGCCTTGGCATCCAGCGAATCGAGCTGGTGCTGGGCGAAGTAACCGATGGCCAGGTTCTCGCCACGCGCCAGCTCACCACCGAGCACGGCGAGATCGCCGGCCAGGGTCTTGATCAGGGTCGACTTGCCCGCGCCATTGGGGCCGAGCAGGCCGATGCGCGCACCGGGCGCCAGGCTCAGCTTGACCTTCTCCAGCACCACCTTGTCGCCATAACCCAGGCGCACCTCGGACAGGTTGAGCAGCGGGCTGGAGACCTTGTCCGCCTCGCGGAAGGCGAAGTCGAAGGGCGAGTCGACATGCGCCGGCGCCAGTTCTTCCAGGCGCTCCAGCGCCTTGATGCGGCTCTGCGCCTGGCGCGCCTTGCTGGCCTTGGCCTTGAAGCGGCGGATGAAGTCTTCCATGTGCGCACGCTGCGTCTGCTGCTTCTCGTACGCCTGCTGCTGCTGGGCCAGACGCTCGGCACGGGTGCGTTCGAAGGCCGAGTAGCCGCCCCGGTAGAGGGTCAGCTTCTGCTGCTCCAGGTGCGCCACGTGATCGACCACGGCATCGAGGAAATCGCGGTCGTGAGAGATCAGCAGCAGGGTGCCCGGGTAGCCCTTGAGCCACTCCTCCAGCCAGAGGATCGCATCGAGGTCGAGGTGGTTGGTCGGCTCGTCGAGCAGCAGCAACTCGGACGGGCACATCAGCGCCTGGGCCAGGTTCAGGCGCATGCGCCAGCCACCGGAAAAGTCGCCGACGCGCTTGTCCATCTGCTCGCCGGTGAAACCCAGCCCCGCCAGCAGCTTGCGGGCACGAGCATCGGCGGTGTAGCCCTGGGCGTTGTCCAGTTCGGTGTGCAGACGGGCGATGGCGGCGCCGTCATGCGCCTGCTCGGCACGCGCCAGTTCGGCCTGGATCGCCCGCAGGTGCAGGTCGCCATCGAGCACGTAGTCCACCGCCAGGCGTTCGAGGTTGTCGACCTCCTGGCGCATGTGGGCGATGCGCCAGTCGGCGGGCAAGCGGCAGTCCCCGGCATCGGGGCCGAGTTCGCCGCGCAGCAGCGCGAACAGGCTGGACTTGCCGGCGCCATTGGCACCGATCAGACCGACCTTCTGGCCGGCGTGCAGGGTCAGTTCCGCACCTTCGAGAAGGCGTTGCGGACCGCGCTGTAGAGTGAGGTTCTGGAGTCGGATCATAATGGCCGCGGAGTCTACCAAATCGCCCCGGAGGCCGCGTGCAGGATCTGTGGAATTTCGCGCTTGAACTCTACGCCAGACCCGGCGTGGAACACGCCTGCCTGGAGTTGCAGGAGGCAGGCTGCGATGTCTGCCTGCTTCTGACTGGTGCCTGGCTGCAACGCCGTGGCGTGCGCTGTCTGGATGAACGCCTGCGCGCCCTGCGGGACGTGGCGGTGCCCTGGCAACGCGGGGTGATCTCGCCCTTGCGCCAGCTACGCCGCGACTGGCGCAGCGCCGCCGGCCAGGATGCAGCGCTGGCGAGCTTGCGCGAACAGGTCAAGCAACTGGAACTGCACAGCGAGCGCGTGCTGCTCGAGCGCTTGCAGGCAGTTGCCGAACCCTGGCCGAGCGAAGCCGGCGACCATGACTGGCTGACGCACCTGGGAAGGCAGGACAGCGCCGCGCTGCATGTGCTGCGCGGCGCCATGGCTCAGCCTTAGGACGCGCTCGGCGTCTCTGCGGCACTGGCCCCAGTGCTCGCCGCTGGAGCGGCGGGCGCGACGGGTGCCGTCGGCGCTGCGGGCTTGGCGGCGGCCGGCTTGGCCGGCTTGGCCGGAGCCTTCTTCACGGGCGCCTTGGCAGCTGCCGGCTTCTTCGCGACCGCAGGCTTGCTGACGGGCTTGGCTGCTGCTGGTTTGGCGGCCGGTTTCGCTGCGGCGGGCTTGGCTGCTGGCTTGGCTGCCGCCGGTTTACTGGCCGCGGCAGGCTTGGCCGGGGCCTTGGCTGCGACCGGCTTGGCAGCCGGTTTGGCGGCGGGCTTGGCTGCAGCGGGCTTGGCAGCCGCTTTCGGTGCTGCCGGCTTGGCTGCCGCAGGCTTGCGAGCGGCGGGCTTGGCCGCTGGCTTGCTGGCCGCTGCAGGTTTCGCTGCCGGCTTGCTGGCTGCCGCAGGCTTGGCAACGGGCTTACTCACCGGTTTGGCGACAGCCGCTTTGGCCGGAGCCTTCTTCACCGGTGCCTTGGCAACAGCGGGTTTCTTCGCCGCCGCCGGTTTGCTGGCTGGCTTGGCGGCCGGCGCGGCAGCCTTGGCGTCGCGCACGTCGAGCGCCTTGCCCGCGGCTTCTTTCACCTTGCCTACGCCCTGGGCCAGTTTCAGGCTCTCCTGAGCGTCACGCTTGAGCTGGCCGATGTAGTTGCGGGTTTCGCTCTGCCGGGTCTTGAGCGAGTCGAGCAGTTCTTCCAGCTCGGCCACCGCGTCCTTGGCCTTGGCCTGGGCCTTGGCTTTTCCAGCGACGGCGGCGTCCTGCAGCTTGCTGCGCGCCTTGTGCAGTTTTTCCTGGGCCTTGCCGCGCTGTTTCTCCAGCTTGGCGAGGAGTTTCTCGGCATCGATCAGTGCTTGCGAGCAGGCATTTTCCAGGTGCTCGAGCAGACTGGCAGACAACTGGTGAAGCAGGTGCAACGGAGTGGTTACGGACTTCTTCTTGGCCGACATGGCACGCCTCCTGGCGGATGTGGATCCGCCCATACTAGACGCACGAGCGAGGCGTCGCCATAGGCCTTTCGGCGAGCACAGCAGATACACGCAGGCACTGGCATAATCGCCGGGATCCTGTGTCGCCTCCGCGCGAGCCACAGGAAATGCACACCAGCCCGCATCCTGATCCGGAGACATCGCCATGCGCCGCGCCGCACTCGCCACCCTTGCGCTCTGCTGCAGCCTGACCGTACAGGCCGACCAGCACCAGCAAGACCTGGCCTACAGCCTCGGCGCAAGGCTCGGCGAGCGACTGCATGCAGAGGTACCGGACCTGCCCCTGGACGCGCTGATCGAGGGCTTGCGCCAGGCCTACGACGGCAAGCCGCTGCGCCTCGACAGCGCCCGTATCGAACAGCTGCTCGATGAGCACGAAGCGCGCATCGCGGCCTCGCCGCAACGCCATGCCAAGGCTATCGAAGCGGAACAGCGCTTTCTCGCCGAGCAGCGCCAGCGCCCCGGCACCCGGGTGCTGGAGAACGGCGTGCTGGTGAGCGAGCTGGGCAGCGGCAGTGGCCCGACGCCCTCGGCACGTAGCCGGGTGCAGGTGAGCTATCGCGGTTCGCTGGCAGACGGCAGTGTCTTCGACGAGAGTGAGACGCCACAGTGGTTTCGCCTGGACAGCCTGATCGCCGGCTGGCGCAGCGCACTGCTGCAGATGCGCAAGGGCGCGCACTGGCGCCTGGTGATTCCGTCGAGTCAGGCCTACGGCGAGGAAGGTGCGGGTGATCTGATCCCCCCCTACGCGCCGCTGGTGTTCGACCTGCGCCTGCTCGACGTCGCCGACTGAGCGGCAACGTGCGGCCCGGAATCTCCGGGCGCTATCGGCACCCGAGGTTCAGAGCGCTTCGGCGGCCTGTTCCTGGTGGGCGGTGTGCAGCACCTCGATCAGGCAGTCTTCCAGCTCGAAGCGCTCATGCAGCAGCTGACCCAGACGCTCGAGCTCTGCCACCAGCGAGGCGCTGTCGCGGCAGTCACCGTTGTCACAGCGATCATTGAAGGCCAGCGCCACGGCGGTGATCGCCTCGAGACGCGGGTAGATGCGCTTGGCCAGCTCCAGGCCGCGCTGATCGTTGAAGGCCTTGGCCTCGCTGGTCAGCTGTTCGTAGACCTCGAAATGGCCTGCCGACACATAGTCCACCAGCAGCTCGCAGAAACCCTGCAGAGACTCACCATTGATGGCCGGCGCCTGCGGTGCCTTGGTCAGGGCAGCGTAGGCCTGCACCAGTTCGCGCCGCTCACCCAGCCAGCGATCGATCAGCTGGTGAACCCCGCCCCAACGTTCCTGTGCGTTCCGACAACTCTCAAGCATGATGAACCTCGCTTCCCTTATCGATAAGGCCTGTTATACGTCCACTCCGGGACGTTCTTATGACCTGCGACCCTGGCGGCCACCCTTCGGGCGTCGCTACGCGACGTTGAAAATCATTCCCGACGATTTTTTGTCAATCGGTGCTTGTTCTTGGGAAGGCAACCGCAGAATGGCGTTTTTCCGACGATGCGTGCGAGCCAGATTATGCTCGTGGGCAGACACCATCAAGGCACTGCCACGAGAAATTTCATACGAGCGTTTGAGCAGCAAGCCACAGGCCTCGCGGCCTGCAGCAATACGCATTCTCAATCGCGACGCAGAAGCTGCAGCAGGCAGAAACCGATCATGCCGATGAAGCCGAGCAGGCTCCACTCGGGAATGCTCATGCCGAACAGCGTCCAGTTCACTTCGGCGCAATCGGCACTGCCCTGGAACACCAGGCGCACGATGTCCTGCAGCGGCAGCGCTTCCATCATGAACTCGAGGCTCGGCAGGCAGGCTTCGAGCTGGTCGGCCGGTACGCTCTGCAACCAGATCTGCCGACCTGCGGTGGCGGCACCGGCGACGGCGAACAGCAGCGCCAGCACGGCATAGACACGCCGACCCAGGCGGCCCGGACCATGGAGCGAGGCGATCAGGCAGACCACACCGAACAGCACCACGCAGATACGTTGCAGGATGCACATCGGGCAGGGCTCGAGGCCGACGACATGTTCCAGATAGAGCGCAGCCGCCATCAGCAGTACGCAGCCGATGAATGCCAGGAAAAACAGGGGACGCGGACTGGCCAAGTGCATGGTGGCTCCGGGAAGGAAATCGAGGGCAGTACGGTAGAGGAAAGCGAGGGCGCCTTTCAAGGCGCCCGGCAACACGCGGCAGGCTATTCATCGCGCGGAAACGCCCCTCCGTCAGGGCGGCGCGCCTGCCGCGGCAATCGGCCGCAGCCGATCAGGCATTGGCCCCCTGCGGTTGCGGCAGCGGCGGCAGGCCCTGATGCAACAGGCCGAGACTTTCCAGCAACAGCTGATTGCTGCGCTCCAGCTCACCCAGTTGTGCCAGCAGGCGCGCCAGTTCGGCGCAGGTTTCCGGGTGCCGTTCCAGCTTCAGGCTGCTCTCGAAATAATCGCGGGCCTTGCCCCAGAGCTGGTTCTGCAGACACAGCCGGCCCAGGGTCAGCAGCAGGGCCGGGTCCTGCGGATGCTGCTTGAGCCAGAGTTCGGCCGTCTGCAGCTGACGCGCCGGATCAGCGCCCCGCAGCACGCCATAGAAACGCGCCAGACGGCTGTCGTAGCCACGCTTGAGGGCACTGCGCAGGACTTCTTCGGCCTCTTCCTGGGCGCCGAGACGACGCAGTTGCTCGACGTAGGCGGCAATCAGCTCAGGCTCCTGGCGCAACGGCGCAGACAGCTGCTGCCAGGCCTGGGTCAGCGGTTGCAGCGCCGTTTCGCCCTGCCCCTGCCCGGCAAGCCCGGCTTCGCCCAGGCGCCCGCGCCAGGTTTCGCGCTCCAGTTCATCCAGCTCGGCGGCCGGCAGGGCTTTCTCCTTGCGCAACTCCGGCAGCAGACCGAGCAGCGCCGACCAGTCCTGACGCTGCAGGTACAGACGCTGCAACTGGCGCAACACCAGGTGATGCCCCGGGTGACGCTCGTGCATCGCCTGCAGCGTGTCCAGCGCAGCGTCCATGTCGCCACGGCTGCGCTGCAGCTCGGCGTGGGTCAGGGCGATGGCCAGCTCGGCCTGCGGCTGCCGGTTCAGGGCCTGCTCGAGCAGCGCATCGCTCTGTTCGTGCTGGCCGAGCTTGTTCGCCGCGCGCGCGGCGCCGAGGTAGAACATCAGCGGCTGGCTGTCGGCCTCTGCGGCACGGGTCAGCTGACGTTGCGCACGCGCCCAGCGGCCCTCCGCCAGGTCGAGCATGCCCTGCTCGGAAGCCAGGCGTACGCGCCGGTTGCGATGCAGGCGCGACCAGGGGTTGGCCAGGCGCGTCGAGCTGAGCAGCAGGCGCAGCAGCCATTTGCCCAGGTAGTAGACCAGCACCACGGCCAGCAGCAGACCGAGAAACGCCCACAGGCCGGACTGGTAGCGGAACCCCTTGTAGGCGAACAGCACGTAGCCGCGGTCGGCCTCGATGGCCAGACTCAGCAGGTACAGCCCCACCGCGACGGCCAGCAACAGCAGGAGCCAGATCAGGCGTTTCATTGCGCCTCCCCGGCCGCTGCGGCCCCCTGCCGACGCTGCGCATGCTTGCGCTGCAAGTAGGCTTGCAGGGCGTCGAGCGACTCGCTCAGGTCGGGCACCTTGACCTCGACGCGGGCATCGGCCAGTTCGCTGAAACGCTGGCGCAGCGCGCGGCTGTCGGGGTTATCCAGGTTGAAGTGCGCGTCAAGGATGTCCTCTGCCTGTTTCAGCGACTGCCGGTACACGCCGGCCTGGCCATGCAGGGCCGCCCATTGCGCCTGCTCCAGTGCCAGCGAGAGGCTCAGGCGTACCTGCGACAGGCTTTGCCCCGAGAGTAGTGGCCGCACGTTGCGGTCCGCGTCGAACTCGATACGGAAGTACTGCGACAGGTCTTTCAGCCAGTCACTCCACCAGGCGCTGCCGTCGTTCTCGGCAGCCAGTTCGGAGAGCACGTCCCCCTGCCCGTCGAGGCTTGGCGCCAGCGGGTTGAGCGTGGCCGCCTGCTCACGCAGGGCGCCCAGCTGCAGGAACAGGCCGACGCGATCGGGGCGCTCGGTGGTACGCAGGGCTTCCAGGCTGCGACTGAGCTGTTCGCGGGCACCGAAGGCCGCGGGGTCATCCTGATCGCGGAGGATCTCGTCGGCGGTCTGCACCAGCGCTTCGGCGCTGGCGACATCCTGCAGGGCGGACAGACGCAGGGTGGCGAGGCGCAGCAGGTGCTCGGCCTCGTCCAGGCGCCAGTCCTGCCGGGTGCCGTCGAGCACCGATTCCAGGCGCTGGCTCATGCGCTGCTGATCGGACTGCACATTGGCCAGAAGACGGCGACGCTCATCCAGTTCGGCCGCGCTGGGCAGGGCCGACAGGCGCGAGTCGAGGCGCTGGGCGAGCTCGTCGACCTTCTTCGCGCTGTCGTCTCGGGTACGCTGCAGGTCCGCGGATTGCTGCTGTTCCCGGCCCTGTATCTGTTGCAGCTGCCAGAGGCTCCAGCCGCCGGCACCGGCGCCAGCCAGGCCGACCAGCAGGGCGAAGGCCGCGAGGCCGGTACCACCGCCTTTGCCTGGGGTCTTCGCGGGGGGAGTGGCTGTGCTGTTCACGGCTGCGCTGGCCGGTTTTTCTTCTGGCGTATTCGGGGTGGATGCTTCGCTCACGTATCCGTCCTTTTAGAGGGCGGCAGCCGGAAACTGCTCCAGAGCTGCCTGCAAGGCCGCGGCACTGGCGCCACGACAGTCCACAACGATCTCCGCGCCCGCACGGCGTGCCTGCTCGGCGACACGCGGGCTGGGTACGAACAAGGGTAGCCGAGCCAGGCTCGGCCAGTCACCGCCGGCCAGCTGCAGCAGATTCTCGAACCCCTGCCCACTGCTGACCACCAGGCCGTTCAGGCGTTCCGCCCGCACCCTGCGGCCCAGCTCATCCGGCGCGTACTGCGGCAACGCGCGGCGGTACAGTGGCAGATAGTCGACTGTCACACCTTGGCCGCGCAAGCATTCGGCAAGAAATTCTCGGCCACCCTCGCCACGCAGGATCAGCACGCACGGCGTGTCGGCGGCGGCAATGGCCTGCTGCAGCGCCGGCAACGCGAGCAGCGCCTCGCTGTCGTCACCGGTCGGCGGGTAATGGCTGTCCAGGCCCGCTTCATCGAGCAGCGCGGCGGTCGCGGCGCCCACGGCGAACCAGGGTTGCGCCGGCGCAGGCTGCGGCCCATGCCGCTGCAGCAGGGCCAGGCCCAGGCGCGCCGCCGGCTTGCTGACCACGATCACCGCGCAGTAGCGCTGCAGATCGCGGAAGGTCTGTTGCTGCTCGACGCTCTCGGCCAGCGCCTCGATCGCCAGCAACGGCATGCAATGCCCGTATACGCCATGCGCTGCAAGCGTCCGCGCCAACGCGGCACAGTCATCGGTCGGACGCGTCAGCAGCAGGCGCCAGGCGCTCACGGGTGGCCGGCCTCACCGTACACGGCCTTGAGAATCGCATCGGCGCCCTGTGCCAGCAGGGCCTCGGCGACGCGCACGCCCAGCGCCTCGGCATCGCTGCTGGCGGCGCGCTCCTCGGCACGCAGCAGCAGACCGCCATCGGGCTGGCCGACCAGGCCACGCAGCCACAGCTGGTCACCTTCCAGCAGCGCATAACAGGCGATCGGCACCTGGCAACCGCCATTGAGGTGCTTGTTCAGCGCCCGCTCGGCCGTCACGCGCAGCGCCGTTTCAGGGTGATGCAGCGGTGCCAGCAGGGCATGCAGGTCGCTGTCGGCCGTGCGGCACTCGATGCCGACAGCGCCCTGGCCACCGGCGGGCAGGCTGTCTTCGGCACTGAGCGAACTGCGGATACGGGCTTCGAAACCCAGGCGGATCAGGCCGGCTGCAGCGAGGATGATGGCGTCGTACTCGCCGGCATCGAGCTTGGCCAGGCGGGTATTGACGTTGCCGCGCAGGAACTGGATCTTCAGATCGGGACGCCGCGCCAGCAGCTGGGCCTGGCGCCGCAGGCTGGAGGTGCCGACCACGCTGCCGGCGGGCAACGCATCGAGGCTCGCGTAGGTGTTGGAGACGAAGGCGTCACGCGGGTCTTCCCGCTCGCAGATGCAGTACAGGCCCAGACCTGCCGGGAAGTCCATCGGCACGTCCTTCATCGAGTGCACGGCGATATCGGCCTCGTTCTCCAGCAGCGCGGTTTCCAGTTCCTTGACGAACAGCCCCTTGCCGCCGATCTTCGCCAGTGGTGCGTCGAGCAGCTTGTCGCCACGACTGACCATCGGCACCAGGCTGACCTTGAGGCCGGGGTGGGCCTGCTCCAGGCGGGCTTTGACATATTCGGCCTGCCACAGGGCCAGGGCGCTCTTACGGGTGGCGATGCGAATTTCGCGGGACATGGGGGCAATTCCAGAAAACGGATTGCCGCGAATCATAACAGGCTCGCCCAGTGCCGGCTGGAGGAGGCGGCCATCGGCCGCAGCCGGCGCCCGCTACAGCGACTGCATCAGCTTGCGCACACCGGCCACGTGGCGGCGGCTGACCACCAGCGAATCACCGTCGAGCCCCTTGAGGTAGAGCTGGAAGTGTCCCAGCGGGGTGCGCTGCAGGCGCTCGATGCGCTCGCGGGCAACCAGTGCATTGCGGTGGATGCGCACGAAGCGGTCACCGAATTCGTCTTCCAGCGCCTTGAGCGGCTCGTCCAGCAGCACCTCGCCGCCCTCGTGGCGCAGCGTCACGTACTTGTGATCGGCGATGAAATAGACCACGTCATCCAGCGGGATCAGCTCGATGCCTTTGCGTGTGCGGGCACTGATATGGGTGCGCGGGCCGCCACCGGTTTCCGCTGCGGGGCGGGTCAGCGCCGCCAGTTGCACGCGGTTGGGCCGCTCCGCCTTCTTCAAGGCTTCGCTGAGATTCTCGGCGCGCACCGGTTTCACCAGGTAGCCGACGGCACTGACCTGGAACGCCTCCAGGGCGAACTCGTCATGGGCCGTGCAGAAGATCACCGCTGGCGGCGCTTCGCGCTCGCACAGCCTGGCGGCCACCTGCAGGCCATCGAGGCCGGGCATGCGGATATCGAGCAGGACCACGTCCGGCTTCAGGCTATCGATCAGGGTCAGGGCTTCCTCACCGTTGCTCGCGGTGGGCTCCAGGACCCGATAACCCTCGAGCTCACCGACCATGCGGCTGAGGCGCTCGCGGGCAAGGGGTTCGTCATCGACGATCAGGACATTCATATTGCTCTGGCTTCCTGCGTGAGTCTCGCACAAGGATAGCGTAGACAGCTGTAATGACGGCCGTCACGGCGCTCCACGCTGAGACTCGCGCGCGACCCAAAAAGTGCCGCTAGACGCGCATCGATATTGCTCAGCGCCTGATGCGTTCCCCGTGACGGTTGCTGCTCGCCCCGCTCTTCATACGGATTGCTGACACACAAGCTGAACACACCATCCTGGTAATCCGCCTCGACCCGCACCAGCCCGCCTTCGATTCGCGGCTGGATGCCATAGATCAGCGCATTCTCCAACAGAGGCTGCAGGGTCAGCTGGGGAATCGGCAGATCCTCCGGCACGCCTTCGACCTCCCACTGCAACTGTAGACGCTCGCCGAGCCGATAGTGCTCGATCGACAGATATCGTTTTGCCAGTTCCAGTTCCTCCTTCCACGACACCAGGCTGCCGGGCTTGGCCAGACTGGCGCGAAACAGATCGGACAGATCCAGCACCGCCTGCTCGGCCTTGTGCGGATCGAGCGTGACCAGGCTGGCGATGCTGTTGAGGCTGTTGAACAGGAAGTGCGGACGGATCCGCGCCTGCAAGGACTCGATGCGGGCGCGCAACTCGGCCTGTTCCTGACGACGCCATTGGCTCTGCAGATAGAAATAGCGTAGCAGCAGTGCGGACATGATCAGGCTGATCAGGGCATGACGCAGGTACAGGTTCACCTCGCCATTGCGTGGCAGCGGTCCGCCCAGGTCGTAATAGTCGGCGACCGCCGTGCAGCTGAGGGTCAGCAGCACCACCAGCATGCAGCACAGGCTGCCCGCCAGCGCCGGGCGCAGGCGCGCCAGCAGCGGCCGCAGGCGGCACATGACGGCGGCCGACAGCAGGACGATCCACTGCACGAACAGCGAGGTCAGCGCCAGGCGTACCCAGTCGAAGCCCGGCGTCATGGGTTCGGCCAGCACCAGGACCAGTACCAGCAGCTCGGCCAGCAGCACCATGCTCAGCAGCGCTTCCGGCTGGCACAGTTCGGGGACGAAGAAGTCGTCGACCGTGGCGTTGTGATTGTTCTTGGCAAACGATTGAGTGTGCATCGACGCAGTTTCCGTGTCGCCTCGCGGGCCGGCAAGACGGGCGGCTCCAGCCGGGCAAAATAAAGCACCGAAATGCCGTCTTCGGAACAAATTTGTGAAGCAGCCGACACCGCCGCTTCCTCGCCAAAGACGAACGTGGCCCGGCGAAACGCGCGCCGACCCTGTTATTATCGACGGACTTTGTCCGCCATGCTGGCCGTCGAAAACGGCTTGCCCGATCCAGAGCCCGAACCATGAGCAGCGAAAAAACCAACCAATCCTGGGGCGGCCGCTTCAGCGAGCCCGTCGACGCCTTCGTCGCCCGTTTCACCGCCTCGGTCGAATTCGACAAGCGCCTCTATCGCCACGACATCATGGGCTCCGTCGCCCACGCCACGATGCTGGCCAAGGTCGGCGTGCTCAGCGCCGACGAGCGTGACGCCATCATCGACGGCCTCAAGCAGATCCAGGCCGAGATCGAAGCGGGTCAGTTCGACTGGCGCGTCGACCTGGAAGACGTGCACATGAACATCGAGGCGCGCCTGACCGATCGCATCGGCGTGACCGGCAAGAAGCTGCACACCGGCCGTTCGCGCAACGATCAGGTGGCCACCGATATCCGCCTGTGGCTGCGTGACGAAATCGACAGCATCCTGGCCGAGATCACCCGCCTGCAGCAGGGCCTGCTGGGCCTGGCCGAAGCCGAAGCGGACACCATCATGCCCGGGTTCACCCACCTGCAGACCGCCCAGCCGGTAACCTTCGGCCACCATCTGCTGGCCTGGTTCGAGATGCTTTCGCGCGACTACGAGCGCCTGGTCGACTGCCGCAAGCGCACCAACCGCATGCCGCTGGGCAGCGCCGCACTGGCCGGCACCACCTACCCGATCGCCCGCGAGATCACCGCCGAGCTGCTGGGCTTCGACGCCGTGGGCGGCAACTCGCTGGACGGCGTATCCGATCGCGACTTCGCCATCGAATTCTGCGCCGCCGCGTCGCTGGCGATGATGCACCTGTCGCGCTTCTCCGAAGAGCTGGTGCTGTGGACCTCCGCGCAATTCCAGTTCATCGACCTGCCGGATCGCTTCTGCACCGGTTCCTCGATCATGCCGCAGAAGAAGAACCCGGACGTCCCCGAGCTGGTGCGCGGCAAGACCGGCCGCGTGTTCGGTGCCCTGACCGGCCTGCTGACCCTGATGAAGGGCCAGCCGCTGGCCTACAACAAGGACAACCAGGAAGACAAGGAACCGCTGTTCGATGCCGCCGACACGCTGCGTGACAGCCTGCGCGCCTTCGCCGACATGGTCCCGGCGATCAAGCCGAAGAAGGACATGATGCGCGAAGCGGCGCTGCGCGGTTTCTCCACCGCCACCGACCTGGCCGACTACCTGGTACGCAAGGGCCTGCCGTTCCGTGACTGCCACGAGATCGTCGGCCACGCCGTGAAATACGGTGTGCAGACCGGCAAGGACCTGGCCGAAATGAGCCTGGACGAGCTGCGCCAGTTCAGCGACCAGATCGGCGACGATGTATTCGCCGTCCTGACCCTGGAAGGCTCGGTCGGCGCCCGCGACCATATCGGCGGCACCGCACCGAACCAGGTACGCGCTGCCGTGGTACGTGGCCGGGAACTGCTGGCGAACCGATGACTGCCCCCGGCCGCCGAATTTCGGTGGTGGGTTGTTCGGGCGCCGGGAAGACCACGCTTTCCCGGCGCCTGGCTCGGCACCTGGGCTATCGCCACGTCGAACTCGACGCGCTGTACCACCAGCCCGACTGGCAGCCGCTCCCCGACGAGGAATTTCAGCGGGCCACGCACGAGGCGCTGCAAGGTGACGGCTGGGTGGTCGAAGGCAACTACTCGCTTGTGCGCCCGCAGGTGCGCGAACGCTCGGACATGGTGATCTGGCTGGACCTGCCCCGGCGCGAGGTGATGCGCCAGGTGATCTGGCGTACCCTGCGCCGCCTGGCAACGCGAGAAACTCTGTGGAATGGCAACCGCGAGCGCTGGAGCAACCTGTTCAAGCTGAACCCGCGCGCCTCCATCCTGGCCTGGGCCTGGACCCGCCATCCCGTCTACCGCCAGCGCTATGCCGAGGAAATGCGCAACGCACCGCCGTCGTGTCAGTATCTGCGCCTGGACTCCCGCCAGGCCATCAACCGCTTCCTGGCGAGTCTGCCGCCAGCCGAAGACCGCCCCTGAGAGTATTCGCCATGCCCCTGACCATCCGCCCCGCCACCCCTGACGACGCCGAGCTGATCCTGCGTTTCATCACCGACCTGGCCATCTACGAGAAGGCCGAGCAGGAGGTGAAGACCGATGCCGCCGGCATCCGCGACAGCCTGTTCGCCGAGGGCAGCACCGCCCATGGTCTGATCTGCGAGAACGCCGGCCAGCCGATCGGCTATGCCGTGTACTTCTTCAACTACTCCACCTGGCTGGGCAAGCATGGCCTGTACCTGGAAGACCTCTACGTCAGCCCCGAGGCCCGTGGCCTGGGCGCCGGCAAGGCCTTGCTGCGCCACCTCGCGCAGCTGGCCGTGGCACGCGACTGCGGTCGTTTCGAATGGTCGGTGCTGGACTGGAACACCCCGGCCATCGATTTCTACGAATCCTTCGGCGCCCGTCCGCAGAGCGAATGGACCACTTATCGCCTGACCGGCCAGGCCCTGCTGGATTTCGCCGCCGGCTGACGGCAGCCCGCTGGCCGCGTCCCGCCCCCTGACCTATGGTGATTACATCTCCCGCCACCGAGTGCAGAGCATCATGCGTACCCTACTCGCCTTGATCAGCGTCCTCGCCCCTGCACTGTCCCCGGCGAGCCCCATTCCCATTCCGGCCGATGCATCCTGGCACATGCAGCTCGACGGCAAGCTGCAGACGCCGGATCGGCAGGTCTATGACATCGACCTGTACGACACGCCGACGCAGACCATCACCGCACTCAAGGGTGGTGGTCGCATCGTGATCTGCTACTTCAGCGCCGGCACCTGGGAAGACTGGCGCAGCGATGCCGCCAGCTATCCGCAGGAAGCCCTCGGCAACGAGCTGGCGGACTGGCCGGGCGAACGCTGGCTGGACCATCGCCGCGACGACGTGCGCCAGCTGCTGGCCAAGCGCCTGGACCTGGCCGCGGCCAAGGGCTGCGACGGCGTCGACCCGGACAACGTGGATGGCTACAGCAACGACAACGGTCTCGACCTGACCGAAGAGCAGCAGATCGACTTCAATCGCTGGCTGGCCGAACAGGCGCGCAGTCGCAACATGAACGTCGGGCTGAAGAATGCCGTGGAGCTGCTTCCCGTGCTCGGCGAGCATTTCGACTTCGCCATCAACGAGAGCTGCTACCGCTACAAGGAGTGCGACGGCTACGACCACATGCGCAGCCAGGGCAAGGCCATCTTCATCGCCGAGTACCGCACCTTCAACGACAACCTTTGCAGCAAGGCCGCCACCTCGGGTTTCCGCCTGCAATACTTCAAGCGCAGCCTCAAGACCGTCGGCATACCCTGCGACTGAGCCTGCCCACCCACACCAAGAGGCACCATGAGCGACAACATCGAGCAAGAAGACGAAGCCTTCGCCGAGGCCACGCTGGTCCAGGCCATCGAGAACCAGCTGGAGAACGGTGAGCCGGCGGCCGCCCAGGCGGTCTACAACAAGCTGACCCTGGTCGGCTACGAGCGCGAGGAGATTCTCGAGCTCATGGCCCTGGTGCTCGCCCATGAAGTCGACGCCATGCTGCGTGACGACCGCCCCTTCGATGGCGCCTGGTACGAGCAGGCCCTGCGCGCCCTGCCGACGCTGCCGGAAGAAAACTGAAGGCGGATTGATCCAGGCCACTGGTTGGGTTGGCAGGTAGATTGCTACTTTCACAGCCATTCCCGACCAGAAAGGCGCGCCCCGCGATGGTCTGCTCCTTGCCACGACTCGTCACCCTGCTTGTCCTGTCGCTCTGGCTGAGCGCCAGCGGCATCGCGCGCGCCGAAGTGGTGCGTATCGGCGCCGAAGATGACTGGTACCCCTACACCGCCTGGCGCGACGGCAAGATCGAGGGCATGTCCGCTGACATCGTCCGCGCCGCGTTCGCGGTCAGCGAGACGCCTATCGAACTGATGCCCTACCCCTACTCGCGCTGCATGGAGCTGACCCGCACCGGCGCCCTGCCCGCCTGCTTCAACACCACGCCGGACCCCGGCATCCGCGCCGCCTACCTGCTGCCACAGCAGGCGCTGTTCAGCGACAACATCCTGCTCTGGGGCCCCGTCGGAGAGGCGCCCGTCGAGGACCTGTCGGCGCTGGTCGGCAAGCGCGTGGCCGTCACCATCGGCTACACCTACGGCGAGCACTTCGACAGTTACCCGGGCATCCGCCGCATCGCGGTGCGACGCGACATCAATGGCTTCCTGATGCTGCAGCGTGGCCGGGTGGACTATGTCATCGCCTTTCGCGGCACCACCCAGGCACTGCTGCGAGAGCGTCCGGAACTGGCCGGGCAGTTCGCGGCCCTGGCGACCGTCCATCGCCCGCAGCTGTACCTGACCTTCTCGCGCCACAACGCCCAGGCCGCCAGCCTGCTGCAGCGATTCGACGAGGGCATGCTGCGCATCAGGCAGGACGGCACCTACCAGCGCATCCTGGAGAAATGGCAACTGGCCGACGGGCAGACCGGGCCGCAGGGCTCTACACTGCACGAACGCCATAACAACAAGACGGAGTCACCATGAAGTCATTCGACGCTGACCTGATCGACGAACTGGAAATCCTCGCCCTGTACAATCTGGACAATCACCAGGAAGGACTCAAGGTGCACAACAACGCTTCATTCAAGGCGCAGGGGGCGATCACCCGCCTGCATGAGAAAGGCCTGGTCAGCCAGGCCGATGGCGGCTACCTGACCAGCCTCGGCATCGACGCCGCCGAACACGCCCAAGCCCTGCTCACCATCCTCGCGAAGCGCCAGACGACCGCGGCCTGAGACGCACCCCGGCAGTCTCGCGGGTAGCCTGCTGCGCCCCACGACACGCCCCTCAGCTGGACCTGCCCGCCGGCCGCCCTCAAGAGGCATGCCCGGCGGGCGATATAGCGTCACAGGCACTGCACTGGCGAGCACGCCGCTGATAGGCTTGCACCATCTCCAGTAGAGTTCGAGCATGACGCGCACGCAGGAAATCCGCCCCGACATCGACGATGGCATCGACCGCAAGGTGCTGGCACAGCTGCGCGCGCGCTTCCTGCGGATCAACCAGGGCCGCCTGCAGCGCGCCATGGAAGCCCTGTCGACGCGCCAGCAACTGGTGCTCAAGCTGCTGCCGCTGCTGCTGCACGTCAATCACCCGCTGTTACCCGGCTATGTCTCGGCCAGCACGCCTGCCGGCCTGAGCGGCTTCGAGCCGGATGACGGCAGCCTGGCCGAAGTCCAGCGCCTGACCCGCTCCTTCGTCTACAAACCACGCCGTGGCCAGGGCTCAGCGCCGCTGCATGGCCTGTTCCTGATGGGCAGCCTGGGCACCGTGGCCCAGGCCGAACAGAGTGACATGGACCTGTGGCTGTGTCACGCGCCGAACCTGACGGCGCAGCAGCTGCAGGAACTGCGCAGGAAATGCGACCAGCTGGAGAGCTGGGCCGCCACCCAGGGCGCCGAGGTGCATGTCTTTCTGGTCGACCCGCAGCGCTTCACCCAGGGCGACCGCGAAGCGCAGCTGACCTCCGACGACTGCGGCACCACGCAGCATTACCTGCTGCTCGACGAGTTCTACCGCACGGCGATCTGGCTCGGTGGGCGCACGCCGATCTGGTGGCTGGTGCCGGTGTACGAGGAAGCGCGCTACCACGACTACTGCCGCACGCTGCTGAACAAGCGCTTCGTCCGCGCCGAGGACGTGCTCGACCTCGGCCACCTGGCTCGCATCCCGCCGGAGGAGTTCATCGGCGCTGGCATGTGGCAGCTGTTCAAGGGCATCGAGTCGCCCTACAAGTCCGCGCTCAAGCTGTTGCTCACCGAGGTCTACGCCAGCGAGCACCCGCAGGTCGAATGCCTGGCGCTGCGTTTCAAGCAGGCGGTCTTCGAGGGACGCCTGGACCTGGACGAGCTCGACCCGTACATCGTCGTCTATCGGCGCCTGGAGGAATACCTGATCGCCCGGGCCGATCAGGAGCGCCTCGAACTGATCCGCCGCTGCCTGTACCTCAAGGTGAACAAGAAGATCAGCCGCCCGCCCACCCGTGGCCGCGCCAAGAGCTGGCAACGCCTGCTGCTCGAACGCCTCACCGGCGAATGGGGCTGGCAGACGCGCCAGCTCGCGGTGCTCGACAGCCGCAGCCAGTGGAAGGTGCGCCAGGTCGCCGCCGAGCGCCGCGTCCTGGTCAACGAGCTGACCTACAGCTATCGCTTCCTCTCGCAGTTCGCGCGCAGCGCGCAGGCGGGCAGCTCACTCAACAACCGCGACCTCAACGTGCTGGGGCGGCGCCTCTACGCCGCCTTCGAACGCAAGGCCGGCAAGGTCGAGTTCATCAACCCCGGCATCGCCCCGGATCTGGCAGAAGACACCCTGACGCTGGTGCAGCATTCCACGGCCGAGGCGCCGAACGAGCATCAGTGGGCGCTGTTCCCCGGCAGCCTGAACGCCCAGGAATGGCCCGACTTCGCCCCGCTGAAGCGCTCCCGGGAGCTGATCGAACTGCTCGCCTGGTGCCATCGCAACAGTGTGATCGACAGCAGCACACGGCTGTCCCTGCACCCGGGCAGCAGCGACCTGAGCGACTTCGAGCTGTCCAACCTGATCGGCAGCCTGCAGCAGGCCTTCCCCCTGCCCCTGCCTGGCGTCGAGGAGCTGGCCCTGCTGCGCGCCAGCGTGCCCAGCCAGGTCCTGCTGCTGGTCAACGTCGGCGTCGACCCCTTGCCCCAGCACAGCCAGATGAACGTGCACATGACCTCAGGCCGCACCGACGCACTGGGCTACTCCGGAGTGCGCGAGAACCTGGTGCTGACCCTCGATCAGGTGGTGCTCAACAGCTGGAACGAACTGCAGGTCAGCCGCTATGACGGCAGCGACGCCCTGCTCGACTGCCTGCGCGACCTGCTCAACAGCCTGCCCACGGGCGGCCCGCAGCCCAGGGTGCAGGTGCGCTGCTACTGCCGCAACCGTGCGCCGGCGATTGCCGAACGCGTCGAAGAGCTGCTCAACGACCTGCTCGCCACCTACGCCGAAGGGCGCCAGTCGCGCTATCTGGTACAGATTCGCCAGCACTATCACGTGCTCCAGCTGACCCCCGGGCAGGTCAGCCATGCCGCGCTGGGCGACCTGCCGGCGCTGCTGGACCACCTGGGCAGCGAGCAGGCGCGCTACAGCCCCCTGCACCTGGACCGCCACGCCCTCGACGGCGACGACCTGGCGCTGATCCTGCCGATGGGACGGCCGCAGTGCATCCAGCTGTTCTATCGCCTGCACGAAAGCAACGGCGAAGCCGAGCTGACCCTGCTCGACGAGCACAACGCGCTATGGCGCAGGCGCCTGCCGTTCCGCGACGAACAGAGCCTGCTGACGCCCCTGCAACGCTTCCTGCAGTCGTTGCTGTATCGGCGCAACGCCATGCTGCCGCTGGATGGCAGCGACAACCCGGCGCCGCTGGAGATGCTCTACTACGAGCTGCTGCCGGCGGCGCCGCTGCGCGCCCAGCGCCTCGAGCGCCGGACGGCCCCCGAGTCGCAGGTCAGCCACCCGTTCTACGACGTGCAGGCCATCGTCGAGCCCGGTGACGGGCGCCAGCACCATGTCACGCTGTACTGCAACCACCGCGAGTTCTCCGAGTTGGAGTACGGGCGCGAGCTGTACCGCGCCGTCGCCCAGCACATCCTCGCGCAACGCGCCGGTGGCGAGCGCTACCCCTGCTACATCACCGACCTCGACCTGTCCGCCGTGCTGGCCGGCCAGCAGGCGCAGACCGTGCATTACCTGCGCTACAAGAGCGAGTTGGAAGACGCCCTGAACGCCGCCCTGCAGCAGGCCTAGTCGCGCATCGGCGCCTGTGGGTGGTTCAAGGCGTAGAGGTAGCAGCCAGCCATGCTGTGATTGTCGGCGACCCCGCCATAGCTGGCGGTAAAGGTCACCGGCAGACCGAGGTGCTGGTACAGCCAGCGGTCGCTGTCCGCCGGCGGCACCTCGGGGACCAGGTCACTGTCGTTGACCAGGCGATAGGTCGGTACCCCCAGCCCGTTGTAGTAGCTGGCGAAGGCCGGGGACGCCAGGCGCGGACTGGCGAAGTTGTAGTGCTGCAACGGCCGCGACGGCCAGCGTTCGCGCAGGTCCGCCACGGCCAGACTGCTCAGGGCGCAGCCCAGGCTGTGCCCGCACACCCAGAGCAGCCCCTGTGACTGCAGATCATCCAGCGCCAGCAGAGCCTGATCGCGCAGCGACGCATAGAGCTTGAGGAAGCCGTCGTGAACCAGGCCGGCGCCGGCCTGCCAGGGGTAGTCGCACTGGTCCAGGTCGAGGTCGTCGAGCCAGTCCTGCACCGACTCGGTACCGCGAAACACCAGGTAACAATCACCCTGCGGATCACGCGCAGCAAAACCGAACGGCTCCGACTCGTTGAACAGGTGCCACTCGCTGAGCACGCTCCAGATCGGCGCTGACAGCGTCCAGCCCTCGAGTTGCGGCGCCTGCCAGTGAAAGTGCTGCGGCTTGCGCGGGCGCTGCTGCGCCAACCACTGCTCGTACTGATCGTAGGCAGTCATCACCAGCTCGGCGCAGAGCAGGGCGCGCGAGAGCTGGTAGGTAGGCGGGAAATACAGGGGCAGGCTGGACATGGCGAGGCCTCCTTGCCGTTAGCGAGAAACCTCACTCTAGACCAGCCAGGGCGGAGCGTCAGCGATCGTATTCGCCAGCCGCTTCGGGTTGATACTCGACCGCCAGCAGGGTCAGCTTGAGTACCTTGCCACCCGGCGCCGGCCAGTCGATATGCTGACCGGCGGACAAGCCGAGCAACGCGCTGCCAACGGGCGCGAGAATGCTGACCTTGCCCTCGCCGCCGGCATCCTCCGGGTAGACCAGGGTCAGGTGATAGTCCTTGCCGCTGCTCTCCTCGCGGCAATGCACCCGCGAATTCATGGTCACCACGCCTGCCGGCACTTCGTCGTGCCCCACCACTTCGGCACGATCCAGCTCGGCCTGCAACGCAGCAGCGCCAGGCCCGAACTCGTCCAGACTGTCGAGCAAACGCTCCAGACGCTGCAGATCGAGGCGGGTAACGGTGATGGTAGGTGTGCTGTTCATGATGCCGGGCGGTCTCCTTACGTAGGCCATAAAAAAGCAAAACCCCGCCCGAAGGCGGGGTTTAAGCTGACTGTCTGGTCGACCCTAACACAGCCGGGCAAATAAACAAGAGTGCCAGGTCAACGGGCCTGTCGACGCTGTTGCAGGCGTTGCTCGGCTGCCTGGCAGATCAGCCTGCGCCTGGCATTGTCGGCCGTTCCCCAGTCGAGAATTTCCTGCAGGGTGCGGCCACAGCCCAGGCACTGGTCATGCTCGTCGAGGCAGCACTGGCGCCGACACGGCGACTGCGGCGGCCGCTCCGTGGGCTCAGAGCTCATCGAACTCCAGCTCGGTGCCCGACTGCTCGAGCGTGATGCGTACCAGCATCTCGCCGAGCTGCTCGTCGCTGGTGTCGCAGATCCAGCGCCCGTCAGCCTCGTCGTAGTCGAAGTGGAAACCACCGGAACGCGCCGCCAGCCACAGCTGACGAATCGGCTCCTGGCGACTGAAGATCAGCTGGCTGCCGTTATCGAAGCGCACGGTCAGCACGCCGCCGCTGTTCTCCAGATCGACGTCCAGGCCGCTGTCGTCGAAGATGTCTTCCACCGCCTGCTGGGTGGCATCGACCAGGTCGTGAAAGCGGGCTTCGCTCAGGCTCATCGGGGTATCCTCACAAGGTGCAGCACGTGCAAAAAATAGGCGAAAACCTCAGGCCGCAACAGCCAGCCTAGGCGCAAAGGTGGCGACGGTACTCGCCCGGACTCTGTCCCGTCCAGCGGCGAAACGCTCGCGCCAGCGAACCCGGCTCGCTGAAGCCGACCAGAAAGGCGACCTCGGCCAGTTCCAGCGCCGGATCTCGCAGGTAATGCAGCACCAGCTGCTGCCGCGTCTCGTCGACCAGTTGGCTGAACGATAGCCCGCCTTCGCGCAGGCGCCGCTGCAGGGTCCTCGGGCTCAGCGCCAGGGCAGCGGCGATGCCCTCGAGATCCGGCCCGCGTTCGGGCAACTGACGCGCCAGTTCGACCCGCGCGCGGTCGAGCACGCTGTTGCCCTGGTTGAGTTCGCTCAGCAGGCGATCGGCATAGGCGTCGAGCATCCCGCGCACCTGCGCGTCAGCCTGGCCCAGGGGCACGGCGAGCAGGCGCTTGGGAAAGACCAGCGCGTTGTCGGCCTGATCGAACAGCACCGGGCAACGAAAGATGCGCTCATGCTCGCGGGTATCGGCCGGCGCCGAATGCTGGAAACGGACCTCGGTCGGGGCGATGTCCAGGCCGCTGATCCAGCGCCCGAAGCTGACCCAGCCGGCCAGGGTCTCCTCGCTCAGCTGACGCTGCTGTTGCGCCAGCAGGGGCTGCCAGCTGTGTGCGACCAGCGGTTCGCAGCCCGCTCGCGGCGGCTCGTCCTCGAGCAGCACCAGGCCCAGATTACCCACCAGCGAGGCGTAGCGCGCCTGCCGGTGCAGGGCATCGGCAAGGGTCGCGCAGCTCATGATCAGGTAGCCGAGCACGCCGTAGTAGCCGGGGCGCACCGACTCCCCCAGATGCAGGCCCAGGCAGGGGTCATCGCTCAGCCGCATGCCCTCGCCCAGCAGGGTGAGATAGGCACTGGCGGCGATACGCTGATCGCGCTGGTTGAGCGCCTCCGGACCGAGCTGGGCATGCGCGAGCAGGACCTCGGGGGCGATGCCC
This sequence comes from Ectopseudomonas khazarica, assembly GCF_004521985.1. GTDB lineage: Bacteria > Pseudomonadota > Gammaproteobacteria > Pseudomonadales > Pseudomonadaceae > Aquipseudomonas > Aquipseudomonas khazarica. Next base: position 94,334 of record NZ_SBHZ01000018.1, read on the forward strand.
AGGCGCTGCAGGTGTTCGACCAGACCTTGCAGGTAGGCCACGGAGACCGAGCCGGCCAGAATTGCGGGATTGTCCATCGAGCCTCCTCGTTACTTGGCGCATGCTAACCCACGCGGCCGCGAAAGCCCTCCAGACCGGCGCCAGGCGGGCAGGCCGATTGGGCCAGCGCCCCGCCAGGCGGGCGCCTGGCGCATAGGCAAGGTGGCGGGGGGTCGGTATACTCCGGCGCAATTCACGCTTATTTTCAAGGACTGCCCCATGAAGCGACTGACCCTCGCGCTCCTCGCCGCCGTTTGCCTGCTGGCCGGCTGCGGTCAGAAAGGCCCGCTGTACCTGCCGGGCGACGACAACGCCGGTAACAGCCGAGACCGTTTCGAACTCTGACAGGAGCCTGCCATGGAAGCCTTCAACTACCGCGACGGTGAGCTGTTCGCGGAAGGCGTCGCCTTGTCCGCGCTGGCCCAGCGCTTCGGCACGCCCACCTACGTCTACTCGCGCGCCCACATCGAAGGGCAGTACCGCGCCTATGCCGACGCCCTGAGCGGCATGCCGCACCTGGTCTGCTTCGCGGTCAAGGCCAACTCCAACATCGGCGTGCTGAACGTGCTGGCCCGCCTTGGCGCCGGCTTCGACATCGTCTCCAGCGGCGAGCTGGAGCGTGTACTGGCCGCCGGTGGCGACCCCAGCCGCATCGTCTTCTCCGGCGTCGGCAAGAGCCGTGACGACATGCGTCGCGCCCTGGAAGTCGGCGTGCACTGCTTCAACGTCGAGTCCAGCGTCGAGCTGGAGCGCCTGCAGAAGGTCGCCGCCGAGCTGGACGTCAAGGCGCCGGTTTCGCTGCGGGTCAACCCGGACGTGGACGCCGGTACCCACCCGTACATTTCCACCGGCCTCAAGGAAAACAAGTTCGGCATCGACATCGAGCAGGCCGAGGCGGTCTACGCCCGTGCTGCCGAGCTGCCGAACCTGGAAGTGATCGGCGTCGATTGCCACATCGGCTCGCAGCTGACCACCCTCGAACCCTTCCTCGACGCCCTGGACCGCCTGCTGCTGCTGGTCGACAGACTGGCCGCACGCGGCATCACCATCAGGCACCTGGACCTCGGGGGCGGCCTCGGCGTGCAGTATCGCGACGAACAGCCACCGCTGGCCGGCGACTACATCGCCGCCGTGCGCAAGCGTCTGACAGGGCGTGACCTGTCGCTGGTGTTCGAGCCGGGTCGCTTCATCGTGGCCAACGCCGGCGTGCTGCTGACCCAGGTCGAGTACCTCAAGCACACCGAGCACAAGGACTTCGCCATCATCGACGCGGCGATGAACGACCTGATCCGCCCGGCGCTGTACCAGGCCTGGATGGATGTGTCGGCAGTGCAGCCACGCGCAGGCGAGGCGCGCAACTACGACCTGGTCGGGCCGATCTGCGAGACCGGCGACTTCCTCGCCAAGGACCGCCAGCTTGTGCTGGCCGAGGGCGACCTGCTGGCCGTGCGCTCGGCAGGTGCCTATGGCTTCGTCATGAGCTCCAACTACAACACCCGCGGCCGTGCCGCCGAGGTGCTGGTGGATGGCGAGCAGGCATTCGAAGTGCGCCGCCGCGAAACCGTCCAAGAGCTCTACGCCGGCGAAAGCCTGCTGCCGGCCTGAGGGCGACGCCATGCTATTGCGCTTTACCAAGATGCACGGCCTGGGCAATGACTTCATGGTCCTCGACCTGATCAGCCAGCACGCCCACGTGCAACCCAAGCATGCCAAGCAGTGGGGCGATCGCCACACCGGCGTCGGTTTCGACCAGTTGCTGATCGTCGAGCCGCCGAGCCATCCGGACGTCGACTTTCGCTACCGCATCTTCAACGCCGACGGCTCCGAGGTGGAGCAGTGCGGCAACGGTGCGCGCTGCTTCGCCCGCTTCGTGCTGGACAAGCGCCTGACCACCAAGAAGGTCATTCGCGTCGAGACCAAGAGCGGCGTGATCGAGCTGCGCGTGCAGAACGACGGCCAGGTCTGCGTGAACATGGGCGCACCGCGCCTGCAGCCCGAGCAGGTGCCCTTCCAGGCCGAGCAGGCCGCGCTCAGCTATCGCGTCGATGTCGACGGCCAGAGCGTCGAGCTGGCGGCCCTGTCGATGGGCAACCCGCACGCCGTGCTGCGCGTCGACAGCGTCGACGATGCTCCGGTGCACGCACTCGGGCCGAAGCTGGAACACCATGCGCGCTTCCCGCAGCGGGTCAACGTCGGCTTCCTGCAGGTGCAGAACCGCAGGCAGGCACGCCTGCGCGTGTGGGAGCGCGGCGCGGGTGAGACCCAGGCCTGCGGCACCGGCGCCTGCGCCGCAGCGGTCGCGGCCATTCGCCAGGGCTGGATGGATTCGCCCGTGCAACTGGAACTGCCAGGCGGCAAACTGTCCATCGAATGGGCAGGCGAAGGTCAGCCGGTTATGATGACCGGACCCGCTGCCCGCGTATACGAAGGACAGGTTCGCCTATGACCGACCAGCAGGATTCGCCCAAACCGCTCGACTCGGAAACGGTCGCCGCCTACCTGCGCCTGCACCCGGAGTTCTTCATCGACCATGAAGAACTGATTCCCGAACTGCGCATTCCGCACCAGCCCGGCAACGCCGTGTCGCTGGTGGAGCGCCAGGTCAAGCTGCTGCGCGAGCGCAACATCGAGATGCGCCACCGCCTCGGCCAGCTGATGGACGTGGCCCGCGACAACGATCGCCTGTTCGACAAGACCCGCCGTCTGGTGCTCGACCTGCTCGATGCCGGCAGCCTGGAAGAAGTGGTCGGCATCGTCGAAGACAGCCTGCGCCACGAGTTCCAGGTGCCGTTCGTGGGCCTGATCCTGTTCAGCGACAACAAGCTGCCGGTGGGCCGCTCGGTCAGCTCGGCCGAGGCGCATCAGCAGATCGGCGGCCTGCTCAGCGGCGGCAAGACCATCTGCGGTGTGCTGCGCCCGCATGAACTGGAGTTCCTCTTCGGCAAGGAGGACGCGGCCCAGGTCGGCTCCGCCGCCGTGGTCGGCCTCACCCACCAGGGCCTGCATGGCGTGCTGGCCATCGGCAGTGCCGATCCACAGCACTACAAGAGTTCGCTGGGCACCCTGTTCCTGGGCTACATCGCCGAAGTCCTGGCGCGCGTGCTGCCCAGCTTCTCGACGCCGCTGCGCTCGGTCCGCTAGAAGCAGCCATAAGCCGCACGCTTCAAGCTGCACGAGACAGGCAGACCGAACGCTTTCACTTGGAGCTTGCAGCTTGAAGCTTGAAGCCCACCTCGACGCCTACCTCGAACACCTGCGCCGCGAGCGCCAGGTGTCGGTGCACACCCTCGACGGCTATCGTCGCGACCTCGGCAAGCTGCAGGCCTTCTGTGAAGCCGAGGGCCTGCACGCCTGGAGCGAGCTGGACACGCGCAACCTGCGTCGCCTGATCGCCCGCCTGCATCAGCAGGGGCTCTCCAGCCGCAGCCTGGCGCGCCTGCTCTCGGCCACACGCGGCCTCTATCAGTACCTGCTGCGCGAAGGCCTGTGTCGCCATGACCCGGCCACCGGCCTGAGCCCGCCCAAGCGCGAACGGCGCCTGCCACGCACCCTGGACGCCGACCGCAGTGCACAGCTGCTCGACGGCGCGGTGGAGGACGATTTCATCGCCCGCCGCGACCAGGCGATGCTCGAACTGTTCTATTCCTCCGGCCTGCGCCTGTCCGAGCTGGTCGGCCTCGATCTCGACGGTCTCGACCTGAAGGCCGGCCTGGTGCGCGTACGCGGCAAGGGCAACAAGGTGCGTGAGCTGCCAGTGGGCAGCCTGGCACGCCAGGCACTGGAGCAGTGGCTGGCACTGCGCGCGCTGGCCAGGCCGAGCGACGGCGCGGTCTTCATCAGCCAGCAGGGGCGTCGTCTCGGCGCGCGCGCGGTGCAGCTGCGGGTCCGCCAGGCCGGCGTCCGCGAGCTGGGCCAGCACCTGCACCCGCACATGCTGCGTCACAGCTTCGCCAGCCACATGCTGGAGTCCTCGCAGGACCTGCGTGCGGTGCAGGAGCTGCTGGGCCATGCCGACATCGCCACCACGCAGATCTACACCCATCTGGACTTCCAGCACCTGGCCAGCGTCTACGACCAGGCCCATCCACGCGCCAAGCGCAAAGGCGGTTGCGAATGAGCATTGAACTGATCACTTTCGACCTCGACGACACCCTGTGGGACGTCACGCCGGTCATGCAGGACGCCGAGGCGGCCCTGCGCAACTGGCTGGCCCTGCACGCGCCACGCCTCGGCGCAGTGCCGGTCGAACACCTGTGGGCGGTGCGCAGCCGCCTGCTCGATGCCGAGCCGATGCTCAGGCACCGCCTCAGCGAGCTGCGCCGGCGCATCCTGTTCCACGCGCTGGAAGATGCCGGCTACGCTCACGGCGAGGCGCAGACGCTGGCCGAGGCCGGCTTTCAGGTCTTTCTCAGTGCGCGTCACCAGGTCGAGCTGTTCACCGATGTGCATCCGACCCTGGAGGCACTGGCCGAGCGCTTCCGTCTCGCGGTGATCACCAACGGCAATGCCGACGTGCGCCGCCTCGGCCTGTCCGAGTACTTCCAGTTCGCGCTCTGCGCCGAGGAGCTGGGGGTCGGCAAGCCCGACCCGAAACCCTTCCTCGAAGCCCTCGGGCGGGCCGGCGTGGCTGCCGAGCGCGCGGTGCACATCGGCGATCACCCGAGCGACGATATCGCCGGGGCCAAGGC
>NZ_SBHZ01000019.1 GCF_004521985.1 Ectopseudomonas khazarica
CTCTGTGGGTTGGAGGGGGCGCCAGTCTAGCAAACCCCTCCGGCGCTGCTCAGCCTTCGCGTAGCACGCTGAGCGGGCTGGCGTTGAGGGCGCGGCGGGTTCCCAGTACCCCGGCCAGGCCGATCAGCAGGGCGCCGATCAGCGGCAGCAGAAGCAGCCAGGGGTGCGGTTGCCAGCTCATGTCGAAGGCATAGCGATAGAGCAGGAAGCTCACCAGCTCGCAGCCCAGCGCGGCAAGCAGGCCGGCGGCGGCGCCGAGCAGACCGAACTCCGCGCGGCGGGCGCTGACCAGCAGGCGGCGCTCGGCGCCCAGCGCCCGCAGCAGGGCGCCCTGGCGGATGCGCTCGTCCAGCGTCGCCTGCAGCCCCGCCAGCAGCACGGTGAGGCCGGCAGCGAGAACGAACAGCAGCACGTATTCGATGGCCAGGGTGACCTGCGCCAGGATGCTGCGCAGCTGCGCCAGCAGGGCGTCCACCTGCAGCAGGGTGACGCTGGGGAAGGCGCGGCTCAGGGCGATCAGCTCGGCATCGTGGCCGGGCGGCAGATAGAAGCTGGTCAGGTAGGTGGCGGGCAGGTCCTGTAGGGTCTGTGGCTCGAAGATCATGTAGAAGTTGGGCTGGAAGCTGTCCCAGTCCACCTGGCGCAGGCTGCTTACCTGGGCCTCGCGCTCGATGCCGCCGACGTTGAAGCGCAGGCGGTCGCCCAGCTTCAGCTGCAGACTTTCGGCCAGTTCGGCCTCGACGGATACGCCGGGCAGTTCGCTGGCATGGGCAGCGCCCCACCAGCTGCCGGCGGCGATCAGGTTGTCGGCGGGCAACTGCTCGGCCCAGGTCAGGCTCAGGTCGCGTTGGATGGCGCGTTCGCCGCGGCTCTCCTTGGTCACCAGTTGCCGCACCGGCTCATCGTTGATCATGATCAGTCGGCCCGGTACCACGGGGTACAGCGGGGCGGGGTGCGGCGACAACTCGGCCAGGCGGGCGGCGAAGGCATCGCGCTCGGCGGGCAGCACGTTGAGGGCGAAGTGATTGGGCGCATCCTCGGGCAGCTGATCCTGCCAGGTATCGAGCAACTCGCCACGCAGCAGGGCGATCAGCGCCATGGCCAGCAGGATCAGGCCGAAGGCCAGCGACTGACCGGCGGCGGCCAGCGGGTGACGCAACAGCTGGCCCAGGCCCAGGCGCCAGGGCAGGGCGGCTTTCTGCAGGAGCCGACGCAGGCTCTGCAAGCCCAGCAGAAGCAGGCCGCCGAGCAGCGCAGCAGCGAGCATGCCACCGCCCAGCAGGGCGAGGGTCAGGCGCAGGTCCAGGCTCAGTCGCCACATGATCAGGCCCAGCGCCACCAGTGCCGCGCCATAGACCAGCCAGGAGCTGGCCGGTACCGGCAGCATGTCGCGGCGCAGCACGCGCAGCGGCGGCACGCGACCCAGCGCTGCCAGTGGCGGCAGGGCGAAGCCGGCCAGCGCCACCAAGCCGGTGGCCATGCCGGCCAGTGCCGGCCAGATGTCGGCGGGTGGCAGATCGGCGGGAATCAGACCGCGCAGCAGATGGAACAGAATGTACTGGCCGGCCCAGCCGAGCAGGGCGCCCAGCACGCAGGCGATCAGCCCGAGCAAGGCGAGCTGCAGGGTGAAGAGGGTCAGCGCTTCGCGTCGCGACAGGCCGAGGCAACGCAACAGCGCACTGGCATCGAAGCGCCGCGCGGCAAAGCGTGCTGCCGACAGTGCCACGGCCACGCCGGCGAGCAGAACGGCGGCGAGGCTGGCCAGGTTCAGGTAGCGCTCGGCGCGGCCCAGCGCACCGCCAACCTGGCGGTTGCCGTCGCGCGGGTCGTCCAGGCGCTGGTTCGGTTGCAGGCCTGCTTCGACGGCCTGGCGGTAGGCGGCCAGGGCCTCGGCATCGCCGCGCCAGAGCTCGCGAAAGCGCACGCGGCTGCCCGGTTGAACCACTTCGGTGGCGGCGAGATCGTCGAGATTGATCAGCACGCGCGGCGTCAGGCTGTAGAAGTCGCCAGCGGTGTCCGGGTCGTAGGTGAGCACGCGGCTCAGGCGCAGGCTCTTGGCGCCGATCTCGATCTCGTCGCCGACCTTCAGGTTCAGCGCCACCATCAGACGGGCTTCGGCCCAGGCCTCTCCAGGTCCTGGCCCGGAACCCACTTCTTCCGCCGCATAAGGCTCGGGCGCACTGCGCAGCTCGCCGCGCAACGGGTAGCCCGCGCTGGCGGCCTTGACGCTGGCCAGCTGGATGCCGTCCTGAGCGGCGACCACGCTGGAGAACTCCACCGCACGCGCATGCTCGAGACCCAGTTCGAGGCCGGCATCGATCTGCGCCTGATCCGCCGGTGTGCTCCCGCTCAGGCGCAGGTCGGCGGCGAGGAACTCGCTGGCGCGCAGCAGCATGGCGTCGTTCAGGCGTGCACTGAAGTAGCCGATGGCACTGCTGGCGGCCACCGCGACGAGCAGGGCGAAGAACAGCACGCGCAACTCGCCGGCACGGGCGTCACGCAGCAGCTGGCGGGCAGCGAGCGAAAGCAGGCGGACAGCGGGGACGCGATTCATCAGGGCTCCACGCGGTCGATCAGGTGCCCGGCCTCCAGGCGGATCAGGCGCTGGCAGCGATGCGCCAGGCGCTCGTCATGGGTGACCAGCACCAGCGTGGTGCCACGCTCCTGGTTGAGCTGGAACAGCAGGTCGCTGATGCGTTCACCCGTGTGGCTGTCGAGGTTGCCGGTCGGCTCGTCGGCGAACAGCACGTCCGGATCGGCGGCAAAGGCGCGGGCAATGGCGACGCGCTGCTGTTCACCGCCGGACAGTTGCCGCGGGTAGTGGGTCAGGCGTTGCCCCAGACCGACACGTTCGAGCAAGGCGCGTGCGCGCGAACGGGCATCGGCGTGGCCTTCGAGCTCCAGCGGCAGCATCACGTTTTCCAGGGCGTTGAGGCTGTCGAGCAACTGAAATGATTGGAAGACGAAACCGACATGCTCGGCGCGCAGGCGTGCGCGCTGGTCTTCGTCGAGTTCGCCGAGGTTCTTGCCGGCCAGCAGCACGTCGCCGCCGCTGGGCAGATCGAGACCGGCCAGCAGGCCGAGCAGGGTGGATTTCCCTGAGCCGGAGCTGCCGACGATGGCCAGGCTGTCACCCTTTGCCAGGTCGAGATCGAGGTCGTGGAGGATCGTCAGCTCGCCTTCCGTGCTGCTGACCACTTTGCTAAGGTTCCGCGCAGCGAGAATGCTCGAAGTCATGGAGATTCCAAATGCGTGCATGGTGGCTCAGTGGTGCCTTGGCCCTGATGTTCTGGGCTCAGGGAGCGGTTGCAGGCACCCTGCTTGTGGTCGGCGATAGTATCAGCGCCGCTTTTGGCCTGGATAGCCGCCAGGGATGGGTCGCCCTGCTGGAAAAACGCCTCGAACAGGAGGGCTTCGAGCACTCGGTGGTCAATGCCTCGATCAGTGGCGACACCAGCGCAGGCGGCGCCGCACGGCTCTCTGCGCTGCTTGCGGAGCATCAGCCGGCGCTGGTCATCATCGAGCTGGGTGGCAACGATGGCCTGCGCGGCCAGCCGCCTGCGCAATTGCAACAGAATCTTGCGTCGATGGTCGAGAAGTCGCGGCAGGCCGGGGCCAAGGTGCTGTTGCTGGGTATGCGCCTGCCGCCGAATTACGGGGTGCGCTATACCACGGCCTTCGCCCAGGTCTATGTAGATGTGGCGGCGCAGGAGCAGGTCGACCTGGTGCCGTTCTTTCTCGAGGGCGTCGGTGGCGTGCCGGGGATGATGCAGGCCGATGGCATCCACCCGGGCGAGCCAGCGCAGGCGCTGTTGCTGGACAACGTCTGGCCCAGTCTCGAGCCACTGCTGTGAGCCTGGCCCACGCCTGAACCGAGTGCGGGCCGAGGCTTTTCCGGCTCGTGCCTTTCGGCTAATGTGGCCGACCTTCCACGGAGCTCCAGATGCCGCGTCCCGCCTGGTCCTTGTATGCCTACCACCTGATCGAGCCAGACGAACAGCTGGACCTGTTCGCCTGTCGCGAGGTGCGCGTGCATCTGGTGGCCCGGCAACTGCGCCTGGGCGGCCATGCCGATCGCACGCTCTGTGGTGGGCTGCTTCCGGCGCAGCCGCGCTGGCACCAGCTGGACAAGGCCTGGCTGCGTGATCGGCGCCTGTGCCCGGATTGCCGTGCGACCTTCGAGGCGCAGCGGCAGGGGCTGTGCTCCAACTGGGCGGATGGCTGACGTCTGCCCGGCTGTCGAATGGCGGTGTACAATCGCCGCAACATCACTCAACTCTTCAAGGACATCCCGGATGTTGTCGCGCTTCTCTGCGGTCAACCGCTGTCTGACTCTGCTCGCGCTGTGCTCCAGTGCAACCGTTCAGGCGCTCGAATTTCCCTTGCCAGCGCCTGGTGAGGACGTGGTCGGCCAGGTGCAGGTGATCAAGGCCAAATACGAAGACACCTTTGCAGATCTGGGAACCGCCAACGACCTGGGCTATCTGGAAATGGTCGCGGCCAACCCGGGCGTCGACCCCTGGCTGCCGGGTGAGGGCGCCGAAGTCATTCTGCCGACCCGTTACGTGCTGCCGTCCGGGCCGCGTGAGGGCATCGTGATCAACCTGGCCGAATACCGTCTGTACTACTTCCCGAAGGGGCAGGACGTCGTGCACACCTTCCCCCTGGGAATCGGTCGTGAAGGCTGGGGCTCGCCGCTGGGGGCCGGTCGCGTGACCGTGAAGACGCCGAACCCGGCCTGGTACCCGCCCAAGTCGATTCGCGAGGAGCACGCCGCCGAAGGCGACCACCTGCCGACCGTGGTGCCGCCAGGTCCGGACAACCCACTGGGCCCGTACAAGCTGACGCTGTCGTTCCCCGGTTACCTGATCCATGGCTCGAACAAGAAGTTCGGCATCGGCATGCGTGTCAGCCATGGCTGCTTCCGCATGCTCAACCACAATGTTCTGGAACTTGCCGCGATGGTGCCGGTGGGCACGCCGGTGCGCATCGTCAACGAGCCCTACAAGTTCGGCGTGAGTGACGGCAAGGTGTACCTGGAAGCGCATGCGCCCCTGGACGACGAGGGCAACGCCTCCGTCGTCGACAAGCACACGGCAGTGATCAACGCGCTGCTCAAGCGTGACGAACTCAGTGGCCTGCGCCTGGACTGGGAGATGGTGCGCGAAGTGGTCGCCGCCGAAGATGGCATGCCGGTGCCCATCGCCGCGCAGGTCGACAACGCGGTCGCCAGCAATTCGACGTCACTCTGATTCGTTGCTGACCGAGCCCGCCCGCATTCGTGCCGGCGGGCTTTTCATTGCCTGCGGGGCGGTTGTCGCGGCAATAAAAAAGCCGGCCCAGTGAACTGGGCCGGCTTTCGAAAAACCGAGTCGCGAATTACTTGCGGCTGGCTTTTTCCAGCATGCGCAGAGCGCGCTCGTTGGCTTCGTCAGCGGTCTGCTGAGCTTTCTGAGCGGCAGCCATGGCTTCATCAGCCTTGCGGTAGGCTTCGTCGGCACGGGCTTGGGCGCGAGCAGCTGCGTCTTCGGTAGCAGTCAGACGAGCTTCGGTTTCTTTGGACATGCTGCTGCAACCGGTAGCCAGAACTGCGGCCAGAGCCAGAGCAGAGAATTTCAGAACGTTGTTCATCGTGTTCCCCTTGAGGTGGAGTTTTCCATAAAAAGCAATTTCCCAACTGCGGGAAATTAGCCGGCCTACATACTACCTATTACTTTTAGTAAGTAAACGGAGCTGGAGCAAGAGTTGCACTTTTTTTTTTCGTTATGTGAGGCTGAAAGCTAGAAAGTATGGGGGTTGCTTAAAAAACAGCCAGTTTTGCCGCAGTGGCGGCACAGGGCCTGTACGAACTGTTATAACTGTCTCGTCTTCAGAACTAAAACAATAAAGTGGGGTATGCAGATGCTGGGGAATTTGGGGCTGTTACTGGGCTTGACGCTACTTATCTTCATGGCGCTGCGCGGGGTGAACATCTTTATCGCCGCGCTGTCGTGTTCGATCCTGGTCGCGCTGAGCAACGGCGTGGCGGTGCCCAAGGCCCTGCTCGAGCATTTCCCGTTCGGCCCGCTGGGGGCATTCACCTTCGCCGGCAAGTTCTTCGTGCTGTTTCTCTGCGGCGCCATCTTCGGCAAGGTGATGGCAGCGAGTCAGGCGGCCAGCAGCATCGCCCAGGCGATCACTCAGGGACTGGGCACGCAGCGCACGCTATGGGTGGCGATGCTGGTGTGTGCGGTGCTGACCTACGGCGGCGTCGTCGTGTTCGTGGTGATCTTCACCATGTATCCGCTGGGTATCACCCTGATGCGCGAGGCCAACCTGCCCAAGCGTCTGTTCTGCGCGGCCATCGCCCTGGGGGCCGGAACCTTCACCATGACGGCGCTGCCTGGCTCGCCGTCCATCCATAACGTGATCGCCGCCAGTGCCCTGGGCACCGACTTGTTCGCGGGAGCGTGGATCGGCCTGTTCGCCTCGCTGGTGATGATCGGCCTGGGGATGGCCTACCTGCAGCGCGAGTGGCGCCTGGCCCGTGAACGCGGCGAGGGCTTCGAGGCCAATGCCCAGGACGAGCGCATGCAGCAGTTGGCGGGAGTGCCGGGCAGCGGGCCGCATTGGGGTGTCGCGCTGGTGCCGATCGTCGTGGTGCTGGGGGTGATTCTGCTGCCGCGCCTGCTCGCGCTCTCCGGCCTGGCGACTGCTGGCGAGGGCGCGTTCGCTCGGCTGCTGGCATTCAGTCTGTCGCAGCCGATCCTCTGGCCGAGCCTGGCCCTGGTGATCGCCACGGGCGTGGCGGTGCTGCTGTTTCCCGCGTTGCGTCGCAATACCCTGGGCCTGCTGGGGCAGGGCGCCGACGACGCGATCATGCCGCTCCTCAATACGGCTGCGGTGATCGGCTTTGGCGGTGTGGTCACGCAGACGGCGGGCTTCGCGCAGTTCGCCCAGTGGGTGCTGGCGGTGGAGCTACCTCCGCTGTTGTCCGTGTTCGCCTCCGTCAGCGTGGTCTCGGGCATCGTCGGTTCGTCCTCCGGCGGCCTGCAGATATTCATGCAGACGCTGGCGCCGCGCTACCTGGAAATGGGCGTGGAGCCCGAAGTGCTGCACCGTATCGCCACTATCACCGCCGGTGGGCTGGACTCGCTGCCGCACTGTGGCGCGGTGATCGCCATGCTGATGATCATGGGCCTGACTCACAAGCAGGCCTACAAGGACATCTTCGTCATCACGGTGCTGATTCCGGTGCTGGCCGCGCTGCTCTGCATCGGGCTGCTGAGCCTCTGATTGGCGGGTTTGGCCTGTGTTAGACTTGTCAGCTTGCAGTCGTTCAGGCAGGAATCGCATTTGCGCTTTTGCCGAAGCGCCGGTATGAAGTAAAGATGTGTCGCGAGTGTTTCGCGGCTAGAGGAGAGAAGATGAGCGAAGGGTTGTCCATTCACCATGACCAGGCGAGTCATCAGTTCGTGACCACCGTCGAAGGTGATCGTGCCTATCTGGCCTATATGGATCTGGGCAAGCAGACGCTGGACATCTATCGAACCTTCGTACCCAACGCACTGCGCGGCCGAGGCATCGCTGCGGCACTGACCGAACATGCCCTGCGCTACGCCGAAGGCCAGGGTTACACGGTGATTCCGTCCTGCTCCTACGTCGAGCGCTACATGGAGCGTCGGCAACGCCACCAGGCCAGTTGAGCGCGCAGCGTCGATAGCAAAACGCCGGGCAATGCCCGGCGTTTTCGTTACTGCTGTGGCGATCAGCCGCGCTGACGCTTGGGCAGCACATCCTTGAGCTTGGCGTGCATGCTGCGCAGGGTCTTCTCGGTGGTGTCCCAGTCGATGCAGGCATCGGTGATGGAAACCCCGTACTTGAGATCGTCCAGGTTCTTCGGAATCGACTGGTTGCCCCAGCCCAGATGACTTTCCACCATCAGGCCGACGATGGACTGGTTGCCTTCGAGAATCTGGTTGGCCACGTTCTCCAGCACCAGCGGTTGCAGAGCCGGGTCCTTGTTGGAGTTGGCATGGCTGCAGTCGACCATGATGTTCGGGCGGATGCCGGCTTTTGTCAGTTCCTGCTCACAAATGGCGACGCTGACCGAGTCGTAGTTCGGCTTGCCGTTGCCGCCACGCAGCACGACGTGACCGTAGGCGTTGCCCTTGGTGGTGACGATGGATACGCCGCCTTCCTGGTTGATGCCGAGGAAACGGTGCGGGCTGGAGACCGACTGCAGGGCGTTGATCGCCACGGTCAGGCCGCCGTCGGTACCGTTCTTGAAACCGACTGCCGAGGACAGGCCCGAAGCCATTTCCCGGTGCGTCTGCGATTCGGTGGTGCGGGCGCCGATGGCCGACCAGCTGATCAGGTCCTGCAGGTACTGCGGCGAGATCGGGTCGAGCGCTTCGGTGGCGGTGGGCAGGCCCATCTCGGCCAGGTCACGCAGCAGCTGGCGGCCGATGTGCAGGCCGTCCTGAATCTTGAACGAGTCGTCCAGGTAGGGGTCGTTGATCAGGCCTTTCCAGCCGACCGTGGTGCGTGGCTTCTCGAAGTACACGCGCATGACCAGGAACAGGCTGTCGGACAGTTCGGCGGCCAGCACCTTGAGGCGCTCGGCATATTCGTGAGCTGCCTTGATGTCGTGGATGGAGCAGGGGCCGACTACCACGAACAGGCGATGATCCTTGCCATCGAGAATGTCGCGTACCACCTGGCGACCATGGGATACGGTCTGCAGGGCGGCATCGGTCAGGGGAATCTCGCGTTTCAGCTGATCGGGGGTGATCAGGGTTTCGTTGGAAGCGACGTTGAGGTCGTCGATCGGTAAATCAGCCATCGTGCTACTCATCGGGTCAGGTCGTCGGGTCACGGGTGCCGGCCGCCAGGGGTCCCCTGAGGCGGTGCACAGCTAGTTTGTGCAGGGGGAGCCGAACCTTAGCGCGTACGCGGCTGCGCGACAATGGGCGATGAGTCCAATGAGCGTCATAGAGGCGGCGTATCGCTGCGAGAGGGTGTTGCGCTTCCTGCGTGTCCGGGAGGGCGGAACACCGTCAGGCGAGGTAGGGGAATTCGGCGGCGTGCTTGGCGATCCAGTCCTGGGCGCACTGCTCGATGGCGACGGCGTGGCCCGATTCCTGTTCCAGTTGCTGTCGGTAGTGCTGGATATGGCACACCTGTTCGACCATGCGTGCGCGAAACAGGGTGTCTTCGTCGATGAAGGCGATGCCCACCAGGTAGCCGTTCTCCAGGCGCCGGCACCAGGCCACGACGCCGGGGTAGCGCGCCAGCTCGCCCAGCAGGGGAATGCGCAGCTCGACCGATGTCCCGCGACGAAAGCCACGCGTCGAGTTGCATGCCACCCCGCCTAGGCTGATATTGTTCAACCGCTGCCTGGGTATGCAGGCCTTCTTGCGCAACACCAGTTCCACCGGCATGTCGCTTGGATGACGCAGAAACTTACGCATGAACACCGACCTCGAATGCAGGCAAACTGATATCAGTGAATTCAGTATAGCGACGCAACTGGAACTGACCGACCTGGATGCCGACCGCCGCCTGCTCGATCTTTCCGGTACGTCGCTTGTCGTGTTCACAAGCACGGGCTGTGCCAGTTGCCGCTGGGCGCGTCAGGTGCTGCCTGGCCTGGGCTTGCCGATCGAGCGTCTGTGCTGGATCGACGCTGGGCATAACGCCGGATTGGTGACGCGCTACGAGGTTTTTCACCTGCCGGCGCTGTTTCTGGTTCGCGATGGCCATTTCTTTGGCGCGTTGCGCGCCCGTCTCACTCATTCCGATCTGATCACCGCCATGGACGAGGCTCTGCGTCGTCCGGCTGAGGAGCTACCTTGATGTCTCAAACCCCTGCACCGCGCATCGGCGTCATCGGCACGGGGGCCATCGGCGGCTTCTACGGGCTGCTGCTGGCCACGGCCGGACATGACGTGCATTTCCTGCTGCGCAGCGAATATGCCGCGGTGGCCGAACAGGGCCTGCGCCTGAACAGCAGCGTGCATGGCGCGCTGACCCTGGCGCCGGCGCAGGCCTACCGGCGAATCGAGGACATGCCGCCCTGCGACTGGCTGCTGGTGGGGGCGAAGACCACGGCCAACGCCGAGCTGGCTCCGCTCATCGCCAGGGCTGCCGCTCCCGGCGCCAGGGTCGTGCTGTTGCAGAACGGCCTGGCGGTGGAGGACGAGTTGCGTCCACTGCTGCCGGACGGCCTGCATCTGCTCGGCGGCCTCTGCTACATCTGTGTCCACCGCAGTGCGCCTGGCGTGATCGAGCATCAGGCGCTGGGCGCGATCAACCTGGCGTACCACTCCGGGCCGGCAGGTGACGAGGCGTCGCGTCTGGAGCTGGTGGAAGAGGGCGCGAACCTGCTGCGCAGCGCCGGGCTGGACTCGACGCCGATGCGTGACCTGACCCAGACGCGCTGGCAGAAACTGGTGTGGAACGTGCCCTACAACGGTCTTTCCGTGCTGCTCGATGCCGACACGCGGCGCCTGATGGCCAACCCCGACAGCCGCGCCTTGATCGGCGACATCATGCAGGAGGTGGTGCAGGCCGCGCAGGCACTCGGCCACGGCATGCCGGAGCAGTACGCAAGCAAGCTGCTGGCCGCTACCGAGCGGATGCCCGACTACCTGCCGAGCATGTACCACGACTTCGCCCAGGGCCGCCCGGCAGAGCTGCATGCCATCTACGCAGCACCTCTGGCTGCGGCCGACGCCGCTGGCTTCGACATGCCCAAGGTGCGCGCGCTGTATCAGGCACTGCGTTTCATCCAGGCGCGCGGGGAGGCCTGAGCATATGGGCAAGGGGTTGGGCGACAAGCTGGTGCTGGCGATTTCCTCGCGGGCATTGTTCGATCTGAGCGAGAGCCACCAGATCTATGAAAGCGAGGGGGTGGAAGCCTATCGCCGTTATCAGATCGAGCACGAGGACGAGGTCCTGATGCCGGGTGACGCCTTCCCCCTGGTGGAGAAACTGCTGGGCCTCAATCAGCGCCTCAGCGAGCAGCGCGTCGAGGTGATCCTGGTGTCGCGCAACAGCGCCGACACGGGGCTGCGCGCCTTCAACTCGATCCAGCACTACGGCCTCGGCATCTCGCGCGCGGCGTTCGTCGGTGGACGCAGCCCCGACCCTTACCTGGCAGCCTTTGGTTGCCATCTGTTTCTCTCCACCCATGCCGATGACGTGCGCAATGCGCTCAAGGCCGGCTTCGGTGCCGCCACGCTGCTCTCGGGTGGCACGCGGCGGGCGAACAGCAACGAGCTGCGCATCGCCTTCGACGGCGACGCCGTGCTGTTCTCCGATGACTCCGAGCGCGTCTACCAGAGCGGTGGCCTGCACGCGTTCCAGAGCCACGAGCGCGAGGCGGCGCGGCAGGCGCTGCCTGGCGGGCCGTTCAAGCCGTTTCTCGCGGCGCTGCACAGCCTGCAGCAGGAGTTTCCCGAGACGGACTGCCCGATTCGCACCGCACTGGTGACCGCACGCTCGGCGCCGGCGCATGAGCGGGTGATCCGCACCTTGCGCGAATGGAACATCCGCCTGGACGAGTCCTTCTTCCTCGGCGGGCTGGACAAGTCGGCGGTGCTCGAGGCGTTCGCGGCCGACGTGTTCTTCGATGACCAGACCGGGCACTGCGAGAAGGCCCGCCAGGTAGTGGCCACGGGGCACGTGCCGCACGGGGTGAGCAACGAGTCGCAGCCTTGAATCTGGTGGCCGCTGCCACCTTGCATATAGCCATTCGTCCTAAATAACGCCGCCGACCTTGCTTTGTCTGATGCGCTGCTAAGCTCAAACAAGGGCCTGCGTCTGCAGTCAAGGAGGCCGCGTGATTCGCTCGATACTCTATGCCACCGATCTGGGGCTTTATGCCTCCTACGTCTTGCAGCACGCCCTGGCGGTGAGCCGCAGTTTCAAGGCCGATCTCTATGTCGTCCATGCCGTCGAACCCATGGGGCTGTTCGCCGAGTCGGTGCTGCAGACCTACCTGGATGAAGACACCCTGGACGAGTTGCGCCGCAACGGCCTCGGTACGGTCATGGCCAGCATCGAGCAGCGTGTGCTGGAAGGCTTTCGGGATGAGCTGGGGGACGGGCTTCAGGACCTCCATCTGATTCGCGCGGTGCGAGTGCTGCAGGGCGATCCGCCAACGGTGATTCTCGAGGAGGCGCAGAAACTTGGGGTGGATCTGCTGGTCGTAGGCAGTCACAGCCATGGCGCGGATCTCGCGGTGCCGCTGGGGCGTACGGCCGCGCGCATCGTGCAGCTGTCGGAGGCACCGGTGTACCTGGTGCCCATGTTGCAGCATCGCGGACATGGTGACTTGTAGGAGGGTGTAACTAATAAAACGATCTATGCTGATGTATTAGACCAATAATATGGTTATATAAGGCGTTGACAGGCTGCTGGCCTGCCTTACTGCTCTGAGGGAAATCTATGAAGCTTCAGCAACTGCGCTACATCTGGGAAGTCGCGCACCACGACCTCAACGTATCGGCTACCGCTCAAAGCCTTTACACCTCGCAACCAGGGATCAGCAAGCAGATTCGCTTGCTCGAGGATGAGCTGGGCGTGGAAGTTTTCGCCCGCAGTGGCAAGCACCTGACCCGTGTCACCCCCGCCGGAGAGCGGATCATCACCACCGCAGGAGAGATTCTGCGCAAGGTGGAAAGCATCAAGCAGATCGCCCAGGAATTCTCCAACGAGAAGAAGGGCACCCTGTCCATCGCCACCACGCACACCCAGGCGCGCTACGCCTTGCCGCCGGTGATCAGTGCCTTCATCAAGCAGTACCCGGACGTCTCGTTGCACATGCACCAGGGCACGCCGACGCAGATCGCCGAGATGGCCGCCGATGGCAGCGTCGACTTCGCCATCGCCACCGAGGGTCTGGAGCTGTTCAACGACCTGATCATGATGCCGTGCTACCGTTGGAATCGCTGCGTGGTGGTGCCGCAGGGGCATCCGCTGGCCAAGCTGCCGAAGCTGACGCTCGAAGCGCTCGCCGAGCATCCCATCGTGACCTACGTGTTCGGTTTCACCGGGCGCTCGAAGCTGGACGAGGCCTTCAGTCACCGTGGGCTGACGCCCAAGGTGGTGTTCACCGCAGCCGACGCCGACGTGATCAAGACCTACGTACGCCTCAACCTGGGCGTGGGCATCGTGGCCAAGATGGCCGTCGACAGCAAACTCGACCAGGACCTGGTGGTGCTGGACGCCGACGAGCTGTTCGAGCCCAGCGTGACCAAGATAGGTTTTCGCCGGGGCACCTTCCTGCGTGGCTTCATGTGCGATTTCATCGAGAAGTTCGCCCCGCACCTCAGCCGTGAGATGCTGGCCAAGGCGGTGCAGTGCCACAACAAGTCCGAACTCGAGGAGCTGTTCGAGGGCGTGAAGCTACCGGTGCACTGAGCCTGCGATTCAAACGAAACATGGCGCCCTGGGGCGCCATGTTTCGTTTGAGCTACCCGCCACTCAGTGGCTGAGGTGCAGGCCGCACTCGCGGTTGTCCTCGCCCTTGGTCGGGTCGAAGTAGTCGAACTCGTTCGGCAGGTCATGGGCGACCAGGTACTGGTACAGGTCCTTGGAGGTCCAGTGCAGCAGCGGCGCGACCTTGATCAGGCCGTCCGGGTTGATGCTCACCGGGTCCATCTGCGCGCGGACGGCGGTGTCGGTGGCACGCAGGGCGGTGAACCAGACGCTGGGCGCCGTTTCGCGCAGGGCGCGGGCGAAGGGCTCGAGCTTCACCTCTTCGGTGAATGCGGCGTGACGCGGATCGTCCAGCGCCGGGACCGGGCCGTCGATGGCCTCGCGGTGAGCGCGCGAGCGCTTGGGCAGGTAGGTGATCAGGTTGAGGTTGAGCTTGCGGGCCACCTCGTCAGCGAAGCGGTAGGTCGCTTCGGTGTTGTAGCCGCTGTCCATCCAGACCACCGGAATGTCCGGCTTGACCTGGCTGACCATGTGCAGGATCACCGCTTCGAACGGGCGGAAGTTGGTGGTGCAGATGGCGGGTTTGCCCAGCCCGATGGCCCACTGAACCAGCTTTTCAGGCTGGTTGCCGAATTCGGCATTGAGCGCGTCCAGGTCGAGTTCCATGCTGAGGACTCCAGATCGTGTGCGTGAGGGCGCGATCTTAGCAAAGGCTGGTTATGCTTCTAAATAACAAGCTACTTCTATGACCTTTCATGCAGTTATAAGCCGCGCGGATTGCGTGACCACCGCCCACTCGTTAGAGTGCCGGCTCCCTTTTTGGCTCAACCGAGGAGTGTCCTGTGGAAATCGCGTGTCTCGACCTGGAAGGTGTACTGGTCCCGGAAATCTGGATCGCCTTTGCGGAAAAAACCGGCATCGAGTCGCTCAAGGCGACCACCCGCGACATTCCCGACTACGACGTGCTGATGCAGCAGCGCCTGCGCATCCTCGACGAGCATGGCCTGAAACTGAAGGACATCCAGGACGTGATCGCCACGCTCGAGCCGCTGGAAGGCGCCGTGGAGTTCGTCGACTGGCTGCGTGAGCGTTTCCAGGTGGTGATTCTCTCCGACACCTTCTACGAGTTCTCCCAGCCGCTGATGCGTCAGCTCGGCTTTCCGACCCTGCTGTGCCATCGCCTGATCACCGACGAGAATGATCGCGTGGTCAGCTACCAGCTGCGCCAGAAGGATCCCAAGCGCCAGTCGGTCATCGCCTTCAAGAGCCTGTACTACCGCGTGATCGCCGCGGGCGACTCGTACAACGACACCACCATGCTCAGCGAAGCCCACGCCGGCATCCTGTTCCATGCCCCGGACAACGTGATCCGCGAGTTCCCGCAGTTCCCGGCGGTGCACAGCTATGCCGACCTCAAGCAGGAATTCCTCAAGGCGTCGAATCGCACGCTGAGCCTGTGACAGCCCACCTGCTGTCGTGAAAACGCCGCGATTTCCGTGAGAAATCGCGGCGTTTTTCTTGCTGCTCGCGTTGGGCTACAGGCGTTCCAGCGTTTCCAGCAGGACCTTCACCTTGGTCACCGACTCCTGGTACTCGGCCTGCCAGGCCGAGTCGGCGACGATGCCGCCACCGCCCCAGCAACTGACCTTGCCATCCTTGACCAGCAGGCTGCGGATGGCGATGGAGCTGTCCATTTCGCCGCGCACGTCCAGGTACAGCAATGAGCCGCAGTAGAGGCCGCGCCGGCTGGGCTCCAGTTCGTCGATGATCTGCATGGCGCGGATCTTCGGGGCCCCGGTGATCGAACCGCCGGGAAAGCTGCCGGCGATCAGGTCCAGTGCGTCCTTGCCGGGCGCCAGCTCGGCGGTCACGCAACTGACCAGGTGGTGCACGTTGGGGTAGCTCTCCAGGGCGAACAGTTCAGGTACCTTCACCGAGCCGATACGGCAACTGCGGCCGAGGTCATTGCGCAGCAGGTCGACGATCATCAGGTTCTCGGCGCGATCCTTGCGGCTGGCCAGCAGCTCCTCGGCCTGGGCCAGGTCGTCCACGGCATCGACGCCGCGACGGCGGGTGCCCTTGATCGGACGGGTTTCCACCTGGCCCTCGCTGACCTTGAGGAAGCGCTCCGGCGAGAGGCTGAGGATGGCGTTGCCATCGCCCAGGTTCTGGAAGCCCGAGAACGGTGTCGGGCAGGCCTGGCGCAGCGCCAGGTAGGCCGCCCATGGGTCGCCTTCGCAGGGGGCCTGAAAGCGCTGGGCGAAGTTCACCTGGTAGCAGTCGCCAGCCAGGATGTACTGCTGGATGCGCTCGATCGCCTGGCGGTAGTGATTCTCGTCGATGTCGGCCTGGAACGGCTGGGACAGCCGGAAACTCGCCGGCTCCTCGCGGCTCAGGGCCTCGAACAGCGCCAGCAGGCGCTGCCGCTCGGTCTGCGGCAGGGCGGGGTGAAACAGCAGGTGGCTGGTGCCGAGCTGGTGATCGCTGATCAGTGCCCAGGCATACAGGCCGAAGCGCGCATCCTGCAGGGCGAGGTCATCGACGCTGTGTGCGGGCAACGCTTCCAGGCGCCGGCCGAAGTCGTAAGACAGGTAGCCGATCAAGCCGCCGACGAATGGCAGCTCCATTGCGCTCGGCGCCTCGGCGTTGCCGAGGCTGTGCAACGCGCCACGCAGGCGTTGCAGAAAAGCGTTGGCCGATTCGTCGTGCGCGGGCGCCAGTTCTGCCAATGGCCACGCGCTCATAAGGTCATAGCGTCCCCGCTTGGCACTCGGGCGTCCGGCGTCCAGCAATACGGCGCCGGGGGCCTGGCGGATGCGCTGGAAATAGTCGCCAGGGTCCGTCCGATAGGGAAGAGGGTGCAGAGAACAGCTGGGCATGCGGGCAGTCGGGAATTGGCTGAAAGGGCGATTGTAGTCTGCCGCTAACATTCATCCTAGAGCTTCTGCCGGGTTTGCTCCGGCGCACAGGGCTGATTAGTATGGAGCGCTTGCAGAACGTTGAACCGTTGTACCAGAACAATAATTAATGAAGGGATCCTGGCTATGGATGAAGTCATAGGTCCAGCCGCTGGAAGCCTGCAGCGTTCGAAACTTTCGCCGCCCCAGGCATCCACCGAGTATCTGCTAAGACCCCAGGTGGAGGCTGCGCTGTCAGCCCATCCCCATGCCCGCCTCGTGCTTTTTTCCGCGCCTGCCGGCTTCGGCAAGACCACTGCACTGATGGTGCTGGCCGAGCGACACCGCGAGGCTGGTGGTGCCGTGGCTTGGGTATCGCTGAGCGCCGATGATGACGATCCCGTGCGCTTCTTCCAGCAACTGATCGACGCGCTGGGGCGTGCCTTGCCGGGCCTGGGCGAGGATGCGCTGGGCTATCTGCGCAATACCATGCGCGTGCCGGTCGAGGCCGTGATGGAGAGCCTGCTGGCGGAAATGGCGCAGCGCAACGAGCCGCTGCTGCTGGTGCTCGATGACCTGCACCTGCTCCAGGACCCGGAGCTGCTCGCCGCTCTCAACCGCCTGGCCAAGCTGGCGCCGGCGAGCTTCACCCTGGCCATCGGCAGTCGTTCGCAGCCGGCCCTGAGCCTGGCCACCCTGCGTGCCAAGGGCATGCTGCTGGAGTTCGGTGCCGACGAGCTGCGCCTCAATCCCGAGGAGGTGCGCAGCTATCTCGAGCGCAGCGGCCTGCAACTGGAGCCTGACGCACTCAAGGCCCTGTACAGTCACACCGAGGGCTGGATGGTGGGCGTGCACCTGGCCAGCCTGTGGCTCAGGCACCATCCGCAGCCCGCACAGCGGATGGCGGAGCTGGGCGCCGACCAGACGGCGGTAGGCGACTACCTGCTGCGCTCGGTGTTCGAACAGTTGCCGCAGGCGCGGCAGGAGCAATTGCTGGCGCTGGGTATCGCCCAGCAGCTCAGCGGTGACCTGGCCAACGCCTTGTGCGGGCGTCAGGATGGCCAGCAGCTGCTGGAGGAACTGGAAGCCATGCAGCTGTTCCTTCTGCCGCTGGACCGTGAGCGGCAGTGGTACCGCTTCCACAACCTGTTCGCCGAATTTCTCCGCGCGCGTCTCAAGGAGCGCGATCCCGAACGCTTCAAACAGCTGCATTTCAACGCCAGCCTGTGGTTCACCAACCACCACATGCAGAACCTGGCCATCGAGCACGCCTGCCTCGCCGAGGATGCCGAGATGCTCGCGGCGTTGCTCGACGGCTGCGGCCTGGAGCTGATCAACCGTGGGCAGTTGAACCTGATCTACAAATGGCGCCAGCACGTACCGGACGACATCGCCCTGCGTTTCCCGGTGCTGGTGCTCGCCGATGTCTGGGTGCGGGCTGCCGAGCTGGGTTTGAACGAAGCCAATCGGATGCTCGATGAGCTGCTCGAGCGCTGGGGCGAGTCGCGCAGCAGCGGGCCGCTCAGCGACAAGTTGCTCGCGACCCTGGCGATCAAGGCGGTGATTGCCCTGCAGAAGGACGACCTGGATACCTGCGTCAGCCTGGCGCGTCGCATCGAGGCGCAGCTTGGTCAGCACACCGCCTTCCTCGAGGTGGCGATACTCACCGTCGGCGCGCTGGCCAACGTCATGCTTGGCCAGGCGGAGCAGGCGCGCAAGCTGCTGGCGCTGGCGCAGCAGCGCAACCACTTCCTCGAAGGCCGCTACCTGGACATGCAGCTGGCCAACGTGGAAATCCTGCTGTGTCTGGAACAGGGGCGGGTCAAGCAGGCGCAGCTGCTGTTCGACCAGTTGCGGGCGCGGATGATGCCCTGGTTCGGCGAGCGCTCGCGTGCGCTGGTTTTGCCGACCATCAGCGAATGCCTGATCGCCTACCAGCAGGGGCGCCTGGACGGCCTGCAGGATCGACTGCGCTGGGCGCTGGCGACCGTCGACGTGATCAATCCCATCGATCTCTATGCCCAGGCCATGCTCTGCCTGGCGCGGGTGCAACGTCTGCAGGATGCGCCCAAGGAGGCCAGCGCGACGCTGGTGCTGATGCAGAACCTGGCCGCGCGCAACAATTCCTGGCGCTTCTACGTGCAGGCGGTCACCGACGAGATCGCGCTGACCCTGCAGGAGCCGACGGCAGACCGCAGCAAGCGCGCCGAGCAGCGCCTGAAATCGGTCGACTGGAACAAGCTGGCCGCGCACTACACCCAGCGCAGCTTCAACCCGGTGCTCTGGGCGCTCGGCCTCAGCCGCATTCGCCTGCAGCAGGCACGTGGACACTTCAGCGAGGCCCTGCACGAGATCACCCAGTTGCGCAGCCAGTTGCAGAATGGCTGGCACGGTCTGCACCGCCTGCGCCTGGATCTGCTGGCGGCCCTGAGCTACCAGCGGCTCGGCTATCAGGAGCGTGCGCAGAGCCTGCTGGTGCAGTGCCTGATCGGCGCCGAGCGGGAAGAGGCGCGCAGCCTGTTCATCGAGGAGGGCGAGGCGATTCGCCAACTGCTCCAGCAGCTGGAGTCGGCCGAGCGCCAGCCAGCGCTGCAGGCCTTCATTCGCAGCCTGCTGTCCGCCTGGCCCGGGCAGGCGTCACGCCAGGCGCTGGACACGCTGGAGGAAGGACTGACCGAGCGTGAACGCGAGGTGGTCTGTCTGGCGGCCAAGGGCATGTCCAACGAGGAGATAGGTCAGCAGCTGTCCCTGGCCCTGGGGACGGTCAAATGGCACCTGCACAACATCTACGAAAAACTCAAGGTGCGTAACCGCACTCAAGCCATCCGCCGTGCTCGCGAGCTGAGTCTACTGGAATCATGAATAGCCATAATCCCGTGTGCCAGGTCAGTGTGCCGTTGCTGCGCACCAAGCTTTATCCGGTTCATGCCGAGGGCGCGCTGCTGCTGGAGCGCTCGGCATTGCTCGAGCGTCTGCTGGAGGCGCGCGAGCAGCGTCTGATCGTCCTCAGCGCTCCTGCCGGGTTCGGCAAGAGCACCGTGCTGAGCCAGCTGCGCGGTCGTCTGCAGCAGAACGGCGCGAGAGTCGCGTGGCTGTCCTGCGATGAAAGCGACAGTGAACCGGCGAGGTTCCTGCAGTATCTCGTGGCCGCCGTGCAGGCCGCCTGTCCCGGATTCGGCGGCAGCGCCTCGGCGTTGTTGCAGGGCGAGATCAGCTGGCCGCTGGAAGCGGTCATCGATGCCTTTCTCGATGACCTGAAGGCGCTGCGGGAAAACCTCTACCTGATGCTCGACGACTTCCACCGCATTCGTCATCCATCCCTTGGCCAGGGCTCGCGCTACCTGATCGAGCGCCTGCCCAGGCATGTGCGGCTGGTGGTCAGCACGCGCTATCAACCCCGTTTTCTCGAAGAGCCGCCATCGCTTGGCGCCTGGGCGTTCTGGCTCAAGGCGGAAGACCTGCGCCTGACCCGTGCGGAAACCGCCGCGTATTTCCGCGACATCAAGCGCCTTGCCCTGGAGGAGAGCGAGCTCAACCAGCTGTACGCCCGCACCGAAGGCTGGATCACCGCGCTGCATCTGGCGGCACTGGCCTTGCCACGGCAGCGTGATCGGGCAGCCTTTCTTGCCGGACTGTCGGGCGCCGAGCGCAACATCGCCGATTACCTGGCCGAGGACGTCGTCGCCAGCCTGCCGGAGCCCGTGCAGCTGTTTCTCGACCAGACCTCGGTGCTCGACGAGTTCAACGCGCCACTGTGCAATGCCCTGACGGGCCGCCAGGACGGCGCCGAGATGCTGCGTCGCCTGCAGGGCGAGCAGCTGTTCGTGATCCCGCTGGACGAGCAGGGCGAATGGTTCCGCTATCACCACCTGTTCGCCGAATTCCTGCAGGGGCGCCTGGCCAAGCGCGGCGATCCCGCGCACCTGCTGCATGCGGCTGCGCGCTGGTGCGAAGGGCGTGACCTGGCCGACAAGTCGATCAAGTACGCCCTGCGCGCCCGTGACTACGGCTTTGCCGCCGAGCTGCTGGAGCGCCAGGGTGCGCGCCTGATCGCCGGCAACCGGGTCTACGGCATCCTCGCCATTCTCAAGGACATTCCCCCGGTGGTGATCGCCGAGCAGCCGGTGTTCCAGATCTTCTATGCCTGGCAGCTGGCCTTCGAGCAGAAGTTCGCCGAATCCGAGGCGTTGATCGAGGAGGTCAGCACGCGCCTGACCCAGGGCCGCGGCAAGGGCATGCATTTCGGTCTGATCGAGCTGCTGGCGGCTGCCCAGGTGCTCAAGGCGCTGGTGCTGCTGTATCAGGACAAGCTCGAAGCCTGCCTCAAGGTCGCCGGCCACTGGCTGGCCCTGGTGCCGCAGAACCAGCCGGTGTTCCGCGCCAGCCTGGCCTGCGTGCAGGCGGCGGCATTCGCGCTGCTGGGCGAGTTCGGCGAGGCGGCCAAGGCGATTGCCGTGGCCCGCGAGAATCTGCGTCAGTGCGAGAGCGAGTACCTGCACGTGATGGCCAGCCTGATCGAGGCGCTGATCTGCAAGGAGTATGGCGAGCTGGAGCGCGGCAGGGCCCTCGCCGAAACCGCACGCGCCCGCGTGGAGCAGGTGTTCGGCCGCCGCAGTCGGGTCGGTGGTCCGCTGGGACTGGCCTATGCCGACCTGCTGTACGAGCAGGACCGGCATGGCGCGATACTCGCCGAATTGCCGCTGGCCACGACCTGGCGCGACGTGGCGACACCGGTGGAGCTGATCAGTCGCGGCAAGCTGGTCATGGCGCGGGCACGCTTCTTCGCCGGGGCTGCCGAGCAGGGCCTGGAAGAGCTGGACGAATGGCTGGCGGGCTTGCAGGGGCCGGGCTATGAACGGGTGTTCGCCATCGGCATGGGCTGCAAGGTGCAGTTTCTCCTGTGGCTGCGCCGGCCCAACGAGGCGCAGCGCATCTATCTGCAGCTGGAGCGCCACCTGGCGGCGCTGCCCATCGAGCGTTACGGCGACGCGCACACCGCGCTGGCACTGAGTCAGGCGCGCCTGGCATTGAGCGATCGGCGCGTGGACAAGGCACAAGCCAGCCTGGAGGCCTGCCTGGCCAAACAGGGGGCCGAGCATCAGCGTGACCGGCGCTTGCGCCTGAGCTTGTTACTTTCTGTGGCGTACTGGCGCAAAGGTAACAGCGACAAGGCCTTCACCCTGCTGCGCGCGACCCTGGAAGAGGCCTGGCAATGCGGCTACCGCCGTCTGTTCCAGGACGACGCCATCTGGTTGCTGCCGCTCTGGGAAGCCTGGCACGAGGCCGAGCCGAAGCCGGCTGCGGCCTGGCAGGGCTTGGCCGAGATGCTTCGCGAGCAGTGTCGCCGGCTGTCCATCGATCCTGAAAGTTTCGAGGAAAATCAGGATGTTAGCCACCGCGAGCGGGAGATCCTGCGGCTCGTGGCTGCTGGCCTCTCCAACCGCGACATCGCCCAGGCGGTGCACCTGTCCGAGGCCACCATCAAATGGCATCTGCACAACCTGTTTTCCAAGTTGGGGGTACGCAGTCGTACCCAGGCCGTGCTCAAGGGCAAGAGCCTGGGATTGCTTAGTGAGGCATGACGGGAATTGAGGATCGTCCTACCTGCTCCATCCCTTGGATGGGCTGGCAGGGGCGGGGTGGATCAGTAGCTTGTAGCCATCTCGGAGCGCCATGCGCTGCGTGAATCCAAACCTGGCGTACCTAGGGAAGCCGCGACAGGTCTGGTGATCGGCATGAGCCGATCAGGCTGCTCGTGACAGGACGTCACCGGCAGAGCCCGGGGCCCCCCCATTTGAACTGTGGAGATAACAACAATGATGACCCTGAAAAAACTCGCTCTCGCCGCCGCCGTCATGGCTGTTCCGTTCGTGGCCCAGGCCGACCTGAAAGCGCTGGATGACTCCGACCTGGCCGGCGTCACCGGTCAGGCTGGTATCAGCATCGCCGGTAACTTCGATGCCACCATCGGTTCGATCGTCTACACCGATACCGAAACCGGTGTCAGCGACGGCAGCAACAGCCTGAGCCTGAACACCGTCACCCTGTCCGGCTTCAACATCGACGAAGCCAACCCGCTGACCGTCGATGTGGTCGACAACAAGCTGGAAATCGGCCTGCCGGGCATCAACGGCGGTGTCGCCGTGGACGCCGTGAAGATCGGCAACGGCACCATTGGTGGCGTTGCCATCAACGGTCTCGACATGGCCGGCTCCACCGTCAAGATCTGGGGCCATTGATCCTCGCTTGAGCTGATCCGCAGGAGCTCTGTCGCTGTTCGCGGCCGGGCTCCTGTCTCGTTGTATGCAGTCGCGGATTGACCAATGATCGAAATTCTCGTGGGCAGCCTGATCGGTTTGTACGGTTTCACCGAGGCTGTCGACACCAAGCCGCAGCCAGCCGGGACGGTGAACATCACCCAGCCCCTGCTGCCCAATGGCCCGCTGCGCGAGTCGGTGGTGCTGGAGCCGATGAGTCAGTTGCAGTTTCGCAACGTGATTCGCCAGGCCTACGACTACAGCTGCGGGTCCGCGGCCCTGACCACGCTGCTCGACTACTTCCTGGGGCGCAACCTGGAAGAGCGCCAGGTGATGGAGGGGCTGCTGCATTTCGGCGAGGCGGAGAAGATCGTCGAGCGGCGCGGTTTTTCGTTGCTCGACATGAAGCGCTTCGTCACCGCCCTGGGCTACAAGAGCGGCGGTTTCCGGGCTGCGTTCGATGACCTTGCGCAGCTCGAACACCCGGCCATCGTGCCGATCGAGTACGCCGGCTTCAAACATTTCGTGGTGGTGCGCGATGTCTACAACGACCACGTGTTCATCGCCGACCCGGCGCTGGGCAACATCAGTTTCACCCGCGTGCGTTTCGAGGAGGTATGGGATCAGAACGTCCTGTTCGTGATCTTTCCCAGTGGCAACGAGCCGGCCAACGCCATGGCGCTGACCGACCGTGACCTGCGCATCATCGATGACCGCACCATCAGCATGCTGGCTTTCCGCGAGTTTCCGCAGATGGCCAAGTTCACCACGAATCAGGCCGACCGCTTAGGGTCGGGAGGCGACATCCAGTACATTCGCCGCAAGTGATTCACCCGGCATAACAACAACGATCTGGGGATAGCGTCATGGGAGTTTGGGGGTATGCATGGCTGGCCATGCTGGCGCTTGCTGCTGCACAACCGGCCCTGGCCGAGGAGGCCACGGTCGACGATGCGCGTGATGCGCTGACCAAGAAGGACGATGACGCCGACAGCGCCAAGGCGCTGGAAGAGGTGTTCCAGGCTGCGGAGAAGAGCTACACGCTGCTCAAGAAGGGCGAGCGTACGCTGACCTACGGCTTCGACTACTCGTTGCTGCGCGATACGCAGATCCAGACCGTACGCACCGGACAGAACGTCTACAGCGTGATCGGCCAGAGCGAGGCGCAGCACACCTTCACCAACTCCTTCACCTTCGACTACGGCGTCTGGGACAACCTCACCTTCAGCATGCGTGTGCCGTTCCTGGCCAAGTACGACACCGAGCGCGACCTCAGCACCTACAGCCTCGGCGACGTCTCCGCCAGCCTGCGCTGGCAACCCTGGTCGTCCGAGCGCGGCCGGCCGGTCACTACCCTGTTCGCCACCCTCGGCCTGCCGACCGGGGACAGCCCCTACGACGTCAGCCTCGACGATGGCCTGGCCACCGGCAACGGCTACTACAGCCTGGGCGTCGGCGCCAACATGTCCTACGTGATCGACCCTGTGGTGCTGTTCGGTTCGCTGGGTTACACCTACAACCTGCCGATCCGCGATGCCGACCAGGTGCGTGGCGGCCGCCTGCTGGAAGAGGTCGAGCCCGGCTCCAGCCTGTCGCTGAGCATGGGCTTCGCCTACGCGCTGTCCTACGACGTCTCGCTGGCGACATCGCTGCAGATGGCGCACAACCTGGCGCCGACGTTCAAGTTCAGCGACGTCACGCTGGAAGGGAACGAACAGACCAGTGCGGTGATGAACTTCTCGCTGGGCCTGCGCACCGCGCCGAACACCATCGTCAACGTCAATGCCGGTTTCGGCATGACCGAAGATTCGCCCGATGTCCTGCTCGGGATCTCCATGCCCCTTGATATCAAGGGCCTCAAGGCCGAGTAAGCAGCGAGCGAACCGGATATGAATCATCTTGCCAAGTTGCAGGCGCTGCTGCTCGGGTTGGTCGCAGCTTGCGTCCTGCCCGCACAGGCGCAGTTGGCCAACAACCTGACCATCGGCAACCCCAAGGCCATGGCCATGGGCAACGCCGTGACCGCCGACTCCACCGGCATCGATGCCGTGCACTACAACCCGGCCGCCCTGAGCAAGCTCAAGGGCCGGCAGACGACGGTCAAGCTGCTCAGCGGGGTGATGGACATTCGCGCCAAGTTCGAGGCCCGCGAAGGCTATGGCTTCATGGGCTACGACGACGACCCATTCAAGAACTCCAGCAGCCGCACACTGACGCCTACCATGTACCTGCCCGGCGTCGGCGGGATGACCGAGCTGCCGCTCCTGGTGGCGCCGCTGGCGGGGTTGTCGATCAACCCGCCAGGCTCGAAGTTCACCTTCGCCACCAATGTCTACGCACCCATGGCGCTGGGCTATTCACGAGACTCGGACGACGATCCGGGCCGTTTCCAGGGGCGCCAGGTGTCGTTGCAGCGCATCACCTACTTCTCGCCGTCGCTGGCCTACCAGGTCAACGACGAGTTGTCCCTGGGCTTGTCCATCGGCTTCTCTCACCAGGCGGTGGCGCTCAACCAGGACTTCCGCAACCCCGGCATGCTCACCGGCCTGACCCGCATTCTCAACGAAGCGCTGTGCCTGCCAGGCCTGGGCGACATCGTCGGAGCGATCATCAACGTCTGCAGCGGCAAGATCGGTCCATTCGACTCGCTGGCCAATCTCGATCTCGACCTCGAACAGAGCCTGTCGCCGACCTACAACCTGGGCATTCTCTGGGAGCCGACCGACTGGTTCGCCTGGGGGGCGACCTACCAGAGCGAGGCGCGGATGAACCTCAAGGGCAAGTACCGCATCGACTACAGCGAGGACTGGGCGGGCTTCTGGTCGGGCCTGCAAGGCTCGCTGTTTGGCCAGATACTCAGCCCGATCTTCCCTTATGGCGTCGACCAGGAGGCCGGCAACGCGTCCTTGAAACTGACCTATCCGGACGCCTTCAGCACCGGCATCAAGGTGCGCCCCTTCGACAAGTGGCAGTTCAACCTGGACCTGCGCTGGGTCGATTACAGTGACTGGAACGAGTTCGAGATCGAATTCGACCGCGAGCTGGATCTGCTGCGCATCGCCACGACCTTCGGTGGCGGTAACGCCACCAGTCGCAGCATCATTCTCGACCGTGGCTACCGCGATACCTGGAGCTGGGGTGTCGGCGTGCAGTACGACGTCAACGATCGCCTGGCCCTGCGCGCCGGCTATGAGTACCGCCCCTCGGCCATTCCCGAGAACAAGGCAGACGTGCTGGCGCCGGTCGGTGATGCCGACCTCTACGGCCTGGGTCTGGGGTACCGCTGGGACAAGGACAGCACCATCGATATCGGTTTCAACTACTTCGTCTCCAAGCAGAACATTCCGGCGGGCAGCAGTTGCAACTTGAGCTGCGAAGGCCTGGACAACCTGGTCTACAACCCCTACGCCGGGCTCAACGTGGAAACCACGGTCAAGGCCTACATCTTCTCCATGACCTACACCTCGAGGTTCTGAGACCATGCGCAGGCTCGCGTTCGCTCTGTTGCTCCTGCCCGTCGCCTGGCAGGCCGACGCCAGCAGCCGTTATCTGACCTGGGTCGACGAGCAGGGCCGGGTGCACAACACCTTCGTCGATACACGCTTCGCCGAGCAGCAACGTCAGGCGAGGTTGCACGCGGAAAAAAGTGACCAGGCCCGCCTGGGCGAGGGCGGCACCTGGCCGG
The DNA here is from genome assembly GCF_004521985.1 of Ectopseudomonas khazarica. Lineage (GTDB taxonomy): Bacteria > Pseudomonadota > Gammaproteobacteria > Pseudomonadales > Pseudomonadaceae > Aquipseudomonas > Aquipseudomonas khazarica. The sequence continues at coordinate 26,265 of NZ_SBHZ01000019.1, forward strand.
GGAGTGCGCCGAGCACCGGGGAGAGCAAGCGCCGCTATTTCACCTGGGTCGATGGCAATGGCCAGCTGCAGAACAGCTTCTATGCCGGTGCGCAGGTCGCTGGCGCGTCCGGGAACGACCACGTGCTGGCCAGTGGCGAGCGGGCAGGGGACTACATCGACTCGGAGGTGCTGGAAGGTCGTGGTTTCTCCCGGGGTACCTCCGACAGTCCTTACTACACCTGGGTCGACGAGCAGGGGCGCATGCACAACTCATCCGTCCCGACGCGCTCTGGCCGCTCCGAGGTTGAGGCGCCCTCCAGCGTTCGTTACAGCGAAGGCCGGCAGATCGAGTTCGAGCGCGGCAAGCCGGCGCTACCGATGCTCGACGGGCAACCGACCGCCGCCATGCAGGCGTTGCTCGCCGGCAGCCAGTCGCGTGGTGACGGGCTGTACAGTGAATTGTCGACACGCTGCTGTGGCCAGTTGCGCGACAGCGATTTCACCGAGCTTTCGGCCGAAGAGCCGCGTTACGAGGAGCTGGACCGCTTCTCGCCGAGCTTCGATTTTCCCATGGGACGCAGCTACTACGCGGCCGTGAAACTGCCGGCATCACGGCGCAGCTATGGCTTGCGGGTGCGCAGTTTCGCCAATCGCCAGGTGGTCTATCCGTCACTGCTGTTTCTCGATGAAGCCAAGCAGCCGACCCGGCTGGTCAGCGATGCGGTGTATCAGCTGCACCCGGAAACCTGGTACCGCTACGCCTTCATCGAGGGGACGGTGCAGGTGCGTGCCGAACGCGGCGAGCGCTACGTGCTGCTGATCACCACCGACGAGGACCGCAGCCTGCAGACGCTCGACAACAAACCGTTCAAGCGCCCCTTGCAGGCGCTGGCGGTGGATGAGGCGGGCATGCAGCGCCATGCGCATGCCGATGAAGGGGCCTTCGAGCTGGCGATCATGCGCTAGGGGGAGGTGTGGGGGAGCGGCCCTCCATGCGCGGGCGGGCAGCAGCCTCCCTGCAGGGCAGGGAGGCTTCGGCGTCAGACTTCCTTGCTGACGACGTGGCCGAACAAGCCCTGGGAGAAGCGTACGCGTTCCTCGGCGTCTTCCTGCAGGCCCTTGGCTTTCAGCTCTTCCAGATGGGCCTCCACCGCGTGGGCGCGATGGGTCAGGCCGCAATCGTTGGCGATCTGGATGTTCAGGCCCGGGCGGGCGTTGAGTTCGAGGATCAACGGCCCCTTGTCCTGGTCCAGGACCATGTCCACGCCGATGTAGCCCAGGCCGCAGAGCTCGTAGCAGCCGGCGGCGAGCTTCATGAAGCCATCCCAGTTCGGCAGTTGCACGCCATCCACCGCGTTGGTGGTGTCCGGGTGCTTGCTGATCTTGTTGTTCAGCCAGGTGCCGCGCAGAGTGACGCCGGTGGCCAGGTCGACACCGACGCCGATGGCGCCCTGGTGCAGGTTGGCCTTGCCGCTGGACTGCCGTGTTGGCAGGCGCAGCATCGCCATCACCGGGTAGCCCATCAGCACGATGATGCGGATATCCGGTACGCCCTCGTAGCTGATGCTCTTGAAGATGGTGTCCGGGGTCACGCGGTACTCGATCAGCGCGCGATCGCGGTGGCCACCGAGCGAGTACAGCCCGGAGAGGATGCTGGAAATCTGCTGTTCCAGCTCCTCATGGCTGACGATCTTGCCAGAGACGGTCTTGAAGCGATCCTCGAAGCGGTCCGCGATCACCATGATGCCGTCACCGCCAGCGCCCTGCGCCGGCTTGATGACGAAGTCGTTGCGCCCGGCGATGATCTGGTCGAGCTTGTCGATGCCTTTCTCGGTATCGATGATGCCGTACAGCTCCGGTACATCGATACCGGCCTCGATGGCGCGTTCCTTGGTGATGATCTTGTCGTCGACGATGGGGTACAGGTGCCGTTTGTTGTACTTCAGCACGTAGTCCGCATTGCGTCGGTTGATGCCCATGATGCCTTTGGCTTCAAGGGCCTTCCACGTCTTGATCAGGCCGAACATGGTCTTAGTCCTTGAGGAAGGCTTTGAAACGGAACAGTTCGGTCAGGCGGTAGCCGCGGTAACGACCCATCGCCAGCATGAAACCCACCAGGATCAGCAGGATCGCCGGGAAGGTGAACACGAAGTACACCAGTTCCGGAACCATCATCAGCAGGTGTGCGACGGTGGCGGCGAACAGGGTGCCGATGGCGACCTTGAAGGCATGGCCGCCGCCGCGCTCTTCCCAGGTGATCGACAGGCGTTCGATGGTCATGGTCAGGATCACCATCGGGAACAGGGCGACGGACAGGCCGCGCTCCAGACCCAGCTTGTGGCTGAACAGGCTGATGGCGGCGATCAGCACCACCACGAAGGTCAGCACCACCGACAGGCGTGGCAGCATCTGCAGCTTCAGGTGTTCCAGGTAGGAGCGCAACGACAGGCCGAGCGCCGTGATCACGGTGAACAGGAAGATGCCGAAGCCCAGCTGGGTTTCGCGGAAGGCCAGGGCGATCAGCACCGGGGTAAAGGTCCCCAGGGTCTGCAGGCCACCCAGGTTGCGCAGGATGAGGATCACCAGTACGCCGATCGGGATCATGACCATGATCATGAAGGTCTGCTGGGTCTGCAGGGGCAGGCCGTACAGCGAGTACTCGAGGAAGCTGGCGTCGGTGTTCTCGTCGGTCAGCTTGGCCAGGCGGATGGCATTCATCTCGCTGTTGTTCAGGCTGAAGCTGACCTGGGCCTGACGACCTCCTTCGAGGTTGACCAGCTCTTCGTCACCGATCCACCAGACCAGGCGATCGGCAGGCAGACCCTGCTCGCCGGATTCGGGATTGAAGTACAGCCATTTCTGGCCATTGAAGCTGCGCAGCCACAGCTCGGGCGACTGGGCGACCTCGGCCTGCAGGCGAATGGTGTGCACGCGTTCCATCGGCACGTGAGCGATGGACAGCAGCAGCTCGACGACCTTGGCCTTGTTGACGGTGGACGCGTCGCCGCCGAGCAGCAGCTTGACGTTGTCGTCGTTGGCGTTGTTGACGCGCTTGATGGTCTCGCTGATGAAGGTCTCGACATCCGCGGAGTGCTGGCGGATCGGCGCGAGCAGCGCTTCTGCAGCGATCTTCTCCGGGCCTTCCACGGCAATGCTGTCACGGAAGATCGGCCCCTTGGCAGGTGCCTGCTCGCCGCTGTAACGCTTGGTCAGCACCAGGCGGTAGTAGAGGGTCTGCTTGCCGTTGGCACGACGGGCCGACCAGGTGACGCGGCGATTGCCGTCGACACGGTTGACGCTGACGCCATAGTTGTTGGAGATGAAACTCTCGTTGAGGCTCACGTAATCCTGGTTCAGCGGCGGTACGAACATCTGCAGCTTGACCGGCTCACGCGGGCTGGCCTGAAACTCGACCTTGGCGTCGATGTTCCACAGATCGTCGGTCTCGTCCTCGGTCACCGGGATGCCGAGAATGAAGATTTGGTATGCCGTAATCAGAACGCCCAGGGTCACCAGCAGGGTGATCAGGACTTTCAGATGCAGGTTCAGAGAGCGCATGGGAATTACTCGCCAGGGGTTGCGTCATCGGTGCAGCCGGGTTTTCCAGCTGCATATTTTAGGCTTGGATCGACCATGGCACCGAAATGCTTGAGGGCTTCGGAGCCGATCAGAAGCGGGTATTGGAATGCACTTCGGTCGGTCAAGTTCACTTCAATTGTGCGCAGGGCCTGCCCCATGCACAGTTCAAGGTCGATTACAGGGCGCGCGGTGTAGGTCTTGCCCTCGTCCGGATCGTAGTCGCCGGCACGGCGTTTGATCTTGCTGATACGGGCCAGAGGGCGCTCGATCGTGCGCTCGTGGGTGTCGTCGATGGCCAGCACGAAACGCACCCAGGTTTCCCCGTCGCGTTTGAAGCGTTCGATGTCCCGGGCGCTGAGCGAGGCGGTCTTGGCGCCGGTGTCGAGCTTGGCTGCCACCTGGAGGTCGAGCTCTTCGATGTAGATGTATTCGTTCAGGCCATAGACAGACTTGCCCATGGCCAGAGCAGGGCAGGACAGGGTCAACAGGCAGAGCAGCAAGGAGAAGGGTTTCAGTCTCATGAGTCCTTGAGAGGTCTTGCCAGGAGAGGGTGATGAACAGCGCCTGGAGGCATCCTGCCAGACAGCTGTCCGCCATGAAGTCTAGCAGGCGAGGCAGCGGACGCTGGCCGGGCTTGAGTTCGGCGAATTCTAGCATGGAGATTTTCCATGCTGACAGACGCTTATGTAGCTTTCTGCAAGTAAGGTCGCGCTTTTCAGACCTGGCCGAGTTGAAAATATTGTCGACAATACTTTGGTCTGCTTTGACTGGTTCGGCTTTTGAGCGTAGTTTTGCACCTATCGAAATGCTCTGGTGTCGACAATCATGCTGCTCGAATCGAATGAACTGGTCACGCCTCAGGCGGATTCGGAAACACTTTCCGAGCATGTCTTTCGCTTGATCCAGGCGGCCATCGTCAAGGGCGAGATCGCTCCCGGCAGTAAGATCTCCGAGCCGGAGCTGGCGCGTACCTATGGCATCAGCCGCGGCCCGTTGCGCGAGGCGATTCACCGCCTGGAGGGACAGAAGCTGCTGGTGCGCGTCCCGCACGTGGGGGCGCGGGTCGTGTCGCTGAGCCATGCCGAGCTGATCGAGCTGTACGAGATCCGCGAATCGCTGGAAGGCATGGCCTGCCGCCTGGCCGCCGAACGCATGACGCAGACGGAAATCGACGAGCTGCGCCGGGTGCTGGAACTGCACGAGCAGGACGCCGCGTTCAAGGCGGGGGTCGGCTACTACCAGCAGGAAGGCGACTTCGACTTCCACTACCGGATCATCCAGGGCAGCGGCAACCGCACCCTGGCCAAGCTGCTCTGCGACGAGCTGTATCAGCTGGTGCGCATGTACCGCCTGCAGTTTTCCGCGACGCCCAACCGGCCGCGCCAGGCGTTCGCCGAGCATCACCGCATTCTCGATGCCATCGCCGAGCGTGACGGCGAACTGGCCGAACTGCTGATGCGCCGTCATATCGGCGCTTCCAAGCGCAACATCGAGCGCCACTACGTTGCCCAGAACGGGCAGGGCGCGCTCACCACTCCATCCAAGACCCGAGGTGATTCATGACTCAGCTTTCCGCCGGCCAGCGTTTCCGCCAGGCCCTCGCCATCGAGAGTCCGCTGCAGGTAATCGGTGCGATCAATGCCAACCACGCGCTGCTGGCCAAGCGCGCGGGGTTTCGCGCCATCTATCTGTCCGGCGGTGGTGTGGCGGCCGGCTCCCTCGGTTTGCCGGACCTGGGCATCAACACCCTGGATGACGTGCTGACCGACGTGCGGCGCATCACCGATGTCTGCGACCTGCCGCTGCTGGTGGACATCGACACCGGCTTCGGTCCCAGCGCCTTCAACATCGAACGCACCATCAAGAACCTGATCAAGGCCGGTGCCGCTGCGGCGCACATCGAGGATCAGGTCGGCGCCAAGCGCTGCGGTCACCGTCCGGGCAAGGAAATCGTCTCCTGCGAAGAAATGGTCGACCGCGTGCGTGCCGCCGCAGACGCCAGGACCGACCCCGATTTCTTCCTCATCGCCCGCACCGACGCCATCCAGGCCGAAGGCGTGGACGCGGCCATCGAGCGTTGCCAGGCCTACGTCGAGGCCGGTGCCGACGGCATCTTCGCCGAGGCGGCGTACGACCTGCCGACCTACAAGCGTTTCGTCGATGCGCTGAACGTACCGGTACTGGCCAACATCACCGAGTTCGGTGCCACGCCGCTGTTCACCCGCGACGAACTGGCCTCGGTCGGCGTCGCCATCCAGCTCTATCCGCTGTCCGCCTTCCGCGCGGCGAACAAGGCGGCCGAGAGTGTCTACACCTCGATTCGCCAGAACGGCCACCAGAAGGACGTGATCGAGCTGATGCAGACCCGTGCCGAACTCTATGACCGTATTGGCTACCACGCCTTCGAGCAGAAACTCGATGCGCTGTTCGCCGCCGGCAAGAAATAAAGACAAGAACAAGGATTCGAGGAGATAACCATGAGTGCCACAGAAACCACCCCTGGCTTCAAACCGAAGAAGTCCGTCGCCCTGAGCGGTACCGCCGCCGGCAACACCGCACTGTGCACCGTCGGCCGCACCGGTAACGACCTGCACTACCGTGGCTATGACGTGCTCGATTTCGCCAATCGCTGCGAGTTCGAGGAAATCGCCCACCTGCTGGTCCACGGCAAGTTGCCGAACGTCGCCGAGCTGGCCGGATATAAGGCCAAGCTCAAGGCGCTGCGTGGCCTGCCGGCCGGGGTGAAGGCCGCGCTGGAGCAGCTGCCGCCGTCGGCGCATCCGATGGACGTGATGCGTACCGCGGTATCCGTGCTCGGTTGCCTGGCGCCGGAGAAGGACGATCACAACCATCCGGGTGCCCGCGACATTGCCGACAAGCTGATGGCCTCGCTGGGTTCGGCGCTGCTGTACTGGTACCACTACAGCCACAACGGCAAGCGTATCGAGGTGGACACCGACGATGACTCCATCGGCGGCCACTTCCTCCATCTGCTGCACGGCGAGAAACCGCGCGAGTCCTGGGTGCGTGCCATGCACACCTCGCTCAACCTGTACGCCGAGCACGAGTTCAATGCCTCGACCTTCACCTCGCGGGTGATCGCCGGCACCGGCTCGGACCTGTTCTCCTGCATCGCCGGTTCCATCGGTGCGCTGCGCGGGCCGAAGCACGGCGGTGCCAACGAAGTGGCCTTCGAAGTGCAGAAGCGCTACGACAGCCCGGACGAAGCCGAGGCCGACATCCGTGCCCGGGTCGAGCGCAAGGAGGTGGTGATCGGCTTCGGTCATCCGGTCTATACCGTCAGCGACCCGCGCAACAAGGTGATCAAGGAAGTGGCTCGCGAGCTCTCGGTGGAGCAGGGCAACAGCAAGATGTACGACATCGCCGAGCGCCTGGAGAGCGTGATGTGGGACATCAAGAAGATGTTTCCCAACCTCGACTGGTTCAGCGCCGTCAGCTACCACATGATGGGTGTGCCCACCGCGATGTTCACCCCGCTGTTCGTCATCGCCCGTACCGCCGGCTGGTCCGCGCACGTCATCGAGCAGCGCATCGACGGCAAGATCATCCGCCCGAGCGCCAACTACACAGGCCCCGAAGACCTGAAGTTCGTGCCGCTCAAGGATCGTAAATAATCATGACCGACACCGTGAATAGCCAATACCGCAAGCGCTTGCCCGGTACCGCGCTGGATTACTTCGACGCCCGTGAGGCGGTCGATGCGATCCAGGCCGGCGCCTGGAGCAAGCTGCCCTACACCTCGCGCGTGCTCGCCGAGCAGCTGGTGCGCCGCTGCGCGCCGCAGGACCTGACGGCGTCGCTGGAGCAACTGGTCTATCGCCGGCGCGACCTGGACTTCCCCTGGTATCCGGCGCGCGTGGTGTGCCACGACATCCTGGGCCAGACCGCGCTGGTCGACCTGGCCGGCCTGCGCGATGCCATCGCCGACAAGGGCGGCGATCCGGCCAAGGTCAACCCGGTGGTACCGACGCAACTGATCGTCGACCATTCTCTGGCCGTGGAAGCAGCGGGGTTCGATCCGGATGCGTTCGAGAAGAACCGCGCCATCGAGGACCGCCGCAACGAGGATCGCTTCCACTTCATCGACTGGACCAAGACCGCGTTCAAGAACGTCGACGTGATCCCGGCCGGCAACGGCATCATGCACCAGATCAACCTGGAGAAGATGAGCCCGGTGATCCAGGCGCGTGGCGGCATCGCGTTCCCCGACACCTGCGTCGGCACCGACTCGCACACGCCGCACGTCGATGCGCTGGGCGTGATCGCCATCGGCGTCGGCGGCCTGGAGGCCGAGACCGTGATGCTCGGCCATCCATCGATGATGCGCCTGCCCGATATCGTCGGCGTCGAGCTGACCGGCAAACGCCAGCCGGGCATCACCGCCACCGATATCGTCCTGGCTCTGACCGAATTCCTGCGCAAGGAGCGCGTGGTGGGTGCCTACGTCGAGTTCTTCGGCGAAGGGGCCGACAGCCTGTCCATCGGCGACCGCGCGACGATCTCCAACATGTGCCCGGAATACGGTGCCACGGCCTCGATGTTCTATATCGACGAGCAGACCATCGACTACCTCAAGCTCACCGGTCGCGAGCCGGAGCAGGTGGCGCTGGTCGAGCACTACGCCAGGACCCTGGGGCTGTGGAGCGATGCGCTGACAAGCGCGGAGTACGAGCGGGTACTGCGTTTCGATCTGGGCAGCGTGGTGCGCAACATGGCGGGGCCGTCCAACCCGCACCGACGCCTGCCGACCTCGGCCCTGGCCGAGCGCGGCATCGCCGATGAAGCCAAGCTGCAGTCCGGCAAGGGCGAGGAAGCCGAGGGGCTGATGCCCGACGGCGCGGTGATCATCGCGGCCATCACCAGTTGCACCAACACCTCCAACCCGCGCAACGTCGTCGCGGCCGGTCTGGTGGCGAAGAAGGCCAATGCCCTGGGGCTGGTACGCAAGCCCTGGGTGAAGACCTCGTTCGCGCCAGGCTCGAAGGTCGCCAGGCTGTATCTGGAAGAGGCCGGCCTGCTGCCGGAGCTGGAGAAGCTCGGCTTCGGCATCGTCGCCTACGCCTGCACCACCTGCAACGGCATGTCCGGTGCGCTCGATCCGCAGCTCCAGAAGGAGATCATCGATCGCGACCTGTACGCCACCGCCGTGCTCTCGGGCAACCGCAACTTCGACGGGCGCATCCATCCCTATGCCAAGCAGGCCTTCCTCGCTTCGCCGCCGCTGGTGGTGGCCTACGCCATCGCCGGCACCGTGCGCTTCGATATCGAGCAGGACGCGCTGGGTACCGATGCCAACGGCAATCCGGTCACCCTGAAGGACCTCTGGCCGAGCGACGAGGAGATCGACGCCATCGTCGCCGCCAGCGTGAAGCCGGAGCAGTTCCGCCAGATCTACATTCCGATGTTCGACCTCGGTAGCGTGCAGGAAGCGGAAAGCCCACTGTACGACTGGCGGCCGATGTCCACCTACATCCGCCGTCCGCCGTACTGGGAAGGCGCACTGGCCGGCGAGCGCACGCTCAAGGGCATGCGTCCGCTGGCGATCCTGCCGGACAACATCACCACCGACCACCTGTCGCCATCCAACGCCATCCTGGCGGACTCGGCGGCGGGCGAGTACCTGGCGAAGATGGGCCTGCCGGAGGAGGACTTCAACTCCTACGCCACCCACCGTGGCGATCACCTGACCGCGCAGCGTGCCACCTTCGCCAACCCGCAGCTGCTCAACGAGATGGTCGTGGTCGACGGGCAGGTCAAGAAGGGCTCGCTGGCCCGCGTCGAGCCGGAAGGCAAGGTCATGCGCATGTGGGAGGCGATCGAAACCTACATGAACCGCAAGCAGAACCTGATCATCGTTGCCGGTGCCGACTACGGCCAGGGCAGCTCGCGCGACTGGGCGGCCAAGGGCGTGCGCCTGGCGGGCGTGGAGGTGATCGTCGCCGAAGGCTTCGAACGCATCCACCGTACCAACCTGGTGGGCATGGGCGTGCTGCCGGTGGAGTTCAAGCCGGGCACCACGCGCCTGACCCTGGGCCTGGACGGTACCGAGACCTACGACATCGAAGGCGAGATCTCGCCGCGTTGCGAGCTGACCCTGGTGGTCAACCGCCAGAACGGTGAAGTGCTCAAGGTGCCGGTGACCTGCCGCCTGGATACCGCTGCCGATGTCAGCGTGTACAAGGCCGGTGGTGTGCTGCAGCGCTTCGCCAAGGACTTCCTCGAAGGCGCGGTGGCCTGACCTCGCAGGGTGGATCAGGCCTCATCCATCTACCGTGGAATCTGCCACGGTGGATGGGGCAGCGCCATCCACCCGGCGTCTGGCACGTAGCCCGGATGCAATCCGGGCATGACCAAATCTGCTTGCCCCGGATTGCATCCGGGCCACTTTTTCAGGACTGCACTCATGGCTCAGCTGCCGCAAGTGAAAATCCCCGCTACCTACATCCGTGGCGGTACCAGCAAGGGCGTGTTCTTTCGCCTGCAGGATCTGCCCGAGCGCTGCCAGGTGCCGGGCGAGGCGCGTGACCGGTTGTTCATGCGCGTCATCGGCAGTCCTGATCCCTATTCGGCGCATATCGATGGCATGGGCGGTGCGACCTCGTCCACGTCGAAATGCGTGATTCTGTCGGCCAGCAGTCAGCCGGAGCACGATGTCGATTACCTCTATGGCCAGGTCTCCATCGACAAGGCCTTCGTCGACTGGAGCGGCAATTGCGGCAACCTGTCCACGGCAGCGGGGGCTTTCGCCATCCATGCCGGCCTCGTGGACCCGGCGCGGATCCCGCAGAACGGTACCTGCGTGGTGCGCATCTGGCAGGCCAACATACACAAGACCATCATCGCCCATGTGCCGATCAGCAACGGCCAGGTACAGGAAACCGGCGATTTCGAGCTGGATGGCGTGACTTTTCCGGCGGCGGAGATCGTGCTGGAGTTCCTCGACCCGTCCGACGATGGCGAGGAGGGGGGCTCGATGTTCCCCACCGGCAACCTCGTCGACGACCTGGAGGTGCCTGGCATCGGCACCTTCAAGGCGACCCTGATCAGCGCCGGTATCCCCACGGTGTTCGTCAATGCCGAGGACATCGGCTACCAGGGCACCGAGCTGCGCGAGGCCATCAATGGCGACCCGGCGCAGCTGGCGCGTTTCGAGCAGATCCGCATCGCCGGTGCGCTGCGCATGGGCCTGATCGCGACTGCCGAGGAGGCTGCGACCCGTCAACACACGCCGAAGATCGCCTTCGTCAGCCCGCCCAAGGATTACCGCACCTCCAGCGGCAAGCAGGTGCAGGCCGGCGAGATCGACCTGCTGGTGCGTGCGCTGTCGATGGGCAAGCTGCACCACGCCATGATGGGCACCTGTGCGGTGGCCATCGGCACGGCGGCGGCGGTGCCGGGGACCCTGGTCAACCTGGCCGCCGGAGGTGGTGAGCGTGAAGCGGTGCGCTTCGGCCATCCGTCCGGCACCTTGCGCGTCGGTGCCGAGGCCCGGCAGGTCGAGGGTCAGTGGGCGGTGACCAAGGCGGTGATGAGCCGCAGCGCGCGCATCCTGATGGAAGGCTGGGTACGGGTGCCGGGCGACAGCTTCTGAGTCGCTCAGTGCTGGCTGGTACCCAGCAACAGGCCGCCGGCGCCGACGAAGAAGGCGCCGGTGGTGCGGTTCAGGTTGCGCACGCCACGGGCACTGCGGATCAGGCGGCGAATCTGCAGGCCGAACAGCGCATAGAGCAGCGAAGCGGCGTACTCCGCCAGCAGATAGGTCGTGCCCAGGTAGAGAAACTGCTCGGCGGCAGGCTGATCGGGGCGGATGAACTGCGGGAAGATCGCCGCGAACAACAGGATGGCCTTGGGGTTGCTGATGCCGATGAGAAATTCCTGGCGCGTCGCCAGCCACAGGGTGCGCCTGGGTTGCGTCAGACCTTGCTGTTCGTCCAGGGCGAAGGCGCGGCTGCGCCAGGCGCTGACACCCAGGTAGAGCAGGTAGGCGGCGCCGATCCACTTGATCGCGGTGAACAGCTGTTCGGAGGCCATCAGCATGGCGCCGAGGCCGACCGCCGAAATGAGCAGGAAGAAAGCGAATGCGATGACCCGCCCGGTGGTCGCCAGTACGGCGGTCGTCACACCATGACGGATACCGTTGTTCATCGCGCAGAAGTTGTTGGGCCCCGGGGTGATGGCGATCAGCAGGGCGATCGGGGCGAACAGCACGGCATCGTTGAGCGTCATGGCGGGCTCGCGGCAGGTTATTTGAGACGGCGTTCCACGCCTTTTTCCACCAGGATCTTGGCGGAAATCTCTTCCACGGAGAAGTGCGTGGAGTTGATGAAGGCGATGTTCTCGCGGCGGAACAGGCTCTCCACCTCGCGCACCTCGAACTCGCACTGCGCATAGCTGGCGTAGCGGCTGTTGGGTTTGCGCTCGTGGCGGATGGCGGTGAGACGATCCGGGTCGATGGTCAGGCCGAACAGCTTGTCGCGGTACTTCTTCAGCGACTCGGGCAGTTGCAGGCGCTCCATGTCGTCTTCCGTCAGCGGATAGTTGGCGGCGCGGATGCCGTACTGCATGGCCATGTACAGGCAGGTGGGCGTTTTGCCGCAGCGTGACACGCCGACCAGAATCAGGTCGGCCTTGTCGTAATAGTGGGTGCGGGCGCCATCGTCGTTGTCCAGGGCGAAGTTCACCGCCTCGATGCGCTCCATGTAGTTGGAGTTCTGGCCGATGGAGTGCGACTTGCCGACGGAATAGGAGGAGTGCGAACTCAACTCCTGCTCCAGCGGCGAGAGAAAGGTGGAGAAGATGTCGATCATGAAACCATTCGCGGTATCGAGGATCGCACGAATGTCACGGTTGACGATGGTGTCGAAGATGATCGGGCGCATGCCGTCTCTTTCGGCAGCGGCATCGATTTGTTGTACCATGGCGCGCGCTTTTTCGACGCTGTCGATATAAGGGCGGGTCAGTTTGGTGAACTGAATGTTCTCGAACTGCGCGAGCAGGCTCTGGCCCAGGGTTTCGGCCGTGATGCCGGTGCCGTCGGAGATGAAGAAAGCGGTTCGTTTCATTTGCGCCAAAGGCCTTAAGCTGAGTTCGATTCTTGGCTATGATAGGCCGCGTTTTTCGCCGGCCCCATGGGGTCTGGCATTGTTACTTATTCAAGGGCAAGGCCACAATCTTGCGGCAACCTGTCGCCGGAGCGTCCAGCCCCCCGAGAATTTGCGTGAAGGCTGCCAGCTGGAGCCCTGCAGGGCCTAAGTGCAGCGGGCTTCACGCGAGTTCTGAGCTTTTCCAACATTCTAGTGGAGAGATCACCTTGGTAGAGTACGTAGTTTCCCTCGATAAGCTCGGCGTCCACGATGTAGAGCATGTGGGGGGCAAAAACGCATCCCTCGGCGAGATGATCAGTAATCTGGCGGGTGCCGGCGTCTCGGTTCCCGGTGGTTTCGCCACGACCGCCCAGGCCTATCGCGATTTCCTCGAGCAGAGCGGCCTGAACGAGCGCATCCACGCCGCACTGGATGCGCTGGACGTCGATGACGTCAACGCCCTGGCCAAGACCGGCGCAGAAATCCGCCAATGGGTGATGGACGCCGAATTCCCGGCCCGTCTCGATGCCGAGATCCGCGAAGCCTTCGCCGCCATGAGCGCCGGCAACGACAACATGGCGGTCGCCGTGCGTTCCTCCGCTACCGCCGAAGACCTGCCGGACGCGTCCTTCGCCGGCCAGCAGGAGACCTTCCTCAACATCCGTGGCGTGGACAACGTGATCCGCGCCGCCAAGGAGGTGTTCGCCTCCCTGTTCAACGACCGTGCCATCGCCTACCGCGTGCACCAGGGTTTCGACCACAAGCTGGTCGCCCTGTCCGCCGGCGTGCAGCGCATGGTGCGTTCGGAAACCGGCACCGCCGGCGTGATGTTCACCCTCGATACCGAGTCCGGCTTCCGTGACGTGGTGTTCATCACCGGCGCCTACGGCCTCGGCGAGACCGTGGTCCAGGGTGCGGTCAACCCGGACGAGTTCTACGTGCACAAGCCGACCCTGGAAGCCGGTCGCCCGGCGATCCTGCGTCGCAACCTGGGCAGCAAGGCGATCAAGATGGTCTATGGCGACGAAGCCAAGGCCGGCCGCTCGGTCAAGACCGTGGAAGTCGACCGCGCCGAGCGCGCCCGTTTCTGCATCAGCGATGCCGAGGTCAGCGAGCTGGCCAAGCAGGCCCTGATCATCGAGAAGCACTACGGCCGCCCGATGGACATCGAGTGGGCCAAGGACGGTGACGACGGCAAGCTGTACATCGTGCAGGCCCGTCCGGAAACCGTGAAGAGCCGTTCCAGCGCCACCGTGATGGAGCGCTACCTGCTGAAAGAGAAGGGCACCGTGCTGGTGGAAGGTCGCGCCATCGGTCAGCGCATCGGCGCCGGCAAGGTCCGCGTGATCCACGACGTCTCCGAGATGGACAAGGTCCAGCCGGGCGACGTGCTGGTCTCCGACATGACCGACCCGGACTGGGAGCCGGTGATGAAGCGCGCCAGCGCCATCGTCACCAACCGTGGCGGGCGTACCTGCCACGCGGCGATCATCGCCCGTGAACTGGGCATTCCGGCCGTGGTTGGCTGCGGCAACGCGACCAGCGTGCTGAAGGACGGCCAGGGCGTCACCGTTTCCTGCGCCGAAGGCGACACCGGTTTCATCTTCGAAGGCGAACTGGGCTTCGACATTCGCAAGAACTCGGTCGACGCCATGCCGGACCTGCCGTTCAAGATCATGATGAACGTCGGTAACCCGGACCGCGCCTTCGACTTCGCCCAACTGCCCAACGAGGGCGTGGGCCTGGCCCGCCTGGAATTCATCATCAACCGCATGATCGGCGTGCACCCGAAAGCGCTGCTGAACTTCGCCGGCCTGCCGCCGGAGATCAAGGACAGCGTCGAGAAGCGCATCGCCGGCTACGGTGACCCGGTCGACTTCTACGTCGAGAAACTGGTCGAGGGCATCAGCACCCTGGCCGCCGCGTTCTGGCCGAAGAAGGTCATCGTGCGCCTGTCGGACTTCAAGTCCAACGAATACGCCAACCTGATCGGCGGCAAGCTGTACGAGCCGGAAGAAGAGAACCCGATGCTCGGCTTCCGTGGTGCCTCGCGCTACATCAGCGAGTCGTTCCGCGACTGCTTCGAGCTGGAGTGCCGCGCACTGAAGAAAGTGCGCAACGAGATGGGCCTGACCAACGTCGAGATCATGGTGCCGTTCGTGCGTACCCTCGGCGAAGCCAGCCAGGTGGTCGAGCTGCTGGCCAGCAATGGTCTGTCCCGTGGTCAGGATGGCCTGAAGGTCATCATGATGTGCGAGCTGCCGTCCAACGCCCTGCTGGCCGATGAGTTCCTGGAGTTCTTCGATGGTTTCTCCATCGGTTCCAACGACCTCACCCAGCTGACCCTGGGCCTGGATCGCGACTCCGGCATCGTCGCGCACCTGTTCGATGAACGTAACCCGGCGGTGAAGAAGCTGCTGGCCAACGCCATTGCCGCCTGCAACAAGGCGGGCAAGTACATCGGCATCTGCGGTCAGGGCCCGTCGGACCACCCGGACCTGGCGCGCTGGCTGATGGAGCAGGGCATTGAGAGCGTGTCGCTGAACCCGGATTCGGTACTCGACACCTGGTTCTTCCTGGCCGAGGCCCAACCGGCCTAAGCCTCGCGATCGACCGAAGAAGGGCGGGTTGATCCCGCCCTTTTTTTGCTTTTCAGGCCGTCGAAAGTGGTCGTGCAGACGCTCCCGACGGTTTTCGTTGCCTGTCATCCGAGCAGGCAGCCCCCTGGTCCGTCGCTGACGGCGGCATGAATTGCTTTCGGCAGTTCTTTCGCATGCCGTTCAGCGCCATTGTGGTCTCCGTGGTCCATGCAGAGCAGTAGTGAGCTTTTCCCGGTATCTCTGATCAGCGCCGAGTTGCGTGGCGACCTCAGTGAGGACATCTACCTTCTCAAGCCCAACAATAGCCCGGACCCGAGTGTCGAGCTGGCGCTCACGCGTCTCGGGCCGGCCCGGCACGAGGGTGGCCGTGGGGTGCCCGTGGTGTTGCTGCATGGCAGCTTCTCCAACCGACGCTTCTGGTACTCGCCCAAGGGCATCGGCCTGGGTGCGCACCTGGCGCGGGCCGGTTTCGATGTATGGATCGCCGAAATGCGCGGTCATGGCCTGTCGCCGCGCAACGAGTGCTACAGCAGCAACAGTGTGGCCCAGTACGTGCGTTACGACCTGCCGGCCATCGCCGACTTCATCTTCGAGCAGAGTGGCCAGGTGCCGCACTGGATCGGTCACTCGCTGGGCGGGGTGATCCTGGCTGCGGCGCTTGGCGGTGGCTATCTCGACGAGGCACGGGCGCGCTCGGCGGCATTGTTCGGCAGTCAGATCAGTCGCATCTACTGGCCGCTGAAGATCCCGCCGCTGGAGTGGGGCAGTCGCCTGTTGTTGCGCGCCTTTCCCTACCTGTCCGGGCGGCGTCTCAAGCGCGGTCCCGAGGACGAGCCCGTCGGGCTGGCATTGGAAACCCTGCGCTGGTTGCGCCTGTTCGGGCGTTTCGCCGACGACGAGCGGGACTGGTGGGCCGGGCTTGCCGAGGTGCGCCTGCCGCTACTCGCGGTGAGTGCCGCCGGCGACCACCAGGACCCGGCCTGGGCCTGTCGCAAGCTGCTCGAGCAGTGCTCGGCGGCGGACTCTGAGTTTCTCCTGCTGGCCAAGACGGCTGGCTTCTCCAGCGATTTCGGCCATATCGAGATGCTGGTCAGCAAGGAGGCGCAGCGGGAGGTCTGGCCGCTCGCCGAATACTGGCTGCAGCACCTGCGATTGCCCGATGGCTTCGCCGAGCGAGGCGCCAGCCATGACGCTTGAGGGGTTGCGGGCGTTTCTTCATGGCGCGCTTGACGCTAATATGTGACGCATCAGGCGCAGCCGGTCATTTTCAGGATTTGTTGCCAGTCACTCGTTCGCCGGGCGCAGCCGCATTGCGCTGAATTGTCCCGGCGAGCGCGGGTCAATGAAGGTGACCCCGGCGCCAGCCGCCCTTGCTTATCCAATGTCGAAAGGAGTTCTGTCATGCACTACGTCACCCCCGATCTGTGCGATGCGTACCCGGAGCTGGTTCAGGTGGTCGAGCCGATGTTCGCCAACTATGGCGGCCGCGATTCCTTTGGTGGCCAGATCGTCACGATCAAGTGCCACGAAGACAACTCCCTGGTGAAGGAGCAGGTCGACCTGCCCGGTCAGGGCAAGGTGCTGGTGGTGGACGGTGGCGGCTCCCTGCGCCGTGCGCTGCTCGGCGACATGCTCGCCGAGAAGGCGGCCAAGAATGGTTGGGAAGGCATCGTGGTCTATGGCTGCATCCGTGACGTCGACGTGATCGCGCAGACCGATCTCGGCGTGCAGGCGCTGGCCAGCCACCCGATGAAGACCGACAAGCGCGGTATCGGCGACCTCAACGTGGCAGTGACCTTCGGTGGCGTCACCTTCAAGCCGGGCGAGTATCTGTACGCCGACAACAACGGCGTCATCGTGTCGCCGCAAGCGCTGAACATGCCGGAGTGAGTGCGATGCCGGGGCCGACTGCCGCGCTGCTGCATGCCTTCGTGCTCGACGGGAAGGGCGGCGCGCGCAGCATCGAGCGCAGCCAGCTGGACAGCCTGCAACTGGCCGAGCAGGAAAGCCTCTGGCTGCACTGGGATCGTAGCCAGGAGCAGGCGCAGCGCTGGCTGCGCGAGAGCAGCGGGCTGGACGAATTCAGCTGCGACCTGCTGCTGGAGGAAAACACCAGGCCGCGCCTGCTGCCCTTGCCGGACCATGAGCTGCTGGTGTTTCTGCGGGGTATCAACCGCAACCCAGGGGCCGAGCCGGAGGACATGGTCTCGGTGCGCATCTTCGCCGATGCCAGGCGCATCATCTCCCTGCGTCTGCGCCCGCTGCTGGCGACCGATGCGCTGATCGCCGATCTGCAGGCCGGCAAGGGTCCCAGAACCTCCTCCGAGCTGCTGCTGGAGCTGGCGCGTCACCTGACCAGTCGCGTCGACGACCTGGTGACCGAGCTGAGCGAGCAACTCGATGACGAGGAAGACCGCCTCGACGAAGACGAATGCTACCGCCCGGATCACGGCCTGATGCTGCAGGTGCGCCGACGTGCTGCCAGCCTGCGCCGGTTCCTGGCGCCGCAGCGTGACCTGTATGCGCAGCTGGCACGCAACAAGCAGCCGTGGTTCGTCGAGGACGACGATGACTACTGGAACGAGCTCAACAACAGGCTGACGCGTTACCTGGAGGAACTGGAGCTGATCCGTGAGCGGGTAGGCCTGGTGCTCGAGGCGGAAAGCAGCCGGCTTGGCGAGCGCATGAATCGGATCATGTACCGCTTCACGGTGATTACCGGCCTGTTCCTGCCGCTGAGCTTCCTGACCGGGCTGCTGGGCATCAACGTCGGCGGCATTCCGGGGGCTGACAATCCCACCGGTTTCTTCGTCGCCTGCGGCCTGATGCTGCTGCTGGCGGTGGGGCAGTTGTTGCTTTTCCGCCGCTGGCGCTGGCTGTGATGTGTGACTCATTGCCCGGCCATGACGTCTAGCCGTGACATCCCGTGAGGTGCGCATGCACGATCCATTTGAAGAATCTCTACGCGATTTGCTCAAGTCCTCGCCGTCCAGCCATGACGACGATGCCTGTCTGCACCGGGTTCTCAAGACCGCCAACCGGCAAGTCGGTGCGGGCGATCTGTTCAGCCTGATGGGGCACTGGGCACAGGCCTTGATGATCGCCCTGAACAACGGTTCGGCGCATGTGGCGCCGGTTTCGCGCCGTACCCAATCCTCTGCTGCTGCTGATAAGGCTGATTGAAATGGAACTCGACCCCTGGACCCAAAGCCTGATTTCCGCGATGACCGCACTCTGGACCAAGGTTGCCGGCTTCATTCCCAACCTGTTCGTTGCGCTGGTGCTGGTGCTGCTCGGCTTCGTCGTCGCCAAGCTGCTCGATACCCTGCTGTCCAAGCTGCTGGGCAAGGTCGGCCTTGATCGCCTGATGACCGGCACCGGCCTGACCAAGATGCTGGCCCGCGTGGGCATTCACGCCTCGGTGTCGACCCTGATCGGCAAGATCGTCTACTGGTTCGTGCTGCTGATCTTCCTGGTCTCGGCCGCGGAGTCCCTCGGCCTGCAGCGGGTGTCCGCCACGCTCGACGTGCTGGCGCTGTACCTGCCCAAGGTGTTCGGTGCCGCACTGGTGCTGCTCGCCGGCGTGCTGCTGGCACAACTGGTCAGCAGCCTGGTGCGTGGCGCCGCAGAAGGCGTGGGTCTGGAGTACGCGCACGGTCTTGGCCGCGTGGCCCAGGGCCTGGTGATCATCATCAGCATCTCCGTGGCCATCGGTCAGCTGGAAGTCAAGACCGACCTGCTCAACAACGTCATCGCCATCGTCCTGATTTCCGTCGGGCTGGCGGTTGCACTGGCCCTGGGCCTGGGCAGTCGGGATATCGCCAGCCAGATCCTGGCAGGCATTTATGTGCGCGAGTTGTACCAGGTCGGGCAACAAGTGCAGGTGGGTGATGTCGAAGGACAGATCGAAGAGATCGGCACGGTGAAAACCACCTTGCTCACCGACAGCGGTGAGCTGGTATCCGTCGCGAATCGAGTGATGCTCGAGCAACGCGTGAACAGTCGCTGACGCCAATCTGTTATTTTATGTAGCTGCCCGGCAAGGTGTGACCTGTCGGGCACTTTTCGTCCTGACCGTCGGCCCGACCCGTTTTGAACAAAGTTCAGCCACTGCCCAAGCGCTACGACCCCCGCGAGCTCACCGATGAAGAGCTGGTGACGCGCGCCCATGACGAGCTGTTTCACATCACGCGTGCTTACGAAGAGCTGATGCGTCGCTACCAGCGCACGTTATTCAATGTGTGCGCACGTTATTTAGGGAACGAAAGGGACGCTGATGATGTCTGTCAGGAAGTCATGCTTAAAGTGCTCTATGGCCTGAAGAACTTCGAAGGCAAGTCCAAGTTCAAGACCTGGCTGTACAGCATTACCTACAACGAGTGCATTACGCAGTATCGAAAAGAGCGGCGTAAGCGTCGATTGATTGACGCCTTAAGTTTGGACCCACTTGAAGAAGCGTCCGACGAAAAGACTCCCAAGGTCGAGGAGCGAGGCGGTCTGGACCGCTGGCTGGTCCATGTCAATCCGATCGACCGAGAGATTCTCGTGTTGCGTTTTGTTGCAGAACTCGAGTTTCAAGAGATTGCAGACATCATGCACATGGGCTTGAGCGCGACGAAGATGCGCTACAAGCGAGCATTGGATCGGTTGCGGGATAAATTTTCGGAAACTTCCGAAACTTAGTTCAGCTTTCCGACCACTAAGGGGATGGCGAGACCTGATAAAATCGCCGCCAAGTTGCCGACTGATTTACCTGGCAACTGACTAACCACCAAGATGGGGATTTAACGGATGAAAGTAAAAAACACCTTGGGCGTTGTGATTGGCTCTATCGTTGCCGCAACTTCCTTCGGCGCGCTGGCGCAAGGCCAAGGCGCTGTCGAGGTGGAGGGTTTCGTCAATCGCTACTTCGCCGACTCTCAGCGTGACTTCGCTCACGACGAAGGCAACCTGTTCGGCGGCAGCATCGGCTACTACCTGACCGACGACGTCGAGCTGGCACTGTCCTATGGCGAGTACCACGACCTGCGTGGCGAAGGTTCTGCCGGTAGCAAGAACATCAAGGGCAACCTGACCGACCTGAAGGCCATCTACCACTTCGGCCAGCCGACTGCCGGTCTGCGTCCGTACGTGTCTGCCGGTTTCGGCCATCAGAGCATCGGCGACGCCAACGGCAGTGGTCGTAACCACTCCACCCTGGCTATCGCAGGCGCTGGCGCCAAGTACTACTTCACCGAGATGTTCTATGCCCGCGCTGGCGTGGACGCTCTGTACAACATCGACCAGGGCGACACCGAGTGGCAAGCCGGCGTCGGTGTGGGTCTGAACTTCGGTGGTGGCAGCAAGCCGGCTCCGGCTCCGGTCGTCGCCGCTGTCGAGCCGACTCCCGAGCCTGCTCCGGAACCGGCCATGGAAACCGTTCGTGTCGAGCTGGACGTCAAGTTCGACTTCGACAAGGACCGCGTGAAAGAAGAAAGCTACGGTGACATCAAGAACCTGGCTGACTTCATGAACCAGTACCCGCAGACCACCACCACCGTTGAAGGTCACACCGACTCCGTCGGTAGCGATGCTTACAACCAGGGTCTGTCCGAGCGTCGTGCCAACGCCGTGCGTAACGTGCTGGTCAACCAGTACGGTGTGGACGGTGAGCGCGTGAACGCTGTTGGCTACGGCGAGACTCGCCCGGTTGCCGACAACGCCAGCGACTCCGGCCGCGCCATCAACCGTCGCGTTGAAGCTGAAGTGGAAGCCCAGATCAAGCAGTAATGCATCTGGCGCTCTGAGAAAACCCGGCTTCGGCCGGGTTTTTCTTTTTCAGCGCGTTCATCCGTGCGCCAGCTGGACAAGATCCAGCGTGGCGCGTTGCTGCACGACCTCGCCGATGACCAGGATTGCCGGGCTCTTCAGGGCGAAAGCTGCCGCATCGTCGAGCATGCTGGCGAGGCGGCTGCGGCATTCGCGCTGCTGAGGTAGCGAGGCGCTCTCGATCATCGCCACCGGCATCTCGCCCGGCATGCCACCGGCGAGCAGTCCCGCGCGGATGTCCGCCAGTTTCGCCACGCCCATGTAGATCACCAGCGTCGTACCGCTCTGCGCCAGCGCGGCCCAGTTCAATGCGCTGTCGTCCTGGGTGTGGGCGGTCAGCAGGGTCACGCCACGGGCCGTGCCACGCAGGGTCAGGGGGATGCCGCAGCTGGTTGCGCCTGCCAGGCCGGCGGTGATGCCGTTGACGATCTCCACCTCGATGCCTCGTGCGGCCAGCCAGTCCGCTTCTTCGCTGCCGCGGCCGAAGATGCACGGATCGCCACCTTTCAGGCGTACCACGCATTTGCCCTGGCGGGCGTAGCGCAGCATCAGGCGATGAATGAAGGCCTGTGGCGTGGAGCGGCATCCGCCACGCTTGCCCACCGGGATGATGCGCGCTGTGTGGCTGTGTTCGAGCACGGCCGGGTTGACCAGATCGTCGATCAGGACGATCTCGGCCTGCCGCAGTGCCTTGACCGCCTTGAGGGTGAGCAGCTCCGGGTCACCGGGGCCTGCGCCTACCAGCCAGACTTTTGCACTCATGTCAGGTTCCTCACAGGGTGTGCGCGACTGGCCGGGTGGCCAGCAGGCGCTTGATTTCGGGGACGCAGGAGCCGCAGCTGGTGCCGCAACCGAGCGTCTGCTTCAGGTCGGCCAGGTCGAGACCCTTGGCAATGCCGGCGCGGACCTTGGCCTCGCTGACGTTCAGGCAATTGCACAGGACCTTGCTGGGCGCTGCGCCGACGTTGCCGGGTGGCGCCGACAGGGGGGCGAGCAGCCAGCGCTGCTGGTCGCCTGTGAGTCGTCCGTCCTGCCACACGCTGCGTAGCCACTGGCCGGCGAGGGTTTCGCCGGCCAGTCGGAAACCGCTGATTCGGCCTTCGTCCAGGCGTACGCGCTTGCTGATGGATCGGCTCGGATCGTCATAGGCCAGGATCGGTCCGCTGCTGAGCTGCAGCAGCTGATCGATCCGCTCGAGCAGCTCCGAGGCAGGAGGCTCGGCACTGGCTGCACGGATCAGCAGTGCCGGTCGTTCGCGGCCGGTCGGTACCAGGCTGGCGTAGGCGAACGCTTCGAACAGCGGGCGCAGGGCCTGCAAGCGGCTCTGCACCTCGCCCTCGACCAGCGCGACGAGGCGCCAGGGCAGCTCGGCCTGGCTGACTTCGACGCTGGCATGCTTGAGCTCGGGCTGCCTGGACAGCGGGTCGACGGCGGACAGGGTCAGTGCGTTGCTCCCCAGTCCCTTGAGAAAGCGCTTGCCCCAGTGCATGGGCAGCCAGGCCTGGCCGGGTCGCAGGGCATCGTCTGCCTGCACCGGCAGGATCAGGCTGCCGCGGCGGCTGCTGAGTGTGATCAGGTCGCCGTCCTGCAGCTGGCGGCGCTGCAGGTCCTCGGGGTGCAGGCTGACTGTCGCGGCTTCGACATGGCCGAACAGGCGGGAGGCCGTGCTGGTGCGGCTCATGCCGTGCCACTGGTCGCGCAGGCGCCCGCTATTGAGGATCAGCGGGTAGTCGGGAGTGCAGGGCTCCTGGGGCGCCAGGTAGGGATCGGCATGGAAGCGGGCGCGGCCGGAGTCGTGCGGGAAGCGTCCATCCGTGTAGAGGCGCGTGGTGCCTTGATCAGCGCCGGGCGGAAATGGCCACTGCTGCGGGCCCAGTTCGTCCAGGCGTGCGTAGCTCAGCCCGGACAGGTCAAGGTCGCGCCCCCGGGTCAGTGATTTGTATTCCTCGAACAAGGCCTCGGCGCTGCTGAAGTCGAACAGGCTGGGGCGTTCGGGGTGTAGGCGCTTCTCCAGGCGGCGGGCGAAGTCGCAGGTGATCGACCAGTCGGCGCGAGCCTGGCCCGGGGCCGGCACGGCAGGGCGTACATGGCTGACGCGGCGCTCGGAATTGGTCACCGTGCCTTCCTTCTCGCCCCAGCTGGCGGCGGGCAGCAGCAGGTCGGCATGCTCGCAGGTCTCGGTGTGGCGAAAGGCTTCCTGGACCACCACGAACGGGCAGGCGGCCAGGGCCTCGTGCACCCTGTGCTGGTTGGGCAGCGACTGGGCCGGGTTGGTGCAGGCGATCCACAGCGCCTTGATGCGCCCGGCATGCAACGCATCGAACAGCTCGATGGCGGGCAGGCCCGCAGTGCTCGGCAGCTGTTCGATGCCCCAGTAGGCGGCCACTTCGGCACGGTGCTCGGGGTTGGCCGCATCGCGGTGTCCCGGCAGCAGGTTGCTCAGGCTACCGGTCTCACGGCCGCCCATGGCATTCGGCTGGCCGGTGAGGGAGAAGGGCCCGGCACCGGCCTTGCCGATCTGCCCGGTGGCCAGGTGCAGGTTGATCAGTGCGCTGTTCTTGGCACTGCCGGCGCTGGACTGGTTCAGCCCCATGCACCACAGCGAGAGGAAGCTCGGCGACTGGCCGATCCAGCGCGCGCAGGTGAGCAGGTCGTCGCGTCTGATCTGACAGAGCTCCGCGACCCTGGCCGGCGGATAGTCGCGTACATGTCGCTCCAGGGCGGCGAAGCCTTCGGTATGCGCGTCGATGAAGTGCCGATCGATCCAGCCTTCCTGCAGCAGCACATGGAGGATGCCGTGAAACAGCGCGACGTCGCTGCCCGGCTGCAGCGCCAGGTGCAGGTCGGCCAGCTCGCAGGTCTCGGTACGCCGGGGGTCGACGACGATGATCTTCATCTGCGGGCGTCTGGCCTTGGCCTCCTCCAGGCGACGGAACAGCACGGGATGGGCGTAGGCCATGTTGGAGCCGGCGATCAGCAGGCAGTCGCTCTGCTCGATGTCGCTGTAGGAGCATGGCGGCGCATCGCTGCCGAGGCTGCGCTTGTAGCCGACGACGGCAGAACTCATGCACAGGCGCGAGTTGGAGTCGATGTTGTGGGTACCGACCACGGCGCGGGCCAGCTTGTTGAAGGCGTAGTAGTCCTCGGTGAGCAGCTGCCCGGATATGTAGAACGCGACGCTGTCGGGGCCGTGCTGGCGGATGGTCTCGGCGAATACCGTGGCGGCATGATCCAGCGCGCTGTCCCAGTCCGTGCGCGAGCGTGCCAGGCTCTTGCCCAGACGCAGCTCGGGGTAGAGTGCGCGGGCATCGAGGTCGCCGGTCAGGTGCAGGGTCGAGCCCTTGCTGCACAGCCGACCGTAGTTGGCGGGATGCTCCGGATCACCGCTGACGCCGAGAATCCGTGCGCCGTCGTGTTCGATCAGTACCCCGCAGCCGACGCCGCAGTAGCAGCAGGTGGAGGCGGTGACATGATGGCTGGTCATTGCTGACACTCCTTGCGGGCGGCCGCCGGGCCGCTCAGGCGCATTGCCTGGTGGGCTCATGGGGCTGGCTGTGGGCGGACTGGCTGCGTGTCGCGAGTTCACCGAACATCAGTGCGTCGCGGAGCTCGCCGATGTGGCGTTTCTCGTGGATCAGCCGCAGATACCAGGCGCTATCGGCGGTGTCGCCGTACAGGCAGGCACCGACCAGCAGGTCATCCTCGATCACCAGTTTCTTGTAGATACCGTTGAGCGGGTCGCGGAGCATGATGCTCTCGGTGCCGGGCGCGCCCATGAAGTCGCCGGCCGAGAACAGCTCGATGCCGGTGACCTTGAGCCGGGTGGCTGTCACGGAGCCCGGGTAGCGCGCGAAACCCAGCTGTGCCAGGTGATTGGCGCAGACCCTGGCCTGTTCGTAGAGCGGTGCCACCAGGCCATAGGCGACGCCGCGATGAGCCGCGCATTCACCGATGGCGTAGATGCGCGGGTCGTAGGTCTGCAGCGTGTCGTCGACGACGATGCCGCGATTGCAGGCAAGGCCGGCGCTCTGCGCCAGTTCGATGTTGGGGCGGATGCCGGCAGCCATCACCACCAGGTCGGCGGGGATTTCCTGGCCATCCGCGAGCTTCACGGCGCGCACGCGGCCGGCGCCGTTGTCCAGCAGCTCGGCGGTCTGCCTGCCCAGCAGCAGATTCAGCCCTCGCGCCTGCAGCGACGCCTGCAGCAGCGCTGCGGCGCTTCGATCCAGTTGACGATCCAGCAGCCATTCGCCGATGTGCACCACGCTCGTTTGCATACCGCGCAGCTTGAGGCCATTGGCGGCCTCGAGGCCGAGCAGGCCGCCACCGATGACCACGGCATGTCGATGGGTCCTGGCGGTGTCCATCATCATGCGTGCATCGGCCATGTCGCGGTAACCGATGACCCCTTCGAGCCGGTTGCCGGGGATCGGCAGGATGAACGGGCTGGAGCCGGTGGCGATCAGCAGGCGGTCGTAGGGCGCCTGGCTGCCGTCATCGGCCACTACCCGGCGTGCCTGGCGATCAATCTTCACCACTTTGCGCCCCAGTTGCAGGCGGACGCCGTTCTTCGCATACCAGTCGAGGTCATTGAGAATGATGTCCTCGAAGCCCTGCTCGCCCGCCAGCACCGGCGACAGCAGGATGCGGTTGTAGTTGGGCTGAGGTTCGGCACCGAACACGGTGATGTCATACAGCCCCGGCGCCAGCTTGAGCAGCTCCTCGAGGGTGCGTACACCTGCCATGCCGTTGCCGATCATCACCAGCTTGAGTCTTTCCACGCCGGTTCTCCCGAATGCGCCATCACGTAACGCTGGCTGCCCATCGGGCGTGCCAGGGTAAGCAACTTGCCGGGAGCGGTTCACCGCTCGCCGGGCTTGGAAGGTCGCCGCCAGGAATGACAGGCAACAAAAAAGGCGTCCCGCTAGTTACCTAGCGAGGACGCCTTTGTCCAAGTCCCCAGTCTCCGGGAAGTGCGGCGCTCTTCGTTGAGCGTCGCGCTTTGATCAAGTTGTGCCGTCAGCAATGCAGCGCTTGTGCCAAGTCGCCCGAGCCACTGCCGTCGGGCGTTTCAGGGCAGGGTGGTGGCTCGCCTCGTGGCGCGGGTGCACTGTTTCAACGCCGGATGCGCTGATCTGGTGCGCGGCGCCGTCGGCTTCAGCGAATGGAATCGACCTGGCGCGCCGGGCTTGCCAGTGCTGCGACGACTCCGGAGAACGCACTCGCCGATGCCGAGGTAGCGTGCGTAGGCAGGGGCAGTGCGAGCAGGGACCAGGCCGAGAGGCTGGCGATCAGAGCCGTGCGTTGAGCGCGCTTGCGTATGGCTGGCATTGCGGTTCCTCCCAAGGTCAGCCTGGCATGCTGCCGATTCGTCGATGAACCTGGCATGACAGGCTGTTTATCGTTATGCCCTAAGGCGTAGCAGAGGATTCAGCAACTGTCACGCCAACAGGTCAGTTATCCGACCACGCGATTGACCTTGGGGAACTTGGCGCCGAATTCCTGCGGCATCTGCACGACCTTCGACTGACGGTAATCGAAGAACACGAAGCCGGACTTGGCCATGGCCACCAGCGTGCCGTCGGCAGGGCGGGTGATGCGAAAGGTGATATCGCCGCCGTACTTGTTGAAGTCCATGACGCCCACTTCGAACAGCAACTGGTCGCGTGCATGCGCCTCGGCGCGGTAGGTCGTCGCCAGGTCGGTGACGATGATGCCCACGCCATTGCCGTCGCTCTCGCGGATGCCGAATTCGAACAGGAAGCGTGCACGGGCCTCGGAAATCATCGAGATCATCGAGTCGTTGCCCAGGTGGTTGGCGCCGTTGATGTCGGTAACGCGAACGGTGAGATGGGTGCTGTAGCAGTACTGGTCTTCGGGAAAATCGAGGGTCAGGCGCGCCATGATCGTGTCACTGTCGGGGAAAGTGGCGATTGTAAGCGCCTGGCCAGCTCATCGGTGCAAGCTGTTGAGGTGGTAGAAGGTCACACGACCGCCTTCGCTGTCCGGCCCCGAGTTGTCCTGGATATAGGCGCCTGCCTTGAAGTAGAGGTACTGGGTGTCCCAGCTGCTGCTCAACTGGCGGTAGTAGGAGCCAGCATCGCCGTCCGTGCTGGACACGCTGATGCCGATGCGCCCGCTGGGGGTGACGCGCAGGTCGTAGCCAAAGCGCTCGCCCAGCTGCACGTTCTCGGCCAGCAGGATGTTCTTCACTTCACTGTCGCCCGGCCGGGCGCGCAGCAGCAGTTCGATGCGGCCGACACCGCGAAGGTAGTGATACTGCAGCTTGAGCAGCGGATCGTTCTGGCTGCCGGGTACGTCCGTGCTGTGGATCTGCCCGATCACCACCTTGTTGCGACTCGGCACCTGGTCGACCTGCAGCACCGCGCTCAGGTAGCTGTCCGAACTGGCGTGCAGCCAGTTGTCGAGGCTGCCGTCACGCAGGGTCTCGCGCAGCTCGCTGCGCGGGTAGCGGGCATCGGCCGTGCGTGAGCCGGTCACCGGTACCCAGAAGGTCACGCTGCCGTCGGCGTTGCGCCGGAAGTAGCGGCTCTCGTAAGCATTGTTCAGGCGCTCGGTACTGATGGTGGTCGGCGTCGGGTGGGTGGGAATCGACAGGTTCCAGGTGGTGAGATCTAGCACGGGACTCTCTGCTCGTCGGTTGAAGGCACTTCTTCGTCCCCCTCACGGGCCAGAGGTTCAACCGCGCCGACCCTCGAGCCGGCGCGGCAGAGCCACGTCAGGCCGCAGGGCGCTGCTGACGCTGGTAGAGGAATTCCAGTACCGCGGCCCGGTAGGCGTGGTACTGGCTGTCGTGCGCCAGCGCCATGCGCTGCCGAGGCCGCTCGAGATCGACCTGGAGGATTTCACCGACGGTGGCCGCCGGGCCGTTGCTCATCATCACGATACGGTCGGACAGCAGCACGGCTTCGTCCACGTCGTGGGTGATCATGATCACCGTGTTGCCCAGTTCGGCGTGAATCTCCATCAGCGAATCCTGCAGGTGCGCGCGGGTGAGGGCGTCGAGCGCTCCGAACGGCTCGTCCATCAGCAGCACCTTGGGTTGCATGGCCAGGGCGCGCGCGATGCCGATGCGCTGCTTCATGCCGCCGGATATCTCGCCGGGGCGTTTGTCGCGCGCGTGCGTCATGTGCACCAGGGCCAGGTTGTGTTCGATCCAGTCACGCATTTCCGCGCGCGTCTTCTGCCTGCGAAACACCTGGCGTACGGCCAGTTCGACGTTCTCGTAACAGGTCAGCCAGGGCAGCAGGCTGTGGTTCTGGAATACCACGGCACGCTCGGGACCGGGTTCGTTGACTTCCCGGCCATCGAGGATGATGCCGCCGGCCGTGGCCTGATGAAGCCCGGCGACGATGTTCAACACGGTGGACTTGCCGCAACCGGAATGGCCGATCAGCGAGACGAACTCGCCTTTGGCGATCTTCAGATTGACGTTCTGCAGGGCGCGGAACAGGCCTTTATCGGTGGGGAAATCGATGCCGACATTGGTCAGTTCGAGGTGGGCGTGGCTCATGGCGGTTCTCCTGGGTCAGCGCAGTACGGCGTTCTTGTCCCAGCTGAACAGGCGCTGGAGCAGAAGCATCAGACGGTCGAGGGCAAAGCCGATCAGGCCGATGACGATCACCGCCACCATGATCCGCCCGAGTGAATTGGAGCTGCCGTTCTGGAACTCGTCCCAGATGAATTTGCCCAGCCCTGGGTTCTGCGCGAGCATCTCGGCGGCGATCAGCACCATCCAGCCCGTGGCGAGCGACAGGCGCAGACCGGTGAAGATCATCGGCAGAGCCGCTGGCAGAACGATGCGCCGCACATGGCTGAGCGGCGACAGACGCAGCACCTTGCTGACGTTGTTGAGGTCCTTGTCGATGCCGGCCACGCCCACCGTGGTGTTGATCACCGTTGGCCACAGGCAGCACAGCGCCACGGTGAAGGCCGAGGTCAGGAACGACTTGGCGAACAGCGGATCGTCACTGACATACAAGGCGCTGACCAGCATGGTCACCAACGGCAGCCAGGCCAGTGGCGATACCGGCTTGAACACCTGGATCAGCGGGTTGAGCGCGCTGTACAGCGATTTGCTGAGGCCGCAGACGATGCCCAGGGGGATGGCCACCAGCGAGGCGATGACGAACCCGGCCGCCACGGTATAGAGACTGGTGAAGATCTGCTGGATGAAGGTCGGCTTGCCGGTGTAGGGGCGGATCTTCACCTCGGCGGCCGGATTGCTGGCCAGCAGCCTGGCGTTGCGTTCGTCCTGACGCTGGTAGAACGCGGCCGCCTTCTCCTGTTCGCGCTGATGGGCAGCGATCAGCCCGGAGAACTGCTCGCTGACCTGCAACGGGCCGGGAAACTGGCCCAGGCTGGTCTGGATGTGATTGGCCAGCCCCTGCCAGCACAGCAGGAACAGGGCGATGCCCAGTGCCGGCAGGATCAGGCTGCTGGCCAGGCGCTTGAGCAAGACGCTGTGACGCGCCGTCTTGAGGGTCTGCTGAATCGGAGTGGCGACGTTCGGGTTGCTCATCGTCCTGTCCTCGGGTCGGTTGAGGCCGCGACCAGGCGCGGCCGCTGGTGGCTTAGAGCGTGCGGTCGCCTTTCAGGCCGATGCTGAACTGCTGCAGGTAGGCGTTGGGCTGATGGCCGTCGTAGACCACGCCGTCGATGGTGTCGGCCAGCGGTTCACGAAAGCCATCCTCATCGGCCGGCGGGAAATCGCTGGCCTGCGCGTGGCCTTCGGCGACCAGCTCGGCGGCGGCCTGGCGATAGATCTCCGGGAGGAACACGCGCTTGGCCGTTTGCACGTACCAGTCGTCCGGCTTGGCGTCGGCAATCTGCCCCCAGCGACGCATTTGCGTCAGGTACCAGATGGCGTCGGAGTAGTAGGGGTAGGTGGCGTGGTAGCGGAAGAACACGTTGAAGTCGGGAACCTCGCGCTTGTCGCCTTTCTCGAACTCGAAGGTGCCGGTCATCGAGTTGGCGATGACCTTGGCATCGGCGCCGACGTACTCTGGATGCGAGAGAATCTCCACCGCCTCGGCGCGATTGGCGTTGTCGTCCGCATCCAGCCATTTGCCGGCGCGGATCAGCGCCTTGATCAGGCGCTTGTGAGTCTCCGGATTGGCTTGCGCCCAGCTGCGCGAGACGCCGAAGACCTTCTCCGACATGTTCCTGCGAATCGCGTAGTCGGCCACCACCGGCACGCCGATACCCTTGAACACGGCTGCCTGGTTCCAGGGCTCGCCGACGCTGTAACCGCTGATGGTGCCGGCTTCGAGTGTCGCCGGCATCTGCGGCGGCGGCGTCACCGAGAGCAGTGCCTGGGCATCGATCTGGCCGCTGATGTCGCCCTTGTTCGGGGCGTAGTAACCGGGGTTGATACCGCCAGCCGCGAGCCAGTAGCGCAACTCGTAATTGTGCGTCGACACCGGGAACACCATGCCCAGGTTGAAGGGCTTGCCGGCGGCAGCGTACTGCTCGATCACCGGCTTGAGCGCGTCGGCCTTGATCGGGTGCACGGGCTTGCCATCGGCCATTGGCACCTGTGGCTTCATCGCCTGCCAGACCTCGTTGGAAACCGTGATGGCATTGCCATTGAGGTCCATGGTGAAGGCCGTGACCACATCCGCCTTGGTGCCGAAGCCGATGGTGGCCCCCAGTGGCTGGCCGGAGAGCATGTGCGCGCCGTCCAGTTCGCCGTCGATCACCCGGTCCAGCAACACCTTCCAGTTGGCCTGCGCCTCGAGCGTGACATACAGCCCTTCGTCCTCGAAGTAGCCCTTCTCGTAGGCAATGGCCAGTGGCGCCATGTCGGTGAGCTTGATGAAGCCCAGTTTCAGTTCGGCTTTCTCCGGTTCGGCGGCGTGCAGCAACGGCGCGCTCAGCAGACCCAGGGCAAGACCCAGCGAAGACAGGCGGCGGGGCGATAGGCGATGGAGCATGGCATTTCCTCGACTGACAGAAACGAAAAAAGACGTCGCAGACAACCTGCTGCCGATGGCAACGAGGAGTCTTTGACGTCTTTGTCGGTGTGCCCGAATCGCCGCCGTTGGCGATCTGGAGCGTGGTCAGGGTTTCCTTAGCAAGGCCTTTGCCAGCTTTCGCCGTGACTGCCCTGGGATACGGAGAAATCCATATCTTTCAAGGACCTGGCTCTTCAGTGGCGACTCCGTCAGGGTGCTCGATCCTGCTGCAGACTGCCCAAAGACTGTGCAGCAGGATGATCGCTGGCCGATTTCGGAGCGTGGCGCGCGCCTCAGTGACAGGACTGCTGTTGTTTCAGTTCGACGAAGTCACGCAACCAGTGCAGCACCTCGACGGCCTCCCAGCGGGCGGGGTCGAAGAGCGCATAGGCAAGGCCCTGGTAACCGACCACATCGAGCTGACGGTGGTAGCCGGCACGCTGCAGCAGGGCCTCGATTTCGGCGAAGCAGGTATTGAAGTGCTGACGATTGAAGGGCGTGCGGTTCTCCGTGACGATGCCTTCGAGCAACAGCTCATCGACCATGTCGCGTACGCGTTCCAGCGGCATGCGGTTCACTCGGTGTTTCAGCTGTAGTACGTCCAGCATGGTGGCGCTCCTGTGCAGTCGATCGTTTACCTGCCCAATAGGGTAATCGAAAAATACTGTACAAATAAACAGTGTTGGGTGATAGTGGCCTCATTCCGGCGACGACAACCTGCTCACTCTGCGAAGCGAGCACCTTGCAAGGGGTATTGGCAATGCAACAGATGCTGATGACGATTGTGCTATTGGTCCTGCTGAGCGGATGCGCCCAACCTCAGGTCGAACGGCCCCAGGCCAATGGCGCTTACCTGGTCATAGAGGGCGAGCAGGCCTGGGCGGTGCTGGTGTCCAATGGCCGCCGGGTCGAAGAGGCGGGCAGGGTGCTGGATGTGGTTCGTCTGCCGAGCCCCCACTCCAATATCGCGGCCAGTTATGTCATCGAAACGCCCAACTGCGGCAAGCTGCAGTGGTTGACCGAGCGGCACGGCATGGCGGAAGGCGATACGACCTTGCTGCCCGCAGCGTTCAACGAGCAGTTGAGCAATCCTGACTGCGTGCTGGCGCAGGGCTTGAGCCGCGCCTGGACCGCACTGGATTACTCCAGCTGAGCAGGTCGCCTCGATCAGGGCACAAAAAAACGCCGCGACTATAGAAGTCGCGGCGTTTTCTTTTGCAGCATGAGTCCTTCGTGGGGACTACATCAGGTGTTGCTTGTCCATCTCGATGGCGGCATCGAGCGTTTCCAGCAAGGCCTTGCGCACCTTCAGCTTGGTGTTCTTGTGCGCGGTCATGTTGATCTTCTTCATCTGCTGGGCTGCGGTCTGAGCGGTAGCCAGCAGCTGCTCGCCGGGCACGACCTTGTCCAGGAAGCCGGCATCGACTGCACCTGCCGGGTCGAACATTTCGCCATTGATCACCGAGCGGTGGAATGCCGACTTGCGCAGGCGATCACGTGCCAGTTCGATGCCGACATGGTGCATGGTCATGCCGATCTGCACTTCGTTCAGGCCAATGTTGAACGGGCCTTCGACACCGATGCGGTAATCGGCAGACAGCAGGATGAACGCGCCTTTGGCCACGGCGTGGCCTGGGCAGGCGACGATGATCGGGTAGGGGTGAGCGAGCATGCGCCGCGCCAGCGTGGAACCTGCCGCCACCAGGTTGACGGCGTTCTGCGGGCCGGAGGTCATCACCTTCAGGTCGTAGCCGCCGGAGAGGATGCCTGGTTGGCCTGTGATGATGACGATGGCGCGATCCTGTTCCGCACGGTCGAGTGCGGCATTGAAGGCAGCGATCACGTCAGGGGAGATGGCGTTCACCTTGCCATTGCTCAGGGTCAGGGTGGCGATGCCATCTTCGAGTTGATAGCTGATCAGGTCGCTCATGGCAGTTTTCCTTGTTGGCGCCGCGGGGCTGAATGTGGGCAGAAGGTACTCAGCCGAACCGCTCTGGTAAAGCGCTGTGACTGACCGGCTGGTCAGTGTTTCTGCCTATCGCGGCGATGCCGAATGGCAATTGGTCGTGCATGGAGGCTGACATTTAAGGTAGACCGCATATCCGAGGAGCGCCCATGAACAGCCTTTACTCCACCCTCTATCTGATTGCCGTGCTCGGCTTGCTGCTGGCAGCTGTCGTGCTCAGCGACAGCCTCTATCTGCGCAGCCCGTCCGGCGTCCTGATGCTGTTCGGCATCGGGCTGTTCCTATCCCTCGGTTTTCTGCTGTTTGGCCACATCCGTTTCGACGAAACCCCCTCCGGCGAGCCCGAGGAAAACCGCTTGCGCTCTTAAGCGCATGAATCCTTTAAAAAAATTTGCCATTCGTAAAACATTCGACTACATTAGCGCACCTCGACGGGCTACACGCCAAAACGTCGAGATCCGGTGAAGTGTCCGAGTGGTTGAAGGAGCACGCCTGGAAAGTGTGTATACGGGAAACCGTATCAAGAGTTCGAATCTCTTCTTCACCGCCACTTTCGTGAAACCCCTGTAGGCTCTGGCTTGCAGGGGTTTTTTCGTTTATGGCGACCGTCAACCCTCCCGACATGCGTACACCGGGAGCGTACACACACATGGCCATGGCGATGACCCGTCCGACCAAAGATTCTCGCGGCGTCTATGAATACAAGACGCGCTACCCGAAAGACCTTGCCCATTTGTTCAAGCCTCACGCTCGCTGGAAGCGGAGCCTGGGTACGCGCGACCCCGCTGAAGCTGCCAAGCGCTTTCCGGCCGTCGACCAGGAGTGCAAGCAGCACTTTGCCCTACTTCGGGCAGTGCATCTCGATGGCTTCCAGCTTGATGCCAGGGACGCCCAGCAGTTGGCTGCCAGGTGGTTCCGTGAAACGCTGGCGGAGCTGGAGGCGAGTGGTGACTACGGCATTTACCTTGTGCGGTCGGTAGAGTCGATTCCGGATCAGGCGACGGGGCAGGTGATGGACGCTCCCAGTTGGGGGGTTGTGCAAAGCCTGGTTGACGAGGAGTCGGACGTCACCCCGTGGATTGCCCCCTTCATTCGTAGCACACTGGAAGCACACCAGTACCCCGAGGTAGTGGAGGGAACCGACCTCCATGGCGTTCTGGTCGACGCGTTCTGGCCGGTCTTCTGTGACCTGTCCACCCTGTGCCTTGCACGTATGACCAAGGGCGGGCGTTACGTGCCGGCACCTCCTGTAGCGCCTCACGCCCCATTGTCCTTCGAAGCCAAGCCTGGCGCCCTGACGCTCTCCCAAGTGTTCGAGAAGTGGGCCGAGGACAAGCTTCTGACAGATGCCAAGGCCGGCAAGACTGTGGACGAGTTCCGTGGTGTGGTTCGCCGCTTCCAGGAGCTGTACGGCGACATGGAGGCGTGCTCAATCACGCGAAGCCTGGTCGGGGACTTCCGGGCGGCGCTGGGCAAGTTGCCTACCAAGGGGCAGGGCATCCGTGGCCTGAGCGCCCCCCAGGCTATCGCCAAGGCTGAAGCTGAAGGGCTTCCTAGGGCTAGCCTGCTGACTGTCCGGAAGCAGCTCGTTATCCTGGCTGCCCTATTGAACTTCGCTGTGAAGCGCCTGGAGGCCATGGACGAGGAGCCGGTT
The DNA here is from genome assembly GCF_004521985.1 of Ectopseudomonas khazarica. Taxonomy (GTDB): domain Bacteria; phylum Pseudomonadota; class Gammaproteobacteria; order Pseudomonadales; family Pseudomonadaceae; genus Aquipseudomonas; species Aquipseudomonas khazarica. The sequence goes on from NZ_SBHZ01000019.1 coordinate 60,934, forward strand.
TCGGCATCAGGCATCCTCAAGTCATTATCGAAGGCTGCGGCACGCCAGGAGACGCGGACAGGGGAGGATAAGGCATACACGAAGGCCGACCTGCAGCGGATGTTTGGTAGTCCGCTTTTTCGGGGTGAATGGAAGCCGGCACGGGCCGATTTCGGGGAGGCGCTTTACTGGATTCCCTTGTTGCTGGCCTATACAGGTGCCAGGCGTGAAGAAGTGGCGCAGCTCTTGGTTTCGGACGTCGTGCGCTGCCCTGACACTGGTATCTGGTATGCCTCGCTCCGTCCTGATGACGATAAATCGGTAAAGGGGGCCTCCAGTCTGCGTAGGGCTCCCCTTCATTCCGATTTGCTGGAGTTGGGGTTCGTGCGTTACGTGGAGTCGCTACCAAAGGAAGGGCCTGTCTTCCCACGCTTGATAGAGCACTCGTCCAATGGCCTCGGTCATGGTGTCGGTCTGGCTTGGGGGCGTTACCTGCGGCAGGAGCTGGGCATGAAAGTTGAGGCGGCTCCATTTCATGGCTTCCGTCATACCTTCAAGACGCTTTGTAGGGAAGCCGGCATCGAAACGGCAGTTCACGACTGTATTACCGGGCACGCGACGCCGGGAGTGGGGGCCTCCTACGGGGCGACGCCGTTGACGCGCATGGCGGAGGAGCTGGCGAAGTACCCGAGCATCGCCCGTATGGCTGGTTTGCTCCCTTGTTGACTTGGGCTACTCTCCAGGCTCTATCTATTATCAAGGATGGCAGTCATGAGTTTGTTCTCTCCCGGTGGCGGTCGTGACGAGGTTTACTTTGAAAGAGATGGTGCCCGTCAAGGCCCTTTCAAATGCAACTTCGCCACCCCTCAAGTGCATCTTTTCTACAAAGAGCTGGACATTGTTGAGGGTGACAAGTTAGTTCGACCGGTGCCAGGCGGTAGTGAGCATGTCTTTACCGTTACTGAGGTTGGTTTCAGCCACGGGTTATCGGGAATACCGCCTCACTACAAGCTCCGCTTAGTTAAAGACGCAGCGATTCGGCCTTCGCACGCCGCTCCGGTGACTAATCACATCACCATTTCAGGATCGACCGGCATACAGATCGGCAACCACAATATCCAGAATCTTGAGGTCGCTATGCGGGAGGTTCTGTCCTCTATTGACAACTCAGGTGCCCCCATGGACGAACGGGAAGACGCAAAGAACCGCCTTGCAGCTTTCCTAGCACACCCCCTGGTTGTGGCTGCTGTTGGGGCGGGCCTGCCCGCAGCGCTGGGCCTTCTAAGTTGAGCCTCTTCTGAAAACGCCAGGGGGACGGACACGCGGGTGTCCATTAGCCCCCTTGGGCGCGTGATAGCTTTCAAGGTGCAGCGCCAGGAAAGACGGGGCCTGCAGCCATTCGAGGGCTCTGAGGGCCCCTCATGTGGGGCTCCCGTTAGAAGTCGCCAGGCGCCCTGGAGGTGCCTTCCGCGTGCATGCGGGCAACCTCCACGCCCAACTGGCTGTGGTCAACGTCGCCGCCCACGGCTTCATCGTCGTCCGTCGTCACTGGTTGATGAACCTTCGGCTTGTACTTCGCCTCCAGATACGCAGCTCCGTCCGGGCGTCCTGCTTCACGCCCAAGCTCCTCCAGGGCCGTGACTATGACCTTGGGCTCGTATCGCCCATCCTCACCGAACAACGCCTGTATGACGGCCATTTTGACGGCATGCTTCAGGGCTGCCGGGCTGGTTCGTTTCCCGCCGTCCTGGCGCTGCTTCTGGAACATCCTCCAGGAGATGATGGAAAGGCGTCGCCACGTCGTCTTCCGCTGCCAGTAGGCCTGGAGTTGCTGTTCCGCCTTGTCCCTTGGCGTGTCACGGTCGATCTTGCCGGCGTTGATGCCCTCCTGGCGGACTGCGTCGCGGAAGCGCTTGATGGAGTTCTCGGAGACGCCCAGCAGGACGGAAGCTTCCTTGACCGGCATCTTGCGGTAGGTGTCGCGCTCCTGGTTGAAGGCGCCCCAGGCGTTCTCGACTCGCTCCAGTGGTGATAGAGCCTGGACGATCTGCTGGTTGGCCAGCCGGGAGGCATCGAGAGCATCCGCGAAGCCGAGCCCAGGCAGGACTTCGACCAACGCCTCCGCTATTCCCGCCTTCGTTAGCGCTTCCAGACGGTGGTGTCCGTCCACTAGCCAGAAACGGGCCGGGACGTGGTGCGGCCTGTCGGCCCCTGGAGCAAGCTCGTAGACACCGCCTTCCTCAGCCGCCACGACCTGCAGGGGGACTTGCTGGCCGTCGGCCTTGATGCTGCGCCGGAGCTGATTGACGTGGTCCTTGTAGCGCTTGGCGTCGCTGTGCTCCTTGTACTTCTGCATACCGACATTGCGGTTCTGCAACTGCGGGTCGGTCTGGATTGAGTCCAGGGGAATAGATTGAAGTCGTCCCGTCATAGCTACCTCACCGCGTCCGAACGATGGGGCCCAGGGCGAGCCAGCGCGGCTCCTCCCGGTCGCTACGGGCCAAGTCCAGGAGGTCGTCGTCCTCCCAGGACAGGCCTGCTGTCAGGGCCAGCTCCATGGCTTCAGCCAGGCGTGTGTCGCGGCATTTCTTCTTGCCCAAGGCGCAGGCCAGGGTGGTCAGGCGATCGATGTGGTCAGGGCGCAGGTGCAGGTTCAACCGCACCAGCTTGGTGGTGGTGTTCATTGGATCGAAGTCCTTGGTGATAGAGCGAACGCCAGCGCCCCGCCTGGAGTGGTCCGGGCAGGGTGTCGTGGTCGTCGCTGGATGGATTGAGTCGGGCTTGAGGCGCACCCCGCTGGAGCAGGTTGCGTCGTATTCGCCTAGGGGTGGCCGCAATTTACCCTGGCAAAGAAGTGCCAGGCTCGTCGGTTTGTCCTATGGGGGGCCCAAATAGCCCAAGGAGACGCTTGGAGGGGCGCTTACACCTCGACTGGATGCGCCTTGCAGGCCCGCTTCACGGTGGCTGTGGATACCTTCCAGTGGTCGGCGGTGTCCTGGATGCTGGCGCCGTTCTCCTTCCGCCAGGCGGCGATGGCAACGTCGTCGTGCTGCTTGGGCTTGCCCAGCTTGCGACCGTCCTGCCTGGCCTTCTCAATGCCGGCCATCTGCCTGGCCTTGATGTTCTCCCGCTCCAGCTCGGCGACGCCCGCCAGGAGGGTGAGCATGAGCTTGCCGGTGGGCGTGGATAGGTCAAACCCCTCACGCAGGGACACGACGGTGACTCCCTTCTTCGCCAGCGCCTCGACTGTCTCCAGGACGTCGATGGTGTTCCGGCCCAGGCGGTCGATGGCCGCGACGATGACGGTGTCGCCCTTCCTGGCAAAGGTGAACAGCGCCTTGAAGCCCTCGCGCTCCAGGGCCTTGGTGGTGCCGCTGGTGGCTTCGTCGGTGAACCATCCATCTTCGCTGACGTTGTGGCGCTGGCCGATGGCATGGCGCTGGGCCTCGACTGACTGGCCGTCGCTACTGACTCGGGTATAGGCAAGGATGGCGGTCATGGTGTCGCGCTCCGGATGGCTCATAAAGTAGGCGCACAACCTACTGTATGGCTCAATTAAAAGCAACACATTTGAGCCACCCTGCAAACCTCATTCTTCCGTGCCCTCGTGAGGCCGCCCAGCCTGGCTCATAAGGTGTACTTCATGAGCCAGGCGCAAATGAGCGCAGCGCGGCCTGACGCTATGGTCGGTCCTGCGTGTGGTGTATTCGGAACTGAAGGCGATGCTGGCGTACCAGCGGCGAGGGGGCGGGGGGGGGAACTTGGCCGTGACCTACATTACTAAAGGTCGCTCAGATTTTTCCCACTAAAAAGGTCCGCGACTAGCTGCTCCTTCGCCAGGAGCCGGATGCACCAGCCGTCTGGGCCATATCTCATGAGCTGCCCCAGTCTTCCGGCTCCGAAGTCCAGGAATGTGGGCTTGGTCGTCAAGTACCAGACTTCACGTGCCTTCATCCATAGGAAAAGGTGGTGCCCCTTGTAGAAAGCTGGATAGTAGGCCGATAGTTCCTGGCGTCCGGAGTAGATCTCGTCCGTCTGCTCGCTACGTCGCTTGAACATTAGGCTATCGAAGCCGTTCCTGATGACCGGGTTGGTTCGCCACAGGGGGTGTGGCCCCAAGAACGTGAGGTCCTGCACGAAGGGCGCTGACGGGTCGGGTAAGCAGTCGAATATGGTGATGTTCTGGAGGAACGGCCCCGCGTCCACAATCCAGACCATGTTGTCGTAAAAGGCTTCCCTGCTGCGCATCTCGTCGGGGGGCATTGGGGAGTGTTGCAGCTCCACCACCAGACCTGAAGGCAGCCGGACGTCGGCGATGTGCTTCTCACCGGTACTGTCGTGCTGCACTACTTCGTGGTAGTCCTCTGGAAACTGCTTTTTCCAGGCCCGGTGCCATTCTCCTTCGTTCTCCCACCAAGGGTCGCAACGGCGACGGCCTTTGTGCGCCCAGTGCCAGGTGAGCTGTTCTCCGCACTTTGCAATCATGGGCGCGCCACAGGCTTGGCAAGCGCCTTGTTGCCCCGAGCTTGGCAGGGCGCGTACGCCATTGACCAGTGCTATCTCCATTGAAACCGCCTCCATATCGGTCAGGGGCCGGCAGTGCGGCTCTAGTCGAGGATGATAGTGCCATTGGCGTTCACATGCAGGGGGCTGGCTATGCATGCACGGGGCGCGTACACTTTCTGGCGGGATGCTCCTCTAGAGTGCCCGTAAATACTGGGGTTGGCGGCGGCGATATAGGCTCAAGAGTTCGAATCTCTTCTTTACCGCCACTTTCGCAATACCTAAAGCCCTGAAAACTGAGAAGTTTTCGGGGCTTTTTGCTTTCTGCTCTCAGATTTTTTGCGTGATCCCGTCGCCAGGCCGCGCGCGGCTATCTTTTTTCGCGAATCCGCTTCCCTCTACCAGCCCGTGCCAGGTGCCATTGGCAATAGCCATGGTCACTATCGAGAGTACTGATTTCCGCTCGCCAGGGCATCGGCCTACTGTTGGCTCCAACACAGATAGCGTTGAGTTGGAGGTCATCATGCCCCGTATCGATGTGGTTTCCCTGGTTGGCAGCGCCGTACCTGCCGAGCTTCGTTCCGATGGTCTCATGGCGTGCTGGCTGTTGATGGTTGACGGTCAGCCCAAGGCCGGTCCCTTTGCGTCGCGAGACGCTGCGCTTGCCTGCCAGACCGTCTGGATGCTCAGCAACATTGCTCGCCCTGAGGGCGACTCGCTTCTGGCCTGACACCGCTTTACCCCGCGCTCGCTCCAGCGCCCCCTTGGCCCGCCTCTGGCGGGCATTTTCTTGTTCGGCAGGTACAATGGCGAACATTTTTCGAGGGGCGCGGCGTGGCCAGGTGGGACATTTTCTGCAGCGTGGTGGATAACTACGGTGACATCGGTGTGACCTGGCGGCTGGCCCGGCAACTGGTGGCCGAGCAGGGGCATGCCGTGCGCCTGTGGGTCGACGAGTTGCCTGCCTTCGTGCGCTTGTGTCCAGGCGCTAGCGCCAGTGCCGACTGTCAGTACCATGCAGGCGTCGAGGTGCGGCGCTGGTCGCAACCTTTTCCCTCTGTGGAGCCGGCGGATGTGGTGATCGAGGCATTCGCCTGCCAGTTGCCAACGACTTATATAGCGGCCATGAGTGGCGACGCCGTGAAGCGACTCTGGTTGAACCTGGAGTACCTCAGTGCCGAGGACTGGGTTGTCGGTTGTCATGCCTTGCCGTCGCCGCAGGCGGGTGGGCTGCAGAAGTTCTTCTTCTTCCCGGGATTCACGCAGGGCACCGGCGGGCTGCTGCGTGAGACGGATCTGTTGGCCCGTAGGCGGGCGTTTCAGGCCGATCCAATGGCTCAGCAGGTATTTCTAGAGGGCCTTGGCGTAGTGTGTGATCCAGACGCTCGGCTGGTTTCCCTGTTCGCCTATGAAAATGCCGGGCTGGCCAACTGGCTCGACGCCATGGCGGGCGACTCACGCGCGACCCAGTTGCTGGTACCACAGGGCAAGGTGCTCGTGGATCTGCAGCATTGGCTCGGTGAAACGGAGTTGATACCAGGCGACCAGCGCCGCTGCGGTCGCCTGCATGTGCAGGTACTGCCTTTCGTGGCGCAGGACGATTACGATCGTCTGTTGTGGTGCTGCGACTTCAATGCCGTGCGCGGCGAGGACTCGTTCGTGCGTGCGCAGTGGGCCGGTCGGCCTCTGCTCTGGCATATCTACCTGCAAGAGGAAGGCGCGCACTGGGACAAGCTGGAGGCTTTCCTGGCGCTGTACTGCGTCGATCTGAGCCCTCGGGCCGCGGCTGCGCAAGCCGAACTCTGGCGGGCATGGAATGCTGGGCGGGGGGTGAATGACGCCTGGTCGGAGGCGCTCGAGTGCTGGCCGGAGCTGTCGGAGCATGCCGAGCGCTGGTGCGCCCGACAGGCTGCTCAAGCGGATCTTGCCACGGCGCTGGAACAGTTTTACCGAAATTGGCTATCATACGCGGCCTAGATTTCTGTACCTCCCGCATATTTCGGATATCCGCATGAAAACTGCACAAGAAATGAGAGTCAACAGCGTGGCCCTGATCGATGGCCAGCCGTGGCTGATCCAGAAGGCCGAGTTCACCAAGTCCGGCCGTAACAGCGCCATCGTCAAGATGAAGCTGAAGAATCTGCTCAACGGCTCCAAGACCGAGACCGTCTACAAAGCCGACGACAAGATGGAGCCGGTGATTCTCGAGCGCAAGGAAGTGAACCTGTCCTACATCAGCGGTGAGGACTACGTGTTCATGGATCCGGAGTACAACTCCTACGAACTGCGTGCCGAAGACCTGGAAAGCGTTCTGCCGTTCATCGAAGAAGGCATGAACGATGTCTGCGAAGCCGTGTTCTTCGAAGGCAAGGTGATCTCCGTCGACCTGCCGACCACCATCGTGCGTCAGGTTGTCTACACCGAGAACGCCGCCCGTGGCGACACCTCCGGCAAGGTGATGAAGCCTGCCAAGCTGCGTAACGGTACCGAGATCAAGGTTGCCGAGTTCGTCGATATCGACGACTGGATCGAGATCGATACCCGTGACGGTTCCTACAAGGGCCGCACCCAGGCGCCGCAAGCCTGAGCTTGAGCGTCACCAGAAAACCCGGCCTTCGCGCCGGGTTTTTTTATGGTTTGCGTTCGCCTGAGCAACAGGTCATTGCTGCGGCGCTGCCAGGCTGGCCTGCAGGGCCTGATCCCAGGGGGGCGGAAAGCCGAAGCGCTGCTTGAGGAAGCTCAGCAGCAGACGTGTGCGTGGGCTGGCCTCGCGCTCCAGGCGCAGGGCGTAGATGCTGACCGGCTCCACCGCAGGCAAGCCGTTCTCGCAGAACAGGGGAATCAGTTCGCCACGCTGCAGGTGCTCGCTGCTCATCCAGGTCGGCAGGTGCGCCACCCCTAGGCCGGCGAGGGCGCTGAACAGCAGGGTCTCGGCATTGTTGCTGGTCTGCCGCAGGCGCTTGGGCTTGCATTGCTGCAGCTTGCCGTCGACCTCGAAGCGCCATGCATAGGGCGGTGCCAGGCTGTCCCAGTCGAGGCCGTCGTGCTGCTCCAGTTCCAGCGGGCTGCGTGGGATTCCGCGGCGGCGCAGGTAGTCCGGACTGGCGCAGACGATACGTGTCATCGAAGCCAGTGGCGTGGCTACCAGGCGGCTGTCGGGCAGTGGTCCGATGCGCACCACGATATCCACTTCACCCAGGTGCTCGCCCTGCAGGTCGATGAAGCTGTCGATCAGGCGCAGCTGTACGTCCAGTCCGGGATTGGCGCGCAGGAAGTCGGCGATCGCAGGCGCCAGGTGGCGCCGGCCAAAGGGAGAGGGCGCGTCGATGCGAATCAGCCCTTCCGGGGCGCTGCTCAGTGATACCGCCTCGGCGCGGGCCAGGTGCAGCTCGGCGAGGATGCGCCTGGCCCGTTCGGCGAACGCCAGGCCGGCCGGGGTGACGCGCACCGCGTGGGTACTGCGGCTGAACAGGCCGCTGCCCAGGGCGCGTTCCAGGGCATCGATTCGCCGGGCTACCGCCGAGGGGGTCAGCGGGTGGCGTCTGGCCGCAGCGGAGAAACTGCCGGTTTCCAGGACGTCGAGAAAGAGCTCCAGCTGGTCGGTCAGGGCATCGGGATTCATGTGGCGCTCTGCTTGTGCGTAAATGGCAAAGCCATTTTGCATTCTTGTGCGTTTCCATACTAGCTGCGCCTCTCTAAGATGCGCCCTGGCATGGAGGTGTCATGAGCCTGATCGATCTGTTATTGAATCTTGTCCTGGGCGCTGCTCTGGGAACCGTGGGTGGGCTGTTCGGTATCGGCGGCGGCCTGATCGCCATTCCGGTGCTGGGCGTGCTGTTCGGTCTGGATCAGCAACTGGCTCAGGGCACGGCCCTGGTCATGGTGGTGCCCAACGTGATGCTGGCGATCTGGCGCTACAACCAGCGCAACCGCATCGATTTGCGTCACGCCTTGCTGCTCGGCATTACCAGCCTGGTGTGCGCCTGGCTCGCTTCGTTGTACGCCGTGGAGCTGGATTCGCGCACCATGCGCTGGGCCTTCATCGGTTTCCTGCTCGCCCTGGCCGCCTACAACCTGGTACGCATGATGATGGCGCAGGCGCCGAGCAGCAGCGAGCTACGTCATCCCTGGGGCTGGTTCGGGGTGCTCGGCGGTGTGTCCGGTGCCATGGGCGGTCTGTTCGGCGTGGGCGGCGCAGTAGTCGCCACGCCGGTCTTGACCAGTGTGTTCGGCACCACGCAGGTGGTGGCGCAGGGGCTGTCCCTGTCCCTGGCGCTGCCCAGTACCGGGGTCACGCTGCTGACGTACGCGCTGCATGAGCACGTCAACTGGTGGATGGGTGTCCCCCTGGCGGTTGGCGGTCTGCTCAGCATCAGTTGGGGCGTGCGTCTGGCCCACTCGCTGCCGGAGCGTCTGCTGCGCAGCCTGTTCTGCGTGTTCCTGCTGATCTGCGCACTGATGCTGGGCCTCGAAGCCAGCGGGCTATAGGCGAAACCCCTCGACGATGTGGTCGGCCAGGCACTCGGTGACGGGGGACTGGCTGCTCTCGTTGCGCAGCAGCACGATGCTGGTCAGCGGCAGCAGTGGCAGGCCCTCGGCTTCACCGAGGATGCGCAGGTCCGGGGTGATCAGGCTCTGCAGCTGTGCGGTGACGGCCAGGCCCGCGCGCACGACGGCGAACAGCGCCGACAGGCTGGGGCTGGTGTAGGCGATGCGGTAGGGACGCGCCATGGCATCGAGCGCGTTGCAGGCCCACTCCCGGCAGAAGCAGTCGGCATTGAACATCGCCAGAGGCATGGGATTCTGCTCGTGCGGGCAGAAGCCCTGAGCGACGGCCCAGGCAAAGCGCTCCTGGCGCAGCAGTTGGCCTATTTCCTTGCCCGGCTGACGGGTGACGATGGTCAGGTCGAGGTCCTGGCGCAGCAGCAGCTGACCCGAGGGTTCACAGTGAACCTCGACCTGCACCAGCGGATAGGCCTGGGCGAAGCGCGAAAGAATCTCCGGTAGAAAACGCATGACGTAGTCATCCGGCGTACCGATACGCACGGAGCCGACCATGTGGGGCTCACGCAAGGTATTGAGAACTTCACCGTGCAGCTTCAGGATACGGCGCGCATAGCCGAGCAACACCTGGCCCTCGGGGGTCAGGCGGACCTGGCGGCCATCGCGCTCGAACAGCGCGCGCTGCACCACGTCTTCCTCCAGCCGCTTCATCTGCATGCTCACTGCCGATTGCGTGCGATTGACCGTCTCGGCGGCGCGTGTGAAGCCGCCGGTGTCGGCAATGGCGACGAAACTGCGCAGCAATTCGGTATCGATACTGGGGTGGAAGGCCATTCATCAATCCTCGAGATGGATTCCATAAGAAACATTCGTTGGATTGATCTTAATCCTGGCTCGACACTGATGCCAACCCCACAGGGAGGGCATCGAGATGAAAGGTCAAAAAGGTTATGCGTTGGCTCAGGCTATCCACTTCGAACGTCTGCCATCGCTGGCAGAAATGTGGCGTGTACTGCGGCGCTGGCGTCAACTGGCTCGAGAGCGTCAGCAACTGGCGCGTCTGGATGGAGCGGCGCTGAAGGACCTCGGTCTATCCCGGGCCGATGCGTTGCAGGAGGCCGAGCGGCCGTTCTGGGATGACCCGCTGAGAAAGTGAGTCGTGATCATTGGAGTGACTGAATGACCGCTGTACGCAAGGGTGCGGACTTTTTCCTGTTTCAACTGATGTTGCTGCTGTGCGCCATATGGGGCAGCCAGCAGGTCGCCATCAAGCTGGCGGCCGAGGACATCGCGCCGATGTTGCAGGTGGCATTGCGCTCGGGCATCGCTGCCGTGTTGGTTGGCATTCTGTTGCTCTGGCAGCGCGGTTGGCGGGGCTGGCTGGGAAGTACCTGGCTGGCAGGGATGCTGGCTGGCGTGCTGTTCGCCCTGGAGTTCTTCTTCATCGCCCTGGGGCTGCGTTACACCTCGGCCTCGCACATGGCGGTGTTTCTCTATACCGCGCCGATTTTCTCGGCGCTGGGGCTGCACCTGATGCTGCCCAGCGAGCGCCTGCGCCGCTTGCAGTGGCTGGGCATCGCGCTGTGCTTCGGCGGCGTGGTGATGGCCTTTGGCGTGGGCGGCGAGTGGAGCGAGATAGACGCCGACATTCTGCTTGGCGATGCACTCGGGCTCTGCGCAGGCATGGCCTGGGGCGCCACTACCGTGGTCGTGCGCGGTTCGCGCCTGTCCGAGGCGCCGGCGGGGCTCACCCTGTTCTATCAGTTGACGGTGGCCTTCGTCCTGCTGCTCGGCTATGCCCTGGCGATGGTCGATCTCGGGCAGGTGCGCTGGACGCCGCTGGCCATCGGCAGCGTTCTGCTGCAGGGCGTGGTGGTGTCGTTCTTCACCTATCTGGCCTGGTTCTGGCTGTTGCGTCGCTATCTGGCCTCGAACATGGCGGTGTTCTCGTTCATGACGCCATTGTTTGGCGTGACGTTCGGTGTGCTGGTTCTGGATGAACCGCTCACCCTCAACTTCATCATCGGCGCCGCGCTGGTGCTGGCGGGGATCATGCTGGTCAGCAGCGAGCGCTGGCTGAAGCGACGCCTTGCCGGCCTGCGCGGCCAGTAGCGGTCTGGAGGCAGTTCGTGTCCATTCATCATTTGGCTCAGCTCAACATCGCGGCTATGAAGGCGCCCCTGGAGTCGGCGGAGATGGCGGACTTCGTCGCCAACCTGGAGCGGATCAACACACTGGCCGAGGCGGCCCCGGGCTTCGTCTGGCGACTGCAGGACGAGGCGGGGGATGCCACGGCGATCAGGCCGTTCGGGGATGAGGTGCTGGTCAACATGTCGGTCTGGCAGGACGTTCAGTCGCTCAGCGACTACGTGTACAAATCCGCGCATACCGAGATGCTCAAGCGCCGACGTGAATGGTTCGGGCGCATCGAGCAGGCCCACCAGGTACTGTGGTGGGTGCCGTCGGGGCATCGTCCAGATGTGCTGGAAGCGGCCGAGCGCCTTGCGCACCTGCGCGAGCATGGCGCGACAGCGCATGCCTTCACCTTCCGCCATGCGTTCGCGGCGCCGGCCTGATAGGCTGGCGCGTCATGACTCTCTCACTCTCTCTCGCCGAGGCACGTCGTCTGGCCCTGTCTGCCCAGGGCTTCGGTCGTGTGCCACGTGGCGCCATCGCTCATCGGCAACTGCAGGCGCAGATCGAGCGCCTGGGTGTGCTGCAGATCGATTCGGTCAACGCCGTTGTACGCTCGCATTACCTGCCGGCGTTTTCCCGCCTTGGCCACTACCAGGCCGAGCACCTCGACGAGCTGGCCTGGGGGCGCGCACGGCGTCGGCGTCTGTTCGAGTACTGGGGGCACGAAGCGTCACTGCTGCCGCTGGAGCTCTATCCACTGCTGCGCTGGCGCATGCGCCGCGCCGCGGACGGCCAGGGTATCTATGGCCAGCTGGCGAGGTTCGGGGTCGAGCGGCGCGACGTGATCGACTCGGTGCTGCAGGCGGTGCGCGAACGCGGCGCACTGGGCGCTGGCAGTCTCAGCACACGCAGCGAGAAGGCCGGGCCCTGGTGGGACTGGAGCGCGGAGAAGACCGCACTGGAGTGGCTGTTCGCTGCGGGTGAGGTGACAGTGGCCGGGCGTCGTGGCTTCGAGCGCCTGTACGATCTGCCGGAGCGGGTGATCCCCGGCGAGCTGCTCGATCAGGCCGAGCTGGATGAGGATGAAGCGCAGCGTCGTCTGCTGCTGCGCTCCGCCGATGCCCTCGGGGTGGCCAGCGAAAAGGATCTGCGCGACTACTACCGACTGGACGCGGGCGACAGCAAGCGCCGAGTCGCCGAGCTGGTGGAAGAGGGCGCGTTGCTGCCGGTGGCGGTGCAGGGCTGGCAGCAGCCGGGCTATTGCCGCGGCGAGCCGCGCATTCCGCGACGCATACGCCACAGTGCACTGCTGTCACCCTTCGACTCGCTGATCTGGGCGCGCGAGCGGACCGAGCGATTGTTCGGTTTTCGCTATCGCCTGGAAATCTACACGCCACAGGCCAGGCGGGTGTATGGCTACTACGTGCTGCCGTTCCTGCATCACGAGCGCCTGCTGGCGCGGGTGGATCTGCGCAGCGAGCGCGCGGCGGGGCGTCTGGCGGTGCATGCCGTGCACCTCGAAGAGGTGGTGCTGAGCGAGGAGGCGCGACAGGCGCTGAGCGATGCGCTGCACGGGCTGGCGCAGTGGCTGGGGCTTGCCGATGTGTGGCTGGCGCCCGGGGTCAGGCAGCAGGGGCTGCTTCGCTAGCCGGCGTGTTCCAGGAGGAATTGCAGTTCGCTGACGCGCTGGATGTTCAGTTCCATGGGGCAGGTGTAGTACATCGGTGAGCCGATGTACTTGCCTTGCAGGTCGCACTGACCGTTGCGGTAGATCAGCCAGGCTTTTTGCGCCGTTTCCAGTTGCTCGGCGCTCTGCGGGTCATTGGCCTGCAGCTTGAGGAACAGCTGCTGGTAGATGCGGTTCATGTCGCGCTTCGCCACGGCGGATACGCCCTCGGCGCAACCGGCGACGATGGAATTGTTGATCGCGCCGTTGGCATTCAGGCAGGCCTGATACTGCGCGTCGTAGTCGGCCCAGGCGGTGAGCGGCAACAGCGCCATCACCAGGTATCTCAGCATCGACATGATTGCCTTCCTGAGGTGTCGGGGGCGGCAGGAAGCCGCCCTCGAGTGCCGTGATTACTTGGCGGCCAGACGGTTGCGCATGTTGTTGGCGCGCTCGGTGGAACCCGGGTGCGAGGAGAACATGCTGCTTTCGCCGCCGCTCAGCTTGGCCAGCTTCTCGAACGCGGTGACCAGGCCTTCGCGCGGGATGTTGCGCTCGGTCAGGAAGTCGAAGGAGAAGTTGTCGGCTGCGGTTTCCTGGCTTTGCGAGAACTGGGCGTTGACCAGTTGCTCACCCAGCGCGCCCAGCTCGGAGGACGACAGCGCGGCGAGCGTGGTGTTGCCCGAGGAGGCGGCGGCGTTGCGCGCTGCGGAGGTGGCGTAGGCGGTCTGCATGGCCTTCTTGGTGTGGCCCAGGGCCACGTGGCCCATCTCGTGGCCCAGCACGCCTTCGACTTCGTTGTCGTTCATCGCGTCCATCAGGCCGCTGTACACGCGCACGCAACCGTTGGCCATGGCCCAGGCGTTGACCTCTTCATCGAGGTAGACCTTGTAGTTGACCGGCGTGCCGTTGACCTGGTTGCCGAGGTTGGCGGCGATCTTGTTCAGGCGCTTGCCGTAGGAGGTTTCGGGGCCGGCGATGTTGGCGTTGGCGTCCATTTCCGCGCAGGCCTGGTCGGACATGCTTTTGACCTCGGCATCGCTCAGGGTCGCAGCCTGTACGGCCATCAGGCCGGACTGCAGCATGGCGTCGGGGGACATGTTCTGGCAGCCGCTCAGCAGAACGGCGCTGGACAGGGCAAAAGCGGAAAGCGTGGTACGAAGTTGCATGGAGCATCGTCCTTGTTGGGTAGTGATGGCCGCGAGTCCTTCCCGGCAGGGCATAGCAGCTCGGCACCGTCCGGTGCTCGCGTTGGGGTCGGCATTATGCCGCATAACGCACAGAAGAAGTGCGAGCCGGTTCGCGCCCTGGCCAGTGGCTACTAGCCAGGGCGCGTGGCTTCAGCGGCGTACCTGCTTGAGGGTTTCCGCGATCATGAACGCCAGCTCCAGCGACTGGTCGGCATTCATGCGTGGGTCGCAGTGCGTGTGGTAGCGATCGGACAGGCCGTCCTCGGTGATCGGCCGCGAGCCGCCGATGCATTCGGTGACGTTCTGCCCGGTCATTTCGATGTGGATGCCGCCGGCGTGAGTGCCCTCGGCCTGGTGCACGGCGAAGAACTGCCGCACCTCGGCCAGAATCTGCGCGAAGTCACGCGTCTTGTAGCCGCTGCTGGCCTTGATGGTGTTGCCATGCATCGGGTCGGAGCTCCACAGCACCTGGCGACCTTCGCTCTGCACCTTGCGCAGCAGCCGCGGGAAGTGGGCTTCGACCTTGTCCGCGCCCATGCGCACGATCAGGTTGAGGCGGCCCGGATCGTTCTCCGGGTTGAGGGTATCGATCAGGCGGATCAGTTCATCCGGGTCCAGGCTCGGACCGACCTTGACCCCGATGGGGTTCTCGATGCCGCGCATGAACTCGACGTGGGCGCCATCGAGCTGGCGGGTACGATCGCCGATCCACAGCATGTGTGCGGAGCAGTCGTACCAGCGGCCGGTCAGGCTGTCCTTGCGCACGAAGGCCTGCTCGTAGTTCAGCAGCAGCGCTTCGTGGGCGGTGAAGAAGCTGGTCTCGCGCAGTTGCGGTGCGCTGTCCATGCCCACGGCGCGCATGAACGACAGGGTTTCATCGATACGCCCGGCGAGCTGGTGGTACTTCTCCGACAGCGCCGAGTTGGCGATGAAGTCGAGGTTCCACTGGTGCACCTGGTGCAGGTCGGCAAAGCCGCCCTGGGCGAAGGCGCGCAGCAGGTTGAGGCTGGCCGTGGCCTGGTGGTAGGCCTGCAGCAGGCGCTCCGGGTCGGGAGCGCGGCTTGTCGCATCGAAACCGATGCCGTTGACGATGTCGCCACGGTAGGCCGGCAGGGTCACGCCGTCGATGGTCTCGCTGCCGGCAGAACGCGGCTTGGCGAACTGACCCGCCATGCGCCCGACCTTGACCACCGGGCAGCCGGCGGCGAAGGTCATGACGATGGCCATCTGCAGCAGCACCTTGAAGGTGTCGCGAATCTTCGCCGCAGAGAATTCGGCGAAGCTTTCGGCGCAGTCGCCACCCTGCAGCAGGAAGGCACGCCCCTGGGTCACCTCGGCGAACTGGCGGCGCAGCTCGCGCGCTTCGCCCGCGAAGACCAGCGGCGGGTAACCTGCCAGGGTCTGTTCGACACGGGCGAGGTGGCTGGCGTCAGGGTATTCAGGCTGCTGCTGGATGGGCTTGGCCCTCCAGCTTTCGGGGCTCCAGGCGTGCGGCATGCGACATCTCTAACGTTGATCGGGCGGAGGCGCATGGTAACCGATAAGCCCTGCTGCCCGTACGTGTATCGACGGCGCCACGGCTCATGACGCCGTGGCGGGCTGCAGGTCGCGCGCTGGCGACGTTCGCGGCAGCACCTCGCGCCCCGGCAGGAAGCGTCCATAGTGCTGCGCCGTGCCCAGGTCCTGCGGGTACTCCAGGCCACGGCGATAGGCGATCCGGCCGTTGATCAGCGTGAGCTCGACGGCGGCGTCGTTGCGTTTGACCACGCGCTGCAGGCCCAGCACCTCCATGGGCGCCTCGTGCAGCGCATCGAGGCTGTCGTCGAGGCCCTGCGGATTGATCAGCACCAGGTCGGCGCGATCACCGACGCGCAGGTAGCCGGCATCGACGCCGATGAAGTCGGCCAGCTCGGCGCTACAGCGGCGTACCGCCTGGCCCAGGGGCATGAAGGGCTCGCCCGCCAGCTCTGCGTCACGCACGTACTTGAGAAAGCGCAGCGGGAAGTTGTACTGGGCGATGGAGCGCAGGTGCGCGCCGGAGTCGGCGAAGCCGGGGTGGGTCCAGGGACTGGCCAGCAGCTGGCGCATGATCGCTTCGCGCTGGTTGCCGTAGCAGGTCGTCCACTTCAGCGCCTCGCGGTACTGGCAGGCCAGTTCGAAATAGGCATCTACCGCGTCCAGACCGCGAGCCTGGCCCAGTTGCTTGAAGTTCTTGCCCACCAGGCTGGCGTCCGGGCATTCGCTCACCCAGCAGTCGGAGAAGTCGCGGTGCCACAGCCCCTTGGTCAGCACCGCCTTGACCTGCTTCTTGAACAGCGCGCGGAACGCCGGCTCCCGGACCTTGGCATAGAGCTCGTCCGGGTCCTTGATGTCGCGCAGCACTTCGCCGGCGCCGAACTCTTCGAAGGCGTTCACGTTGAGGCCCTCGAGGCGCAGGGTGAAGGGGGCTGGCAGCGTCTGCCAGCGGAAGTGACCGCGCAGGACCCTGTTCGCCAGCCAGCCGGACAGCCGCGTGAAACGATGCAGCAGCGGCTGCGACTTGAGGTCGAGGGCGGTGAGCATGGTGCATTTCAGCGGTTTTCTGAACCAGCCGTGGGCCTGCCACAGAAAGGCGAAGACGTTAACCTTGGTCACCGCGTTCGGCGCTCCCTGCAGCACCGCGCCGCGCCGCCGCAGCACGGCGAACAGGCGCGAGAATTCCTTCCAGCTGGCGAAGGTGGACGGTAGCGGGCTGGACCAGGCGCGGTCGCCGTCCATCTTGTCCAGGCGGGTGGTCATCACCGACAGGCCGATGCAGCCGGCATCCAGCGCCTCCTCCAGCAGCTGTTCCATGCGTGCGAGTTCGGCTTCGCTCGGCTTCACCCGGCGGGTGGCGCGTTGCAGGCCCATCACCGCCACGCGCAGCTCGGAGTGACCGAGGAAGGAGTTGACGTTCGGCCCCAGTGGCAACTGATCGTAAAAGGCGCGATAGCCGCTGGCGTCACGCCAGGTCTTCTTCTCCTGCAGGATCGGCAGCACGTACTCGCGCGGGACCGCCTCGACACGGGTGAACAGGTCGGAGCAGTCCTCGGCCTCCGCCAGCACCATGCTGATGGAGCAGGAGCCAATGGTCACGCTGGTGACGCCATGGCGCACCGACTCCTTCAGCGCCGGCGCCGCGATGACTTCGGCATCGTAGTGCGAGTGGATCTCCAGAAAGCCCGGGGTGACCCAGTGGCCCTCGGCGTCTATCACTTCGCCGCAACCGTCTTCGTTCAGCGGGCTGAGGGCGAGCACGTCGATCTTGCCGTCCCTGATGCCGATATGGCGCAGTGCGCCGGGGGCGCCGCTGCCGTCGAAGTACAGGCCGTTCTTGATGATGATGTCGTAGCTCATGGCAGTCTCCAGGGCGCCAGCAGCAAGAGGCCGGTGACCAGTAGCAGGAAGTGGATGGCGATGCGGAAGTGCCGCTCATCGACGCGTCGGTGCAGCTGCTCGCCGAGCCACACGCCGAGAGGCAGCAGCGGGGCGTAGCTCAGCACCTGTGGCAGCGCCGGCAACAGGCGGCCGTCGCAGAGAAAGGCCAGGGTGAGCAGGCTGTTGAGGGTGAACCAGACGCTGATCAGCGTGGCGCGCAGGCGCGCCTTGTCCAGCTCGGTGCCGGCCAGGCCGTAGACCAGCAGCGGGCCGCCGGACGCGAACAGGCCGTGGCTGACGCCGGCGCACAGGGTGATGAGGCGGGAGGCCCAGGTCGGGCGCAGCGTCTGCCTGTATGTCCGGCGCAGGCGCCATAGCTCGCGTCCGGCGAAGCAGAGGATCAGCGCGCCAAACGTGGTCTTCAGCAGCTGGGCGTCCAGGTACGGCAGCAGGCAGTAGCCGAGCAACGTGCCGGCGAGCATGCCCGGCAGGATGTTGCCAAGCAGCAGGCGCCGGTCGATCAGGCGCCGATGGCGCTGCACCAGGTAGCCGGTCATGCAGACGTTCAGCGGTACCAGGATCGGCAGCAACTGTTCGATGGGCAGCAGCAGGGCACCCAGCGAGAGGGCAATGACCACGCTGCCGAAGCCGGTGATCGCCTCCAGGGTGTAGGCCAGCAGAATGAAGGCACCGAGGGCATAGGGGGCCGCCGTGATCACCTCAGTTCTCCGGCGAAGCGCCGGCTCATCTGCCGGTAATACAGCGCTGGCGCCAGCCGCCAGAGCAGGCTCGCCAGCCAGCTGCCGCGATCGGGGAAAAGGCGTTCGCGGCGCTGGTGGAGCGCAACGAGGATCGCCTCGGCCATCCACTCGGCGCTGCGCACGTTGCCGATGGTCGAGCGTGCGTGGCGAGCCGGCTGGCCATCTGCACCCAGCGCATTGCGGTCGATGGGGGTATCGAGAAAGCTCGGGTAGACCAGCAGCAGGCCGATGCCGTCGAGGCCGATCTCGGCGCGCAATACCTCGAAGGCCTGGCTCAGCGCGCTTTTCGCTGCACAGTAGCCTGCGCGCCCCAGCACCGGCATCCAGCCGGCCATGGAACCGATGGCCGCGACCTGGCCACGGCTTTCACGCAGCAGGGGCAGGGCGGCCAGGGTCAGTTCCAGCGGTGCGTGATAATCCACGGCCATGACCTTGCGAAACACCGCCGGCGCGGTACGCACCGTGGGTGAGCGGTGGGTGATGCCGGCATTGTTGAACAGTACATCCAGGCGCCCGAAACGTTGGCGGCAGGCCTCCAGCAGGTGCTGATGCAGCGCCGGGTCGGTGATGTCGCCGGGTACGCCGAGGACGCGCTCGGTGCCCAGCGTGTCGACACGCGCGGCGAGGCCCTGGCTGTCGATATCGGTCAGCAGCAAGGCGTCGCCCCGGGCATGGCAGGCGCGCGCAAGCTGCCAGCCGAGGCCGCTGGCGGCGCCGGTGATCAGAACCACTCGCATCATTTTTCTCCGAGGTTGGCCAGCGGCGTCAGCAGCGCGTCGGGCTGGAGGGGGTGGCGTGACCAGAGCCAGGCCAGGCCGAGGCCGGATATCAGGTGCCAGCAACCCCAGAAGGCGGCGATCAGCAGCATGCCGCCGGCCTGCGGGAAGAAGGTGAAGATGATCACCAGGCCCAATGCCGAGTTCTGGATGCCGACTTCGAGGGTCAACGCGCGTCGGTCGGCGGGCGGCAGGCCGCTCAGTCGCGCGCTCAGGTAGCCGATGCCCAGCGCCAGCGCGTTGTGTGCCACCACCAGCCAGAAGAACAGGTGGAAGTGTTGCGTGAACTGCTGCAGGTTGCGGCTGAAGGCCAGTGCCACGAACGCCAGCATCACCAGCAGGGCGATCAGTCGCAGCGGCTTCTCCACCTTCAGTGTCAGTTGCGGGAAACGCCGGCCGACCCACATGCCCGCCAGCAGCGGCACGCCCAGTACCAGCAGCACGAGCAGGAGCAGGCTCAGCGGATCGAGGGCGATCTGCGTCAGCAGCGGGCGCGTGTGCGGGTTGAGCCAGGCGTAGAAGGCAAAGTTGAGTGGCGTCAGGACACTGGCTGCGACGCTGGACACTGCGGTCATGCTTACCGACAGCGCGACGTTGCCACGGGCCATCCAGGTCATGATGTTGGAGAAGCTGCCGCCCGGGCAGGCCGCGATCAGCGTCATGCCCAGGGCCAGCTCCGGCTGGATGGCCAATGCCCAGCAGGCCAGGCAGGTCAGCGCCGGCAGCAACAGGAACTGCGCCAGCAGGCCGATCACCGGCGCCCTGGGGGCTCGGGCAATGCGCCGGAAGTCCTCGGCGCGCAGGTCGAGCGAGACGCCGAACATCATCAGCGCGACGATAAGGTTGATCAGCACCAGGCTGCTGGGGTCGAAAGCGATATTGACCTGCTCCACGTTCATGCCCCCTGTGTCGCGGGTGTGACGTCGCCGGCCAGTTCGCGGCGCAGCGCCGTGCTGTGTTCGGCGATGCGTCTACGATAGCTGTCCTTGTGCACGTAGTAGGCCATGCGCTCCAGTTGCAGGTACTGGTAGCCGCCGTCCAGGCGTTGGCCGGCCTGGGCGCGGATGGTCTGGCGCAGGGCCTGCGCGGCAGGGCTGCCGGCCTGCAGCTGGCGGATGTACAGGGCGACCAGCTCGGCCTGCTCGTCGCGCCCCTGCCAGCCCAGGCCGGAGGCTTCGACCATACCGAGCATGAACAGGTCGTCGTGTTCGGGGTGAAAGACGTTGAGGTACAGCTGTGGCGCGCCGGCATCCTCCGGCCAGTTCAATTCGCTGCGGGCGATGAAGGGGTAGTCCAGCCGATAGCCGGTGGCCATCAGGATCAGGTCGTACTCCGCCTGCTCGCCGTTGACGAAGGTCACGCAGTGGCCGCTCACTGCGCGGATGTCGCCACGGGGGCGGATATCGCCATGGCCGATATGGTGCAGCACCAGCGAGTTCATCACCGGGTGCGATTCGTACAGGCGGTAGTCGGGATCTGGCAGGCCGTACTGCGAGGGTTTGCCCACCAGGGCGCGCACCAGCAGGCCGTCGATCGTCTGCTTGAGGCGGCGCGGCAGCCTGATCGCGCCGCCGAAGGTGTCGGTGGGCTTGCCGAGGATGAACTTGGGCAGGAAGTAATAGCCGCGGCGTACCGACAGGTCCACCGAGGCGGCACGGTGCACGGCGTCCACGGCGATGTCGCAGGCCGAGTTGCCGCAGCCGACCACCAGCACGCGCTTGTCGGCGAAGATATCGGCACGCTTGTAGGCGCTCGAGTGCAGCAGCTCACCCTGGAAGTCACCGGGCAGTTGCGCCAGGTTGGGGGTGTGCAGGGTGCCGTTGGCGATCAGCACGCCCTCGAAGTGCCATTCGCGCTGTTCGCCGTCACGCTCGCTGGTCAGTCGCCAGCCCTGTGCGAGGCGCTCCAGCTTCACCACGCGGGTATCGAACTGGTAGTGCTCGTAGAGGCGGAAGTGTCCGGCGTAGTCGCGGAAATAGCGGCGCATCTCACTGTGATGCGGATAGGGCGCAACATTGGCGCGCATGGGGAATTCGCTGAACTCGGTGGTGCCCTTGGAAGAGATCAGGTGGGCCGAGTGGTACATGGTGCTGTGCGGATTGTCGATGTCCCACAGACCGCCGACGTCGCTGTGCAGCTCGAAGCCGACGAAGTCGATACCCTGTTTCTTCAGATGCCGGGCCGTGCACAGGCCCATGGGGCCGGCGCCTATGATGGCGTACATGGCGAACCTCGTTATTGTTATGAGTAGCAGCGCAAGTGGTGGAATTATCGCGTGACCTGGGGCGGCTGCTTCAATGACAATTGGCGCCGTTAGCCCGCCTCTTGTGGTACGGGATGTCACTGTTGGAGAGGGAGCCATGCCAGGATTGCCGCCGAGCGAAGAATTGCAGTTGCAGGACGAGGTGCTGCTGACCGAGGTGCGTGACGCCTTCGGGGTGATTCGTGTGGTGCAGATTGGCGCCTACCGTTTTCTCGAGTTTGGCGACGCGATCGAGCAGAGCTGCGTATTCGTCGGTGATCCCAGCTGGCTGGAGTACGACTACACCCGCGCCATGCTGCTTGGCGCGCTTTGCCACGACGCGCCGGAGACCGCGCTGTTTCTCGGCCTGGGCGCCGGCAACCTGACCCAGGCGTGCCTGAAGTTCCTGCCGCTGGAGGATGTCGAGGCCATCGAACTGCGCCCCGACGTGCCGCGTCTGGCCATGGAGTTCCTCGGCCTGGACGACGACCCGCGCCTGACCATTCGCATCGGCGACGCCACCGACCTGCTCGCCAGTGCGGAAAGCGCTGACCTGATCTTCCTCGACCTCTACACCGACCAGGGGCCTGGCGTCGGGCACCTGGCCTGGCGTTTTCTCGAACAGTGCCAGGCCAAGCTCAATCCCGGCGGCTGGCTGATCATCAACCAGTGGGCCAGCAACGACGGCAAGCCCCTGGGGGCGGCGCTGTTGCGCGGCCTCTACCATCGGCACTACTGGGAATGCCCGGTGAAGGAGGGCAACGTGGTGCTGCTGATCCCGGCCGACCTCGACCAACGCCTGAACATGGGGCGCCTGCAGGCGCGAGCGGGTGAACTGGCACCGCGCCTGGGCTATTCGCTGCAACCGCTGATCGAGGCGATGCGCCCGGCTACCTGATGCACCGTTGAGCGGCTCGTTGCCCGAGAAAGCGCAAAAACCAGCACCCGGGTCAGGATTTTCCGGTATAGTGCGCGCCGGCCAAATTTCCGGCCACGTTCAGGTAGTGCAATTCGCCCGGGGCTCGACTCCGGCAGCCAGTCCCGCTGCGGACTATCCTTGACGATTCACTTTCATCACGTTTTCGCAAATCCCCGCCGAACCAGGCTGCCAGGGTGACCCACAAGGTCTTGCACGGCATGCGCAGCTTTGGAACATGGGTCTTTGCGGATGCACTTGAGGCAGACCCATGACCCAGGAAACCGGCGGCTTCGCCGCGCTCGGACTTCATCCCCATATTCTCGCCGCTCTGACCGCCGTCGGTTACGAAGAGCCTTCGCCGATCCAGGCGCAGGCCATTCCGGTGATCCTTGCGGGCCACGACATGATCGGCCAGGCGCAGACCGGTACCGGCAAGACGGCCGCATTCGCACTGCCGCTGCTGTCCAAGATCGACCCGGCCAAGCGTGAGCCGCAGGTGCTGATCCTGGCGCCGACCCGCGAGCTGGCCCTGCAGGTGGCCACCGCCTTCGAAACCTACTCCAAGCAGATGCCGGGCGTGAACGTCGTCGCCGTCTACGGTGGCGCGCCGATGGGCCCGCAGCTCAAGGCCATTCGCCAGGGCGCGCAGGTCATCGTCGCCACCCCGGGCCGTCTGGTCGACCACCTGCGTCGTGACGAGAAAGTGCTGTCCACCATTCAGCACCTGGTCCTCGACGAAGCCGACGAGATGCTCAAGCTGGGCTTCATGGACGATCTGGAGATCATCTTCGAAGCCATGCCGGAAAGCCGCCAGAGCGTACTGTTCTCCGCCACGCTGCCGCACTCGATCCGCGCCATCGCCGAGAAGCACCTGCGCGAGCCGCAGCACATCAAGATCGCGGCCAAGACCCAGACCGTCTCGCGTATCGAGCAGGCGCACCTGATGATCCACGCCGATCAGAAGACCAACGCCGTGCTGCGCCTGCTGGAGGTCGAAGAATTCGACGCGCTGATCGCCTTCGTGCGTACCAAGCAGGCCACCCTGGACCTGGCCGCAGCGCTGGAAGCCAAGGGTTTCAAGGCCGCTGCACTGAACGGCGATATCGCCCAGGCACAGCGTGAGCGCGTGATCGACTCGCTCAAGGACGGTCGCCTGGACATCGTCGTCGCCACCGACGTGGCGGCGCGTGGTATCGACGTACCGCGCATCACCCACGTGTTCAACGTCGATATGCCGTACGACCCGGAATCCTACGTGCACCGCATCGGCCGTACCGGCCGTGCTGGCCGCGATGGCCGTGCGCTGCTGCTGGTCACGCCGCGCGAGCGCCGCATGCTGCAGGTGATCGAGCGTGTCACCGGGCAGAAGGTCGGCGAGGTCAAGCTGCCCAACCCGCAGCAGGTGCTGGATGCCCGCATCAAGAAGCTGACCGCCAGCCTGGCTCCGCTGGTTGCCGATGCCGAGGCCAGCCATGGCGATCTGCTCGACCGCCTGACCGCCGATATCGGCTGCAGCCCGCGTGCCCTGGCGGCCGCGCTGCTGAAGAAGGCTACCAATGGCCAGGCCTTGGATCTGGCCAGTGTCGAGCGTGAACAGCCGCTGGTGCCGGGTGTGGGCGCACCGCGCGAGCGCCGTGAGCGCGATACCGATCGCGGTGGCGAGCGTGGCGAATACCGCGAGCGTCGTGCGCCGATGCCGCTGGCCGAGGGTCGCGTGCGTTGCCGTACCGCACTGGGCAACCGTGACGGCATCGCCGCCAAGAACCTGCTGGGCGCGATCCTCAACGAGGGCGGTCTGGCCCGTGAAGCCATCGGCCGTATCCAGATCCGCGAAACCTTCAGCCTGGTCGAACTGCCGGAAGAGGGCCTGGATCGCCTGCTCGGCAAGCTCAAGGACACCCGCGTGGCCGGCAAGGCGCTGAAGCTGCGTCGCTACCGCGAGGACTGATTCGGGACGGGCTTGCCGCCCGGTTTCGAGCGCCATGAAACGCCGCATCCCATTCCGGGATGCGGCGTTTTCGTTTGTGTACCTCGGGTCGTCCTAGCGGCGGGCGGTTTCGCCGCGTGTGGCCTTGGTGGCGAGGCGTTCGAAGACCTCGGGGGTGAACGCGGCTTCACCGGCTTCGTCGAGTACTTCTCGCGGATGCTCGCTGCCGGGAATGCTGCTGTCGAGCATGCTCAGCAGCTGTGTGCCGCGCCCGGTCAGGACGAAGTTCTCGCCATTGCCGCCTTCGCTCTCCGGACGCGGCTCGATGAAGCCGTTTTCCAGCAGACGCGCTTCGTAGCGGGTCGCCTGGGCGCGCAGGTGGTCAAGGCCGACTGTTGCAGCCAGGCCCTGCTCATCGGCCAGGTCTTGTGCGTACTGGCGCGGGGCGAAGGGTTTGCCGGCGCAGTTCTGCGCCTCATGCAGCAGGCGTTCGACCAGATCCCAATTGTGCGTCATGGCAGTGTCTCCTCAAGCGATGGGCTCAATGAGTCCGACTGCGCGGGGAGGTGACGGTTCGAATGGATTGCACAGGCGGTAGCCCGGAAACGAAAACGCCCCGAACCAGTCGGGGCGTTTTTCGTCGGTGCGCTCAGGCGCGGCGGCGGAACAGCGGCTGCGGCTGGTCGGCCGAGGCCTGATAGACCTCGCTGTAGTCCTCGAAGGCTTTCAGCGCATCGACCGGGTCCTTGTCGGCACGCAGGGCGAAGGCATCGAAGCCGACGCGGCGCAGGGCGAACAGCTGGTCGCGGAGGATGTCGCCGATGGCACGCACTTCACCCTTGTAGCCATAGCGGGTGCGCAGCAGGTAAGCGGTGGAGGAGTGGCGGCCGTCGGTGAAGGCGGGGAAGTTCAGGGCGATGACCTGGAAGTGCGCCAGGTCGTCGGCGATCTCTTCGATTTCCTCGCCGGCCTCCAGCCACACGCCCAGGCCGCCATCGCGGGCTTTCAGCGCATGACCATGCTCGACCCACAGCGCCAGCGGCACGATGACGTCGTCGCAATTGGGGATGGCATCCAGGGTCACGTCCTTGGCCAGCAGGTGCCAGGTCTCGTCGATGACCTGGTCGTTCTTAATGATTCGCTGCATAGACGCGCTCCTTGAACGGGTCGATACCGATGCGGCGGTAGGTATCGAGGAAGCTTTCTTCTTCGGTGCGTTGCTCGACGTAGACCTTGATGATCTTGTCGACCACGTCCGGCATGTCGTCCTGGGCGAAGGACGGGCCGAGAATCTGCGCCAGGCTGGCATCACGGCCGGCGTTGCCGCCGAGCGACACCTGGTAGAACTCCTGGCCTTTCTTGTCCACGCCGAGAATGCCGATATGGCCGACATGGTGGTGACCACAGGCGTTCATGCAACCGGAGATGTTCAGGTCGATGTCGCCGATGTCGAACAGGTAGTCGAGATCGTCGAAGCGGCGCTGGATGGCTTCGGCCACCGGGATCGACTTGGCGTTGGCCAGCGAGCAGAAATCGCCGCCGGGGCAGCAGATGATGTCGGTCAGCAGACCCACGTTCGGCGTGGCGAAACCCTGTTCACGCAGCTCGCCCCACAGGGTGAACAGCTGACGCTGTTCGACGTCGGCAAGGATGATGTTCTGGTTGTGGCTGTTGCGCACTTCACCGAAGCAGTAGCGATCGGCCAGGTCGGCGATGGCGTCGAGCTGCTTGTCGGTGACGTCGCCCGGCGCCACGCCGGTGGGCTTGAGCGACAGGGTCACGGCCACGTAGCCCGGCTTCTTGTGGGCGAAGGTGTTGCGCTGGCGCCAGCGGGCGAAACCGGGGTGTTCGGCATCTTGCTGGGCGAGCAGGGCGTCTTCGTCCTGCAGGGCCTGATAGGCCGGGTCGACGAAGTGCGCGGCAACGCGTGCGACTTCGGCGTCGGTCAGCGTCATCGGGCCATCCTTCAGGTGCGCCCACTCGGCGTCGACGCGCTCGGCGAAGACTTCGGGGGTCAGCGCCTTGACCAGGATCTTGATGCGCGCCTTGTACTTGTTGTCACGACGGCCATAGCGGTTGTACACGCGCAGGATGGCATCGAGATAGGAAATCAGGTGTTGCCACGGCAGGAACTCGTTGATGAAGCTGCCGACGATCGGGGTACGGCCCAGGCCGCCGCCGACGGATACACGGAAGCCCAGCTCGCCGTCGTCGTTCCTCACCGCTTCCAGGCCGATGTCGTGCACTTCGATGGCCGCGCGGTCGCTGACGGCACCGTTGACGGCGATCTTGAACTTGCGCGGCAGGTGGCTGAACTCGGGGTGGAAGGTCGACCACTGACGGATGATCTCGCACCAGGGGCGCGGATCGACCACTTCATCCTTGGCCACGCCGGCGAACTGGTCGGTGGTGGTGTTGCGGATGCAGTTGCCGCTGGTCTGGATCGCGTGCATCTGCACGGTGGCCAGCTCGGCAAGGATCTCCGGTACGTCTTCCAGCTCCGGCCAGTTGTACTGCACGTTCTGCCGGGTACTGATGTGCGCGTAACCCTTGTCGTAGTCGCGGGCGATGCGCGCCAGTACGCGAACCTGGGCAGACGACAGCAGGCCGTAAGGCACCGCGACACGCAGCATGGGCGCGAAACGCTGGATATACAGGCCATTCTGCAGGCGCAGCGGGCGGAATTCCTCGCCGCTCAGCTCTCCGGCGAGGTAGCGGCGGGTTTGATCGCGGAACTGCTTGACGCGATCCTCGACGATCTGTTGATCGTACTGGTCATATACGTACATGAAGGGTCCTGTTTTCAGGCTACTTACTGCCAATCAGCGCGCACGGCCGCGCACTCCCCGAGGAGCCGGGGCACGATACCAGCTCAGGTTTATGCGTAAAAGTGATGTTTGAATATATAAACCTGACTTTAAGGAATAAGACGAGCCCAGAGCATAACCAGAAGGTTTGAGCGAACCGCAAGGCTGGTCTTAAATGCACTGTGCGGTACCCACAAGCACAAGAAGAGGGGGAGCCATGAGCGAGCACAGCGAAGTCGAGAATGCCGACAGCGTCATCGATGCCTGGGCAATCTTCAGCCTGATCCTGATCGCGGTCGGTACAGCGATCTTCTGGGTCAGCGGACAGTAAGGATCGGGGCCGACACGCATCAGCGGTCGGCCTTTTGCCACTGGAGCCCTATACTGCGCCCCGATGTTTTTCCGGAGACGCGCTGTGATCAAGTGGATGATGGGGCTATGGCTGGTGCTGTGCGGCGTGCAGGCGCTGGCGCAGGTGCGAGCGCCCTCCGTCGTGTTCCTCAATCCGGGGCATTCCGATGAGCCGTTCTGGCGCGAGTATTCCCGCTACATGCAGGATGCTGCGCACGACCTCGGCCTCGAGCTGAGAGTGCTCTACGGTGAGCGCGACCCGGCGCGCATGCTGGGCAACGCTCATGAAGTCCTGCGGGGGGATCACCCCGATTACCTGATCTTCACCAACGAACAGTTCCAGGCCCCCGCGCTGTTGCGCCTGCTCGAAGGCAGCGATATCCAGCTGTTCGCCCTGCACAGCACCCTGACTCCGGAGCAGCAGGCGCTGGTCGGCGGCAGCCGCGAGCGCCACGGCAACTGGCTGGGGAGCCTGGTGCCCAATGACGAGGAAGCGGGTTACCTGATGGGGCGGGAGCTGATCGCCCTGAGCGAGGGGCGGCCGGCCGAGTTGCTGGCCTTTTCCGGGGTCAAGCAGACGCCGTCTTCCGAGTTGCGCCTGGCCGGGCTGCATCGCGCACTGGCCGAGGCGCCGCACGTGCGCCTGGTGCAGGCCGTGCATGGTGAATGGCAACAGCAGCGCGCCTACGAGCAGGCGGCCAGCCTGCTGCCTCGTTATCCTGACGTGAGCCTGATCTGGGCCGCCAACGATGAAATGGCCTTCGGCGTCATGCGCGCAGCCGGAGAGCTGGGCAGGGCACTGCGCTATGCCGCCCTGAACAACTCCGAGCGGGCGCTGCAGGCGCGCATCGATGGTCGGATCGAGGTGCTGGCGGCAGGGCACTTTCTTCTTGGCGCCTGCGCGCTGGTGATGCTCAACGATCACGCCAGGGGCTTCGACTTCATCGAGCGTGGTGGCAAGGACCAGGTGGCGCATCTGCTGCGGCTGATCGACCGGGCGCAGGCGCGGACGCTGCTCGAGCGCCTGTCTCGCGCCGAGATCGGCATGGATTTCCGGCGCTTCAGCAGCGAGCTGCAGCCGAAACAGCAGCGCTACGACTGTTCGGTTGCCCGCCTGCTGGACTGATCAGCCGACTGCCAGGTGCAGGATCAGCTTCACTGTCGCCAGCAGGATGACGACGAACAGTACGGTGAACAGCACGCCCAGCATGATGAAGTGGCCGGGCTTGCCACGGCTGAAGTCGCGGCTGCGGTTCTTGCCGCTCTGCACGCCGAGCGCGGCAGCCAGCACGCTCTGCAACATTTCCCGAAACGTCAGCGGTGCCTGTTCGGGGTCTTTCTCCTGATCGTTCATGGTCAGCCTCTCCGTCGCTGCAGCAAGCATAGTCCGCTGCTGGCGAATCGGCACACCGGCCTAGGCTGACTCGAGCGAATCAGGCAATCTGACAGGGCGCCGATAACCGATACCGACCATGCCCGAGAACCTCTTCCCCGACGATGCCGCGCAGACCGAGCGCACCCGCGAGACCATCCTGCGCTACCACCTGAGCTGGAAGCACCGTGACCTCGAGGCGGTGATGGCCCTGTACCACCCGGACATCGAATACAACGACTTCTATCAGCAGCGCTGCATGCGCCTGGCGGACCTGCGTGAATACGTGGAAAACAACCTGCCGCGCCGTCCGGGCGAGCTGCTGGAGCATGTCGATCGCATCCGTATCGACGGCCATACCGCGTTCATTCAGTACTGCACCAGCTTGCAGGGTGGGGAAGGGCTGGTGTCATTCCGCACGGGCGAGGCCATTACCGTGCGCGACGGCCTGATCTGGCGCATCAACGAATACGCGACCCTGGTGCGTGAGGCGCGCGGGGCGGGTGAGGGTGGTGCTTCACGGCCCGCGATCAGTCGCCTGGGCCTGTCGACTCGTCAGCTCGGGCAACTGGCGCAGGACCTGCAGGAGTACTTCCAGAGCAGCCAGCCGTTTCTCGACCCCGAGCTGGACCTGCAACAGGTGGCGGCCGCCACCGGCTATAGCCGCAACCAGATTTCCCATTTGCTCAACCAGGTGCTCGGCGAAAGCTTCTACCGCTACGTCAACCGCGCCCGCCTGCAATACCTGCTCGACGGGTTGCAGACCGGCAGCGACCTCAAACGCATCGACGAACTGGCCTTTGCGGCGGGCTTCAACTCGCTGTCGGCGTTCTACACCTGCTTCAAGCGGCATACCGGGCTGTCGCCGAAAGCCTATCTGCGAAGCCGTCTGGATGATGCTGCAGTGCAATCCGCCGGTTCAAGCTAGGCGCGGTGAGTAGGGCGAGAGGCGGTTGCTGATTTCCTTTTGGCTTCCGTCGTTCTCGAATAGGTAGTGTGCATCGGTATCCAATGTTTCGCAGCCTTCTCCAGCCATGCCAAGCTTTTTTCGGTGAGGTGCAAAACACGGATGTTTCCGTGTCACCTTATCCTATAGGTAGAGCATGACGAAAAGCCCCCTTGCTTAACTGTCGCCGCGCACGATTTTTACGCTTCGGGGGGCATGAATATATTGTTCAAACGGAGTGTTTTCCCCAAGCAGTACTGCGCTGTTTTATCACCTGCCTCCGCCGCAATATGCAAGGGATCAACCGCAGAAACTCCCATCTGCTGATTATAGAGTTCTAACCCTTGAGCCCTGGCGAATTCTTGCTCAAGCATGGCTGTACAAGAGCGCCACCGCAGACGACATGCGTGGCAAAGAAAATTAGACAGAGCCCCCCGTGTCGTTGCCAACGCTAATGCCCATACACAGGAACAAAGTAGGAAAGAGGCGGATGGGCCTTCGTCCATTCTTCTGCGAACACCTCTGCCTCTTTAATTTGCGCTAGCGTCATCCTTTTAGCCAGCTCCGGAAGATTTCTTCGTCCATCCTCAGGTGCAACTCCTCCACCTTGAAGCTGAGATAACAAATAGGTCAAGCCATAACCTGCAACTAAATTTTCTGGAAAGTCCAAGTCATTTGGGAAGTGTGCGATGTTAGATGCGTATGTACTGACTGCATCGATATAGCCCGCTTCAGCAGCCGTCTTTACCCAATGACGTATTTCCTTCTTGCTCCCGTCATTCTCGAATAGGTAGTTAGCATAGAGCATCATTCCCACAGGGTTACCGCCCTCAGCGGAAGCCCTGAAGTACCTTTCGACGGCCTTATTACGATTACCGGTCGTTAGGAACCAACCTCCTCCTGCTTTATAGAAGCTGCCCAAAAGTTGCTGTGCATCGGTATCCCCTGCATCTGCAGCTTTCTCCAGCCATGCCAAGCCTTCTTCTGCGTGGTACAAAACACGCATGGCTTCGGTATCGCCCTTTTCGGCTCGTTCATAGGCAAGACTCAGTGCTTTATCACGCCACGCAAGACCACCCTCCACACAAGTACCGAAGGTATGGCAGAGATCACCGCTATCCCCTAGGCGGAGCATGGCAAAAAGATCCCCCTGCTTAGCTGACGCCTCGTACCATCTGCGTGCCTCTGGGGTTGTATAGCGTTTGCTGAGACGAATCGCCTCTCCTAAATAGTACTGTGCAGTACTATCTCCAGCCTCGGCAGCAATTTTCAACAAAGGTTGTGAATCATACCAATCGCTTTGCTGATAAAGAGCAAGCCCCTTAGTTCTCGCAGCAGTTTGCTCAGGAGTAAGTTGTGCAAATACCGTACTAGACGCTAGCCAAAGAATCACTCCGACCGCAAAACACTTAATCAATGGTTGGCCCCTTGTAAGAAATTTTTATCGTTTCAGCCCCACCCAAAGCTGGACCGAAAGGCTCGGTACGATATTCGCAATAGCCAAACAACCGACCTCCAAGCCTCTCAACACGCTGAAGATACCTCGCGCGCATCTGGTTGTTGGCACCTACCAGCCCCGATACTTTTTCACTCATAAACGAATCCAGTCGTAGTCGATTTTCGCAGTATGCTTGCCCGGCATTAGGTGGCCTTGCCCCATCACGGTTCATGCGGATCACTGCATCCTCGAAACGTTGAGCAGCATCCGGTTGCGGCTCTATCCAGCCCAAGCAACGCTCGATGGCTTGCTGCTGTAACAGGTGCTCTTTGTCAGATAAGAAACCAGGGGCGCTACTCAACGCCATCAGTAGAGGCCCAAATGCATTGGGCTGAAGATTGATAACCCAGTTGCGCATCACTTCCTGGTTCTTATCCATCACAAGCGTATTTGCAATCCCTGCACCTCGCCCACCATCAGTCAGCTTGTCATACAGCTCCTTGGCAAAGGCGTAGCGACGCGCATAGATGAAGGGCACATCCATGGCAAGGGCACCGAATAAAGAGAGCATCCTCACGTAGGCCATGGCTTCTCCGTCGATCCATGCAGGATCTTCGTTATTGTTGGCCAGAAGCTCCTTGCGTATCAGCTCCAACAAGGCGACCACACTCTCGTAGCCCACTTCGAAGGTCATGTAGCCCTTGAAGCCGGCTCCCCAGACCAAGGAGCCCTGGATGGACAGAAGGAAACGCCCCTTGTTCAGTTGCAACCGCACCTTACCCGACACGCCCCCACCCACGGCGGCCACCAGTTCCATATCCAACTTGGCCAGGGTTCTCCAGCCATTGATGGGGATGCGGTTGGGCACCGGGGCTGGAGGCAGCGTACTGGGCGGCGGGCACCAATCGAGCTGGCCAGTGAGTTTGCACCCTGCTTGGGCACCGATGAACGATCGAACTTGGCCAAATCGCCCGTCTTCGTGGCACTGTCATACCCGGCGATACTGGTGAAACCCGTTTTCTGATCTAAGGTCAGGTCGCGGGCAAGCAGCAGACTGGCTCCGGCAAAGCCCCAGGCCTTGGCGCTCAGGCAAAGCGACAGCTTGCCGAAGTCGAACGTACGGGTGCTACCGTCGTAGGCCTTATAGCTAGGCGCTATGGGTTTGGCCTTGCTCCGATCCGGCAGCTCGAACTGAAACAAGCTGACCTCGCCACGCCACGCGGCAACATCTAGATGGGCCTTGGCTTGAAAGGCCTGGGGCCCCTTGTGCCATTGCGGTCCTTCAACCTTGAGCTCCGTTTGCATATTGCTTCCGGCGGGCAACAGGCAGCGTACAAGTTGAGCTTGCGGGCTGTTGTCGAACAGCATGAGATTCCGCAGCTGCCGATCTTCGAAGATCATCGCCTTAAGGGTCGCCCCCCAGCGCTGCCTTTTGTCCTCTGTTTTCAGGCTCTCGACCTCGAGCCCTTTGCTCTTCAGAACCGCGAAAAACTCATCTGGCAGAAACAGACCGTCCTCATCGAACCAGGGTCCCTTCTCCTTGATTGGATGTGCTCCCTCTAGCTTCAACCAATCACTGAAGGCGCGATCCTCGTCGGCTTGCTTGGCCAGGGATTTCGGTAACGCCTTCATTTCTTTGAGTATCTCGGGGATTCCGCTGGCTTTCTGTTTGGCCAGATCCTGGAGGCTGATAGCGCATGCCCTGATTGCCACCGACCACCAGTTGGTGGGGGCTGAGGGTGCCGGTCAGCATGGCCAGGGGGCTGTGGTAGATCACCTGCAACTGCCAGTGGCCCCCCTCCGGCTGTGCCGGCAGCTTGCCGCTCAGGCACAGGCCCATGCCCTGGTGGATGGGCAGCCACTGACTTTGCACAGCGGCCAGCCATTGGCGAGTGCAGTCAGTAGGCGTGCCAGCGGCGTTGATAGCCGCCAGACGCAGGTGTAGCTGGGTGCGGCTTGGGTCGGCGCCGGGCAGGTAGAGTTGCAGACTGTCGGTTTTGCTGCCGATGACGATACTGTGGTCGCTGCCGCCCGAGTGGCGGCTGGTCATGAGCCCTGTGGCTTGCAGCCGGGGCTTGAACAGCAGATCGATCAGGGTTTGCAGCTCGGCGCTGGCCTGTTCGGTGCTGTCATCCCAGCGCCGCGCATTGCCCCAGCAGCATTGTTCGAGGAACTGCTGCAGCTCGCTGTCCTTGAAGTAGTTCCAGGCCAGGTACAAGGCTTCGACGATCAGGATCAACCAGTTCACCGGCACGATACGCAGGCTGAACCATTTGATTGCCTCGCCAATTGTCCAGCGATTGGTCAGGGCCATATAGGTGGCGTAGCCACCCAAACCGGTCTGGGAGGCCATCAGGCCAAGTACGGCACCGTCGTGACCCAGGCGCGCCCAGTGGTTGCCGCTCCAGTAGGCATCTTCTTTATTCATTTCGACCGTAAGTTTGGCGAGGTCAGCGAAGGCCGCAGTGGTTCTACCCCATATCCTCGCCGCCTAGGCCAGCAACCTAGGGCGGCGAGCCGTCGCGATCACGAAGCCACATCGAACCCACGCAACGCAAAGAAGCGCTGCCCCTGAAATTGCTGTGCCGAGCGCTGCACAGTGCTGAAAACGAGGCGGTCATGGACGAAGTGCCCAAAGAGGCGGTGCATGTGCTCACTGACTTCCCTGGGGTTCTTGTTGAACCATTCCGACAGTAATACCAGCCAGATATCGGCTTGCTCCCGCGTGCCCGCTGCCCGCCACTCCTGCGTGGGATTTCTTAGTGCCAGGCGCATGTCATTGGCCTCTTCGTCGACCTCTTCCAGCCAGCCGAAGTCATCCCGTAGCTTGGCGCGCTCGTCGGTGATGGCTTGCAGGCGCTGTGTACGGTCATCACGTTGCGCTGCACTCTCGCGGGAGATGCCGAGCATGCCGCTCATGCTGCCGAGCTCGCTGGCATGCAGGTGGTCCTCCTCTTCTGCCAGTTGTCGCAGGCGTTCCTGGTAGGGCCTCCACAGCGCGGCCAGCCAGCGGATGTACAGGCGCATATGAGCGGCGAAGAGCAACTCCTGCGGGCGCATGGGGGCGACGGCATAGAAGGGCTGGACGCCCTTCAACTCGGCGATGCTGGCTTGCGCCTCGCGCTCGTAATGGCGGCTCAGTCCTTTGGCGCTGGCCTGCTCGAAGTGATCGTTGAAGATAAAGAGAGAGGCCAGCTTTCGATCTATCGTTGGCAGCTCATCGAGTGCAGGAAATGGCGCCCCCGCCCTGCGCGCGGCGCGATACATCTCATGCAGGCTCACCAGCGCCAGTTCGGCACTGGGCTTCTGCTCCCCGGCAAGCAGGCTGCCGCCGATATCCTCACTTACGCCGGGCATCCATTTCTCTCGCCAGTTGGCCTTGCTGCTGCCAAGCAGGCGAGCACGGCGGTAGAAGCGACGTTCATGGGCCGCCACCAGATGCAACGCCTGCTTGACGTGCTCGGGCAAGGGGCCGCCATCGTCCAGCACGGTGCGTACGGGCAAGGGCAGGTAAGGAAGGTCGACATGGCTGCGGTCGACGCCATCGAACAACCCAGCAAAGAGGATAGTCAGCGTCTTGCCCTGATAGCTGTAAGTGCCGTCGCCAGGCTGCGGCTCACGGCTTAGCAGCTCATGCAGGAAGGCGCGTGCCAACGTGGCGCCGTAATCGAAGCCATAGACGGTCAATTCGATCCGTTTGAGAAGGGGGCGACCGGTTTGTGCCTCGATCTTGCGTATTTCGTCACTGAGGAAATCAATAGCGCCCTCGATACGCGTATCAGCACCGGTCTTCAATAACTCGGCGACGAAGGGGTTATCACGCACAGGAGCCAATAGCTCGACGCTGGCATCGATTAAAGCCCCCTTGAGCAATTTCCCCGCCTTGACGGGCTTTTGCAGCAAGGCCTTGAGGTCTCGGCTGATGCGTTCCCACCAGTTGCGTCTGGCATCGAGGACGTCCTTGGCCGCTTCGATGGCTTGATCCTCGACCACACCGGCCGGTATATCGCTGGCCGTCGACTCGAAGCTGGTCAGGGCACTCGTCGCTGACAGGTTCAGGTCGGCGGAAAAGTCCTCGCCCAGGCCCGATGCGTAGAAGGCCCTATAGCTAAATTGGGCCCCATCTTCTTGCCTATCCGGGTGAGCAAGAAACAGCTTGCCAATATTGCTGACCCGCCCCGTTTGCATATCCTTGATGCGGTGCCGCCCGAAACCGTCGAAGAAAAAACCGACTCTCAAGGTGTGTTCACAGGGTGCGATATGCGAGCTGCGTTGCGCAGGGTTGCAGCGTGCTGACATGGCCGCAGCTTGTTCGGCAATGGTGTTGCTCATGGCGTACTACCTTCCTTGGGGGCTTCCTTGAGATTTTCATAAGGGCTGTCCAGATTGGGGCTCCAGAACAGACGAATCTGATCACCGGGAAAGAAGTGCACATGCAGGTACTTGTCTTGCCGGGTACGAGGCGGGCTGGACACTTGTCGGGTGATGGTTTCCTCACGCAGCCCAGCATCGTACTGAGCTTGGGTGGTGCTCTTGATCCATTGCACGGTCAGCACATCGCCTTCGATGCGTGTGCAGCACGTTGCCTTCCCTCCACCATAAGCAAATGCATTTCCACCCCAGGCTTCGTTGACGGCGTAGCTGAAGATGGGGCGGTCGGTGTGGTTGTGTACGTACAGAATGGCACCGGGCATACGGGTGTAAGCCCAGGCCACGTAGGCGAGCACTAGCACTACCGGCAGCAGCAGTTTGATCAGCGATCTGGCCGAGGCCGGCAAGGCACGCCAATGGCGGAGCCCTTTATCAATGGGATCCATTTGCAACCTCCTGTTCGGGTGCTTCCTTGAGGTTTTCGAAAGGACTGTCCAGATTGGGGCTCCAGAACAGACGAACCTGATCCCCCGGAAAGAAATGCACATGCAGGTACTTGTCTTGCCTGGTGCGGGGCGGGTTGGGCACTTGTTGGGTGATGGTCTCTTTTTCAACGCCTTGGCGAACCTGTTCCCCGGTGCGTCCCTTGATCCACTGCACGGTCAGCACATCGCCTTCGATACGGGTGCAGCATGTCGCCTTCCCTCCACCATAAGCAAATGCATTGCCGCCCCAGGCCTCATTGACGGCGTAGCTGAAGACAGGTCGATCCGTATGATTGTGTCCATACAAGATTGCGCCGGGCATACGGGTGTAAGCCCAGGCTACGTAGGCGAGCACTAGCGCTACCGGCAACAGCAGTTTGATCAGTGATCTGGCCGAGGTCGGCAAGGCCCGCCAACGGCGGAGCCCTTTATCAATGGGATCCATTTGCAACCTCCTGTTCGGGGGCTTCCTTGAGGTTTTCGTAAGGACTGTCCAGATTGGGGCTCCAGAACAGACGAACCTGATCCCCCGGAAAGAAATGCACATGCAGGTACTTGTCTTGCCGGGTGCGCGGTGGGTTGGGCACTTGCCGGGTGATGGTCTCCTTTTCAACGCCCTGGCGAACCTGTTCCCCGGTGCGTCCCTTGATCCATTGCACTGTCAGCACATCGCCTTCGATACGCGTGCAGCATACTGCCCCACCATTGCCACCCCAGGCCTCGTTAACGAAATAGCTGAAGACAGGGCGATCCGTATGGTTGTGTCCATACAGAATGGCTCCAGGCATTTGCTGGTAAGCCCAGGCCATATAAACCAGCAGTAACGCCCCCACTAGCAAAAAACCGATCAAGCTTTTGTGTGGCGATGATGGCGCCCACTTCATCCCTGTTCGTTCCGCTCGGCGAGCGCGTTGGCGAGGGCCAGCCCCTCATGCTCCACGCGCTGCAGCATCAATGGCCAATCGGGGCGCTGGCTTAACGATTGGCCACTCATCAGGCTGTAGAGCGCGTGGAAGGATTGATCCGACTGCTGGCTCAAGCCCGCCTCGCGCGCATGCGACAGTGCCTGGCTGACCTGGTTAAGGCGCTCGCCATGACAATCGCTGAGAAATACCTGCGGGGCATGCTGTTGCAACTCGGTCACCAGCGCCTGAGCATGCAGATCGACGCCCAGCGCCTCGACCAGCGCCTGGTCGAGTTCGATGGGCTGATAGGCAGGCACGCGACCTTGCGCCAGACCCTCGAAACGCTGCCAGCCCTGGGCGCTCGGTAGCCACCAGTGTTCGATAGGCCCGAACAGCCAGGCGTGCCAGGGTTGTTCCTGGCGCGCATGAAGGACGGGCAGTACATTGTGCGCATAGCTGCGTATCAGCAGCGTGTCGCCATCGATGTCGCGGCAGGCGAGGGCGTCGCCCAGATGTTGCTGCAACTGCAGCATGTCCAGGCGGCTGCTCAGCCAGCCATGCCGTGCAGTGGGTGCGAGCCGTTCGTATTGCTCTTGCAAGGCACTGAACGGTTGGCCGCTTAGCTCGACCATTGCCGGGCCTTCATAACGTAGATGCTCCATATCGGCCTGATGCAGCAATGGCCAGAGCCTGTGCTCGGCCAGAATAGCCTGGCGGGCATCGGAGGATAGCAGGCCAAGCTCCACCACCAGGGCCAGGCTATGGCCAGCGGCCAGCGCCTGCTCCCAGTCGTTTCGCGAGACGTCCAGTGCATTCATGCCGAGGCTCCTGCCAGCGTCGCGTTACCTTCGCGCATGGCTTTGCGCAGGCATTCGAGGCAGATACCCTTAGGGGGCGTCAATTTCCCCCTGGCTAGCGTGTGTTCGGGAGGCATGACTTTCTCCCCAGCTATAGCACGATCAAGCAAGTTGCCCGCTCGATCACTATCCGCCGCCCACGGAATCACC
>NZ_SBHZ01000001.1 GCF_004521985.1 Ectopseudomonas khazarica
GGGGGGCGTCTGGGGCTCAATGGTTTGCTGACCAAGGCGCCGGCCAGCTTGCCGGTCAACGTGATGGGCCTGCAGTTCGCCAACCCGGTGGGGCTGGCGGCGGGGCTGGACAAGAATGGCGACGCCATCGACGGCTTTGCCCAGCTTGGCTTCGGTTTCGTCGAGATCGGCACCGTGACGCCTCGGCCGCAGCCGGGCAACCCCAAGCCGCGCCTGTTCCGCCTGCCGGAAGCCGAGGCAGTGATCAACCGCATGGGTTTCAACAACCAGGGCGTCGATCATCTGCTCGAGCGGGTCAAGGCTGCGAAATTCAAGGGTGTACTGGGCATCAATATCGGCAAGAACTTCGATACCCCGGTGGAGCGTGCGGTGGATGACTACCTGGCTTGCCTGGACAAGGTGTACGCCCACGCCAGCTACGTCACGGTCAATGTCAGCTCGCCCAACACGCCCGGGCTGCGCAGCCTGCAGTTCGGCGACTCGCTCAAGGAACTGCTGGAAGCCTTGCGTCGCCGTCAGGAGGACCTGGCCCAGGAGCATGGCAAGCGCGTGCCGCTGGCGATCAAGATCGCCCCGGACATGAGCGATGAAGAAACCGCGCTGGTGGCGTCGGCGCTATTGGGCGCGGACATGGACGCGGTGATCGCGACCAACACCACGCTCAGCCGCGAAGGTGTCGAGGGGCTGGCCCATGGCGACGAAGCCGGTGGCCTGTCCGGTGCACCGGTGCGCGACAAGAGCACGCATATCGTCAAGGTGCTGGCTGGCGAGCTGTCCGGCCGACTGCCGATCATCGCCGTTGGCGGTATCACCGAAGGTCGGCATGCGGCGGAGAAGATCGCTGCCGGCGCCAGCCTGGTACAGATCTATTCGGGGTTCATCTACAAGGGGCCGGCGTTAATCCGTGAAGCGGTGGATGCGATCGCGGCACTGCGTAAATAAATAGGGCTCCCGAAGGAGCCCCTGGGCTTGCGCCCGCCGCCCGGATGGGGTCGGCATGGTGAAGTCGGGTGTGATCCTGATCAGCCGACAGCGTGAAGTTCGTTGAGTCGATGAATACCGGCCGCGCCGGTCAGCCCATCCCAGTTGTCACCACGGCCCTCACGCCAGCCATTGAGCCAGGCTTGACGTACCGATGGCAGGGTAAAGGGGCAAAGTTCGCGGGATTTACCATTGATGCCGTACTGATAGCCGCGCAAGAAAGCTCGTTCTAACGGATCACGCTTAAGTCTTCTCATAGGGTGTTGCCCTCACTGTTGACTGTTATGTCCCGTTGGCCTTGTGGCAAGGCCGGGCAGAAAATGTCTGCCTGCGAAGGCCCGCTGCCGGCGTGGCGGACCTTCTGTGCACTCGCCGTTGCAACGAGCGCCTTAGGTAGTGTTCTAACGAATGCACCGAGGCCTGTGAATGATCGATTTGTCATAAGGGCGTAACCTAAATGAGGGTGGCGCCATAAGGGGGCTGGGCATACATCCAGGCCCATTCGGCCAGACGCCGTGGGGCCTGGCTGAGCGCAGGCATGCCTGCAAAGTGCTAGTGCGAATGAGAGCGCTTGCTTATTCCGACGAAGGGTCGCCGTGTGACGTTTTGTCACTTATTTTTGAGTCGAGGTGCGCCGCCGCATCTCCCGGATTGCCATAGGCAGTAGGACACCATGTCTGATCGTTACGAAATCGTGCTGACTTGCCCCAAGGGGCTCGAAGGTCTGTTAC
The DNA here is from genome assembly GCF_004521985.1 of Ectopseudomonas khazarica. Lineage (GTDB taxonomy): Bacteria > Pseudomonadota > Gammaproteobacteria > Pseudomonadales > Pseudomonadaceae > Aquipseudomonas > Aquipseudomonas khazarica. The sequence continues at coordinate 1,713 of NZ_SBHZ01000001.1, forward strand.
TGGAAGAGGCCAGGGGGCTGGGGCTGGAGGAAGCGCGCGAGCAGACGGCGGCAGTCCGTGGCCATGCCGAGATCGAGGTCGCCTATCGCCTGTGCCTGTGGTCGCGCCTGGCCAACCGTGTGCTGCTGGTGCTGTCGCGTTTCACCATGAACAGCGCGGAGCAGCTGTATGACGGGGTCAAGGTGGTCGACTGGCGCGATCACCTGGAGCCGGCCGGCAGCCTGGCGGTGGAGTTCAGCGGCCAGGGCTCGGGCATCGACAACACCCATTTCGGCGCGCTCAAGGTCAAGGATGCGATCGTCGATCGGCTGCGGACCGCCGCCGGCGAGCGTCCGAGCATCGACAAGGTCAATCCCGACTTGCGCGTTCACCTGCGTCTGGACCGGGGGGAGGCGGTGCTGTCCCTGGACCTGTCCGGGCACAGCCTGCACCAGCGCGGATACCGCCTGCAGCAGGGCGCGGCGCCGCTCAAGGAGAACCTCGCGGCTGCGGTGCTGATCCGGGCCGGTTGGCCGCGTATCGCCGCCGAGGGCGGCGCCCTGGCCGACCCCATGTGCGGTGTCGGTACGTTCCTGGTGGAGGCCGCGCTGATGGCGGCGGACGTCGCCCCGAACCTCAAGCGCGAGCGTTGGGGCTTCTCCAATTGGCTCGGGCACGTGCCGGCGCTGTGGAAGAAGCTGCATGCCGAGGCCGAGCAGCGTGCGGCGGCTGGCCTGGCCAAGCCACCGTTGTGGATTCGTGGCTACGAGGCCGATCCCCGCCTGATCCAGCCGGGGCGCAACAACGTGGAGCGTGCCGGGTTATCCGACTGGGTGAAGATCTATCAGGGCGAGTTGGCTCACTTCGAGCCGCGTCCGGACCAGAACCAGAAAGGCCTGGTGATCAGCAACCCGCCCTATGGCGAGCGCCTGGGGGATGAAGCCAGCCTGCTGTACCTCTACCAGAACCTCGGCGAGCGCCTGCGCCAGGCCTGCCTGGGCTGGGAGGCTGCGGTGTTCACCGGGGCGCCTGAGTTGGGCAAGCGCATGGGCCTGCGCAGCCACAAGCAATATGCCTTCTGGAATGGCGCGCTGGCCTGCAAGCTGCTGCTGATCAAGGTGCAGACCGAACAGTTCGTGACCGGCGAGCGCCGGGCGAAGAACGTCGATGAGGCCGAGCAGGAAGCGCCGCAACAGGCGCGCCTGTCGGAGGGCGGGCAGATGTTCGCCAACCGCCTGCAGAAGAACCTCAAGCAACTGGGCAAGTGGGCGCGCCGCGAGGGGGTCGAGTGCTATCGACTCTACGATGCGGACATGCCGGAGTATGCCCTGGCGGTCGATCTGTACCGCGACTGGGTGCATGTGCAGGAGTACGCCGCGCCGCGCTCGATCGATCCGGAGAAGGCGCAGGCGCGCCTGCTCGATGCGCTGGCGGCGATTCCCCAGGCGCTGGGCGTGGCGCAGAACCGTGTGGCGATCAAGCGCCGTGAGCGCCAGGCCGGTACCAAGCAGTATCAGCGTCAGGCGGCCCAGGGCCAGTTCATGGAAGTGAACGAGGGCGGGGTCAAGCTGCTGGTCAACCTCACCGACTATCTGGATACCGGGCTGTTCCTCGATCACCGGCCGCTGCGCATGCGCATCCAGCGCGAGGCGGCCGGCAAGCGCTTCCTGAATCTGTTCTGCTACACCGCCACGGCTACGGTCCATGCGGCCAAGGGCGGGGCGCGCAGTACCACCAGCGTCGACCTGTCGAAAACCTACCTGGACTGGGCGCGGCGCAATCTGTCGCTGAACGGTTTCTCCGACAAACAGCGCCTGGAACAGGGCGATGTGATGGCCTGGCTGGGCGAGGACCGGGGCGAGTACGACCTGATTTTCATCGACCCGCCGACCTTCTCCAATTCCAAGCGTATGGAAGGGGTGTTCGATGTGCAGCGCGACCATGTCGAGCTGCTCGACCTGGCCATGGCGCGCCTGGCGCGCGGCGGCGTGCTGTATTTCTCCAACAACTTCCGCAAGTTCCAGCTGGATGAGAGCCTGATGGCTCGCTATCAGGTCGAGGAGATCAGCGCGCAGACGCTCGACCCGGACTTTGCGCGCAATGCCAAGATCCATCGCGCCTGGCGCTTCAGCGCGCGTTGATTGCGTAGCCGGTGCAGTCCGCAGGTTGGCCCCCGGACTGCACCGGCCACGGCATCGTCAGCGCTTGGGCTGCGTGTAGGTGTCGAGCAGCACCTGGTCGAGAATCGAGGTCGCGCCCCAGGGCTTCGGGTCGTTGAGGATGGCCACTACCGCCCAGTCCTGGCCGTTGCTGTCGCGGCTGTAGCCGGCGATGGCGCGCACGTTGTTCAGCGTGCCGGTCTTGATGTGCGCCTCGCCCACCAGCGGGGTGCGTTGCAGGCGCCTGCGCATGGTGCCGTCCATGGCCACCAGCGGCATGGAGCTGCGGAACTCGGCGGAATACGGGCTGCGCCAGGCCGCCTGGAGGATCAGGGCCATTTCCCTGGCGCTGATGCGTTCCGCGCGCGACAGCCCGGAGCCGTTCTCCAGCACCAGATGCGGCGCGGTGATGCCCTTGCGCGCCAGCCAGTCACGGATCACCCGTTGCGCGGCCATGGCGTCGTCCTTGTCCGCGTCGGTGCGGAACTGCGCGCCGATGCTGAGGAACAGCTGCCGGGCCATGGTGTTGTTGCTGTACTTGTTGATGTCGCGGACGATTTCCACCACGTCCGGTGACAAGGCGCGAGCCAGCAGGCGCGCGTCTTCGGGCAGCGGGGCGAGGCGGTCCTTGCCGAGGATCTTGCCGCCCAGTTCCTTCCAGATGCTGCGCACCGCGCCAGCGGTGTAGCTGGGGTGGTCGAGCAGCGACAGGTAGGTCTGTGCGCTGCAGCCTTCGGCCAGCTGGCCGCTGACGATCAGCGTGGTGCCGTCGTACTGCTGCACCGCGTTGTAGCGGATGTCCGGCCAGGACGGGCAGGTGGACGCCTTGAGCAGGCGCACCTGGTTGTCGATGCGCACGCTGGCGATGGGCGGGTCCATGGCGATCTGCACCTTGCCGTCTTCGGCGCGGGTGATGAAGCGTTGCGCCTTGAGGTTGACCAGCAGCGAATCGGGGGCGACCAGGAAGGGCTTGTTGCTGTCGCCGCCATCATCGTTGAAGGCAGGCAACTGGGGCGCGACGAAGAAGCTGCGGTCCAGCACCAGGTCGCCCTGGACCTGACGCACACCGTTGATGCGCAGGTCGCGCAGCAGCAGCCAGAGTTTCTCCATGTTCAGTTTCGGATCGCCACCGCCCTTGAGGTAGAGATTGCCGTGCAGCACGCCGTCCTTCAGCGGGCCGTCGCCGTAGAACTCGGTTTGCCACTGATGGTTGGGGCCGAGCAGCTCCAGCGCGGCGAAGGTGGTCACCAGCTTCATGGTGGAGGCCGGGTTGACCGAGACGTCGGCGTTGAACTGCAGGCCGCCGGTCTGTCCGCCCAGTGGCACGGTCATGACCGACAGCGAGCCATCGGGAATCTTGTTGGCCTTGAGGGCTTTCTCGACGTTGTCAGGCAGGGTGCCGTTGGCCGCCTGGCAGGCGAGGGCGAGGGGAAGTAGCACGGCGCTCAGCGCCAATTGACGAAACCGCTGGATCATAGTGGAGAACCTTGCGCCTCCGGGCGCTTGCAACGAGGTCTGGGGCAGACAGCACGAACCGCATTAGGGACTGTCTGGCGCAGGAAAAAGTTGCCTCTCATTATGCAGCAAGGGCGCTGTGCTGCGAGCGGTAACTCCGCCGATCTGCTAGAGTGCCGCGCGTTATCACCTTTGAGGATTGTTTCATGGCGACCAACCGTTCCCGCCGTCTGCGCAAGAAGCTCTGTGTCGATGAATTTCAGGAGCTGGGCTTCGAGCTGACCCTGAACTTCAAGGCCGACCTGAACGACCAGACCATCGACGATTTCGTCGATCAGTTCCTCGACCACGCGATCGCCGGCAATGGCCTGGACTACGTGGGCGGGGAAGACTACGGCCTCGTGTGCCTGGCCAAGCGTGGCTCGGTGGCCGAAGAGCAGCGCACTGCAGTCGAAGCCTGGCTGAAAGGGCGTGACGAGCTGCAGGGTTTCGAGATCAGTCCGCTGCTGGACGTCTGGTACCCGGAAAAGCCGATCAACCAGGCCTGATCGACAGGCGGCGCTGGTCTCTCCAGCGCCCCCGGCCTACCAGGCTTCGTTCCGAGGCCTGGTCAGGCAAGCCCCGCCTTATCCAGTAGCGCCTGCTCGTCCACCGCGTCGATCTGATCCGCCTGCATGAAACGCTCGGCATAGCGCCGGTAGATCTTCTGGCGCACGAACAGGGCGAACAGCTGCGGGTCGACATGCGCGCCCCGGCACATCCCCGCCATGATATCCAGCGCTTCCGAAAGCGACTTGCCCTTCTTGTAGGGCCGGTCGGCGGCCGTCAGCGCCTCGAAGATATCGGCAATCGCCATCATCCGTGCCGGCAGGCTCATCTGCTCGCGCGTCAGGCGTTTCGGGTAGCCGCTGCCATCCATCTTCTCGTGGTGTCCCCCGGCGATCTCGCTGACGTTCTGCAGGTGCTTGGGGAAGGGCAGGCGGTCGAGCATCAGGATGGTCTGCACGATGTGATGATTGATGATGTAGCGCTCCTCGGCCGTCAGCGTGCCGCGGGCGATGCTCAGGTTGTGCAGCTCGCCACGGTTGAACTTGTACGGTGGCACCTCCAGGCGGAACCCCCAGGGGTTGTCGGGACCGATCGTGTCCTGCTCGTCGCGTTCGATCAGGTGCTCGGGGCAGTCGGCCAGCAAGGGTTCGTCGACCGGCAGGCAGTCCGGCGTCGAACGCTGCAGGCGCTTGGCCTCTTCCCAGGACACGCCCAGGCGCTTGTCGAGGGTACGCGACCAGCGCCGTTCGGCGATCTGCCGCAGGCGAGCCTGGTCCGCATCGGCCATGCTCTCGCCGCCCAGGTTGATGCGTGCGATGAAGGCGAATTCGTCGTCCAGCTCCGCCAGCAGGTGGTCGCGCAGCGCCGCCAGCGCGCGCTCTTCGCCGCCCTCGCTGAGACCGCGCCAGTAACTGATCCAGGCATCGCGCTTGAGCACTTCGAAACGCATGCGCACTTCATGGATGCGGTCGTACAGGGTCTCCAGCTTGGTCGCCTTGTCGACCACGTACTCGGGCGTGGTGACCTTGCCGCAGTCGTGCAGCCAGGCGGCGATATGCAACGCTTCCCAGTCCTCGTCGCTGGGGTTGTAGTCGCGAAACTCGGGCCGTTCGCTGTCGGCAGCCGCACGGGCGAGCATCAGGGTGATCTCCGGTACACGCTGGCAATGCCCGCCGGTATAGGGGCTCTTGGCATCGATGGCACCGGCGATCAGCTGGATGAAGGCGTCCAGCAGCTGCTTCTGCCTGGCCAGCAGGCGCTGGCTCTCGATGCACAGGGCCGCGCTGCCGGAGACGGCATCGACGAAGGCGACGCGGTCCGGGCTGAGCATGCTCTCGCTGTTCTCGCCGCTGTCGCGCTGCAGCAGCACCAGCACGCCGACGGTGTCGCCCTGGCGGTTGTGCAGGCCGGCCGAAATCAGGTGCAGGCGGGGGCTGTCCATCGCCGACAGCAGCCCCTGGAAGCTGCCGGCCTGATCGAAGCCGATGGAGGTGGCAATGCTGTCGCCGCCCGTGGCGGGCCGCTGCAGCCAGCCGGGCAGGGCGGGGTCGTCATGGGCCACGCCGTCGATGCCCAGCTCGCTCAGGCCGCGGCTCTGGCCGTCGATGACCAGGCCCTGCGGTTCCAGGCGGCCAGTGTCGTTGTCGAGCAGATAGAGCAGACCGCCCTGGGCATCGCTGATGGATACGGTGGCGTCCAGTACGCGCTTGAGCAACGCTTCGAAATGGGTCTCGGCGGAAAGGCTGGCGGCGATGTCGAGGAATCTCGACAGGCGATCCTTCATGCTGCTCATCGAGACCGCCAGTTGGTCGACCTCCAGGATGGGCGAGCGGCCGCTGGCCGGAAAGGCGAAATCGAAGCGGTGAATCGCCTGCGCTTCCAGTACCAGGCTGCGCAGGGGCTTGACCACCAGGCGCGAGGTCAGCCAGCCCAGCGGCAGGCAGAGCAGCAGGGTGGTCAGGGTGATCAGCGCACCCTGCCAGCGGATGCGATAGGCGTCCGCCAGCAGTTCGTGCTCGGGCACCAGCAGCGCCAGGTGCAGGCCCTGGGGGCCACCTTCGCGCAGGTGCCGCTGGGACATGACCCAGCGCTGCTTGGCCAGCTCGACGATGCCGTCTTCCTGTTCCGAGAGCTTGCCGGACAACAGCTCGCCGAGGGCCGGGTTGAGATCTCTGACCTTGACCCGCTCGGTCTTGCCATCCACCTCGCGCAACAGGCGGCTGCTGTCGGGGTAGGCGACGGCATCGCCATTGGCATCGGCCAGCACCACTTCGCTGTTGGGAGTGACGCGGTGCTTGGCCAGGGTGGCGGAGAGGTCGTCCAGGGTCAGGTCGGCGCCGAGGACGGTGGTCAGGCCCGTGCGTCTGGCCAGCGTGGTACCGATCTCCTGGGTGGAGAAGAACAGGTAGGGCGCGGTGGTGATCTGCCCGCCATCGCCCCGTGCGCGGATGAACCACTCGCGCTTGCGTGGATCGTATGATTCCTTGAGGTTCTGGCGGCGGCTCAAGGGGTTGAGCGAGCCGTCGTAGAACAGGTAGTCGCTGGCCGTTCCGGTGGCGCTGCGGTCGATGCTCCAGACCTGGTAGGCGGCCTTGTCCGGCGCGTCGAAGCGCTGCTTGAGCGCGTCGCTGCGCAGCGGGCGGACCATGAAGAAGTCACCGTCCTCGTAACCCAGGTAGAGCGAGGCGAGCTTGGGGTTGTCGCGCAGGGCCTGGGCGAACAGGGGCAGCAGTTTCAGGCGTTCGTCGAGCTCCCTGGCCTGGGTGGCGGGATGCAGGGCGATCAGGCTGAGCACGTGGCGTATGGGGCGGTAGGTGCTGTCGAGGTCCCGTTCGACGTCCTGCTGGATGCGTTCGAACAGGGTCGCGCTGCTGGAAAAGATCAGCTGACTGGTCTGTCGGTAGTTGAACAGACCCAGCACGACGCCGGTGAACAGGAGCAGGAGGGTGAACAGAACGCTGATATGGACGTGCAGGGGAAAACGGCGTTCGCGGGGAACGGCGGTATTGAGCATCGCACTTCACTCCTTGCGGGCGCTGCAGGCTCACTCAGCATAGTGAAGGCTTGGCGATTCTGCCGAACGCTCTAGGACGGTTTTTCCGGCGTTGCCGTCGTCGTCACGGTTTTGCTCAGGTGCACGCGCAGGCCATGCACCAGCAGGGCGACGGTCAAGGCCAGGGCGACGCCGATCAGCGCATTGAGCAGGCGCACTTCCGCCAGGTGCCAGTCCCTGGCCAGGCTTTCGGTCAGCAGCACGAAGCACAGGCTGGTCTGCAGCACGAACAGGCCATAGTGGTTGGCCTGCAGGGCGCGGCTAAGGAAGACCAGCAGCAGGAGCGTGCCGACCATCACCGGCGGGCTCTGCAGGCTGTGTCCGAAGGCGATCAGCAGGCCTGCTGCGGCCAGGCTGGCGAGGCTGGCCTGCAGGGCGCGCACCAGGCTGCCCTGGAATTCCAGTTGCAGGGTGGTGATGACGGTCAGGGTCAGCCAGTAACCGCGTGACAGTCCGGCCAGGTTGACCAGCAGGCCCGAGGCCGAGAAGGCGAGCACGCAGGCCAGCGCGTGCAGCCGCCATTGCTGGCGCGGCAAGCGCTGGGCATGGCGCTTGAGTACCTTGAGAACGCTGATGAAACGCGGCATGTAGGGCCACATGCGCAGGCCGTGTACGCCGCGCAAGCCGAAGGCCAGCAGCATGACCCAGAGCCCGCCGAGGATGAACAGCATGGCCACGGCGTAAGGGTTGTGCAGATGGCCGGTGCCGAATTGCCCCTGGCCCAGGCACAGGCAGATGCACAGGCCGATGCCCAGCTTGCCGGCTTCGCTGCCGAAGCGTTGCAGCCAGGCCAGCAGCAGGCCGAAGGCGGCGAAAATGCCCAGGCTGATCAACGGATGCGTGGCCGCCCAGAAGCCCAGCCCGGCACTGCAGGCACCCAGCAGGGTGAGCAGCAGCATGCGCAGCATGCCGAAGCGATGCAGGGGGTTGGCCTGTGCTGCCTGGAACGCGCCCGCAGAGGCCCACAGGAAGCCGGTATGGGCGGTGAACAGACCCAGCAGCAGGGGCAGTGCGCAGCCCAGCCCGGCGACGACGGCCGGGCCCCATGCCGGCGGGCCGGCATGCCAGGTGAAACTGCTGCGGATCAGGTTCTTCATGAGGTCGCGGAACGCCCGGTCATTTCTCTCGCCATTTCCGTAGCGTAGCTGTCGGTCATGCCGGCGATGAAATCGATGACCCGCATGAACGAGCGGTACAGCGGCCAGCCGGGTTCCGGGGCGTAGTAGCTGAGCAGATCGAGGATGCGCCGGTGCTTGAACGACAGCGGGCGGCCGCTGTGCTGCTCCAGCGCCGCGCCGCAGAACGCGTTGAGGAGAATCTCCAGGGTGGTGTACGCGCCGATCTCGTGCAGGGTCTTGCGCTTGTCGTGGAAGATCTTCTCCCGGGCCAGTGACTTGGCGCTCTGCACGCAGTGCTTGGCCGCGCCGTGCATGTGCTCGACCAGATCGCCCTGCAGGCGCCCGGCAAGCAGATCGTGCTGCTGTTCGACGAAGGCGTTGGCGGCGGCATTGGTCAGGTGCTCGATGGCCTTGCCGCGCAGGATCGCCAGTTTGCGTCGCCGCGAGTCCCGTGGGCCGAGCTGGCGATAGGTTTCCGGCAGGTCATCGCCCACCAGGGCGAGCAGCAGCGCCTCGACTTCGGCATAGTCGAGCAGCTCCATCTCCACGCCATCTTCCAGGTCGATCAGGCCGTAGCAGATGTCATCCGCCGCCTCCATCAGGTACACCAGCGGGTGGCGCGCCCAGCGCTGCGCCTCCAGCTGGGGCAGCTCGAGCTTGGCGGCGATCTGTTCGAGCAGCGGCAGCTCGCTCTGGTAGCAGCCGAACTTGTGCTTCTTGTAGCCCAGCGCTTCAGCGTGGCGGGCCGTCCAGGGGTATTTGAGGTAGCTGCCCAGGGTGGCGTAGGTCAGCCGTGTGCCGCCGTCGAACTGGTGGTACTCCAGCTGGGTGAGGACGCGGAAACCCTGGGCATTGCCTTCGAAATTGAGGAAGTCGCCGCGCTCGGCGTCGCTCATCGCATCCAGCCAGCCGCGTGCCGCCGCCTGCTGGAACCAGTGGCGGATGGCATCTTCTCCGGAATGGCCGAATGGCGGGTTGCCGATGTCATGGGCCAGGCAGGCCGACTGCACGACCATGCCCAGATCGCTTGGCGTGCACCAGCTGGGCAGCGTCTCGCGCAGCATCTCGCCCACGCGCATGGCCAGCGACCGCCCGACGCAACTGACCTCCAGCGAGTGGGTCAGGCGGGTATGGATATGGTCGTTGCTCGAGACCGGGTGCACCTGCGTCTTGCGCCCCAGGCGGCGAAAGGCACCGGAGAAGATGATGCGGTCGTGGTCTTTGTGGAAGGGGCTGCGCCCGAGCTCGTCAGAGCTGGGGGCGGGTTTGCCGAGACGTTCGCGGGTGAGCAGGGTATGCCAATCCAAGGCCGATCCTCGCCTGTTGATCCGGGCTCCTAGCTTGGGTGTTCGAGCGGGCGCCTGCAAGTGCAGGGTGCCGATGGGGGCGATGTTTCCGCTCTGCGTCGGGTGCCGCTGAGTCGCTGCCTCTAGTCCATATCGACGATGCACGGCAGGACGCTCTGCGTATGCTGACTGCGCATTGCCGGCCCGATATTCGTCAGGCGCCTGCTGCCAATCGCCTTGGCACCTTGCAGTGTACCGCCAACAGGAGTTCCTCGATGTCATCGACTCACGCACCTGCCGCCCTCACCAGCCCGGTCATCGTGACGGGGGCTGCCTCGGGCATTGGCCTGGCGTGCGCCGAGTTACTGGCTGAGGCCGGCAGGCCCGTGGCGCTGTGGGACCTGCAGGTCGACAAGGCGATCGTTGAAGCGGTGCGCATCAGCGAGACCACCGGAGTGGCGACGACCAGTCTGGGCGTCGATGTGGCGGACCTCGGCCAGGTGACTCGGGCGATCGACCAGAGCCGCGCAGCGCTGGGCACCATTGGCGGCCTGGTGCACGCTGCCGGCGTTCCCGGTACCTGCCCGCTGGAACAGCTGAGCCCGGCTGCCTGGGCGCAGGTGATGGATATCAACCTGCGTTGCTGGCCGTTCATGATTCAGGCCTTGCTGGAGGACTTCAAGGTCAGCAAGGGGGCCGCCTGCGTGGGGATCGCCTCGATCAACGCCACCCTCGGCAATGCCTTCAACCCTACCTACAGTGCCTCCAAGGCCGGCATGCTCGGCCTGAACCGCGCCTTGGCCGATGAGCTGGCGCGCTTTGGCATTCGCATCAACGCCGTCTCGCCAGGCCAGATCATGACCCAGATGATCGCCGATGCCATCGCGGCAGCGTCGACGGGGCTCAAGGAGCGTTTCGAGAGCCGCATCCTCCTGGGGCGCCTCGGTCAGCCACGTGAAGTGGCGACTGCCGTGCGCTTCCTGCTGTCGTCCGAGGCCAGCTACATCACCGGCGCCGAGCTGGTGGTCGATGGCGGCAATATCTCCTCGCAGCGCTGACTGCTGGGCTCGTCGCCCCGTGCGGGCCCGAGTGATCGGCCATGCAGAAACAGGGATGGGTCGGTCAGAGCCCGGCGGCGTCGATGTCCACCAGCAGCAGGCGCCGGCCGTTGTCGATGAACTGGCCGGCCGTCAGGCAGTACTGGTTGCTGGTGGCGTCGCGGTAGGTGGTGGAAAGCGTCAGGCGGCGCTCCTCCCAGCCTTCGGCGAGCAGCTGGTAGAAGTACGGGCGCCACGACCAGTTGTGGCCCAGATAGCGGTCGTCGGCGTGCCAGGACTGCTGGCGCCACTCCAGGTTCGGCGTGAGCTGGGTGCCGTGACGGTCGCACTGGTAGATGCGCAGCAGCCACGGGTAGTTGTCGGGGGCCTTCAGGCTGGAGGCCGGGGCGCCGCTTTCCGCCCACAGTTTCAGCTCGCCCATCAGTTCGGCCAGTTGCTGGCGCAGGTTGACCAGGCGCGCCCGCTCGGCCAGTTTCTGTTGCACGTAGCTGTCGCGCAGACGGGCGAAGCGGCCGACGAAGGCGTCGCTGGCGAACAGCTCCACTTCCGGCTTGGCGAACAGGAAACCCTGCACGTAGCGGGCGCCGCACTCCAGCGCGAAGTTCAGTTCCGCCTCGGTTTCCACGCCCTCGGCGATGATCCAGCAGCCGGTCTTCTCCGCCATCTGCGCGAGGGCCTTGACCACCTCGCCACTGGGGCCGCCCCGCGCGGCCTCCTGGAACAGGCGCATGTCCAGCTTGAGAATGTCCGGCTGCAGCGCCAGGACACGGTCGAGCTGCGAGTAGCCGGCACCGAAGTCGTCGATGGCGATGCGTGCGCCGGCCTCGCGGTAGCGCGACACCACGTCGGGCAGGCGCTGGCTGGCGCCGCCCAGCTCGGTGATCTCGAAGACGATGCGTGTCGGGTCGATGGCGCTGCGCTGCAGCTGGATCAGGCTCGGCAGCGGTTGCGCCGGGCGCAGGCGGCTGATCCAGCGAGGGGAGATGTTGAGGCTGAGGAACCAGTCCGCCGGCGCCTGATGGAAGCGGCGCAAGGCATCCTCGCGAACCTGGCGGTCGAGTCGGCGCAGCGCCGCCGGTGGCGTTTTCGGATCGGCGAACAGTGGCCCGGCCGAGTGCATCCGGCCATCGGCGTCACGCAGGCGAGCCAGCGCCTCGACACCTGCGATACGGCCCGTGGCGGTGTCGATGAAGGGTTGGAAGACGGCGAAAGGCAGTCCGTCGATCACCTGGGTGTCCTTAGCGTCAGCGGTTGAGCCACCGAGTGGTGGAGGATCACTCGAGCAAGCAAGATCGCGGCCAGCTCAGGACTAGACCAGCCATGCTGGCCGTTTGCCTGCCTTTCAGCGACGTCGCAGGAGTGGCGCGACGATCAGCGCCAGGCGCGCCCAGCGACGCCAGCCCCGTTTGCCGCCCAGCAGGCCGGCCAGCGCCAGCACGCCGCCGGTGAGCAACAATGGTGCATTGCCGGTGCGCAGGCGTTTGCCGTATTCGCGCACCTGCTGCAGCGGTTCGCTGATCTGCAGCACTTCATGGCGCACCTCCTGGCGATGCATTTCCAGGCGCATGCGCAGCACGGCCTTGCGCAACTGGCGGCGCGAAGCGCCCGGGGGCAGGGTAGGCAGGGTCATGGCAGCAGTTGCTCGCGGTCTCGTTGCAGTTCCTCCAGGCTGGCGCTGAAGGGCGGTTCTGCGTTGCGCAGGCTGAGCAGCAGCCAGGCGACGCAGCCGAGCAGGCCCAGGCCGTAGAACAGGCACAGGCCGATGGCGACTTCCAGGCGATGGCTGTCCCAGTAGAGGATCAGCAGCAGCGCGGACAGACCGATCAGCAGCAGCAGGGCGAAGCCCAGGCACAGTCCGCCCAGAAGCAGCGAGCGCAGGGCCTGGTTGCGCTGGTCTTCGAGTTCGTGGGCGAACAGTGCCACGTGCCCCTGCAGCAGGCCCAGCAGCGCTGCGCCGAGGCGACGTGGCGATGGCCCGGTGGGCGTGGGCGCGCTCAACGGCGGCTGATCAGCAGGCCGATGACCAGGCCGATGGCGGCCGACAGACCCAGTGCCTGCCACGGGTGCTTGTGCACGTAGTCCTCGGTGGCATCGACCGCGATCTTGCCTTGCTCGCGCACGCCGGCCTCGGCCTTGTGCAGCGTGTCGCGGGCGCGGCCCAGACTGCTGCGGATGTCGTCACGCAGCGCCTCGGCTTGCTCGCCGGCCAGGCTGGCGGAGTGTTGCAGGAGCTTTTCGGTGTCGCTGACCAAAGCCTGGAATTCATCCAGCAGGGCGTCCTTGGTGCTAGGCGTAGCGGCTTTGCGTGGCATAGAGCAGTCCTCTGCGTAGGGTGTGTAAGGGTTACGAGTGTTCTGCGGCGCGAGGGTTCCAAAAGGATAGTCGGGAAGTGACTGGCTTGGCGTTTGGTATAGCGCTTGCAACTTGTCGGTGCGCGAGGGTGGCCGAATGCTCCCTGATGGGGCTGTTTCGGCCTGGCTCAGGATGGCCGGATTCGCACATAACTATTTGATTAACAAGAATTAAGCATCGATTGACGAGTTTCTGGTGGTGCCATTTTGGGGCCGCCTGCCAGCACTCTTCGAGGGCGCGCACAATCGCCTGGCTGCATTGTGGTGCGTGATTTCGGGGTCGTGCCTTCGTTTGGTGCCTTTTCTTCTGCCTCTGGAGTTTTCTCGCCCGATGGAAAACATCAACAGTGCCGTGGCCACGCTGATCCACGGCTCCAATACCCTGTTCATCCTGCTGGGTGCGATCATGGTTCTGGCCATGCATGCCGGCTTCGCCTTTCTCGAAGTGGGGACGGTACGGCAGAAGAACCAGGTCAACGCGCTCTCCAAGATTCTCTCGGACTTCGCCATCTCGGCCCTGGCCTATTTCTTCATCGGCTACTGGATCGCCTACGGCATCACCTTCCTCGAGCCAGCCGCAGTGTTGACCGAGAACCACGGCTATGGGCTGGTGAAGTTCTTCTTCCTGCTGACCTTCGCCGCTGCCATTCCGGCGATCATCTCCGGCGGTATCGCCGAACGGGCCAAGTTCGGTCCGCAGCTGTGCGCCACGGCGCTGATCGTCGCCTTCGTCTATCCCTTCTTCGAGGGCATGATCTGGAACGGCAACTACGGCCTGCAGGCCTGGCTGGAGGGGCGCTTCGGTGCGGGCTTCCATGACTTCGCCGGGTCGGTGGTGGTCCACGCGGTAGGTGGCTGGCTGGCGTTCGGCGCGGTGACGCTGCTGGGGCGCCGTAATGGCCGCTATCGCGATGGCAAGCTGGTCGCCATGGCACCGTCGAACATCCCGTTCCTGGCGCTGGGCTCGTGGATCCTGATCATCGGCTGGTTCGGCTTCAACGTGATGAGTGCGCAGACCCTTGAGGGCGTCAGCGGGCTGGTCGCCGTCAACTCGCTGATGGCCATGGTCGGCGGTACCGTCGCAGCGTTGCTGGTCGGGCGCAACGACCCGGGCTTCCTGCACAACGGCCCCCTGGCCGGCCTGGTGGCCGTCTGTGCCGGTTCGGACCTGATGCATCCGGTGGGGGCACTGGTCACAGGGGCCATCGCCGGCGCGCTGTTCGTCTGGGCATTCACCGCGACCCAGGTGAAGTGGAAGATCGACGACGTGCTCGGCGTATGGCCGCTGCATGGCCTGTGCGGGGTGTGGGGCGGCATCGCCTGCGGCATCTTCGGCCTCGAGGCCCTGGGCGGTCTGGGCGGGGTGAGCCTGGCCAGCCAGGTGATCGGTACTGCGCTGGGCGTTGCGGTGGCCCTGGCCGGCGGTTTCCTGGTGTATGGCGTGCTCAAGGCATCCCTGGGTATCCGTCTCAGTCAGGAGGAGGAGTACAACGGCGCCGACCTCTCGATTCACAAGATCGGTGCGGTCAGCCAGGACTGAGCACGGCGCCGCGAGGCTGGGGCAATAAAAAACCGGGCACTTGCCCGGTTTTTTATTGCCTGTGAGATCAGTCGCGGCGACCTTCGACCTGCTTGCCGTCGACCGTGCCTTCCTTGAGCATGATCTGGTATTCCTTGCCGTCGGTTTCCACCTGGTGCAGGCGCACCAGCAGGTGCCCCCAGTCCTTGGCGAACCACAGCACGGTCTTGCGGCTGCTCTGCGTGGGGTCACGGACGCGCTCGACCTTGATCGCATCGATCAGGCCGGCCTTGGTGCGCACCACTTCCTCGCCGAGCACGCGGAAGTCGTAGGTCTCGATCTCGTCGCCATCGACCACCTGGTAGCTGACGCTCTTCTTGCCGGCGGCGACGTCCTGTTGCAGGGCGATCTGGTAGGTCGACTTGTCCAGCAGGCCACGATTGAGCGGGAAGGTCACGGCGTCGCCACGGTCATTGCCGATGACTTGCTTCTGCTCCCAGTCGAAGTCCTGCTCGACCTTCTTGCCCTTGCCCAGACCGCTGCGATTCAGGCGGTAGGTCAACGGCATGAGGGTCTGGTTGTCGACCCGGAAGGTGCTCTCCTCGGTCAGGCCGGCGACCAGCATCGAGGCTTCGAAGTTGAGGGTCCAGCGGCCGTCGGCATCCTGCTTGAGGCTGCGTTCGGCGCTGCCGCTGACGGGCAGCTGTTTCCAGTCCGCGGTGTAGCTGGCGGAGAAGGGCAGCAGGTCTTCGGCAAGAGCGGGCAGGCTGAGCAGGGTCAGGGCGAACAGCAGGGCACGACGCATAGAGTCTCCTAGGTTCGGATCAGGTGGCCGCCAGCGGGCAGCGGCTTGCCGTCCAGCATTGCGCCTTGCGCACCAAGACGCAAGCGACCTTCGGCAAACCAGCGAACCGCCAGCGGGTAGATCGCATGTTCCTGCTGGTGCACGCGACGGGCCAGGCTCTCGGCCGTGTCGTCCGGCGCGACCGGCAGCACTGCTTGTACGACCAGAGGGCCACCATCGAGTTCCTCGGTGACGAAGTGCACGCTGCAGCCGTGCTCGGCGTCTCCGGCCTCCAGGGCGCGCTGGTGGGTGTGCAGGCCCTTGTGCCTGGGCAGCAGCGAAGGGTGGATGTTGAGCAGGCGACCGCTGTAGTGGGCGACGAAACCAGGGGTGAGGATGCGCATGAAGCCGGCCAGCACCACCAGCTCGGGCTGGTGGGCGTCGATGGCCTGGATCAGTGCGGCATCGAAGGCTTCGCGGCCATCGAACTGCTTGTGGTCGAGCAGTTCGGTGGCGATGCCAGCCTGCCTGGCGCGTTCCAGGCCATAGGCATCGGCGCGGTTGCAGACCACCGCAGCGATGCGAGCCGGGTTGCCGTCGTGGGCGATGCTGTCGATCAACGCCTGCAGATTGCTGCCTGAACCGGAGATCAGGACGACGACATTGCAGGGCATCAGTGGCCTTTCAGGTTGTTCAGCTGAACCTGCGCCGCGCCTTCGGCCGCCGCGTTGATCTGGCCGATGACCCACGGCTCCTCACCGCTGGCACGCAGGCTGGCCAGGGCGGTTTCGACCTGATCCTGGGCCACGCAGATGACCATGCCGACGCCGCAGTTGAGTACGCGGTGCATTTCGTGCTCGTCGACGTTGCCTTGTTCCTGCAGCCAGTCGAACACCGCCGGGCGCTTCCAGCTGGCCACGTCGATCATGGCCTGGGCGCCTTGCGGCAGCACGCGCGGGATGTTGTCCAGCAGGCCGCCGCCGGTGATGTGGGCCATGGCCTTGACCGCGCCGGTGTCCTTGATCAGCTTGAGCAGCGGCTTGACGTAGATGCGCGTCGGCGCCATCAGCAGGTCGGTCAGCGGCTTGCCGTCCAGTTGTACCTGCTCGATGTCGGCGCCGGAGACTTCGATGATCTTGCGGATCAGCGAGTAGCCGTTGGAGTGCGGGCCGGAGGAGGGCAGCGCGATCAGCGCGTCACCGGTGACCACCCTGGAGCCGTCGATGATCTCGCTCTTTTCCACCACGCCGACGCAGAAGCCGGCCAGGTCGTAGTCCTCGCCTTCGTACATGCCCGGCATCTCGGCGGTTTCACCACCGACCAGGGAGCAGCCGGCCAGCTCGCAGCCGGCGCCGATGCCGGTGACCACGGTGGCGGCCACGTCGACGTTGAGCTTGCCGGTGGCGTAGTAATCGAGGAAGAACAGCGGCTCGGCGCCACAGACCACCAGGTCGTTGACGCACATGGCGACCAGGTCCTGACCGATGCTGTCGTGCTTGTTCAGGTTCAGCGCCAGGCGCAGCTTGGTGCCGACACCATCGGTACCGGAGACCAGAACGGGCTGCTTGTAGCCGGCCGGGATCTCGCACAGGGCGCCGAAGCCACCCAGGCCACCCATGACTTCCGGACGGGCGGTGCGCTTGGCCACGCCTTTGATGCGTTCGACCAGGGCTTCACCGGCATCGATGTCGACACCTGCGTCCTTGTAGCTGATGGAGGGTTGCTTGCTCATAGATCCGGGCCTTTGGATGGGGAGTTCGTGTAGGCGCCGACTGGGCGCGGGCTCATGCACAGAGCCCGGCGCGCATAGCGGCTGGCGAAGGCGCGCGATTTTATCAGGCTTGCCCGGTAGCGGCCACTCGCACGCATGCGCTTTGTCGCCGGGCCTGCCTGCGGTTGCCGGGGCACCAGCGGCTGTTTAAGGTATAGGCCTTTGCGCACGCCGGCAGACCGTTGCATGACTGCCTGCGTTGCCATTGCTGCGTCGAAGCCGGCCCGCAATGCTCGTTCACCCTGCGTGAAATCGAGCGCTGCGGGCCGGCTTTTGCCTGGCACTGGCCGACGCTCGGGCTGTTCAGCTGCCTGCGCCGCGTGCCGCCATCCCTAGCGAGAGTTCGCCATGCGTCTGTCTGTCCGCCTGATGTTCATCTGTCTCACCTGCCTGGGCCTGCCGGCCATGGCCGCGCCGGTCGCCGAGCTGTACCAGGTCCGTGAGGCGGTTGCCGACCAGCAACCGGAAAACCGCGATGTCGCCATGCAGCAGGCGCTGCAGACCCTGGTCCAGCGTCTGACTGGTGACACCAAGGCGCTGCAGAGCGCTGGCCTGGAGGGATTGCGCAAGGACCCGCAGCAGATCGTCAGCCGTTACGGCTACGAAGGCGATGCGCTGGTGGTCGAGTTCGACCCGGCCAGCACCGACCGCGAGTTGCGCAAGGCTGGTCTGGCGCTTTGGGGCAGCAATCGCCCGGCGATCCTGACCTGGTGGCTCAGCGAATCCGTTGGCGGCAGCCAGTTGATCGGCGAGAGCCAGGGGGCGGCAGCGATGCTGCGCGCGGCGGCTCAGCACCGTGGCTTGCCGTTGCGTCTGCCGCTGGCCGATCTCAGCGAGCAACTGGTGGCAACCGGCGAAGCCCTGGCGGCCAATGACCCGCAGGCCTTGCGCGAGGCCTCCGAGCGCTATGCCGCCGACGCCATGCTGGCTGTGCAGGCCACCGAGGCAGGTGGCGCCTGGCAGGCGACCTGGCGCCTGTGGCTGGGCGATGAGCGCGAGCAGGGCAAGGCCGAGGCGGCCGACCAGGCGGCGTTGGCCGATGCCGTGATGCTGGCGGTCAATCAGCGTCTGGCGCCACGTTTTCTGGTCAAGCCAGGCGCGGCGCAGAGCCTGACGGTGGTGATCGAGGGGGCCGACCTGGGCCGCTTCGCCGCGCTGGAGCGCCTGCTCGAGCCGTTCGCCGCGCGCCTGGTGGACGTCGACGGGCAGACGCTGACCTACCAGGTCAGCGCCACCGCCGAACAACTGCGTGCACAGCTGGCCCTGGGACACCTGCAGGAAGTGACCGAGCCAGTGGACGCTGGCGAGCCGGTCGCCGGGCCGGACGGGAGCGGCAGCGAAGCGCCGCAGGTGAAACCGCGCACCGATCAGCTGCGATTCCGTTGGTAGACTACAGGGCGGGCTGAGTGTGCAGCCCTGTCACGCGGCGCCTGGGCGCCGTTTCGCATCGAGGACGCGAGCATGACCGATTCCACTCGTTGGCTATGGATGGCCGGGCTGTTTCTGCTCGGCTGGCTGCTGTACCTGCTGCACCCGATTCTTTCGCCTTTCCTGATCGGCATCCTGCTGGCCTACCTCGGCGATCCGCTGGTCGATCGCCTGGAGCGTCATCGCCTGTCGCGCACCGGCGGTGTGGTCGTGGTGTTCGCCCTGTTCGCGCTGGTGCTGCTGATCCTGTTGCTGGTCCTGGTACCCATGCTCGGCCGCCAGCTGGTGCGCCTGTATCAGCTGGCGCCGGAGATGCTCGACTGGCTGCAGGGCACGGCGCTGCCCTGGACCCAGTCGCACCTGGGGCTGCAGGATGTGCTGCAGCTCGATCAGCTCAAGCAGGTGTTCACCGAGAACATCGGCAAGACCACCGACGTGCTCAAGCTGGTGCTGGCCCAGGCGACGTCCTCGAGCCTGGCGTTCCTCGCCTGGCTGGGCAACCTGCTGCTGATTCCGGTGGTGAGCTTCTACCTGATGCGTGACTGGGACCTGCTGGTCGAGCGCATGCGTCGCCTGTTGCCGCGCCAGCGTGAAGGGCTGGTGGTGAAACTGACCAGCGAATGCCATGAGGTACTGGGCGCCTTCCTGCGTGGGCAGCTGCTGGTGATGCTGGCGCTGAGCGTCATTTATGCCTCGGGGCTGATGCTGGTCGGCCTGGAACTGGGGCTGTTGATCGGCCTGCTGGCCGGCCTGGCGAGCATCGTGCCGTACATGGGCTTCATCGTCGGGATCGGTGCGGCGCTGACCGCCGCGCTGTTCCAGTTCGGCCTCGATCCCTACCCGCTGCTGGGCATCGGCGTGGTGTTCATGATCGGCCAGATGCTCGAAGGGATGGTGCTGACGCCAATGCTGGTGGGGGATCGCATCGGCCTGCACCCGGTGGCGGTGATCTTCGCTATCCTCGCGGGCGGCCAGCTTTTTGGCTTCACCGGGGTGCTGCTGGCGCTGCCGGTGGCTGCCGTGATCATGGTTTTGCTGCGTCATGCTCATGATTTATATAAACTTTCCGGTCTTTACGGAGAGTCCAATAGCGGTTCCGATGAACCGCCGAGCCCTGCATGAAACCAATCCAGCTTCCCTTGGGGGTGCGTCTGCGTGACGACGCGACCTTCGCCAACTACTACCCCGGTGCCAATGCGGCGGCGCTGGGCTATGTCGAGCGTCTGTGCGAGGCCGATGCCGGCTGGACGGAGAGCCTGATCTACCTGTGGGGTGGCGAAGGCGTAGGGCGCAGTCACCTGCTTCAGGCGGCCTGCCTGCGTTTCGAGCAGCGCGGCGAAGCGGTGGTCTATCTGCCGCTCGGCGAGGTGGTGCAGCACGGCCCGGAACTGCTCGACAACCTCGAACTGTGCGAGCTGGTCTGCCTCGATGACCTCGATGCGGTGGCCGGGCGCAGCGATTGGGAGGAGGGCCTGTTCCACCTGTTCAATCGCCTGCGCGACAGCGGCCGGCGCCTGTTGCTGGCCGGCACCATGTCGCCGCGCGAGCTGCCGATCCAGCTGCCGGACCTGAAGTCGCGGCTGACCCTGGCGCTGGTCTTCCAGCTGCACGAGCTGTCCGACGAAGACAAGCTGCGCGCCCTGCAGCTGCGTGCCTCGCGACGCGGCCTGCAGATGAGCGATGACGTCGGTCGCTTCATTCTGACCCGTGGTGAGCGCAGCATGAGTGCGTTGTTCGAGCTGCTGGAACGCCTGGATCAGGCTTCGCTGCAGGCCCAGCGCAAGCTGACCATTCCCTTCCTCAAGGAAACGCTGGGCTGGTAGGGGCTGGCGTGGGTATCTGCCACAGTCGCTAGCCTTGCTGCTGCGCGATGTCCGCCATGAAGGTGCGAATCGCCTGTGCGCAGGCGTGTGGGCGTGCTTGCAGAATGAAATGCGGCCCGTCCAGGCGGACCTGGCGCAGGTCATCGCAATGCGCGGCAAGGCTGCCGGCTGCCCTGGCCGCAACCAGACGATCCTGTTGTGGCCATAGCTGCAGGGCGGGCACGGCGAGACGTCCTTGCGCTGCCCGCAGTCCTGCCAGGCTGCCGAGGCGGGCACGTAGCAGCGCTTGATCCAGACCGCGAATTTCCTCCTGTACCCGTCTCAGTACTGCATCCTCGACGTCGCGACCCAGGCACAGCGCGCGCAGTATCGGCGCGTGCGTGAGCAGTGCCGGTGGCATGGGCATGTGCCTGAGCAGCGCGAGGAATGGGGACGGGCGGGTCAGGAAGGTGGCGGCGAAGATGACGGCGCGCAGGCCTTCGGGTTTTCGCAGCGCCAGGCGAAACGCCAGTGGGCCCGAGAAGGATTCACCCAGCAGCACGAAGGGGGCATGCCCCAGTTCAGCGAGCAACCTGTCGGTCAGGCTGGCGTAATCCTGCGGGCCTTGATCCGGGAGTGCGAGCGGCTGGCAGTCGACATCCCGCAGCGCTTCGAGCAGAGGGGCGAAGAGGTTGCTGCTGCCGTTGAGTCCTGGCAGCAGCACCAGACGCATCAGGCGTCTCCTGCCAGCTTGCGGTCGTACTGGAAGCGCCAGCGGGTGTAGAGCAGGGCGCAGCAGAACAGGTTGAAGCTGATCAGCGCCTCCAGCACGCCGAACAGGGCGCGTGCCGGGTCGATGGCGGCGAGCACGCCCTGGATGAAGTAGAGGTTGACCACGAAGCAGGCCCAGGCGTGGGCGCGGGCGTTGCCCAGGACGATGCCGGGGGCGAGCAGCGCCAGCGGCAGCAGCTGGATGGCCAGGACCACGCCGATGCGTGCGCCGTGCAGGTCGGCGAAGGCCAGGTTCCAGACCAGCAGCAGGAGCAGCAGGGCGACGAAGCTGAACAGGCTGAGCGCGCGGCTGAGCTTCATGCGTGGTTGCAGCCACTCGAGGCTGGGCAGGGGTTTCTTCTCACGGGCCACGATCAGCGCTCCAGTTTGCTGGCGGTCTGGGCCAGGCGTTGGCCAAGTGCGCGGCACAGGGCGGTTTCATGTTCGTCCAGTGCCCGTTTGCCATCGCCGCCGGCATGGTGGCTGGGGCCGTAGGGGGTGCCGCCGCCGCGTGTGTCGAGCAGCGCCGACTCGCTGTAGGGCAGGCCGCAGAGCAGCATGCCGTGATGCAGCAGGGGCAGCATCATCGACAGCAGCGTGGCTTCCTGGCCGCCATGCAGGCTGGCGGTGGAGGTGAACACGCCGGCAGGCTTGCCGACCAGCTCGCCGGTCAGCCACAGGTTGCTGGTGCCGTCGAGAAAATACTTCAGCGGCGCGGCCATGTTGCCGAAGCGGGTCGGGCTGCCCAGGGCCAGGCCCGAGCAGTGCTTGAGGTCATCCAGGGTCGCGTACATCGCGCCGTCCGCGGGCACGTCGGGGGCGACCGCCTCGCATTCGCTGGAAACCGCCGGCACCGTGCGCAGGCGCGCTTCCAGACCGGCCATCTCCACGCCGCGGGCGATCTGTCTGGCCATCTCCGCGGTGGCACCATGACGGCTGTAGTAGAGCACCAGGATATAGGGCGAACTCATGCCAGCAGCTCCAGCACCTTCTCCGGCGGGCGACCGACCACGGCCTTGTCGCCGGCGACCAGGATCGGACGTTCGATCAGCTTCGGGTGGCTGACCATGGCGTCGATCAGCTGCGCCTCGTCGAGGCTGGCGTCGGCCAGGCCCAGGGCCTTGTACTCGTCTTCGCCGGTGCGCAGCAGGGCACGGGCGCCGATGCCGAGCTTGCCGAGGATGCTCGCGAGCTGTTCGGCAGTGGGCGGCGTTTCCAGGTAGCGCACGACGGTGGGCTGCAGGCCTCGGGCCTCGAGCAGTTCCAGGGCACCGCGCGATTTGGAGCAGCGCGGGTTGTGATAGAGGGTCAGGTCGGTCATGGTGGCTCGCATCCGGCGTGAAGTGGCGGGTATTCTAACCGCCTGGTGCGCGGATGCACGAAAACCACCGGGTGACTCGGGTGCGACCTTTTCTCGCGGCGCACGGTCTGTTCAGGTTTGAAGGCTAAGGAGAGGTCATGCAGCGTCATCTCAGGGACTGGCTGGGGTTCTGGCTGAGTCTGTACCAGCGTTTCATGGAGAACCGCGGGGCGGGTAACGCGGCGGCGCTGACCTACACCACGCTGTTCGCCGTGGTGCCGATGATGACCGTGACCTTCGCCATGCTGTCGGCGATTCCGGCATTTCAGGGCGTCGGCGAAGAGATTCAGGCGTTCATCTTCCGTAATTTCGTACCCTCGACCGGCGAGACGGTGCAGGAATACCTGCGCGAGTTCACCACCCAGGCGCGCCAGCTGACCTGGTTCGGCGTCGGGCTGCTGGCGGTGACGGCCTTTCTCATGCTGGTGACCATCGAGAAGACCTTCAACGTGATCTGGCGCGTGCGTCAGCCGCGTCGCGGGATGTCCAGCTTCCTGCTCTACTGGGCGATCCTCAGCCTGGGCCCCTTGCTGCTTGGCGCGGGGTTCGCGGTGAGCACCTATATCGCCTCGCTGGCGCTGATTTCCGGGCCGGATGCCGTGCTGGGAGCCAAGACCCTGCTGGCCTTCGCGCCGCTGCTGTCCAGTATCGCAGCCTTCACCCTGCTGTACGCGGCGGTGCCCAACACGCGGGTTCCCTTGCCCCATGCACTGCTCGGCGGGCTGTTCGCCGCGATTCTGTTCGAGGTCGCCAAGGCACTGTTCGGCCTTTATGTCCGCCTGTTCCCCGGTTACCACCTGATCTACGGGGCGTTCGCCACCGTGCCGCTGTTTCTAGTGTGGATCTACCTGTCCTGGCTGATCGTGCTGTTGGGTGCCGAGCTGGTGTACGGCCTGTCGCAGCCTCGCCACTGGCGGCGAGAACCGATCGCCAAGGCGCTGATCCTGCTGGTGATCCTGCGCTTGCTGTTGAAGCGTCAGCAGAAGGGCGAAGCGCTGCACCACGGCGACCTGCAGCGCGCCGGCTGGCGTCTGCCGGAGGACCAGTGGGCCGAGGTGCTGAGCTTTCTCGAGCGCGAGCGCCTGGCATGCAAGGTCGGTAATGCGGGCTGGGTGCTGTGCCGCGACCTGCACAACTTCACCCTGCATCAGTTGCTGGAACTCAGCCCGTGGCCATTGCCGAACGTCTCGCAGCTGCCCGCGCAGCTCGACGAGCCCTGGTACCCGAGCCTGTGCAAGGGCCTCGAGCACCTGCAGAACGAGCGCGAAGAACAGTTCGGTATCAGCCTGGCGCTCTGGTTGCCGGGCAAGGAGTGAGCGCACGCCGTCGCTGAGGGTGGCGTGAAGGATCACCGGCATTTCCGGGAGAAATGCTTGACGTCGCGTAGCGACGGCCCGGAGGGGCACTGCCAGGGATGGCAGGTGACAAAAAACGTCAGTTTGCGGCGTCACTACTCCGTGCTTTCATCAATGCAGCAGGCGTGACGCCGAGTAACGGCGTGATACACAGGGCTGGCATGTTTCTGGCAACGGCAGTTTCAGTTGCTATCGAACTGCCAGCAGGGCAGGGATCGCTGAGGACGCATGCAGGAATGACTGGCAGAAACAAAGTAATCCATCTCCATCGACGCGACCCGCAGGACGCGCTGGAGCGTCTCAACCGCATCACCGGGCTGCGTTTCGCGCGCTGGCCCGAATCGCTGCTCGAACAGGTCGCCCCCGAGAATCTGCCGCAGGCTGCGGAGCCGGCCGTCGAGCAGCCTTCCTCCAACCCGGAGGCTTCCTCCGGCTGAAACGAAAACCCCGCGCAATGCGCGGGGTTCTGGTCTTGCCGCTTCGCCTCAGGCGAGTGCCTGGCGACTTTCGCTGCTGGCCTGCTCGACGGCTTGCACGAAGAACTCCTCGACCACCAGGCTCTGCGCCGGCACGGCGGAGCGCAGGCGCACCTGCATGTCTTCGACTTTCTGCCGCACCGGCATGCGTGCGATGCCGGACAGCAGGATCTTGCCCTGGGCATTGACCTTGCCGTGGTCGACATTCACTTCGCGGCGCTTGTCACCGTCGCGGTAGCTGACCAGCAGCGATACCGGCAGGTTGGCCAGGCCCGGCAGTTGCAGCCAGGTCGCGACGTTGTATTCGGCCACACGACCCTCGTAGGGCGTGACCACCAGGCGAGCGACGTCGACGATGCGTGAGGGTACGGAGCCGATCAGCTTGTCTTGCGCTTGGGACATGATGCTATTCCAGGCAGGTTGAGACTTCAGTGCCAGGAATTATAAGCAGCCCTCGCGTGACGAAACTGTGCGCTCGACAGACAGGATGCGTGATTGGGATCGCACTTTTGTGTATCAAGCCAGACGCAAAGGATGGCGCGTGACCGACGAGGTTCCCAGGTTGCTTTCGGGCAGCGGCAGGATGGCCTGGTTGTGCACGCTGGCGAGTTGCAGCCAGAGGTGTTCTCCGGTGGCGAACTGGCCGTTGGGCAGCCACAGGCCGTGATGCCAGCCGTTGCCAGGGGCCGGGGTGCTCTGCAGCACGCCGGGGTGGGTTTGCGCGTTGGGTGCCCGCCGCAGCCACACCGGACGCGGCAGGCCCTTGAGGTAGCGCAGGCCCAGGTGCAGGCCTTCGGCGTTGAGGTGGCGCCAGCGCACCAGGGCCAGCGTGGGCGTGCCATAGGTGAGCAGCAGCACCAGTTGCCCGACCTGCAGTTGCCCCCCTTCGTTGGCATTGCACAGCAGCCTGGCGCCGCCGGGGCTGGCGTCGAGTATCTGCGCCTCGGTGCGTTGCGGCAGCTTGTCGAGCAGTTGCGCGTGAATGGCCGGCAGCCCGACCACCAGGCTGCACTGGCCGTCGAGTTCGGCACGTTCATGGCGACGTTGCTGGCGCGTCAGCCAATGCTGGCGCACGCGCTCGAGCAACTGACGTTCCTGGCCGCTCTGCAGCGGGGCCGGCTCGTGCAGGGCGATCAGCAGGGCACCCAGTTCGAAGCGGCGAAGATTTTCCGGCTCGCCCTCGGCCTGCTGTTCGAATGCCAGGCAGGGCTGCGACTCGCTGAGATCGACCAGTGGGCCCTCGGCTTCGTCTTCCTCGTCCCAGGGCAGCAGCCTGGCCAGTGCCGCGAGCGGGGCGAGCGCACTGAACAGCGTCAGGCACTCACCTTCGTCCAGGTGGAAGGGGTTGCTCTGCGCCAACAGCAGCATCTGCTGGTAGAGGCCGCGCAGGGTGCTGGCCGGCTTGGGATCGAAGGCCGCCGCGACCGGTTCGTCCAGGCACTGCTGGTGCTCGCCGATCCAGTACAGCAGGTGGCTGTCGCGCCACAGGGCCGCGGGTGGTTCCTGGTACAGCTGGTAGTGGCGCAGCAGCTGTTGTGCGAGAAAGTGCTGGGCCATGTACAGGCACCAGGCCAGGTGCGGCAGGGATGGCTGGCGGCCTTGCAGGATCTGCAGCAGCAGGCGCTTGAAACCGGTCGCCAGCTCGCCGCACAGGCGTACGAACAGCGCGCTGGGCGGTGGCTGGCGATTCGCCAGGCTGGCGTAGTAGCGATACTCGTCACTGAAGCTTTGCAGCGCACGTTGCCTTTCCAGTAAGGTCAGGCCGCTGCGATTGAGCGTGAACAGCAGGCCCAGCACTTGCTGCAGGCCGTGTTCCGCCTCGAGCAGGCGCGCGGCGGCGAGTCGTTCGACGATCTCCGCTGGCGATACACTGCTGTCCTCGCGGATGTCCGGTACTTCCAGACGCAGGGCATCCAGCGTCATATCAACCCCGAGAGGACGAGGATCGAGTACATGGGCTTACGGCTCCGGATTGTCGGCAAGGCTGTTCTGGGTATTTGCGCCGGTCTAGTGTTGGCCGGTTGCAGCGAAGACTTCGGACCTGATCAGCATGGACGAAAGGTAACGGCTGACAGCCTGGATGGCCAGTGGCTGGTCATTAATTATTGGGCCGAGTGGTGCGCGCCTTGCCGCACGGAAATTCCCCAGCTCAATGCATTGGCGAAGGCGCTGGAAACGCAGTCGGCGCAAGTCATCGGCGTCAACTTCGATGGCTTGCAGGGCGATGCGCTGAAGCGTGCTGCGGATGGCTTCGACATTCGTTTCACCGTGCTTGCCGAGGACCCAGCAGCGCGTTTCGAACTGCCGCACAACGATGTGCTGCCGGCGACCTACATCGTCGATCCCGAGGGCAGGTTGCGTGAGCGCTTGGTCGGCGAGCAGACCTCGGCGGGGCTGCAGGCGCATCTGCAACGCCTGCGCGAGGAGTGACGCGCCGATAAAAAGCACTGCGACGAGCAGTCGCAGTGATAGATAGCATGCTAAGCTTTTGTCGCGGCCGAACCTGCGCCGTGTTCCATGAGCTTGCCCGATGTCCACACCCCATCTCGTTCGTGGCAGCGCCGGTTACCGGCGTGCCACCCTGGCGCTGTTCTGCGCCGGCTTCGCCACCTTCGCCATGCTCTATTGCGTGCAGCCGCTGCTGCCGCTGCTGGCTGCGCACTTTCGCGTCTCGGCGGCCAGCAGCAGCCTGGCCCTGTCGCTGACCACCCTGAGTCTGGCCCTGTGCCTGCTGGTATCCGGCGCCCTGGCGGAAAGCTGGGGGCGCAAGCCGGTGATGGCTGCTGCACTGGGGCTCGCTGCACTGTTGGGAATGGCCTGTGCGCTGGTGGACGAGTGGAGCAGCCTGCTGTTGTTGCGCGCCCTGCTGGGCCTGGCCCTGAGTGGCCTGCCGGCGCTGGCCATGGCCTATGTCGGCGAGGAGTTCGATCCCGAGGCGCTGCCCGCCGCCATGGGCCTGTACATCGGCGGTACGGCCCTGGGTGGACTGCTCGGGCGTTTGCTCGCCGGGCTGTTGAGCGACCTTGGCGGCTGGTCCTGGGCCCTGGGCGGGATTGCCTTGCTGGGCCTGCTGGCGCTGCTGCTGTTTCTCTGGTTGCTGCCGCCGTCCCGGCATTTCTCCGCCCAGCCACTGTCGCTACGCGGGCTGCTGCGCAACTTCATCCTGCACCTGGGCAACCCGCGCCTGCGTGTGCTGTTCGCCCTGGCATTCCTGCTGATGGGCGGTTTCGTCGCGCTGTTCAACTACGTGGGCTTTCGCCTCGCCGCCGAGCCATTCAACCTGTCCGCCACGGTGATCGGCCTGCTGTTCACGGTCTACCTGCTGGGCATCTTCAGTGCCGGCTGGGCAGGGCGGCTGGTGCCGCGCTTCGGTGCGCGTCAGGTGCTGTCCGGGGGCATCGCCCTGATGCTGCTGGGCGTCGCCCTGTGCGTCGGGCCCTGGCTGGGTTCGGTGGTCGTCGGGCTGGCCCTGTTCACCCTGGGCTTCTTCGCCGCGCATGCGGTGGCCAGCGGTCAGGTCGGCGCTCATGCGCAGGGCGCCAAGGCGCAGGCATCGGCGCTCTATCTGTGTGCCTATTACATGGGCTCCAGCGTGGTTGGCTATGGTGGAGGGTATGTCTGGGAGCATGCCGGCTGGCTGGCATTGCTCGGCGTATTGGCCATGCTGTTCGTGCTGGCGGCTGTCCTGGTGCGACGCCTCTAGGCTGTTTGGCGCTCATTCAGTAGGTGTTCAAGGAAGGTTCAGCGCCTGTTCAGTAGTCTTCCCGCAGGCTTGGCGTCGAGTCGTTGATGGCCGCGCCGAGGCCTGCAACCCTGGCGTGGCGCTTCGCTACCGACAGCGGTTGTGGCTGTCGCCGACTTTTTCGTTATCTGGCCGGGTATCTGCCCGGCCTTCGCAGTCTTGAGTAGAAGGGAGAAGAACATGAAGTTGCTGGTGGTGGAGGATGAGGCGCTGCTGCGTCACCATCTGTTCACTCGCCTCAGCGAGAACGGGCACGTGGTGGATGCCGTGCGCACGGCTGAAGAGGCGTTGTACCGTGCCGAGTCGTTCAATCATGACCTGGCGCTGGTCGATCTCGGCCTGCCGGGCATGAGCGGTATCGACCTGATCCGGGAGTTGCGCAGCCAGGACAAGCATTTCCCGATCCTGATCCTCACCGCACGTGGCAACTGGCAGGACAAGGTCGAAGGGCTGTCCTGCGGGGCGGACGATTACGTGGTCAAGCCGTTTCAGTTCGAGGAGCTGGAGGCGCGCCTGAATGCCTTGCTACGTCGCTCGTCGGGGTTCACCAAGTCGACCATCGAGGCCGGTGCGCTGGTGCTGGACCTGAACCGCAAGCAGGCGAGCGTCGATGAGCAATCCCTGCAGCTGACGGCCTACGAGTACCGCATCCTCGAGTACCTCATGCTGCATCATCAGCAGGTGGTGGCCAAGGAGCGCCTGATGGAGCAGCTCTATCCGGGCGACGACGAACGCGACCCCAATGTCATCGAGGTGCTGGTGGGGCGTCTGCGGCGCAAACTGGAGGCGCTGCTGAACGGCAAGCCGATCGAGACGGTGCGTGGCCAGGGCTACATGTTCAACGAGCGCTGCAAGTGAAGCGACTGCGCAGCATCCTGCGCAAGCTGCGCATCCGCCTGGGCTCGCTGCGCCTGCGGCTGATGCTGGCCAGCGCGGCCCTGGCGATGCTGTTCATGCTGTCGCTGATGCCGGTGCTGCAGGGCGTTTTCCTCATGGCCCTGGAACAGACGGTGGAGAAGCGCCTGGCCTCCGACGCGGCGGCGCTGATCTCGGCCGCGCGCATCCACGATGGCGAGCTGCACATGCCGGAGAAGATGCCCGACGAGGAGTTCGACAACCTCGATTCCCATCTGCTGGGATTCATCTTCGACCGGGACGGCACGCTGCTCTGGCGTTCGCGCTCGTCCATCGACGAGCTGGTGCGCTACCTGCCGCACTATGACGGCCAGGGCCACGAATTTGCGCGTATCCGTGACGACAGTGGCCATGAGTACTTCGTCTACGACATCGAGGTGGACCTGCTGCGCGGCGATGAAACGGCGCTGAGCATCGTCACCATGCAGCCGACGCGTGAATATCAGGTGCTGTTCAACGGCTTCGCCTGGCAGTTGCGCCTGTGGCTGGGCATCGCCCTGCTGGTGCTGCTCGGCTTGCTGTGGTTCGGCCTGACCTGGGGCTTTCGCAGCCTGCGCGGGCTCAGCGATGAACTCGATGGCGTGGAGGCGGGCACGCGCCAGCGCCTGAGCGACGATCACCCGCGCGAGCTGCTGCGCCTGACCAATTCCCTCAACCGCCTGCTCGACAGCGAACGGCGCCAGCGCGAGCGCTATCGCGACTCGCTCGAAGACCTCGCCCATAGCCTGAAAACGCCGCTCAGCGTGCTGCAGGGCATCGGCGAGACCCTGGCCGTTCAGGAGGGCAATCGCGAGCAGGCGCAACTGATGCAGGCGCAGATCGAGCGCATGAGCCAGCAGGTCGGCTACCAGCTGCAGCGTGCGAGCCTGCGGCGCAGCGGCCTGGTGCGCCATCGCGAGCAGATCTGGCCGCTGCTGGAAGGCCTGTGCCGTTCGCTGGACAAGGTCTATCTCGACAAGCAGGTGGAGGCGACGCTGGAGGTGCCCGAGCACAGCCAGGTCACCATGGAGCGTGGTGCCCTGATGGAGCTGCTCGGCAACCTGCTGGAGAACGCCTATCGGCTGTGCCTGCAACGGGTGCGGGTGAGCGTGCAGCCGTTGCTCGACGGCTGCCTGATCACCGTCGAGGACGATGGCCCCGGCGTGCCGCAGAATCAGCGTGAGCGCGTGCTGCAGCGGGGCGAACGGCTGGATGCGCAGAATCCGGGGCAGGGCATCGGCCTGGCGGTGGTCGAGGACATCATCGAGAGCTACGACGGAGAGCTGAGCCTGGAGGATTCCGAACTGGGCGGCGCCTGTTTCAGGGTGCGCCTGTACGACTGAGGCGCATGCCTCAGTCAACCCACTGCGGGTTCCACAGCGCTTCCCAGAGATGCCCATCCGGGGCCTGGAAGTAGCCGGCATACCCGCCCCGGAAGGTGGCCTGCGCCGGTTTTACGAGCGTCGCGCCTGCGTCATGAGTGCATCGACCTCTTCCGCGCTGGCCAGATTATGGCCAAGGGTGATGACGCTGATACGGGATCGCATGGGCGCGCTCCTGTTATGCCGTGGCGGTCAGCCCTCCTGGGCACGATAGGCGCCAGGGGTCAGCCCGGTCCACTTCTTGAACGCCCGATGGAATGCAGACGGCTCGGAAAAGCCCAGCTGTTCGGCGATGTCCTGGATGGCCAGTTCGTCGCGGCCCAGGTGATAGATCGCCAGGTCACGGCGCAGGTGGTCCTTGAGTTCCTGGAAACTGGTGCCTTCCTCGCGCAGGTGACGGCGCAGGGTCTGCGGGCTGGTGTGCAACTGGTGAGCGACCTGCTCGAGGTCGGGCCAGGTACGGCAGTCGCGCCCGAGCAGGCGGCGAATCTGGCTGATCAGGCTGTCACCGCCGTCGGGGCGTGCCAGCAGATCGGCCGGGGAGTGCTCGAGAAACTGCTTGAGGGTGCGCTCGTCCTGCAGCAGCGGCATGGCCAGGTAGCGGGCATGGAACAGCAGGCTGGTCTGCCCGGCGGCGAAGCGTCGGCTGCAGGGAAACAGCAGTTCGTACTCGGCGACATGTTCCGGCTCGGGGTAGGCGAAGGTGGCTTCCTCGAGGCGGATGCGCTGGCCGATCAGCCAGCTGCCGAGGCGGTGCCAGATCACCAGCAGGCTTTCCACCAGAAAGTGATCCGGGTCCCACAGCGTGCTGTCGTCCACGCTCAGCCGCGCCCAGTCGCCCTCGCGCTGCAGGTGGATGCTCGGTGCATCCGGGAACAGGCCATAGAACAGGGCACCACGGCTCAGGGCCTTCTCCAGGCTGCGGCAATGGATGATGGCGTGGCCCATCATGGCGAAGGTGCCGCGTTTGCTGGGCTGGCGCCCGAAGCCCAGGTACTCGTCGTCCAGTGCCTCCCAGAGCAGCTGCATCAGCCGGGCGAACTGCTCGGGGGCGATGCGTGCACGCGGTTCCACCAGCACCGCCGGCTGGATACCGGCCTGGCGCAGTAGCGCGTCGCAGGCGAGGCCGCGGCGCCCGGCACCGCGCAGCGCGGCGCGGACGAAGTGGCTGGCGATGGTGCGTTCGCGCATGCTGGCTTTCCAAGGTCGAGGGGCACCGATGGTAGGCGGCTGGCGTTCGCGGCGGCAAGCCAGCCGAGCGATTGGGTCAATTCAGGCTGAGCGCATGGGTCATTGAGGGGGCAGCGGGGCGGCACTTACCCTCTGGCTCATAAAAAACAGCGGAGGACCCGCCCCATGCAGCGCACTCATTTCGACACCGAACACAACCTGTTTCGCGATGCCTTCGCGGCATTCCTGGACAAGGAGGTGGTGCCCCATCAGGAAGCCTGGGAAGAGGCCGGAGTGGTGGATCGCAGCGTGTGGCGCAAGGCGGGCGAAATGGGCTTCCTGCTGCCCTGGGCGGACGAGGAATATGGTGGCACGGGGCTCAAGGACTTCCGCTACGAGCAGATCATGTGCGAGGAGCTGGCGCGTATCAACGAGCCCGGTTTCATGATTCCGCTGCACTCGGCGCTGTGCGGCCCCTACATCGCCGAATACGGCAATGCCGAGCAGAAGGCGCGTCTGCTGCCAGGCATCATCCGTGGCGAGACCATCCTGGCCGTGGCGATGACCGAGCCGGCCGCCGGCTCCGACCTGGCCGGCATGCGCACCACGGCGGTGGACAAGGGCGATCACTGGCTGCTCAACGGCTCCAAGGTGTTCATCTCCAACGGTTACCTGGCCGACGTGGTGATCGTCGCGGCCAAGACCGATCCGGCCAACAAGCACGCCATGGGCCTGTTCCTGGTCGAGCGTGGCATGCCGGGTTTCGAGCGCGGCAAGAAGCTGAAGAAGCTCGGCATGCACAGCCAGGACACCGCCGAACTGTTCTTCAACGAGGTCAAGGTGCCCAAGGAGAACCTGCTCGGTGATGCGAAGGGCGGCTTCTTCTACCTGATGAACATGCTGGCCCAGGAGCGCCTGACCAACGCCTGTGGCGCGGTGGCCGGGGCCGAGGCGGCGCTGCAGGCGACCGTCGAGTACGTCAGGGAACGCCAGGCCTTCGGTCGCCCGGTGGCGCACTTTCAGAACACCCGCTTCAAGCTCGCCGAGATGCGCACGCAGATCGACGTGGCGCAGGTGTTCACCGACCGCTGCGTGATGGACCACAACCAGAAGCAGCTCAGCCCCGAAGTGGCTGCCGAGGCCAAGCTGTTCACCACCGAGCTGCTCGGCAAGGTCGTCGACGAGGGTGTACAGCTGCATGGCGGTTGGGGCTACATGTGGGAGTATCCGATCTGCAAGATGTACGCGAACGCGCGCATCCAGCGCATCTTCGCCGGTACGTCGGAGATCATGAAGGAAATCATCAGCCGTGGCATGAAGCTGTAAGGTCGCGCAGGAGCGATCAGCGCATCGACGTTGCGGGGGCGTATGAACGCTGCCGCCGCGTCGGCCAACCGGTCACTTATCAGGAGACGCCATGAGCGGCCCACTGTCTTCGTTGAAGGTTCTCGACTTCTCCACCCTGTTGCCAGGGCCATTCGCTTCCTTGCTGCTCGCCGACATGGGCGCAGAGGTCCTGCGCGTCGAGTCGCCGACGCGCATGGACCTGGTGCGCGTACTGCCTCCACACGATGGCGGCACCTCCACCAGCCACGCCTACCTGAACCGCAACAAGCGCAGCATCGCCCTCGACCTCAAGCGCGCGGAGGCGGTCGAGGTGGTCAAGCAGCTGGTGCGTGAATACGACATCGTGCTGGAGCAGTTTCGCCCCGGTGTGATGGACAAGCTGGGCGTCGGCTACGAGGCGCTCAAGGCGATCAACCCGAGGCTGATCTACGTGTCGATCACCGGTTATGGCCAGAGCGGGCCGTATCGTGATCGCGCCGGGCACGACATCAACTACCTCGCACTGGCCGGCATCGCCAGCTATACCGGGCGTGCTGACAGCGGCCCGCTGCCGCTGGGGGTACAGCTGGCGGACCTGGCCGGCGGCTCGCTGCATGGGGTGATCGGCCTGCTTGCCGCCGTGGTGCAGCGCCAGGTGAGCGGCCAGGGCCAGCAGGTCGACGTGAGCATGACCGATTGTGCCTTCAGCCTGCATGGCATGGCGGGCGCAGGCTACCTGGGCGCCGGTGTGGAACCCGACATGGAGAATCAGGCGCTCAACGGTGGCAGTTTCTATGACTACTACCGCACGCGCGATGGCCGCTGGTTCTCGGTCGGCAGCCTGGAGCCACAGTTCATGCAGCAGTTCTGCGCCGCCATTGGTCGTCCCGAGCTGGCGGCACGCGGGCTTTCGCCCAAGGCGGACGACCAGCGTGCGCTCAAGCGCGAGATCGAGATCGAGATCGAGAAGCGCGACTTCGCCGAGTGGAGCGAGGTGTTCGCCGCGCTGGATGCCTGCGTCGAGCCCATGCTGCCCCTCTCCGAGGCGGTGGTGCATCCGCAGATCAGGTCCCGTGAATTGGTGGTCGAGGTGCCGCGCGAGGGGCTGCCGGCGCAGGCGCAACTGGCCTGCCCGCTGAAATTCTCCGACGGCCTGGCGCCACCCCGGCATGTCGGCGCAGCAGTCGGCGCGCACACCGAGCAGGTGCTGCAGGAACTGGGTTACGACGCCGAACGGATCGCCGCGCTGCGCGAGGCGCGCGTGTTCGGTTGAGTCGCGCTGGAGCGCCGCTTAGGATAGCCGCCCATATCCTGTTGGAGCGTTGGGCATGAAAGGAATCGCAAGGGGCGCACGAGGCGCCGTCGCGCTGGCGATGTTCGTCATTCTGTCCCCGGTCCTGGCTGCCGAGGACCCGGACGACCCCTGCCAGCAAGGCAGTGCCATGGCTGCCTTCATGTGTCAGGGGCCGGTCTGGAAGGCTGCGGAACAGCAGCTGCAGGTCACGTACGAGCGTGTGATGACGTCACTCAGGCGCTACGACTCTGTGCTCGCTGACGATTTGCGTGATGCCCAGCGGTTGTGGATCAGGCAGCGTGAACTGGATTGCAGCCTGTACGCGCGCAACCGGGTAGAAGGGTCGCCCTGGACCGGATTCTGGGAGTCCGAGTGTCACGCCGAGCAGGCGCGGATACGCACCGCGTGGTTGCAGTCACTCGAATACTGAGTTCCGCGGCGAAGCGGGTCATTCCTGGCGCTGTTCACCGCTGAAGGTCAGCGTCACCTTGCAGCGTCTGCAATAGTAGCGGCGGCCCTTGGCGACCAAGGCATGGCGCTGGGCCGAGAAGGGGAACTCGCCGTCCGTGCAACCGCAGCGGTAGATGAAGCGATTGACCTTGCGGCGCTCGACCTCGTAGCTGTGGCAGCGATGCGGCGGCAGCTCGTAGACGCCCCGCATGATCAGCTGCCACTCCTCGCCATGCGGCTGGATGCGTGGGCCGAACAGCTGGTGGGCGATCATGTGGGCGACTTCGTGAGGCACCGTCTGGCGCAGGAAGTCCTCATGGTTGTCCCGGTACAGCTGCAGGTTGAAGCGCAGTTTGTTCTCCGTCAGGTGGGCGACGCCCGCCTTCTGCCCGCGCAGCTTGAAACTGATCTGCGGGCGGGCGAAAGGTTGCTTGAAGAAGGCCTCGGCCTGTTGGTAACAGGCTTCGACACGGGCATGGATCTGTTCGGGCATGGCAGGTAGCGGCTGCGGTTCGACGGGGGATTATGCCGCAAGCGCCAGGGATACGGCGAAGTTGCCCGGACCTGCGGACCAGGTGCCGCCTTCCGGGCCGACGAATGGCGGCCCAGATGCAAGAAGGGCCGACATCGCTGCCGGCCCTTGCTGTCGACGCGCTTCAGCGCTAGCTGGTGTAGACCGGGCCGACGCCCATGCCCCAGAGAATCACCGAACTGGCGATCATCGCCACCAGTACCACCAGACCGACCGCCAACACCGAGCTGGAGAACATGAAGCCTTCGTCCTCGGGGATGCTCATGAAGGTCGGTATGCCGACGTAGAGCAGGTAGACCGTGTAGCAGATGGCGATCGTACCCACGACCATGCCCAGCCACAGGTGCGGGTACAGGGCCGCCAGGCCGCCGATGAACAGCGGGGTCGCGGTATAGGCGGCGAAGACGATGCATTGGGTCAGGCTGGGATTGGCATCGTAGGTGCGCGCCATCCAGTGGATGAAGGCGCCCATTACCGCGACGCCAGCGAGCATGGCCAGGTAGGACATGATGGTCATCACCATCGCACTGCCTTCGGTGAGCATCACCGGCGCTCGATCACCGATGGCCCAGCCGACCTGGGTGGTGCCGATGTAGGCTGAGATCGCGGGGATGGCCGCGAGGATCAGCACGTGGGTCAGGTACATGTGGCTGATGGATTCTTCCTCGCCACGGATTTCTTGCCATTCTTGGTCGGGATGGGTGAAGAGCCCCCAAACGTGGTGGATCATGCCAGACACCTCCTCATTCTTATGACGGTCGCCCCCCGCGGACGCCCGGCGCGCATGGGCAGCGCCACCGGGTGACCAAGCCGAATCAATGCGACCTTATGTCGCAGTATAGGCAGGGGCTGGAGCAGGCGTGGTGCCTGGCTTTAGAGCAAATCGCTCTCTCTGGATCAGCGGTAATAGCGCTCTAGAATTTCCATCGCCAGATTGATCGACTGCAACCGCTCTGTGCTGCCGCCTCGGTCGGGGTGGTGCTGGCTGACCATCTGCCGATAGCGTTGCTTGATCCTTGGCAGGTCGAGGGCCCGCTCGTCGTCCAGTTCGAACAGCTCCAGCGCGGCCTGCTTCTCGTCGCCACCCTGCATGCGCGTCCAGAAGCTGGTCAGCAGGCGTTCGACGTCGCGCTCGTCGGTATCGCGCAGCTGGCTCATGTCGAGGTAGTAGTCACGCAGCTCGTCACGCTCGCTCAGCGCAGCGGCGCCGGGCTCGTACGGCAGCAGGCGAATGCACAGCGGGCTGATCTGCAGCAGGTGACTGCCCTGCTGCCAGAGCCGCTCGCGCAGGCGATACAGGGCGTTGAACAGCAGGAAATGGGTGCGGAACAGCACCAGCTTGTCGGCCAGCGGCAGGTTGGGGATATGGCCGCTGTGGCGCTCTTTCAGTTGCTGGATCAGCGCGTATTCGGCAAGCCCCTCGGGAGCGGCCTGCAGCAGTTGCAGCACCTGTTCGGCGAGGTCCTGGGTGGGGTCTAGGTCGTCATTCATCGGCCGAGCCTAGCATTTCGTTGCCGGTGGGGTAGGGGCGAGACGCCATTGTGCGTAAAATGTCGCGCTTTCGTTCCCACCCCCTCGGATCTCGACGCACCATGGGCACCCTTTCGGTCAACCAGAACAAACTGCAGAAGCGCATTCGCCGCCTGGCCGGCGAGGCCATCACCGATTTCAACATGATCGAGGATGGCGACAAGGTGATGGTCTGCCTGTCCGGCGGCAAGGACAGCTACACCATGCTCGACGTGCTGCTGTACCTGCAGAAGGTGGCGCCGATCAAGTTCGAGATCGTCGCGGTGAACATGGACCAGAAGCAGCCCGGTTTCCCCGAGCACGTGCTGCCGGCCTATCTGGAATCCATCGGTGTGCAGTACCACATCATCGAGAAGGACACCTACTCGGTGGTCAAGGAGAAGATTCCCGAGGGCAAGACCACCTGCTCGCTGTGCTCGCGCCTGCGTCGCGGCACGCTGTACACCTACGCCGACGAGATCGGTGCGACCAAGATGGCGCTGGGCCACCACCGCGACGACATCCTGGAAACCTTCTTCCTCAACATGTTCTACGGCGGCACGCTCAAGGCCATGCCGCCCAAGCTGCTCTCCGACGACGGCCGCAACGTGGTGATCCGCCCGCTGGCCTACTGCGCCGAGGCGGACATCGAGGCCTACAGCCAGCTCAAGGAATTCCCCATCATCCCGTGCAACCTGTGCGGTTCGCAGGAGAACCTGCAGCGCCAGGTGGTCAAGGAGATGCTGCAGGAGTGGGAGCGCAAGAGCCCCGGCCGTGTCGAGATCATGTTCCGCGCCCTGCAGAACGTGCACCCGTCGCAACTGGCCGACCGCAACCTGTTCGACTTCAGGAGCCTGAAGATCGACGATAGCGCCACCCCGCGCTTTCTCGATGTGATGAGCCTGTAACCGGGGTGGGGTGGATCACGCTTCACCAATCCACCGTGCGGCCGTTGGTGGATGTAAGAAGCGACATCCACCCTACGGGTCGACGACAGCGCCACCCCGCGCTTTCTCGATGTGATGAGCCTGTAACCGGGGTGGGGTGGATCACGTTTCACCGATCCACCGTGCAGGGGCATTGGTGGATGTAAAAGGCGACATCCACCCTACGGGTCGACGACAGCGCCATGCTGCGCTTTCCCGATGTGTGAGCCTGTAACCGGGGTAGGGTGGATCACGCTTCACCGATCCACCTTGCTGGGGCCATCGGTGGATGCAGGAACCGACATCCATGCCGCGTCGCATGGGTGCTTGCCAGGCCGCCAGGGCCTGGAGTAAGGTTCAGCCATCGTTCTGGAGAATTCCATGTCTGTCAGCCACAACCTCCTGTCCATGCTGCAAGCCGGTGCCTCTCGCGCCGCGCTGGCTCGTGCGCAGGCGCTCGTGGCGGCGGCGTATTATTTCTTTGGGTATTGGTTTAGCCACAGGCGCGCCTGATACCCCACAGGCGGCCTAGCAGAACAGGGTCGCCACCAGAGACGTTTTCCAGAAAACCCCCGGTCGGCAACCCGACCGGGGGTTTTGTTTTTTCGGTCGAAAAAGACCACGTATCGAGGACATGCAGATGAACCGTTATTACCGCAACTACCGCTACGACTGGCGATTTAGCAGCGTTACCGCCGCCCCGACACCTTTGCAACGAACACTCAGCTAGCGCCGCCGCGGCACCGACCGCGCCGGCCAAGGAACCGCCAGATCATGAACGCATCCGTCTCCGCTCAACTCGCTTCCCACGCCACCTCCATCGTCCGTCGCAGCGCCCAGCCGCTGCCCAGTCCCGCCGTCCTGCGCCAGCGCCTGCCGTTGCCCAGTCTGCTTGCCGAACGCATCTGCGCCGACCGTGCCGCCATCCGTGCCGTGCTCGATGGCGAGGATTCGCGTCTGCTCGTCGTCGTCGGCCCGTGCTCCCTGCATGACCCGGTCTCGGCTCTCGAGTATGCCGAGCGCCTGGCGGAACTCGCGCCTCAGGTCGACGACCAGCTGTTGCTGGTGATGCGCGCCTACGTGGAGAAGCCGCGTACCACCGTGGGCTGGAAGGGCCTGCTGTACGACCCGCATCTCGACGGCAGTGGCGACATGGCCGAGGGGCTGCGCCAGTCGCGGCAACTGATGCTGGATATCCTGGCGCGCGGCCTGCCACTGGCGACCGAGTTGCTGCAACCGCTGGCTGCCGGCTACTTCGATGACCTGCTCGGCTGGGCGGCGATTGGCGCGCGCACCAGCGAATCGCAGGTGCACCGCGAGATGGTCAGCGGCCTGGACCTGCCGGTCGGCTTCAAGAACGGCACCGATGGCAGCGTCGCCATCGCCTGCGACGCCATGCGTTCGGCTGCGCACCCGCACCAGCACTTCGGTATCGATGAGCTTGGCCACCCGGCACTGCTGCACACCGCCGGCAACCCCGATACCCATCTGGTGCTGCGCGGTGGCCACGGTGCGCCCAACCACGATGCCGCCAGTGTCGCCGCCGCGCGCGACGCGCTGCAGCGTCAGGGCATAGCGCCGCGCATCATGGTCGATTGCAGCCATGCCAACAGCGGCAAGGACCCGCTGCGTCAGCCGGCGGTGCTGGACAGCGTGATCGACCAGCGCCTGGCCGGCGATCTCAGCCTGCGCGGGGTGATGCTGGAGAGTCACCTGTTCGACGGCTGCCAGGCGCTTTCCGGCGAGCTGCGCTACGGTGTCTCGATCACCGATGGCTGCCTGGGCTGGAGCGCGACCGAGGTCGCCCTGCGTCAGGCGGCCGAACGCCTGCGCTAGGGGCGCCCGCCGATCCGCGAGCGGCAGTGCCTTCGGGCGGGACTTGAGTGTTCGGCGAACTGCGTGCAGGCTTCGTCACTGGTTTCAGCAAGGATTCGATTCATGCGTGATTACAAGTGGCTGCACGCGTTCTGCCTCAATCGCTTCGGTTCGGAGAAGGCGCTGCAGGCGATGCTGCCGCAGCCGTGCAGCGAGGCCGAGCTGCGCGCATTGAGCGACGACCGCTACCTGTCGTTGATCAGCCTGCGCATCTTCCGCGCAGGGCTCAAGCACAGCCTGGTGGACGCCAAGTGGCCGGCGTTCGAGGAGGTGTTCTTCGGTTTCGACCCGGAGAAGGTGGTGCTGATGGGCGGCGAGCGCCTGGAGAACCTGATGCAGGACGCGCGTCTGATTCGCCATCTGGGCAAGTTGAAGAGCGTGCCGCGCAACGCCCAGTTCATCCTCGATGTCCGTCGCGAGAAAGGCAGCTTCGGTGCCCTCGTCGCGGACTGGCCGGCAAGCGATATCGTCGGTCTGTGGAAGTACCTGGCCAAGCACGGCAGCCAGTTGGGCGGGCTGTCCGCACCGCGCTTCCTGCGCATGGTCGGCAAGGATACCTTCGTGCCCACCGATGACATGGTGGCGGCGCTCAAGGCCCAGGGCATCATCGACAAGGCGCCGACCAGCCAGAAGGATCTGGCTGCCGTTCAGGCGGCCTTCAATCAATGGCACGCCGAGAGCGGCCGGCCACTGTGTCAGCTATCGGTCATGCTGGCGCATACGGTCAATCACTGAAGTCGTCGTTCAGCGCATCCAGCCACTCTTTCGGCACGTCGCGTTTCATCGCCAGCTGGCACTGCTGGCTGTCGGGATCGAACACGATCACCGCCTCGCCCTTGTCCAGGGCGCGGCGCACGCGCTGGACGCGGGTCTCCAGCGGGGTTTCGTCACCGTTGTCGGTACCGTCGCGGGTGACGAAGTCTTCGATCAGGG
Organism: Ectopseudomonas khazarica; assembly: GCF_004521985.1. Lineage (GTDB taxonomy): Bacteria > Pseudomonadota > Gammaproteobacteria > Pseudomonadales > Pseudomonadaceae > Aquipseudomonas > Aquipseudomonas khazarica. Next base: position 42,019 of record NZ_SBHZ01000001.1, read on the forward strand.
CGGTGAGGGTGTCGGCTTGCAGCAGGTGGGCGGGAATCAGCACAGCGAACGGGCTCCAGTGGCAGGCGCTCATGATAGAGGCAGAGCGCCTGCCGCCGCGAGCCTCTGCCGATGTCAGGCGCCCTGCGGGTCGAGGTAGCGCTCCAGGGTGCTGTAGAGCACGCCGCTGTCCAGCGGTTTGCCGAGGAAATCGTCCATGCCGGCGTCCAGGCCGTGCTGGCGGTGCTCTTCGAGGATGTGTGCGGTCAGGGCGATGATGGGCACGGCGGCCAACTGCTGGCCGCGTTCCAGGCGACGGATCTGCCGGGTGGCCTCGAAACCGTCCATCACCGGCATCTCGCAATCCATCAGGATCAGCTGCACGGCGGCGGGGTCGCGCGCATATTCGTCGACGGCCGCCTGGCCGTTGGTCACCAGGCGCACGCTGTAGCCGCGTTTCTTGAGAAAGCCCTGAACCACCAGCTGATTCACCGGGTTGTCCTCCGCCACCAGGATGCACGGGGCGTTGCCATTGTCGCTGCGTACTTCTCTCACCAATCGATGTACCTGTGCTCTGGGTTCTTCATACAGCCCGCTCAGTGCCTGGCGCAGGGCGTTGATCGCCACGGGCTGGGCCAGGTGTTGCAGGCGCAGGCCGTGACTGGCCGGTAATTGCTGGCAGGCTTCGGGCGGGCAGACCAGCAGCACGCGCTGCTGCGTCTGCAGCATGGGCCTGAGCGAGTCGAGCCAGTGGTTCACCCCGCCCGGCCAGGGCGCCATCAATATCAGCAATGGCGGCGCGGCGAAATCCTCCAGATAGCCTTGCAGGCGCTCCGGTGTCTGGCAGCGCTCGGTGCGCATGCCCCAGCGCCCGAGCAGACGGCTCATGGCATCCAGGCCCAGGCCGTCCAGCGAGGCGAGCAGGGCGGTGCGTCCGGCCAGCAGACGGCTGAGTTCGTCGGGCACGTCCGGTTCGGCCAGCAAGGGTATATCGAATGCGAAGCGCGTGCCTTGGCCGAGGGTGCTCTGGACCTCGATCCGTCCGCCCATCATCTCCACCAGCTCCTTGCTGATGGCCAGGCCCAGGCCGCTGCCGCCGTAGCGGCGGGTGGTGCTGGAGTCGCCCTGGGCGAAGGACTCGAACAGCTGCGCCAGTGCCTGCTCGCTGATGCCGATACCGCTGTCGCTGACGGCGAACACCAGGTGCGGTTCGCCGTGACTGTCGCTGCGGCGGCTGACGCTGAGCGCGACATGGCCTTCGGCAGTGAATTTCAGGGCGTTGCTGAGCAGGTTCATCAACACCTGCTTGAGGCGTGTCGGGTCGCCCTGAATCCGCCGGGGCACGCCGTTTTCCAGGCTGACGTAGAGGCGCAGGCGCTTGTCCATGGCCTGCCCGGTGAACAGGCTGAGGGTGTCGGAGATCATGTCCTCGAGGTCGAACTCGATCTGTTCCAGGCTGAGCTTGCCGGACTCGATGCGGGCGTAGTCGAGGATGTCGTTGATCACCGCCATCAGCGAGCTGCCGGAGCTGGAGATGGTGTCGACGTAGAAGCGCTGGCTGCGATCCAGCGGCGTCTCGCGCAGCAGTTGCAGCATGCCCAGCACGCCATTGAGCGGCGTGCGGATCTCGTGGCTCATCTTGGCCAGGAAGCGGCTCTTGGCCTGGCTTTCGAACGCCGCCTGCTCGGCGGCGCGGCGCGACTGGAAGCCTTCTTCCTTGAGCAGGTTGATGCGGTCGGCCAGGCCGATGGACAGGGTGATCAGCTCGATGGTGACGCCGATCTTCACCGCCGTGGCGCCGAACACGCCGAACACCTCCAGGCCCAGCGAGCCGGTGGTGGCCTGGATGAAGGCGAACAGCAGGATGGCCCAGGCCAGGGTGTAGTAGGAGCCGTAGCGCACGCCCCGGCGCCAGATGTAGATGCCGGTAAGCAGCAGGATCAGCGACACCACGGAGACGGTGACGCTGGCCAGGATGTTCCAGGCGGCGAAGCCGATCAGCGGCACCGACAGCAGGCAGCCGATGCACACCAGCATCAGCAGGCGCAGGCCGGTGTCGAGTGTCGGAAAGTACTGCCGCGCGTGGAGGAAGTGGCGGCTGAACTGGATGGCCGTGAGGCAGTGCACGTACATCAGGATGTAGATGCTGACCGACTGGAAGGCCACGTGCTCGGGGAGCAGCTTGAACAGCATGCCGTCGAAGCAGGCGGCGAGCAGGCCGACGTTGAGGTTGTAGGCCAGGTACCAGAGGTAGGCCGACTCGCGCAGTGACAGGTAGAGGAACAGGTTGTAGCAGAACATCGCGAACAGCACGCCGTAGAAGGCGCCGGCGAACCCCATCAGGTTCTCCTGCGCCGCCGCGCTGGCGCCGTAGGTGGCGAAGAACAGCGGCACGAACACCGTGCTGCTGGTTTCCACGCGGATCAGCAGCGTGCTGACCCCCGGCTCCATCTGCATGGGGAACCAGAAGTTGCGGACCTGCACCGGGCGTTGCGAGAAGGCGAAGCGGTCACCGCTTTCCTGGGCCTGGCGCCGGCCCCGGGGATCGATCAGGTAGACCTGCAGGTGATCGAGAAGCGGGTAATTGACTTCGAGGTAGCCGCCGAGCGGGTGATCGAGGCTGCTGACCAGGCGCACCTTGAACCACCACACGGAGGCATTCTTGCCGAGATTGGCATGCTCGCCGTCCAGGTCGTGGAAGGCGCCATCGTCCAGGGCCTGGACCTGCTCGACGCTCAGGCTGCCGTCCGCGTCCTCGTAGTAGCCGGTGTAGGGGCCCAGGGAAAAACGCAGGTCGTCACTGCCCAGCGGCACGGGCGTGAGGGCCCAGCTCGGACATGCAAGCCAGAACAGCAGCAAAGCCAGACATAGACGAGGCATCCGTGAACCTCAGAAGGCCATGTGCATGGCCGGAAGTCGTTTTAACGTCGCATGGCGACGACCCGCAGGTTGGCCAAGGTGCTGGCGGCCATAAAAAGGGGAGCCTGAGCTCCCCCTGTCGTCCTTCGTGCCACTTTGCCCTTATGTGGGAAACCCTTCAAGCATCCCGATCATGTTGCTTGACCAGGCTGTCCACCGGCGGCACCCGGGTGCCGCTTTCCATCTGCGCATCGTGCTCCAGCTGATGGCTGAAATGCTCCAGCGAACCCTGGGCGGGCTGGGCGTCGCTGGCGAACACAGGCGGGCTCATCATGTAGGCGGTGAGCAGGCTGCTGAGCGCCTTGAGGCTGTCGATGTGCGTACGCTCGTAGCCGTGGGTGGCATCGCAGCCGAAGGCCAGCAGCGCCGTGCGGATATCGTGGCCGGCGGCGACGGCGGACTGGGCATCGCTGTGGTAGTAGCGGAACAGGTCGCGGCGCACCGCCACCTCCTGTTCGGCGGCCAGGCGCAGCAGCTGGCGGGACAGGTGGTAGTCGTAGGGGCCGCCGGAGTCCTGCATGGCCACGCTGACGGCATGCTCGCTGGATTGCTGACCGGGCGCGACCGGGGCGATGTCGATACCGACGAATTCGCTGACGTCCCAGGGCAGGGCGGCGGCGGCGCCGGAGCCGACTTCCTCGGTGATGGTGAACAGCGGGTGGCAGTCGATCAGCGGTTGCAGGCCGTGGTCGCGAATGAGCTTGAGCGACGTCAGCAGGGCGGCCACGCCGGCCTTGTCGTCCAGGTGACGGGCGCTGATGTGACCGCTTTCGGAGAACTCCGGCAGGGGGTCGAAGGCGACGAAGTCACCCACCGAGATGCCCAGCGAGTCGCAGTCGGCACGGGTGGCGCAGTAGGCGTCCAGGCGCAGCTCGACGTGGTCCCAGCTGATCGGCAGGGTGTCGACCGCCGTGTTGAAGGCGTGTCCGGACGCCATCAGCGGCAGCACGCTGCCACGGATCACGCCGTTGTCGGTGAACAGGCTGACTCGGCTGCCCTCGGCGAAGCGGCTCGACCAGCACCCCACCGGGGCCAGGCCGAGGCGGCCGTTGTCCTTGATCTCGCGGACGATGGCGCCGATGGTATCCAGGTGTGCGGAGACGGCGCGGTCAAAGCGTTCGTATTCGCTCTGGCGCCCGCGCAACGTGGCGCGGATGGTGCCGCGACGGGTCAGTTCGAAGGGGATTTCCAGCTCTTCCAGGCGCTCGGCGACGTAGCGCACGATGGTGTCGGTGAAGCCGGTCGGGCTGGGGATGGCGAGCATCTCCAGCAGCACCTTCTGCAGGTAGTCGAGATCGGGTTCGGGTAGTTGTTGCATACAAGCTCCTCGGCGTTTGAGTCTTCCCACTCCCGTTCGCGGGAGTGGGCCGGGGGAGTGGGGTTCAGCTCGTGGCCTGGCTCAGCGGGAACAGCAGGTCGACGAAGCGCTCGGCGGTCGGCTGCGGTTCATGGTTGGCCAGGCCGGCGCGCTCGTTGGCTTCGATGAACACGTAGTCGGGCTGGTCGGCGGCCGGCACCAGCAGGTCGAGGCCGACCACCGGGATCTCCAGCGCACGCGCTGCCTTGATCGCGGCATCGCGCAGCTTCGGATGCAGGATCGCGGTGACGTCCTCCAGCGTGCCGCCGGTGTGCAGGTTGGCGGTCTTGCGCACCGCCAGGCGCTGTCCGGCGGGCAGCACGCTGTCGTAGTCCAGGCCGGCGCCGTGCAGGGTGCGCAGGGTCTCGGCGTCCTTGGGAATGCGGCTCTCGCCGCCGGTGGCGGCCTGGCGGCGACGGCTCTGCGCGTCGATCAACTCACCGATGCTGTGGCGGCCGTCACCGATGATTTCGGCCGGGCGGCGGATCGCGGCGGCGACGACTTCATAGCCGATCACCAGCACGCGCAGGTCGTGGCCGGCGTGGTAGCTCTCCAGCAGCACGCGCTGGTCGAACACCCGTGCGCGTTCGATCGCTTCCTGCACCTCGCCGGGCGTGCGCAGGTCCACGGCGACGCCCTGGCCTTGTTCGCCATCGACCGGCTTGACCACCACCGAGCCGTGTTCGGCGAGAAACGCGGCATTGTCCTCGGCGCTGCCTGCGAGGCGCTGGTCGGGCACGCTGAGCTGTGCCCGCGACAGCGCGCGGTGGGTCAGGCGCTTGTCCTGGCACAGGGTCATGCTCACCGCGCTGGTCAGGTCGCACAGCGATTCGCGGCAGCGGATGCGCCGGCCGCCATGACTGAGGGTGAACAGCCCGGCCTCGGCGTCGTCCACCTGCACCTCGATGCCACGGCGCAGGGCTTCGTCGACGATGATGCGTGCATAGGGATTGAGTTCGGCCTGCGGTCCGGGGCCGAGGAACAGCGGCTGGTTGATCCCGTTCTTGCGCTTGAGGCTGAAGGTCTGCAACTCGCGGAAGCCCAGCTTGGCGTACAGCCGCTTGGCCTGCTTGTTGTCGTGCAGCACCGACAGGTCGAGGTAGCTCAGGCCACGGCTCATGCCGTGCTCGATCAGGTGGCGCACCAGCACTTCGCCGACGCCCGGCCGGCTGCACTGCGGGTCGACCGCCAGGCACCAGAGGCTGCTGCCGTTTTCCGGGTCGCGGAAGGCGCGCTGGTGATTGAGACCCATGACGCTGCCGATCACCGAGCCGCTGTCCTCGTCCTCGGCCAGCCAGTAGGTCGGGCCGCCGTCGTTGTAGGGAGTGAGCTTGTCCGCATCGATCGGCAGCATGCCGCGGGTCTGGTACAGGCAGTTGATCGCCTGCCAGTCCGCCTCGCTCTGCGCGCGGCGGATGCGGAAACCGCGAAAGCTGCGACGTGCCGGCCGGTAGTCGGTGAACCACAGGCGCAGGGTGTCGGACGGGTCGAGGAACAGCTGTTGCGGGGCGTGGGCCAGCACCTGGTGCGGGGCGGCGACGTACAGGGCGATGTCGCGCTCGCCGGGTTGTTCGTTGAGCAGGGCTTCGGCCAGCGCCGTGGCATCCGGGTAGGTGTGGCCGATCAGCAGTCGCCCCCAGCCGCAGTGGATGGCCTGCGGCTGGCTGGGCTGGCTGCTGTGGTCCTCGGCCAGACGCGCCTGCAGACGTTCGTAGGAGGGTGTCTGGCCGCGGATCAGGCGTTGGTTAAAGGCAGGGGAGCGCATGAGTTGTCCTTAATCTCTACCTCCGGTCTGGGCCGGATCGAGTGTTGAGTCGCGACAACCCCGGATGACATCCGGGCTACGACCGTTGATCCGGCAGGCGCGCCGCGAGCGCCGCGCCTGCCCGCTTTACAGACCCTGTTCGCTCAGCCACAGGTTGAGCGCCGCGAGCTGCCACAGCTTGGAGCCGCGCAGCGGCGTCAACTGGCTCTGCGGGTTGGTCAGCAACTGGTCGAGCATGCTCGGGTTGAACAGGCCGCGATCCTGGCTGGGGTCGAGCAGCAGGTCGCGTACCCAGCCGAGGGTGGCGCCTTCCAGGTGCTTGAGGCCCGGTACCGGGAAGTAGCCCTTGGGCCGGTCGATCACCTCGCTGGGGATGACCTTGCGTGCCGCTTCCTTGAGCACGTGCTTGCCGCCGTCGGGCAGCTTGAACTGCGCCGGAATGCGCGCCGACAGTTCGGCCACGCGGTAGTCGAGGAACGGCGTGCGCGCCTCCAGGCCCCAGGCCATGGTCATGTTGTCCACGCGCTTGACCGGGTCGTCGACCAGCATCACCGTGCTGTCCAGACGCAGGGCCTTGTCCACCGCCGCCTCTGCGCCTGGTTGGGCGAAGTGCTCGCGGACGAACTCGCCGGCCATGTCGCCAGTCAGCCAGGCCGGCTGCACGCAGGCGGCGTACTCGTCGTGCTCGCGGTCGAAGAAGGCAGCGCGGTAGGCGGCGAAGGCATCCTTGGCGCCGTCGACCTGCGGGTACCAGTGGTAGCCGGCGAACAGCTCGTCGGCGCCCTGGCCGCTCTGCACCACCTTGCAGTGCTTGGCCACTTCACGCGAGAGCAGATAGAAGGCGATGCAGTCGTGACTGACCATCGGCTCGCTCATGGCGCGGAAGGCCTGCGGCAATTGTTCGAGAATCTCGTGCTCGCCGATGCGCAACTGGTGATGGCGAGTGGCGAAGCGCTGGGCGATCAGGTCCGAGTACTGGAATTCGTCACCACGTTCGCCGCCGGCATCCTGGAAGCCGATGGAGAAGGTCAGCAGGTTCTCCACACCGGCTTCACGCAACAGGCCGACCAGCATGCTCGAGTCGACGCCACCGGAGAGCAGCACGCCGACATCCACGGCGGCGCGCTGGCGGATCTCCACCGCCTGGCGCATGGTTTCCAGCGTCTGCTCGCGCCATTCTTCCAGGCCGTAGCCGGTTTCGTCGCCGCGCGGGCCGAATTGCAGCGACCACCAGCTCTGCTGCTCGACCTTGCCATCCGCGTCGACGCGCATCCAGGTCGCTGGCGGCAGTTTCTCGACGCCGGCCAGGATGGTGCGCGGCGCCGGCACCACGGCATGGAAGTTCAGGTAGTGGTTGAGCGCCACGGCATCCAGCGTCTTGGCGATGTCGCCGCCTTGCAGCAGTGCCGGCAGCGACGAGGCGAAGCGCAGGCGCTGACCGGTGCGCGACAGGTACAGCGGCTTGACGCCGAGGCGGTCGCGGGCGATGAACAGGCTCTGCGTGTCGCGCTCCCAGACGGCGAAGGCGAACATGCCGTTGAGCTTGGGCAGCAGTTGCTCGCCCCAGGCGTGATAGCCCTTGAGCAGCACTTCGGTGTCGCCGCCGGAGAAGAAGCGATAACCCAGCGCCTCCAGTTCGGCGCGCAGCTCGGGGTAGTTGTAGATGGCGCCGTTGAACACCATGGACAGGCCGAGGTCGCTGTCGATCATCGGCTGGCCCGAGGCTTCGGCCAGATCCATGATCTTCAGGCGGCGATGGCCGAGGGCGATGGGGCCCTGGCTGTGGAAGCCGTGGGCGTCGGGGCCGCGAGGGGCCAGGTGGTGGGTGATGCGTTCGACTGCCGCCAGGTCCGCGGGGCGTCGATCAAAACGTAGTTCTCCAGCTATTCCGCACATAGTTCCTTACCGGTGTTTCCGTTGGGGAGTGGTCCGTTCCCGGACCTTTTACACCAAAACAAAAAAATGCTTTCATGTCAAAGTTTTGGTGGCTATGAATTGGTGCTTATGAGCGATAAAAAAGTTCCTGCTGAAATAGATTTGTCATCTGTCATGGCATTCGAGATGCCGCTTTTCCAGGCCTTGCGGCGCTTGCAGCAGGCGGGGGAGGTGCACGCCAAGCGTCTGGCCCGCTTCGGTGGGCTGACCCCCATGCAGCTGATGATCCTGCAGGTACTGGCCAGCGAGACGCGCTTGACCGCCAGCGTGCTCAGCAGCCGGGTCAGCCTGACGGCGGCGACGCTGTCCGGTCTGCTCGATCGCCTGGAGGAGCGCGGCCTGCTGCAACGCCAGCGCGACGATCAGGATCGCCGTCGCCAGTGGTTGCTGATCAGTGAGGCCGGCCGCGAACTGATCCAGCAGGCACCGTCGCTGATGCCACCGGAATTCAACCGGCGTTTTGCCGCCCTTGCCGACTGGGAGCGCCACGCTCTGACGGCGGCGCTGTTGCGTGCCGCCGAGCTGTGCGGGGAAATGGATTGAGGCGCGGCGGGCGGCGCGTCTTTTTCAGAAAAAATTCAAGCAGGGTGTTGACTTAGCGTCGCCACCTGCATAAAGTGCGCGCCTCGCTAAGGCACATGGGTGGTTAGCTCAGCCGGGAGAGCATCTGCCTTACAAGCAGAGGGTCGGCGGTTCGATCCCGTCACCACCCACCATTAGCGAATTCGGACGCAAGTCCGGCCGACGCGCAGCGGTAGTTCAGTCGGTTAGAATACCGGCCTGTCACGCCGGGGGTCGCGGGTTCGAGTCCCGTCCGCTGCGCCATTATTTCCCAGATCGACCTTGGTCGGTTTGAGATGGCAAGGCCCGCAAGGGCGCTATCAGATGTAACAGAGTTTTCTGGACGCAAGTCCAACCGACACGCAGCGGTAGTTCAGTCGGTTAGAATACCGGCCTGTCACGCCGGGGGTCGCGGGTTCGAGTCCCGTCCGCTGCGCCATATACGAAACCCGTCGATCGCCAGATCGACGGGTTTTTTATTGCCTGCGCTCCGGCGTCGCCGTCCTGCGGCGTTTCGTCATCTTGTCTTCATGCTGACAACGTAGCTTGCTAACGAAAGACGCAATGACCCAGGAGAACGGGCAATGGATGACTATCAGGAAGAACTGCTCGAGCGTGACGGCTTCGATCAGGACGTGATCGACGTGGACGACGACGCCACGGAGCTCTGAGCTTCGCTATCGGCCCGGCGCTGTGCGTGGCGATAGTCGCCGGGCGTCTGTCCGAGCCAGCGCTTGAAGGCGCGCTGGAAGGCTTCGGCCGAGGCGAAACCGAGCAGGTAGGCGATTTCACCGAAGGCCAGTTCGGTATCGCGGATATAGGCCGTCGCCAGGTCGCGGCGGGTGTCATTGACGATGGCGCGAAACTGCGTGCCTTCCTCGGCCAGCTTGCGACGCAATGTCCAGCTGGGCAGTTGCAGGTTGCGCGCGACTTCCTCCAGGTCCGGTTCGTGCCCGTGCAGCATGGGGCCGAGCAACTGGATGACCCGTTCACGCAGGCTGCGCGTGCGGGTCAGCTGATCCAGTTCGCGTTCGCACAGTTCCAGCAGGTGCCGCCAGGTGCCGGGGCAGTGCTGCGGGTTGCGCAGCGCCAGGGTGTCGCTGCTCAGGCGCAGGCGGTTGGCGCTGGCCGCGAATTCTACCGGGCAGCCGAACAGACTCTCGTAGCGCTCGCCGTATGCCGGCAGCGGAAATTCGATCTCGACCTTTTCCAGGGCGATGCTGCGGCCGACCACTTGCCCCAGGTTCTGTTGCCAGCCCGCCAGTACCGAGTCCACCACGAAGCGGTTGTAGGTGTTGTACGGACTGATGGAATAGAAGTGCAGCCAGGCACCACGGGCATCCTCGCTGAAGCCCGAACGCCCGCGGTAGTTGGCGGCGTACAGCGGCTCGAAGCGGGTCAGGGTGCGTGCCGCTTCGCGCAGGTCGGGCGCCTGCATGGCGCAGACGCCGGCCAGGCCGACCTGGCCGAGGCGACTGTGGCGCCCCATGTCCAAGCCCAGTGCGGGGTTGTTGCACAGGGCGATGGCGCTGTGGCCCAGGCGCATGAAGCGAGGGATCGACAGGCGTGCGCGCGGCTCGCTCAGGCGCGCAGCATCCAGGCCGAACTGTTCGAGCAGGGGCTCGGGAGCCTGGCCCTGCTCGCGCAGGGCTTCGGCCAGGGCCTGGGTGAAGCCGACGGACAGGTCGCCGAGGCGTACGCGTGAAGTTTTCATAACCACAGGTTGACCAGTTGTGCACCGCTGGTGCTCGCGCCCAGGGCGCTCGTCCCGGCGCGGAATGCCAGTGCCGGCGGTTGCCCCTGATGCTCCCAGAGTCGTCCGCGCAGATGGACCTGCATGCCGGCATGGATGCCGCTGCGCAGCAGCTGTTCATGCAGCAGGGTGGCGTCTGCGGCGGCCTGCAGGTCGCTGGGCATGGCCAGCAGGTCGAGCCGGCTGGCAGCCAGTGTCCGTGCGTCCGCCAGGCGGGCGAGGTCGCCGCCCAGCAGCACGCCGAGTCGGCCGGCTGGGGTGTCCAGGACCTGCAGGGCAGTGGCCGTGGTCGTCGTGCTGGCTTCGGCATCGTAGGCATGCCGCTGGGGTTGTCCCAGGGGCTTGCCAGCGCGGTCGAACACCAGGCTGACGTTGTACAGCGGGCCGCGCCCGACCTGCAGGCGGCCGTGTTCCACGCGTGGCTCCGGCAGGACGATGGAGCCTGCCACCAGGGTGATGCCGTAGTCGCGCGCCAGGTCGCCGAACAGCTGCTGGTAGTCGTGCGCCATCGATTGCGCCTTGGTGCGCAGCAGCGCATCGCTCACGCGCGACGGGGCCTGGGCGGCGAACAGGGCGCCGAGAAAGTCCAGCGGGTTGCTGGCCGCCAGCCAATGCAGGGCCTGGCGCTGTCCGGGGGCGTGATAGAGCTCGTCCTTCTCGCCCACGGCCAGCAGCCAGGTGCCGATGTGTTCGGGCAGCACGACCACCGTGCGCGCATTGAGCATACCGCGCTCGCGTGCATGGTCCAGGTAGGCGGCCAGCTTCAGGCGCAGGCGCGACAGGCTCTGATAGTCACCGGCGAACAGTTCCGGCTGGATGCCCAGCAGGTTGCCGCGAGCGCCGGGTTGGCCGAGGTCGAGTGCGACCTGGCTGCGCAGGTCGGACAGGTAATGGCTGACAGGGCGTTGCTGGCACCAGCGGGCGTAGCTGCCGAGGCCGGCCAGCAGCGTGAGCGTCAGCGCGAGGATGATCAATGGACGCATGCAGGTTCTTTCGACTGAGTTGTGTTGCAGGTTAGGTCGATCGCGCCGGGCTGCCAAGGCTAATTGCAAGTTTTGATCATTATCTTGTCAGTTTTGATCATTGAGCATGTCTGGCCGCCTCTTTATCGTCTGGCTCCATAACCGACCGCGTGCCCATGAGACCGCGGCAACCCGTGAACTGCACCGCGATGTGGAGATTTCCATGACTGCTCGTTACCCGAACCTGCTGGCCCCGCTCGATCTCGGCTTCACCACCTTGAAGAACCGTACCCTGATGGGCTCCATGCACACTGGCCTGGAGGAGAAGCCGGGCGGTTTCGAGCGCATGGCGGCCTACTTCGCCGAGCGCGCCCGTGGCGGTGTCGGCCTGATGGTCACCGGCGGCATCGGCCCGAACGAGGAGGGTGGCGTCTATGCGGGCGCAGCCAAGCTGAGCACGCCGGAAGAGGCCGACAAGCACAAGGTCGTGACCCAGGCCGTGCACGAAGCCGGTGGCAAGATCTGCATGCAGATCCTGCATGCCGGGCGCTACGCCTACAGCCCGAAGTCCGTGGCGCCGAGCGCCATCCAGGCGCCGATCAACCCGTTCAAGCCGCGCGAGCTGGACGAGGAGGGGATCGAGAAGCAAATCGCCGATTTCGTCAATTGTGCCGCGCTGGCGCAGCAGGCGGGCTACGACGGTGTCGAGGTGATGGGCTCGGAAGGCTACTTCATCAACCAGTTCCTGGTCGCCCACACCAACCATCGCACTGATCGCTGGGGCGGCAGCTTCGAGAACCGCATGCGTCTGCCGGTGGAGATCGTCCGCCGTGTACGCGAGGCGGTGGGCAGCGACTTCATCATCATCTATCGCCTGTCGATGCTCGACCTGGTCGAAGGGGGCAGCACCTGGGACGAGATCGTCCTGCTGGCCAAGGCCATCGAGCAGGCTGGCGCCACCCTCATCAACACCGGTATCGGCTGGCACGAGGCGCGCATCCCGACCATCGCCACCAAGGTGCCGCGCGCGGCCTTCACCAAGGTCACCGCCAAGCTCAAGGGCGAGGTGTCGATCCCGCTGATCACCACCAACCGCATCAACACCCCGGAAGTGGCCGAGCAGGTGCTGGCCGAGGGCGATGCCGACATGGTGTCGATGGCGCGCCCGTTCCTGGCCGACCCGGATTTCGTCAACAAGGCCGCCGAAGGCCGTGCGGACGAGATCAACACCTGCATCGGCTGCAACCAGGCCTGCCTGGATCACACCTTCGGCGGCAAGCTGACCAGCTGCCTGGTCAACCCGCGTGCCTGCCACGAGACCGAGCTGAACTACATCCCCACGACCACGGTGAAGAAGATCGCCGTGGTGGGCGCCGGCCCTGCCGGGTTGGCGGCTTCCACCGTCGCTGCCGAGCGCGGTCACGCGGTGACCCTGTTCGACGCGGCCGGCGAGATCGGCGGTCAGTTCAACGTGGCCAAGCGCGTGCCGGGCAAGGAAGAGTTCTTCGAGACCCTGCGTTACTTCAAGCGCAAGCTGGAAACCACGGGTGTCGACGTGCGCCTGAATACCCGCGTATCGGTGGATGACCTGGTCGCCGGCGGCTTCGACGACATCATCCTGGCCACCGGCATCGCGCCGCGCACCCCGGAGATTCCGGGCATCGATCACCCCAAGGTGATCGGCTACCTGGACGCGATCCTCGAGCGCAAGCCGGTCGGCCAGAAGGTCGCGGTGATCGGCGCCGGCGGTATCGGTTTCGATGTTTCCGAGTTCATCACGCACCAGGGCACGGCCACCAGCCTCGACCGCGAAGCGTTCTGGAAGGAGTGGGGCATCGACACCGCGCTCGAGGCGCGTGGTGGCGTGGCGGGCATCGAGGCGCATCCACACCCGGCTGCGCGTCAGGTGTTCCTGTTGCAGCGCAAGAAGTCCAAGGTCGGCGATGGCCTGGGCAAGACCACCGGCTGGATTCACCGCACCGGCCTGAAGAACAAGAACGTGCAGATGCTCAACAGCGTCGAGTACGTGCGCATCGACGATGCCGGTCTGCATATCCGCATCGCCGCAGGCGAGGAACAGGTGCTGCCGGTCGACACCGTCATCGTCTGCGCCGGTCAGGACCCGCTGCGTGAGCTGCAGGATGGTCTGCAGCATGCCGGTCAGCGCGTGCACCTGGTCGGTGGCGCGGACGTCGCCGCCGAGCTGGATGCCAAGCGGGCCATCAACCAGGGCTCGCGCCTGGCGGCCGAACTCTGATCGAAACAGCGCCCCGCTTCCAGCGGGGCGTTTGCTATCCGGCTTGAAAACAACAAGGAGAAGCCGATGTCTCTCGCCGCCCAACTGCACCCTGCTGCCGCCGCCAGCCTCGAACGCTGGCACCAGTTCGTCGCCGCCAAGGACCTGAGTGCCTTGCCCGAACTGCTGCACCCGCAGGCCGTGTTTCGTTCGCCCATGGCGCATACCCCCTATCCGGGCGCGCAGGCGGTCAACCTGATTCTCAACACCGTGCTCAAGGTCTTCGAAGACTTCACCTACCACCGTGAACTGGCCACCGCAGACGGCCTCAGCGTCGTGCTGGAGTTCTCTGCGCGGGTCGGCGAGCGTGATCTGAAGGGTATCGACATGATTCGTTTCGACGAGTCGGGGCAGATCGTCGAGTTCGAGGTGATGATTCGTCCGATGAGCGGGCTGCAGGCCCTCGGCGCGGAAATGGCGCAACGCCTGGCGCCTTTTCTCGCGGCAGCCAAGCGCTGACAGGCGCTGAACGGCGCCCGGCCCTCGACCGGACCAGGGCGCCGCTTCTATCCTGAGAACGCCGCCTCAGGATAGAAGCGGCTCGGCACCGGCAGCCATCCGTCGATCGAAGGCGCTGGCCTGACTGGCCGATGTGCGTGCGGCGGTCGCCGCCTGCAGTGCAATCCCGTCACATTTTCGCGCCGCCGGTGCTTCCTCCGGCGTTGTTGGCAGAGTGAGTGCCAACCCAGTCACATTGCTGGGGTTGGCTTTTCCCCTAGACTTGTCTGAACTGTCAGGGATGATATCTGTACCGGAGCACGCGAGGCTTCGGCATTTGATCGTGCGCGCGTATCCCGTTGGTTCAGAGGGCCCTCAATGAGCATGCAGAACAAGCCGCAGATGGTGGAAGCCGTGATGTTCTTCAGTGAACGCGGTATCTGCAAACAGATGATGTTCCCTGAATTCGAGGCGTTGCTCGACGGCGTGGTCAACATGCCCGAGTTCGCCGACGAACAGATGCGCGCCGTGTTCGTGGTGATCAACCCGCGCCTGCTGGTCAGGGCTGCGGTGTTCTTCTTTCTCGACTTCGATGATGATGGCCGTCCTGACAAGGGCTGGAACATTCCGCTGCAGCACCTGGCCGAACGCGCTGGGCGTGGTCCCGATCTGGGCGCCGGGCCGATTCGTCTCGCCTGCCGCAGCCAGTGCCCGGTGTCCTGGCACCAGATGCACCTGTGGGACCCCAATCTGGCGCCGACGCAGAACGATCTGGTGACGCTGCGCGATGCGGTCAAGCGCAATCAGCTCGGGTTGCTGGTCGAGGACGACAGCGCTCAGGCGGTGGTCGCCGAGCGCTTGCAGGTGGCCTCCGAAGACAAGTGGTATGCGCCCGACCCTGCCAAGGAAGTGTCCGAGCAGCTGGCGCAGAAAATGGATCAGGAACACCGTGCCAAGACTGCGCAACTGATCCAGCAGCAGCGCCTGCGTATCACCAGCCTGACCCAGCAGCACGAAGAGGAGCTGGCCAAGTTCAAGTTGGCCAGCGAGGAACAGAGCAACAATCTGCAGGCGCAGATCCATGGGCTGCATCAGGCGGTGCGCCAGCAGCAGGAACTCAATGCCAACCTCAAGGCGCAACTGGCGGCGCAGGCGGAAAGCTTCCAGAGCAGCCGTGAGGAGATGACCCAGCAACTGCGGGCGCTGGAGCGTCACGGGCGCACCGAGGGCGATATCCTGCGTGCCCAGTTCGAAGGCGAGATGCGGGCGAAGGTGGCTGCGGCCGTGGCCGAGGCCAAGGAGCAGATCGCCATTCGTGACGTGGAACTGGCCTATCGCAACGAGCTGGATGCCCAGTTGCAGGCGGAGATCGAGCGCCTCAAGCGAGAGCGCAACGAGTTCGCCAGCCAGGGCGGCGATCAGGTGCTGGAGCGCCTGGCCAAGCTCGGCGTGGTGTTCGTGGTCTACCATCCCGGCGCCGGCCACCTGACCATTCCCCTGCAGGATGTCGCCCGCTACCAGGACAACCCCATGGCCTACGCTGCCGCCAAGTGCTTCGTGTCCGAGGAGCAGTATCGCCATTGGCTGGGGCACTATCAGCAACCCTCCTGCGAGGCGAGCCTGCCCAGTGGCGAGCGTTGCGCCATTCCCATCGACCGCATCGACACGCCGAGCCGCTTCGTGCTGGGCGAATCCAACTGCTGCTCGCGCCACAAGGCGAGCAGCCGCCTGCGTACCGTCGGCTGACCTTGGCGATACGCGTTCCCGACTGGCGCCCACAGGCGCCCCTGCAACGCATTCATCTCGACTGGCTCGATGCCGCTGGCGTCGAGCTGGCCTGCCTGCGGCTGGACCTCATCGACCCGCTGCTGTCCGGCAACAAGTGGTTCAAGCTCTCGCCCTACCTGCAGCAGGCCGCCGCTGACGGCGCGCAGGGCCTGATCAGCCTGGGTGGCGCCCATTCCAACCACCTGCATGCCTTGGCCGCGGCTGGCCAGCGCTTCGGTTTCGCCACGGTCGGCCTGTTACGCGGCGAAGCGCAGCGCACGCCGACGGTGGATGATCTGCAGGCGCTGGGCATGCAGTTGCACTGGCTGGGTTATGGCGGCTATCGCGCACGCCACCAGGCCGATTTCTGGCAACCGTGGCTGGCGCGCTACCCGGGGTTCCAGGCGGTTGGCGAGGGCGGCCTGGGGCTGCCGGGCGCCGAAGGTTGCCGCGGCCTGGTGGCGATGGCGCAAGCGCAGCTGGCGGATCTCGATTGGCCGGACTTCGATGCCTGGTGGCTGGCCGCCGGGACCGGTACCACGCTGGCGGGCCTGCTGCTCGGTGATAGCCGCCGCTCCGTGTTCGGCGCATTGGCGGTACCTGCCAGCCATGGCGTGGCTGCCCAGGTCGCCGCGTTGCTGGGGCAGGCGGGCGTCAGTGGCGCGCGCCAGCAGTTCATCGATGCCGCGCGCGGCGGCTTTGCGCGTTTCGATCAGGCGTTGCGTCAGTTCATTCTGGAGACCGAGCAGGCCGCCGGCCTGCCGCTGGATCCGCTGTATACCGGCAAGGCGCTGATGGCCTTGCGTGATTTTTGCGCGAACGGGCAACTTGTGCGCGGCACGCGGCTGATCTTCATTCATACTGGCGGCCTGCAGGGGCGCCGAGCCCTGATGGGCACGAACACCGACTACACTCAGGGCTGACCAGCGGAGCCTGGATTACTTCATGAGCGAACCCCTTACTCCCGAGCAACTGCGCAGCCTGACGCCCCTCAATGTGCTGTCCGAGCAGCAGTGGCGCGAGTTGCGCAGCCAGCTGGTGCCTCAGCCACTGCTGGCCGGCCAGCCGTTGTTTCGCCTGGGCGACCAGGCGCGGCTGACCTGCTACCTGCTGGCGGGTGAGCTGCAGCTGCAGGATGCCGAGGGGCATGTCCAGTCCGTGAGCGCCGGCAGCGAGGTCAGCTGTCATCCCCTGTCACCCAGTCTGCCGCGTCTGCACGAGGCCCGGGCGCTGACGGATGCCAGTGTGCTGATGATCGACAGCGCCACGCTGGACCGTCTGCTGACCTGGCGTCTGGCCTACCAGGATCTGCTGCTGGCCTTGCAGCAGCGCGGGGCCGATATCGAGTGGCTGGAGCGCCTGCTGGAGAACCCGTTGTTCGCCAAGGTGCCGCCGGCCAACGTGCAGAGCATGCTTGCCCGTCTGCAACGGGTCGAGTTTGAGGCGGGTAGCCAGGTGCTGCAGGAAGGCGCGGCCGGGGACTGCTGCTTCTTCCTGGAAAGCGGCCGTGCCGAAGTGATCCGCAGCGCCGGCAGCGATCGTCAGGTGCTGGCGGAGCTGGACGTCGGTGCCTGCTTCGGCGAGGAAGCGCTGCTGGCCGACCGGCCGCGCAATGCCACGGTGACCATGGTCGAGCGCGGCAGCGTGCTGCGGCTGGATCGCCAGGATTTCTTCGCCCTGCTCAAGGCGCCGGTCGTCGCCGAGGTGTCGCTGGGCGAGGCGTCGCGCCTGCTCAGCCATGGCGCGCAATGGCTGGACGTGCGCCTGCTGGAAGAGTACGAGAAGGCTCATGCGCCGCAGGCCCTGCACATGCCGCTGCAGCTGTTGCGGCTGAAGGCGCGCCTGCTGGACAAGTCGCGCACCTACCTGTGCTACTGCGACAGCGGCAAGCGCAGCAGCAGCGCGGTGTTCCTGCTCTCGCAGCTCGGTTACAGCGTCTACGCCCTGCGTGACGGGCTGGATGCCTTGCCGGCCGTGCAGCGTGGCGCGTTGCTGTGCGAGAGCGGTTCGGGCTATCTGGCGCGTTCCGGTGGGCGTACCGAACGCAGCCGCTGAGCGGAGCTGCTTCCGACGTGCTGCGCCCTCAGGTTGGCCATTGATCGCTGACCAGGAAGAGCCGCTCGACCTCTCGCCAGTCACCGGCCTGATCCTCTTCCAGTCGCACCAGCAGCTGGGAGCGGGAGGACAGGCCCTCCAGCCAGTGCACGAACGTCTCGCGCGACCAGCGTTCCTCGCCGTCAATCAGCGCCGGCGCCAGCCAGGACAGGCGTGGCAGGGGTTGCCAGTGCGCCTGCGCTTGCCGGGCGGAGAATGCTGCCCAGTCACGTTGCCGCAGCCAGTGCCCTCGCCAGTGCGCCGGCAAGGCGCCGCGCGGTGAATCGCAGCCGGTCGGCCAGGGGTAGAACAGGTAGCCGGCGAGCCAGAAGGACGATCGGGTGTCGCTCAGACGCAGCTCGTTGAGGTCGCCACGCGCCTCGCGCCGGGACGACAGCGGCAGTTGATGCTGGGCGAGATGATTCAGTTTCAGGTCGAGCCGGTCGTGGCTGCCGGGGCCGAGCCAGAGGCCGGCATCGTTGCCGTCGCCCGCCAGCGGGCCCAGGTAGAACTTCACCGCCAGCTCCAGATGGTGCTCGCCTTCGGCGTCGCGCAGCAGCAGGTCCAGCTCGCCCAGGGTCTGGCCGTTCTGGCGTATCGGCAGGTTGGCCGCGACCACCTCGACGTCGTCGGCGGCGTGCAGGGCGAATTGCCACAGGCGTTCGTAGTACAGGCCGAGGCGCCTGGCCGGTTTCGCCAGCAGCCAGGCATGCAGCGCATCCGGGGCGCTGTCCAGCCCGCTCAGCCAGTTCTCGAGCAACTCCGGGGTATGGCGCCATGCGCTGGCCTGCAGCGGGTGGCGCTGGGGTTTCGTGGTCTGCCCCAGCAAGGGGGGCGAGAGCAGGGTCCAGGCGAGGTCGCGCACCGCCGGGGTGCGCAGTCTCTGCAGCAGAGCGTGCAGCAAGTCGTGAGCGGTCATGGGCAGAGCATAGCCCCGGTTTGCCGCATACCGCGCCTTTGGCCGATAATCCTCGTTCGTTTCTTATCTGTCTGGCGGGAGTCCCATGGAGCAATTTCGCAATGTCGGCATCATCGGGCGCCTGGGTAGCACGCGGGTGCTGGAGACCGTTCGCCGGCTCAAGCGCTTCCTCATCGACCGCCACCTGCATGTGATCCTCGAGGACACCATCGCCGACCTGCTGCCCGGCCACGGCCTGCAGACCTCGTCGCGCAAGATGCTTGGCGAAGTCTGCGACCTGGTGATCGTCGTCGGCGGCGACGGCAGCATGCTGGGCGCGGCGCGGGCGCTGGCGCGACACAAGGTGCCGGTGCTGGGGATCAACCGCGGCAGCCTGGGCTTTCTCACCGACATCCGCCCCGACGAGCTTGAACTCAAGGTGGCGCAGGTACTCGAAGGGCAATACCTGACTGAAAACCGCTTCCTGCTCGAGGCCGAGGTACGCCGCCAGGGCGAAGCCATCGGCCAGGGCGATGCGCTCAACGATGTGGTGCTGCACCCCGGCAAGTCGACGCGAATGATCGAGTTCGAACTCTTCATCGATGGCCAGTTCGTCTGCAGCCAGAAGGCGGACGGGCTGATCGTCGCCACGCCCACCGGCTCGACCGCCTATGCACTGTCCGCTGGCGGGCCGATCATGCATCCCAAGCTCGACGCCATCGTGGTGGTGCCGATGTACCCGCACACGCTGTCCAGCCGGCCCATCGTGGTGGATGGCAACAGCGAGCTGAAGGTGGTGGTGTCGGCGGACATGACCATCTACCCGCAGGTGTCCTGCGACGGCCAGAACCACTTCACCTGTGCCCCGGGCGACACCCTGCACGTGGCCAAGAAGGCGCAGAAGCTGCGCCTGATCCATCCGCTGGATCACAACTACTACGAGGTCTGCCGGACCAAGCTGGGTTGGGGCAGTCGCCTGGGAGGACAGGACTGAATGTCCCTCGACCCTCATCGTGGCTATGACCTGATCGGTGATATCCACGGTTGTGCGCGTACCCTCGAACGTCTGCTCGAACGCCTGGGCTACAGCCGCCAGGATGGCGTATGGCGGCATCCTCTGCGCATGGCGATCTTCCTGGGTGACCTGGTCGATCGCGGCCCCGGCATTCGTGAGGTCCTGCACCTGGTGCATGACATGGTGCGTGCCGGCCAGGCCCTGTGCATCATGGGCAACCACGAATTCAACGCGCTGGGCTGGAGCACCCCGGCACCGCCTGGCAGTGGTCGCCAGTACGTGCGCGAACACAGCCCGCGGCACCAGCGGCTGATGCGCGAGACCCTGGCGCAGTTCGAGGGGCATCCGCAGGAGTGGCGCGAGTTCCTGCGCTGGTTCTACGAGATGCCGCTGTTCATCGATGCCGGGCGCTTCCGTGTCGTGCACGCCTGCTGGGATGCCGAGCTGATCACGCCGCTCAAGGCGCAGTTTCCCGACGGCTGCATCGACGAGCATTTCCTCCAGGCCGCTGCCGTGCCTGGCAGCTTCGCCAACATGGCGCTCGACCGCCTGCTGCGGGGTACCGACATGCGCCTGCCGCACGGTCTGACGCTGACCAGTGGCGACGGTTTCACGCGCTCCTACTTCCGCACCAAGTTCTGGGAAGAGAATCCGCAGACCTACGGCGATATCGTCTTCCAGCCCGATGCCCTGCCCGAGCTGGCGGCACAGACGCCGCTGACCGAGCTGCAGAAGGACGAGCTGCTCAGGTACGGCGCGCATGAGCCGTTGCTGTTCGTCGGTCACTACTGGCGGCGTGGCAAACCGGCACCGATCCGCGCCAACCTGGCCTGCCTGGACTACAGCGCGGTGGTCGGCGGGCGCCTGGTCGCCTATCGCCTCGATCAGGAAACGCGGCTGGATGCGGGCAAGTTCGTCTGGGTCGATGTCGACCCGCAGGAGGCTCCTCGATGACCGCCGTAGCTGTACTGCGCTTGCCGCTGGATAACGACCTGAGTGGTTTCGTGGCCTTGTTGCAGCGCCTGCGAGTGCCGCATCGGGTCGCGGAGGAGGGCGGCGAGCAGGTGCTCTGGGTGCCCGGCGAAGCGCTGGCCGAGCAGGTGCGCGAGCTCTATGCGCGCTACCCGCAGGGGGATGGCGGCGAGTCGGCGCCGGCCTTGCCGCCTGTGCAGGAAGGTTTTTTCAGCCAGTTGCGGCGCAGTCCGGTGACGGCGCTGATGCTGCTGGTGACCTTCATCGTCTTCGCCGTGACCCTGGCGGGCGAGAACTATGCGGCCATTTCCTGGCTGAGCTTCGTCGATTTTCGTCTCGACGGCGACAACATCTACCTCAACTACCTGGATGCGACCCTGGAGAGCGGTCAGTGGTGGCGCCTGATCACGCCGATGCTGATCCATTTCGGCTGGCTGCACCTGGCGATGAACAGCCTGTGGTACTGGGAGCTGGGCCGGCGCATCGAGTTTCGCCAGGGCGCCATCGGCCTGTTCGGCCTGACTCTGCTGTTCGGCCTGGCCTCCAACTTCGCGCAGTACGCGTGGGCCGGCCCGTCACTGTTCGGCGGCCTGTCCGGCGTGCTCTACGGCCTGCTCGGGCATTGCTGGATCTACCAGCGCCTGGCGCCGAACGCGGCGTATCGTCTGCCGCCAGGCGTGCTGGTGATGATGCTGGTGTGGCTGCTGATCTGCATGACCGGCATCTTCGAGCTGCTGCAATTCGGCGCCATTGCCAACGCCGCGCATGTCGGTGGCCTGCTGACCGGCTGCCTGACCGGGCTGCTTGGCGGTATGCTGGCCAGACGAAGCGCCTGATTCGATTTTCGACCTGTAGGGCGGGTGCAATCCGCCAGAACAGTATTTTGGCGGTTTTCACCCGCCCTACGATTCATTGGAGAGCTCTATGTCGTCCTTCCTCGAAGCCATCGACAACATCACCCCGGAAATCTACGAGAGCCTCAAGCTGGCCGTGGAGATCGGCAAGTGGCCGGACGGCCGCAAGCTGACCCAGGAGCAGAAGGAACTCAGCCTGCAGGCGATGATCGCCTGGGAAATGAACAACCTGCCGGAAGAAGAGCGCACCGGCTACATGGGCCCGCAGGAGTGCAAGTCCAAGTCCGAGCCGGTCCCCAACCTGCTGTTCAAGTCGTCGGATACCTTGCACTGATGACCGAGTTAGGACGTGGCTCGCTGAGCAAGATGAAGGCGCACCTCGACGCGCCGGTGCAATACGCCTTTCGCCTCGGCGACGAGGAGGTGCCGGTCAATCCGCTGGTGGGCAAGCACCTGCGCCTGGAGTACCTCGGCGCCATCCACTGCACGCATTGCGGGCGCAAGACCAAGACCAGTTTCAGCCAGGGTTACTGCTACCCCTGCATGCAGAAGCTGGCGCAGTGCGACATCTGCATCATGAGCCCGGAGAAGTGCCACTACGACGCCGGCACCTGCCGCGAGCCGAGTTGGGGCGAGCAGTTCTGCATGACCGACCATGTCGTCTACCTGGCGAACTCCAGCGGGGTGAAGGTCGGCATTACCCGTGCCAGCCAGGTTCCGACGCGCTGGATCGACCAGGGGGCGACCCAGGCGCTGCCGATCCTGCGTGTGGCCACTCGGCAGCAGTCGGGCTTCGTCGAGGACCTGCTGCGCAGCCAGGTGGCGGACAAGACCAACTGGCGCGCGTTGCTCAAGGGCGACGCCGTACCGGTCGACCTGCTGGCGATTCGCGAGCAACTGTTCGACAGCTATGGCGCAGGTATCGCCGATCTGCAGCAACGCTTCGGCCTGCAGGCCATCCAGCCGCTCACAGCCGCCGAGGTACTGGACATTCGCTATCCCATCGAGGCCTACCCGGCCAAGATCACCAGCTTCAACCTGGACAAGCAGCCCCTGGCCGAAGGTACCCTGCTCGGCATCAAGGGCCAGTACCTGATGTTCGACACCGGCGTGATCAATATCCGCAAGTACACCGCCTACCAACTAGCCATAAGCTGCACGCCACAAGCTGCAAGCTGACGACAACCCCACTTGCAGCTTGCGGCTTGAAGCTCGCAGCTGCCTCGAAGAGGCTTCGCCATGCGCACCGAACAATCCAAGACGATCTACCTCAAGGACTATCAGGTACCGGATTACCTGATCGACGAGACGCACCTGACCTTCGAGTTGTTCGAGGATCACAGCCTGGTGCATGCGCAGCTGATCATGCGCCGCAACCCCGAGGCCGGTGCCGGCCTGCCGCCGCTGGTGCTCGATGGCCAGCAGCTGGAGCTGCTCGAGCTGAAACTGGATGATCGCGAGCTGGGCGAGGGTGACTACAGCCTGACCGCCAGCCACCTGACCCTGCAGCCGACCCAGGAACGCTTCGTGGTCGACAGCAGCGTGCGCATTCACCCGGAGAGCAACACCGCGCTGGAAGGCCTGTACAAGTCCGGCACGATGTTCTGCACCCAGTGCGAGGCCGAGGGTTTCCGCAAGATCACCTTCTACCTCGATCGTCCTGACGTGATGAGCAAGTTCACCACCACGGTCAGCGCCGAGCAGCATGCCTACCCGGTGCTGCTGTCCAACGGCAACCCGGTGGCGAGCGGCAGCGAAGAGGGCGGTCGCCACTGGGCGACCTGGGAAGACCCGTTCAAGAAACCGGCCTACCTGTTCGCCCTGGTCGCCGGCGACCTGTGGTGCGTCGAGGACAGCTTCACCACCATGAGCAGTCGCGAGGTGGCGCTGCGCATCTATGTCGAACCGGAGAACATCGACAAGGTGCAGCACGCCATGGACAGCCTCAAGCGCTCGATGAAGTGGGACGAGGAGGTCTACGGCCGCGAGTACGACCTGGACATCTTCATGATCGTCGCGGTCAACGATTTCAACATGGGCGCCATGGAGAACAAGGGCCTCAACATCTTCAACTCCAGCTGCGTGCTGGCCAAGGCCGAGACCGCCACCGATGCCGCGCACCAGCGCGTCGAGGCGGTGGTGGCGCACGAGTACTTCCACAACTGGTCGGGCAACCGCGTGACCTGCCGCGACTGGTTCCAGCTGTCGCTCAAGGAAGGCTTTACCGTGTTCCGCGACAGCGAGTTCTCTGCCGACACCCACTCGCGCACGGTCAAGCGCATCGAGGACGTGGCCTACCTGCGCACCCACCAGTTCGCTGAGGATGCCGGTCCCATGGCTCACCCAGTGCGCCCGGATGCGTACATGGAGATCTCCAACTTCTACACCCTGACCATCTACGAGAAGGGTTCGGAAGTTCTGCGCATGATCCACACCCTGCTTGGCCCCGAGCTGTTCCGCAAGGGCTCGGACCTGTACTTCGAACGCCATGATGGCCAGGCGGTGACCTGCGACGACTTCGTCAAGGCCATGGAGGATGCCAGTGGCATCGACCTGACCCAGTTCAAGCGCTGGTACACCCAGGCCGGTACGCCGCGCCTGCAGGTCAGCGAGGCCTATGATGCGTCCGCGCAGACCTACAGCCTGACCTTCCGCCAGAGCTGCCCGCCCACTCCGGGGCAGAGCGAGAAGCTGCCGTTCGTGATTCCGCTTGCGCTCGGCCTGCTCGACGCCCAGGGCAACGAGCTGCCGCTGCGTCTGCAGGGCGAGGTCACCGCCAGCGGTACTGGCCGCGTGCTGTCGATCACCGAAGCCGAGCAGACCTTCACCTTCGAGGGCATCGCCGAACAGCCACTGCCGTCGCTGCTGCGTGGTTTCAGTGCGCCGGTCAAGCTCAGCTTCCCCTACAGCCGCGACCAGCTGATGTTCCTCATGCAGCACGACAGCGACGGTTTCAATCGCTGGGAAGCCGGCCAGCAGTTGTCCGTGCAGGTGCTGCAGGAGTTGATCGGCCAGTACCAGCGCGGCGAAGAGCTGGCGCTCGATCAGCGCCTGGTGGAGGCGCTGCGTACATTACTGCTGGACGAGTCGCTGGATCAGGCGATGGTCGCCGAGATGCTCTCGCTGCCTGGCGAGGCCTATCTCACCGAGATCAGTGACGTGGCCGATGTCGAGGCCATTCACGAGGCGCGCGAGTTCGCCCGCCTGCAGCTGGCCGATGCCCTGTACGCGCCGCTGCTGGCGCGCTACCAGGCCAACCGCGACGTCTCCAGGGCGACGCCCTACGTGGCCGAGGCGGCGCATTTTGCCCGGCGCAGCCTGCAGAACATCGCCCTGTCTTACCTGATGCTCAGCCAGCAGGCCGAGGTGCTGGCCGCCTGTGTCGAGCAGTTCGAGAACGCCGACAACATGACCGAGCGCCTGGCGGCGCTGGCGGTGCTGGTCAACTCGCCGTTCGAGGCCGAGCGCAGCAAGGCCCTGGCGATGTTCGCCGACTTCTTCAAGGACGACGCACTGGTCATGGACCAGTGGTTCAGCGTGCAGGCCGGCAGCCCGCTGCCTGGTGGCCTGGAGCGCGTGCATGCGCTGATGCAGCACGAGGCCTTTACCCTGAAGAACCCGAACAAGGTGCGC
The DNA here is from genome assembly GCF_004521985.1 of Ectopseudomonas khazarica. Classification (GTDB taxonomy): domain Bacteria; phylum Pseudomonadota; class Gammaproteobacteria; order Pseudomonadales; family Pseudomonadaceae; genus Aquipseudomonas; species Aquipseudomonas khazarica. The sequence goes on from NZ_SBHZ01000001.1 coordinate 67,217, forward strand.
GCCCTGATCGGTGCCTTCGCCAACCAGAACCTGATCAACTTTCACCAGGCCGATGGCTCGGGCTATCGCTTTCTCGCCGATCAGGTGATCACCCTCAACGCGCTCAACCCTCAGATCGCCTCGCGCCTGCTGGCGCCGCTGACCCGCTGGCGCAAGTACGCGCCTGCACGTCAGGCGCAGATGAAGGCCGAGCTGGAGCGCATCCTGGCCAGCGGTGAGCTGTCCAGCGACGTTTACGAAGTGGTGAGCAAAAGCCTGGCCTAAGGCGGGTTGGCTTCAATAAAAGTGTTACCAGTCGATGGCTGGTAACACTTTTTTGTTACCCGTAGAAATATCCAGGTGCCGTGTTATTCGTGCGCACACTAAAGTTAGGGCTGCATGGCTCTTGACATCGGCTTGTCGCTCGTTGCCGAAAACCTCGTGTCCCCAGGGCTCGAGTGGCATAAAGCGTCGGATCGTAGGACAAAGCGCGCCAATTTCACGCTGAATAGCTGACGCACTGGTCAGTGGCTGATCAGTCACGAAAAGAAACTGCGCGAAGGCGCTGGCAAGCGGCTCTGCGCTGATACACCCGTTTGAATTGGCACCATGGTTGCAGTGTCGAGCAGGATTCGACCGTGCGCAGCTGCGCAAAGGTCCCTGGAATACGCTGCACGAATAAAAAACAAGCCGTCGTCAGTACGGCATAACGCATCCCGCCAAATGGGATCGCCCAAAAGAATGATCTGTCCACGGAGTGAGTCTCGATGGAAATTAAGTCCCGCAAGCCCGTTCTACGTTTTGCCCCGGCCAAGGCCGGCTTTGCGTTCGCTGGCGTCCTGCCTTTGCTGGTAGCCGCTCAGGCTCAGGCGGTGGAGTTCAGCTTCGCCGACAACGAGATCACCGGTTCCATCGATACCACCGTCTCCTACGGCCAACTGTGGCGTGTCCAGGGGCAGGACAAGACCAACGACGACATCAACACCAACGACGGTAATCGCAGTTTCGATACTGGCCTGGTGTCCGAAGTGTTCAAGATCACCTCGGACCTCGAGGCGTCCTACCAGAATTACGGCGTATTCATCCGTGGTACCGCGTTCTATGACACGCAGATCATGGACAAGCGCAACGACTACTACGACGCCAACTCCCCGGTCCAGCCGAGCCAGACCAATCCGCACGACAACACCTTCACTCGTGAGACCCGCCACAAGGCTGGTCGCGATGCGCAGATTCTCGACGCCTACGTTTACGGGAACTGGGATGTGGGTGACATGCCGGTTTCCGGCCGTTTCGGTAAGCAGGTGTTCAACTGGGGCGAAGGCCTGTTCTATCGCGGTGGCATCAACACCACCAACCCGGTCGATGCCGCCAAGTTCCGTCTGCCTGGCTCCGAAGTGAAGGAAGTGCTGGTGCCTGTCGAGGCACTGAGCTTCAACCTGGGGCTGACCGACAACCTGTCGATGGAGGCCTTCTATCAGTGGAACTGGAAAGAAACCGCTATCGACCCGGTCGGCACCTATTTCTCCGAAACCGACCTGTTTGCGGATGGTGGTAACACCGCTTACTCGACCCAGACCGCTCTTGTGCCTCTGGCCGGGCTCTATTCCGGCTTGAGTGCCGCAGGAGTCGGTGGTTTGCAGGGCGGCCGCACCGTTGATGCCAACGGCAATATCAAGGTGGCGAGCATTGGTCCTGATATCAATGCCAAGAACGATGGCCAGTTTGGCGTCGCTTTCCGCTATATCGCTGAAGAGCTGAACTCCACTGAGTTCGGTTTCTACTTCGTCAACTATCACGCTAAAGAGCCGACCATTTACGCGGATCTCGGTGCATACACCGGGCTCGACCTCACAGCACTTGGCGCTCAGACACAAGCAGCATTGACCCCGCAGGTGCAGCAGGCCGTTGCCGCTCAAGCAGGTGTATCACTTGCCACGCTGCAGGCAGTAGTCGCTAACCCCGCTCTCAATCCTGCTTTGGCCACGGCGTATTCGAATGCGCTGACCAGTGCGGTGACGAGTGCTACTGGTGGTCTGGCTACGATTGACGTAGCCAACCAGGTCAACGCTCGCCGCGAGTACGCCGAGGACATTCGCATGTATGGCCTCAGCTTCAACACCACGGTCGGTAATGCTTCGGTGTTCGGTGAGTTGGCGTACCGTCCCAACCTGCCGATCGGCATCGCTGCTACCAACGACCTGCTCGGTGACCTGCTGACGCAAGCGCCTCAGCTTGCAGGCGGTAGCGTGGTTAACATCGGTGGTCAGCAGGTTCAGCTGGGTGACCAGATCCACAACTCTACTCGTGTCGAGGCATTCAACACCTCGCTGGGCACCATCTACAACTTCGGTCCGACTCTCGGCTTCGACTCGCTGTTCGGTGTGGCCGAGCTGGCTTCCGAGCACCTGCGTGGCGACAGCCTGCAGTACAACTCCCGCAATGGCACGCGTTATTACGCTGGCCGCGGTAACGGCTCCTACATCTCCGGCTACGATCGCGACGATCAGGTCAACAAGAACGCCTACGGCTACACCCTGGTGCTCTCCGGTACCTGGAACGACGTCTACGCGGGCGTGAACCTGTCGCCGTTCGCCGTGTTCAAGCATGACTTCGAAGGCAACTCGCACCAGACCGGCAACTTCATCGAAGGTCGCAAGGCGTACACCGTCGGCATGCGCGCCAGCTACCTCAACAGCCTGGAAGCCGAGATCCAGTACACCGAGTTCTATGGCGCAGGCCAGAACAACGGTTCGCGTGATCGCGACAACATCGGTCTGAACGTCAAGTACTCCTTCTAATACCTATAACCAGAAAAACGCCGGGCGCTTGTGGGCGCCCGGCCAGACTCTTCACGGAGAATTACCCATGCTGAACAAGCACAGGCTGATGGCCGTAGCCGTTGCGCTGGCGTTTTCCGCCGGCTCTGCACTGGCTGCCGTTTCCCCGCAGGAAGCTGCCAAACTCGGCGACACCCTGACGCCCTTCGGTGCCGAGAAAGCCGGCAATGCCGCTGGCACCATCCCGGCCTGGACCGGTGGCATCACCAAGGCACCGGCCGGTTACACCCGCTCGGGCCAGCATCACGTCGACCCGTTCCCGGAAGACAAGCCGCTGTTCACCATCACCGCGGCCAACCTGAGCCAGTACGAGGCCAACCTGACGCCAGGTCAGATCGCCATGTTCAAGGCCTACCCGGAAACCTACCAGATGCCGGTCTACCAGACCCGTCGCTCCGGCTCGGCGCCGCAGTGGGTCTACGACAACACCGTCAAGAACGCCACCAGCGCCAAGCTGGTCGACGGCGGCAACGGCTTCTCCGATGCCTATGGCGGCATCCCGTTCCCGATTCCGCAGAACGGCGTGGAAGCGCTGTGGAACCACATCGCCCGTTATCGTGGTACCTACATCGTGCGTCGTGCCTCGGAAGTGGCGGTACAGCGCAATGGTGCCTACTCGCTGGTGACCTCGCAGCAGGAGGCCATGTTCAAGTACTACGTGCAGAACGGCTCCTTCGCCGACCTGAACAACATCATGTTCTACTACCTGTCCTTCACCACCAGCCCGGCGCGTCTGGCCGGTGGTGCGGTGCTGGTTCACGAGACCCTGGATCAGGTCAAGGAACCGCGCCAGGCCTGGGGTTACAACGCCGGTCAGCGTCGCGTGCGTCGTGCGCCGAACCTGGCATACGACACGCCGATCGCTGCCGCCGATGGCCTGCGTACCGCCGACGATACCGACATGTTCAACGGTGCTCCGGATCGCTACGACTGGAAACTGGTGGGCAAGAAGGAAATCTACATCCCGTACAACAACTACAAGGTCACCAGCCCTGAGGTTAAGTACGAGGACCTGCTCAAGGTCGGTCACCTGAACCCGGCGCTGACCCGCAACGAACTGCACCGCGTCTGGGTGGTGGAAGGCACGCTGAAATCGGGCGCCCGTCACATCTACTCCAAGCGCACCCTGTTCCTCGACGAGGACAGCTGGCAGGCTGCAGTGGTCGATCAGTACGACGGTCGCGGTGAGCTGTGGCGCGTATCCATCGCCTACCTGAAGAACTACTACGACCTGCCGACCACCTGGTCTGCCCTGGACGTGTTCCACGATCTTCAGGCGCGTCGTTACCACGTGCAGAACCTGGACAACGAAGAGAACAACACCATCGACTTCAGCCAGGCCATTCCGGACGACGGTTACTTCAAGCCGGCTGCGCTGCGTCGTCGCGGCACGCGATAATAGTCGTGTAGCCTCGCGCCAAGGCCGCTACAGTAGTAGCGGCCTTTTTCGTATCAGCTTCGCGAATAGGCTTCTATAACGCGGGTTCTGCCTTAACAAAACATAACGTCGCGCTAATTGTCAGGGCTTTCCTAAGCTCGCTAGGATGGGCGGCCTGCTATTGAGAGCAGTACCGCCTATAACAAGAAAGGGGGAAGGTATATGAGTGAGCCCGTCATGCGGCGCACCCAGTCCGGTCTGACGCCCACTACGGCGCACAAATCGGCGCTTCGTGTCCATTCGCCGCTGGCTAAAGCGCTCTCGCTGTGCAGTGTGCTTTCCGTTCTGGCTTTCACCGCCGTGCCTGCATACGCCGAGACGTCGTCGACAGCGGCGGAGGCCGGCTATGCCATCGAGTCCGCCAAGGCCGTACACAGCCTGCTGCAGGACGTCGTCAACACTGGCGAACGCCTGGTAGCCGTCGGCGACCGTGGCCACATTCTCCATTCCGAAGACCAGGGGCAGAGCTGGGAGCAGGCCAAGGTGCCGACCCGGCAGATGCTCACCTCGGTCTTCTTCGTCGATCCCAAGCACGGCTGGGCGGTCGGTCACGATGCGCAGATTCTCGTCACCAGCGACGGCGGTCTGACCTGGACCAAGCAGTTCGAAGACCTCGAGCGCGAGGCGCCGCTGCTGGATGTCTGGTTCAAGGACCTGCAGACCGGTTTCGCGGTGGGCGCCTACGGTGCGCTGCTGGAAACCAGCGACGGCGGCAAGACCTGGGAAGACGTCAGCGATCGCCTCGACAACGAGGATGCCTATCACCTCAATGCCATCACCGCGGTGAAGGATTCCGGCCTGTTCATCGTCGGCGAGCTGGGCCAGATGTTCCGTTCCGCCGACTGGGGGCAGACCTGGGAACGCATCGAAGAGCCGCCCTACGAGGGCTCGCTGTTCGGCGTGCTCGGTACCGACCAGAGTGGCACCTTGCTCGCCTACGGCCTGCGCGGCCACCTGTTCCGCTCCGCCGATTTCGGTGACAGCTGGCAGCAGATCTCGCTGCACACCCCCAACAATGGCCCGCTGGAGTTCGGCCTGGCCGACGGTACGCTGCTCCGCGACGGCAGCATCGTGGTCGTGGGCCACGGCGGCACCGTGCTGCGCAGTACCGACCACGGGCAGAGCTTCAGCCTGATGAACCGTCCCGACCGCCTTTCGCTGGCCGGGGTGACTGCACTGGATAACGGCAACCTGATCCTGGTGGGGCAGGGCGGCGTTCACCTCGCCGCTTCGACCGGCGCCGATCTGGGCCAACAATAACAAGCCGGGAGCCTTTGCATGACCAAGCATCAACAAAAGCCTGCTTCTTATCTCGAGCGGCTGATCTTCAACAATCGCCCGGCGGTGATCCTGATCTGCCTGCTGATCAGCATCTTCCTGTTCTACCAGGCTGCCCAGGTGCGCCCGCAGACCAGCTTCGAGAAGATGATTCCGCTGGGCCATCCGTACATCCAGAAGATGCTCGAACACCGTAACGACCTGGCCAACCTGGGCAACACGGTGCGCATCTCGGTGGAAGCCACCGAAGGCGACATCTTCAGCAAGGAGTACATGGAGACGCTGCGGCAGATCCATGACGAGGCCTTCTACATTCCCGGCGTCGATCGTTCCGGCCTCAAGTCGTTGTGGAGCCCCAGCGTGCGCTGGACCGAAGTGACCGAGGAAGGCTTCGCCGGTGGCGAGGTGATTCCGCAGACCTACGACGGTTCCGCCGACAGCCTCGAGGAGCTGCGCAGCAACATCCTCAAGTCGGGGCAGATCGGTCGCCTGGTGGCGAACAACTTCAAGTCCAGCATCGTCGACATTCCTCTGCTCGAGTCCTATCCGGACCCGGCCGACCAGAGCAAGCTGATCAAGCTGGACTACCAGAAGTTCTCCCACGAGCTGGAAGAGAAGATTCGCGACAAGTACCAGGCGCAGAACCCCAATGTGCAGGTGCACATCATCGGTTTCGCCAAGAAGGTCGGTGACCTGATCGACGGCCTGGTCGGCGTGGCGCTGTTCTTCGCCGTCGCCATCGGCATCACCTTCGTCCTGCTGCTGTGGTTCACCCACTGCTTCAAGAGCACGCTGGCGGTGGTCATCACCACCCTGGTGGCGGTGATCTGGCAGCTTGGCCTGCTGCACACGCTGGGCTTCGGTCTGGACCCTTACTCGATGCTGGTGCCGTTCCTGGTGTTCGCCATCGGTATCTCGCACGGGGTGCAGAAGATCAACGGCATCGCCATGGCCTCCGGCGAAGCGACCGATGCGCTGTCCGCAGCGCGCATGGCCTTCCGTCAGCTGTTCATCCCCGGGCTGGTCGCGCTGCTCTCCGATGCCGTCGGCTTCGTGACCCTGCTGCTGATCGATATCGGCGTGATCCGCGAGCTGGCCATCGGTGCGTCCATGGGCGTGGCGGTGATCATCCTGACCAACCTGATCCTGCTGCCGGTGGTGATCTCCTACATCGGCATCGGCAACCGTGCCGTGAAGAAGAGCCGCGAGGAAGCCGCCAAGGACCATCCGCTGTGGCGTGCCATCTCCAACTTCGCGCACCCGATGGTGGCGCCGATTTCCGTGGTGATTGCCGTGGTGGCCCTGGCCGGTGGCGTCTGGTACGGGCAGAACCTGAAGATCGGTGACCTCGACCAGGGCGCGCCGGAGCTGCATCCGGATTCGCGCTACAACCTGGACAACGACTTCGTCATCCGCAACTACTCGACCAGCTCCGACGTGCTGGTGGTGATGATCAAGACCGCGACCGAGCGTTGCTCCACCTACGAAGCGCTGTCCGCCATGGACGAGCTGATGTGGAAGATGGAAAACACCCAGGGCGTGCAGTCGGCCATCTCCATGGTCACCGTGTCCAAGCAGGTGATCAAGGGCATGAACGAGGGCAACCTGAAATGGGAAACCCTGTCGCGTAACCAGGATGTGCTGAACAACTCCATCGCACGTGCCGAAGGCCTGTACAACGCCGACTGCTCGGTGGCGCCGGTACTGGTGTTCCTCGAGGACCACAAGGCCGAGACGCTGTCGCGTGCCGTGGCTGCGGCCGAGGCGTTCGCTGCAGAGCACAGCACCGATGACCTGCAGGTCGTGCTGGCCGCCGGTAACGCCGGTATCGAGGCCGCCACCAACGAGGTGATCGCGGCATCCGAGACCACCATGCTGATCGCGGTCTACGCGGCCGTGAGCATCATGTGCCTGCTGACCTTCCGCTCCCTGGCGGCGACGCTGTGCGTGATCCTGCCGCTGGTGCTGACCTCGGTGCTGGGCAACGCGCTGATGGCCTTCATGGGCATCGGCGTGAAGGTCGCGACCCTGCCGGTGATCGCGCTGGGCGTCGGTATCGGTGTGGATTACGGTATCTACATCTACAGCCGCCTGGAGACCTACCTGCGTCAGGGCATGACGCTGCAGGAGGCCTACTACGAGACGCTCAAGTCGACGGGCAAGGCGGTGCTGTTCACCGGCGTCTGCCTGGCCATCGGCGTGGCCACCTGGATCTTCTCGGCGATCAAGTTCCAGGCCGACATGGGCCTGATGCTGACCTTCATGTTCCTCTGGAACATGATCGGTGCGATCTGGCTGCTGCCGGCGCTGGCGCGTTTCCTGATCAACCCGGAGAAGCTGCGCGGCAAGGCCTGATGCCTGTAGCGCAGGACGAGAACCGCGGCCCCAGGGCCGCGGTTTTTTTATGCGTGTTGCATGAGGGGCGATATGGGCGCGGGTAGGGGGCTTGGCTGGTGCCTGGGATCGCCCGCAAGCGGGCTCCTACGGAGTGGGTGGGCGGCAATGCGCGGGGCTGTGCTCGGTTCCTAGGGCGTTGGCAGGTTGCGAATTGCCTTGCACGGTTCATCGCCTTGCCACTGTTGGTCGGTCTCGCTGTGCGGCGTGCCGTCGGGTGCATCGGGTGCGTCCGTCAGCGGTACGTAGTGCGCCGCCATGTCAGGGTTTACGCGAGGGATCGCCCGTAAGCGGGCTCCTACGTAGTGTGTGCGGCTGCGTTTGCTAGCGCGGATACAGCGGCGGCAACGCGCTGCTGTCCTGCGGGGCGGCGCTCGGTTCCTGCGCTGCCGGCAGGTTGCGAATCGCCTTCCACAGCTCATCGCCTTGCCACTGCTGGCCGGTCTCGCTGTACAGCGCGCCGTTGAGGCCATCGAGCGCGTCCGACAGCGGCACGTAACGCGCCGCCATGTCGGCCAGGGTTTCCGGTTGCTGTCGCGCCCAGGCATCGAGCGCGTAACGGGTGGCCTGGGCATCGCCCGCCTGGCAGGCGCGCTTGAGGTCGTCGAGCAGCGTGCGCGGGCTGGGGCCCGCCTGTGCGGCCCGCTGGATGGCCGGTTGGCGTCGGGCGCGCCACCACAGGGCGAAGCCGAGCAGGGTGCTCAGGCCGAGCAGCGCGCAGGCCAGTTGCCAGGGCCACAGCTCGGGCACCTCCTGTGGCTGTGCGACGGGCAGGTTCGCCGTGGGGCTGTCCTCGCCCTGCAGCTGAGGGTTCTCGGCCACCTGCAGGGTGCGTGCCGGCAGCGTCGTCCGCTCCAGGCTGTCGCTCTGCGTGTTCCACCACACCACTTCCAGCGCCGGTAGGGCGATGTCGCCGCTGCGGCTCGGCACCAGGGCCTCGCGTTCCTCGCGCGTGCCGACCACGCCGCTCTCGCTCTTCTGGTCGCTCAGTTGCGGCTGGTCCGGGTAGCGGCGCAGGCCTTCGACCTGGGTAGCCGGCAGCGGCGGCAGCTGGGCGCTGGACAGGCCATCGACCTTGAGGATCAGGCGGCGGGTCAGCGAGTCGCCGACCTGGCTCTGTTCCGGCTGCGGGTTCCAGGTTTCCGCCAGGCCCAGCGCCCGTGCCGGCAGCCAGGGTGCATCGGCGGGATAGTCCGCCGGCTTGGCCTTGACCCGCAGGGGGATGTCCGGCGACTTGACCCGCGAGACCTTGCCCGCACGCGGGCCGAAGGGCAGGAAGTCATCGTTGCGCGAGCGGTCGACCAGGGTGGCGCTGAAGGTCTGCCCCGGAATCACCAGTTCGCCGCTGCGCTGCGGGTAGATGGCGTACTGCAGTTCGATCACGCCGTGGCGCACGCCGCCGATGCGCTTCTCGTAGGTGCGCGGCTCGCCCAGCTGTTCCACGCGCGCGTCCTGCATCTGCAGCGGCGTCAGGGTGCTGTCGTCGTACATGGACACCGAATGGTAGATGCGCAGCGTCAGCACGGCCTGTGCCTGCACGTAGACGCTGTCCTGGTCGAGGCTGGCATCGATGTACACCGGGGCCAGCTTGGCGCTGCCGCTGGCGTCGCTGACCGCATCGACGGTGAGGGTGATGGGCAGGGTCTCGGCGTCTTCCAGGCGGATGGGCGGAATCACCACTTCGCCGCTGCGCCGGGGTTGCAGGGTGAGGATCCAGCGGGTGCTGGCGCGGGGCGTGTCGCCGATGCTGCTCAGGCGATTGACCTGGCGGCTGCCGAGGACTTCGAAGTTCTCGTCCAGCGGGCTGAAATCGGGCCGTCCGAAACGGGTCGGGTCGGTCGATTCGAGGGTCAGCACGACGGTCTCCCCCTCGCTCAGGCGCGTGCGGTCGACGCTGGCGAAGAAGGCATCGGCGCAGGCCTGGCCGCTTACCAGTAGAAGAAGCAGGAAGAGGAAGCGCTTCATCGGCTTGAGTCCTGACGCTGTTGCTGTTCATACCAGAATTTGCGCCGCAGCAGTTCGGCCGGGTCGTCCGGGATCTGCCGCAACCATTGTTCCAGGGCCTGGCGACGCTCTGCGGCGTCGCCCAGATCGCCCTCGGTGACGGCGCCCTGGCCCGGCTCGCTTGGCTCCGCCGGAGCGCCCGTATCCGGCTGCGTGCCACCTGCGCTTGCATCCTGGGCATCGCCGTCGCTGCCGCTGTCATCGCGGCTGCCGGATTGGCCGGGCTGCGCAGGCTGGCCGTCGGCGGGCTGAGCGCTTGCGTCCTCGTGCGGTTCGCCGGTGTCGCCCGAGGCGTCGTCCTGCTGCTGCGCAGACGCATCGCCGCCGTTCTGCTGCTGATCCTGGCGCTGGCGCAGCGCCTCTTCCACCAGCGCCTTGTTCTGTTGTGCTGCGGTCAGTTCCGGCTGGCGCTCCAGGGCCTGTTCATAGGCATCCAGCGCCGCTTCCAGTTCGCCGGACTTGGCCAGCGCGTTGCCGCGATTGTAGTGATCGGCGGCCGTGTCGCCCTGGGCGAAGCGCTCGGCGGCACCGGCGTAGTCCTCGGCCTGGTACAGCGCGTTGCCTTGCCACTGCGGGTCGACGAAACGCTCCGCGGCCTCGGCCGGGCGCTGCGCCTGCAGCAGGCGCTGGCCTTGCTGGTCAGGGCGCAGCCACAGGTCGTCCAGTTCGAAGGCCTGGCTGCTCTGCGGCGGCAGCATCAACAGCAGCGGCAGGCAGAACAGCCAGCCGCGACGCCCCGCGCAGGCCGCGAGCAACAGCAACGGCAGCAGCAGCCAGTAGCCCTGGTCGACATGGCTGTCGAGCTGCGTGGGCTCCTGTGCCGCCCGCAGTGCCTGGGGGGCGTCGAACAGGCCGAGGCGCCTGAGGTCGTCGTCATCCACCCGTATCTGGGCGTAGCGGCCGCCGTTGCTCTCCGCCGTTTCGCGCAGGCTGCGTGCATCCAGGCGGGGCACCAGGATGGCGCCGCGCTGATCCTTGAGGAAGCTGCCGTCTTCCTGCACCACCGGTGCGCCTTCGCGGCTGCCGACGCCAAGGATCAGCAGCGGCACCGCACGTTTTTCCAGGGCCTGGCGGATGCCGCTGCGTTCCTGTTCATCCAGTGCGCTGCCGATCAGCAGGATGCGACCCTGGCCGAGCTGCGCCTGATCGAGCATCTGCAGGGCGCGCACCACCGCCAGGTCGGCACGGCGGCCGGGTTCGGGCATCAGCGACGGCTTGAGCGCCTCGAGCAGGTTGCGGCTGGTGGCCAGGTCATCGGACAGTGGCACCAGGCTGTGTGCGCTACCGGCGTAGACGATGATCGCCGTCTGCGCATCGCGCCGCGCCTCGAGCAGGTCGAGCAGCTTGCGCCGCGCCTGTTCCAGGCGATTGGGGTGGCCATCGCTGGCGAGCATCTGCGGGGTCAGCTCGAGCACCACCAGCAGCGGATCGGCCGGTTTCTGGTTGCTCTGCTCGACCCGCTGCCAGCTGGGCCCCAGCAGTGCGCCGATGGCCAGCAACCAGGCCAGGCCCAGGGCCACCCAGGGCAGGCGGCTGGAGCGGCCATCACCGCCCTTGAGCAGCACCTGATGAAAGGCGGCGGGAAGCAGCAGCTGCCAGCGGCCGCTGGCCCGTTCACGGTGCCACAGGCGCCACAGCAGCCAGGCCAGCAGGGGCAGCGGCAGCAGCCACAGCGGGCGCAGCCATTCCGGCCACAGCGCCATCATGCGCGCCTCCGCAGCTGGTCGGGCCACAGCACCTGGCCGACCAGCAGCAGCGAGCCCAGCAGCGCCAGCGCCAGTGGCCAGGCGTACAGCGCCAGGGCAGGGCGGGCGAGAGTCGGTTGCTGGGCTACGGGCTCCAGGCGGTCGAGGCTGAGCTCGATCTGCTCCAGCTCGGCCTGGCTGCGTGCGCGGAAGTATTCGCCACCGGTGGCATCGACGATCGCGTGCAGGGTCGGTTCGTCCAGTTCGAGGCCACTGTTGAAGCCCAGCGCGCCAGCCAGGCCGTCTTGCTGAGGGTCGGCGCCGATGCCGATGGCATAGATGCGCACGCCTTCATCGGCGGCCAGTTGCGCGGCCACCAGCGGCTCGATGCTGCCGCCGTTGTTGGCTCCGTCGGTGATCAGCACCAGTACGCGGCTCTGCGCCGGGCGCTGGCGCAGGCGCTTGACCGCCAGGCCGATGGCGTCGCCGATGGCGGTGTTCTTGCCGGCGATGCCGATCAGCGATTCCTCCAGCCAGGTGCGCACGGTGGTGCGGTCGAACGTCAGCGGTGCCTGCAGGTAGGCCTGGCTGCCGAAGAGGATCAGGCCGACGCGGTCACCACGGCGGCCATCGATGAAATCACCGAGCAGGCGCTTGACCAGCTCCAGGCGGCTGATCGGCTCGTCGTCCCATTGCATGTCGGCGTAATCCATCGAGCCGGACACATCCACCGCCAGCAGCAGGTCGCGGCCGCTGGCCGGCAACGGCAAGGGTTCGCCGACCCACTGCGGGCGCGCCGCCGCGCACAGCAGCAGGCACCAGAGCAGCACCAGCGGGGCCTGCTGGCGCCAGCTGGGCAGGGCGGCGCGGGCGCGGCGGCCACTCAGGGCCTGCAGTTCGTCGAGGAAGCTGACGCGCAGCGCCGCATCGCCGCTGTCGGCGGCCGGCAACAGCAGGCGCAGCAGCCAGGGCAGCGGCGCCAGGAGGAAGACCCACGGCCAGGCGAACTCAAACATGCTTGCGAATCCACACGGCAATGGCCTGGTCGAGCTCGGCGATGGCCTTGTCGCTCAGCGTGCACTGCGGCTTGTAGCTGCCTTCGACCAGAATCATCCAGCGCGTCAGGCCGGCGGCCGGGCAGCGGTTGTCGAGGAACGCCAGCCAGGCGCGACTGCTCAGCACGTGGCTGCCGCTGTCCGGATAGCGTTCGCGGCACAGTCGCTTGAGCAGGGCGTTGAGCTGTTGCAGCCAGGGGCCGGCCGGCGCTGCGTCGTAGGGTTTGCTCAGCCGCGCCAGTTCGTCCAGCGCGGCCTGGCGCAGCGGGTCCAGGTCGTTCTCGAGCTGCGCCCTGGGCGGACGCTGGCGCCAGCGCCGAAGCAGCTGCCAGAGTCCCCAGCCGAGCAGCGGCAGCAGGGCCGCCAGCAGCCACCAGCCCGGTGCTGGCGGCCACCAGGGCACGGGCGCCGGTTCGATCAGCGGCTGCAACTGGTCGATGGGGTTCATAGGGTTTTTCTCGGGTGCAGCGCGCCGAGCTGCTCCTGCAGCTGTTCGATCAGCTCGAACTGCGTGCTGAGCGGCAGCAGCGGTACGCCGAGCTTCTGCGCCAGGCGCTGCCAGCGTGCTTCACGCGCCTGGGCCTGGGCACGATAGGCCTGGCGCAGGTCGCCGTTGTGGCTGTCGACTTCCAGCTGCATGCCGCCCTGGGTGAAGCGCAGCAGGCCGGCGGCCGGCAGGGCATGATCCAGCGGGTCCGACATCGGCAGCAGGAGCAGGTCGGTATGCCGGGCGAGCAGGCTGAGTTGCTGCTCGGCGTTATCGCTCAGGGCGCGCTCGTCGCACAGCACGATCACCAGGCTGCCGGGGCGCAGCACTTCGCGGGCACGGCGCAGGGCCAGGCCGAAGTTGTCACGGGCGAGGTTGGCCTGGCTGTCGGGCCCCAGCGCCTGGTTGGCGCGGGCCAGCAGGTTGAGCAATTGCAGCAGGCTCTGCTTGCTGCGCCTTGGCTTGACTTCATGGTGCTCGTCGTCGGCGAAGACCAGGCCGCCGATGCGGTCATTGTGACCGAGCGCGGCCCAGCCGATCAGCGCGGCCGCACGGGCGGCGAGCACCGACTTGAAGCACTGCCCGGAGCCGAAGAACAGGCGCTGGCTCTGTTCGGCGATGATGAAGATCGGCCGCTCGCGTTCTTCGTGGAACAGCTTGGTATGCGGTTCCTGGGTGCGCGCGGTGACGCGCCAGTCGATGGTGCGCACGTCGTCGCCGGGCTGGTAGACGCGCACCTGGTCGAAGTCCACGCCGCGTCCGCGCAGCCGCGAATGGTGCAGGCCGGTGAGCGGGCTGCGCCGTGCGGGGGTGGAGAACAGCGGCACCTCATGCGCCTTGTGGCGCATCTCGATCAGCTCGCCGAGATCGACCTGGATGCCCGCCTGCAGCTTGTGGCTTGCAGCTTGCGGCTGCATCTATGCCACCGCCACCACGTCGAGGATGCGCTGGATCACGCGGTCCTGGTCGACGCCCGAGGCTTCGGCCTCGAACGACAGGATGATGCGGTGGCGCAGCACGTCGAACAGCACTGCCTGGATGTCTTCCGGGCTGACGAAATCACGCCCGGCCAGCCAGGCGTGGGCGCGTGCGCAGCGGTCGAGGGCGATGGAGCCGCGCGGGCTGGCGCCGTAGGCGATCCAGTCGGCCAGCTCGGCGTCGAACTTGGCCGGGGTGCGGCTGGCCATGACCAGTTGCACCAGGTATTCCTCCACGGCATCGGCCATGTACAGGCCGAGGATTTCCTTGCGTGCGGAGAATATCGCCTGCTGGCTGACCCGGTGCTCCGGCTTGGCCTCACCGTTGAGGGCGTCGCCGCGTGCCTGGGCGAGGATCTTGCGCTCGACCGCCGCGTCGGGAAAACCGATCTTCACATGCATCAGGAAGCGGTCGAGCTGCGCTTCGGGCAACGGATAGGTGCCCTCCTGCTCGATCGGGTTCTGCGTGGCCATGACCAGGAACAGCGGCGACAGGTCGTAGGTGCTGCGTCCCACCGACACCTGGCGCTCGGCCATCGCCTCGAGCAGCGCCGACTGCACCTTGGCCGGTGCCCGGTTGATCTCGTCGGCCAGCACCAGGTTGTGGAAGATCGGCCCCTGCTGGAACACGAAACTGCCGGTTTCCGGACGATAGATCTCGGTGCCGGTGATATCGGCCGGGAGCAGGTCAGGGGTGAACTGGATGCGGTGGAACTCGCCTTCGATGCCTTCGGCCAGTTCCTTGATCGCCTTGGTCTTGGCCAGGCCCGGTGCGCCCTCGACCAGCAGGTGGCCGTCGGCGAGCAGGGCGATCAGCAGGCGCTCGATGAGCTTCTCCTGGCCGAGGATCTGGGTGGAGAGAAATTGGCGTAACGCGACCAGCGCTTCACGGTGTTCCATCGTCGGGCTCTTCTGGCGGATGGGCAAGGCGCACTGCGACCTCGCGTGCAGACCGCCGACTTTAATGCATTTGCGCCTTCAGCCGCTATGCATGGCGCGGGTGATGCACCGCCTGGTGAAAGAAATGAGCGACGCATCGCCAGGCGCCAGGGCAGTCCATCACAGCGCGTGCTGGATTGCCCGGGCGCGGCCGCTCATTGCCACTGCGCGAGCAGTCGACGCTGGCTGCGCTGTGCGCTGTCCTGGGTGGTCGGTTGCAGCCACAGGCTCTGCCCTGGCAGGCATTGCGCCAGGCGCGCCACCGCCTGGGGTGTCAGCGCGCCCAGGCGTGGATAGCCGCCGATGGTCTGGCGGTCATTGAGCAGGATGATCGGCTGGCCGTCCGGGGGCACCTGCACGGCGCCGAGTGGAATGCCTTCGGAGATCATCGAGCCGCGCTGGCATTGCAGTTGCGGACCGTTGAGGCGAATGCCCATGCGATCGGCACGCTGGTCGATCAGCCACTCGCTGTTGAAGGCGTCGAACAGGCTCTGGCCACGGAAGTCACCGATCTGCGCGCCGAGCACCACCTGCAGCCGGGGGGCATCCTCGTAGACGGGGATGCACGCCGCGGGCATCTGCCGGGCAGCGGCTGCTTCCGCGTCCCAGGTGAGCGCATCACCCACGGCCAGCGGGCGGCCGTCGCCGTGCAGGCCGCCGAGCCCCTCGCGGCGCATGCTCGCGCAACTGCCCAGTACCAGGGGCGCCTTGAACCCGCCGGGCGCGGCCAGGTAGGCCCGTGCGCCCTGGCGCGGCGTGGCGAAGCTCAGGCGCTGCCCCTGGCGCACGCTGAAACTGCGCCAGGGCAGCAAGGCCTGGTCATCGAGACGCGCGCCGAGATCCGCGCCGGTCACTGCCAGGGTCGCATCGCGGGTGCACTCGAATTCGAGGTTGCCGAGGGTGATCTCCACCACGGCTGCCGTGAGCGGGTTGCCCAGCAGCCAGTTGGCCCAGCGGTGGGCGATCCAGTCCAGTGCGCCGCTCTGGGTCACGCCAAGGTGGCGTACGCCGAAGCGCCCAGCATCCTGCAACTGAATGAAAGGGCTGCTGCGCAGCACGCGCAGGCCATTGCCGATCGCGCTCATTGGCTGGCCTCCAGCGGACTGTCGTCACCGCCCAGGCGAATGAATTCGGCGCGTTCGACAGCGACGAAGCGTACGCGGTCACCGGGTTGCAGCAGGCTGTAGCCCTCGATGTCGCTGCCGAACAGGCGGGTCGGGGTACGCCCGATCAGGTTCCAGCCGCCGGGGGAGACCACCGGATAGGCGGCGGTCTGGCGCTCGGCGATGCCGACGCTGCCCGCAGCGATGCGCTGGCGGGGCGTGCTCAGGCGCGGTGCGGCGAGGATTTCCTCGACCAGCCCCATGAAGGCGAAGCCCGGTGCGAAACCCAGGGCGAAGACCTGGTAGGCATGGCCGCTGTGACGAGCGATCACCTCGGCTTCGCTGAGACCGCTGCGGCGTGCCAGCAGCTGCAGTTCCGGGCCGACGCTGCGGTCGTACCAGGTCGGCAGCTGGTGCTCACGGCCGTTCTGCACGTCGGCAGGCTGCAGGCCATCGAGTGCCTCGGCGACCTTGGCGCGCGCCTGGGCGCTGTCGAGCTGGCACAGGTCATAGTGCAGCAGCAGCGTGGTGTAGGAGGGCACCAGGTCCAGCAGGGCGTCGCCGAAGGTGGCCTGCAGGCGCGTGCGTGCCGCCAGCATCCAGGGCATGTTGGCTTCGTCGATGTGATCGAACAGGCGCAGGATCAGGCTGTCGATGCCGGCGACTTCCAGTCGCACACTGGGCGCCTTCATGCCTGGGCCAGATGGTCGAAGGCCTGGCGGATACGCTTGACCGCCGCGACCGAGCTGGCGTTGTCGCCATGCACGCACAGGGTCTGCGCGACCAGCGGCAGGGCACTGCCATCGCTGGCCTGCAGCGCCTCGCCACGTGCCAGGGTCACGGCCTGGGCGACTATCACTTCGCTGTCGTGATGCACTGCGCCGGGCAGGCTGCGGCTCACCAGGTAGCCGGCGGCGTCGTAGGCGCGATCGGCGAAGGCCTCGAACCACAGGGTCAGGCCGAACTCGTCGCCCAGTGCCTGGGCAGCAGCGTTGTCGCGGGTGCACATCAGCATCAGCGGCAGCTGGCGATCGTACTTGGCCACGGCGCTCATCACCGCGCGCAGGGTGGCGGGCTTGCGCATCATGTCCTGGTACAGCGCGCCATGCGGTTTGACGTAGCTGACGCGGGTGCCCTGGCTGCGGCAGAGGCCTTCCAGCGCGCCGATCTGATAGAGCATCAGGTCTTCGACTTCCTGGGGCGAGCAGTCCATCGAGCGGCGGCCGAAGCCGACCAGGTCCTGGTAGGCGGTATGTGCGCCGATGCGTACGTTGTGCGCCACGGCAAGGGCCACGGTCTTGCGCATCACGCTGGGGTCGGAGGCGTGGAAGCCGCAGGCGATGTTGGCGCAGTCGATATAGGGCATGACCTCGGCGTCCAGGCCCATGGTCCAGGCGCCGAAGCTTTCGCCGATGTCGCAGTTCAGAAGCAGGCTGTTCAAGGGAGCATCCTAATCATGGCTTGTCGATTCCAGCAGCGTTGAGCTGTCCTGGCTGATGGCTGCATTTTTTCCGTTGCCACGGAACAGCGTCCAACTAATAAAAACATCCGCCGGAGATAGGAAAAGCTGATGGTGGCGGGCATCGGATTTTTCGATCGCCAGGCGCTGGTTTTTCCCGTTGGACAGCGTGCGTCGCGTGGGTCGACAGTGCGTCGGGTGAACGCTCCCTGGCGCCGTTCTGGCGCATCCCGGTGCCCCGCACCGGGGCCTCTTGCGTTTCCTTCGACCCGACACGAACGGGGGACCCCGATGAAGACCGCTCCCTGCATGTCCGCGCTCTGCGCGTTGCTCGTCGTTCTACCCATGAAAGTATCCGCGCAAGGTGCCGCGTCCTGGTCGATGTCGGTGGAGCAACCGGCTGGCAATTTCATCAGCCGCGTGGCCGTCGATTTTGCCAGGAATGTGCGCCAGACCACCAAGGGGCAGCTGAACATTCGCGTGCATCCCGGTTCTGCCCTGTACAGCCGGCCGCAGGTGAAGGGCGCCGTGAGCCGCGGTGACATTCAGCTCGGCGATGTGTTCATGTCCGCGCTGGGTGCCGAGGACCCGCTCTACGAACTGGACAGCCTGCCGTTTCTCGCCACCGATTACGAGCAGGCGCGCCGGCTCTGGGCCGTCAGCCGCGGGGCGGTCGAGCAGCGCCTGCTGGTCGATGGCGTGCGCCTGCTGTATGCGGTGCCCTGGCCGGCGCAGAGCCTGTTCAGCACGCGCCCGCTGCGCCAGCCGGGCGATATCCGCGACCTGAGCTTTCGCAGCTACAACCCGACCATCTCGCGCCTGGCGCAGCTGCTCGAGGCCCGGCCCACGACCATCGACACCGAGGACGTGCCGCAGGCGTTCCGCGACGGCCAGGTCGACATCATGCTCACCTCCAGCGCCACGGGAGTGGACCTGCGCGCCTGGGACTTCACCTCGCACTTCTATGATGTGCGCGCCTTCATCCCGAAGAACATCGTGATCGTCAACGAGCGTGCCTTCCAGCGCTTGCCCGAGGCGCAGCGTCAGGCCCTGCTGCATGCGGCCGAGCGCGCCGAGCGGGCAGGCTGGGAGCTGTCCTGGGCACTGACCGAGTACCAGACGCGCATGCTCGCGCGACATGGCATGGAGGTGGTTCGCGACATCGATCCGGCCCTGCAGCAGGGGCTGGTCGAGGTGGGGCAGCGGCTGACCGAGGAGTGGCTGGCGCGTGCCGGTGACACGCGGGCAGGGATCATCCACGAATACCGGCAAGAGCAGGCGCGCTGAACCACGGCGGCGGGCGTCAGCCTCGAGCTGGCGCCCGTCGTGCTCATGCCAGGCGAAACTGGCTGGCGCTGCGACTCAGGGCGTCGACCTGGGATGACAGCCCCTCGGTATGACCGCCCAGCGTATGGCGCAGCTCTTTGCTTTGCCCGGTGTGCACGTGGATGGTCTCCATCTTGTCGGCGATGTCCTCGGTGGTGGTGGACACTTCCTCGATGGCGACCACCACCTGGTTCATCTCGCCGGTCAGGCGCTCCATCGCCGAGGTGATCGAGGTGATCGCGTCGGCGACCTGCGCCGCATGGCGTTCGCTGTCGGCTGCCAGGTTCAGGCCGTTGCTCATCAACTGATGCATGTGCCGGGTCTGTTGCTGGAACTCACCGACGATGGCGCTGATGTCGGTGGTGGCGGCCACGGTCTTCTGCGCCAGCGAGCGCACTTCATCGGCCACCACCGAGAAGCCGCGCCCGGCATCACCGGCCCGCGCCGCCTCGATGGCCGCGTTGAGCGCGAGCAGGTTGGTCTGGTCGGCCAGGCTGTTGATCACATCGACGATGCCGTTGACCCGGGCGCTGCTCTGGCCGAGGGCGTCCACCTGGTTGTGCGTGTCCTGAATCAGCTGCGCCAGGCGGCTCATGCTGTTCACGCTGGCGGCGATCACTTCGCCGCCGTTGCGCGCCGCGTCGTAGGCACTGGTGGTGGCGCTGCCGACTTCCGCAGTGCGCTGCGCCATGTCGTTGAGGGTGGCGCTGATCTGGTGCGAGGCGGAGGCGGCCTGCTCGGTCTGCATCTCCACCTGGCTGCTGTTGTCACCCAGCTGGCGCATGGCGTCGCCGAGGTGATTGTGCAAGCGGCTCAGCTCGCCGTTGGCACGTACCACCTCGGCCACGATGCCACCGATGCCCTGGATCATGCGATTGGCCGCGTCTGCCAGCTGATTGAATTCGTCGCGGCGGTTGCTTCCCACCGGCAGCTTGCCGCTGAGGTCGCCGGACGCCACCTGGCTGAGCAGCTGGATGACGTTGCGCAGGCGGCTGACCAGGGTGCGTGAGGCTTGCAGCAGGGTGAAGCAGAGCAGGGCGGCGACGGCCAGGAAACTCAGGCCCATCAGCCACAGCGCGGAGATGCGCGATTGCTCCGCCTCCTGCGCACGTCGCAGCAGCAGGCCGTCCTGCAGGGCGCGAGCCTGTTGTGCCATGCGCGCCTGCAAGTCTTCGCCCAGCTGGCCCAGGCGCTGGTTGGTGGCGTTGATGCGCTCGATACTGGCATGGGCTTCGCCGAAGGCATCGGCGTAGGCCTGCACGTTCTTGCCGATCGGGGTCTGCTGCCACTCCAGGTCGGCGATCTGCTCCTGCAGCTTGCCGATCGCCGTCAGCGCGATCTGGGCGAAGGCCGGATCGAAGGTCGACAGGTAGTCGCGCTGGCTGCTCAGTGCGCTGGTGATGAACGGCTTGATCAGGTCGAAGCTGATGGCTTCCAGGGCCTTGCCCTTTTCACTCAGGACCTTGCGCTGGCCATCGAAGGGCGACAGCCCCAGCGCCTGGTTGAAGCTCAGCCACTGGCGCTGTTGTTCCAGCTCCTCCTCGAGGATGGCCTGGATCCGCTGTGCGTGTTGCAGGGTATCGTCGTCTCGCAAGGCTTGAGCTTTGGTCAACAGTTGTCCGATGAGTTCGTGCAATTCATCGAGACCGCTGCCGAATGCCGCCTGCTGCTCGGGCGTGAGCTTCTGGCGCTGGGCGTTCTGCCGCCACCAGCGGTTCATCAGTTCGGTGCTGGCGCTGGCGTAGCTCGCCGCCTGCTCCCTGGCTTGCAGGGCGCTGCTCAGGCGGTGGCTGGCCCACAGCGAGGCGGCCGCCATCAATGCCAGACTGATCAGGGTGAGCGCGATGAGGGCGCGGAATTTTTGTTGCCAGGACAGGTGCAAAGTCACGATAACGCCTCGCCATCTTCTTCAGGATGATTCTCGGGGATCGGCAAGTTGTCATACGACTGCGGTGAAAGTCTATGGCTATCTTGCCGCCCGGGAAATGAAAAACGGGGCCCCGAAGGCCCCGTCCGCGCAACGCCGCTTACCAGAGCGGCAGGGTGTAGCTGAGGATCAGGCGGTTCTCGTCGAGATCGTTGCCGAAGTTGGAACGAACGGTGGCGTTGCGCCATTTCAGGCCCAGGTTCTTCAGCGGGCCGGTCTGCACCACGTAGGCGATATCCATGTCGCGCTCCCACTCCTTGCCCTCGCCGCTGCGTCCGGCGACCTCGACGTTGTCGCCGGAGATGTAGCGGGTCATGAAGGTCAGGCCGGGGATGCCGAGGCTGGCGAAGTTGTAGTCATAGCGCAGTTGCCAGGAACGTTCCTGGGTATTGGCGAAGTCGTTGATCTGCACGAAGTTGACCAGGAAGGGGTCGCTGTTGGCGATGTACGGGAAGGGGTCGTCACCGCTCATGCGCTGGTAGCCGGCGCCGAAGGCATGGCCACCCAGGCTGTAGGTGAACATGGCGCCGAAGGCCTTGTTGTCGAGGTCACGGAAGTTGCTGTCCTCGCGGCTCTGCGAATAGCGCAGGTCGCTCTTCAGCGACTGCCCTTCGCCCAGCGGCAGCACATGCACCAGGGTGCCGTAGTACTGCTGGTAGATGTCTTCCAGCGTGCCGTAGTGCAGGCCGGCGGTGAGCTGCGGCGTGAGCTTGTACTCACCACCGCCGAAGACGAAGGAATCGCTGCTGCCGCCGATGCGGTTGCCGCTCATCTCGGTGTAGTCGCTGGAGCTGTTGGCCTTGATCCGGTTGATCTTGCCGCCCTGCAGGGTCAGCTTGTCGATTTCCTGGACGTTGAGCAGCGCGCCCTGGAAGGTCTGCGGCAGCAGGCGCGAGTCATTGGCGGAGACGATCGGGCTGCGGAACTGCAGGGCGCCGACTTTCAGCGTGCTGTTGGAGATCCTGGCCTTGGCGGTCAGGGCGAGCTTCGAGTAATCGTCCTGCGATCCGCCGGAACGGTCGGCCGGCAGCAGGCCGGTGCCGGCGGTGCCGTCGCCGGAGTCGAGTTTCAGGCCGAGCATCCCCAATGCATCGATGCCGAAACCGACGGTGCCCTCGGTGTAGCCGGATTCCATGCGCAGCAGAAAACCTTGCGCCCATTCCTCAGCCTTGTCGCGAGCGCCGCTCTGACGGAAGTCGCGGTTGAAGTAGAAGTTGCGCATCTCGACGCTGGCCTTGCTGTCAGCGATGAAGTCGGCGTGCGCCAGGGTTGGCAGGCCGCTGCCGAGCAGCAGCGCGGATGCCAGTGGGTAATGGGGTTTCATGGTTGCAGTGTCTCCTGTTGGGAGCGCGCAGCGGCGAGAGCGGCTGCTTGGCAGAGCGCGTTTTGAATGATGTTGTTGTGGTCTGCGCGGAGCGCGCCGCCATTCTTCAAAGCGTTGTTCGGCTGCGTCCAACGAGAAAAAACAGGGGGCCGGCGATAGGAAAATTCATCCGCCGGGCGAAAAACCTCTGGCATGCAACCTGCTACGCCCAAGGCAGCATGGGTGCTGACGATCAGGCCCGGATGACGATATTGCGAAGAGGCGTTGTGGCATGAACCTGAGATTTCTCGAGACCTTCGTTTGGGTGGCGCGGCTGAAGAGTTTCCGCCTGACTGCCGAGAAGCTGTTCAGTACCCAGGCGTCGATTTCCAGCCGCATCGCCGCGCTCGAGGATGAACTCGGTACGCGTCTTTTCCTGCGTGATTCCAAGGGCGTGTCGCTGACGCCCGAAGGGCAGAAGGTGCTCGAATACGCCGAGCGGATGATCGACACCATGCAGGCGCTGAAGCAGTCGATCAGTGATACCGGCAGTATCCAGGGGCGCATCCGCATCGGGGCGATGGATACCGTCATTCACACCTGGTTGAGTCCGTTCGTAACACGGGTGATGGAGCGCTACCCCGCAGTGGAGATCGAACTGACCGCCGACACCGCGCGCAACCTCAACGAGCAACTGCTCAAGGGTTATCTGGACATCGTGTTCCAGACCGACATGGTCAATGGCGACAGCGTGCGCAATCTGCAGCTGGCGGTGTTCCCGGTGCGCTGGATCGTGCCCACCGGCTCGCTGTACCACCGCCGCTACGCCTCCACGGATGAGCTGGCGCGCGAGCGCATCATCACCTTCTCGAAGAACTCGCGGCCGCACCAGGACATTCTCAACCTGCTGCACGCCGGCAGCGTCAGTGCGCCGCGCATCAACTGCGTCAACTCCATCGCGGCGATGACCCGGCTGATTCGCGATGGCTTCGGGGTCGGCGCCTTGCCGCCGGCGCTGGTCCACGATGAACTCAAGCAGGGGGTGCTGAGCATTCTCGACGACGTTCCCGAGCCGCCGGCCTTGCCGGTGGTGGCCACCTGGCGCACCGGGGTCGGGCTGGAACTCAGCGAAGACATCATCGCTCTGGCCTGCGAGGCGCTCGACGTCTATGCCGAGGAAATGGGCGAAGCCTGCATGGCGCGCGTCGCCCCGGCGCCGGAACAGCAGAGCGCCTGAGCCCTTACGCTGGTCGACGGCCCCTCGAGAAGCCCCCTCGGCAGGCTCGCTCAGCGCGCGTGAATCCCGCTTGCCTGTCTGTCATGCCCCGGCGCAGGCGGCCTTGCCCAGGTTTTCCAGGAGCCGTCAGCGGTTGCCCGCTGCTGGTGCATTTGCCACAGCGATGCCCCGTTTCATCCCATAACGAATTCCGATCATGCGCCCCCGGTTTTTCTAGTTGGACAGGGTAGGGCGATGCGCTGAGACTCGAAATCGTCTTCCAGCCGCGCGTGCGGCGCACAAAGAACAATTAACAGGAGAGCACCATGAAAAGCATCGCATCGCGTTTCGCTATTACCGCTTTGGCTTGCGCACTGGGCGTCGGCGCCCAGGCTGCCGAGCGCTGGAACATGAGCGTCGAGCAGCCCGACGGCAACTTCATCACGACCGTGGCCAAGTCGTTCGCCGAGGACGTGGAGCAGGCCAGCCAGGGTGAGCTGCAGATTCGTGTGCACGCCAACTCGGTGCTGTTCAAGCGCCCCGAGGTCAAGCGTGCGGTGCAGACCGGGCAGATCCAGGCTGGCGACGTGCTGATGTCGGTACTGGGTAACGAAGACCCGATCTTCGAAGTCGACAGCGTGCCGTTCCTGGTGCGCAACTACGAGCAGGCCCAGGCGCTGTGGGCCGCCAGCCGGCCGGCCGTCGAGGAGCGCCTGGCCAAGCAGGGCATCAAGCTGCTGTACGCCATGCCGTGGTCGCCGCAGAGCATCTTCACCAAGACCCCGGTCGCCAGCATGGACGACTTCAAGGGCATGAAATTCCGTGCCTACAACCCGGCCACCTCGCGCATGACCGAGCTGATGGGGGCGGTGCCGACCGTGATCCAGACCGGCGAGATTCCACAGGCCTTCAGCACCGGCATGATCAACGGCATGCTCACTTCGCCGACCACGGGCGTGGACTCCCAGGCCTGGGACTTCTCTTCCTACTACTATGACGTCAAGGCCTTCATTCCGAAGAACTTCGTCATCGTCAACGCACGTGCCTTCGCGCGCCTGCCGGAAGCGACCCAGGCTGCGGTACTCGATGCCGCCAAGCGTGCCGAGGCGCGTGGCTGGGCGATCGCCCAGGAAAAGACCGGCGAGCTGGTCAAGACCCTGGCCGACAACGGCATGCAGGTGTCCGAGCAGGCACCGGCTGCGGTCGAGAAGGGCTTCGAGCAGATCGGCCAGACCATGACCGACGAGTGGCTCAAGCGCTCCGGGGCCGACGGCCAGGCTATCCTCGACGCCTACCAGCGTTGATGTCAGTGCCCATCGCTGCGTCGCAGCGATGGGCTTTTTCTTCAAGCTTGCCCAGGGAGCCCGCTGTTCATGACCCCACTGCACAAGCTCTACACCCTGTCCGGATGGCTGTCCGGCGTCTTTCTCGTCTCGATCTGCGTGCTGGTGGTGGCGCAGATCGTGGCCCGCCAGCTGGGCACCATGGTGCCGGCGGCCGATGAGTTCGCCGCCTACGCGATGGCGGCGTCCGGTTTTCTCGCCTTGCCCTATGCCCTGCAGCGTGGCGCACACATTCGCGTGGAACTGATGCTGCGCCTGCTGCCGCCTGGTGGCCGTCGTGCGGCCGATGTGCTGGCCACCCTGATCGGTCTTGGCATCGCCGCCTACCTGGCCTGGTACTGCACCCTGTTCGTGCTGGAGTCCTACGAGTTCAAGGAAGTGTCCTCGGGCCTGTTGCCGATCCCGATGTGGCTGCCTCAGCTGCCGATGCTGCTCGGCACCCTGATCCTGGTCGTGGCCATGGCCGAGCGCCTGGTGCTGACCTGCCTGGGCAGGCGTTTCGAGTCTGCCGAGGCCGATACGGCGATGAGCGAGTGAGCCGCATGGCTCGATCCTTAATTGCGGCCATCGCCGCACTGATTCGTGAGTGAACCCGTGGACTACACAACCATCACCATTACGCTGCTGCTGGCACTGTTCGTGCTGCTCGGCGGCGGCGTCTGGGTCGCCCTGTCGCTGCTCGGCGTCGGCATCATCGGCATGGAGCTGTTCGGCGGCGCGCCGGCCGGCTCGATCCTGGCCTCCACCAGCTGGGCGTCCAGCGCCAGCTGGACCCTGACCGCCTTGCCGCTGTTCATCTGGATGGGCGAGATCCTCTACCGCACGCGTCTTTCCGAAGACATGTTCAACGGCCTGGCACCCTGGATGCGCGGCATGCCGGGGCGCCTGCTGCACGTCAATGTATTCGGCTGCGGCATGTTCGCGGCGGTCAGCGGCTCGTCCGCCGCCACCGCCGCCACCATCGGCCGCATTTCCCTGCCCGAACTGAAGTCGCGCGGTTATCCCGAGTCCATCGCCATGGGCTCGCTGGCCGGCGCCGGCACGCTCGGCCTGCTGATTCCGCCGTCGATCATGATGATCGTCTACGGGGTGGCGGCGCAGGTGTCGATCTCGCGCCTGTTCATCGCCGGCATTCTGCCCGGCCTGTTGCTGCTCGCCATCTTCAGCGGTTACCTGATGCTCTGGTCGGCCTGCAATCGCAGCCAGCTGCCGGAGGAGGGCGAGCGCCTGCCGTTCATGGAAAAACTGCGCCGGGCCAAGTTGCTGATCCCGGTGCTGGGGCTGATCGTCGCGGTGATCGGTTCGATCTATGGCGGCATCGCCACGGCGACCGAGGCGGCGGCGGTGGGGGTGGTCGGCGCGCTGCTGATCGCGCTGTGTTCCGGGGCGCTGACCCGGGAGACCTTCATGGCCAGCCTGATGGGCGCCGTCTCCACCTCGTGCATGATCTTCTTCATCCTGCTCGGCGCGGCCTACCTGACGTCGGCGATGAGCTTCACCGGCCTGCCGGCGGCGCTGGCCGACTGGATCATCGCCAAGCAGCTGTCGCCGTACCTGCTGCTGCTGGCGCTGACGCTGTTCTTCATCGCCCTGGGCTGCTTCCTCGATGGCATCTCGATCATCCTGCTGACCACGGCGGTGATCCTGCCGGCGGTGCAGGCCGCGGGCATCGACCTGCTGTGGTTCGGCATCTTCGTCATCCTGGTGGTGGAGATGGCGCAGATCACCCCGCCGGTGGGCTTCAACCTGTTCGTCATCCAGAACCTCACCGGGCGCAACCTCGGGGCGGTGGCGCGGGCCAGCTTTCCGTTCTTCATGCTGCTGGTGCTGGCGGCGGTGCTGATCACCACCTTCCCGCAGATCGTCCTGGCACTGCCCGAGGCCATGCGCGGCGCCTGACCCTTCTGCATGGCTCGTTCGCCCTGCGCTGGCGGGCCATGGTTTTTCTCTTTTGCACCGTCTCGGTGCAGCCTTGAAAGAAAATGTCGCAGCACCGCAAGCGGTTGCAGGGCTTCCCTCGTTAAGCTCGGCGGTCATACGTGACCAGTCGGTCGTCTCCCTTCGCGCCGGTCCGATGCGACTCGCAGGTGTCATTGTCGCTTCATGGACTAACGTTGAACTAGCAGACCATTGCAAACGTAGACGCGGCAGCAATGGCAACGCAGGTGGTTGTTCAACCGCCTGGCAACACCCAGCGGCAGCGATCCAGATGTCCTGTCGAACCACCAGCCCAACGGAGCAAAAACATGGCGTTCTTTACGGCGGCCAGCAAAGCCGACTTCCAGCACCAACTGCAAGCGGCCCTGGCGCAGCACGTGAGTGAGCAGGCGCTGCCACAAGTAGCCCTTTTCGCCGATCAGTTCTTCGGCATCATCGCCCTCGAGGAGCTGACCCAGCGGCGTCTTTCCGACCTGGTCGGCTGCACCCTGTCGGCCTGGCGCATGCTGGAGCAGTTCGATCACGCCAAGCCGCAGGTGCGGGCGTTCAACCCCGACTACGAGAAGCACGGCTGGCAGTCCACCCATACGGCGGTGGAAATCCTCCATGGCGACATCCCGTTCCTGGTGGATTCGGTGCGCATGGAGCTGAACCGC
This sequence comes from Ectopseudomonas khazarica, assembly GCF_004521985.1. Lineage (GTDB taxonomy): Bacteria > Pseudomonadota > Gammaproteobacteria > Pseudomonadales > Pseudomonadaceae > Aquipseudomonas > Aquipseudomonas khazarica. Next base: position 94,564 of record NZ_SBHZ01000001.1, read on the forward strand.
CACGGCTACAGCATCCATACCCTGCAGAACAGCGTGTTCAGCGTGCGCCGCGACAAGAACGGCCAGCTGCTGGAGATCCTGCCGCGTGGCACCCAGGGCGAGGGCGTGCTGCAGGAAGCGCTGATGTTCCTGGAAATCGACCGCTGCGCCAGCTCCGCCGAACTGAAGACGCTGGAGAAGGCCATCCACGAAGTCTTCGGCGACGTGCGCATGAGCGTTGCCGACTTCCAGCCGATGAAGGCCAAGGCACGCGAGCTGCTGGCCTGGCTGGACCGCGCCAAGCTCAAGGTGGACAAGACCGAGCTGGAGGAGATCAAGGTCTTCCTCGGCTGGTTGCTGGATGACCATTTCACCTTCCTCGGCTACGAGGAATTCACCGTGGCGCCCTCCGCTGAAGGCGGCACCATGGTCTACGACGAGAAATCCCTGCTCGGCCTGTCCAAGCGCCTGCGCTCCGGGCTCAAGGCCGACGAGCTGCACATCGAGCCGGAGGCGGTCGCCTACCTGCGTGAAGCGCAGCTGCTGTCCTTCGCCAAGGCGGCCGTGCCGAGCCGCGTGCACCGCCCGGCCTACCCGGACTTCGTCTCCATCCGTGAACTCGATGCCAAGGGCAACGTGGTCAAGGAATGCCGCTTCATGGGCCTCTACACCTCGGCGGTGTATGCCGAGAGCGTGTGGAACATCCCCTACATCCGCCGCAAGGTGGATGTGATCAAGCAGCGCTCCGGTTTCGACAGCAGCGCCCACCTGGGCAAGGAACTGGCCCAGGTGCTGGAAGTGCTGCCGCGTGACGACCTGTTCCAGACCCCGGTCGACGATCTGTTCAGCACCGCCATGGCCATCGTGCAGATCCAGGAGCGCAACAAGATTCGCGTGTTCCTGCGCCGCGACCCCTATGGCCGCTTCTGCTACTGCCTGGCCTACGTACCGCGTGACGTGTACTCCACCGAGACTCGGGTGAAGATCCAGCAGGTGCTGATGGAGCGCCTGCAGGCCACCGATTGCGAGTTCTGGACCTTCTTCTCCGAGTCGGTGCTCGCCCGCGTGCAGTTCATTCTGCGGGTCGACCCGAAGAGCAAGACGCAGATCGATCCCGTGCGCCTGGAGAAGGAAGTCATCCAGGCCTGCCGTTCGTGGAAGGACGACTACGCCGGCCTGATGGTGGAGAGCTTCGGCGAGGCGCAGGGCACCAACGTGCTGGCGGAATTCCCCGGCGGCTTCCCGGCGGGCTATCGCGAGCGTTTCGCCCCGCACTCGGCGGTGGTGGACATGCAGCACCTGCTCAGCCTGAGCAGCGAAAAGCAGCTGGTGATGAGCTTCTACCAGCCGCTGGCGCAGAACGAGCAGCAGCTGCACTGCAAGCTGTACCACGCCGATGCGCCCCTGCCGCTGTCCGACGTCATGCCGATTCTGGAGAACCTCGGGCTGCGCGTGCTCGGCGAGTTCCCCTACAAGCTGCGCCGTGCCGATGGCCGCGAGTTCTGGATCCACGACTTCGCCTTCACCTACGCCGAAGGCCTGGATGTCGACATCCAGCAGCTCAATGACACCCTGCAGGATGCCTTCATCCACATCGTCGGTGGCGACGCCGAGAACGACGCCTTCAACCGCCTGGTGCTGACCGCGGCCATGCCCTGGCGCGACGTGGCGCTGCTGCGTGCTTATGCGCGCTACCTCAAGCAGATTCGCCTGGGCTTCTCGCTGAGCTACATCGCCGCCACCCTGGTCAACCACGCCGACATCGCCAAGGAGCTGGTGCGCCTGTTCCGCACGCGCTTCTACCTGGCGCGCAAGCTCACCGCCGAAGACCTCGACGACAAGCAGCAGAAACTGGAGCAGGCCATCCTCGCTGCGCTGGACAACGTTGCGGTGCTCAACGAGGACCGCATCCTGCGGCGCTACCTGGACCTGATCAAGGCCACCCTGCGCACCAACTTCTACCAGAACGGCGAGCATGGCCAGGGTAAGGCCTACTTCAGCTTCAAGCTCAGCCCGCGCCTGATCCCGGACATTCCGCGCCCGGTGCCGAAGTTCGAGATCTTCGTCTACAGCCCGCGTGTCGAGGGCGTGCACCTGCGCTTCGGCGACGTTGCGCGGGGCGGTCTGCGCTGGTCGGATCGTGAAGAAGACTTCCGTACCGAAGTGCTCGGCCTGGTCAAGGCGCAGCAGGTGAAGAACGCCGTAATCGTGCCGATGGGCGCCAAGGGCGGCTTCGTGCCGCGCCGGATGCCGGTCGGCGGCAGCCGCGACGAGGTGATGGCCGAGGGCATCGCCTGCTACCGCATCTTCATCAGCGGCCTGCTCGACATCACCGACAACCTCAAGGATGGCGAGGTGGTGCCGCCGGCCAACGTGGTGCGCCACGACGCCGACGACCCCTACCTGGTGGTGGCGGCGGACAAGGGCACCGCGACCTTCTCCGACATCGCCAACGGCATCGCCGCCGAGTACGGCTTCTGGCTCGGCGACGCCTTCGCCTCCGGCGGCTCGGCCGGTTACGACCACAAGGGCATGGGCATCACCGCCAAGGGCGGCTGGGTCAGCGTGCAGCGTCACTTCCGCGAGCGCGGCATCGACGTGCAGAAGGACAATGTCACGGTGATCGGCATCGGCGACATGGCGGGCGACGTGTTCGGCAACGGCCTGCTGCTGTCGGAAAGCCTGCAGCTGGTGGCGGCGTTCAACCACATGCACATCTTCATCGACCCCAACCCGGACGCCGCGCGCAGCTTCGTCGAGCGCAAGCGCCTGTTCGAGCTGCCGCGTTCGAGCTGGGCCGACTACGATGCCAAGCTGATCTCCGAGGGCGGTGGCATCTTCCTGCGCAGCGCCAAGAGCATCGCCATCAGCCCGCAGATGAAGGCGCGCTTCGACATCGCCGCCGATCGCCTGGCGCCGACCGAGCTGCTCAACGCACTGCTCAAGGCGCCGGTCGACCTGCTGTGGAACGGCGGTATCGGCACCTACGTCAAGTCCAGCAAGGAAAGCCACGCTGACGTCGGCGACAAGGCCAACGACGCCCTGCGCGTCGATGGTCGCGAGCTGCGCGCCAAGGTGGTGGGCGAGGGCGGTAACCTGGGCATGACCCAGCTCGGCCGTGTCGAGTTCGGCCTGCACGGCGGCGCCAGCAACACCGACTTCATCGACAACGCCGGTGGCGTGGACTGCTCCGACCACGAGGTCAACATCAAGATCCTGCTCGGCGAGATCGTCTCCGGCGGCGACATGACCGAGAAGCAGCGCAACAAGCTGCTGGCGCAGATGACCGACGACGTTTCCGAGCTGGTGCTCGGCAACAACTACAAGCAGACCCAGGCACTGTCGCTGGCCGAGCGCCGTGCGCGCGAGCGGGCGGGCGAGTACAAGCGCCTGATGAACGCGCTGGAAAGCGCCGGCAAGCTGGATCGCGCCCTGGAGTTCCTGCCGTCCGACGAAGAACTCAACGAGCGCGCCAACAACGGCCAGGGCCTGACCCGTCCGGAGCTGTCGGTACTGATCTCCTACAGCAAGATCGACCTCAAGGAGTCCCTGCTCAAGTCCCAGGTGCCGGATGACGACTACCTGGCCCGCGAGATGGAAACCGCCTTCCCGGATATCCTCACCGAGAAGTTCGGCGACGCCATGCGCCGTCACCGCCTCAAGCGCGAGATCGTCAGCACGCAGATCGCCAACGACCTGGTCAACCACATGGGCATCACCTTCGTGCAGCGCCTGAAGGAGTCCACCGGCATGAGCGCGGCCAACGTCGCCGGCGCCTACGTCATCGTGCGTGACCTGTTCCGCCTGCCGTACTGGTGGCAGCAGATCGAGGCGCTGGACTACAAGGTGCCGGCCGACCTGCAGCTGCAGCTGATGGATGAGCTGATGCGCCTGGGCCGTCGTGCTACGCGCTGGTTCCTGCGCAGCCGTCGCAACGAACTGGACGCCGCCCGCGACGTGGCGCATTTCGCGCCGCGTATCGAGGCGCTGGTCGGTCGCCTGGACGAGCTGCTCGAAGGCCCGGCGCGCGAGCAGTGGCTGGCGCGCTACCAGAGCTTCGTCGAAGCTGGCACGCCGGAGGAATTGGCGCGCGTGGTCGCCGGCACCAGCCACCTGTACACCCTGCTGCCGATCATCGAAGCCGCAGACGTGACCGGCAAGGATGCCAGCGAAGTGGCGACTGCCTACTTCGCCGTGGGTGGCGCGCTGGAACTGTCCTGGTACCTGCAGCAGATCACCAACCTGCCGGTGGAGAACAACTGGCAGGCACTGGCCCGCGAAGCCTTCCGCGACGACCTCGACTGGCAGCAGCGGGCGGTCACCGTGTCGGTCCTGCAGATGGTCGACGGCCCGCAGGACATCGAGGCACGGGTGGCGCTGTGGCTTGACCAGCATCAGCGCCTGGTCGATCGTTGGAAGGCCATGCTGGCCGACCTGCGCTCGGCGACCGGCACCGACTACGCCATGTACGCCGTGGCCAACCGCGAGCTGATGGACCTGGCGCAAAGCGCCTGAGCCATCCGCTGAAATGAAGAGCCCCGCCTAGTGCGGGGCTTTTCATTTCAGGCTGCGCGCGTAGCCCGGATGAAATCCGGGGCCGGCTACGGGGCTGTACTACGGATTCCCCGGATTGCATCCGGGCTACGGACGCAGCGCCCACAAGATTTGCTCCCCTCTCCCATTCATGGGAGAGGGGCCGGGGGAGAGGGGCGAACGTACCGCACTTCGCCAAACCAGTGCGCCACCGCCTTGACCACCTTCGTAGCCCGGATGAAATCCGGGGCCGGCTACGGGGCTGTACTACGGATTCCCCGGATTGCATCCGGGCTACGGATGCAGCGCCCGCACGGTTTGCTCCCCTCTCTCATTCATGGGAGAGGGGCCGGGGGAGAGGGCCGAGCGCGCCGCACTTCGCCAAACCAGTACGCCACCGCATTGACCACTTTCGTAGCCCGGATGAAATCCGGGGCCGGGCTACGGGGCTGTACTACGGATTCCCCGGATTGCATCCGGGCTACGGATGCAGCGCCCACAGGGTTTGCTCCCCTCTCTCATTCATGGGAGAGGAGCTGGGGGAGAGGGCCAATCGTTTCGCACTTCGCCAAACCAGTACGCCACCGCCTTGACCACCTTCGTAGCCCGGATGAAATCCGGGGCCGGGCTACGGGGCTGTACTACGGATTCCCCGGATTGCATCCGGGCTACGGATGGAGCGCCCGCACGGTTTGCTCCCCTCTCCCATTCATGGGAGAGGGTCCGGGGGAGAGGGGCGAGCGCGCCGCACTTCGCCAAACCAGTGCGCCACCGCATTGACCGCCTTCGTAGCCCGGATGAAATCCGGGGCCGGGCTAAGGGATTCCCCGGATTGGATCCGGGCTACGGGCGCAGCGCCCGCACGGTTTGCTCCCCTCTCCCATTCATGGGAGAGGGGCCGGGGGAGAGGGCCGAACGTACCGCAGTCAAAAGACCGTGCCAGCACGTGCGTCAGCGCAACATCTGCTCGACCAGGCGTTTCTCTTCGGAGAGTTCGCGCTGGCGTGCGTCGATGCGCGAGGCCAGCTGGAAGTTGTTGCTGGCGCGGCGCTTGGCGTAGTCCAGCTGTTCGATCGCCTGGTTGTAGTCACCCACCAGCGCGAAGAACTCGGCGCGCGCCTGGTGCAGGCCGATGGTGTTGCCGCTCAGGCCGCGTACCTCGGCGACCTGGTACCAGACGTCCGGGTCCTTGCTGCGGGTCTTCAGCAGGTCATCCAGCGCTCGCTCGGCATCCGGGATGCGCTGCTGCTTGAGCAGCAGGTCGATGCCGCTCTGTTGCAGCGGATAGTTGCTGGGGTACAGGGTGCGCATGCGTGCCTGGCGGCGATCGGCCGCATCGAGGCGATTGGCGGCCATGTCCAGCTCGATCTGCGCCAGGTTGTAGACGATGTCGTCCGGGGCCTTGCTCAGCAGCGGTGCCAGGGTCTTGCCGGCCTCGTCGAGCTGGCCGGTCTTCATCTGCGCCAGGACCAGGCCATAGCGCGCGGCATCCAGCCCCGGGTTCTCGTCGAGCATGGCGCGGAAACGCTTGGCGGCGACCCCGGGCGTCTCTTCATAGGTCAGCTGCACGCGGGCGCGCATCAGCTGGTAGCGCAGGCTGTCCTCGCGGCCTTCCACCGGATACTGCTCGGCGCGGTTACGGGTGTCGGCGATGCGCGACTCGGAAACCGGGTGGGTCAGGAGGAATTCCGGCGGCTTGGCGTCGTAGCGGTACTGGCGCATCAGGCGCTCGAACATCGACGGCATGGCGCGCGGGTCGTAGCCGGCCTTTTCCAGGTTGACCAGGCCGATGCGGTCGGCCTCCTGCTCGTTCTGGCGCGAGAAGCGGCGCTGCTCCTGAATCGCCGCAGCCTGGGTCGACATGATCGTGGCGATGCCGGCATCCCCCGCGCCCGCTGCCGCGGCGACGATGCCGGCGAGCATGGCGGCCATCAGCGGCAGTTGCATGCGCTGCTGCGCCTCGATGCCACGGGCGAAGTGGCGTTGCGACAAGTGCGCCAGTTCGTGCGCCATGACCGAGGCGTACTCGGCTTCGGTCTGAGCGTAGAGGAAGAGGCCACCGTTGACCCCGACGATCCCGCCCGGGGCGGCGAAGGCGTTGAGCTGCGGGCTGTTGAGCAGGACGAACTCCAGGCGGCGGTCCTGCAGCTGGCTGGTTTCCGACAGACGATAGACGCTGGATTCGACGAAGTCCTTGAGCTGCGGGTCGTCCAGTTGCGAGACCTGGCCGCGCAGCAGGCCGAGCCAGGCGCGGCCGAGTTGGTGTTCTTGCTGAGGGGAGACGATCGAGGAGCTGGCATCGCCAAGCGACGGCAGGTCACTGGCTCCCGTGTGGGCAGCGAACAGGCAGGCCAGCGTCAGCAGGGTGGGGCGCAGAAAAGTCATGCACTCAGGGCTCTCGGAGGGCAAAGGGGGTTACTGTAGCCGGCCAGCTAGCGCGCTGGCCAGGGTTGCAGTGGCTTGGTTATCCTAGCGCCCTTATCAGGAGTAGACGATGACAGACGTACCGGCTTTCGATGCCGAACTCGACGCCTGCGGGCTCAATTGCCCGCTGCCCTTGCTCAAAGCCAAGCTCGAGCTCAATCGCCTGGCCAGCGGCGCCGTACTCAAGGTCAGTGCCACCGATGCCGGTTCGCAGCGCGATTTCCGCGCATTCGCCACGCTGGCCGGTCATGCGCTGCTGCATGAAGAAGTCGACTCGGGTGTCTATCGTTACTGGCTGCGCAAGGCCTGAGCCCTTCGCCGTCCTCCCCAGCACATCTGCAGATTAAGGATCGTTGATGGTCAAGGTTATACGCGACTGGCTGCACCGCTACTTCTCCGACGAGCAGGCCGTGGTGCTGGCCGTGCTGCTGGTGCTGGGGTTCGCCGTGGTGCTGACCCTGGGCGGGATGCTCGCGCCGGTGCTGACCGGCCTGGTGCTGGCCTTCCTGATGCAGGGCATGGTCAACGGCCTGGAGCGCATGCGGGTGCCGCAGGTACTCGCCGTGTGGCTGGTGTTCACCCTGTTCATGGGCTGCCTGGCGGTGTTCATGCTGGTGCTGATGCCGTTGCTGTGGCAGCAGCTCAGCACCCTGTTCAACGAGCTGCCGCGCATGGCGGCCGAATGGCAGTCGGTGTTCCTGCTGCTGCCGGAGCGCTACCCGAACCTGATCACCGACGCGCAGATCGTGCAGCTGATCACCAGCATGCGGGGCGAGGCCGGCAAGTTCGGCCAGTGGGCGCTGTCGTTCTCGCTGTCCAGCCTGCCGATGCTGGTCAGTGTGATGATCTACCTGGTGCTGGTGCCGATCCTGGTGTTCTTCTTCCTCAAGGACCGCGAGCAGATCGGCCAGTGGTTCCGTGGCTACCTGCCGCGCGAGCGGGCGCTGATCAGCCAGGTCGCGCAGGAGATGAACCAGCAGATCGCCAACTACATCCGTGGCAAGTTCATCGAGATCATCATCTGTGGCGTGGTCACCTACATCGCGTTCGCCTACCTGGGGCTGAACTACGCGGCGCTGCTGGCGCTGCTGGTTGGCCTGTCGGTGGTGGTGCCCTACATCGGCGCGGTCGTGGTGACGGTGCCGGTGGCGCTGATCGGCCTGTTCCAGTGGGGCTGGAGCGACCAGTTCATCTACCTGATGGTGGTCTACGGCATCATTCAGGCCCTCGACGGCAACGTGCTGGTGCCGTTGCTGTTCTCCGAGGCGGTCAACCTGCACCCGGTGGCGATCATCTGCGCGGTGCTGCTGTTCGGCGGCCTGTGGGGATTCTGGGGCGTGTTCTTCGCCATTCCGCTGGCCACGCTGTTCAAGGCGGTGATCAACGCCTGGCCGCGTACCGAGCTGGAGTCTGCACAGGCCTGAGAGGGCGGGTCACAGGAGCCAACGGTCTTTGCTCTGTGTCTGGCACGCTGGTGCTGGGGCCGCGTCGTTCCTCTGGGAGAGGGGGCATCCGCGACCGCGGCGTGCGCCTGGGGCGCATCGCGAATGGCCGCTGGCTCCTCGGGCGAATCCCCCCGTAGGAGCGGCTTCAGTCGCGAAACAGGCGCATTACTGGAGCGATATCCCCGTCAAACGAAAAAGGCCGCGAATGCGGCCTTTTTCATGCTTGCTCCCGCTGGTGCGGGGCTCGGCATTCGCGGCTGAAGCCGCGCCTACAGCAAGGTGAGCCTGGTCTCAGCGCTTGTGCAGTTCCTGCGCGGCGGCCAGCACCTTGTCGACATGGCCGGCAACCTTGACGTTGCGCCATTCCTCGCGCAGCACGCCATCCTTGTCGATGAGGAAGGTGCTGCGCACGATGCCCATGTACTCCTTGCCGTAGTTCTTCTTCAGCTGGTACACGCCGAACAGGTCGCACAGGGCGTGCTCCTCGTCGCTGATCAGCTCGAAGGGGAACTCTTGCTTGCACTTGAAGCTCTCGTGCTTCTTCAGGCTGTCCATCGACACGCCGAAGATCAGCGTGTTGGCGGCCTGGAACTGTTCGAAGCGCGCGCGGAAGTCCAGGCCCTCGGTGGTGCAGCCGGGCGTGGCGTCCTTCGGGTAGAAGTACAGCACGACCTGCTGGCCCTTGAGGTCAGACAGTTTCACCTGCTGGCCGCTGGTGGCTTCGGCCTGGAAGTCGGCAACGGCTTGGTCGATGGCTACGGTCATGGGAACTCCTTCGATAGAGGCGGTCGATGATCTCGCGCGGCAGTCATCTGCGCGGCAGACGGCGGGGCCTGATGAGCAGGCCGCCGCTGCGGTTACTGGCGCAGGGCCGACGCGCGGCGAATCGTCATGGGTTCTGCGGGCGCCAGGGTTCGATCAGCGCATCCAGGTTCAGGGCGTCGGCGAAATCGAGGAACTGATCACGCAGCCAGCTGATCTGGGTGCCTGCCGGCAGCGTCACCGTCAGCGTGGCGTTGAGCATGGTGCCGCCGGTCTGCGGTGCCTGGTAGGTATCGCAGGTGAGGTTCTCCAGCTCCACGCGGTGGTCGATGAAGAACTGGCACAGTTCGTTGAGGATGTCCGGGCGGTACACGGCGCTGACGTAGGCGACGTAGGGCAGCGCCTGCGGGCGAGCGTCGGCAGCGGCGCTACGGATCAGGTTGACCGAGAAGTCGTGCTTCTTGGCCAGCAGCGGCAGGCTCGACTCCAGGCGCGCCAGGGCGTCCCAGCTGCCGGACACCTGCAGCACCAGGGCGCTGAACTCTCCATGGCGGCTCAGGCGGGTGCTGATCACCGCACAGCGGTTCTCGTGGCTGGTGCGGCTGAGCAGGTTGGTCAGGGCCATGGCATCACGGCCGAGAGCGCTGATAACGAGGAATTGTTCGCGAACGGGGGGGGGGGACATGCAGCCTTCCTAAAGCGATGAACGGTCCGCGCACGAGACGCCGCAGACCAAAGAGAGCAGGTTAGCGAAAAGCACCGCCGAGGGGAATGGCGCCGCCACCCTCGTCGCCCCAAGTCGGGAGCGGATATGCCCTTGTCCGTTGCTTGTGCCGGACTGGTGGCACCAGTACCATTACGGCTCAATTTTTCCGGCAGGAGCAGTTGCATGATTGCGGGCAGTATGGTGGCACTGGTCACGCCCATGGACGCGCAGGGTGATCTGGATTGGGCGGCCCTGAGCAAACTGGTGGATTTCCACCTGCAAGAGGGTACCAATGCCATCGTCGCGGTCGGCACCACCGGTGAGTCCGCCACGCTGGACGTGGGTGAGCACGTCGAAGTGATCAAGCGCGTGGTCGACCAGGTCGCTGGCCGTATCCCGGTCATCGCCGGCACCGGTGGCAACTCCACCCGTGAGTCGGTCGAGCTGACCCGTGCGGCCAAGGACGTAGGCGCCGATGCCGCCCTGCTGGTCACCCCGTACTACAACAAGCCGACCCAGGAAGGCCTGTACCTGCACTTCCGCCATATCGCCGAAGCCGTGGCCATCCCGCAGATTCTCTACAACGTGCCGGGCCGCACCGTCTGCGACATGCTGCCGGAGACCGTCGAGCGCCTGTCGAAGATCGACAACATCATCGGTATCAAGGAAGCCACCGGCGACCTGCAGCGTGCCCAGGACGTACTGAGCCGCGTCGGCAAGGACTTCCTCGTCTATTCGGGCGACGACGCTACCGCTGTCGAGCTGATGCTGCTGGGCGGCAAAGGCAACATCTCCGTCACCGCCAACGTCGCGCCGCGCGCCATGAGCGACCTGTGCGCCGCTGCCATGCGCGGCGAGGCGGCCATCGCCCGTGCCATCAACGACCGCCTGATGCCCCTGCACAAGGCCCTGTTCCTCGAATCCAACCCGATTCCGGTGAAGTGGGCGCTGCACGAAATGGGCCTGATGGACGAAGGTATTCGCTTGCCGCTGACCTGGCTCAGCCCGCGCTGTCACGAACCGCTGCGCCAGGCCATGCGCCAGTGCGGCGTATTGGCTTAATCGAGGAATTCTACGCATGAAGCGACTGGCCGGATTTTCCGCCCTTGCTCTGATCGTCTCCAGCACCAGCGGTTGTGGCTGGCTCTGGGGTGAAGATGGCTACTTCCGTGATCGCGGTAGCGACTACCTGGAAGCGCGTCAGACTGCACCGATGCAACTGCCGGCCGATGTCCAGGCCAAGCGTCTCGACCCGCTGCTGCCGGTGCCTGCCCAGGTCGCCAGCAGCAACTCGACGTCCCGCGAATTCGAGGTGCCGCGCCCTCAGCCCCTGCAAGTGCGCGGCGACGAGCGTGAGTTCAGCCTGCAGCGCAGCGGCGACTCGCGTTGGGTGGTTGCCCAGCGCGTGCCGGCCGAAGTCTGGCCGCTGGCCCGTCAGTTCTTCGAGGACAATGGCTTCCGTATCGCCAGCGAGCGCCCGCAGGTCGGTGAATTCACCACCTCCTGGCAGCGTTTCGACGAGCTTTCCAGCACCATGGCGCGCCGCCTGAGCAGCCGCGTGTCCGGTGTCGCACCGGATGCCGAGATGCGCGTACGTGTGCGCATCGAGCCGGGTGTGCAGCGCAACACCAGTGAAGTCTTCGTCACCAGTGCCGAGCGTCCGGCCGGCAGCAGTGCCGATGTCGCCTTCGCCGAACGCAGTGGCAACGCCAGCCTGGAAGCGGCACTGCTCGACGAAATGCTGGTAAGCATGGCGCGTGGCGTGGAGCAGGGCGGTTCCGTCTCGCTGCTCGCCGCTCGCGACTTCGATGCCCCCAGCCGCGTCAGCCTGAGCGAAGACGGCAACGGCAACCCGGTGCTGAACCTCGGCGCCGACTTCGACCGCGCCTGGTCGGGTGTCGGCCGCTCGCTGGAGCTGGGTGACGTGCGTGTCGACGACCTCAACCGCAGCCTTGGCCTGTACTACATCAACCTGGCCGAAGGTGCCCAGGTCAATGAAGAGAAGCCCGGTTTCTTCGGTCGTCTGTTCGGCAGCGAGCCGAGCAAGGAAGAGATCGAGGCGCGCGCCGAGCGCTATCAGGTTCGCCTGACCCCGGTGGGCGATAGCGTGCAGGTCACGGTGGAGAAGGACCTCAACACCATCGCCCCGGCCGATGTATCGCGCCGCGTGCTGAGCCTGATTCAGGACAACCTCGGCTGATCCAGGCAGCAGCTGCCTCAGCCTCCAATCGATGGGCGAAATCCTAAAGGGTTTCGCCTGTTTTGTTTGCCACGAACGGAAATGCCGACATGAGCACACCTACCACCCTGAGCCTGAAGAAGATCTACTCGGGCAAGGTCCGCGACCTCTACGAAATCGACGACAAGCGCATGCTGATGGTGGCCACCGATCGTCTGTCGGCATTCGACGTGATCCTCGAACAACCGATCCCGGAGAAGGGCAAGATCCTCACCGCCATCTCCAACTTCTGGTTCGACAAGCTGGCCGGCGTGGTGCCCAACCACTTCACCGGTGACAAGGTCGAGGACGTCGTGGCGGCGGCCGAGCTGCCCCTGGTCGAAGGCCGTGCCGTCGTCGCCAAGCGCCTCAAGCCGGTTGCCGTCGAGGCCATCGTGCGTGGCTACATCGTCGGTTCCGGCTGGAAGGAGTACCAGAAGAGCGGCACCGTCTGTGGCATCGCCCTGCCGGCTGGCCTGAAGGAAGCGGCCAAGCTGCCGCAGCCGATCTTCACCCCCTCGACCAAGGCCGCCGTCGGCGACCATGACGAGAACATCAGCTTCGAGCAGTGCGAAGCCATCATCGGTGCCGAACTGGCGGCCAAGGTGCGTGACACGGCCATTGCCCTGTACAGCGCTGCGGTCGAGTACGCGGCGACCCGTGGCATCATCATCGCCGACACCAAGTTCGAATTCGGTCTCGATGAAGACGGCACCCTGACCCTGATGGACGAAGTGCTGACGCCCGACTCCAGCCGCTTCTGGCCGGCCGATAGCTATGTCGAAGGCAAGAACCCGCCCAGCTTCGACAAGCAGTTCGTCCGCGACTGGCTGGAGTCCACCGGCTGGAACAAACAACCCCCGGCCCCGGCCGTGCCGGCGGACGTGGCGCAGAAGACGGCGGACAAGTACCGCGAGGCGCTGACGCGCCTGACCGCCTGACCGCCCAGACAGGCGCCGCCGGCAGTACCGGTGGCGCCTGTTTTTTACAAGCGACTGATAGAACAAGAAAAATTTTCAAAATTAGCTTCGCCAAAGCGTATTGAGCTGTTATGATTCGCGCCGCTTGGGAAGATGCCGGAGTGGTCGAACGGGACGGATTCGAAATCCGTTGTGTCAGCAATGGCACCTAGGGTTCAAATCCCTATCTTCCCGCCATATCTCAAGCTTAAGCCCCTGAAATTCCTAGAGTTTCGGGGGCTTAAGCTTTCTACGGCATGCAAGGTGTCGAAGAAGTGTCGAAAACTGCTTGAGACTGCAGCTAGCTCTGGATCGGCGGCCACATTCTGGCGACGTGTACCAGGGTGAGAATCCAGACCGCATCATGCTCAGTCTGATAGACCAGGCGGTAGTTCTCGTGAGGGATCAGTTCCCGAGTACCGGTGACCGTTCCCAATCTACCCTTGTCGGGGAAGTCGGCCAGAGAGGCTGCAGCAGCGCTGAATAGCTCGTCCATGTGCACGGCAGCGCTAGGGTTTTCGGCGGCGATGTATTCCCAGATATCCAGACGATCCTGCAGGGCTTCGGGTGTCCAGATAACCTTCATTCGTGGCCCAGAGCCTTAGCGCGGCGAGCGGCGAACTCAGCTTCAACATCGTCATTGGATCGGCCACGACCGGCCTCTACAGACGCCCTGGCAACAGCGACCTTGCGTTGCACAAACTCGTCATGTTCCTTGGCCTGCTGTTGCTGGCGGATAAAGTCGCGCATGAGGTCTCGCATTACCTGGGAGGCCGGCAGGTGGACGGCTTGAGCGGCTGCCATAAATCCTTCGCGTAGTTCGGGTTCAAGCTTCAGGTTGAAAACGGCTTCTTTGGCCATGGCGGTCACCTCATGTCTTGGCTGTATCTACAACGTATATACGTCGTGTGCATCTTAAGCCAAGCTCATGGCACAGGAAAGCACTCAGCCGGCCGGAGTGATGATCGCCAGGAAGTGCTGGTAGTCAGCGACAGGCCCAAGCTTCACGGCATCCTGCAGGTGATCCGGTGCCAGGTGCGTATAGCGCATGGTCATGGCCAAAGTGGTGTGGCCGAGGATCTTCTGCAGCGTCAGGATGTTCCCGCCATTCATCACGAACCGGCTGGCGAAGGTGTGTCGCAGCACATGTGATGACTGGCCGGCAGGTACGGATGTAGGCGCACTGCCAGAAGGACTCGGTATCGCCTTGCCACATCAGCTCCAGCAGAACGGCTTGCCCGACGTAGCTCAGAGCCGTGGGCGTATCCAGGGTGATTCCGCGCTTACGCGCTTTGGCTTGTAAGCGGCAGAGTTGAGCCAGAGGGCGGCCACCGAAGCCCGGATTACGACGAGGCCAACCGAAACTTGACCGATCAGAACGCGGGATAGCGATCACCCAGGAAGTAGCCAAACGCTGGTACGCCCGCAAGGATAGGAGATTCAAGGATGAAGGCTGACAGAGACGACGCGCCGGAATGGCTCACCAGCCGGCCACGCAAAAGCGGAAGCATGGTGGCAGTGCTGGCAGGTGGTGTCGGTATGGTCATTACCCTGGGCTTGCTCACAGTGGCTGGTGAGGCGTTCATGCAGAGCACCGTCAAGAACCTAGCCGAGAACCGACAGCAGCCGAAGCCCAAACCGGTTGCTGAAATCACCCGAGTAGAGCCAGCACCTGCAAAGGACTGGGATCGAATCGTTGAGCAGCAGGCAAGACGAGACGCAATGTCTCAGCAGCTATCAGAGCAACTCTCTGGCTCAGGTAGCCCAGCCATAAAGCAAACGGTGTTCAACGATCAAAACTACACCGCGAGAGGGGCTGACAATGTGCTCAGCCTTCGTGAGAGCTATCAACCTGGTGCGCCGGAAAAACCAGCTGGAAAAGTTCGGGTGACAGTTATCAAGGAAAAACAAAAGCTGAAAGATTGGGCTTGCAGAGGCAGAGAGGGAAGCATTGAACGACGTAATTGTAGGTCACACGTCGGGCTTAATTACAGGGACTAACGCTCCGCACAAGGGCAGACAAATAAGCGCAGCGTTTTGGCTGTCCCAGCGACCAACGGGAGCGATTGCTGCGGCTTGTTAAGTGTTGGACTCATGATGTGCCTTAATGCTTTTGTAGCACTCTTCACACACGACCGAAAAGTCACAGAATTTCCGAAAGCGCTCAGTTTTATCTTCCTCTTGCAAGAACATATGTTCGCAGGCGTAGCACCAGCCCTGGAGATCGCCCGGTTCCGAACTATTTTCGATAAAGCCTAGAGGAGCACCATTATTTCTAACTAGATGGCAGCAGACTGTAGCAGCCATACCTTTACCGTGTGTTTCGCAGTCGATATTCAATGCTTCGATTTCCATTCTTGGACACTTAACGTTTGGTTAAGGGGCCGGCTTTAGCCGGTCCCAGTGAGCGAAGCGAACGGTTTGAACCAATTGTTAGGGTTACTGGTCAGGGTTAGTTCCCCAACCATCAAATTCGCAATCATGCTTGAAGCCCAAGGAACACATGAGAGCTGTCCACTCATTGATTTTATCGCTCGCAGCTTGGGTTGGAGTGCTCCAGCCTGTAATTAGATAAATTCCAGGTTCGTCTTCGAGCTGGCCGAGTTCTGACGTATATCCGAGCTTAACTAGGCTCTCGGACAGTGATAATGCCTTGCTCTGTGCATCAGTGTAAAAGAAATACTCTAGCTTCAAACTCTGCGAAATAGATACTCCGTACTCATGCAGTTGCGCTAGCGTCTGCGGGGACATGGAAAGCTGTGATGCTAAGTTTTCGATATGTTGCTGTTCCGAGATAAAGGTATTTGCATCGGTCATGATTCCGTTTTCCCTAACAGTGATTAGATAGCCTTCCACACTAATCCAATAGCGAGGAAGGCGGTATAACTCCGAAAAATGGGAGTCTTGAGTTCAGGAAAATACTTATATTTTCAATGGCTTAGAGAGGTGGCATGTGACGCTTGCGTATTCGCTTGACTTCCACATTTCACGCTTTCATTAGTACTGGATAGGTATACACAAAGGCACTGTAGAGGTGCAAGACAGACGAAAGATCGTGTCGAAAAAGTGTCGAAATCGACGGGCGACAGAGTGACGCAATGGGCAGAGAGGATGAGGCGAAAGCCGCCATTCTGCTAGCGCTGAGCAGGTAAGGGCAGCAACGGGCACAGGCCCAAACGGGTTCGACTCTCACTGCTTTCCAGTGATCAGGTGTGCTGCCCACGGAAGAGGGCGTACCGAATGGCTGTTGCACCCAGGAGCACCATTGCCCAGGCGGATGATGCATTGAACGCCGCCGCTGCGGGCCGCCAGAGGCTGTCCATCGAGTCCGTATCGACAGGCCAGGCGAACAGAGCACTGGCCAGCGCCACAGCTGCAGCGAGCAACCAGGCCCAGCGATCAAATGCACGGATGCGATCGGGGGCGGCACCCTTGGGCCTCAGCTTTGCAAAAGCGAGCGCCGTGGTAGCCACAACGAAGCAAACAAAAAAAGCGAAGACAATCATCCTGGGCACCTAATGTTTGGTTCAGGGGCAGATTCTAGCTGCTCTGCAAGAAGGTGAGCTTCTCTTACTCTGGCAGCCCTTCGAACTCCGGCACATCACCAGTCGCCCGATCCCATGCTGCTTTGCTTGATGTGAAAATTTGCGCAGTCGGCAGCGCAGCAATTTCTGTGTCCAAACAACCCGCAGGAACAACGAGCAGGTTTGTAAGTTGAATGCTGGGCAATGCTGAGCCACACGACCTGCAAAAGCTTTTGCTGTGGCGGGTGCCTGGAAGCGTAAAGGAGGTCACAGAATCTACACCCGCCAGCCAGGTCAGTGTAGCTGACTGCGAAAACAGATTTGATGCATAAGCAGAGCCAGTGTCCTTTTGGCAGTGTTTACAGTGGCAGAGGTAAAAACTGTCGAAGTCTCCATGGATCTCAAATTTCACTGTGCTGCACAGGCAAGAGCCAACATGCTTAGTCATAGCTATCTCTTCTATGGTCTACATATTAATCCGGCATGACGTTTACTTAAGGCGCAGGTGTTAGCCCGTACCAGTGAGGGAAACAGACGGATTGAGCCGCTTGTTAGGCGTGCTCAACCGGTATTCAAGCCGCAAATCATAAGGAAGATTAATTGTGGCTTCCACAGGCCCAGCAAGACATGAAGTTGCCAGGATTGCTTTCCTTGCAATTCTTGCATAGCCACTCGGTTTCGCTTTGCGAGTAATTTGATTCTTGTTCGTATTGAAAGCGGCCGACAAGTTTGGCAGCAGTTTCAAACTGTTCGGGGTGTACCCAGAGTTCAGGATGTATGGGTTTGTTAAAGGAAATAACCGAGCGAATGGAGCTCTGGTGTTCGTTTAGTATTTTTACGGTTATGCCATTGCTTTGCAGGTAGCTGGCTATCAGATTTACCTGGATAAGGCTGTCAGATTCCAATAGTTTACGCAAAATAAATGCCTGATGTCTGGTTATGGGTTGGCTTTGGGGCTGTCCCGGTGAGCGGCTTTAACATGTTGTCATGCGCTGTGCTCGCCGAAAAATACAAGTGTCCAATCGCCGATCTCAAGAGTGTGCAGAGAACCTTTATTGTCACTTTTGAATTTAACTTCATGGATTGGAGCGCTGAAGAGAGGGTTGAACGATCCACGTTCATCAATTGCGGTAGAAAGCAGGCCGACGCATTCTTCGAATTGCCACTTCAGGTCTTCTCGGACGGTAGGAGATAGGTGAGAGAGTGATATGTCTAGCGGGCTCCAGGACTTTTTTATAAATTCGTCGCGGTTTGAAAGTGATGTTTTTATTGTTGAGTATTGGATTTTGCACTTCTTGAGGTGCAAGGCTAGGTCGGCTTCTAGCGTTCCGTTGCGCTTATAAATACCTACAGAGATTCCTGCTTTTCTGTTCGCAACTATTTCTAGTGCCTTGAGAAAACCATGGGTGAAGCTTAAGGCGTTATCGAGTTCAATCGGTAACTGCATAAGGTGTATGATGCTTGGTTGGTGGGAATGAAAAGGGACGGATTTATTTATTGCGATCGCCCATCGAAAATAAATCTGTCCCCTTTAGCTCTCCTTTAGCTCTTCAAATCTCACTGTGCTGCACAGGCAAGAACCAATGTGCTTGGTCATGGCTATCCCTTTAGCTCTTGAGTTGTTTGTTATGCCTTGTTCCATTCGGTTCGCAGTACGGCTAAAACCACTGTATCCCACCACTGCTCTTTGAAAAAACGATGCTCTCTGAAATGCGCTTCTTGGCGCATCCCTAAAGACTTGCAGAGCTTGATGGCTGGTAGATTCCTGCTGATTGTCTCTGCATAGATACGGTGGACCGCGAGCCTGGAAAACCCGAAGTCCGCCAAGGCTAAAGCTGCTTCGTGACTGAACTTGCTACCTTGAGACTCTCTCGAAAACGCACATCCCATCGAAGCTTGCTGATTGCCCTCAAGGCGCAAGCAAACAGTTCCGATGAACTCCCCTGACTGCTTGCACTCAACAGCCAATTGGTATGATTTTCTCGGATTCTCAGAGGCTTGAGCTATGAACAAGCTTGTTAGCTCCCTGTATTTATTGGGGTCGCAATCGCTTTCATCATAGAAGCGTTGATATTTAGAATCCTGAGACATAGAAACAAAAGCACTCTCATCGTTCGGGGTCATGTCCCTAAGAATCAAGCGTTTGGTCTCGATTTTAAACATCGAAAGTTCCTTTTTCATTGTGAGGCATGCCTATTAGTTAGGCGACCTTGCCGTCGCATGACATGACCGCTGCCGTCTGATCACCTCCCCGGAGAGGCGCCAGGTCCTAGGCCAGAATGAAGACACGGCTCGCATAGGCGGAACGCGACACGCAGAGCTGCTCAGGTCGGATGTTCCAGGGTGTTTTGGTGGCTAGACGCTACCGATGGCCAACACGACTGTCTAGGCAGTGTGTCGATAAAGTGGCGAAATCAACGGGCGGTATAGGGCATCAGTGGGCAGGTGCGATGAGACGGAACTCCCGATTTTGCTGACGTTGGGCAGAGCAGAGCAGCGACGGGCAGCCGTTTGAACGGGACCAAATCTCCATCTTCCCGCCATATCTCAAGCTTAAGCCCCTGAAACATCCAGCGTTTCGGGGCTTTTGTTTTCTGGGGCATGCAAAGCGTCAAAACCCCTGCGCTTTGGCGTTTCGACGAGGCGTGCCGGCACCTTTGGCGTCGGTAAACCTTCGACTCGCTCACATTCCTTGCATCCTCTCGGGGAGTGGAAAAGGTCGATCCTGTGAAGGCTCGACGCTGTCTCCCGGCAAAGGAATCGTTATGCGATGAGGCAAAGGGCGGGGTGTTCAACCGGCTCGCGTCGTTAGTCAAAAAAGCAGCGCCAAAATCATGATGAGTGGTCGTTAATCACCGCTGAACCCGGCGATAAGCTCGGTTGCAAGTCGGAGGTCGTGCTCGCGTTCTAGTGGGGCGGCGGTCTGGCGGGACTGAGTAGGCCTGCGTTGGCCGTTTTATCCATGGAGTTCAGTCATGATCGATCTTGCCACCTGGAACCTCACCATTCCCGTAGGCGTGCCTGCGACTGTCATCGATACGCCTCTCCTGGTCGGCGGGTATCAGGATGACTACTTTCAGTCCCGCGACGGGCGGATTTTCTTCTGGGCGCCGGCCAATGGCTCTACCACCAGCAACTCGGTGTACCCGCGCAGCGAACTGAGGGAAACCTATGCCGATGGCACGCTGCGGAACTGGTCCTACACTGCTGCGACCGATGTACTGAGCGCGACCGCCAGAATCACTCAGGTGCCTGCCAGCGGCATGCTGGCGTTCTCGCAGATTCACTCCAAGCAGGGCACTTCACCGCCCTTGATGCTGGGTTACCAGTATGTGCCGCAGACGGGTTACGGCAACGTGGTGATCGCGTTTCGCGGGCATCCTGCCGACGCCGATTCGTTGAAGATCGTGTTGTCGAGCAAGGTGAGGCTGGATCAGGACTTCAGCTATGAAATTCACCTGGCGAAGAACGGCACGCTGAGCATTGGCCTGGTCGAGCCGGGCGGAGCGGTGAAGACCTGGAGTCGCAGCTTGAACAAGGCATGGGCAAGCCATGCGTTGTACTTCAAGGCGGGGGTCTACACCCTCGACAACAACGGCAATGAAACCAATGCGGGAGCGGCGACCTTCAGCCAGTTGAAGGTCGAGCATCGTTAGCTGCGGTGTTCCGTCGATCGGTCCGCGTCGGCTAGTTGCTGCAGGTCGGGGCGTCAGTCGGGTCGGCCTCTGCGCCCTGGAACTGCGAGATCTGCAGGTGGCAGCGACGGCGCACGGTGCTGTCGAGTATCTGGCTTTGCAGCGGCAGCAGGTCGCCTGTCAGCAGGTTCTGCAGCAGCGGAGTGGCCTTGAAGTGGTTGTCGCCCAATATGGTGTCCTGCATGCCCTCTACCCGGATCATGGCCTTGCCGATGCTTTCCAGGCGGTTGCCGGTGATGACCAGTCGGCCGGCGCTGGGTTGGGCGTTGCGCAGGCTGATGGCGTATTCCGGTGTCGAATGGATGCGGTTGTCGAGGATCAGGGCGCCACTCAGTTCGGCTGCGTCGATGGCACTCAGCCTGCTGTTGGCGATCAGGTTGTTCTGGACCAGCAGCCCTGAACCATCGCCGATCTGCCGCAGCATCAGGCCGTAGCCCAGGGATGCACCCAGGCGGTTGCCCTGTATCAGCAGGGCGCCGTGCTGCGCACTGACTTCGATGGCACTCTTGCCCGCGCGCAGGATGAGGTTGTTCTGGATGCGCCCGCTGCTGCTGCCGCTGACGCGCACGCCGCTGTTGTTCTTCACCCCGTCGATGCGGTTGTCGGCAAGCAGAAAGCGGCTGTTGCCGAGGTCGATGGCGTACTGCTGCTGCCTGACGAACTGGTTGCCACGCACCAGTGCCTGGCTGTGATTCAGCTCCAGCGCGCTGGCCATTTCTTCGAAGCGACTACCCTCGATCAGGATCTGCGCCGGAGGGCGATTCGCCGACTGGTGCGGGCTGAGGCCACTGCTGACGCCGCGCGAGAGGTTGGCGTTGTAGCCGATCCTGACCAGTTGCGAGGTCTCGATCTGCAGGCGGCTGCCGGCCCAGTTCATGATGAAGGGGCGGGTGGGGCGGTCGGTGTCCGTGGCACGGCCGTCGCTCCAGCTCTGCAGCCGTGAGTTCTGCACGCGCAGCAACCCCTGGTTGATCAGTGCCGTGCCGGATGGACCGAACAGGTAGAGCACCTGGTCGTCGATCAGCAGTGCAGCATCGTCGGCGATCATCAGCGGGTAGCTGAGCAGGTAGCCGTCGTCATGGCGGCCCAGGACCCGGGCATCGTTGAGCTGCGTGCGCAGTTGCTCCAGGGTGATGCTGCCGCCACGGATCACCACGGCACGCGGGTGTTGCGCCTGGTAGCTGGCGATGGCGCGGAACAGGCCGTTGTGCACGAACGGCTCGAACGGCCAGCTGCCGGCCTGCGCGGAGTACATGGGCTCCAGGGTGACGCTGCCGCGCTTTCCGGGGGCCTGCATGTCGAGTACAGGAGGCTGACTGCGCTGCATGATCTGCGTGCTGCTGCACTGCTGTTGCTGCTGCTGCCAGTGCGGGTCGAGCGTGTGCAGGGCCGCTGGTGCACCGAGGGCCGCGAGGCTGAGGGTGCAGGTCATCAGCAGCAGTGCGCGGGAAAGGGTCAGAGCCTGTGACATGGCGACAATCCTGGGTCAGTTGGGCCGGGGATACAGCGGCTTGAGGTCGCCGCCTACCTGGCTGTAGTGGTTGATCTCCTCGCCGTGTGCCTGGTACAGGCGGCGGCCCCACTGGTGTTGCGGATAGCGGTTGAGGAACGGAAGCAGCCAGACCATCTTGTGCGGGCCGACATCGGCCTGGCGTTCGCTCAGTTCGGCGACGGTCCCGGGCTCCAGCACGGCGCGAGCGGCGAAGTTGGCCAGGCCGGCGAGCTGGCTGCGCTCCTGTTCGCTGAGCGGGCGACCGTTGAATTCCGAGGCCTCGACCAGCAGCATCAACGGCACCAGCGCGTAATGGCTGTAGTCGGCGGCCAGGCGTCCTCTGGCGACTTCCAGTGGCAGGTACTCATAGTCCCCCTTACCTTGGGCGAGCTGGCTGAACGCCCGGCGCAGGGCGACGTCTGCCCAGGCCAGGCCCTTGTCGTCATCGAGCAACATGGCGGTGGCAGCGACGGCCCACGCCGCCCAGTAGTCGTGGTTGTTGAAGTAGATGCCGCTGTCGTGGCGACGAGGCTCGTATTCGGCGACCACCTTGGCGGACAGCTGTTGCAGCCAGCGCGTCTGCACGGGGCTCAACCGATAGCGCTGGTCACTCAGCGCCTGCACCTTGAGCAGGGTCGAGGCGATGGCGGCGAGGGCCCACTTGCGCGAGGCCACGCCGGTCTTGCTGGCGTCATCGCTGAGCAGGGCCGAGCGGCTGCCCCAGGCGTCGAGCCACTGGTCCAGGCAGGCCAGGGCGATGTTGGCCTCGTTGGCCTTTTGCGTGCGCTGGAACACCTGGGCGGCCTTGATCAGGCCACCGATATAGCCCTGCACCTGCTTGCGGATGCGCTGCGTGTCCTTGCTCTGCCGGGCGACCAGGCGGCTCTTGCTGGGGTCGCGCTGGTCGTACTTGCTGTCCAGCTGCAAGTGGCCGGTGTAGGCGGCTGGCGGCGTCTTCGGGCAGCGCTCCTGGCGATAGTCGCCGACCAGGCGTGACGCTGCCGTCGACTGTGGCGCCCAGATCGACTGGGCCGCGTTGGCGCCCAGCGAGGCGCAGAGCAGCAGCAGGGCCGTCAGGCGGGTGCTCACAGGCATAGCTTGGTCTCGATCTTGAAGGGCTGCTCGACGGTCTGCGTGGGTTCGAGCAGCACCGACAGCAGGTTGGCGTCGCGGAATTCCGGCGCACGGCTCAGTTCGAGGTAGTACTGCCCGCCCGTGACGATGGCTTCACGGCGGAACCACACCTTGTCGCGGGTGCCGTTGTCGTAATAGGTGATGATGTAGAAGTTCTTGATGTTGGGATCGCTGATGCGGATGTCGAGCACGGCGTCGCGGCCCTTGAGGTTCTGACGCGCCGTCCCCGTGTTGCTGAGCAGCTCGAGGCGGTCGTTGAGACCCATGCCCGGTCGTTCCAGCTGGGCCTGCAGCACGCTGTCGCTGGCCTTGCAGCCGCCGTTCACGGCGGGGATCAGCTGGCGGTAGGTCAGCTCACCGTCCAGCCGGTAGTTGGCCGGCAGCTCCCAGATGATCAGTTTCGGTGCCTTGTCCGGCGAGTAGTTGCTCGACTGCAGGTATTCCAGCAGCGAGCCGTCCTGGCCGGCGCCCGGTAGTGCGTAGTTGATCAGGTCGGTGCTCAGGTACTGCTTGAGGAATCCGTCGAAGTTGAACTGCTTGGTCTCATCCTCGCGGGCGGCGGAGTTACTGGTCCCTACCAGCACCACCTCGGGGTCGGGCTGTTCTTCGAACAGCAGTGCGGCGTCGTTGCTCTCCGGCACGGTCTGGTAACCGGGCACGAACTGGTAGCCGAAGTGGTTGCCGCAGATCGCCGCCAGGCCAAGGTTGAGCGTGCCGTCCTTGTACAGCGTCAGGGTCTGCTCGGTGACATAGCCCTTGCGCGGCAGTTGCGCATAGACCGGGCTCTGGCGAATGGCCTCGGCCGTGAGGCGGGCAGTGGCCTCTGCGCCTACCGGGGTCCAGTGGTGGTCGCGGCGGAAGAAGAAGTCCTTGGGCGGATTCTCCACCAGGGTCATGATGTCGGGGACGATGGCGCCGGCGTCGCGCATCTGCTGCAGGAACCGGCGCAGGCTGCCGCTGGCTTTCTGGTAGTCGAAACCATGCGCCTGCCCGGGCAGCAGCTGGGCGCGGTGCATCAGCCCTCGGGTCGGTTGCACGGCTACCGCGACCTGCGTGCCGTGCCTGGCGAAGGCCTGCATCAGGCGTGCGAACTCCGGCTGCGCAGCCGCTGGAATGCCGAAGTCATTGGTCAGGTCGACTTCCGAACGGAACAGCCAGCGATCCTTACCAGGCACGATCTGCTTGAGCGCCTTCATGTTGCCCTCGGCGTATTCCTCGGGGGCGCTGAGGCGCGGGCAGATCAGGCATTGCAGGTCCTGGCACTCTTCGGCCTGCTCGGCCTGTGCCGCGGCAGGCGTGGCGCAAGCGCCGGCGGCGATCAGGCTGCCGACCGCCAGTAGTAGAGGGTGCTTCATGCGTTTGCAGGTCATCGTCCGCTCACTTGTTTGGCCGGGCCGTCGGGAGTCATTCCGTCGGGTCGATGCTGTTCGCCAGGGTAATCGCGCGGAAGCCGCTGCCTGCCGGGAGCAGGGCGTAGCTGTAGGAGCGGCCCTTCTTCAGGAACAGCTCGTCGAAGTCGACCAGCCTGGCGTCACCGGCGTAGGCGGCGAAGGCGATCTTCAGCTCGTTGACCATGCGGCTGCCGGTCTGGTCGTGTTCGATCATGTCGACCACCACATGCTGGCCGTCGAGGGTCTTCAGTGCCGCCGGCTTGGCGGTGAAGTTGTAGAACGCGATCTGCGCCTTGCGCGGCTCGTTGACGAACTGGTCGGCGATCAGCTGCAGCTGGCCGTCGCGATAGAGCACCGTGCTGGCGGTATTGGCCTTGAGTTCACGCTCCAGCACCTGGCCGGCAACCGTGATGCGTTGCACGCCGGGAGTGACGAAACGGTAGCCGCCGAATTGCCCACCGGTGACGGACTGGGGCTTGTTCTTGCCGCTGAGCGTGACCTCGACGTTGCTGTCGCTGAGGTTCAGTACCCGCACGAAGGCCGAGTTGGCCGGGGCGACCGGGTCATAGAGGTCGGCATTGCTGTCCTGGGCGGCCTGGGCGCAAGCACTGCCGAGCAGCAGCAGGGTCATGACGCGGAGAATGAGGGCGGGCATAGGGGTACCTCTGGCTGGTGGAGATGTCAGGGAGAAGGGATCTGGCGTTGGGCGAGGAGGGTGCGCACGGGGAACTCCCAGATCACCGTCTGCACCTCGTCGCCACTGGCGGCAGGGCCGGCCAGGAACTCGTTCATGGACTGGAATGGACCGCGCGCTACCAGGGCGACGGTCACCAGGTCGCGCTGCAGCGCCTGCTTGAGGAAGCCGGCGAAGTTCCAATCGTCGATACGCGTGTAGCTGGTGCCCACCAGCGCCAGGGAAATGGCCTCGTCGCCGAACAGGCTGGCGCCGAGGCCGCCGCTGTCGTGCTTGAGGGTTTCATGGAGCTGGATGTACACCGGTTCGAAGTAGCTGGGCGCCAGCCTGGGGTCGAATTTCAGGTAGTTGAGCAGGTCACCGGTGATCTGCTTTTCGCCGGCGGCCTGGGTGATGTAGGGCGTGTCGCCGCGCAGCTGAGGGAACTGTCGGGCCAGGGTCTGCGCCGCCAGCTCGGCCCCCTTCGGGCTCCAGTGAGTGTCGTTGCGCAGGAACAGCGGCTCGGCGGCGGCGACGTCCTGGTACGCGCTGCGCAGGTCGACCGTGTCGATACCGCGCTCGGCCAGGCGCTGGCTGAACTGCTGGTAGAGGCTGCTGATTCGCTCGGCCGGCGCGTAGCTCGAGTGCTCGGCGTAGGTGTCGAGCTTCATCGGCACCGGCAGCATGATCAGCTGCTTGCCCTGCTGCGCCAGTTGCGCGTGGACCTTGTCGATCAGCGCCAGTTGCTTGTCCAGGTTCTGCTCCAGGTCGCTGGGCAGCAGGTACTCCTGGTTGGTGAACAGCCAGCCATCGCGGCCCAGCACCACGCCGCTGGCCCCTTCGCGGAAGATCGCCTGCTGGATGTTCGCCCACAGCTCCACGGACGGGTCGCGCAGAAACAGGCGCTTGTCGTAGAACTGCTCGAACTTGCGCACCAGCTTGCCGTCGAGAAACAGCGACAGGGCCTGGGTCTGGGTGCTGGAGAACGCGAGCACCGCAGGCAGCGAGTACAGAAACATGCCGCACAGCAGAACGCAGAACAGGATGCCGTTGATCTTGCTGGCCGAACTCATCACCGGAAACATGTCGGCAACCTCAGAACTGGAAGTACAGGAAGGGGGAGAAGGAATTCGCCGCCAGGCGGGTGAGCGTCAGCAGGAAGCCGAGCCACAGCAGGAGCATGCCGACGCCGCTGACGTGCTGCATGAAGTACGCCTGCTGGCCGGCGCTGGCGTAGTAGCGGATGTTGATCGAGCCGGCGACGACGATCCACAGCAGGGCGATCAGGGTGAAGGTCATGGTCATGGCCGAGGTGCCGAACCAGTAGAGGTCCAGCGAGCCGAAGCCGTTGAGGCCGATCAGCGCCTTGTAGATCTGCAGGGCGTGGGGCAGGGCGCCGGTGAAGAACAACGGCATGCAGGACGCCAGGACGAACATGCAGCGTGCGTTGCGCCAGAAGTTGTAGGGCGTGTTGATCTTGGTGGCGATGCCCAGCCGGCGCTCGATGACCATGGCGATGCCGAAGAACAGGCCCCAGAAGATGAAGGCGAAGCTGGGGCCGTGCCACAGGCCGGACAGCATCATGGTGATGACCAGGCCGACGAGCATGCCGACCAGGCGCTTGCGCACCAGCGGCATGTACACGTAGTCGCGCAGGAAGTCGGCCAGGGTCATGTGCCAGCGCTGCCAGAACTCGGTGATGCTCTGCGCGATGTAGGGTTGGTTGAAGTTCTCCGCGAAACGGAAGCCCATCATCATGCCCAGGCCGATGGCCATGTCGCTGTAGCCGGAGAAGTCGAAGTACAGCTGCAGCGCGGAGACCAGCAGGCCGAACCAGGCGTCCGCCATCTGCAGTTCGCCACCGCCGATGAACAGCGTGTTCATCGGCGCCAGGGAGTCGGCGATCAGCACCTTCTTGATGAAACCGAGCATGAAGCGGCAGGCGCCCAGGGAAAACAGTTCCAGCGAGTGACTACGGTTCTTCAGCTGCTTGTCGATCAGGCTGTAGCGCAGGATCGGCCCGGCGATCAGCTGCGGGAACAGGGCGATGTAGGCGGCGAAATCGACGAAGCGATCGGTGGGCTCCGCGTTGCGCCGGTAGATGTCGACGATGTAGCTCAGGGCCTGGAACACATAGAAGGAAATGCCCAGCGGCAGGATGATGTGTTCCAGGGTGAAGGTATTGATACCCAGCGGCTCGAGTACCGCGACCAGCACGTCGGCACCGAAGTTGGCGTACTTGAAGTAGCCGAGGGTGGCCAGGTTGCCGACCACGCCGACGCTCAGCAGGCGAAAGGCGATCTGCTTCTCGCCGGCATCGATTCGTGCCTTGATGCGCAGGCCGAACCAGTAGTTCCAGTAGGAAATGGCGACGAACAACAGCAGGAAGTCGGGCCGCCACCAGGCGTAGAACAGGTAGCTGCCGAGCACGATCACGTAGGAGCGCCAGTGATCCCTGGCCAGGTAATAGCAGAGCAGGAAGACCGGCAGGAACAGGAACAGGAAGACATTGGAGGCGAAGATCATGCTGGCGCTGCTCTCGGTCAGTAGGTCAGGGTGATGCCCAGCGTCACCTGGTAGTCGTCGCCGATCTCCAGTGCGCTACCGGCCCTGAAGTAGCTCAGGCTGGTCAGGGTGTTGAGCTGGATGCGCTTGCCGTCGTAGGCCAGCGGGAACATGCGCCAGTAGTGATTGATGTCCAGCACCTGGCCCAGGTGCGACGACCCGCTGTCGCGCACCAGGCCGTCGGTGGTGGTGCGCAGTGGCAGCTGCGCGGAGGCATTGCGCAGGCGCAGATCGCTCAGGCGCATGTCCAGCTGGCTGCGGTCGGTCGGCTGGGTTTCCAGGCTGATGCCATAGAACGCCAGGTTGCTCAGGTTGACGCTGACCAGGTTGCTGACCAGGCGGCTGCTGTAGCTGAAGGGGTCGTTGCGCCGGTCCGACTGGATGCGGTTGAGGCTGAAGCCGTCGTTGCCGCTGTCGTCCGGGCGGTCGGTGAGACCGGCGCTGAGGCCGACGCGCGGGGTCCAGGGCAGGCTCTCGAAACGCTTGCCGACATCGCCGACCAGCGCCCAGCCGCGCTTGTCGCTGCGCTCACGCTGGCCGTTGGCCTGGGTGATGTCCTGCTTGCCGTCGAGCCGCACGGCTTCCAGCTGGTAGTCGCTGACCAGCGAGGTCAGCTGGCGCGTGTCGCCGCGCAGGAAGATGCCGTAGCGCAGGCCGTCGAAGTCCTGGCGATCATCCACCGAGCTGCCCGAGTGATCGTCCTCGTGCAGCAGGCGCGCGCCGATCCAGTGATCGGCATGCCAGCGCCAGGCGTACTCGGCCATCAGGTAGCGGATGTTCTTGTCGCGCGGGTCGAGGCGATTGTCGTCGGAGTTGTAGTAGTAGAACTTCTCGGCGACGGCGACGAAGCCGCTGGCGAAGCTGTCGTTGTAGTCCAGGCGCAGGGCTTCGATGCTGTCGTCCCACCAGATGCCGAAGCGATCACTGAAGCGCTGGCGGCCGAAGGTGGCGGAGAAGCGCGGGTCGTCGCCGAGCAGGTTGCGGCGTGCGTAGAACTCGCGGGCCTCGCTGTAGGCATGACGGCGCCGGCTCAGGTTCTCGTCGCTGCCCTCGGTGTTCTGCAGGGCGTTCGGGTCGGTGTCGTAGTTGAGCCACAGGCGACCGAAGAGCTCCCACCTGGCCCAGCGCTGCTCGGGCGAGTACCAGCGGTAGGAGGGCTCGTAGCGCAGGCTGAAGAAGGTGCGGCGATCCTCGCCGAGGCGGGTCTCGTCGGGGCCATAGCCGGTGCGCATGAACAGCTTGTGGGTCAGCAGCGAGGTGACCGGTTCGAGCTCGGGCGACAGGCTGTCGGCCTCGGCCGCCGGGTTGTCGAACTCATCGGCCTGCGCCAGGAACGGGGGCAGGCAAGCGAGCACCAGGGCGGCGCAGCGCAGGGCGTTGGGGCGGATCACAGGGCGAACTCCTCGATGAGACGGTTGCCATCACGGGTGGCGGCGGTGCGTTGCTCGGGCGTCAGCCTGGAGCCCAGCGCCTGCGTCAGCGCTGCTGCGCGTTGATCGCCCAGTTCCTGAGCGGCGAAGGCGAAGGTGTAGGCCTTGGCGTTGTCGCGGCAGATGGCGCGGCCATAGGTGTAGAGGCGGGCAATGCGCATCAGGGCGTTGATCGAGCCGGCCCTGGCTTCCTGCAGGTACAGCGCCAGGGCCCGTTCCTGATCGGGCTCGTCCAGGACGCCCTGGTTGTACATGTCGCCTTCGAGCAGCGTGGCTTCGGGGTAGTGCTCGGCTTGCAGCTCGGCGATCAGGCGCTGGCTCAGGTGCGGATCGAGGGTGCGCCACAGCACCATGTGCAGCCTGGCGCGCAGGGCCTTGATGTGTTGCGGGGTGATGGGCTGCTCACGCTCGGCCATGCTCAGGCTGAGGTTCTGCCCCTGGCGCTGTTCCAGGCGCTGGACCAGGTCCACCACCGGCTCCGGGCCGTAGCGATCCGGGGCGGTCATGAGGAAGTTGGCCTTGCTCACCATCGCCGGGCCGAAGTCACGGGCGATGGCGTTGTCCAGCCACTGCAGCACCTCGCGGTCGAGCTGTTCGATGAGGCTGGCGTGCGCCTGGGCCTTCAGCTCGCGGGCCTGTTTCTCCTCGTCGGTCTGCGCACGCGACAGCGGGCGGCTGTTGTTGTAGGCGCTGATCTCGGCGTTGCGCACCTCGGTCAGTTGCTGGGCGATGCGCTGCACCAGGTCGACCGGCAGGGTGGCCATGCGCGGCGCCAGTTGCTCGGCGAACGCGCGGAAACGTTGGTTGCGCGCCTCGCCGAGAAAATCGTAGTAGCGGTACACGGCGCGCGGGTCGCTTTCCACCGCCAGGCGGAACCATCTGTCCGCAGACTCGGTGTCACCGGCACGGGCCGCCGCGACGGCGCGGTAGAGCGGGGCGTGGCAATACACCAGACAGGCGCGGTCATAGAGGTCGATCAACTGCGTGACTTGTGCCGCGTCGAACAGCTCGGGAAAGACCAGGAACACTTCCAGGCGGGTGTCGACGCTGATGAAGTCGCGCCCGGCCTTGAAACGCTGCAGCGCCTGCTCCATGTAGGCGCGGTTGGCCTGTTGCCAGCGCGGCTTGTAGTCCACCAGGCGCGCCAGTGGCACCAGTGCGCCGATATCGCCGCGGCCCTCGGCGAAGGCCTGCTTGAACAGTTCGATGGCGCGTGCGGTGTTTGCCGGGCTGCGGCTTGCCAGCACTTCGCCGAGCAGTCGCGTCGCGCCCAGGTCGCCACGGGCGGCCAGGGCACGCAGGTCCTCCTCCACTGGCGCCAGGTTGTCCTGGAACAGCGCGTAGCGAATCTGTTCGAGGCTGCGGGCCGCCTGCGCCGGTCCGGCGATGGCCAGGGACAGGGCAGTGGTGCACAGGAGCGATCTGAGCGACATGGTGACCTCAGAATGTCCAGCGCAGGGGCAGGCCGAGCTTGAACTCGACGGCGGCCGGCAGTTGATAGGCGCTGAGCGGCAGCGGGTGATCCGGCTCGATGGTCAGCTCGACCATCTGCCGCTGGTCGTCCACGCGACTGGAAACGATCTCGCCGGAGAAGGTGTCGTTGCTGCCCAGTACACGCATCTCCACCGCACGAACCCGCTCGAGCTTGTCCATGCGCTCGAAAGGAACGCTGGCCTTGATGTTCAGTGGCTGGTCCTGCGGCAGCAGATGGACCAGCTCCTGCTGCTTGTAGGCGAAGCCGTCCAGGCGCGGTGCAGGGAAGTAGAGGCTGCAGTTGCACGGGCTGGCGATCACCGTTTCCACCGTGACCCGACCCAGCAGGGCGGCGACATCCTGCTCGCTGAGGTCGCCCAGTGCGGCGATGTCGGCGGGGCTGGTGAGGCTGCTGGCCAGTTGCGTGGAGACGCTGGCCAGTGGTTGCCCGGTGCTGACGCTGGTCTGCTCGGCGCCGATCAGGTAACGCAGGTTGCCGTTCTCCGGCATGCTGACGATGTAGGCGTTGGCACCGACGACCGCTTGCGCGGCAGGCATCTGGAAGAACAGCAGGTAGCTCTTGTAGACGATCAGGGTCACTGCGGCGGCGCCGGCGCAGAAGAACAGCAGCGAACCGAGGGCCGCCTTCAGGCGCTCTGCGGGCGTGCGTGCGCTGGCCTGCTTGGTCTTGCGCTCCTTGATGTAGTTCTCGCGCTGCATGACGTTGAACAGGCCGTTGATGTCGGCGATGTCGCCGGACATGTAGGCGGAGATGATGTAGCGCAGGATGTCGCGCTTCTGCCGGTCGAGCTCGACGAACTCGGCGCCGACTTCGCGGCCGCGCTGCGAGACGATCTTCAGCTTGGTATCGATGTTCAGGTCGACCGTGTGCAGGTTCAGCTTGATCGAGCCGTTGAACAGGCTGCCGATCTTCAGCGGCTGATCCAGCAGCAGGCCGATTCCGCCCAGGGAAATGTCCTGGATCTCGCACTCCAGTTCCTTGATGCCGTTGCCTGCCAGGGTCAGGCGGGCAGGGATCTTGGCGCGAACGAACTGGCGTTCATCGATCGCTTCATGAACAACGTTTGCAGGTAGGACAGTGGTGCTACTCATAGCATTCGCGCCTTTGCTTAGGGTTGCGTGAGTTCCAACAGGACCGAGATGACCCCGAAGAAAATGGCGATGGAGGACAGCAACATGGTCTTCGAGGTCCAGCGGTTGAGCGCCGCATCGAAGCTGACGTTGCCGTTGCTGATCGTGGTCTTCTGCCGCGTCCAGCTCTGCTGGTCCATGTGGAACATGGTGTAAACCTTCATCACCGAGCCGACGATCTGGTTGTAATAGAGAACGAAGGGGTACATCGGATCGACCGGGTGCTGGGTGAAGAAGAACAGCAGCGTCACCAGGGTCCGCGACAGCAGCACCCAGAACAGGTAGATCAGCAGGTACTGCACGCCGAACAGCAGGCCGGCCACCACCGAGGCGCTGAGGCCCATCAGGCAGGTCCACATGGACACGCGCTGGTCGTAGAGCACGTACATGGTGAACAGGCCGAGGCGATCGAGGCCCAGCAGGCGGGTCGCGCGGAAGTTCTGCCGCAGCGAGTTGCCGTACCAGCGATACATCAGCTGCCGCGTGGCGCGCAGGAAGCTGTTGTCTGGCGGGTGCTCGACGGTCAGGGTATGGCTGTCCGGCACGTAGAAGGTGTCCCAGCCGGCGCGCATCAGGCTGAACCAGGAGGACTTGTCGTCGCCGGTGAGAAACTGGAAACGGCCCAGGCGCCAGTGGTCGAGGAAGTCCGCCTCGACGTCCTTGATGAACGCCGGGTCGGTCATCACGCTGGCGCGGAAGAACGACAGGCGCCCGGTCATGGTCAGCACGCGCTTGCTCAGCGCCATCGAGCACATGTTGATGTGCCGCTGGACGAAGCGCATGGTGTGCCACTCCTGCATCAGCCTGCTGCCTTCCACCTCGCAGAACTCGTTGGTGGTGATGCCGCCGACGCTGGGCAGGTAGGCGAACAGGGTGACGGCGCGCTCCACGCAGCCCGGCAGCATCATGGTGTCGCCGTCGACCACACCGACCACGGCGTTTTCCAGTGGCATCTGCCGTGACAGGGCGCGGAAGGCGTGGGCCAGGCCGTCGCGTTTGCCGGTGCCGCGAGCCCGCACGATGACCAGCTTGATGTCGTCGCGATCACGCACCTCCTGGCGCATGATGTCCTTGATGAAGTTCTCGTCACCCTTCTCCACGATGGAAGCGATGATGGTGCAGGGCACCGGCATGCGCTGCACTTCCTGGAACACCGACTGGTAGACCTTGAACGTGGTGTGCGTCGGGATGCGGAAGCTGGTCACCACCATGAACATATGGTCGGGCAGGGCGGCGTCGCCCATGCGCTCGACGGCCTTGCGCATGCGCGGAAACCGCCAGTGCAGGAAGTACATGCCACGCAGGTAGTGGGTCGCGGCGTTGCCGTAGCGCCACATGCCCAGGGCTCCGATCAGGAAGATGAACTTCTGGTGCGACGGGTCCAGGTAGCTGGGGTCGACCATCTCCGAGGCGAGCGCGATCAGTGCGATCAGGCAGAGCCAACCGCACAGTTTGCCGAGGCCGGGCGAGGCCTCGAACCACCCCAGAGGTGCTGTTAAATGCCTGAGCATGGGCGTGCTTCCTCCATTGAAGCCGTGTGGGCACGTCTTGCCGCTATCAGTTGATCGTGACGTCGTCGGTGCGGCCGTAGACATCCTCGAAACGCTCGATGTCGTCCTCGCCCAGGTAGCTGCCCGACTGGACCTCGATGATCTCCAGGGGGATCTTGCCGGGGTTGGCCAGGCGGTGAATGGCGGCGATGGGGATGTAGGTCGACTGGTTTTCCCAGAGCAGGAAGGTCTTGTCGTCACAGGTCACGCGGGCCGTGCCGGATACCACGATCCAGTGCTCGGCGCGGTGGTGGTGCTTCTGCAGGGAGAGGCTGGCGCCCGGTTTCACCACGATGCGCTTGACCTGGAAGCGGTTGCCGCTGTCGAGCGAGTCGTAGCTGCCCCAGGGGCGGTAGACCTGGCAGTGGCTGTTCGCCTCGCTGCGGCCCTTGCAGGTCAGCTGGTTGACCAGCTGCTTGACGTCCTGCACCCGGTCCTTGTGGGCGACCATCACGGCGTCCTTGGTCTCGACCACCACCACGTCGTCCAGGCCGACCAGGGTCACCAGCTTGCTCTGGCTGTGCGCCAGGCAGTTGTGGCTGTCGTGCAGCATCACGTCGCCGGACTGGCAGTTGCCGTCGCCGTCCTTGTCCTGGACGTCCCACAGCGCCGACCACGAGCCGACGTCGTTCCAGCCGGCACACAGCGGCACCACACAGGCGCGGTCGGTCTTCTCCATCACGGCGTAGTCGATGGAGTTGTCGGGGCAGCACTCGAACGCGCTCGGGTCGATGCGGATGAACTGCAGGTCGTGGGTGCTGCGGCTCAGCGCCAGCTGGCAGGTGTCATAGATGTCCGGGTCGTGGCGCTGCAGTTCCTCGAGGTAGCGGCTGCAGCGGAACAGGAACATACCACTGTTCCAGACGTAGTCGCCCTGGGCCACGAATTCGCAGGCCGTCTCCAGGTCGGGCTTCTCGACGAAGGCCTCGACCGCCAGTACGCCCTGCGGAAGTTCGCACGCATCACGTCCGGTCTTGATGTAGCCATAGCCGGTCTCGGGGCGCTCGGCAGGTACGCCGAACAGCACCATCGCACCCTGTTCCGCTGCGTTGCGGGCCACGGCGAGGGCCTTGTGGAACACCTCGACATCCTCGATCACATGGTCCGCCGGCAGTACCAGCAGCAGTTCGTCCCGGCCCTCGGCCAGCAGGTGCATGGCGGCGATGGCGACCGCAGGTGCGGTATTGCGGCCGAAGGGCTCCAGCAGGATGGTCTGGGCTTCGTGGCCGATGCTCGCCAGCTGTTCGCTGACGATGAAGCGGTGTTCCTCGTTGCACACCACGATGGGCTTGCTCATGCCGTCGAACGCCAGGCGCCCGATGGTCTGCTGGAGCATCGTCTCGTTGCCGGTGAGGGCGAGAAACTGCTTGGGGTACTGCTTGCGGGACAGGGGCCAGAGGCGAGAGCCACTGCCGCCAGACAAAATCAGGGGAATCATGCTGTCACTCCGTGTAAACACCGATTCAGGGCTATTGGCAGGAAACCGGCATGCGCCGTAACCAATCGAACGGCACCGCACCGGTGCCACCGCTGTTCTTGTTAGCGTGCGCTTACCAGCAGATGCCTTCCCTGTTGGCTTGAGTGGCGTGTTCCATGAATCCGACCAGGTCGACGATCTGCTTGTCGTCACCGATGCCCTTCACGACATCGGCGAAGCGTGGCTCGCCATTGCCGACGATCAGCACATCGGAGGCTGCGACCACATCGTCCAGCTCCTTGCACAGCAGCGAGGAGACGTGCGGGATCTTCGACTCGATGTAGTCCTTGTTGGCGCCGAAGACCCGTGCGTATTCGACGTTGCTGTCGAAGATCTTCAGCTCGTAGCCCTTGCCGATGAGCATCTCGGCCAGCTCCACCAGCGGGCTTTCACGCAGGTCGTCGGTGCCGGCCTTGAAGCTCAGGCCGAGCAGGCCGATGCGGCGCTTGTCGTAGCCCGTGACGATGTCGAAGGCCTTCTTCACCTGAGCGGCGTTGCTGCGCATCAGCGAGCCGATCAGCGGCGCCTCGACGTCCAGGCTGCCGGCGCGGTAGGAGAGGGCGCGCACATCCTTGGGCAGGCAGGAGCCGCCGAAGGCGAAGCCGGGCTTCATGTAGTACTTGGAGAGGTTGAGCTTGTGGTCCTGGCAGATCACGTCCATCACTTCGCGACCATCGACGCCGGCGGCCTTGGCGATGTTGCCGATCTCGTTGGCGAAGGTGACCTTGGCCGCATGCCAGACGTTGCAGGTGTATTTGATCATCTCGGCGACTTCGATCGACTTGCGGATGATCGGTGCGTCGAGTTCGCTGTAGAGCTCTTGCAGCAGGTCGCCGGACTGTTCGTCCAGTTCGCCGATGACGGTCATCGCCGGGAAGTCGTAGTCCTTGATCGCCGTGCTTTCACGGAGGAATTCCGGGTTGGTGGCCACGCCGAAGTCGACACCGGCTCGCTTGCCGGAGGCACTTTCGAGCAGCGGGATCACGACGTTCTTCACGGTGCCGGGCAGGACCGTACTGCGCACGACCACGGTGTGGCGCTCAGGCTTGTCGCGCAGGGCTGCACCAATCTGCTGGCACACCGACTCCATGTAGCCGAGGTCGAGGTCGCCATTGCGCTTGCTCGGCGTACCGACGGCAATGAACGACAGTTCGCTGGCCAGCACCGCAGCGCTGACGTCGGTGGTGCCGCGCAGCAGCCCGGAACGTACGCCGGCGTCGAGCAGTTCTTCCAGGCCAGGCTCGACGATGGGCGACTTGCCCTGGTTGATCAGGTCGATCTTGGCCTGCGACACGTCCACGCCGACGACATCGTGACCACGGGCGGACAAGCAGCCAGCACAGACAGCCCCCACATAGCCCAGTCCGAAAATACTGATACGCATAGGTCCTTCTCCTTAATTAACTGAGTCGGTCAATTGCCGCTGCTGACCCTAATCCCTGTTTCATTGCGCCTGTATGAATCAACGGTTTATTTCCGTTGTATTCGGCTGGCTGGCTGAAAGTGCGCGGATATTAGCGTCGGCTGTTTTGCGCTTTCAAGCAAAACATGGACCTTATTTTTTTATTTTGTTTGTTTAATATTTTGTTATTTTTTTTATTATAAAAATCAATAACTTAAAGTTTGTGGTATTTATGTCGCCAAAAAAAAGTCGCACATTTCCGCTGTGTTATTTTTATGGCGTCATAAAGTCGATGCTTTTCTGCGTGCTTATGTCGCACGCACTTCTGCGCTGTGCGCGTTAGTTGTGCAGGGTGTCTGTAATATCATTGCGATATGTCTGTGCGGTGGTTTTGCCTTCGCTGCGACGAAGTTGGCAATATCGAACTCGAACTGGCGGGCCGGCGCTGCCGGCCTCCGTGTTCTGTGAGGCAATGCCGGAAATTCAGGCTTGGCACAGTGCCACCGTCTGGACTACTCTCCGGTCACCGGGCTAACGAAGTGGCCAACAGGCAGGATGCCGACCCCATACACTTCGTTAGCTCGGTTTTCAGTTGCGTGGCCTGCAGATCGCCGGATCTGCAGGCAAAACAAAGCCCTCTCCTGGAGGGCTTTGTCGTTTCTGCGGGGCGCTCGCGTTGCTGCGGTGGCGGAAAAAGGCGTCCTTGCCAGCTTTCCTTTCCCGCCCTTGAGCTGTCGTATCGATCAGCCTAGGCCAAGTCTGGCGTTTTGCCATGCAGTGGCCTGGTGCCGATAGCGCCTGCGCGCCTGGCCTCAGTCGCTGCGTTGCAGCCGGGCCTTGCCGGGTTTGCTGGCGACGAGGTGTTCCGGCAGGTCGAGCAGGTCGGTGTCGTAGGTCTCCAGTGGCGGCGGACGCCGCTCGAAACGCGCACCGAGCACCAGCAGGCAAGGCGTCAGCAGCAGCGTCAGGACCGTGGCGAACGCCAGGCCGCCGGCGATGGCGCTGGACAGCTGCGTCCACCATTGGGTCGACGGGGCGCCGAAGCCGAGGCTCGGCGTGAGCAGGTCGACGTTGATGCTGAGCACCATCGGCATCAGGCCGAGGATGGTGGTCACGGCGGTGAGCAGCACCGGGCGCAGGCGCAGGCTGCCGGTCTCCAGCGCGGCCTCGCGTGGGGCCAGGCCCTGCCGGCGCAGCTGGTTGTAGGTGTCGATGAGGATGATGTTGTTGTTCACCACGATACCGGCCAGGGCGATCAGGCCCATGCCGACCATGACGATGCCGAACGACTGGCCGTTGACCAGCAGGCCGATCAGCACCCCGGCGGTCGACAGGACGATCGCGGAAAGCACCAGGGCTGCCTGGTAGAGGCTGTTGAACTGGGTCACCAGGATGATCGCCATGAGGAAGATGGCGACCAGGAACGCGGTCATCAGGAAGGTGGCCGCCTCCTGCTGGTCGGCATCCTCGCCGGTGAACTTCACCTTGACCTCGGCCGGCACCTCCCCCAGCGCCTTGCGCAGGGCCTTGAGGCGTTCGTCCAGGCGTGCGCCGTCGGCCAGGTCGGCCTGCAGGGTGATGGTGCGATCGCCATCGACGCGGCGCAGGGTGCCGACCTTGGGCGCGGGCTGCAGGTCGACGAAGTTGCTCAGCGGGACCTGGCCGGCTGCCGTGTTCAGCGTCAGGCGGCCAAGCTGATCGAGCGAGCGCCAGTTGTTGGGCAGGCGCACGCGGATGTCGACTTCGTCGGTGGCGTCTTCTGGGCGGTAGGTTGCCAGCTTCAGGCCGTTGGTGATCATCTGCACCGCGTTGCCGACGCTCAGTACATCGGCGCCGAAGCGGGCCGCGGCTTCGCGGTCGACCTTGATCCGCCACTCGATGCCGGGTAGGGCGCGGTCATCTTCGATATCGACGAAACCCCCGAGCTTCTGCATCTCGCCGCGAATGCGCTCGACCCACTGCTCGGTCAGCGCCGTGTCCAGGGTGCTGATCTGCAGCTTGACCGGCTTGCCGTCGGTGGGGCCTTCCTCCTGCTTGCGGAACTCCAGCACCACGCCGGGAATGCCGGCGGTGCGCTGGCTCATTTCGGCGAGGATGTCCTTGGCCGGGCGCCGCTGGTGCCAGTCGACGAACTGGAACTGCAGGGTGCCGATCACGTCGGCGCCCAGCTGACCTTCCGGTTGCGCCAGGGAGCGGGCATACAGCGCCTTGACCTCGCGCATGCCCAGCACCTGCTTCTCGACCTGCCTGAGCAGGGCGTCCTTCTCCTGGATCGACAGGTCGCCACGGGCACGCAGCCAGATCTGCGCGCTTTCCGGCTCGACCTCCGGGAAGAACTCCACGCCATGGTTGAAGCGACCGTAGCCGATATAGATGAGGGCGATCAGCGCGAGCATGCCGAGCAGCGTCAGGCCGGGGCGCTTGAGCAGCGTCGCCAGCAGATGGCGATAGGCCGTGCCGGCGCGGTTGCTGGTCGTCGCCTGTGGCCGCGCCTTGCCGCCGCTGACGGCGCCGAGCACCGGCAGGAACACCAGGGCCATGGCCAGCGAGGCGAGCAGGCAGATGATCACCGTGGCGGGCAGGTACTTCATGAACTGGCCGACCACGCCGGGCCAGAACAGCAGCGGCAGGAACACCACCAGGGTGGTGGCGGTGGAGGCGATCACCGGCCAGGCCATGCGCGTGGCGGCATTGGCCCAGGCCTGGCGCGGCGACTGGCCC
This sequence comes from Ectopseudomonas khazarica, assembly GCF_004521985.1. Taxonomy (GTDB): domain Bacteria; phylum Pseudomonadota; class Gammaproteobacteria; order Pseudomonadales; family Pseudomonadaceae; genus Aquipseudomonas; species Aquipseudomonas khazarica. Next base: position 133,269 of record NZ_SBHZ01000001.1, read on the forward strand.
TGCTGCAGGTAGCGGTCGGCCAGTTCGGAGACCACGATGGCGCCGTCGACCAGCATGCCGGCCACCAGGATCAGGCTGAACAGCACGACGATGTTGAGGGTGAAACCGAGCATCCAGATCAGCAGGATGCCGCTGAGAAACGCACCGGGAATGGTCAGCCCCACCAGCAGTGCCGAGCGCATGCCCATGCTCGCCACCACCAGGATCAGTACCAGGACGATGGCGGTCAGCACGTTGTTGAGCAGGTCGCCGAGCATGTTCTGCACTTCCTGCGACTGGTCCATGATGTAGCTGACTTCCACGCCGGGTGGCAGCAGGGGTTTGGCCTGCTCCATCAGCGCCTTGACCTGATCGATGGTGGCGAGGATGTTGGCGCCGCTGCGTTTGGCCACCTCCAGCACGATGGCCGGCTGGCCGTTGATCCGGGCGAAGCCGGTGGGGTCCTTGAAGGTGCGGCGGATGGTGGCGACATCGGCGAAGGTCACCACGCTGTCGCCGACCACCTTGATCGGCATGTTCATGACGTCTTCGAGGTCCTCGATGACGCCCGGAACCTTCATGCTCATGCGCCCGGCACCGGTGTCCAGGCTGCCGGCGGCGACCAGGCGGTTGTTGCGGCTGACCAGGTTGAACAGTTCGTTGTAGTCGATGCCGTAGCTGTCGAGCACCTGCGGGTCGACGACGATTTCCATCAGGTCCTCGCGGTCGCCACCGATGGTCACCGAGAGCACCTCGCCGATGCCTTCGATGTTCTCCTTCAGGCGCCGGGCGATGTACACCAGCTCGGTCTCGGCGATCGGCCCGGACAGACCCACCGAGAGCACCGGGAACAGAGCCACGTTGACCTCGGTCACGGTCGGCTCGTCGGCCTCGTCGGGCAGCTTGCTGCGCGCGGTGTCGACTTTCTCGCGGACGTCGGCCAGCGCCACCTTGGCGTCGAAGCCCGCGTCGAATTCCAGGGTGACGGAGGAGTGGCCCTCGCTGGAGACCGAGCTCATCTCCTTGACCCCTTCCAGGCTGCGCAGCTCCTGTTCCAGCGGGCGCACCAGCAGGCGGTCGCCATCTTCCGGGCTGATGCCTTCCAGGGTCACCGACACGTAGATCATCGGAATAGTGACGTCCGGGTTGGACTCCTTGGGCATGGCGACGTAGGCCAGCAGCCCCCCGCACAGCAGGAACAGCAGGATCAGCAGGGTGGTACGGCTGCGGTCGAGCGCGGCGGCAATCAGTGCGTGCATCTCAGCTGCCCTCTGCGGCGAGTTGCGTGCGCACCTGCTGGCCCGCTTCGACGAAGCCCTGGCCCAGGGTGATCAGCGCGACCTTCGGCGGCAGGCCGCTGACCCAGGCGCCCTGGTTGTCGACGCTGATCAGTTGCACGGGGGTGAACTCCACGCGCTGCTCATCGTTGACCCACTTGACGCCGTGGCGGCCGTTCTCGTCGAGGCTGAGCAGGGCAGGGGACAGGCGGTGGGCCATGGCCTCGCCGGTCTGGATGTGCAGCGTGGCGCTGGCACCTGCCAGGCGCAGGCCGTCCGGGTTGTCCACCTTGACCTCGATGCGGAAGCTGCGCGAGTCCGGGTCGGCGGCAGCGGCGATGAAGTGCAGCTCGCCCTGCAGCGTGCGGCCGTCGAGCAGTTCCACGCTCACCGCCTGCCCCAGCTGCAGCTGGGTGACCTGTTGCTGGGCGATCTGCGCGGTGACCTTGAGGCGGTCGATGTCCACCAGGGTCAGCAGGCTTTGTCCGGGCTGTACGTAGTCGCCCAGTTCGACCGCGCGCTGGTCGTAGATGCCGGCGAACGGCGCCTTGATCCTGGTATTGCGCAGGTGCAGGCGAGCGCTGTCGAGTTCGGCACGGGCCTTGGCCAGTTCGCTCTCCAGGCGCATCAGTTCGCTGGCGGAGATCAGGCTGCGCTCGCGCAGGCGCCTGGCCGCAGTCACGTCGCTCTCGCGCTGGCGCACGTCGGCTTCGCTGCGCGCCACCTGGGCCGGCCGGTCATCCGGCGACAGGCTGAGCAGCAGTTGCTCGGCGGCGACGCGGTTGCCCTTGTCCTGGTCCAGCTTCTGCACGCTGCCACTGACCTGCGCACGCAGCTCGACCCGGCGCCAAGCTTCGATCTGCCCCTGTACCACGTGCTGGCGCTGCATGGGCTGTGCCTCCAGCCACTGCACTTCGACCCGGGCCAGCTCGGCGGCGGCCAGGGGCTTGTCCGGCTCGGCCTGCGCCTCGTCACGGGCGCTGAAGCGTTCGCCGCTGAACAGCCAGAGCAGCAGAACGATGGCGATGACGACCGCGATGATCCAGGGGCGTTTGCTGAGGTGCGTGAACATGAGAATCCCTTACTCGTTGGTGGCGGCCGCTGCCAGCAGCGCAGCGGCCTGGCCGTGCAGGCCGGCGATGATGAAGTCGGTGACGCGCTCGAAATAGGCGTCGAAGGCAATGGGGTCGGCCCAGTGCTCGAAACCGCCCGAGGCAATGCGCGTCATCACCCCGTTGATGCACGCCTCCACGCCCCACAACAGGTGCTGGCAGTGCTCGTCAGAAAGCTGCAGGCCGGCGAAGCTGTTCTGCAGCAGTTCGCTGAACAGGGCCATGTACTCGGCTTCGAGTTCGAGGAACTGTTCGCGGTAGGGCGGCTCCAGGCGTTCCTGAAAGGCCGGGCGGTCACAGTGCAGGCACAGCTGGGCCTGCAGCGGGTCGGCCAGCAGTTGCTCGAAGGCGCGACGGATCATCCGGCGCATGGCTTCCGGCGCCGGGGCCGAGTGGGAGAGTGTCTGCAGTTCGATCAGGTGCATGCGCGAGCGATCCAGCACCAGGCGCGCAAACAGCGCTTCCTTGCTGGGAAAGTGTTTGTACACGGTGCCCTTGCCGATGCCGGTTTGGCGTGCCACTTCGGCGATTGTGACGCGGTCCCAGGACTGACTCTGGAACAGCTGTCGAGCGGCTTCGAGCAAGGCGGTTTCACGTTGCTGGAAGAGTTGATCCTGATAGCGCATGGACTTTCCACGAAAGACTGTGACCGGTGGTCATGCTATGACTGTTGGTCACAAGGCGGCAAGCCAGGAGTTGTAACAAGGCAATTGGCGTGGGTGGGGTTGCGCCCTGCTGCCGGCGGGTACCGTTCGCCGGGGGAGCGCTGCGAGGCCGTCCGGGGACCGGCCATTTCGTTGTCTTGGTGCCCGGCGGGCGGTGAAGCCTGCTGCGTATGGTGCGGGGCACGCGGCAGATGTGATGAAAAGGCGGCCACGCGCCTGCGCGAGCGGCCTTTGTCTGCGCAGTGGCGCTCAGCGCGCCACGCTGACGCCTTCCAGGCTGGCGAAGGAGGTGTCCTTGGCGGTGAGCAGGAAGTCGCGCATGAAGGGCGCATCGAGCATGTCGCTGCGGATCGCCGCATAGAGGGTGGCGAACAGTCCCTTTTCGCCCAGGCGCTTGGCGCTGACGTAGTGACGCGAGCTGTACTCGTGCAGCGCCCAGTTGGGCAGGCCGCAGACGCCGCGTCCGCTGGCCACCAGTTGCATCATCATGACCGTCAGCTCGGAGGTGCGTACCTGCGCGGGTTCCACGTCGTTGGGTTCGAGGAAGCGGGTGAAGATGTCCAGGCGGTCACGTTCCACCGGGTAGGTGATGAGGGTTTCCGTGGCCAGGTCCTGTGGCTGGATATAGGCCTTGTGCGCCAGACGGTGCTGGTTGGCCACGGCCAGCATGGCCTCGTAGGTGAACAGCGGTACGTAGGTGATGCCGGCCAGTTCGACGGGGTCCGAGGTCACCACCAGGTCCAGGTCGCCGCGTGCCAGCGCGGGGAGTGGTGCGAAGGAGAAGCCCGAGGCCAGGTCCAGTTCCACTTCCGGCCAGGCGTCGCGGAACTGATCGATGGTCGGCATCAGCCACTGGAAGCAGCTGTGGCATTCGATGGCCATGTGCAGGCGCCCGGCGGTGCCACCGGCGAGGCGCGCCAGGTCCCGTTCGGCGCCACGCAGCAGGGGCAGGGCGGCGTCGGCCAGTTGCAGCAGGCGCAGGCCGGCGCTGGTGAAACGCACCGGCTTGGTCTTGCGCACGAACAGCTGCAGGCCGAGTCGCTCCTCGAGCTCCTTGAACTGGTGCGACAGGGCCGACTGGGTCAGGTGCAGGCGCTCGGCGGCCTCCACCAGGCTGTCGGTTTCGCGCAGGGCGTGCAGGGTTTTCAGGTGGCGTAGCTCGAGCATGACGGGTCTCTGCGAAGGTTTCATTCATCCAATGTCGTGGCTGGATGAAAGTGGTTCATACAGCCTACATGAGTAAATCTTTAGATCAAGACGAAAATCTTGAGTTTGTCTCACGTGCTGGCGATGCCGAGAATGGCGCCATCTCGATTGACTCTGGAGCGTCACCCCATGGCCCTGTCCCATTCCCTCGGTTTCCCGCGCATCGGCCGCGACCGTGAACTGAAAAAAGCCCTCGAAGCCCATTGGAAAGGCGAGCTGGACGAGGCCGGGCTGCGCGCCGTTGGCCAGCGCCTGCGTGCCGAGCACTGGCAACTGCAGAAAGACGCCGGCATCGACCTGCTGCCGGTGGGCGACTTCGCCTGGTACGACCAGGTGCTCGGCCATTCCCTGGCATTCGGCGTGATTCCCGAGCGCTTCCGCCCGGCCGCCGGCAAACCGACCCTGGACACCCTGTTCGCCATGGCGCGTGGCGCCGTGGCGAGCACGAACGGTTGCTGTGGCGGCGCCCACGCTCAGGAGCTGACCAAGTGGTTCGACACCAACTACCACTACCTGGTGCCGGAGTTCAGTGCCGATCAGGCGTTCGCCCTGAGCTGGGAGCAACTGTTCGAGGAAGTGGCCGAAGCCCACGCGCTCGGTCATAGCGTCAAGCCGGTGCTGATCGGCCCGTTGACCTACCTGTGGCTGGGCAAGGCCAAGGGCGATGAGTTCGACAAGCTGGAGCTGCTCGAGCGCCTGCTGCCGGTCTATGGCGAGATTTTCCAGCGCCTCGCCGAGCAAGGCGTGGAGTGGGTGCAGATCGACGAGCCGATTCTGGTGCTGGACTTGCCGCAGGCCTGGAAGAACGCGTTCGAGCGCGCCTACAACCTGATTCAGCGCGAACCCTGCCGCAAGCTGATCGCCACCTATTTCGGCGGTCTGGAGGACAACCTCGGCCTGGCGGCCAACCTGCCGGTGGATGGCCTGCATATCGACCTGGTACGGGCACCGGACCAGTACCCGACGATTCTCGACCGGCTGCCGGCCTACAAGGTGCTGTCGCTCGGCATGGTGAACGGGCGCAATGTCTGGCGCTGCGACCTGGAAAAGGCGCTCGACGTGCTGCGCCATGCCCATGAACGTCTGGGCGAGCGCCTGTGGGTGGCGCCGTCCTGCTCGCTGTTGCACTGCCCGGTGGACCTGGCGCGCGAGGACCAGCTCGACGCCGAGCTGAAAGGCTGGCTGGCCTTTGCGGTACAGAAGTGTGAGGAGGTCGCGCTGCTGGGCAAGGCCCTGGAAGCGCCGCAGGATGCCGGGGTACAGGCGGCGCTGGCGGCGAGCCGCGAGGTCCAGGCGGCGCGCGCGGCCTCGACGCGCATTCACAAGCCTGAGGTGCAGGCACGTCTGGCTGCGACGCGTCCGCGCCATGCCCAGCGCCAGTCGCCGTTCGCCGAGCGCATCGGCAAGCAGCGCGAGCGCCTGCGGTTGCCGGTGCTGCCGACCACCACCATCGGTTCCTTCCCGCAGACTGCGGCCATTCGTCTGGCGCGGCAGTCGTTCCGTCAGGGCAAGCTGAGCCTGGCCGACTACACCGAGGCCATGCACAGCGAGATCCGCCATGCGGTGCAGGTGCAGGAGCGCCTCGGGCTGGATGTGCTGGTGCATGGCGAGGCCGAGCGCAACGACATGGTCGAGTACTTCGCCGAACAACTGGACGGCTACGCCTTCACCCGCTTCGGCTGGGTGCAGAGCTACGGGTCGCGCTGCGTGAAACCGGCGGTGATCGTCGGCGACCTGAGCCGCCCTCGGGCGATGACCCTGGAATGGATCCAGTACGCGCAGAGCCTGACCGACAAGGTGATGAAAGGCATGCTGACCGGGCCGGTGACCATGCTGATGTGGTCCTTCGCCCGGGAGGATGTGCCGCGTGAGGTGCAGGCCAGGCAGCTGGCGTTGGCCATCCGTGACGAGGTGGTCGATCTGGAGGCCGCCGGAATCAAGGTCATCCAGATCGACGAGGCGGCGTTCCGTGAGGGCCTGCCCCTGCGTCAGGCGGCCTGGCAGGGCTACCTGGACTGGGCCACCGAGGCATTTCGCCTGAGCGCCAGCGGCGTGCGTGACGAAACGCAGATCCACACGCACATGTGCTACAGCGAGTTCAACGACGTGATCGACTCCATCGCGGCGATGGACGCCGACGTGATCACCATCGAGACCTCGCGTTCGGACATGGAGCTGCTGGCGGCCTTCGAACGGTTCGCCTATCCCAACGAGATCGGCCCGGGTGTCTACGACATCCACTCGCCGCGCGTACCCGACAGCGCCGAGATGGCCGCTCTGCTGCGCAAGGCGGCGCGGCGCATCCCGCTGGAGCGGCTGTGGGTCAACCCCGATTGCGGATTGAAGACCCGCGGCTGGCCCGAGACCGAGGCCGCGCTGGTCAACATGGTCGCGGCAGCCCGGCAGTTGCGCGCGGAACTGGCCTGATGTTCCGCCCGTAGCGCCAGGCCCCTCCTGCCAGCCGGTACGGAGGGGTACGCTCTGCATGGGCCTTTGGTCACTTGCCGGGCAACCGTTCGTCCTCCTTCATCAAACTGTCACGCTTGTGTGGCAGCGCCGTCGAACGACTTTCACCAGAATCGCGTTTCAGTGGGGTTCTATGTTTCTGGTGTTCTTCATGCGTGCACTCATCTTCATTGCCGCGTTGCTGTGCGGCGTGCAGTCTTTTGCTGCCAATCGTTGCGATCTGTCCGAGCCGACCCGCTATGCGGACGTCGGTGACGTTCGTCTGGCATACCAGAGCGTCGGTCGCGAGCGCGACCCGGCGCTGCTGCTGATCATGGGCCTGGGCGGGCAGCTGATCCACTGGCCCGACGAAGTGGTCGAGCGTCTCTGTCAGCAGGGCTTCCGGGTCATTCGTTTCGATAACCGCGACGTCGGCCTGAGCAGCTGGCGCAAACCCGCGCCGAGCATCAACCTGCCTTACGAAGTGGTGCGCTACCGCCTGGGGCTGTCGCTGGGAGCGCCCTATCACCTGCGTGACATGGCAGGCGACGCGCTGGGTTTGATGGACGGCCTGGGTATCGGCGTTTTCCATGTCCTGGGGGCGAGCATGGGCGGCATGATCGCTCAGCACCTGGCCGATCTGGCGCCGCAGCGGGTGCTCAGCCTGACCCTGGTGATGACCAGTTCCGGTGCCCAGGGCCTGCCGGCACCCAGCGATGCGCTGGTCGCGCTGCTGGCGCGGCGCGAGGCCGGCAGCCGCGAGGCCGCGCTGCAGCAACAGGCCGACCTGCTCGCGGCGCTGGGCAGCCCCTCGGTCAAGGATGATCGCGCGTTGCTGTTGCACCAGGCCGAGGTGGCTTACGACCGGGCCTTCAATCCCGAAGGCGTGCAGCGGCAACTGTTGGCGATTCTCGCCGAGTCGAGCCGGGTCGAGTTGCTCAACCGCCTGAGCGTGCCGACGCTGGTGGTGCATGGCACCGCCGACCCGCTGCTACCGGTGATGCATGGTGTCCACGTGGCGGCGCACATCAAGGGCTCGGAGCTGAAGCTGATTCCGGGGCTGGCCCACCGTTTCCAGGATGCCTTCAAGGAACCGCTGCTGGCCGCAGTGTTGCCACACCTCGCGGCCCACCGCGGCGACCTCGGGCTGGCCCACCTGTAGCGATCAGAGTTCCTGATTGTGCTTGATCGCGTCGCGGCGCTGCTGGCTGTCGATGTGCTCGCTGCTGTGGCGGATCAGCTTGTCCGCCATGGCCATGCGCTCGATGTAGCGCTGGATGCTCTGCTCGGCATCGTGGCGCGAGAGGTAGGGGCCTTCCAGCGTGCCTTCGCGGGTGGCGAAGAAATACTGGCCATTGACGGCGCTCAGGCGTGAACTGCGGTAGTGCGTGCCCGGTTGGGGGTCGACAGTGCGTTGGCCGAACATGACGAGAGCTCCATCTGCAGGTGCTGGATAGGCTGAGTCTACTGCGAGCGGAGCGGCTTGCCCGGCAAGGCGACCAATGGTCGAAGTTGCCGGCCGTTGGCTACTGGTTGGCGTTTTTTATTGAATTTTGACGCCGGCCTGCTGACACCTGAGGCGTGCCAGGCGGTACAGTTACTCTCGGCAAGCGAGCCGAACTGTCACTGTGCTGGTGCGTCGGCCTCTCCTAGAATGGCCGGCTGCGGTCGACGCGTTCAGTCGACCGCGCTGCTGAGGTCGCCATGCACATTTCCTCCGGCCGCTGGATGTACGGCCTGCTTCTCGCCCTGCTCACATCGCTGCTCTGGGGCATCCTGCCGATCAAACTGAAAGAAGTCCTGCAGGTCATGGACCCGGTCACGGTCACCTGGTACCGCCTGACGGTGGCGGGTTCGCTGCTGCTGGCCTACCTCGCCGCCGCTCGCCGCCTGCCACGTTTCCGCCCGCTGGGGCGCAAGGGCGCCTGGCTGCTGGCCCTGGCCATCGGCGGGCTGACGGCGAACTATGTGCTGTACCTGGTCGGGCTCAGGCTGTTGAGCCCCGGCACCACGCAACTGGTGATCCAGGTGGCGCCGATCCTGCTGCTGATCAGCAGCCTGTTCATCTTCCGCGAACGCTTCAGCCTGGGTCAGGCGCTGGGCCTGGTGGTGATGCTGCTGGGCTTCGGCCTGTTCTTCAATCAGCGCCTGGGCGAGCTGCTGACGTCGCTGACGACCTATACCACCGGCGTACTGACCGTGCTCGCCGCCGCCTTCGTCTGGACCTTCTACGGTCTGGCGCAGAAGCAGCTGCTGACGCTGTGGAGTTCGGTGCAGGTGATGATGGTCATCTACCTGTCCTGCGCCTTGCTGCTGACGCCCTGGGCGCAGCCGCTGCAGGTGCTGGAGCTGAGCCCGCTGCAAGGCTGGCTGCTGTTGGCCTGCTGCCTCAATACCCTGGTGGCCTACGGCGCCTTCGCCGAGGCGCTGGCGCACTGGGAAGCGTCGCGGGTCAGTGCCACCCTGGCGCTGACGCCGCTGGTGACCTTCGTGTCCGTGGCGCTGGCGTCCACCTGGTGGCCGGACCACGTGCTGCCCGAGGCGGTCAACTGGATCGCCTACGCCGGTGCGGTGGTGGTGGTGCTCGGCTCCGCCCTGACCGCCCTCGGCCCCTCGCTGATGGCCAGCCTGCGTGCGCGCAAGGCCAGGCGCCTGGCGGCCACGCAGGCCTGATCAGTCCAGCGGCAGTTCGGTGGTACGTTTGACCTCGCTCATGGCGATGTGCGAATGCGCTTCGTGCACATGCGGGCGCTGCAGCAGGTGGTCGCGCAGGAAGCGCTCGTAGTCGGCGATGTCCTTGGCCACCACCTTGAGCAGGTAGTCCGAGCTGCCGGCCATGCTGTAGCACTCCAGCACCTGGGGATAGCCGACCACGGCCTGTTCGAACTCATCCAGATTGCCGCGACCGTGCGCCGACAGCTTGATGTCGACGAACACGGTGATGCCGAAACCCAGGCGCTTGTGGCTGAGCAGCGCGACCTTGCGCTCGATCAGCCCGTCTTCCTGCATGCGGTGGATGCGCCGCCAGCAGGGTGACTGCGACAGCTCGACCTTCTCGGCCACCTCGGCGGCGGAGAGGTCGGCATTGTGTTGCAGCAGGCGGAGAATCCTGCGGTCGATGGCGCTGAGCTTATCCTGCATGACTATTTCCATTTTCTTGTGATTGTTGGAAGGATCATGCGAAGTATTGTCCTGCAATCTGAAAAATAGAAAGAAAAAAGCGGAACCCTCCAGTCATGCTTTAGGCAAATCCGTCGTGGTGATCCTGCGGCCGGATGCAACGGAGCGCGTTTACCGTCGCGCTCCTCGTGCTCGCCATAAGAATAAAAGGAGCGCTCCATGTCCCTGGCCGAAATCCGCCTGGATGACAAATATCGCCTCGCTACCGGTCACCTCTACCTGACCGGCACCCAGGCCCTGACCCGCCTGCCCATGCTGCAGAAGCAGCGTGACGCCGCCTTCGGTCTGAATACCGCGTGTTTCATCTCCGGCTATCGCGGCTCGCCCCTGGGCGGCCTGGACAAGAGCCTGTGGGACGCGCGCGACTACCTCAAGCAGAACCACATCCACTTCCAGCCGGGCGTCAACGAGGAACTCGGGGCGACGGCCGTGTGGGGCAGCCAGCAGGCCAACCTGTTCCCGGGGGCACGCTACGACGGCGTGTTCGCCATGTGGTATGGCAAGGGGCCGGGGGTGGACCGCAGCGGCGACGTGTTCAAGCATGGCAACTCGGCCGGCGTTTCCAAGCACGGCGGCGTGCTGCTGCTGGCGGGCGACGACCATGGCTGCAAGTCCTCGACCATCGCTCACCAGAGCGAGCATGCCTTCATCGCCGCGTCGATTCCGGTGCTCAATCCGGCCAACGTTCAGGAGGTCCTGGACTACGGCATCATCGGCTGGGAGCTGTCGCGCTACAGCGGTTGCTGGGTGGCGCTGAAGACCATCGCCGAGAACGTCGACTCCTCGGCCGTGGTGGATGTCGACCCACTGCGCGTGCAGGTGAAGATTCCCGAGGATTTTCAGCTGCCCGAGGATGGCGTGCACATCCGCTGGCCGGACCCGCCCCTGGCGCAGGAGAAGCGCCTCAACGTCTACAAGATCTATGCAGCTCGCGCGTTCGCGCTGGCCAACAACCTCAACCAGGTGAAGCTCGATTCGCCGAACCCGCGGCTGGGCATCATCACCACCGGCAAGTCCTACCTGGACGTGCGCCAGGCCCTGGATGACCTGGGTCTGGACGAGGCGCTGTGCGCCAAGGTCGGTCTGCGCGTGCTCAAGGTCGGCATGAGCTGGCCGCTGGAGCCGGTGTCCGTGCACCAGTTCGCCGAAGGGCTGGACGAAATCCTGGTGGTGGAGGAGAAGCGCAGCATCATCGAGGACCAGCTCACCGGTCAGCTCTACAACTGGCCGGTGGGCAAGCGCCCGCGCGTGGTCGGCGAGTTCGACGAGGAGGGCGGTTCCCTGCTGCCCAACCTGGGCGAGCTGACCCCGGCGATGATCGCCCGGGTGATCGCCAAGCGCCTGGCGCCGATCTACAGCAGCCCGGTCATCGAGGAACGCCTGGCCTTCCTCGACGCCAAGGAAAAGGCCCTGGCCGCGCCCAAGCACAAGACCGTGCGCACCCCACACTTCTGCTCCGGCTGCCCGCACAACAGCTCGACCAAGGTACCGGAAGGCAGCCGCGCGCTCGGCGGCATCGGTTGCCACTACATGACCCAGTGGATGGATCGCAGCACCGACACCTTCACCCAGATGGGCGGTGAGGGCGCGACCTGGATCGGCCAGGCTCCCTTCACCGACACGCCGCACGTGTTCCAGAACCTGGGCGACGGCACCTACTTCCACTCCGGGCACCTGGCCTTGCGTGCCGCCGTCGCGTCCGGGGTCAACATCACCTACAAGATCCTCTACAACGACGCGGTGGCCATGACCGGCGGCCAGCCCATCGACGGCGAGCTGCGCATCGACCAGCTCAGCCAGCAGGTGCATGCCGAGGGCGTCAAACGCATCGCTCTGGTCAGCGACGAGCCGGACAAGTACCCGACCCGCGCCACCTTCGCGCCGGGCGTGACCTTCCATCACCGCCGCGAACTGGACGCCGTGCAGCGTGAGCTGCGCGAGTTCAAGGGCGTTTCGGTGATTCTCTACGACCAGACCTGCGCGACCGAAAAGCGCCGTCGGCGCAAGCGCGGCAAGCTGGTCGACCCGGCCAAGCGCGTGTTCATCAACCCGGACGTGTGCGAAGGCTGCGGCGATTGCAGCGTCAAGTCCAACTGCCTGTCGGTGCTGCCGCTGGAGACCGAACTGGGGCGCAAGCGCGAGATCGACCAGAGCGCCTGCAACAAGGACTACAGCTGCCTCGAGGGTTTCTGCCCGAGCTTCGTCACCGTGCATGGCGGCGGCTTGCGCAAGCCCGAGGCCGTGGGCCTGGGTGCCCTGTTCATCGCCTTGCCGGAGCCGAAACAGCCTGCGCTGACGCGTCCCTGGAACATTCTGCTGCCCGGTGTGGGCGGCAGCGGCGTGACCACCGTCGGTGCGCTGCTGGGCATGGCCGCGCATATCGAAGGCAAGGGCTGCACCGTACTCGACCAGGCCGGCCTGGCGCAGAAGTTCGGCCCGGTGATCACCCATATCCGCATCGCCGCGCGGCAGAGCGATATCTACGCGGTGCGCATCGCGGCCGGGGAAACCGACCTGTTGCTGGGGTGCGACCTGGTGGTGGCTTCCAGCGAGGAGTCGCTGGCCAAGCTGAATGACAAGATCGCCCACGCGGTGATCAACAGTCACGAGTCGGCCACGGCCGAATTCACCCGCAACCCCGATGCCCAGGTGCCGGGCGCGGCGATGCGCGAGGCGATCAGCGAGGCGGTGGGCGAGGGCAAGACCCGCTTTGTCGATGCAACGCGCCTGGCCACGCGCCTGCTCGGCGACAGCATCGCCACCAACCTGTTCATGCTCGGTTTTGCCTACCAGCGCGGCCTGGTGCCGGTTTCGGCCGAGGCCATCGACAAGGCCATCGAGCTCAATGGCGTGGCCGTGCAGTTGAACCAGCAGGCGTTCCTCTGGGGGCGGCGCGCGGCACATGACATGGCTGCGGTGGAGAAGCTCGCCGCGCCCAAGGTGGTCGAGGCTCCGCATTGCAGCACGCTGGACGAGATCGTCGCCGACCGCATGCAGCGCCTGAGCCTGTACCAGAACGGCGCCTACGCCGAACGTTACCGGGCGCTGGTCGAGCGCGTGCGCCAGGCGGATAGCGACGCCGGGCAGGCGCTGAGCAAGGCGGTCGCGCGTTATTACTTCAAGCTGCTGGCCTACAAGGACGAGTACGAAGTGGCGCGGCTGTACAGCGAGGCGACGTTCCGCAAGCGCCTGGAAGAGCAGTTCGAGGGCGACTACCAGTTGCAGTTCCACCTGGCACCGAGCTGGTTGAGCAAGCCCGATGCGGTGACCGGCGAGCCGCGCAAGCGCAGCTTCGGTCCCTGGATGCTCAAGGCGTTCGCGCTGCTGGCGCGCTTCAAGTTCCTCCGCGGTACGGTGCTCGACCCCTTTGGGCACAGCACCGAGCGACGTCTGGAACGTGAGCTGATCGAGGAGTACGAGGCCAACCTGGCTTACCTGCTCAGCGAACTGAACGCGGACAACTACCGCACCGCCGTGGCGCTGGCCGAACTGCCGGAGCAGGTGCGCGGCTATGGCCACGTCAAGGAAGCCGCCATGGCCAAGGTGCGCGAGCAGGCCGTGCAGCTCAAGGCCCGCATGACCGTCAGCGAGATCGCGGCGGTGCAGCTGTTCGAACCGGCTGCCTGATTCTTCAACCATCCACCTTGCCACCCCCTCCCGTGCGGGAGGGGGATGGCCTTTTACGATCTGAATACCGAGGTGATTCGATGTCCGTCTTCACTCATGTCGACTTCGACCAGCACGAACAGGTGGTCTACGGCCACGACCAGGCCAGCGGCCTGAAAGCCATCATCGCCATTCACGACAGCACGCTCGGCCCGGCGCTCGGCGGTTGCCGCATGTGGAACTACGCCAACGACGACGAGGCCCTGCGCGATGTGCTGCGTCTGTCACGTGGCATGACCTACAAGTCTGCGCTGGCGCGTCTGCCGCTCGGAGGAGGCAAGGCGGTGATCATCGGCGACCCGCACCGCGGCAAGAGCGAGGCGCTGTTCCAGGCCATGGGCGACTTCGTCGACAGCCTGGGCGGACGCTACGTCACCGCGGCGGACTCCGGCACCGGCGTGAACGAGATGCGCATCATGGCCGAGCGCACGCGCCATGTCGCCGGTGCCGGGCAGCGCGAGGCCTTCGGCGGTGGCAGCCGCGATGGCGACCCATCGCCGTCCACGGCCTATGGCGTGTTCATCGGCATCCAGGCCGCTGTCGCGCATCGCATGGGGCGGGCGGATCTGAATGGCATCCGCGTGGCCATCCAGGGAGTGGGGCAGGTCGGTTTCCACCTGGCCAGGTTGCTCCGCGAGGCCGGTGCGCAACTGTGGGTGACGGACATCTTCGAGGCCAACGTGCAACGTGCGGTCGCTCAGCTGGGGGCCACGGCTGTCGACCAGAACGCGATCTACGGCCTCGACGTCGACGTGTTCGCCCCCTGCGCACTGGGCGCGATCATCAATCTGCAGAGCCTCGAGAACCTGCGTGCGCCGATCATCGCCGGCGCGGCCAACAACCAGCTGGCCGACGCCAGCCTGGCCGAGCTGCTGCGCCGCCGTGACTGCCTGTATGCGCCGGACTACGCGATCAATGCCGGCGGCATCATCGATGTCTGCTACGAGCGCACCGGTGGCAGCGCCGCCGAACTCAAGGCACATATCGAGAGCATCGGCCCGACCCTGACGGAAATCTTCCAGCGCGCCGAACGGGAAGGCGAGACGACCACCGCGATAGCCGACCGCATGGCGCTGGAGCGCCTGCACGGTGGTGTGCCCAGCGTGCGTGCCTCGACAGCCTCTGCGGCGGTTGCCCACGGCTGGCAGCGCTAGGCCGCGAACGGATCGCGACATGACAAACGCGCCGGTCGTCGCTAAGATGCCGCCCGGCCGTTGCGAATACGGCCGTGTCCCCTTAGTTCAACGGATAGAATAAGCCCCTCCTAAGGGCTAGATGCTGGTTCGATTCCAGCAGGGGACGCCATCTTCTTTTTCGCCGATCTGGCGTGCTTCTCCTCCTTAGCTCCCTGATTCTGCATGAGCGACCTTCGCTCGCCATGCCGTCCAGTCGCCTCGCTGTATCCCTCTCTTCGCTGTCGCTTCGCAGATCCAGAGCATGCTGTCTCTGGATGCCTCGCTGCGTCTTCTTTCTGGTCGGCAAGGGCTCTAGAACGCACCTTCTGCGCCCCGCTTGGCTGTCCCGGTCCCGGTTTGTCAGTCCTGTGCTAAAGCGCTCGTCCCGATATGAGTATTTATTCTTATACGCTATTGCAAATCATTATCACTGAGCTCTAGTATCGGCCCACTTTCATCCGGACTGATGAGGCGCAACGTGACCACGGAACTGCCCTACGACTTCATTGCAATAGGCATCGGGCCTTTCAATCTCGGGCTGGCATGCCTTGCGGAGCCTCTGGGAACCCGCAGCCTGTTCCTCGACAGGAAGGCCGAATTCAGCTGGCACCCCGGCATGCTGCTGGACGGCACCACGTTACAGAATCCCTTCCTCGCCGATCTGGTCTCGATGGCCGATCCCACCAGTCGTTTCAGCTACCTCAACTACTGCAAGCAGCAAGGCCGCTTGTACAACTACTACATCCGCGAGAACTGGTACCTGTCGCGTCAGGAATTCGATCGTTACTGCAAATGGGCGGCGGCGCAGCTCGACAACCTGCGCTACCAGCACGACGTGCAGGAGGTCTGGTACGACGAGTCGCTGCCTGGCTACGTGCTGGCCGGTGTGCGCGGCGATACCGGCGAGGGTTTCCAGTACCGCTGTCGCAAGCTGGTGATCGGTATCGGTGGTGTGCCGCACATTCCTGTCTGCTGCAGCCCCGGCGACGCTCGCCAGGCGGTGCATACCTCGGGTTATCTGGACAGCAGGGAGGCACTGCAGCGCTGTCGCAGTATCACGGTGATCGGCAGCGGACAGAGTGGCGCGGAAGTGTTTCAGGACTTGCTGGAGCAAGCCCCGCAGCATGGATACCAGCTGAACTGGGTGACCCGTGCGCCGCGCTTCTTCCAGATGGAGAATGCCAAGCTCACCCTCGAGTTGATCTCGCCGGACTATGGTCGCTATTTCTATGGCCTGGGCGAGGGGGTCAAGCAGCAGATCCTCGACGACCAGCGCAGTATCTACAACGGTATCAATCAGTCGCTGATCGAGCGCATCTACCAGACCCTCGATGAGCGCCAGCAGCAGGGACTCTCCGGTGCCAGGCTGCTGCCGAATCTGGCGTTGCAGCAATGTCGGCGCGAGGGTGGCGGCCAGTGGCAGCTGGAGTTCCAGCATGGCCAGACGGGTGCCCGCTATGGTCACGCGACGGATGGCCTGGTGTTCGCGACCGGTTATCGCTACCAGCTGCCGAGTTTCATCGAGGGCATTCGTGCGCGCATTCGCTGGGATGCGCAGGGGCGCTACGCAGCGTCGCCGAACTGGGCGGTAGATCATCAGGATCGCGAGATCTACGTGCAGAACGTCGGCTTGCACAGTCATGGCCTGACCAACCCGGATCTCGGTCTGGCGTGCTGGCGCAATGGCCGGCTGCTCAACGAGCTGACCGGGCGCGATGCCTATCCCTGCGAAGCGCGTACCACCTACCAGGACTTCCAGCCGCCAGCCGACAGCGGTTTCGTTGCGCTCGGGCCGGGGAGCGCCTCTGCATGAATCTGCGTACCACCATTCTGATCATGTCGGGCTTCGGCGTGATCAGCGATTCGATTCTGATCGCGTTCTACCCGCAATTCTTCGAGACCCGTTACGGCGTGACCAGTCCGGTGCATGTGGGCGCCTACATCGCCGCCATCTCGATTGCGGTGATGTGCATGTTGCCCGTCTGGGCGCGTGTCGCCAGGCGTATCGAGACCATGCACCTGCTGTTCTACACCCAGGGAGTGGCTGCACTGTTCTGTCTGGCTTCGATCTGGGCGCCGAGCGTCGAGAGCTACTGGCTGCTCAGTCTGATGATGTTCATGACCAAGGCCAGTTACCTGCTGATGTTCCCCTACCTGATGCGCCTGGAGGCGCCAGAGAATCACAGCCTGGTGATCGGTCTGCTGTCGGTGGTCATCCACATCGGCGCGATCTTCGGTGCGGCTGTCGGCGGCATGGCGCTGGAGCAGTACGGGCCCAGCTTCTGCATCGCCCTGATGGCGGCCGGTGACCTGGCGCAGATGGCCCTGTGCCTGTACCTGATCCGCAGCGGGAAAGTGGTCAGGGTGCTCAGTCGCGAGGAGAAGACCGGTCAGGCACCGGTGCCGCGGCGTAGCCCGCAGGCGCTGTCGGCGCTGCTCAAGCTGTGCCTGCTGATGTTTCTCTTCGACTTCAGCGCCTATCTGGTACGGCCTTTCTTCACCCTGTACTGGGAGGCACGTACGGGGCTGCACGAGCCTCTGCTGACCGGCCTGGTGTTCGCCATCCCCGGCATCGTCGCCTTGCTCGCGCTGCTGCTCAAGCATCTGCTCGCGCAGTCACCGCGCTGGGTCGATCACACCCTGTTCAATCTGCTGCTCGGGGCATCGGGCCTGGCGCTGCAGGCCAGCGAGTCGCTGGAGCTGATCATCATCGGTCGCTGCCTGTACGGGTGGGCGCTGTATCAGGTGATCGTCAAGCTCGAGGTCACTCTGTTCAAGGTCAGTACGCCGGATGCGTATGCCCGTGATTTCGGCGTCACCAACTTCTTCCAGAACCTTGGCGTGCTGCTGTCCTCGTTCGGCGCCGGGTTCCTGGTCAACCTGGTCGGTATTCCGCTGACCTTCGTCATCGCTGCGGCAGGCCTGCTGCTCACGGCGATCATCGACCGCGGCTGGTTCGGCGTCGATCGCCGGCATGCCGCTCAGGGAGAACTCTGCCATGCCAACTGAGGCCACAGTGTCGCGCCATCCGCGTGCATCGCTAGACCCGCAATTCAGCCTGCGCCCGTTGCGTCTCGACGAGGATGTCGCGGTGATCCACCCCTGGTACCAGATGGACTACGCCCATTACTGGAACATGCAGGACATGACCCTGGAGGCGACCCGCGACTTCTACGCCGATGCCATGGGGAGCGGCCACATGCGTGCCTTCATGGGCTGCTATCGAGGTACGCCAGCGTTCGTCATGGAGTGCTACGACCCCCGGCACGACCCGCTCGGTGAGCTCTATGCGGTGCAGCCTGGCGACCTCGGCATGCACTTTTTCGTCGGTCCGAGCAAGGAGCCGATTCGCCACTTCACCCGTGACGTGCTGCGCGCGGTGATGGCCTTCCTCTTCGACGAACTCGGTGCCCGCCGCGTGGTGGTGGAGCCGGACATTCGCAATCACAAGGTGCATCGCCTGAACCGTCTGGTCGGCTTCGTCGAGCAAGGCCCTGTCGATCTACCTGCCAAGACCGCTCTGCTGGCGTTCTGCACGCCCGCCGACTTCTTCCAATCACTTGAAGGATCAAGCCCGCTATGACTTCTCCTCGTCTGGATCATCCTGCCGACGCCGTCGCCCACCTCAGCCCCGAGCTGTGGCACAGGGTCAACCGTCTGCTGGTGCGCAAGGCCATCGCCGAGTATGCCCATGAGCAGCTGTTCGACCCGCGCCGGCTGGGCGCAGCCGAGCGTGAAGGCTGGCAGCGCTACGAGCTGCGGGCAGATACCGAAGGCTGTGTGTACCACTTCGAAGCGCGCACCATGGCCTTGCGCCATTGGCACATCGAGCCGGCCAGCATCGAGCGCGTGCTCGATGGCCAGCAGCAGGTGCTCGATGCGCTGACCTTCGTCATCGACTTCAAGCGGACGCTGGGCATCCCGGCGGACAAGCTGCCGGTGTATCTGGATGAGATCAGCAGCACCCTCTACGGTGCGGCCTTCAAGCACGGCGAACGGGCACTGAGCAGTGCCGAGTTGGCGGATGCCGACTACCAGACCATCGAGGCGGCGATGATCGAGGGCCATCCCGGCTTCGTTGCCAACAATGGCCGCCTGGGTTTCAACGCCTTCGACTATCACGCCTACGCACCGGAAACCGGCTCGCGCTTCGCTATCATCTGGCTCGCGGTACACCGCGACAACGCACATTTCGCCGCCGTGCCGGGGCTGGATCACGAGCAACTGCTGCGCGACGAGCTGGGCGAAGAGCAACTGCTGGCCTATCGCAAGCAACTGCAGGAGCAGGGGCTGAATAGCGATGACTACCTGCTGATGCCGACGCACCCCTGGCAGTGGTTCAGCAAGCTGAGCCTGATGTTCGCCGCCGATATCGCCCAGCGCAAGATCGTGCCGCTGGGGCGCAGCAGCGATGAGTACGTGGCCCAGCAGTCGCTGCGCACCTACTACAACATGTCGCAACCGCAGCGTTGCTACGTGAAGACTTCGCTGTCGATCCTCAACATGGGCTTCATGCGTGGCCTGTCGCCGTACTACATGGCGGGTACGCCGGCGATCAACGCGTATCTGGATCAGCTGATCAGCAGTGACCCGGTGCTGCAGGCGTACGGTTTCAGCATCCTGCGCGAGGTCGCGTCGGTCGGTTATCGCAACCGCTACTACGAGGCGGCGCTGGAGACTGACAGCCCGCACAAGAAGATGCTCTCGGCGCTGTGGCGGGAAAGCCCCGGCAGCCGCCTGCAAGGCGGCGAGCGGCTGATGACCATGGCGGCGCTGTTGCACGTCGACCCGCACGGTCAGGCACTGCTGCCCGAGCTGATCCGCCGCTCCGGGCTCACCGCGCAGGCCTGGATGCGCCGCTACATGGATGCCTTCCTGCGTCCGCTGATGCACTGCTTCTATGCCCACCACCTGGTGTTCATGCCACATGGCGAGAACCTCATCCTGGTGCTCGACGGCCATGTGCCGGTGCGCGCGATCATGAAGGACATCGCCGAAGAGTCGGCCATCCTCGACAAGGATGCGCAGATGCCAGTGGGCCTGGAGCGTCTGGCCGTGGACGTGCCGGAGGACTACAAGATCCTCGGCATCTTCATCGATGTGTTCGATGGTGTGTTCCGCCACATGAGCCAGATTCTCGAAGAGAACCAGTGCATGAGCGAAACCGAGTTCTGGCGTGGTGTCGCCGAGTCGGTGATCGACTATCAGCGTGCGCACCCGGAACTGGCCGAGCGCTTCGCGCGTTACAACTTCTTCGCGCCGAACTTCCTGCATTCGTGCCTGAACCGTCTGCAGCTGAAGAACAACCTGCAAATGGTCGACCTGGCCAACCCGGCAGGCAGCCTGATCATGGCCGAGCCGCTGAACAACCCGGTCGCTGCGTTTGCACCTCGCAACGAGCACGAAACGGCACCACGGCGTATCGCCGAGCTGCAGCGCTAGCTGCTCGCCCCGTCAGGCAACGCCGGCGGGGCAACGATTTCCATGGCCCGGATTGGGTCATAGCCCAGAGCCTGAGGCGTTGCTGCGCCGACGCGGGCGGGATCGGTACATGCCGTTTTCCGCCAGCCGGTGCCCGCCTTGAGCTCGCTGCAAGGAGCCAAGCATGTACAACCCCAGTCGCACCGCTCAATTTGCCGCTACGCCCTACGATTTTCGCGCCACTCAGCCGCAGTTGCCGATCCACAGCTACTGCGATCCGGCGATCTACGAATGCGAACAGGAGCTGATCTTCCGGCACTGTGCCAACTACATCGGCCACGAGAAGATGGTGCCCGAGCTGGGCGACTGGTACGCGCTGCCGCATGAGGAGCACAGCCGCATCCTGGTGCGCAACGAGCATGGCGTGGAACTGCTGTCCAATGTTTGCCGTCACCGCCAGGCGCTGATGCTTGGCGACTTCAGTCCCGGCAGTGATGCCGACACGGTGCGCCGTGGCAACCTGCGTACCACCGGTGGTCGCATCATGTGCCCGCTGCACGCCTGGACGTACGACACCAGCGGGCTGATCGTGGGGGCGCCGAAGTTTCCGGAGAAACCCTGCCGGAACCTGCCGCGCTACCCCCTGCATAACGTCTCCGGCTTCCTGTTCGAAGGGCCACGCGATCCGGTCGCGGACATCGGCGCGTTGTTTCGTCGTCCGGACATGGACTTCTCCGACTACCAGCTCGATCACGTCGAGATGCACCCGTGCAAGTGCAACTGGAAGACCTTCATCGAGATCTACAACGACGACTACCACATCGCCTCGTTCCATCCCGGTCTGCGCCGTTACGTGCGCAGCGAGGGGCTGCAGTGGGATTACGGCGACTGGTACAGCCTGCAGCGTATCAACGTGAACCCGAACCTCGCACGTGCCGGCACCGATACCTACCGCGCCTGGCACGAAGGCCTGATGGCCGTGCATGGCGATGCCGCACCAGCGTTCGGCGCGATCTGGGCCAGCTACTACCCGACCCACATGATCGAGGTATTTCCCCACGCTCTGGTGCTTTCCACCGTTTACCCGAAGGGCGTGCACGAGTGCCTCAACGTCGTCGAGTTCTATTACCCGCAGGCGCTCTGCGAGAACAACCGCGAGCTGGTCGAGGCGCACCGCGCGGCCTACATGGAGACCGCCATCGAAGACGACGAGATCGCCGAGCGCACCGATGCCGGCCGGCGGGCGCTCTATCAGCGCGGTATCGATGACAGTGGCCCGTACCAGATACCGCTGGAGGAGGGCATGCAGCACTTCCATGGCTGGTATCGCCAGGTGATGGGGCAGGCCCTGGCTGCCCAGCACCGTTGAGACATGCAGATCGGAGCGGCATGGAGGTTATTGCGATGAACTGAAGTCCCCTTGCGCTGTGCCCACGCTTTATCCAACTCAATCAAGAAAAAGTGTCTGCCCATGAAAACGATGTATCACTCAGAACACCGGGTGCGCCTGCGCGCTGCCTGCAGTCCCCGCGTACTGGCCATGGCGCTGTGCGTGTTGCCGTTGGCCTGGCCGGTGGTGGCCGCCGAAGTCGATGAGGATGGCGATGCGCTGGTGTTGCAGCCCATCAGCGTCACCGGCGTCAACCGGGCGCCGCCGGTCGTCACCGAACAGAGCGACTCCTACACCCTGGGGAGCAGCGGTACGGCGACCAAGCTCGACCTGACGCCGCGGCAGACGCCGCAGACCATCACCAGCGTGAATCGTCAGCAACTCGACGACTTCAAGCTCGGCAACGCCAACGATGCCTTGCAGGCGGCGGGCATCGGTGTACAGCGCGTGGAGACCGACCGCACCTACTTCACCGCGCGTGGCCTGGACGTGAACAACTTCCAGATCGACGGCATCGGCGTACCTTTCTCCTCTGAAGAGCAGATGGGTGACATCGATACCTTCCTCTACGACCGCATCGAGATTCTCAAGGGCGCCAATGGCCTGACCTCCAACCCCGGCAATCCGTCCGCGACGATCAACTTCGTACGCAAGCGACCGACCCGTGAGACCCAGGCGCAGCTGGGCTTCAGCTATGGCTCCTGGCAGACGCGGCGCCTCGAGGCCGACGTGTCCGGCTCCCTCAACGACAGCGGTACACTGCGTGGGCGCGCTATCGTCGCCGGGCAGGAGGGCAATTCCTACCTGGATCGTTACCAGCCGAGCAAGACGCTGTTCTCCGGCATCCTGGAGGCCGATCTGACCGACAGCAGCACCGCGACCATCGGCTACTCCAAGCAGCGCAACCGGCCGGAAGGGATCATGTGGAGCGCGTTGTCGCTGTACTACACCAATGGTTCCAAGGTGCATTACGACCGCTCGCACAACACCGCGCCGGACTGGAGCTACTGGGACACCGATGACGAGCAGACCTTCGCCGAACTGAAGACCGACTGGGGCGACGGCTGGCAAACCCAGGTGACGCTCAACTACCGCGAGATCGGTTCCGACGCCGAAATGCTCATGGCTGGCGGTGTGCCGGATGCCACCACCGGGCTTGGCCTGTACACCTACGGGTCGAAGTTCGATCGTACCGAGCGTCAGCTGCTGGGAGACGCGTCGGTGAAGGGGCCGTTCGAGCTGTTCGGTCGAACCCATGAGGTGGTCCTGGGCAGCAACTGGTCGCGTACCCGTGCGCACTGGACATCCAGTGACGATGCCATCGTCCAGTCGCTGCCACCGGTGTGGGACTACGACGGCGACTACCCGCGTCCGGATTTCGCCAACGTCACCAGCTGGGCCGACTACACCGTCTACCGCCGCAGCTACTACGTGGCCGGGCATTTCTCGCTGAGCGACCAGCTGAAGCTGATCACCGGCGTCAACCACACCAACCTCAAGAGCAGCGGTGAGCGCGTCGGTGAAGGCCATCAGTACGACAAGAACAAGTCGACGCCCTATGTCGGCCTGACGTACGACCTCAACGACAACTACTCGCTGTACACCAGCTACACCGAGATCTTCAGTCCGCAGTACCAGGTCGATCGCAACCATGCCTTGCTCGAGCCGATCGAAGGCAACAGCATCGAGGGCGGGATCAAGGGTGAGTGGTTCGACCGTCGTCTCAATGCCAGCTTCGCGCTGTTCCGCACCAAGCAGGACAACACCCCCGAGTACGCCGGCTTCGATGCGGCGGAGGGCTTCTCCTACTATCAGGGCGTGGACACCAAGGTCGAAGGCTTTGAAATGACCGTGGCGGGGCAACTGACACCGGGCTGGGAGGCCAGTGCGGGCCTGACGCATCTGTTCTCTCTGCGCGATGGCGATGGCAGCAGCACGCGCACCTTCATTCCGCAGAACACCCTCTACCTCGCGACCACCTATCGGGTGCCGCAGGTGCAGGGATTGAAGGTGGGGGGCAGCGTCAACTGGCAGAGCGAGATCTTCCGCGAGCAGGGCACTTCGACGACCGGCGAGACCATCGTCAGCCGTCAGGGCTCCTACGCGGTGGTCAATGCACTGGCGAGCTATGACATCGACCCGCACTTCAACGTATCGCTCAACGTCAACAACCTGTTCGACCGCAAGTACCTGACCAGCCTGTACTGGGCGCAGTCGTACTACGCACCGTCGCGCAATGCGACCCTGAGCCTGACCTGGAAGTACTGAGTCCCTCCACCAGCCCCGCCTGAACCCAGGCGGGGCTTTCTATTCAGCCGGCAGCTTCAGCAGCGCTTCGCTGATGGCTTGCGCCAGGTACTGCACGCTGAACACGCCGCCGTGAGTCCAGGTCGCGCGCATGCTGGTCAGGCGCTGCTGGCGCACGAATGGCATGGCCTGCCACAGCCGTGTGGTGAACAGACGCTCGTGCTGGGCGAAGGGTTCGATGTAGATCACCACGCCATCCTCGATGCTGCCGAGCTGGGTAACCGGCGCCTGGGTACTGCCCCAGCGGCTGACCGGTACCGCTTGCGCAGGCTGCAGGCCGAGCAGGGTCATGGCGTGCTGCGGTAGCGAATTGGGGCCGAAGATGTACACCTGGGTCGCTGACGCGAAGCGGATCAGGGTGACCTTGGGCAGTTCGCCCGCAAAGTGAACGAGCAACTGCTGGCGCAAGGCGTCGATGCGCTGTTGCATCTGGCGCAGGCGCCGGTTTGCCAGGTCGCTGCGTTGCAGGCGTGCGGCCAGATCCAGATAGTTGCTGCGCTGCAGCTCCAGGTTGTCCTGTTTCTGGGTGAAGTCGCCATAGCTCAGCACCGGCGCGATGCGCTCGAGGGGCGCGCGTATGTCCTCCAGCAACGGGGTGATCAGGATCAGCTCGGGGCGCAGCTGCGCCAGCCGTTCCAGATTCGGCTCGGTGCGACTGCCGGCGTTGACCACATCGGCTGGCAGCGTCGGGCGTACCACCCAATCACGATAATCCGGAGCATCGGCCACCGTCAGCGGGGTGATACCCAGCTGCAGCAGGTGCTCGGCAGGTTCCCAGCTCAGTGCGGCAATACGCGGCTCGCCCGACAGGGCCAGTGGCGAGCAGGCGAGCAGGGGCAGGCACAGCAACAGGGTACGGCGCTTCATGACAGGCGTCTGTGCAGCAGAAGAAGGATGAAGTAGCTGCCGCAGAGTATCGATGCAACGATGCCCAGCGGGATCTGCAGCGGGAATATCAGGTTGCGGCCGATGGCATCGGCCAGCAGCATCAGCAGGCCACCAAGCAACGCGGCGAGCGGCAGTTGTTGCTGAACGCGCCGCGCACCGAGGGTCGCCGCCATGTGTGGTGCGAGCAGGCCAAGAAAACTCACCGGGCCGACGAGGCTGGTCACCAGGGCGCAGAGCAGGGCCACCAGCAACAGCAGCGCCAGGCGCGTTGCCGGCACATCCAGACCGCGCCCGTGAGCGATGCCGTCTCCCGCCGTGAGCAGGTCCAGCGCGCGCTGCCAGAACAGGCTGAGACCGATCAGCAGGCTTACGCCGACCCCCAGCACGCAGGCTTGCAGCGCGCTGACGCGGTAGGTCGAGCCCGCCAGCCAGCCGAGCAGCGCCAGGGAGTCCGACGACCCCTGGCTGAGTGCCAGTTGCAGCGCAGTGTTGAGCAGGGCCGCGAGCGCCATGCCGACCAGCACCATCAATCCTGGCGAGTACTGCTGCTTGCGCCCCAGCAGGACCAGCGTCGCCAGGACCAGCAGGCAGCCGATGAACGCGGCAATCGGCGCAAGCAACCAGAACAGCGCCTGGCCGAACAGCAGCAGGCTGATCATCACCACCAGCGCTGCGCCGGCGCTCAGGCCAAGAATGTCCGGGCTGGCCAGCGGGTTGTGCAACAGGCGCTGCAGCAACACGCCGGCGACGGCCAGGCCTGTGCCGGCGGCTGCCGCACTGAGCAAGCGCGGCCAGCGTAGCGACCACAGCACGTCCGATGGCCAGGCCAGCTGCCAGCCCTGTGGTTCAAGCTGCAGGCACAGGCCAAGCAGTGCAGTGAGTGCCGTGGCCGATGCCAGCAGCCACCAGGTACGACCGCTGCAGCGCTCGCGGCCCCGCGGCAGGTCCAGCGACTGCCTGGTTTCCGCAGCGCGCTGCTGCCGGGACAGCCAGAGCAGGGCCGGCGCGCCGACCAGCGCGGCAACCGCGCCTGTCGGTATCTGCTCGCCCAGCCAGCGGCTGAGCAGCAGCGCCATGGCGTCGCTGGCCAGTAGCACCAGCATGCCCAGCAAGGCGCTGTAGAGCAGCTCGTCGCGGGCCGTGCGTGCGCCGCACAGATGCGCCAGATTGGGAGCCAGCAGACCGATGAAACCGATCAGGCCGACTGCGGTGATGGCTGCGGAAGTCATCCACAGTGAGGCGAGAAACAGCGTCAGTAGCGCTGGCCACAGATTCAGCCCGCGCCCCTGGGCGGCAGTGCCGCCCAGCTTGAGCAGCGTCAGCGCGCGCGGCGCCAGCCAGAGCAGCAACAGCCCCGGCAGCAGTTTGGGCCAGAGCCAGCTGACCCAGGACCAGTCGATCTGCCCCAGGTCGCCCGCGCCCCAGATGAACAGGCCGCGTGTCTGCTGCTGGTTGAGTATCAGCACGGCAATGGCCAGCGCACCGAGCAGCAGGTTCATGGCCATGCCCGCGAGTATCACCGGCAAGCCGGCGATGCCATCACGTCCGGCAATCAGCAGGACCAGCCCCACGCTCAGCAGCGCCCCGGCCAGTGCAGCCCAGTGACCTTGCACGGCAGCGAAGGCGGGGAAGGCCAGGCTGACGACCAGCAGCCCGAGCCAGGCGCCGGACGCGGCACCCAGGGTCATGGGGGATACGAGGCGGTTCTGCGTCAGTTGCTGCAACAGGCTGCCGGACAGCCCCAGGGCCGCGCCCACCAGCAACGCCATGACCATGCGCGGCAGGCTGGCCAGGTGAAATTGCAAGGCGGTGAAGCTGTCGCCTTCGGGGAAGTTCAGCGTCCAGTGATCGAGGCTGAGATTGAGGTGCAGCAGGGCAATGAGCAACAGTCCGAGGAGCGTCAGAGCGTAGCGGCAAGCATCCGCCTTCAGCGGCCGGCAATCGTCGACCGGGTACTGTGCGCTGTCGACTTCAGCCAAATCGGGGCGCTCTGTTGTCACGAAGAGGGGCGTGGGCCGAGCAACGTGCGAGCATCAGCAGACCAGCTCTTCGCGAAAACGCTGCAGGCGCTCGGCGGGTTTCAGTCTTGGACAGCCGGCACAGGGCTCGCCATCGGCGCGACGAAAGTGTTGGCAGCAGGCATTGCGCCCCAGTGCCAGGCACTGGCGACCGTCGTCCAGGCTGACTTCGATCAGCGGGCTCTTGCCTGGCAGTCCCAGTGCTTGCAGCCACTGTTCTTCCAGCTCGCGCAGCTGTGCATTGCCCAGGTTCTGGTGGCGTTGCAGCAGAAGCAGTGCCGCGCGGGCGCAGTCGGCGATCAGCAGGCGGGCCAGCTTGGGGTAGATGGTGGAGACGCTGTTGAACTCCTCGAGCTGATGTTCCAGCAGGTTCATCAGTCGTTCAGCTGCGTTCTCGACCAGTTTCCGGTCGCCTGTGCACAGCGCGCAATCAGGCGGAAGGTTGAAACCACCGACGAAGCCCTGCTGGATCGACTGCCCCATTCGCTTCAGGCAGGGCACGCGGCGCTCCAGGTGAGCGGCCAGCAGGCTGAGGTAGATGGGTTGCCAGATCAGCAGGGTCCAGCAGCGGGTGGACCAGTAGTGTCGCCCGGCCTCGGGGTGGGCATGCTGCCAGTAGTCATGCAGCGCGGCGATGCGCTCCTGATTGCCCTGGCCTCCGCACAGGAGCTGGTCGCTGCGCACGGGAGCCACGTTGCCGTTCAAGCCTGGCAGGCAGAGGGCGACGGACTTGAGCAGGGCGTCGAGGTCGGTGGCAGGGTGCATGGCGATCGAATCCGGAAGCTTCGCGAATGGAGCGCGTCGGTAGAAGCGGCCGGAGTAATTTAGCAGTCAAATACGAGTGATACAAATTATCATTTGCGTGCTTGGTGTGCGTCACGCACAAATAATGCCCTCGCCAGATGGGCCTTGGGGCCTGGGCGTACGGGCATTGGCGTTCAGAACACCACGTATTCCGCCTTCCTCGCAATTCTGTTTCATGGCTGCAAGCCCCGAAGTTTCTGGCGTTAGGTCAGAGCGGAACACCAGAAGCGTCAAGAACATCAGAATTAGGTTCGTCACGTCTCCAGCAGCCCGCTGGGGGTAGGTGCTGCGGGTTGGAAAGCCGGGGTACGTTTGGGGGTATGCAATGAATATCGAAATACTCAAGGCCAGTTATCACGAGGCCTTGATTGGCTATGCTCGATTCTGGCAGGGCTATCTGCCAGTCCCCAACGGGCGCGTCGTTTATCTTCCCGTTCCTTTCAGCGTGCCTTGCTTTCGATGCGCTTGAGCGCTTGCCGGCAGTGCAGCAGTGCATCACGCACCATGAAGTTCACCAGGGTCGGTGAAACCCCCAGTTCCTTGGCAATGTCGTTCTGCGTCCGTCCGTGCAGTTTGTACATCTCGAAGGCGTAGCGAGTGCGCTCGGGCATCTGCGCCAACGCCGAGGAGAGCATCTCCAAGGTTTCTCGACTCTCGTGGCTGGTCTCTGGTGAGGCTCCAGGGGCAGCGATATACAGGCCTTCTTCCTCGCTGCCGGCATAGCGTTTCTCCAGAGCCTGGCGGCGATAGAGGTCGATCGCCAGGTTACGCACCACGCGTAACAGGTAACTGCTCTGCGACTGGATGTTAGGGACCATGCTCGCGGCGCTGAGCTTGATATAGGCGTCGTGCACCACATCTTCGGCGTGGCTGCGGCAGCCGAGGATGCGTGCCGCAGCGTTGATGAAGGTCTGCCTGCGGGTGACGAACAGGTCGTGCAGGGCCATATGCTGCTGGGGGGGGAGCGTCTTGGGCATGAGATGTTTCCTATGCGGCCAGAGCGTGATGGGCGTCCACATGGGGGAGATCTGACGCGAATCCATTGCGCGGGTCT
Organism: Ectopseudomonas khazarica; assembly: GCF_004521985.1. GTDB lineage: Bacteria > Pseudomonadota > Gammaproteobacteria > Pseudomonadales > Pseudomonadaceae > Aquipseudomonas > Aquipseudomonas khazarica. Next base: position 161,856 of record NZ_SBHZ01000001.1, read on the forward strand.
TTCGCCCTGCCTGGCGGTTCCTGCGCCGGTATCGAGGCGGCCAAATCTAATGTAGTTGATAATTATTATCAAATCATACGTGGCCTCTGACTCGATCAAAAATCAAAACGTTCAGTCGGATGAGAATGCCTTCTCAAGTGGCGCGCATGATAATTAATCTCATGAGTTAATCCTAATTATTCGCTCCTCTCCTTCGTCTTCATCGGAAAGCCGCCCAACCCGGGCGAGAAGGAGGCAGAGATGGCATTTGATCGCGACGACGCGACATTCAAGGTTCTCGTCAATCACGAGCTGCAGTATTCCCTGTGGCCGGACGACAAGGCGGTGCCCACTGGCTGGCGTGAGACGGAGCAGCGAGGCAGCAAGGCGGAGTGTCTGGACTACGTTGAGCGGGAGTGGGTCGACATGCGCCCACTGAGCTTGCGTCAGGTGATGAGCGGCGAGGCTGTGGAGCGGTGATGATGCCTGGCCGCCTGCACCTGTACTGCCTGCCGTATTCCGGTGCCAGCGCGATGGCCTATGCGCGTTGGCGTCGTTCATTGCCGGCTTCGGTCGAGGTGTTGCCGCTGGAGTTGCCAGGGCGTGGTCGGCGTTTCAATGAGCCATTGCAGACCGATATGTACGCGCTGGCCAAGCAGCTTGCGGCCGAGTTGAGCGAGTCGCTCAAACAGCCCTACGCCCTGTTTGGTCACAGTCTCGGTGGCCTGCTGGCTTTCGAATTGGCCCATGCGCTGCGCCAGCTCGGCATGCCTGCTCCGCAGGCGCTGTTCGCTTCGGCAGCGCCGGCGCCGTCGCGCCGTGAGAACCACCTAGAGCTGGCGCAAGAGCAGAGCGATGAGCAGCTGCTACTGCGCCTGCGGTCCCTGGGGGGAACGCCCGCAGCCGTATTTGACGATGCGGAGATGCTCAGCCTGACCCTGCCGGTGTTGCGCGCCGATTTTCTGCTGTGTGGCCGTTATCGCTACTACCGCCGTGCGCGGCTCGGTTGCCCGATCCATGTACTTGGCGGCAAGGCGGATCGGGTATCGATGGATGCGCTGGCGGCCTGGCAGGACGAAACCGCCGATGACTTCTCTCTGGAGATGTTCGAGGGCGATCATTTTTTCATCAACGCCTGCGAACAGCAGTTGCTCGAATACATGTTCGGCAAGCTGCGTGAGAGTGGGCGGGATCTCCGGGCTATCGAGGCCTGAGAGGAGCATGCGATGACTTTCTTCTCCATAAAGCCTTTGCCTGAGTCGCGTGAGGGTTTACCGCTGCTGGTGCAGGCTGAGGACGGAATCGACCTGCTGGCGAGCCAGCAGGAGCTGCGCGAGCTGATCGATCAACACCTTGAACGCTGTGGTGGAGTGCTATTGCGCGGTTTTGCGGTGGGCGAAGCCGAGCGTTTTCGTGCGTTCGCCGCCGCATTCGGCGACCCGTTGTTGAACTACGAATTCGGCTCCACGCCGCGCAGTAACGTGACCGCTGGCGTCTACACCTCTACCGAGTATCCGCCGCATCAACATATTCCGCTGCACAACGAGCAGGCCTACACCCGCGAGTGGCCGATGCGTATCTGGTTCTACTGCATGCAGGCCGCGCAGAGTGGAGGGGAGACGCCCATCGCAGACAGTCGGGTGGTCTACCGTCAGGTCGGTGAGACGATTCGCCGGCGCTTCAGTGAGCGTGGGCTGATGTACGTGCGTAACTACGGCAATGGTCTGGACGTTGCCTGGGAACAGGTGTTCAACAGCAGTGATCGTGCGGTGGTCGAGGCCTACTGCCGGGCTCACCAGATCGAATGCGAATGGAAGGAGGACGGTGAACTGCGCACTCGCCAGCTCTGTCAGGCCGTGGCCCGTCATCCACGCACGGGTGACTGGGTGTGGTTCAACCAAGCGCATCTGTTCCACGTCTCCAACCTGCCCGTCGAGGTGCGCGAAAGCCTGCTGGAAATCGTCGACGAAGAGGACCTGCCGCGCAATGTCTATTACGGCGATGGCAGCCCGATCGAGGAGTCCCTGCTCGATGACATCCGCGGCGTATTGGCCGAAGCGACGGTCAGCTTTCCTTGGTGCAGCGGCGATGTGCTGATGCTCGACAACATGCTGACTGCTCATGCGCGCACGCCTTTCAGTGGCCCGCGCAAGGTCATTGTGGCCATGGCGCAAGGCCATGGCCTGGATCTGCTCTGAGCACCCGAATATTCCATTTCACACGGCGGGTGCAGTGCACCCATCGCGATTCAAGGTGATGCCATGAATGATCGTTACGACGCTGCCACCAACCTGGTTGAGGCGCTCGTCCAGCGTGCCGCTGAAACGCCGCGCGATATCGCTCTGCGTTTTATCGCTGAAGGGGTGGACGAAGCACTGACCTACCGTGCACTGGATGAGCGCGCACGTGATCTGGCTGTCTGGTTGCTGCAGCATGGTCAACCCGGTGATCGCGCCGTTTTGCTGATGCACAGCAGCACGGAATACGTGGTTTCCTTCTTTGCTTGCCTGTATGCCGGCATCATCGCTGTGCCGGCGTATCCGCCCGAGTCCGTTAGGCCGCAGCACCTGGCGCGTTTGCAGGCCATTCTCGGTGACGCCGAGCCGAGCCTGGTGCTCACCGATTCCAGTTTGTTGGACGCCCTGCGTCCGGCCTGTCAGGTTGTCGGTGGTGCCACGCCGCAGCTGCTTGCCGTTGACCACACGCCGGCCGGTCTGGGGCTGGCATGGCAGATGCCGGAGCTGAGCGATGCGCATATCGCCTTCCTGCAATACACCTCGGGTTCCACCTCGACACCAAAGGGGGTGCAGGTCTGCCATGGCAACCTGCTAGCTAACGAGCGGTTGATTCGCCATGGCCTGGGTATCTGTGCCGATGACGTGATGGTCAGCTGGCTGCCGCTGTTTCACGACATGGGGCTGATCGGTGGTTTGCTGCAGCCGATCTACAGCGGTATTCCCTGTGTGCTGATGTCGCCGCGCTACTTCCTCGAGCGTCCGCGCCGCTGGCTGGAGGCCATCTCCCGTTACGGCGGTACGGTCAGTGGTGGCCCGGATTTCGCCTACCGGCTGTGCTGCGAACGCATCGGTGAGGGCGCCATGGAGGGGCTTGATCTGAGCCGCTGGCGCCTGGCTTTCTCCGGCTCCGAACCGATTCGTCCGGACACCCTGGAGCGCTTCGCTACCACCTTCGCGCGGGTTGGGTTCGATGCCGATGCGCTCTATGCCTCCTACGGCCTCGCCGAGGCGACCCTGTTCGTTGCCGGTGGCCAACGCGGTAAAGGTATCGGTTTGCTGGAGGTGGATCCGACGGCACTGGCCAGTAACCTGGGACGCCCCGGCCGCGGCACCTTGCTGGTCAGTTGCGGGCACCTGCAGCCCGAGCATGAGGTGCAACTGGTCGACCCGCACAGCGGCGCATCTCTGGGGCCTGGACAGGTTGGCGAGATCTGGAGCAGTGGCCCCAGCGTCGCGCAGGGCTATTGGCGCAACCCCGAGGCCAGTGAGCGTGCTTTCGTCGAGCGCGATGGGCGCGTCTGGCTGCGTACCGGCGACCTGGGCTTCCTGCACAACGATGAGCTGTACGTCACCGGGCGGCTCAAGGACATGATCATCGTGCGTGGCCAGAACCTCTACCCGCAGGATCTGGAACGCTGTGTCGAAGAAGAAGTGGATGTGGTGCGCAAGGGCCGTATCTCTGCATTCGCTGTGGAGCACAACGGTCGCGAGGGGATCGGTATAGCCGCCGAGATTGGCCGCAGTGTGCGCAAGTTGATACCGGCTGCCGCGCTGATCAAGGCTATTTCGGCGGCCGTCGCCGACAGTTTCCAGGAAGCACCGCTGCTCGTGGCGCTGCTGGAACCGGGCGCGTTGCCAAAGACTTCCAGCGGCAAGCTGCAGCGCTCTGCATGCCGCCAGCAATTGGCTGATGGCACCTTGTCGGCTTATGCGGTACAGCGTGCCGGGCAACTGGTGGAAGGCGATCGGGTGAACACTGCTCGGCTGAGCGAGGCGGAGCAGGCCATGGCTGCTCTCTGGTGCGAGGTGCTGCAGGTGGAGGCGGTCGAACGTGACGATCACTTCTTTGTCCTCGGTGGTGATTCGGTGCGGGCGACCCAGTTACTGGCACGCCTGCGTGAGCGTCATGGCCGCGCAGTGGAGCCGCGCCTGCTGTTCGAGGCGCCGGTGTTGGGCGCTTTCGTCGCTGCGCTGGCCAGTCATGTTGTCGATACACCGGCCTGCGCCGAAGTGACCTGTCTGGATCGCCATGGCACGCTGCCGCTGTCGCCGGCCCAGCGCCGTCTTTGGTTCCTCTGGAAGCTGGAGCCGCACAGCCCGCTGTACCACATCGCCGGTGGTCTGACGGTGCGCGGCGAGCTGAATGTCGACGCAGTGCAACAGGCATTCGTCGATCTGCAATTGCGTCACGAGACGCTGCGCAGCCGTTTCGTCGAGGACAGTGATGGCGAAGTTCGCCTGAACCTGACCGACGCCGCGCCGGTGCCGTTCAGTCAGATCGATCTGAGTGGTCAGCCGAGCACTGCCGAGGGCGACGCGCTGCAATTCGCTGCCGAAACCTTCGATCTGGTCAGCGGCCCGTTGCTACGTCTGCGTCTGCAGCACCTGGGCGAAGGCCGTCAGGCGCTGCTGCTCTGCATGCACCACATCATCTCCGATGGCGCCTCGCTGAATCTGCTGTTGGAGGAGTTTTCGGCGTGCTATGCGGCGCGTCTGCAAGGTGAGGTTGCGCAGCTACCGCAGTTGAGCCATCAGTACGTCGATATCACCGCCGCTCAGCAGCAGGTACTGGACGGTGGAGCGAGCGCACGACTGCTGCAGTGGTGGCGCACATACCTTGGGCAGGAACATCCGCCGCTTGAGTTGCCATACACCTTGGTCAACACGACTCGCCAGAGTGGACGTCGTGCCGGCTTCATCGAGCAGCGTCTCGACGACGTCTTGAGCGGGGAGTTGCGTCAGCTGGCCCAGCAGCACGGTGTGACCTTGGCCATGCTGTTGCTGGCGGCGTTCAACCTGTTGTTGCAGCGCTTTACTGGGCAGCAGGATCTGCGCATCGGTCTTACCCAGGCCGGGCGTGAACAGCTCGCCAGCGAACGTCTGGTTGGGTTCTTCGTCAATCTGCTGGTGTTGCGCTGCGACCTTTCGACCAACCCGAGCCTGAGTGCGCTGTTGCGCCAGGTGCGCGATGGGTTGCTGGATGCCCAGGCTCATCAGGATCTGCCGTTCGAGCAACTGGTGCAGGCGTTGCAGCCAGATCGCAGTCACGGTCGCCATCCACTCTGCCAGGTGGCGTTCGACCATCAGGTACGGGGAACGGTGGCATTGCAGGGGCTGAACGTGGAAAGCCTGCGTCAGATCGATCTGGAAACCCCCTTCGACCTGGTGTTGCGCGTACGCGAGAGCCAGGCCGGCCTCGAGCTGAGCTTCTGCTACGCTGCCGAGCGCTATCGTGCTACCGGTATGGCGTGCATGGCCGAGCAGTTCCTCGCGCTGCTGCGTGCACTGCCGAAGCAGCCGGCGGATGCGCCGTTGCAGGCGGGTGCCTGGCTCGACGAAGCGCTGTGGCGCCGTGCAGTACCGGCCAGTGCTGAGGCTTTCGAGCCGCTGGCGACGGTTATCGCAGCCCAGGCTGCCGCCCAGCCGGAGGCCATCGCGCTGCAGGATGAGCAACGCAGCCTGAGCTTCGCTGAACTGGATGCGCGCGCCAACCGCCTGGCCCAGGCTCTGGTCGCGGCGGGTGTCGGCCCCGAGGCACGGGTTGGCGTGGCCTTGCCGCGCGGCGTGGATATTCCTCTGGCCCTGTTGGCCGTGATGAAGGCCGGCGGCGCCTATGTGCCGCTGGATGTGGATCATCCCCGCGAACGCCTGGCCTGGCTGATCGAGGATGCCGGTATCGGCTGGTTGATCAGTCAGTCCGCGCTGGCCGAGCAGCTGCCGATTGGCGATTCGGTGCAGCGCCTGGATCTAGACCGTTTCGATGATGCCGCCTGGCCGGCGCAATGCCCCGCTTCACGGGTTCACCCGGCCAACCTGGCCTATCTGATCTACACCTCCGGCTCCACTGGCCAGCCCAAGGGCGTTGCTGTAGCGCATGGCGAAATCGCCGCACACTGCCGCGCCATCGGTGAGCGTTATGCGATGCGACCGAGTGACCGCGAGCTGATCTTCATGTCGTTTGCTTTCGACGGGGCTCACGAGCGTTGGCTAACTGCACTGAGCCACGGCGCCAGTCTGCTGATCCGCGGTGCTGCGTTGTGGACGCCGGAGCAGACCCTGGAACGCCTCAAGCTGCATCAGGTGACGGTTGCGGCCTTCCCGCCGGCCTTCCTGCAGCAACTGGCCGAACAGGCAGCACGCCTTGGCCATGCGCCGAGCATGCGCATCTATTGCTTCGGTGGTGACGCGGTGCCCGAGGCAGCATTCGAATTGGCGCGGCGCAGCCTCAAGGCGGAACACCTGATCAATGGCTATGGGCCTACCGAAACGGTGGTCACGCCCCTGTTGTGGAAGGCCGATGCTACCAGCCGTTGTGGTGCCGCTTATGCGCCCATCGGCGAGGCAGTGGGCGCTAGAGACCTGTACGTACTCGACGAGCACCTGCAACCGCTGCCGCGCGGTGTGGTCGGCGAGCTGTACATCGGCGGTGAGTTGCTGGCACGCGGTTATCACCAGCGTCCTGGGATGACCGCCGAGCGCTTCGTCGCCGATCCCTTCGGCATGACGGGTGGGCGTCTCTACCGTACCGGCGACCGTGTGCGTTGGCGTGAAGATGGCTCGTTCGATTACCTCGGGCGCGTCGATCAGCAAGTCAAGATTCGCGGCTTCCGTATCGAGCCCGGCGAGATCGAAGCACGCCTGCGCATGCTCGATGGGGTCAGCGAAGCGGCCGTGGTCTGTCGCGACGGTATGGCAGGGCGCCGGCTGGTGGCCTACGTGGCGCCGCTGCAGGCGACCGACGCGCTCAAGACAGCGCTGCGCGAGCAACTGCCCGAGTACATGGTGCCCACGCAGATCATCGCGCTGGCTCAGTTGCCGCTGAACGTCAATGGCAAGATCGACCGCAAGGCCTTGCCCGAAGTGGCGGACGTCAATGACGACTACAGCGCGCCGCGCGAGGGCCTGGAAAGCCAGCTTGCAGCGCTTTGGGCCGAGTTGCTCGAGCTGCCGCGAGTCGGCCGTGAGGATGATTTCTTCGAACTCGGTGGTCATTCGCTGCTGGCGACCCGGCTGGTATCGCGGATACGCCAACTCCTCGCCGTCGAGTGTCCGCTGCCGATGATCTTCGAGGCCTCGCGGCTGGATGCCTTCACCGCCGCTGTGGTGGCGCTCGGCGAGCGCGACAGCCGCCCGCCATTGCGCACTGTGCCGCGTGATGGCGCGCTACCGCTGTCCCCGGCGCAGGCGCGCTTGTGGTTCTTCTGGCAGATGGAACCGCACAGTGCTGCCTACAATGTCCCTGGCGCCCTGCGCCTGCGCGGCGCGCTGGACGAGGGCGCGTTGCGCCAGGCATTCGCGGGATTGATGGCGCGTCACGAGACACTGCGTACCACCTTCGACGAGCGTGAGGGCGAGCCGTGCCAGGTCATCCATGCGCGGCTGGAACTGCCCATGGTGCGCCTGGATCTGTCCGCCCACGGCGATGCCGAGGCCCAGGCGCATCGCCTGGCCGAAGAGGAAGCCGGGCGCCCGTTCGACCTGCGTGACGGCCCGCTGCTGCGTCTGACGCTGCTGCGCCTGGCCGCAGAGGATCATGTGCTGCTGTTGACCCTGCACCATATCGTCTCCGACGGTTGGTCGATCCGTGTGCTGATGGATGAATTCGCCGCGCTTTACAGTGCCGCGCTGGTAGGCAACCAGGCGGCGCTGCCGGCGCTGCCGGTGCAGTACGCCGACTACGCCCAGTGGCAGCGTAGCCTGCTCGCCGATGGCGAGGGTGAGCGACAACTGGCCTGGTGGGTGCAGCAACTGGGGCATGACAATCCGCGCCTCGACCTGGCATGCGACCGCCCGCGTCCGGCGCAGCAGAGCTACCGTGGCGGCAGTCTCAGCTTCGAGCTGGATGCGGCGCTGAGCGAGCGCCTGAGGGCGTTGGCGCGCAGCCACGACGTCACCTTGTTCATGTTGCTGTTGGGCGCCTATGGCGTCTTGCTGCGCAGTTGCAGCGGCCAGGCTGATCTGCGTGTCGCGGTGCCGGTCGCCAACCGCCAGCAACTGGAAACCGAAGGGCTGATCGGCTTCTTCGTCAACACCCTGGTCTACCCCTGCCGAGTCGATGTGCAGGCTTCCTTCAGCGATCTGCTGGCTGCGCTCAAGCCGTTGGCACTGGGTGCCCAGGCACATCAGGATGTGCCCTTCGAGCAACTGGTCGAGGCGCTGCAACCGGAGCGCAGCCTGGCCTGGAATCCTCTGGCGCAGGTCAAGTTCAACTTCGGCTTCGACGTCAGCCGCCTGCCGGATGCCGGCCCGCTGAAGCTGCAACTGTTCAGTGAACAGCAGTACGGTGCGCGTTTCGATCTGGCCCTGGACATGGCCGAGGCCAGCGAGGACGGCCATCTGCGTGGCAGCTTCGTCTTTGCCCAGGATCTGTTCGACGTCAGCACGGTGGCACGCATCGTCGCTACCTTCACCTGGCAACTGGAACAACTCTGTGCCCGGCCATCCGAGCCACTCGAACAACTGACTCTGGTCCCAGCCGAACTGCGTTCGGAACTGTCCGGCGAGCGCCGCCCGTGGCCGTCCGCTGATGTGCTGCAGTTGTTCAACCGACAGTGCGTGGCACGCCCGGGCGAAATGGCAGTCGAGGCCTGGGATGGTCAATACCGTTATGCTGAGCTGGACGCCGCGGCCAGCCGTTTGGCCAATGCCTTGCGCGCCCAAGGTGTCGGCCCGGGTGAGCGCGTCGCGCTCTGCCAGGCGCGCGGCGCACGCTGGCTGCTGATGCTTCTGGGGGTGCTGAAGTCAGGTGCTGCCTACGTGCCGTTCGACCCGGCATTGCCGAGTACGCGTCTGCAGCAACTACTGGCCGAGAGTGGGGCGCGCTGCGTGCTGGTGAGTGAGCGTGAAACCGCGGCGCTCTTCCCGGATCAGGCAATGCTGGTCGAGGCCGGAGGGCCGTCGGACTTTGCAGCGCAGGCACCTGCCGTGGTCATCGACGCGGCCAGTCCGGCCTATGTGATCTTCACTTCCGGCTCCACGGGGCAGCCCAAAGGCGTAGTGGTTAGCCACGGTGCCCTGGCCAACTACGTGCAGGGCGCGCTGACACGGTTGGACAGCCAGCCCGGGGAGGGCTGGGCGATGGTGTCGTCGGTGGCGGCCGATCTCGGCCATACCAGCCTGTTCGGTGCGCTATGCAGTGGTGGGCGGTTGTGCCTGGCCAGCGCCGAGGAGGTGGCCGATGCCGAGCGTTTCGCCGCCTTCATTCAGGCTCGTGCCGTCGCCGTGCTGAAGATCGTGCCCAGCCATCTCAGCGGCCTGCTGGCCGCCGCGCCGCAGCCGGTCGAGGTCTTGCCGCTGCGTCTGCTGGTGCTCGGCGGCGAAGCCTGCGGCGCACCACTGCTGGCGCGTGTGCGTGAGCTGGCGCCAGGTTTGCGGGTGGTCAACCACTATGGCCCAAGTGAAACCACAGTGGGTGTGCTGACCCATGAGTGGCGCATCGGTGAGTCCTTGCCGCAGGGCAATCTAGCTATCGGTCGGGCGCTGCCCAATAGTCGGGTGCGGGTGGTCGACGAGCAGCTCGCCAGCCTGCCACTTGGCGTGCCGGGTGAGCTGCTGATCGCCGGTGCCGGTCTGGCCGACGGCTATCTGGGCCTGCCGCAGCTGACAGCGGAGCGTTTTATCCATCTTGAGGATGAGCGCTATTACCGCAGTGGCGACCGCGTGCGCCTGCGCGCCGATGGTGAGATCGAATTCCTCGGTCGCCTCGACGAACAGGTGAAAATCCGCGGCTATCGGGTGGAGCCGGCCGAGCTGGCGCAGGTGCTCAAGCGCCTGCCGGGTGTGCATGATGCTCTGGTGCTGGCCGAGAGCGCGGGCGATGGGCCCGTGCGCCTGCTGGCCTGGTGTGTGGCCGATGGGGAGGCCGAAGCGCTGCGCCAGGAGTTGGCAGCCCAGGTGCCGGACTATCTGCTGCCGGCGCAACTGATGCTGCTACCGGCCTTACCGTTGACTGCCAATGGTAAGGTCGATCGCCAGGCACTGCCGCGTCCGGACATGGCTGGCAAACCGTGCGAGGAGGTGCCGCTGAGCGAACTGGAAAGCCAGTTGGCGACGATCTGGCAGGCGGTGCTCAAGGTCGAACGGGTCGGGGCCGAAGACAACTTCTTCGAGTTGGGTGGTGATTCCATCCTCAGCCTGCAGATCATCGCGCGCATCCGCAAACTGGGTTTCAAGCTCAGTCCCAAGCAGTTGTTCGAGCGGCAGACCGTGCGGCAACTGGCGCAGTGGCTGCAGGCACGCGAGGTGTCGGAAGTCGCCACGACGCCTGCCACCGTCAACGCACCGCCCGCCAGTGGCGCGCCGCTGGCCCCGGTGCAGGCTCGCTTCTTCGAGCGTGTACCGGCTGTGCTGCGCAACCACTGGAATCAGGCGATCCTGCTGGAGGCCAGCGAGCCGCTGGATCTCACTGCACTGGAGCGTGCGCTGCATGTCTTGCTGCAATGCCACCCGGCGTTGCGTCTGCGTTTGGATGGTGAGCAAGCGCGTCTGCGTATCGCTGACATGGGGGCACTCGACCTGACGCTGCTCTGGCGCCGCCATGCAACTGATCGGCAGACGCTCGAGCGCCTGTGTGACGAAGCCCAGCGCAGCCTGGATCTGCGTAATGGCCCATTGCTGCGTGCCATGCACGTCGGCCTGGACGAGGGCGGCGAGCGCCTGTTGCTGGTGATTCATCACCTGGCGGTGGATGGCGTCTCCTGGCGGGTGCTGCTGGAAGATCTGCACGCCGCCTATGGTGCTATTCGCGCGGGGCAGCCAGCTGTATTGCCGGCCGAAGGCGACCCGCATGCCGTCTGGGCTGCCCGCCAGCAGGCGCTGGCGACGAGTCCGGCACTGGACGCCGAAATGCCGTACTGGCTGGCGCAACTGGCCGATGCCCCGGCGATTCCCCAGGCCGATGGCCACGCGGCGGCCACCTGGCGCGAGGCTCGGCAGCGCCACATTGCTCTGGACCGCGATGCCACCTCCGAACTTCTTGGTCCGGTCCTGGCCGCTCAGCGCCTGCGCATCAATGACGTCCTGCTGACGGCTGTCGGTCGCGCCTTGTGCAACTGGACGGGGAGCGAGGAGGCCCTGCTGGAAGTGGAGGGCCATGGCCGTGATGCCTTCGATGACGGCGAACCTCTGGAGCTGTCGCGCACCGTTGGCTGGTTCACCTGCCTTTACCCGCTGCGCCTGCGCCCGACCGGCGAACCGGGTGAGGCACTGCGTGCGGTTAAGGAAAGCATCCGTGGTGTGCCTCGAGCCGGCATCGGCTATGGCGTGCTGCGCCACCTGAGCAAGCACGGTCTGGTGCTGAGTGCAGCGGGGCAGGCGCGTGTCACCTTCAACTACCTGGGGCAGTTCGACCAGCAATTCGATGGCGATTCTGTGCTGCGCCCTGCCAGTGAATCGGCAGGTCATAGCCAGCCGCAGAATGCCCCGCTGGGCAACTGGCTGGTGATCAATGGTCGCATCCTGGGCGGGCGTCTGGAGTTGGAGCTGACCTACAGCCAGGCCATGTTCCCGGACGAGGCGATCGATGCTCTGGTTCAGGGACTGGAGGATTCGCTGCACGAGCTGCTGGCCCATGTGCGCATCGCCACGCCGCGTCTGTCGCCGAGCGACGTACCGTTGGCTGGCCTGGACCAGGCGACGCTGGACAGTCTTGATCTACCCGTGAGTGATCTGGACGATCTCTATCCGTTGTCGCCCATGCAGCAGGGACTGTTGTTCCATGCGCTCGACATGCCGGGCTCCGGTCTTTACGTCAATCAGTTGCGGGTCGACCTGGAGGGGCTGGATGCACCGCGTTTCATCGCCGCGTGGCAGCAGGTTGTGGCGCGTCATGCCGTGCTGCGCAGCGGCTTCGTGCTCACCGAAGGGGGTGTGCCGTTGCAGTTCGTGCTGCGTCATGCCGAGCTACCCGTACGTGAACACGACTGGCGCACGCAGGCCGCCGAGCCCGAAGCACTGGATGCGCTGGCCGCGGCCGAGCGTGCTGAAGGCTTCGACCTCGCTATACCGCCGCTGCAGCGCCTGACCCTGGTGCGCCTGGGGGAGCGCCACTACCACCTGCTGTGGACCTGCCACCACCTGATCTCCGATGGCTGGAGCAGCGCTCGGCAAGTGGGTGAGGTGCTGGCACTCTACCGGGGTGAAACGCTGCCGGCGCAGTTCGGCCAGTACCGCGACTACATCAACTGGCTGCAAACTCGGGACGCCGCCGCCGGTGAGCGCTTCTGGCGCGAGCGCCTGGTCTCGTTCGACGAACCGACCCTGCTGGCTGGTGCGTTGGGGCATGCTGCCGCAGAGCCAGCGCGTGAGGTGCACGGCCGTTTGAGCGCCGAGCTGACCCGAGGTCTGCAGCAATTTGCCCAGGCCCAGCGTGTGACTCTCAACACCCTGTTGCAGGGTGCCTGGCTGCTGCTTCTACAGCGCTACACCGGGCAGGCGAGACCCTGCTTCGGCGCCACCGTCGCCGGGCGTCCGGCTGAGCTACCGAGTGCACAGAGCCTGCTCGGTCTGTTCATCAATACCTTGCCGATTGCCCATGAAATCCAGCCGCAATGGGCCGTTGGCGACTGGTTGCGAGATCTGCAAGCGCTCAACCTGCACGTTCGCGAGTTCGAGCACAGCCCGTTGCACGATATCCAGCGCTGGGCCGGGAAGCCGGGCCAGGCGTTGTTCGACAGCATTCTGGTGTTCGAGAATTTCCCCATGGACAGTGCGCTTGCTGGCGGCGGTGACAGCCTGCGCGTACTCGGCCAGCGCCCGGTCGAGAGCACCCATTTCGCCCTGGCCCTGGTGGCCAGTGCTGACGAGTGCCTGGATATCCGTTACGCCTACCGTGCCGACCGCCTGGCGTCCAGTCAGGTGGAGCGCCTGCGTGAGCACTTCGAGCGCTTGCTGCTGGCGATGGCCGAGAGTGCCGAGCGCCGTCTGGGGGATTTGTCGATGCTGGCAGGCGCGGAGCGCGAGCAACTGCTTGGTGGCTGGAACGCCACCGAGGCGGCGTTCCCCGATGGTGTGCAACTGCAAGCGCTGCTGCAGCAGCAGGCCGCGCAAACCCCGGACGCCCTGGCGCTGCAGTTCGGCGCGCAGCGCCTGAGCTATCGCGAGCTGCACCAGCGGGCCAATCAGCTGGCACGCTGGTTGCGCGCTCAAGGTGTGGGCCCGGACGTACTGGTGGGTGTGGCGGCCGAGCGCAGCGTCGAGCTGGTGGTGGCCTTGCTGGCCATCGTCAAGGCCGGCGGCGCCTACGTGCCGATGGACCCGGATTACCCGCACGAGCGCCTGCAGCACATGCTGGACGACAGCGGCGTGACGCTGCTGCTGACTCAGGCACATCTGCGTGATGCGCTGCCGGCCTCGAACGCCCGTAGGTTCTGCCTGGACAGCGACTGGTCGGAAGTGGAGGGGCTGGAGGGGAGCGATCTGCCGATTCAGGGCACGCCGGACAACCTGGCCTACCTGATCTACACCTCCGGTTCGACCGGCAAGCCCAAGGGCGCTGGCAACAGCCACCAGGCGCTGATAAACCGGCTGCATTGGATGCAGAAGGCGTACTGCCTGACGCCGGCTGATCGCGTGCTGCAGAAGACGCCGTTCAGCTTCGATGTATCGGTGTGGGAGTTCTTCTGGCCGCTGCTGACCGGCGCTGGGCTGGTGGTAGCCGAGCCAGGCGCGCACCGCGATCCGCTGGCACTGCGTCAGGTAATCAACCAGGGCGAGGTCAGCGTGCTGCACTTCGTACCTTCGATGTTGCAGGCGTTCGTCGCCTCGGGCGAGCTGGAACACTGCCCTTCACTCACGCAGGTGATGTGCAGTGGCGAGGCGTTGCCCTACGAGCTGCAACAGCAGTTCCGTCAGCGCCACCGCGCCAAGCTGCACAACCTCTATGGCCCCACCGAGGCGGCCATCGACGTCAGCTACTGGGCGTGCGACGAGGAAAACGAACGGCACATCGTGCCCATCGGCCGGCCCATCGACAACCTGCGGCTGTACATCCTCGACCCCTGGCTGGAGCCGGTGCCGCAGGGTGTGGCGGGTGAGCTCTACATCGGCGGCGTTGGTCTGGCGCGGGGTTATCACGCACGACCGGGGCTGACCGCCGAGCGCTTCGTCGCCGATCCGTTCGGTGCAGGCGGGCGGCTGTATCGCACCGGCGACCTGGCGCGCTGGCGGGCGGACGGCGCCATCGAGTACGTCGGACGTATCGACCATCAGGTGAAAATCCGTGGCCTGCGCATCGAGTTGGGTGAGATCGAAGCCCGTCTGCAGGCACATCCGCAGGTGGAAGAGGCGGTGGTGGTGGCGCGTGACACAGCGCAAGGCAAGCAGCTGGTGGGCTATGCCGTGGCCGGTTGCGACGGCGAGGAGTTGCGCCAGGCGCTGGCTGAGCAATTGCCGGAGTTCATGGTGCCGGCGCGTATCCTGGTGCTTGAGGCCATGCCGCTGTCGCCGAATGGCAAGCTTGATCGCAAGGCTTTGCCGGTGCCGGAGTTCGGTACCTCGGCAGTCGGTTACGTGGCGCCCCGCAATGACCTGGAGCGTGAGCTGGCGGCGATCTGGACGCAGGTGCTGCAGGTCGAGCGGGTCGGAATCAACGACGATTTCTTCGAACTGGGCGGACATTCTCTGTTGCTGACTCAGGTCGGCATGACCCTGCGCAATCGTCTGGGAGTGACGTTGCCGCTGCACGCATTGTTCGAGTTGAGTTCCATCCAGGCGTTGGCAAGCCACCTGCAGGCGCAACGGGACAATGCGCCCTCGCAAGAGGCCGAGCTGGAGCTGATGGATGAATTGCTGGGCGAGTTGGAGAGCCTCTGATGACCATGCTGGATGCACAACTGCGCACCGTTGCCGAACGCCTGGCGGCGCTCCCCGAAGAGAAGCAACTGACTTTCCTGCAACAACTGCGGGAGAAGGGCGTTAGCCTGGAACGCCTGCCGATCATGCGTCAGCCCTGTGAGCGTGCGCCATTGTCACCGGCGCAGAGCCGCCTGTGGTTCCTCTGGCAGATGGAGCCGCACAGTGCGGCCTACAACATTCCGGCGGCCCTGCGCTTGCGCGGCACGCTGGATCCTAAGGCCCTGCGCCAGGCTTTCGAGGCATTGGTGGCGCGCCATGAGAGTCTGCGCACGCTGTTTCGCGAAGAAGGTGGCGAGCCGTTGCAGGTGATCCTGCCGACCTTGCCTCTGGCCATGCTGGAAGAAGACTTTGCGGAACTGCCGGCAGGCCAGCGTGAGGACGCCGCACGTGTGCGTCTGGAACAGTTGGCGCGACAGCCTTTCGATCTCGCCAATGGCCCGTTGCTGCGCCTGCACCTGCTGCGACTCAGCGATAGCGAGCACCTGCTGCTGCTGAACCTGCATCATATCGTCTCCGATGGTTGGTCGATGGGCGTGCTGATCGACGAGTTCGCCAACCTCTATGGCGCCTGCGTCACTGGTCGTGGTGCCAGCCTGCCGCCGCTGCCGATTCAGTACGCTGACCATGCTCGCTGGCAGCGCCTGTGGATGGCGGCCGGGGAGGAGCAGCGTCAGCTCGATTACTGGACGCAACATATCGGCGATCCGTCGCTGCTGCTGACCCTGCCCAGCGATCGACCGCGTCCGCCGCAGCAGAGTTACCGTGGCGCCACGCTGGACTTTCAACTGCCTACGGCGTTGGTGAGCGAGCTGCGCAGCCTGGCACGTGGCCAGGGTGCAAGCCTGTTCATGGTGCTGCTGGCGGCATTCGAGGTGCTGCTGGTGCGCTACAGCGGCCAGCGCGAACTGCGTATCGGCGTGCCGGTGGCCAACCGTGGTAGGGCCGAGTGCGAGCGCCTGGTGGGTTTTTTCGTCAATACCCAGGTGCTGTGCGGTGAAGTCGAGGAACATGCTTCTTTCGTCGATCTGCTCGGTGCGGTACGCCAGGCCGTCCTGGATGCACAGGCTCATCAGGAACTGCCCTTCGAGCGCTTGGTGGAAACCCTGCAACCTGAACGCAGCCTGAGCCACAATCCGCTGTTTCAGGTGGCCTACAACCATTTGCCTAGTGCGCAGGATGCCTTGTGCGAGCTCCCCGCTGCCGATGGTGAGGCACTGACGCTGGAGCCTCTGCAGCTGTCGACCGGTATCGCCAAGTTCGACCTGATGCTGCAGACCGAGGAGAACCGTGAGGGCGCTGTGCGCGGGCAGTTCGCCTATGCCAGCGATCTGTTCGATGCAGCCACCATCGAGCGCCTGTGCGGTCACTTCGTTAATTTGCTGGGGGCATTGGCTGCCGATCCGCAGTGCCCGGTGGGGCGTCTGTCGATGCTGGCAGACGCGGAGCGCGAGCAGCTGCTTGGTGGCTGGAACGCCACCGAGGCAGGGTTCCCCGATGGTGTGCAACTGCAAACGCTGCTGCAGCAGCAGGCCGCGCAAACCCCGGACGCCCTGGCGCTGCAGTTCGGCGCGCAGCGCCTGAGCTATCGCGAGCTGCACCAGCGCGCCAACCAGCTGGCACGCTGGTTGCGCGCTCAAGGTGTGGGCCCGGACGTACTGGTGGGTGTGGCGGCCGAGCGCAGCGTCGAGCTGGTGGTGGCCCTGCTGGCCATCGTCAAGGCCGGTGGCGCCTACGTGCCGATGGACCCGGATTACCCGCACGAGCGTCTGCAGCACATGCTGGACGACAGCGGCGTGACGCTGCTGCTGACTCAGGCACATCTGCGTGATGCGCTGCCAGCCTCGAACGCTCGTAGGTTCTGCCTGGACAGCGACTGGTCAGAAGTGGAGGGGCTGGAGGGGAGCGATCTGCCGATTCAGGGTACGCCGGACAACCTGGCCTACCTGATCTACACCTCCGGTTCGACCGGCAAGCCCAAGGGCGCTGGCAACAGCCATCAGGCGCTGATAAACCGGCTGCATTGGATGCAGAAGGCGTACTGCCTGACGCCGGCTGATCGCGTGCTGCAGAAGACGCCGTTCAGCTTCGATGTATCGGTGTGGGAGTTCTTCTGGCCGCTGCTGACCGGCGCTGGGCTGGTGGTAGCCGAGCCGGGCGCGCACCGCGATCCGCTGGCACTGCGTCAGGTAATCAACCAGGGCGAGGTCAGCGTGCTGCACTTCGTACCTTCGATGTTGCAGGCGTTCGTCGCCTCGGGCGAGCTGGAACACTGCCCTTCACTCACGCAGGTGATGTGCAGTGGCGAGGCGTTGCCCTACGAGCTGCAACAGCAGTTCCGTCAGCGCCACCGCGCCAAGCTGCACAACCTCTATGGTCCCACCGAGGCGGCCATCGACGTCAGCTACTGGGCGTGCGACGAGGAAAACGAACGGTACATCGTGCCCATCGGCCGGCCCATCGATAACCTGCGGTTGTACATCCTCGACCCCTGGCTGGAGCCGGTGCCGCAGGGTGTGGCGGGTGAGCTCTACATCGGCGGCGTTGGCCTGGCGCGGGGTTATCACGCACGACCGGGGCTGACCGCCGAGCGCTTCGTCGCCGATCCGTTCGGTGCAGGCGGGCGGCTGTATCGCACCGGCGACCTGGCGCGCTGGCGGGCGGACGGCGCCATCGAGTACGTCGGACGTATCGACCATCAGGTGAAAATCCGTGGCCTGCGCATCGAGTTGGGTGAGATCGAAGCCCGTCTGCAGGCACATCCGCAGGTGGAAGAGGCGGTGGTGGTGGCGCGTGACACAGCGCAGGGCAAGCAGTTGGTGGGCTATGCCGTGGCCGGTTGCGACGGCGAGGAGTTGCGCCAGGCGCTGGCTGAGCAATTGCCGGAGTTCATGGTGCCGGCGCGCATTCTGGTGCTTGAGGCCATGCCGCTGTCGCCGAATGGCAAGCTCGATCGCAAGGCTTTGCCGGTGCCGGAGTTCAGCACCGTTCAGGCGGATTACCAGGCGCCAGAAACGGCGCATGAGAGGCTACTGGCCGATATCTGGCAAAGCGTGCTGGGCGTGGCCCAGGTGGGGCGTGAGGACAGTTTCTTCGAGCTGGGTGGCGACTCCATCGTTTCCATTCAGGTGGTCAGCCGTGCCCGCCAAGCTGGTTTGCAACTGACCCCCAAGGACATGTTCCAGCACCAGAGCCTACGTGCCCTGGCCTCTGTTGTTCGTGAGGCGGTAAGCGAGGCCGCGCAGGGGCCGGAGCAGGGCGAGACGCCGTTGCTGCCGATCCAGCGATTGTTTTTCGCCACTCCCATGGCGCAGCGCGCCCATTGGAACCAGGCTGTGCTGCTGCACTGCCGCGAAGCGTTGGACGCGCGGCGTCTGAGCGAAACCCTGGCGGCGTTGCAGACGCACCACGATGCCCTGCGCTTGCACTTCGCTGCCGATGGTAGCCATGCCGTGCATGCGGAACTGGTGGATGCCGACGTGCTCTGGCTGCGTGAAGCGGCCGATGCCAGTGAACTGGAGCATCATTGCGCCGTCGCACAGCGTAGCCTCGACCTGGCGTGTGGCCCGCTGCTGCGCGCCATGCTGGTCAGCATGGCTGACGGCAGCCAGCGCTTGCTGTTGGTCGTCCATCACTTGGTCATCGATGGTGTGTCCTGGCGGGTGTTGCTGGAGGATCTGCAGGCGCATTACGAGGGACAGCCCCTGGCGCCGCGCAGCAGTTCGTTCAAGCGCTGGGCGCAGCGTCTGGTCGAGCTTGCCGCCAGTCCCGAGCTGACCACCGAGCAGGATTACTGGCGTGCCCAGCTAGAGGTCAAGGCGCCGAGCCTGCCAGGCGCCCGCACCGATGCCAGCCTGACCGAGCGTCATGCCCACACCCTGCGCCTGGAACTGGACGAGGGCGAAACGCGTGCCCTGCTGCAACAGGCTCCAGCTGCTTATCGCACCCAGGTCAACGACCTGCTGCTGACTGCACTGGTTCGTACCCTGTGTGCTTGGAGCGGGCAGAGCAGTGCCGCTGTGTTGCTGGAAGGCCATGGCCGCGAGACATTGTTCGACGATATCGACCTGAGCCGTACCCTGGGTTGGTTCACCAGCCTTTACCCGCTCCGTTTACATGCAGAGGGCGAACCCGATGCGGCGATCAAGGCGGTCAAGGAGCAACTGCGTGCGGTGCCGCGTGGGGGAATCGGCTATGGCCTGCTGCGCCACCTCGGCCAGGGCCTGGAAGGGCTGCACGAGCCACGGGTGACCTTCAACTACCTGGGCCAATTCGATGCCAGCTTCGCCGCTGATGCCCTGTTGCGTCTGGCCGGCGAAAACGCCGGGCCGAACCGCGATGCTGAGGCGCCGTTGGGCAACTGGCTGAGCATCGATGGTCAGGTGCTCGATGCGCGTCTGGGCCTGCGCTTTACCTTCAGCCGCGAGATGTTCGACGAGGCGCCGGTCATGCAACTGGCGCAGCGTTACCTGACCGAGCTGCGCGCCCTGATCGCCCATTGCCTGACACCGGGCGCGGGCGGCGTGACGCCGGCAGACTTCCCTCTGGCTGGTCTCGATCAGGCGCAGCTCGATGCCATCGACTTGCCCGCCGCCGTCATCGAAGATATCTACCCGCTGTCGCCCATGCAGCAGGGCATGCTGTTCCATGCCCTCGACAACCCGGGCTCAGGGCTCTACGTGAACCAGATCAGCGTGGCGGTCGAGCAGCTCGATCCGGCGCGTTTGCAGGCGGCCTGGGCGCATGTGGTGGCGCGCCACGAAACGCTGCGCAGCGGTTTTCTCTGGCAGGGCGGGCTGCGCCAGCCCTTGCAGGTGGTGCAGCGCCAGGTGCCCGCCGAGGTGCGGGTGATCGAGGGCGAGACGGATGTCATCGCCTTCTCCGAGCGTGATCGCGCCGAAGGCTTCGATCTGGCCCGGCCACCGCTGCAGCGCATGAGCCTGCTGGCCCTGGGTGAGGGGCGCTGGCAACTGGTGTGGACCATGCACCACCTGGTCACCGATGGCTGGAGCGGCGCGCAACTGATCAAGGAAGTGCTGCAGGTCTATGCCGGCGAGCGTCTGCCAGCGCCCGTCGCACGCTACGCCGATTACATCGCCTGGCTGCAGCGCCAGGATGGCGACGCTGCCGAAGCGTTCTGGCGGCAGCGCCTGACCGGGCTGGACGAACCCTGTTTGCTGGCCGACAGCCTGCCGCGCCCCGCTGAAGACAGTGGCCATGGCGTGACCTACAGCCATTACGATGCTGCGGCGACCGAGCGCTTGCGAGCCTTTGCCCGGCAGCAGCGCGTGACCCTCAACACCCTGTTGCAGGGCGCCTGGTTGCTGCTGTTGCAGCGCTACACCGGCAAGCAGCGGGTCACTTTCGGCGCCACCGTCGCGGGGCGACCCACTGGCCTGGCGGGCGCCGAGACGTTGCTGGGGCTGTTCATCAACACCTTGCCGGTGGTACAGGCGCCAGCGGCGGATGCGGGGCTCGGTGACTGGCTGCGAGCACTCCAGGCCTACAACCTGGAGGTGCGCGAATACGAGCACACGCCGCTGTACGACATCCAGCGCTGGGCGGGTCATGGCGGCCAGGCGCTGTTCGACAGCATCATCGTGTTCGAGAACTACCCGGTGGATGAGGCGTTGCGGCGCGGTGGTGGCGATGGGCCGCGCTTCGGTGAGCTGGCGTCCAAGGACGTGACCAGCGTGCCGATGGATCTGGCCGTACGTCTGGGCGAGGGAATGGAGATCGAATACCAGTACCTGCGCAGCCATTTTCATGAGGATGCGGTGCTGCGTATCCGCGCCAACTTCGAGCAGATCCTCGCCGCCATGCTGCAGGGGGGCGAGCAATGCCTCGGTGATCTCGATTGCCTGAGCACGCTCGAACACGAGGCGCACCATCGTCTGCACGGTCAGGCATCGCTGCCGACGGCATTCGAGCCGGTACACCTGGCTATATCTCGACACAACCGCCAGCGCCCGCAGGATTGTGTGCTGATCGACGAGACTGTCAGCCTCGACCGTCAGCGTCTGGAACTGGACTCCAACCGCCTGGCCCGGCGCCTGCTGGCCTTCGGCGTCGGCCCCGAAGTGCGCGTGGGCTTGGCCTTGCCGCGTGGTGTCGAGCTGCCGCTGGCGTTGCTCGCCGTGCTCAAGGCGGGAGGCGCATACGTGCCGCTGGACGCCGACTACCCGCGTGAGCGTCTGGCGTTCCAGATGCGGGATGCGGGTATCACCTTGTTGCTGACCGACAGCCGCCTGCGTGAGCGTCTGCCCGTCCCTGAAGGTGTTGTGTGCCTGGAGCTGGACTGGCTCGATCTGTCTGCCGAATCCTGCGAGCTGCCCCAGGTGAACGTGCAGCCTGGCAACCTGGCGTATCTGATCTACACCTCGGGTTCCACCGGCCAGCCCAAGGGCGTGGCCGTGGCGCATGGACAGATCGCCGCGCACTGCCGCGCCATCGGCGAGCGTTACGCCATGACGCCGGACGATCGCGAACTGATCTTCATGTCGTTCGCCTTCGACGGAGCCCATGAGCGCTGGCTCACTACCCTCAGCCATGGCGGCAGTCTGTTGATCCGTGGGGAGGCATTGTGGAGTGCTGAGCAGACCCTGGCGCAGCTGCGCGAGCACCAGGTCACGGTCGCGGCCTTCCCGCCGGCTTACCTGTTGCAATTGGCCGATCAGGCCGCGCACCTTGGCCATGTGCCGAGCATGCGCATCTACTGCTTTGGTGGCGATGCAGTGCCTGAAGCCGCCTTCGAACTGGCGCGCCGTACTCTCAAGGCCGAACACCTGATCAACGGTTACGGGCCGACCGAAACCGTGGTCACACCGCTGCTGTGGAAGGCCGATGCGAGCACGCGTTGCCAGGCGGCGTATGCCCCTATCGGCCAGGCGGTCGGCGCGCGCCGACTGTACATCCTCGACCCACAGCTACGTCCGGTACCGCTGGGGGTGGCTGGCGAGCTGTACATTGGCGGTGAGCTGCTGGCGCGCGGTTATCACCAGCGCCCGGGGCTGACCGCCGAGCGTTTCGTCGCCGACCCCTTTGGCGAGCCGGGCGCGCGTCTGTATCGCAGTGGCGATCTGGTGCGCGGACGCGCCGATGGCGTCGTTGAGTACGTGGGGCGTATCGACCATCAGGTGAAAATCCGCGGTTTCCGTATCGAGCTCGGCGAGATTGAGGCGCGCCTGCAGGCTCACGCGCAGGTGCGCGAAGCGGTGGTGGTGGCTCGCGAAGGCGCCAGCGGCAAGCAACTGATCGGCTACGTGGTCGGTGAGGTCGATGGCGACACGTTGCGCAGCGATCTGCGGGCGCAGCTACCGGACTACATGGTGCCGGCACAGATCCTCAGACTCGAGCGCATGCCGCTGTCACCGGCAGGCAAGATCGACCGCAAGGCGCTGCCAGAGCCGAGCTGGCAGGGCGCGGGTTATGTCGCGCCGCGCAATGAAGCCGAGCGTATCCTGGCTGATATCTGGGCGCAGGTACTGCAGGTCGAGCAGGTGGGTATCCACGATAACTTCTTCGACCTGGGGGGCGACTCGATTCTCAGCCTGCAGGTGGTGTCGCGTGCCCGTCAGGCCGAGGGACTTGGCCTGGAGCTGCGTTTACGCGACCTGTTGCAGTACCAGAGTATCGCGGCTTTGCTGGAGCGCCCGCAGCAGGCCAGCGCGTTCACGCCAACGCTGGTGACGGAGGCGGCCGAGGACGGAGAGCACTTCAGCCTGTTGCCGATCCAGCAGTGGCTGTTCGACCAGCATCTGCCTGAACCCGACCATTTCAACCAGGCCCTGCTGCTGGCTTGCCATCGACCGCTGGACGCAAGCCTCCTGGAGCAGGCGCTGCGCTTGCTGCTGGCCGAGCATGGCAGCCTGCGCCTGGCCTTCGCCAGGGACGATGACGGCCAGTGGCGGCAGCGCTACTGCAATCTCGATGAACTGGGGCTGGAGACCAACCCGCTGCTCTGGCATCAGCAACCGGCAGATGCCGACGAGGCGCTGGCACTGGCCAACAGTGCACAGCGCAGCCTGGATATCGGTCAGGGGCGTTTGCTGCGGGCTGTCTACAGCCAGTTGGCCGATGGTAGCTGCCGACTGTTGCTGGTGATCCATCACCTGGGAGTGGACGGTGTGTCCTGGCGGGTTCTGCTGGAGGATCTGCAACGGCTTTATGGAACATTGCAGCGCGGTGAAGCGCCGGATCTGCCGCCGTCTTCCTGCAGTTATCGAGACTGGGCGCAAAGTCTCAGGGCCTACGCCTGTCAGCCAAGCGTGCGCGAGGAGCTGCCGTACTGGCTGCAGCAGACTGCCAGCGAGGGGCTGGGCGAGCCACCGCGCGACAACCCTCGCGGTCGTGCTCAGGTGGCATTGCGTGAGCGGATCAGTCTGCGCCTGGATCGAACCACTACCACGCGGCTACTCAAAGTCGCACCGCAAGCCTATCGCACGCAGATCAACGATCTGCTGCTGGCGGCCCTCGGTCGCGCACTGTGTGGCTGGAGTGGGCAGCATGCGGTGCTGGTCGGGTTGGAGGGGCACGGTCGTGAGGATCTGTTCGATGGCCTCGACCACAGCCGCACCCTGGGCTGGTTCACCAGCCTGTTCCCGGTGCGTCTGGAGGCTGGCGAGGGCGATTATGGCCAGGCCATCACGGCGCTGCGCCAACGCCTGCGTGCGGTGCCGAACAAGGGCATCGGCTACGGTGTGTTGCGTTATCTGGCCGATGGCCAGATGCGCAGCAGGCTGGCAGCACAGGCGCAGCCGCGCGTCACTTTCAACTACCTGGGCCAGCTCGATCAGAGCGCCGACGGCGAAGCCCTGTTCAGCCTGCTCGATGAGCGGCCCGGTGATGCCTATGCCGCGAGCGCGCCGCTGAACAACTGGCTGGAGATCGTCGGCCAGGTGCACGACGGTGAGTTGGCGCTGCGCTGTCTGTTCAGTCGGCAGGTGTTTCGTCCTTCCAGCATCGAGCGCTTCATGGCGTCTTTCGAGGAGGAGTTGCTGGCAGTCATCGATCATTGTTGCGCACAGGTCGCGCAGGAGGCGTTCGCGCTATGAGTGTTGCCCTTTCTAATGTACCTGGCGAGCTGCACGCGGAAATCGCCGCCTATCTCGATATGGTCGACGAGGGCCGGCGGGCAGGGCGGCCGGCTCCCCATGAGTTGCCGGTGGCACAGGCGCGTGCCGAGTTCGAGGCCGCTTCGCGCAGCCTGCCACCATTCGCTCCGCCCTGTACCGTGGAGCAAGTCTCGCCGCAGGTGCGCCATGGTCATCTGGCGGCAAGGCTGTATCGGCCGGAGCAGGCCGGTGCGGCGCTGCCAGTGCTGATCTATCTGCATGGCGGCGGTTATTGCATCGGCAGCCTGGACTCGCACGATGCGATCTGTCGGCAATTGACCATCAGCGCGCAGTGCGCGGTATTGGCGCTGGACTATCGACTGGCGCCGGAGCATCCCTTTCCCGCTGCCCTGGAGGACGTGCGCGATACCTGGGACTGGCTGCAAGAAGGCGGTTTGGCGCTGGGCCTGGACCCGGCACGCGTGGCCCTGGGGGGGGACAGTGCTGGCGCGACCCTGGCCAGCGTGGTTTGTGCCGAGCTGGCTGCCACGCAGGAGGCAAAGCCCTGCGCGCAACTGCTGTTCTATCCGGCGGTGGACGCCCGCCAGACCAGTGAATCCCAGGAGTTGTTTGCCGAAGGGCATCTGCTGGAGAGCGCGACACTGGCCTGGTTCTACCAGCACTATGCAGAACAGCCGGCGCAGCGCCGTGACTGGCGTTGCTCGCCGTTGCTGGCTGAGGGGCAATTGCGTGGCAGTGCGCCGGCTCTTCTGCTGATCGCCGAGTTCGACCCTTTGCTGGATGAGGGCCTGGCTTATGCCGAGCATTTGCGCGAGCAGGGTGTGGTCGTGCAGAGCCGGCTATGCCGTGGCATGACCCATGACTTCCTGCGTATGGCCGGGCTGGTGCCGGAGGTGCTGGAGCACTACGAGCAGGCGGCAGCGTTTCTGCGACGCTACTGGTAGGGCGTATCGATCAAAGAGAAACTGGTGCGCTGTGCGCACCAGTCGTTGACGATGTGCTAGCCACGGCGTTCGCGCTGCATCAGCCAAAGGAAGTATGGGCAGCCAATGAACGCGGCCAGCAGCCCGGCGGAAACCGGCCATGGATAAGCCAGGTTCCGCCCCAGCCAGTCGGCCAACAGCATGATCAGTGCACCGGCGCCAGCGCTTAGCAGGAGCTGCGGTAGCGCACGGTGTACGCCGAGATGGCGGGCGATATGCGGTGCGATCAAGCCGACGAAGCTCAGGGGACCGACCATCAGGGTGGCAGCGGCGGTGAGCAGTGCGGCCAGCAGCAGGATCCCCAGATGGCTGGCGCGCAGGCGCAGGCCGAGTGCTGCCGCCGTACCGTTACCCAGGCCGAGCAGATCGAGTGGGCGTGCCAGTAGTAACGCAGCGGCGCCCAGCAGCATGGTCAGGATCACGGCGGTCGTGGCAGCATTGGCATCGACCTGATAGGTCGAACCGGTCATCCAGCTCATCAACGCGGTCATGCGTGGGTCACCACTGGCCATCAACAGGGTGCTCAGCGCGCCCATCAGGGTGGTCAGGCACACGCCGGTGAGCAGCAAACGCTCCGGGCTGAAGGCGCTGCGCCAGGCGAACCAGAGCAGAACTGCGAGGGTCAGCAAGGCGCCAAGGCTGGCTGCCGGCAGCATCAGCGCCTGCGGCTGCGGTACCAATAGGAACAGCACCAGCACGCCCAGCGCCGCACCTGAGCTGGCACCCAACACCTCCGGGCTGGCCATGGGGTTACCGGTCAGGCGTTGCACCAACAGCCCGGCCATGGCCAGCATGGCGCCGGCGGCCAGTGCACCGAACACACGCGGCAAGCGCCAGTGCAGCTCGCCAAGCTCGGCCCACTGCCATCCGTACAGCCCTTTGGCCAAAAACACGGCAGGTATCAGCAGCATGATCAGCAACCCGGCAACCAGCAGAATTGGCCGCCACGGATGATCCGTTGGTCGTCCCAGGCTCGTTCTGTGCGGCTGGATACCGCCGCTGCGCTGGCGCGCCAGCAGCCAGAGTAGCAGCGGCACACTGAACACCGCAGTGAGGATGCCGGCCGGTACTTCGCCGACCAGGCGCGACAGCTCGCGCGCGCACTGATCCACCAGGCACAGCAGCGCGGCACCGAGCAGAGGCGCCCACAGCAACCGTTGGCGCAGGGTGCGAGCGCCGGTCATGCGCGCGATGGCTGGCGCGGCGAGTCCGATGAAACCGATGATGCCGACCACGCTGGTGACGAAGGCACTCAGCGCCACAGCGACCAGCAGGCCAAAACCACGGGTGGCGCGCAGCGACACGCCGATGCTGGCCGCGCTCTGGTCTTCCAGGCCGAGCGCTGCCAGCGGGCGTATCAGCAGCACCGCCAGCGTGGCTGCGACGGCCAGACGTGGCGCCAGGTAGAGCACGCCATCCCAGCCGCTCTGGTTGATCGAGCCGGCCTGCCACAGCAGCAAATCAATCAGGTAGTCGTGGTTGAACAGTACCAGCAGGGCGTTCAACGCGTTGCAGTAGAGGCTGATCACCATGCCGGTCAGGATGAAACGCAACGGCGACAAATGGCGGCCCCAGGCGAAGCTGAACAGGGCCAGGGTAGCCAGGCCGGCCCCAGCCAGCGTCACGATTTCCAGGCCATGGATCAGCAGCGTCGGTGCCCAGATGGTGGTGACCGACAGGGCGAGGTTGGCGCCGGCCGCGACGCCAAGGGTCACCGGTTCGGCCAGCGGATTGCGCAGAATCTGCTGGAACAGGGTGCCGGCCAGGCCGAGGGCTGCGCCAACCATCAGACTGACCAGCAGGCGTGGCGCGAAGCTGAAATGCAGCAGTACCTGATTGGGGCTGTCCAGATCCGGTGACCACAGCGCCTGCCACCACAGTTCGTGCGGGAGCAGACCGTTGAGCCCACGCCATACCAGCAGTGCTGCCAGTATGGCGATAAGCAGGGTGCACAGCGCCGAGCCCAGGCTATGCCGAGGCGGGCGCATGGGAAGGCTCAGTGACTCAGCCATGCTGCACCTCTTGACTGTCCAGATAGTCGGCAATGCGCTCGGCCAGGCTGAGGTACGAGGCCACGCCGCCGTAGGGATAGAATTTGCCCAGCGGTTGAGTTTGATGGCGGCGCACTGATGGCAGGTTGTTCCACAAGGCATTGGGCTGACGCAGGCTCTGCAGGCGCGCCGACGTCGTAGGAATTTCGATGTACAGCAGATGGGCATCGGGTTGTTCGCTGAGGCGCTCGATACCGGTGAGGCTGAAGCCCATGGCATTGCTCGGGCCGTTCCAGGCATTGCGCAGCCCCAGTCGTTCGAGCACGTCCTGGGCCATGCTGTGCTGGCCGTAGACAGTGGCGTGGCGGCCATCCTGGTTGAGCACGGCGATGTAAATCGCAGGCCGTGGGCTTAGCGCCAAACGGTTGCGTAGCGTCTCCAGGCGTTGCTCTGCGGCTTGCAGATAAACGTCGGCGCGGTCACTCAGGTGCAGCCGCTCGGACAACTGGCGCATGAAAGCGCTGGCACTGTTCCAGACACCTTTGTCGGTTGGGAAAATGTTCACCACCTCGGTCGGTGCGATATCACCGAGCGTACGTAATACGCTGTTGGGCAGGGCATCGCTGAGGATCAGTTGCGGGTTCAACTGGTGCAGCAATTCGAGATTGGGCTCCCAGTAGGGGCCTATGTCGCGCACGGTCTGCGGTAGTGCTGGATCGGGCATTCGCCGTCGGTAGTAGCCGACGTCGGAAATGGCCAGTGGTTCCACGCCGAGCGTCAGCAGCGTTTCTGCCGCGGCCCAGTTGATGGCGACCACGCGCTGCAGGGGCTCCGCTCGCAATGGCAAACCACAGCCGAGGGCCAATCCGCCGATGGCCATGGCCTGAAGCAATTGGCGGCGTTTCAGGCAGCGGTGGGGGAGGTTCGTCGAGGCAGGCAAGTGTTTCTCCAGATACGCGCAAGGCTCCCGCAGGAGCCTGATCAGTCAGCAAGCAAAAGCCCGGCAGCGCCATTGGCGGTGCCGGGCTTTGCACCTGGTTACCAGCTGTACTTGACGCTGGTCATCAGGTTGCGTTCCAGGCCGGGGTAGCAACTGGTGGCTGCGTCGCAGGTGGCGGTGTATTCCTCGTTCAACAGGTTTTGCGCGTATACGGCCAGCGTGACCTGTGGCGTCAGTTTGTAGCTGGCCGAGGCATCGAACAGGGTGTAGCTGTCGGCCCCGAAGGTATTGGCGTTATTGCCATACATCGAGCCGACGTAGCGGGCACCTGCGCCCAGGGTCAGGCCCCGCAGCGAGCCATCGCTGAAGTTGTAGTTCACCCAGGCAGAAGCCATGTGCTCTGGCACGTTGGCTGGCCGGTTGCCCTGATTGCCGTCGTTGCTGCGGGTGATCTGTGCCTTGGTGTAGGTGTACGAACCGAGGATATCCCAGTGCTC
This sequence comes from Ectopseudomonas khazarica, assembly GCF_004521985.1. Lineage (GTDB taxonomy): Bacteria > Pseudomonadota > Gammaproteobacteria > Pseudomonadales > Pseudomonadaceae > Aquipseudomonas > Aquipseudomonas khazarica. The sequence continues at coordinate 190,406 of NZ_SBHZ01000001.1, forward strand.
GCCCAGTTTGAGACGAGCCTCGGCCTCGATGCCGCGCGAACGCTGCTCACCTTCCGCGACGTTGAAACCGGTAGTTGCCCCACTGCTATTCCGCTCGGCGGTAAGAATATTGGTTTTGGTCAGGTCGTAGGCGGCCAGGGTCAGCAGCAGGTCGTCATGCGGCTGGTACTTCACCCCCACTTCCCACTGCTCGGCTTCGCTGGGATCGAAGGTGCTGCCCTGACTGCCGACCCCGCTGTTGGGCGCGAAGGATTCGGCGTAGCTGATATAGGGCGCCAAGCCGAAGTCGGTGACGTAGGTCAGACCTACGCGGCCGGTGAAGGCGTCGTCTTTCTGGTTGGTGGATTGACTGTTGGGAATGTTGTTATCGAAGTCGTTACGCACGCGGTCGTGACGGCCGCCGAGGGTCAGCAGCCAGTGGTCGTCGAAGTGGATCTGATCCTGGACGTAGGCACCGAGTTGTTCGATGGTTTGGTCGTAATCAGCTCGAGTCTGCGAGTTGCCTGCATTGGGTGTTTGAATCGGCTGGCCATAGATAGGGTTGTTCACGTTCAGCGGTGGTGTCACGCCTCCGGCGCCCAACGGCATGTTGCGGTAGAACTTGATATCGGCGTCCTGCCAGCTGTAGTCGATGCCGGTCAGCAGCGTGTGGCGGATTGAGCCGGTGTTGAAGTCGGCCTGCAACTGGTTGTCCACCGCGAAGGTATTGAGGTGCTGCTGGCGACGGTCAGCTACACGGAACACGGTACCGCTCGTGGTATCGATCAGTGCCGGCAGCAGGTTGTTGAAGGTCAGATCTACCTGGCCGTAGCGCAGGTTCTGACGGAATTCCAGCGTATCGTTGAAGCGGTGGCGGAACTCGTAGCCGAGGTTGTACTGATCCTGGTCGAAGCGGTTGAAGCTGTGGTCGCCCAGCAGTGTATCGGTGGTGTGACCATTAGGCTTGGTGTAGACGAACAGGCTGCCGCCGTTGCGATCACGCAGGAAGTCGGTGAGCAGGGTCAGGCTGGTGTCCTCGTTCGGCGCCCAGGTGAAGGACGGTGCGATGTACTGGCGATCGTCTTCCAGCTCATGACCATCGTCATACTCCACCTGTGTATTGGCTTCGCGGTACAGGCCGACGACGCGGTAGAGAAACTGGCTCTGCTCGTCGAGTGCGCCACCCACATCGAACTGACCCTGGCGACGGTCATGACTGCCGGCAGTGAGCTGAATCTCGTTGGTCTGGTTGGCGGTAGGTTTCTTGCTCACCCGGTTGATCACGCCGCCAGCATCACCCTGACCGAACAGTGTCGAGGCGGGGCCGCGAACCACATCGACTCTTTCGAGTGCATAGGGCTCGCTGCGAAACAGGGCGTAGTCGTTGTTCTGCTGACGCAGGCCGTTGAGGTAGTCGCTGGTGCTCTGGCCGTTGAAACCGCGAATGAACAGCCAGTCGTAGCCTTTCGGGTCGAGGCCATATGTCTCCACCTTGACCCCCGGCACATAGCGCAGCGCTTCGGTAACGCTCTGTGCACCCTGGGCTTCGAGCTGGGCGCGGGTGATCACCGATACCGACTGGGGTATCTCGAGAATTGAGGTATTGGTTTTGCTGGCGCTGTTGCTGGTTTTGGGTACGAAACTGCTCTGTCCTTCGCTACGCCCTTCGATTACCTGCTCGGGCAGGGCCAGGGCATTGTCGCCCGCGCTGGTGAACAGGCTGACGCGGTTACCGTCGAGTTGATAACGCACGCCGGTGCCTTCGAGCAGGGCATCCAGTGCCTGCAGAGCCTCCATTTCGCCAGTGACGGCATTGCTACGCAGGCGGCTGAGTTGGGCCGGGTTGAACAGGATCTGCAGCTCGGTCTGCTCCCCCAGACTGGTCAGTGCCGAGGCCAGCGGTTGTGCCGGCAGGTCGATGCGTACGGGCTCGGCCAGCAGCGGTGCAGAAGCCCCAAGTGCCAGGCCGAACGCAGTGGCGCGCACCAGGCGAGCCAGAGGTTTGAGTGTGTTCGCGGACGGAGAGAAAGAGCTGGATGAGCGCACTGCTGTACTCCTGAATTATCTGTTTAGCGTTGGTCATAATTAGAATGATTTGCTTTAAGACGCACGAGTGAGCGGAAACCGGAAAAGAAATTTCACGCTCGTGCTTTGCTGGTGCCTTACCCGACGGGGGAGCTCTCCGCAGCAGGCTCAGTGGTGCCTCGATGCTGTTCCTGTAGTGAAACGATTCGTCCGGAGGCCATTTGCAGCAGGCGGTCGGCTACGTGGAAGTAGCGGTCGTCGTGGGAGATCACTATCAAGGTGCGGCCCTGAGCCCGAAGCTCTGGCAGCAGCTCGGTATAGAAGATGCGGCGGAATTCGGGGTCCTGATCGGCGGCCCACTCGTCGAACACCAGCACTGGGCGTTTCTCTAGCCAGGCTTGCACCAGCGCCAGGCGTTTGCGCTGGCCTGTGGAAAGGTCGGTGGTCGAGTAGTTGTGGTCGTCCAGACTGACCTTGTGGGCGATCTCCAGGCGTTCCAGGTAGCGGTTGGCTTCGGCGGGTATGTCCTGGCTGCCCTTGAGCAGATCCTCGAACAGGAAGTAGTCGGCGAAGATGGTGGTGAACAGTTGGCGATAATCATCGCGATTGGCGTCTGTCACCGGCTCGCCGTTGAGTTGCAACGTGCCTCCCTTGGGCACATAGAGTCCCAGCAGCAGCTTGATCAGCGTGGTTTTGCCGCAGCCGTTCTCGCCAGCGATGAAGAGGATCTCACCGGGACGGATCTGCAGATCTACCGGGCCGACGCCAAAGCCTTCTCCGCCGTCTTCGGTGGGGTATCGGTAGTGCAGGCCGCGCAGCTCGATGCCTCGCATGGGCGGTGCGTTGCGGCCGTCGTCACGCAGAAGCAGATTGGGTTCTGGCGAGGAGAAACGCTGCGACAGCTCGGCAATGCGGCGGAAGGCCACCTGAGCGCGGCTGACGATGGGCAGCTGGCCAACCAGATGCTCCAGTGGCCCCTTCATGTACAGCAGCACCAGGATGAAGCCGCTCAGTGTCGCCTTGTCGGTGCTCGGCCAGAAGCTCTGGTAAGCCAGGGCCACGCCGATGACGATGAAGAACAGGGTCGAACCGAAGCCCTTGGCGATGACGAACAGATTGATCGAGCGGATCTGGATGTCGCAGATGCGTTCGGCTGTGCCCTGCAGGCGCTCGCTGTAATGCTGAAAGCGGCGCGGGCGGCTGATGCGCAGTTCCTTGGCACCCTCGGCCATGGCGCGATAGTGCTTCTGCAGATCATCTTCGGCGTCACGGGCCTGGAAGAAGCCGCGGATACCCTTGCTGCGCGCCACGTACTGAATGGCGCTGCCGATGACGATAGCCAGGGCGGTGGTGAGAAACATGGGTAGTGAAAGCGAGGCCAGATAGCCCAGGCAGCCAAGGGTGACGGTGAGTGACACTGCCAGTGGGGCGAAGGCGAAAGCGAAATCGCTGATGGTGTCTATGTCGTGGGTCAGCACTGGAATCAAGCGATGGCTGCGGTAGCGTTCGATCTGGTCGATCGGTGCCGAGATGATCTTGCTGCCCAGATCCTTGCGCAGGCGCGCGATAACGTGTTGACCGACATAGTTGGTGCCGATGTCGGACACGATAGAGCCCACCAGGGCCAACAGGCAGAGCCCGGCGAAACCCAACAGTAAGGCGCTGTGCATGCCGTCATCGGAATGCAGGCTGTAGTTGATGGTGGCCAGCAGTGCCGTGATGCTGGCGCCGCCAAGAATGCCCAACAGGGTTGCGGCGGCGAGTTGTGGCGCGAACGGGCGTAACAGCCGGAGGAGTTCGCGGAACGTACTTTGCGAAGGTGTCTGCATCATCCAGTCCTGAGGCTCGGCGCAGAGCTGCGCCGGAAAACGGGGCGACGCGGTTGCAATCGAAATGACTGCAAACCCGAATCGTTCCTGTTAAGACGGATAAGGCGAGAGAAAACTCAAAGAAAACCCTGGATAAGTGTCTTGCACGAGCTTCGCTTCTGCTGCAGGTCCGGCATCGTTCTCCCCGTGCGCATGGCGTGCCCGGCTAGAGTGAGGCGTAGCGGCTCTTCAGTACCAGGCCACCGTCATCGTCACGCCTGACTTCGATGGGCAGCACGGTTGGCAGCGATTCGACCAGCGCCTTGAGGTCGTCGGTACGGTAGACCCCACCTATTCGCAGGTTGCCGCTGGCTGCGTCGCCGAGGCGAGCCGGCTGTTCAAGGTAGCGATTGATCAGTGGCAGGGCGGCGCTCAATGTCAGATCATCCAGCACCAGTTTGCCTTCGGTCCAGGCAATGGCGCTGGTGGTGCTTGCCTGTTCCACGTCGATCTGGTTGCTCCCTTTGCTGTAGCGTGCCTGCATGCCTGGCGAAAGTTGCGCCTGGCCAGCCTGGGCGCCATTCGGCGGGCTGACGATCACGGCTCCTTCAAGCAGGCTGACCAGCATCTGTCGTTCGTCTGTCCAGACATTGAAACGGGTGCCAGTGACGCGCACCTGGCCGTTGTCGGTCAGTACGCTGAAAGGCTGTTCTATGTCGTGAGTGACTTCGAAATAGCCTTCGCTACCGCTACTGAGCCAGGCACTGCGGTGGTCGCGAAAGATGGCGAAGATCAGTCTGCTGTCGCTGTTCAGTTGAGCGTGCGAGCCGTCTGCCAGGATGACCTTGCGCGGGGCTTCCTGAGCTGCGTAGTAGCCAACCTGCGCTGGCAGCAGGCCTGCCGCCCAGCCGCCCATCCAGATAGTCACTCCTCCCAGCATGGCGGCAGCAGCAATCCTGGTCGCGCGCCAGGGGGTTCGTTGGCGGCGAGGGTGAGTTGTCGTGTTGCTGGGTGTGGAGGTGTGGGCTGGGTGTAGTTGATCGGCCAGCCGCCAGATCGCCAGCATGGCGTCGTACTCGTGCTGGTGGTCGGGGGTAGTGGCTATCCAGCGAGCGAAGGCCTGGCGCTCCTCGGCAGTGCAGTCCATGTCATGCAGACGCGCGCACCAGTATGCCGCCTCGGCGCTGAGGCGCTCGTCTTCGTCGGTGGATTGCGGCTCGATCATTCGGGCGTCCCAGGCTTTTGCGAGGCTTTCATTTGCACAAAATGCGAGTGATTATAAGTATCGCTGACCGGGGCTGTCAGCAAGTGTCTGTTGTCGTGACACATCAGGAACCTGCACGGGGCGGTTCCTTCGGGGGCTTAGAGAGTGTTGTGATACACCATTACCAAGAATTGGTCCGTTACCTCAGTCGTACGCTTGGTGATCGCCAGGCGGCTGCAGATGTGGCTCAGGAAAGCGTCTTGCGCCTGCTCGAGCGTAAGTCCTTGGCTGCCATCGAGCAGCCGCGCGCGTTTCTTTTTCGAACCGCGATCAACCTGAGTGTCGACCGATACCGGCGTGCGCAGGTGCGCGCCGACGAGCCGCTCGAGTCTCTGGGGCATGAAGAACTCGACGACACCTGTGATCCACAGGTTCAGGCCTGTCAGGCGCAGCAGTTGCGCCTACTGAAGAGGGCGTTGGACGAACTGCCACCGGTTTGTCGCCAGGCATTCCTGATGCGCAAGGTAGAGGGCTGTTCTCATGCCGAGATCGCCGAGAGCATAGGCATCTCTCGCGACATGGTGGAGAAGCATATCGTCAACGCCATGAAGCATTGCCGCATGCGTCTGCGCCGGTGGGCGAGGTGAGAGTAAGCCGTTGATGAAGCGTCAGTAATGAGAATTATTATAAATTTCTGAGTTTCTGCCTCGTCTTCTTCTTCAAGACCGCATCCTCGGGCCGCAAGGCTGAGCGAGCGGACTCTCCCAGGCAGGCCCATGGCTTGTTCATGGCAAACGGCTAAAGGACACAGGCATCATGACTCAGTTGATTGTTCCGACCTACGACGTGCTCGGCATCGGCTTCGGCCCCTCCAATTTGGCATTGGCTATTGCTCTGCAGGAGCAGGGTGAGCGGGAAGGGCGCGCTTACAATGCGTTGTTCCTCGATCGTCAGCAGGATTACCGCTGGCACGGCAATACCCTGGTGAGCCAGAGTGAACTGCAGATTTCCTTCCTCAAGGATCTGGTCACTCTGCGTAATCCCAGTAGTCCCTACAGCTTCGTCAACTACCTGCACGCGCAGGGACGCCTGGTGGATTTCATCAATCTTGGCACCTTCTACCCATGCCGGATGGAGTACAACGACTACCTGCGTTGGGTCGCTCAGCAATTTGCCGATCAGTGCGCCTACGGCGAGTCGGTGGTTCGCGTCGAGCCGGTGCATGGTGCTCAGGGTATCGACCAGTTACGGGTGATCTCTGTCGACAGTCAGGGCGCCGAGCGCTTCCGCCTGGCGCGCTCCATTGTTCTCAGTACCGGAGGGACTCCGCGGATTCCGTCTGCCTTCACCCATCTGCGTGACGATGCAAGGGTCTTCCATCACGCCCAGTATCTGGAACGCATGGCCAGCCAGCCCTGTAATCGTCACCAGCCGATGCGCATCGCCGTGGTTGGCGGTGGGCAGAGCGCGGCGGAGGCTTTCATCGACCTCAACGACAGTTATCCGTCGGTGCAGGTGGACATGATCCTGCGTGCGGCGGTGCTGAAGCCGGCTGACGACAGCCCATTCGTCAATGAGATATTCACCCCCGGCTATACCGATCTGGTGTTCAACGAGCCTGAGGCCGAGCGCGAAAAGCTGATTCATGAGTACCACAACACCAATTACTCGGTGGTCGATCTGGATCTGATCGAGCGTATCTACGGCATCTTCTATCGGCAGAAAGTGGCCAAGCAGGCGCGTCATGGTTTCCTGTGCCGGCGCACGGTTGAAAGCGCCCGTGCCAGCGATGAGGGGATCGAGTTGGCGCTGCGCGATAGTGCCACCGGTGATATTGAGAGCAAACGTTACGATGCGGTGATCCTCGCCACCGGTTATGAGCGCAGTTCTCACCGCGAGTTGCTGGCGCCGCTGCAGAAATACCTGGGCGATTTCCAGGTCGAGCGCGACTACCGTGTGCGTGCTGACGCGCAGCTGCGGGCTGGCGTGTATCTACAGGGGTTCAGTCAGAGCAGTCATGGGTTGAGCGACACCTTGCTGTCGGTACTGCCGATGCGCGCTGAGGAGATCGCCCATTCGCTGTTCGAGCGCATGCCAGCAGCCGCTACGACTCAAGCTCGGGCGCTGGAAAGCGCCTGAGTGAGTTCGACTAAATATCTTCATTTGCCATTCGTCTTCAGGTTTTCGAGGTTGTATTCATGACCGGTGTTTCTCTGCCCTTGCCCGATGGGCGCGTTCTTCTGGTCGATGGTGGTGCGGATGAGCTGACCTTGTTGCTGGATGGGCAGCCGCTGCTGCGCGCCGAGCGTCAGGACGAGGTTTGGTGGTTGCAAGGGCGTGATATGCCGCTTGCACTCTGGGCTTTCTCTTATCAGGCGTTCGCCATCGATCCAGCCTGCCAACGACTGCTGCTGAGGCTCGACGATTGTCCTGCTGAGCTGGTGCAGCAGGGGCTGCTCAGCCCTGAGATGGGCGGCCTCTGGCAGGTGCAGCGTTCGATGTTCTGGCAATTGCCGATGCCCTGGCGCAGCGGGGCGGCCAGCGAAAGCTATCCGCAGCGCTTCGTGCTCAGCGATGGGCGGCGTCATCCGCAACGCTCGCCGAAGCCCGCCGGCGAACTGTATCGACGCTTCGACTTTCGTCTGGGCAGTTGGATTTCGCTGCGTACGCTTGATATCGAAGTCGACCTGGAGCGCTTCAATCACTGGCAGAACCACCCTCGAGTAGCTGAGTTCTGGCAGGAACAGGGTAGCCTCGATCAGCACCGCGACTATCTCGAGCGTCTGGCGGCCGATCCGCATGTGTTGACGATGATCGGGTGTTTTGACGACCAGCCGTTCGCCTATTTCGAAGCTTACTGGGCCAAGGAAGATCGCATAGCGCCTTTCTACGCTGCCGCTGACTACGACCGCGGCATTCACATGCTGGTTGGCGAGGAGGATCATCGCGGGCCGCACAAGGTGGAAAGCTGGCTATCGGCTCTGGTGCATTATCTGTTGCTGGATGAACCGCGTACCCAGCGCATCGTCGCTGAGCCGCGTGCCGACAATCAGCGGATGATTGGCCATATGCAGCGTCTCGGCTTCTGGCAGGAGAAGGAATTCGATTTTCCGCACAAGCGCGCTGCGTTGATGGCGCAGAGTCGCGAGCGTTTCTTCGAGCGATGCCGATTGTGCTGAGTTGGTTCTCCCGAATTCGCAGGGGGGGGCGATGATCGCAGCTCTTGCTCCACTGTTTTTTGGCGAGTTCGCGAGTTATCGCGACGTGCTGACTACCTTTGAAGACCCGCGCCCGTCGCTGCCGGTGCGCCAACTCCTGCATACGGCTCAGCTCGATGCGGTACTGCAGCGGTTCGACCCCCTGCATGTCGGGCAGGACCGCCGAGCACTGGCCTCGCAGTGGTCCAAGCACTATCTGGTTCGACTGATTCCTCCAGTGGTCGCTGCTGCGCTGGTGTTGGGACGTCGTTTGCCGTTGGCGCTCGATGCGATTGAGGTGGTGTTGGACGAGCAGGGGCTGCCACAGGCCTTCAAGTTACCCGACGATGGTGAACCCTTTGCCGTTCCACCGGCTGATGCCTTTCAGCGCTTCGCCGAGCTGACCGGGCATCTGCAAGCGTTTATCCAGATACTGGCGACGGAGGCAAGGCTGTCACCCAAGGTGCTCTGGAGCAACGCCGGTAACTACCTGGAGTGGTTCGTCGGTGAAATGGGCAAGGTCTTGCCCTCGTCGTTATTGGTGCATGGCCATGAGCTGATGGAACAGGAGCGATGCGCCGATGGTGTTCGCAACCCCCTGTTCAGGCCGATTCGGTATCTGCAGGTAAGTCAGGAGCTGCGTTCCGACGGTCTCTGGCGCCAGCGTAGGGTGTGTTGCATTCGTTATCGCCTCGAGAACCTCGAGCATTGCGATAACTGCCCCTTGCTGGATCAGCCTCTACCTTATACCGATGATCGCTAGCCTTTGCTCATTGCAAGTAGCTGATCGGCGATCCGTCCGCAGGATTGGTCATTATCCCCATGGGTACGCCGTAGATACGCTCCAGGGTCTCGCCGCGCATCAACTCGGCCGGGTTGCCTTGCGCCAGCAGGCGACCACTGTGCAGGGCCAACATGTGATCGCAATAGCGCGCAGCCATATTGACGTCGTGCAGCACCACCAGCACGCCCAGGCCCAACTCACGGCTGAGGTCGTGGACGCGTGAGAGCACCTCCACCTGGTGGGCGATGTCCAGCGCTGAGGTGGGTTCGTCGAGCAACAGGTAACGGGTGTTCTGCGCCAGCAACATGGCCAGCCAGACGCGCTGGCGCTCCCCTCCGGACAGATGGTCGACCAGACGATCGGCAAAGATGCCGGTATCGGTCAGGTCCATGGCGCGTTGGATGTGCGTGCGGTCTTCACTACCCAGACGGCCAAGGGCGCCGTGCCAGGGATAGCGGCCGAAACCTACCAGCTCACGCACGGTAAGCCCCTCGGTCTGTGGCAACTGCTGAGGCAAGTAGGCCACCTGGCGGGCGAAGTCGCGCTGGCCCCAGTTTGCCAGCGGCTTGCCGTCGAGCAGTATATGGCCGCCGCTGGGTGCCTGTTGGCGAGCGAGTAACTTGATCAGGGTGGATTTGCCGGAGCCGTTGTGGCCGATCAGACCGACCATGCGTCCGGCATCGATGTGCAGGTTCAGGGGATGCAGCAGTGTGCGTTCAGGAATGCTGTAACTGACGCTTTGCAATTCGAACATGAAGCCGTCCGCGGTAGGTTGCGAAAGGCGTCAATCTAATTCAAACGCTAATCGTTATCAATTTTCCCTTTGTCGGTGCCAGGTGTGGCACCAGCCGAAATACAGAAGGCCTGCACGCGCAAGCCTTCTATCTGTCGTTTCAGTCCTGGCGCTTTTCCTGCGCCATGCACGCCGCAGCGGTGAACAGTGCATCGGTGGAGGAGTTCAGTGCGGTCTCTGCCGAGTCCTGGACGATGCCGATGATGAAGCCGATGGCGACGACCTGCATGGCCACGTCATTGGGGATGCCGAACAGGCTGCAGGCCAGCGGGATCAGCAGCAGCGAGCCGCCGGCCACGCCCGAGGCGCCGCAGGCGCTGATCGAGGCCAGCACGCTGAGCAGCAGGGCGGTGGGCAGGTCCACCGCGATGTTCAGCGTATGCACGGCGGCCAGGGTCAGCACGCTGATGGTGATGGCGGCACCGGCCATGTTGATGGTGGCGCCCAGCGGGATGGACACCGAGTAGGTTTCCTCGTGCAGGCCCAGGCGCTGGCACAGTTGCAGGTTGACCGGAATGTTCGCCGCCGAGCTGCGGGTGAAGAAGGCGGTCAGGCCGCTTTCGCGCAGGCAGGTGAAGACCAGCGGATAGGGGTTGCGGCGGATCTTCCAGTACACCAGCACCGGGTTGACCACCAGGGCGACCAGGAGCATGCAGCCGACCAGCACCACCAGCAGGTGCAGGTAGCCGAGCAGGGCGTCGAAACCGGATTCGGCCAGGGTCGCGGCCACCAGGCCGAAGATGCCCAGCGGGGCCAGGCGGATGACCAGCTTGACGATGGCGGTGACGCCGTTTGACAGGTCCCCCAGCAGTTGCTTGCTGCCGGCGCTGGCATGGCGGAAGGCGAAGCCCAGGCCGATGGCCCAGGCCAGGATGCCGATGAAGTTGCCCCTGAGCAGCGCATTGACCGGGTTGTCGACCAGGTTCATCAGCAGGGTCTTGAGGACTTCGCCGATCCCGCCCGGAGGCGACAGTTCGGCGGCCTGACTGCTCAGTACCAGTGCCGAGGGGAAGGCGAAGCTGGCGACGACGGCCACCAGTGCGGCGCTAAACGTGCCGAGCAGGTACATCAGCAGAATCGGGCGGATGTGGGTCTGCTGACCGTGCTGGTGGTTGGCGATGGAGGCCATCACCAGGATGAACACCAGGATGGGCGCCACTGCTTTCAGCGCGGAGACGAAGACATTGCCGATGAAGCCGACGGACAGCGCAGCCTGGGGAGCGACATAGGCAAGGGCGATGCCTGCCAGCAGGCCGATGACGATCTGCGTCACCAGGCTGATGCGGTTGAGAAGCTGCAGGGCAGGGTGGAGGGCTTGGGACATCGGGTGGTCTCTGGTTGCTGGGCACGCTGCTCGAGCAGGGCGCCGGGGCGAGAGGACTTTCAGCCAGGGCCGAAAAAATAGCGCGCGACTCTAGCACAGCCTTCATGGGCTTCTAGCCAGGGCGGTCGATCTCGGCGACGGAGTGCAAGGCGGTGTCGCATCTCGATAAGCTTGCACTGCTTGAAATATTGAACATGCGATGCGTATTTTGTACGTCTCGCCGCCCCTCGGGCGGTATTCGCGTCATTCAAGGACAATAAAGATGAGCACTGCCAACTGCCGCCCACTGGAAACCCTTCTGCAGGGGATCGATGAGATCGACTGCGTCACCCCCGACCTCAACGGGGTACCGCGCGGCAAGGTGATGACCGTCAGTGGCTTCCTCGAAGGCCGTCGCCTGCAGCTCGCTCGCGGCGTGTTGCTGCAGTGCATCATGGGCGGCTACCCGGCGGCGCGCTTCTACGGCAGCGATGACGGCGACCTGCTGCTCAATGCCGAGCCGAGCCAGATCCACCGCCTGCCCTGGAGCGAGCCGCCGCGCGCGTTGGCGATCTGCGACGCGGACGAGCTGGACGGGCGCAGTTCCGGGCTGTCCACCCGTGGCCTGCTCAAGCGCGTGCTGGCGCGCTATGCCGAGCAGGGCTGGCAACCCGTCGTGGCCACCGAACTGGAGTTCTTCGTCTTCGCTGGCAACCCCGATCCGCAGCAGCCATTCCAGCCGCCGCTGGGGCTCGATGGCCGCCGTGAGGATGGTGGCGCGGCGTTCAGCGTCAGTTCCAGCAATGGCCTGCGGCCGTTCTTCGCCGATGTCTACCGCTGCATGGAGGCGCTCGGCCTGCCGCGCGATACCTTCATGCACGAGATGGGCGTGAGCCAGTTCGAGATCAACCTGCTGCACGGCGATGCGCTGCAGCTGGCCGACCAGACCTTCCTGTTCAAGCATCTGCTCAAGGAGGTCGGCTTCAAGCACGGCTTGTCCGTGGTGTGCATGGCCAAGCCCCTGGCGCACACCCCCGGCAGCTCCATGCACATCCACCAGAGCGTGGTGGAGCAGGGCAGTGACCGCAACATCTTCAGCGCCGACAATGGCGAGGCGACAGCGGCCTTCTATCACTTCATCGCTGGCCAGCAGGCCGCGTTGGCGGATTTCACCCTGCTGTTCGCGCCGCATGTGAACTCCTATCAGCGCCTGTGCCACCCCTATGCCTCACCGAACAATGCCTGCTGGTCGGCGGACAACCGCGCGGCGGGGCTGCGCATTCCCGCCAGTGCGCCGGTGGCGCGACGGGTGGAGAATCGTCTGCCTGGCGCCGATGCCAACCCTTATCTGGCCCTCGCTGCCAGCCTTGCCGCCGGCTTGCATGGCCTGGAGCGCGAGCTGCAGCCGAGCCCGGCGATTCAGGGGGAGTTCGAGGTGCCAGAAGAATTGACGCTACCCTGTACCATGCACGCCGCCATCGAGCGTCTGAAACGAAGCGAGCTGGCAATCGAACTGTTCGGTGCGGAATTCATCGAAGGCTACATCGCCAGCAAGACCATGGAGCTGACCAGCTTCTACGATGAAATAACGCCCTGGGAGCGTCGTGTTCTGGCTGGCCAGGCCTGACGCTGTTTTTGCCTACCCGCGTACAAGGAGCTTTATCCGTCAATGCGACTGATCTGGAAGTCATTCCGTTCGCTGTACTTCGCCACGCTGCTGATGCTGCTGGGTTCCGGTCTGCTCAGTACCTACCTGGCCCTGCGCCTGGCCGACACGGTGGATGGTCTGTGGGTCGGGGCGTTGATGGCGGCCAACTATTTCGGCCTGGTGCTGGGGGGCAAGCTCGGCCACCGACTGATCGGCCGGGTCGGGCACATTCGGGCCTACGTGGCCTGCGCCGGGGTGGTCACCGCGGCGGTGCTGGGGCATGGCCTGGTGGAGTGGCTGCCGTTCTGGCTGTTCCTGCGCATGCTGGTGGGCCTGGGCATGATGTGCCAGTACATGGTGATCGAGAGCTGGCTGAACGAGCAGGCCGATGCCAAGCAGCGCGGCCTGGTGTTCAGCGGCTACATGGCGGCCTCCTACATGGGGCTGATTCTCGGGCAGCTGACGCTGGTGGTGCATCCGACGCTGGGGCTGGAGCTGCTGATGCTGGTCGCTCTCTGCTTCGCTCTGTGCCTGGTGCCGGTTGCGCTGACCCGGCGCCTGCACCCGGCGCCGCTGCATCCGGCACCGCTGGAGCTGCGCTTCTTCCTGGACCGGGTGCCGTTGTCGCTGACGACCATTTCGGTGGCCGGGCTGCTGATCGGCTCCTTCTATGGCCTCGCGCCGCTGTATGCCACGCGCATGGGGCTCTCCACCGAGCAGGTGGGTCTGTTCATGGGCAGCTGCATTCTGGCCGGGCTGCTGGTGCAGTGGCCGCTGGGCTGGTTGTCCGACCGGCGTGACCGGGTGCGCCTGATTCGAGGCTGTGCGGTGTTTCTGCTGCTGGCCGCGCTGCCACTGGCGGCGTTGCCGCAGGTGTTCCTCGGCTTGCTGATCGGCGTTGGTTTTCTGGTCAGCCTGATGCAGTTCAGCCTGTATCCGTTGGCGGTGGCGCTGGCCAACGACCACGTGGAACCGGAGCGCCGGGTCTCGCTGACCGCGATGCTGCTGGTCACCTTCGGCGTCGGCGCCTGCATCGGACCACTGCTGGCGGGCGTGCTGATGCGTTTCTACGGGGCCAACATGCTCTACGTGTTCGTCTGCTTCTGCGCGCTGATCCTGATCTGGCGCATTCGTCCCGAGGTGGTCACCCATCTGCACCAGGTCGACGATGCGCCGCTGCAGCACATGGCCATGCCGGGCAACGTCACCAGCTCACCGCTGGTTGCCGCGCTCGATCCGCGCGTCGACGAGCAGACGGTGCAGGAACAGATGCAGCAGGAGCCGGCTCCTGAGGCGCCGGGCGAGAACGAGGAGAAGGGCGAGCGTGCCGGGCAGTAGCCTGCGTCCCGGCAGCGGCTCTCGCGGGATTCAGAAGGGGCCGTCGCCTTCGGTGCGACGCGCCTCGCGCTGCAACTGATAGACGAAGCGCTCGACCTGACGTTGCTCCAGGCCGCTCATGCGGTAGAAGCGCGTGCCGACGAAAGTCATGTCGAGCTTTTCGTCGTACTGCACATGGCGCAGTTCCACTGCGCAGGTCATCGAGCCGAACGGCAGCTGCGCGGTCAGGCGCTCATGCACCTGGCCATTGCTCAGTTGCTCGCTCAGGTTACCTGCGAAACGCAGCTTGCAGCCTGTAGCGGAGATGTCCAGCAGGTGGCCGGGCAACGCATCGCGCAGCTTGTCGCCGGTCAGCACGATCTTGACCTGGTCGCTCTGCTTCAGCTGGGCGCGGAAAGCGCTGCGGCGCTGGTGATAGATGACTTCCAGCGGCAGCGGTGCCCAGTAGCACGGCGCACCTTCGAGTTCGCCCAGCTGCACGTCATGCTCGCAGCTCCAGGCTACGCGCACGCCATCGCGAAAGGCTTCGACGTTGAAGGATTCGCCCTGCTTGAGGAAGCGCTCGCCGTCGGTCGGGATGATTTCGTCCAGGGCCACGCGCGCGCGGTCGCGGTCGACCTCGACGAGATAGCTCTGGAAACGCTGGCCACGTCCTTTGAACTGGATGACCAGAGGATCATGGTTCTGCTGCAATTGACGTAAGGTGGCAATGATCTCTGCGGATGTCTTGAGCACCTTGGGCGGCTGGGGGCCGCTCTCGTCGTGGAACGCACTGGACACAGTTCGGAACTCTCCGAGTCATGGACTACAACGGCACTAGCATGCTGGCGAAGTGCCTGCATGTCCCTGTGCTTTTATTGTTGGCGTGATTCGCTCAAGCCTGGCTGAGCGGTCTCTGCTGCGCGATTTTAGCGGCACTGCCTCGGCTGTCATAGAGCCCGGGCGTTTCCCCGCCACGCAGAATGCCGAGGATGTTGCCGACCGACGCCTGGTTGGCGCGGATCAGTCGGCCGTTGCGCGTGTTGCCATCCTGGCAGCGTTGCAGCAGCTTGGACAGCTCTTCGCTGCGCGCCAGCAACTGATCACCAACGGCGGACTGGGCGGCCAGCGTGGCGAGCCCCTGGCGGTCCGCGCTCAGGTTGGCGCTCTGCAGCAGGCGACTGCGCTCGTTGCCGTGCTGCTGGAGGAGTGCGAGAAGCGGTTGCTTGTCACCGAGCAGGCGGTCGAGGCGGGTGAGATCGCGGTCGGTCAGGGCCTGGAATTCGTTATCGATCAGCTCAAGCAACTGCTCGGCCGTGCCGATATCGTGGGAGAACAGGTCTAGCAGGGCGGTGTCTTGCATGGCGGGCTCTTGGGGGTCGGGCGTCCAACACCCCCAGCGCAGCCCTGGGACTAGCGCTGGGATTCGAAGTCGAGCAGTTTCTGGGCGACGCGTTTGCTGTCGACCTGATAGCTGCCGTCAGCGATGGCCTGTTTCAGCTGGGCCACGCGCTCCTTGTTGACGATGGGCTGATCGCGCAGCTTCTCGCCGATTGCTTGCAGCTGCTGAGCCTCGCGACTCAGTTGCACGGGTTCGCCGCTCTTGGCGTCGGTTTGTCCATCGCTACCGGTGACAGGCGCTTTGCTCGGCTGTGCCGATTCACTGCGATTGCCAGCCTGAGTCGCGCCGGTACGTCCCGTGGTAGCGGACGTATTGGCATTATTCAGCCGGTTGAAATCGATGACCATGATGCAGAACCTCGGACGATATGGTGGACGCTTGCCATGCTTTTCGGCCACTGCCGAGAAAACTTTAGGACTAATTTCATCGCGTCGTCGAACAGTGTAGGGAATCGCCTGACCTTTACGCTACAAGAAACGTGCCTACATGGCGACCTCGACCTGGCCCGGACCCACGACCCGGGCCCGGATGACCCGCTGCGAGCGCAGGTTGCGGATGTTGATCTGTTCGCCAGGAGCCCCGTCCGTCAGGGCTTCGCCGGGCATGCGCACGCTGAAATTGGCGCCGACGGCGTTGATTACGACCTGGTCGCCGCGACGAATCACTTCCGCCGCCTCCAGGTGGCTGGGCGCAATGACCTGATTGGCATTGAGCTGGCGCGTCAATTTCTTGCCGACTACCTGCGCCGGGTCCGTCAGGTAGCCCTGCGAAAGCTGGCCGATATCGCGCTCGGCCATGCTCAGGTCGGAAGCCTTGACTATGCTTAGGCGCTTGAGGGGGCGGGTGAGTACGGCGACATGGCGGTACAGGCGCACTTCGGCGGGAACGAACACGGTCCAGGGAGCGCTGCCGTCGCAGCGCACACGGGTGGTGACCCGGCCCAGGGGCTGTGCCGGGCTCTCGAGCGTGGTCGTCAGCGGGACGTCGCACAGTGCCAGGCGCAGGCGAGGATCGAGGCGATTCACACGAATCTCATGGCGGCCGTGGATTTCGCTACGCTGTAGATAATTGGTGACCGCTTCCTCAAGAAAGGTCTCGGTGGCGCCGATAAGTTGTTCAGCACTGGTAAAGCTGGCCGCCGCCGTAGCGCTATAGCCGAGGATCGGCAAAGCGAGTACAACAGGCAAAAGAGTAAGGCACTTTGCCAGTAGCTGACGGAATGATGACGTTGTCTGCTTCATGAGCAATGCAAAGCAAGCCCCGTGCCGCCTGCTAGGCTCAACGGGGAGAGCGTTACTAGACGAGAAGGAGTCCGGGCATGGCCGGGTTGATGGATTCGGTTAACCAGCGAACTCAGTTGGTGGGACAGAACCGCTTGGAGTTGTTGCTTTTTCGCCTGGAAGGCCCGCAGCTATACGGTATCAACGTATTCAAGGTGAAAGAGGTCCTGCAGTGTCCGAACCTCACCATCATGCCCAAGTCCAGCCCGGTGGTGCGCGGGGTGGCCAACATTCGTGGCGGCACCATCCCGATTCTCGATCTGTCGATCGCCACCGGCCGGGCGCCGCTGAGTGATCTGAAAACCAGTTTCGTGATCATCACCGAGTACAACACCAAGGTTCAGGGCTTTCTGGTGCGTTCGGTCGAGCGCATCGTCAACATGAACTGGGAAGAGATCCATCCACCACCCAAGGGCACTGGCCGCGATCATTACCTGACGGCGGTCACGCGGATGGATCAGCAACTGGTGGAGATCATCGACGTCGAGAAGATCCTCGCCGAGGTCGCGCCCACGTCGGAAGCGATTTCCGCGGGCGTCATCGACGAACAGGTGCAGAGCCAGGCGGTGACCAAGCACGTCCTGATCGTCGATGACTCCTCCGTGGCGCGCAAGCAGGTTTCCCGCTGCCTGCAGACCGTGGGTGTCGAGGTCACCGCGCTGAACGATGGCCGTGAGGCACTCGACTACCTCAAGAAAATGGTGGACGAAGGCCGCAATCCCGATAAGGAACTGCTGATGCTGATTTCCGATATCGAGATGCCGGAAATGGACGGCTATACACTGACCACGGAGATTCGCAGCGACCCGCGCATGCAGAAGTTGCATATCCTCCTGCATACTTCGCTCTCGGGCGTGTTCAATCAGGCAATGGTGAAGAAGGTCGGCGCTGACGATTTCCTCGCCAAGTTCAAGCCGGATGATCTGGCGGCGCGCGTGGTCGATCGCATTCGTGTGTCGGATGAGGGCTAAGAGAACGTCTCTTGGCAAACATTATGGTTGGTGAGGCTGCATTAGTGTCTTCGGGTAATTTGGATTTCGAGCAGTTCCGGACTTTCCTGGAAAAGGCCTGCGGTATCCTGCTTGGCAGCAACAAGCAGTACCTGGTCTCCAGCCGTCTGAACAAGCTGATGGAACAGAACGGCATCAAGACCCTGGGTGAACTGGTGCAGCGCATGCAGAGCCAGCCCCGGGGCGGATTGCGTGAGCAGGTGGTCGATGCCATGACCACCAACGAGACCCTGTGGTTTCGTGACACCTATCCGTTCGAGGTGCTCAAGAGCCGGGTACTGCCTGAGCTGATCAAGGCCTACCCGTCGCAGCGGCTGCGCATCTGGTCGGCGGCCTGTTCGTCCGGCCAGGAGCCGTATTCGCTGTCGATGTCCATCGACGAGTTCGAGCGGACCAACCTGGGGCAACTCAAGGCCGGTGTGCAGATCGTGGCCACGGACCTGTCCCCGTCGATGCTGAGCAACTGCAAGTCCGGCGAGTACGACAGTCTGGCCATGGGCCGGGGGTTGTCGCAGGAACGCCTGCAGCGCTTCTTCGACCCCAGGGGACCTGGGCGCTGGCAGGTCAAGGCGCCGATCAAGAACCGGGTCGAGTTCCGTCCGCTCAACCTGCTGGACAGCTACGCCGCGCTGGGCAAGTTCGACATCGTGTTCTGCCGCAACGTGCTGATCTACTTCTCGGCGGAGGTGAAGAAGGACATCCTCACGCGCATCCATGCGACCCTGAAGCCCGGTGGCTACCTGTTTCTCGGGGCGTCCGAGGCGCTCAACGGCCTGCCGGACAAGTACCAGATGGTGCAGTGCAGCCCGGGGATCATCTACAAGGCCAAGTAGCCGCGACGCCGGTCGGGTATGTCAGCAACGGGAGGCCATGTGCCTCCCGTTGGCGTTTTCGGCACCCGCGCAGCGGCAATGTGCAGCGGCAACGCATGCCCGCATGGCATTGCCGCCTGGTTGCCCGTAGGCGGTAAAGCTTTGCCGCTTTGCCGCTTTCGCTTCTCTGGAATTTTTATAACTCATTGATTTGCAAGGGTTAAACAAGTTGGCACAGGCTTTGCTGAATAGCTCGCAACGGTAACCAGATCGCCCCAGTGGCAAAGGTTCAGAGCATGAGCATCAATTTCGGCAAGGCACTCGGTATCCACGAACAGGCGCTCGCGTTCCGCGCTCAGCGCGCCGAGGTGCTGTCCAACAACATCGCCAACGCCGACACGCCGAACTACAAGGCGCGCGATCTGGACTTCGCCAGCGTCCTCGCCGAGCAGAATGCCAAGCAGCAGCGCGGCAACGTCAGCCTGGCGCGCACCGATGGCCGCCATATCGCAGCTGACGGCGTGGCCACGGGCGAGGCCGAGCTGCCTTACCGCACGCCGTTCCATGCCTCTCTGGACCAGAACACCGTCGACCTGCAGATCGAGCAATCGAACTACGCGGAAAACTCGGTGCAGTTTCAGGCCAGCTTCACCTTCCTCAACAGCAAGTTCAAAGGGCTGACCGCGGCCCTGCGCGGCGAATAAGGAGCGCGACCATGTCTCTTGCCAGTGTCTTCAATATCGCCGGAACCGGTATGAGCGCCCAGAGCACTCGCCTGAACACCATTTCCAGCAACATCGCCAACGCCGAGACCGTCTCCTCGAGCATCGATCAGACCTATCGGGCCCGTCATCCGGTATTCGCCACGGTGTTCCAGCAGGCGCAGGACGGGGATCGCGGCTCGCTGTTCGCCGAGCAGGACGACGCCGGCCGTGGTGTCCAGGTGCTCGGTGTGATCGAGGACCAGAGCAGCCTGATGCCGCGTTACGAGCCGGACCATCCGATGGCCAACGCCGATGGTTACGTCTACTACCCGAACGTCAATGTGGTCGAGGAGATGGCTGACATGATTTCCGCCAGTCGCGCCTTCCAGACCAACGTGGAAATGATGAATACCGCCAAGCAGATGCTGCAGCGTGTGCTGACCCTCGGTCAGTAACGTATTTGAAGGGGACTAGGGATGAGCACAGTAAGCGGCACGAGTTCGGTACTCGACCAGTATCAGATCAAGCAGGACACCACGCAGAACAAGGAGCTCGGCAAGAACGAGTTCCTCAACCTGCTGGTGGCCCAGTTGAACAACCAGAACCCGCTGGAGCCGCAGGGCAACGGCGAATTCATCGCCCAGCTGGCACAGTTCAGTCAGGTGGAGGGTATCGAGAAGCTCAACACCAGCATGGAGTCGCTGCTCTCCGGCTACCAGTCGTCGCAGGCGCTGCAGGCCTCCTCGCTGGTCGGACGCAAGGTGATCATCCCCAGCGAGAAAGCCGTCGTCGATACCAGTGAGAGCTTCAAGGCGACCGCCGTTCTGCCGGTCAGCAGCAGCAACGTCTACGTCAACGTCTACGACAACGCCGGTTCGCTGGTGTCACGCGTCAACCTCGGCGAGCAGGCTGCCGGCAACGTCAGCTTCATCTGGGACGGCAAGGATTCCAACGGCAACCTGATGCCGCCAGGGACCTACAAGTTCGAGGCGCAGGCCACGTATGGCTCGGAAACCAAGGGGCTGTACACCATGTTGCCGGCCAACGTCGACAGCGTGACGCTGGGTGGCGGCGAGCTGATGCTCAACCTCGCCGGTCTCGGCAGTGTTCCGCTTTCGCAAGTGCAGGTCATCGGCCAGTAATTATTGCCGCCGGCAGTTCCGGCAAAGGAGTCTTCCATGTCTTTCAATATCGGTCTCAGCGGTCTGCGGGCGGCAACCAGCGACCTCAATGTCACGGGCAACAACATCGCCAACGCCGGCACCGCGGGTTTCAAGCAGTCTCGCGCCGAGTTCGCCGATCTCTACGCCTCGTCGGTGCTCGGTACCGGCAAGAACCCGCAGGGCAGTGGTGTGCTGCTGGCCGACGTGGCGCAGCTGTTCAACCAGGGCAACATCAACTACACGCAGAACGCGCTGGACATGGCCATCAGCGGCAACGGCTTCTTCGTCACCAGCAACAACGGCGACATCAGCTATACCCGCGCGGGTTACTTCGGTACGGACCGTGACGGCTACATCGTCAACAACTTCGGTTATCGCCTGCAGGGTTACGGCGCCGACGAGAACGGCAATATCCTGCCGGTGCGCACCGACCTGCGCGTCAACGCCGGGCAGCAGGAGCCGAAGGCGACCACCTCGGTCACCCAGACGGTCAACCTGAACTCCAACGCCGTGCGTCCGGTCAATGCCGGGACCATGGCGGCACCGACCTTCGACCCGAGCGATTCGCAGTCCTTCAACTGGTCGACCTCCACCAACATCTACGACGCCCAGGGCAACGCCCACGTCATGAGCCAGTACTTCGTCAAGAACGAGGCGCCGGCCAACAACGGCTGGGTCATGCATGTGCTGATCGACGGCGTGAACCCGCGCGACCCGAGCAGCACCCAGCCCTTCAGCTATGCGGTGAACTACGATGCCGCCGGGCAGCTGGCGACCCCGGCGCTGACGCCGCTGGCCAGTACGCCGGCGAATCCGGCCCTGGACGCGCCGGCGATTCCGGCAGGCACACCGAACGGCATCTTCGCCCTGGCCGATACCGACTGGACGCCGGCGGAAGAGGACCCGGCCAACCCGGGCACGATGGTCGCCAACGGGGCCGACAGCGAGGCATTCACCTTCGACATGCGTGGTTCGACCCAGTACGCCGCGTCGTTCGGGGTCAATGCCGTCAGCCAGGATGGCTATACCACGGGTCAGCTTGCCGGGCTCGAAGTCGACGACACCGGCGTGATCTTCGCCCGCTACACCAACGGTCAGTCGAAGGTGCAGGGGCAGGTGCTGCTGGCCAACTTCGCCAACGTCCAGGGGCTGACGCCGGTGGGCAAGACGGCCTGGGTGCAGTCCTTCGAGTCGGGTGAGCCGGTGATCGGTACTCCGCGCAGCAGTACGCTCGGGGCTCTGGAGGCGGGGGCGCTGGAGGATTCCAACGTCGAGCTGTCGGACCAGTTGGTGAACCTCATCGTGGCGCAGCGCA
Organism: Ectopseudomonas khazarica; assembly: GCF_004521985.1. Lineage (GTDB taxonomy): Bacteria > Pseudomonadota > Gammaproteobacteria > Pseudomonadales > Pseudomonadaceae > Aquipseudomonas > Aquipseudomonas khazarica. The sequence continues at coordinate 212,150 of NZ_SBHZ01000001.1, forward strand.
ACTATCAGGCGAACGCCAAGACCATCGAGACCGAGAGCGCCATCACCCAGACCATCATCAACCTGCGTTGATGGCGCTGACCTGAGATGAAGCGGCAAGCCAGGCTTGCCGCTTTGCCGTTCCGCAACCGGCAAAACCTCGCCGCCGCATGTCTTTCGGCGCTTTCTCCTTCTAGATAAGTCCTTTTAAATCAGTGTCTTGTACTTGATTTATCCGTTTGGCACGGCGCTTGCTGTAAAGCATGCAAAGAGCCAAGGGCACGTCGCCCACTCGGAGAATTACCATGGACAAGATGCTGTACGTCTCCATGACCGGAGCGCAGAACAACACCCTGGGTCTGCGCGCCCACGCCAACAACCTGGCCAACGTGTCCACCTCGGGTTTCCGTCGTGATTTCGAGCAGGCGCGTTCGATGCCGCTGTTCGGCGACACCTACCCGGCGCGCGTGTTCGCGATGAGCGAGCGCCCGGCGACCGATTTCCGCCCGGGTTCGCTGCAAGAGACCGGGCGCGACCTCGATGTCGCCATCGGTGGCAAGGGTTGGGTCGCCGTGCAGGCCCCGGATGGCAGCGAGGCCTACGTCCGTACCGCCAGTCTGAATATCGATGCCCTCGGTGTGCTGCGCACCGGCAACGGCTTGCCGGTGATGGGCAATGCCGGGCCGATTGCCGTGCCGCCGGAGCAGAAGGTGGAGATCGGCCAGGACGGCACCATCAGCATTCGTGCCCTTGGCGAAAACCCCAACGTGCTGGCCGAGGTCGACCGCATCAAGCTGGTCAATCCCGATCCGAAGAGCCTGGAGAAGGGCACCGACGGTCTGATCCGGGTCAAGGGCCAGCCTGAAGCAGAGGTCGATGCCACGGTGCAGCTCACCTCCGGCTTCCTCGAGGCGAGCAACGTCAATGCCGTCGAAGAGATGACGGCGATCCTGTCCCTGTCCCGTCAGTTCGAGCTGTCGGTGAAGATGATGCGTACCGCCGAAGACAATGCCTCGGCCATGGCGCGGGTTTTGCAGATTAGCTAATTACCAGTACGCGGCGCCGTAAAACCGGCGTCCGAGGAGAAACGATATGCTTCCGGCACTTTGGGTCAGCAAGACCGGTCTGTCCGCCCAGGACATGAACCTGACCACCATTTCCAACAACCTGGCCAACGTCGCGACCACTGGCTTCAAACGCGATCGGGCCGAGTTCGAAGATCTGCTGTACCAGATTCGTCGTCAGCCGGGTGGCCAGTCCAGCCAGGACAGCGAACTGCCGTCCGGCCTGCAGCTCGGCACCGGTGTGCGGGTGGTCGGTACGCAGAAGATCTTCACCGCCGGTAGCCTGCAGACCACCGAGCAGCCGCTGGACCTGGCCGTGAATGGCCGTGGTTTCTTCCAGATCCTGCAGCCCGATGGCACTGTCTCCTACACCCGCGATGGCAGCTTTCACCTGAACTCCGATGGCCAGATCGTCACCTCCCAGGGCTTTGCCCTGGAGCCGGCCATCGTCCTGCCCAACGAAGTGCGCACCTTCACCGTCGGCGAGGACGGCACCGTGTCGGTCACCACCGCCGGCAACCCGCAGCCGCAGATCATCGGCAACATCCAGCTGGCTGACTTCGTCAACCCGGCAGGTCTCGAAGCCATCGGCAACAACCTGTTCCTGGAAACCGGTTCCAGCGGCGCGCCGCAGGTCGGCAACCCTGGCCTCAACGGTCTGGGCACCACCCTGCAGAACACCCTGGAAAACTCCAACGTCAGCGTGGTGGAAGAGCTGGTGAACATGATCACCACCCAGCGCGCCTACGAAATGAACTCCAAGGTGATTTCCACCGCCGATCAGATGCTGTCCTTCGTGACGCAGAACCTCTGATCAATCCTGATTCTGTTGTGAACGCCGCGAGGTAGTGGTTATGAACCGGCAAATACTCTGTTTCCCCCTGTTGGCTGGCCTGCTGCTCGGCAGCGGCTGCGTGGCGCCGACAGCCAAGCCGGATGATCCCTATTACGCGCCGGTACTGCCGCGCACGCCGTTGCCGGCGGCACAGAACAACGGTTCGATCTACCAGGCAGGATTCGAGAACGGCCTGTATGACGACCGCAAGGCGTTCCGCGTCGGCGACATCATCACCATCACCCTCAACGAGCGGACGCAGGCCAGCAAGAATGCCAACAGCTCGCTGCAGAAGGACAGCAGCGGCACCCTGGGCGTGCCCAATCTGTTCGGCATGGCGGTAGCACCGAAGAATCCGCTGAGCGGCCTCAGCGCCCTGGGCATGACCAACGACAAGCTGAGCCTGGATTCGAGCTGGGATTCGCAGCGCGCCAACACCGGCTCCGGCCAGGCAGGGCAGAGCAACAGCCTGTCCGGTTCGATCACCGTGACCGTCGCCGAAGTGCTGCCCAACGGCATCCTCGCCGTACGCGGCGAGAAGTGGATGACCCTCAATACCGGTGATGAACTGGTGCGCATCTCCGGTCTGGTTCGCGCCGACGACATCGCCACCGACAACACCGTCGCCTCGACGCGGGTGGCGGATGCGCGCATCACCTATTCCGGTACCGGGGCCTTCGCCGACGCCAGTCAGCCTGGCTGGTTGAGCCGCTTCTTCATGAGCCCGCTGTGGCCGTTCTGACCCTGAGGGCGCGCAAATGAAAACCTGGTTGCCTCATCCTTCGTTCCTGGCGCTGAGCCGTCTGGCCCACTGGTATGCGCGACTCACCGCGAGCGGTTCTGCGCGCAAGGCCTTCGCGGTCGACGCAGCGCGCAAGCCGGGCGGGCGCGTACAGCCCAGCAGGGCCTCCAGCCGGCATGAGGGCGTCGCAGCCGGAGCCTGCCGCCGTCAGTTCGCCGTGGCCCATCGCGGCTACCGTCATCGCGGTGCCAACGACTGGCTGCTCCTGGCCACTCTGCTCGGCTGCATGCTGCTGAGCCTGCCGACCCAGGCCGAACGCCTGAAGGACCTGGCCTCGATCCAGGGTGTGCGCAGCAACCAGCTGATCGGCTACGGCCTGGTGGTGGGGCTCAATGGCAGTGGTGACCAGACCACCCAGACCCCGTTCACCGTGCAGACCTTCAACAACATGCTGGCGCAGTTCGGCATCAAGGTGCCGGCCGGCGGCAACGTGCAGCTGAAGAACGTCGCCGCCGTGTCGGTGCATGCCGACCTGCCGCCGTTCGCCAAGCCGGGCCAGGTCATCGACATCACCATCTCGTCGATCGGCAACGCCAAGAGCCTGCGCGGCGGCAGCCTGCTGATGACCCCGCTCAAGGGCATCGACGGCAACGTCTATGCCATCGCTCAGGGCAACCTGGTGGTCGGCGGTTTCGATGCCAGCGGCGCCGATGGCTCGCGCATCACCGTCAACGTGCCGTCCGCCGGCCGCATCCCTGGCGGTGCCACCGTGGAACGCCCGGTGCCGAGCGGTTTCGATCAGGGCAACTACCTGACCCTGAACCTCAATCGCCCCGACTTCACCACGGCGAAGAACATCGTCGACCAGGTCAACAACCTGCTGGGCCCGGGCGTGGCACAGGCCATCGACGGCGGCTCGATCCGGGTCAGCGCGCCGCTCGACCCCAACCAGCGCGTCGACTACCTGTCGATTCTGGAGAATCTCGAGGTGGAGGCCGGGCAGGCCATCGCCAAGGTCATCATCAATTCGCGTACCGGCACCATCGTCATCGGCCAGAACGTCAAGGTTCAGCCGGCGGCCGTCACCCACGGCAGCCTGACGGTGACCATCACCGAAGACCCGATCGTCAGCCAGCCGGACGCGCTCTCGGGCGGCCAGACGGCGGTGGTGCCACGCTCGCGCGTGGGCGCCGAGGAGGAGGCCAAGCCGATGTTCAAGTTCGGTCCGGGTACCAGCCTCGACGAGATCGTGCGTGCGGTTAACCAGGTGGGCGCTGCGCCCTCCGATCTGATGGCCATCCTGGAGGCGCTCAAGCAAGCCGGCGCTCTGCAGGCCGACCTGATCGTGATCTGAGGAGGACTGCCGATATGGATTCTCGACTCTCGGCCGGCCTGCTCGGCAACGGCAAAAGCCCGATCGACAGCGGTGCCTTCACCGACCTGAACCGCCTGAACCAGTTCAAGGTCGGTGGCGACAGCGAGCAGAACATCCGCAAGGTCGCGCAGGAATTCGAATCGCTGTTCATGAACGAAATGCTCAAGGCCATGCGTTCGGCCAACGCCGCGTTCGGCGAGGGCAACTTCATGAACAGCAACGAGAGCAAGACCTACCAGGACATGTACGACCAGCAGCTGGCGGTGACGCTCTCCAAGGAAGGGCGTGGCATCGGCCTGGCCGACGTGCTGGTACGGCAGATGTCGAAGATCAAGCAGCCGTCGAGCCGGCCCAATCCGTTCGCCCAGGTCGAACAGCCGGTGGCTGCGACGTCCGCCGCGACGACCGACAAAGCGGCAGACAAGGTGGCCAGCGCCGAAGGCTTCCGTGATGACGTGGCGCTGCTCAATCGCCGTCGTCTGGCCGTGCCCGGCAAATTGGCGGACCGCCTGCTGGCAGGCATCGTGCCGTCGGCCGGGGAGGGGGAGGGCAAGACCCTGTCCGGCAACGACTGGATTCCGGCGCAGAGCAGCGCCGCGCCACGGGACAAGGCCCTGAGCCTGGGCAACAGCGACGCCCTGACCGGCCGCCGTATCGCCCAGCCCCCGCTGGCGCCGGGCAAGGCGGCATTCAGTTCGCCGCAGGAGTTCGTCGCCACCATGCTGCCGATGGCCGAGGCCGCCGCCGAGAAGATCGGCGTGGACCCGCGCTACCTGGTGGCGCAGGCCGCGCTGGAAACCGGCTGGGGCAAATCCATCATTCGTACCGGCGATGGTCAGAGCAGCCACAACCTGTTCGGCATCAAGACCCACAATAGCTGGGATGGCGAGTCGGCACGCGTGCTGACCACCGAGTATCAGGGCGGCAAGGCCGTGCGTGAAACCGCCAACTTCCGTGCCTACGACTCCTATGCGCAGAGCTTCGACGACTACGTCAGCTTCCTGCAGAACAACGGGCGCTACGAGAAGGCCCTGAGCACCACCGACAACCCGGAGCGCTTCGTCAAGGAACTGCAGCAGGCCGGTTATGCCACGGATCCGCAGTACGCCCGCAAGATCTCCCAGATCGCGCGCAAGATGCAGACCTATCAGGCAATCGCCGCTGCCGACAGCGCCACCACAAGGACCTGAGGTTGACTCATGGCTGACCTACTCAACATAGGCCTGTCCGGGCTGGCAGCGAACAAGACGTCGCTGTCGGTGACGGGGCACAACATCGTCAACGTCAACACGCCCGGTTTCTCCCGCCAGGAAACCGTGCAGGCCACCCGCACGCCACAGTTCAGCGGGGCGGGGTACATCGGCTCGGGCACCACGCTGGTCGATGTGCGGCGCATCTACAACGAGTTCCTCAATACGCAGGTGCGCAGCAGCACGGCGTTGAACAGCGACACCCAGGCCTACCTGAGTCAGATCAACCAGCTCGACTCGTTGCTCGCAGGCAGCACCACCGGTGTCACGCCGGGCCTGCAGAAGCTGTTCGCCGCGTTGCAGACGGCCGCCGAGGACCCCGCCAACATTCCGGCGCGGCAGCTGGTGCTGTCCGAAGCCGAGGGCCTGGCCAAGCGCTTCAACACGATCTACGACCGGCTGAACGAGCAGAACGCCTTCATCAACAAGCAGCTGTCCGCCGTGACCGATCAGGTCAATCAGCTGGCGACCTCGATCGCCGGTTACAACGATGCCATCGCCGTGGCGGCGTCCAACGGGCAGGCCCCGAACGACCTGCTCGACGCCCGTGAAGAAGCGGTGCGCAAGCTCTCCGAGTTCGTCGGCGTGACGGTGGTGCCGCAGGACGACAACACCTACAACCTGTTCATCGGCTCCGGCCAGCCGCTGGTGGTGGGCAGCAATGCCGCACGCCTGGAGGTGACGCCGGGGCAGAGCGACCCGTTGCGCAGTGAAATCCAGTTCGTCAGCGGCAACTCGCGGCAGAACGTCACCTCGCTGATCACCGGTGGCGAGATGGGCGGCCTGCTGCGCTATCGCCAGGACGTGCTGGACACCTCGCTGAACTCGGTCGGCCGCCTGGCGCTGTCGGTCACCGACCAGATCAACCGCCAGCTGGGCCAGGGCCTGGACCTCAACGGCGAGTTTGGCAACGAGCTGTTCAGGCCGCTCAACGATCCGCTGCTGCTGGCCCAGCGCAGCCTGGCCCGCGTCGGCAACAGCGACCCGACGGCCAATCTCAACGTCACGATCACCGACACCACGCAGTTGACCACTAGTGACTACGAGGTGCAGTTCACCAGCGCAACCGAGTACGTGGTGCGGCGTGTCTCCGATGGCACCCTGTTCCCGCCGACGCCGGCGACGTTCGATATCACTACCGTCCCGGCCCCGGAGGTCGATGGCTTCTCGCTCGGCGTGGCGGCAGGCACCTTCGCCGCGGGGGATCGCTTCTCCATCATGCCGACCCGCAATGCCGGCAGCCACATGCGTGCCGACATGAAGAACGCCGAAGAGCTGGCGTTCGCCTCGCCGCTCAAGGCCGAGACCAGCCCGGCCAATATCGGCACCGGCAAGATCACCCAACCGAGCCTGCTCACCGAGATCGACATCTACGATCCGGTCGCACAGGCCGACCTGGAGACCAGTCTGCGCAATGCGCCGCCCCTGCGCATCGTGATGGGGGCGGGCGGTGGTGCGACCCAGAGCTACGACGTGGTCGACATCAACGGCAACGTGATCGACACCGGCAGCATTGTGCCGGGACAGAACAACACGGTCACCATCACCGTACCGGCCAACCCGCCGAACGTGCCCAGCACCTTCGATTACGAAGTCACCATCAGTGGCCGTCCCGAGGGCGGCGACAACTTCTCGGTGTCGTTCAACACCAATGGCGTGTCCGACAACCGCAACGCCCTGAAACTGACCGACCTGCAGAACAAGGCGGTGATCGGCATCAACCCGGCGGCGCCTGGCACGACCGGTGCAAGTTTCACCGACTCCTACGGTGATCTCGTCGAGCGTGTCGGTACCCTGACCAGCCAGGCACGGGTCGACGGAGAGGCGACCGGTGCAATCCTCAAGCAGGCCACCGACAACCGCGATTCGGTCTCCGGGGTGAACCTCGACGAGGAGGCCGCCAAGCTGATTCAGTTCGAGCAGTACTACCAGGCGTCGGCGCAGATCATTCAAGTTGCGCGTAGCCTGTTCGATACCCTGATCAATACATTCTGATAGTCACCCTCCCGGCATCGAGAGGGTGTAGCCTGTTCAACTGACAGGCGTTGCAAGAGGCAAGCCCCATGGTCATGCGCATTTCATCCATCCAGGCGTTCAACAACGGCGTTTCCGGTCTGGGGCGCAACTATTCCAATGTGATCCGGACCCAGGAACAGATCAGCAGCGGCAACCGCATCCTCACGCCGGCGGACGATCCGGTGGCCTCGGTGCGCCTGTTGCAGCTGGAGCAGCAGCAGGCCGTGCTCAAGCAGTACAACGACAACCTGACGGCAGCGGAAAACAGCCTGGTGCAGGAAGAGACCACGCTCAACTCGGTCAACACCGTCATGCAGCGGGTGCGCGAACTGGCCGTGCGTGCCGGCGGCGGAAGCCTGTCGGCAGAGGATCGCCAGTCGATCGCCAAGGAGCTGGAGGAGCGCGAGGCCGAGTTGCTCAACCTGATGAACAGCCGCAACGCCCGTGGCGAATACCTGTTCAGCGGCAACCTGGGCAAGACCGAGCCGTTCGTCCGCAACCCGGACGGCACCTACTCCTACTTTGGTGACGAGGGTCAGCGCAGCCTGCAGGTCGCCAGCTCGACCAACGTGGCGATCAACGACAACGGCAAGCGTCTGTTCGAGAGCGTCACCAATGCCAACCGGGTGGCCAACACCGACGGTGTCAACAACCCGGCATTGCCGACGCCGCCGCTGCCGGCCACCAGCATTCCGGCGGTTCCCGCCGACGAGCAGCGCGTGTTCATCTCGCCGGGCCTGGTCGAGGACGACCGCGCCTTCAACTCCACCTTCCGCAGTGGCGAGCCCTATTCGCTGGCGTTCGTCAGCGGCAACGAATTCCGCATCTACGACGCTTCCGGGGCCGATGTCACGTCCGAGATTCCGGGCGGCGGCAAGATCGACCCGCTGGCCAACAGTGGCAACACGATCAACTTCCGTGGCATGCGCTTTCAGCTCGACGTGGTGCTGAAGGACGGCGACAACTCCATGGACCTGGACAACCTGCTGGCGGACATTCAGCCGCCGGCAACGGCGGGTACGCCGGGCATCGGTACCCACAGCTTCACCCTGCAGTCGGCCGAGACCGAGTTCGCCGTGACCCGTTCCTCGACCAACGCCTCGGGTGCGGTGGTCTCGGGCGGCACCATCGTCAACCAGGCGACCTTCGACGCGCAATTTCCCACGGCCGGGGTGGTGGTGCGCTTCACCGATGCGACCAACTACGAGGTCTACGCCCAGCCGCTCGGGCCTGGCAGCCCGGTGCTGAGCACGGGTACCGCAGCGGGCCCCTATCCGTCGACCTTCAACGTCTATGGGGTCGACTTCAGCATCTCCGCCCCGGCCAACGCGGCGGGCGGCGATGAGTTCGGCGTGCAGCCGCAGTTCCAGGAGCAGCGCAGCATCCTCGACACCATCGCGCGCCTGCGCCAGACCCTGGAATCCTCGCCGACCTCGCCGGCCGGCAACCTGGCGATCCGTGACGAGGTGGCCATTGCTCTGAAGAACCTCGACAACGGCATGGGCAACGTCGATGAGGTCCGCACCGAGATTGGTGCCCGGCGCAACCTGATCGAGACCACGCAGATCGACAACGAGGATGTCACCCTGGTGAACAAGTCCGTGCAGGCCGACCTGCGAGAGCTGGATTACGCCGAGGCGCTGTCGCGTCTGTCATTCCAGACCATCGTGCTCGAGGCGGCACAGCAGAGCTACGTGAAGATCGCCGGTCTGAACCTGTTCAATCAGTTGCGCTGAGCCTGTGGTGTCTGCCGCCTGAACCTTTTTGGGATTCTTTATGAATATCTGTGTTTTCGGTGCCGGTTATGTTGGGCTCGTCCAGGCAGCCGTGCTCGCGAATGTAGGCCATAGTGTGCTTTGCGTTGAGGCCGACGAGGGCAAGCGAGCGCTTCTGGAAGCTGGTGGCATGCCAATATCCGAGCCAGGGCTGCAGGGCCTGGTTGCAACCAATTGCATGGAAGGCCGCTTACGTTTTTCCGGTGACCTGGTCGATGCAGTGAATCACGCGAATGTCCACTTCATCGCGGTGGGGACTCCTTCGGATGCCAAGGGGAGTGCCGATCTGACGTTCGTCTATGAGGTCGTAAAGGGAATTGCCCAAGTGGCCGAGCGTGATCAACTTATCATCAACAAATCCACGGCACCTGTCGGTACCGCAGACGCTATTCACCAAACGATGTGCGAGGTGTTGCGCGCGCGTGGTCGATCGGAGATTCAGGTCGATGTGGTTTCGAATCCGGAATTTCTCAAACAGGGTGCTGCCGTCAGCGATTGCCAGCGTCCTGACCGCATCATCATCGGTTCCAGCAATCCGAAAAGCATCGAGGTGTTGCAGGAGTTGTATGCGCCGTTCAACCGCAACAGAGAGAAAATCATGGTCATGGATCGGCGCAGCGCTGAACTGACCAAGTATGCGGCCAACTGTTTTCTTGCTACCAAGATTTCGTTCATGAACGAGATGGCCAACCTATCTGAGTTGTTCGGGGCCGACATCGAAGCTGTTCGTCGAGGTATCGGTGCTGATCCGCGTATAGGCTATGACTTCATCTATCCAGGATGTGGCTACGGTGGTGCCTGTTTCCCGAAGGATGTAAGTGCACTGAAGGCTTCGGCGCAGAGCGCAGACTATGAGCCAGCGATTCTGGCAGCCGTAGAGTCGGTCAACGAGACCCAGAAGAGAAAACTGGGCCATAGTGTCCAGGCCTTTTACTCAGGCGATCTGCGTGGTCGTGTCATTGCTCTCTGGGGGCTGGCTTTCAAATCCAATACAGGGGACATGCGCGGCGCGCCGAGTCGTACACTGATGGAGCATTTGTGGAGTGCCGGTGCCACGGTGCAGGCATTCGACCCTGAAGCCATGCCCGAATGTCGCCGGCTCTACGGTGAGCGAGCCGATCTGCGGCTTGCCAGCAGCAAGGAGCAGGCGCTCGTAGGGGCTGACGCGTTGGTGGTGGTTACCGACTGGCAAAGTTTCAAGGCGCCTGACTTTGCCCTGATTCGCCAGACGCTAGGCGATGCGGTGGTGTTTGATGGTCGTAATCTTTACGACCCTCATGTGATGAAACGTCACGGGTTGAAGTACTTTTCCATCGGTCGCCAACCGGTCTGACTGGCACCGTCTGAACTGGAGCTACCCTAACCAAGGTGGTCCACTTGTTGCTATACCTGTATATCGGACAACACAATGTCGACTAATTGACGATTGGTCGACTATCCGCGGCAGGGGAATAGCAATGAAGGCGGTGATTCTTGCCGGCGGGCTGGGGACGCGCATCAGCGAGGAGTCTCACCTCAGGCCCAAGCCCATGATTGAGATCGGTGGTAAGCCGATTCTCTGGCACATCATGAAAATCTACTCCCATCACGGTATTCAGGACTTTGTCATTTGCCTAGGTTACAAGGGCTATGTGATCAAGGAGTACTTCGCCAATTACTTTCTGCACATGTCCGATGTGACCTTCGACATGTCCAACAACACCATGGAAGTGCATCAACGTTACGTTGAGCCATGGCGTGTAACGTTGGTCAATACTGGCGAGGACACCCTCACTGGCGGCCGCCTGCGAAGAGTGCGCGAGCATTTGGATGACAACGAGCCGTTCTGCTTCACCTATGGCGACGGGGTGGCAGACATTGATATTCGTGCCCTGATCGATTTCCACAAGCGCCATGGAAAGCCGGCAACGGTCACCGCTATCCAGCCTCCAGGTCGTTATGGGGCACTGAACATGGAGGGTGACCGGGTGGGTGCCTTTCAGGAAAAGCCCGCGGGTGACGGTGCCTGGATCAATGGCGGATTCTTCGTTCTAGAACCCTCGGTCATTGACTACATCGACGGCGACCAGAGCAGTTGGGAGGGCGAGCCGCTGACGCGACTTGCTGAGCAGGATCAGCTCATGGCGTTCCGTCATCGCGGCTTCTGGCAGGCGATGGATACGCTGCGCGACAAGAATCAGTTGAACGATCTATGGTACGGCGGGGAGGCACCATGGCGGGTGTGGTGCTGAGCGACGCGTTCTGGCGTGGCAAGCGCGTTTTACTGACAGGGCATACCGGCTTCAAAGGCAGCTGGCTTGCCATGAAACTTAATGCCTGGGGCGCCCAGGTGACTGGCTATGCATTGCCTCCTGACGCAACGCCCTGCCTTAGCCAGGTCGCTGGAGTCGATGCGCTGATCGACGGCCGTCATGGTGATCTGCGAGATATTCACGCCCTGCACGCTGTAGTAGACGAGGTGAAACCTGAAATCGTGCTGCATCTGGCTGCGCAGGCACTGGTGCGCCGTGGTTACGAAGACCCCTTGGGAACCTACTCCAGCAACGTTATGGGCACGCTGAACCTGCTCGAAGCGGTGCGCCAGGTGGGCGGTGTCAGGGCCTGCGTGGTCGTCACGACCGACAAGGTCTATGCGAATCAGGAGTGGGCCTGGCCCTATCGTGAGAATGAAGCGCTGGGCGGGCATGATCCTTACAGCAGCAGCAAAGCCTGTTGCGAGTTGCTGGTACAGTCTTTCGCGGCTTCCTATTTTCCCCCAGCCCGTCATGGCGAGCATGGATTGGCGGTAGCCACTGCCCGTGCCGGAAATGTACTGGGCGGCGGCGACTTTGCGGCAGACAGACTGGTGCCCGATATTCTTGCCTCATGGGACGCGGGCAGGCCTGTGGTATTACGCTATCCCGATGCAGTACGTCCTTGGCAGCATGTGCTGGAGCCACTTGCGGGCTATTTGCAGCTCGCACAGGGATTGTACGAACAAGGGACGCTCTTCCAAGGCGCCTGGAACTTTGGACCAACAGATGCCGACTGTTGCAGTGTGGCCGAACTGGTCGCCGCTATGAGCCGTCTCTGGCCTGATGCTCCGGGTTTCAGCCTGCAGCCCGTGTCATTGCATGAAGCCGGCATGCTACGCCTGGACAGCAGCAAGGCCCGGCAATTGTTGGGATGGCGTCCACGGTGGGGGCTTCAGCAGTGTCTGGAGCGAACGCTCGCTTGGCACCAGGCCTGGAAGCGGGGCGATGAGGTTTGCAGCCTTTCCCTACAACAGATTGCCGAACACTGGGAGACGCAGTGAGCACGTTGCAGTTGATCGACTTGCCGCTAGCCGGCTTGCAGTTGTTGCATCAGCGAAGCCACGAGGATGATCGAGGACGCTTCACTCGACTGTTCTGCGAGGGTTTTCTGGCTGATAACGGCGCGGCATTCTCGATTCGCCAGATCAATCATTCCCTGACCCGTGAGCGTGGCACCGTGCGGGGCTTGCACTTCCAGTTTCCGCCTCATGCAGAAAGCAAGCTGATCAGTTGTTTGCGTGGTTGTGTCTGGGATGTCGTAGTGGATGTGCGTCGAGGCTCTCCGACGTTCCTGAGTTGGCATGCTGAGCTGCTGGAAGAGGGCAGGGCAACTGCGCTGCTGATTCCTCCAGGATTCGCCCATGGTTTCCAGACCCTGACCAATGATGCCGAGCTGTTGTACCTGCACAGTGCTGACTACGCCCCTACTCACGAAGGCGGGCTTTCAGTTCATGATGCTCGTTTGGGTATCCGCTGGCCGTTGCCAATTCTCAATCTGTCCGATCGCGACGGCGGGCATCCGTTGCTCGATGAGCACTTCGAGGGAGTCGAAGTATGAAATGTCGTGGCTGCGGTGTGCCGTTGCACCTTTGTTTGATCGATCTCGGGACAGCACCGCCTTCCAATGCTTATCTCGGTGTCGATCAACTCGATCAGGCCGAGTCCTGGGTGCCTCTGCGGGTGATGGTCTGTGAAGCTTGCTGGTTGGTGCAGACTGAGGACTATCGCTCTGCCGATACGTTGTTCGACCCTACCTATGCGTATTTCAGTTCGTACTCGAGCAGTTGGCTCGAGCACGCACGATGTTATGTCGACACGATGATCGCGCGTTTCGGTCTGAGTAGAGATAGCTGCGTGGTCGAGATCGCCGCCAACGACGGCTACCTTCTGCAGTATGTTGCCGCTGCAGATATCCCTTGTCTGGGGGTGGAGCCGACTGCCAGTACCGCTGCCGTGGCTCGAGCGCGAGGTCTGGAGATACGCGAGCGTTTCTTCGGCGTCGGTGTCGCCGATGAGCTGCGAGCTCAGGGTTGGGCTGCTGACCTGATGGTGGCCAACAACGTCCTTGCGCATGTGCCGGACATCAACGATTTTCTGCAGGGTTTTTCCCGGCTATTGAAGGCGAATGGTGTGGTTACGTTCGAGTTTCCGCATCTGCTCAAGCTGATAGAGAGTCATCAGTTCGATACGCTTTACCATGAGCATTACTCTTACCTCTCTCTGTTGTCTGTACAGCTGTTGTGTCAGCGCAATGGACTGTCCATCTTCGACGTTGAAGAACTGCCTACGCACGGGGGGTCATTACGCGTTTTTGCGCAGCGTGACTCGGCTGATCGCCTACCTAGCGAGGCCGTGGGCGCTCTGATGCAGTGTGAGCGAGACGCTGGAATGACGCATGCCGATTACTACGCCACCCTCGCCCCGGCGGCACAACGCATCAAGCACGATCTGCTCCGCTTCCTTCTGCAATGTCAAAAGGAGGGCAAGCGTGTGGCTGCCTATGGTGCCGCTGCGAAGGGCAATACGCTGCTTAACTACGCGGGCGTGCGAGAGGATCTGCTGTCCTGGGTCGCCGACATCAGCCCACACAAGCAGGGTAAGTTTCTTCCGGGCAGCCGTATTCCCATTGTCTCTCCTGAGCGGATAAATGATGAGCAGCCCGACTACCTGGTGATTCTACCCTGGAATCTGCTGGACGAAGTCATGCATCAGCAGGCTGGCATACGCGACTGGGGGGGGCGATTTGTCGTCGCGATTCCGGAGCTGCGCATTCTATGAAGCGAATCCACTACACCAAGCCCAGCGTCGGTGAGCTTGAGCTCGACTACGTTACCGATGCGGTACGCAATGGTTGGGGGGAATGCTGTTACGACTATATCCACCGTTTGCAAAAGGATTTTGCCGGTTATCTGGGGGTAGATCATGCGGTCGCCACGTCCAGTTGTACGGGGGCGCTGCATCTTGGGCTGCGTGCACTAGGCATCGGTCCAGGGGACGAAGTCATCCTTGCCGATATCAACTGGATCGCTTCCGCAGCGCCGATTCTCTACGTTGGGGCGACCCCTGTCGTCGTCGATATACTTGCGGACTGCTGGTGCCTGGACCCCGATGCCGTGCGTGCGGCCATCACTCCGCGAACACGGGCTATCCTCGCGGTACACCTGTACGGCAATCTGGCCGCGCTGGAGGCGCTACAGGCCATTGCCGATGCCCATGGGTTGGCGTTGATCGAAGATGCGGCCGAAGCATTGGGCTCGATCTACAAAGGGCACATGGCTGGCAGTCTCTCGACCTTTTCGGTGTTCTCCTTTCATGGCACCAAGGTCATGACCACAGGGGAAGGTGGCATGCTCGCCACCGACGATGCTGAACTGGCGCGACGGGTGGAGCAGTTGAACAACCATGGACGTGCAGCGGGCGATATGCGCCAGTTCTGGCCTTCTGAGTTGGGGCACAAGTACAAGATGTCGAACCTGCAGGCCGCCCTGGGTTGTGCTCAACTGGAACGCATTGAGGAGCTGGTGCAGCGTAAACGGGAGATTTTTGCCCGCTATCAGCATCAGCTGACAGCAGCGCTGCCGGGGGTATACATGAATCCGGAACCCGAGGGATGCCGCAACAGTTACTGGATGCCCACGCTGGTGCTGCCGTCGAATAGTCCAGTGGCCATGCCAGCGGTGCTCGAACGAATGCGTCAGGCAGGTATTGATGCCCGAATCTTCTTCCAGCCGCTCAGCGATACGCCGGTCTTTGCCGGTCTGGACAACCGGAAGACGCCGGTCGCACACGACCTCGCCACGCGCTCGTTTAACCTGCCCAGTTACCACGACTTGAGCGTGGAGGATCAGCAGTATGTCATCGCCACAGTTGTGGCTGCCGTGCGTGCCGAAGGGGAGAATGCATGATGTCCCGGCTCTTGCTGAGCGACAGTCAGCGTCAAACCTTCGAGCGAGATGGCGTACTGGTGATTCCCGGGTTCTACGACCTTGAGCGTGACATTCTTCCGATTCAGCGTGGGATCTACGACATCATCGGTCTGGTACTGGACAAGTATCGTCTGGCTGTCGAGCGTGCACCGTTCTCCGCCGCCACCTTCGACAGTGGTTACCAGGATTTGATTGCGGCCAATCGGTCGTACGGTGGTGAAGTCTACGATGCGGTCAAACAGATTCCAGCTTTCGTCCGCCTAGTCGTCAACCAGAGGCATGACCAACTGCTCTGTGAGCTGCGCGGGCCTTCTGCGATCCCTGGTGTGGCTGCAGGTGGATACGGCATTCGTATCGACAATCCAGGGGAGGACCGTTTCCGAGCGCACTGGCACCAGGAATACCCGGCTCAGTTGCGTAGCCTAGACGGCTTGGTCTACTGGAGCCCGCTGCTCGTCGTGAGTGAGGAAATGGGACCGGTACGATTCTGCCTGGGCTCTCATCACCTGGGTCCGGTTGCGGTGACCAGCAAAGAGGAGGACGGGCGTAGCGCTGCCTATGCACTGGTTCTGCACCAAGAACAGAAGTGCATTGCACCTTTCACCCAGATCGCCCCGCTGACTTCACCAGGGGATCTGGTCGTGGTGGACTTTCTCGTACTGCATGCCTCTGGCTACAACCGGGCACAACGTTCGCGCTGGTCGATGCAGCTGCGTTACTTCAATTTCAGTGAACCCACTGGGCGAGCCCACGGTTGGAAGGGTTCTTATGCTGCTGGAGTGGATTTTCGCGACGTCCATCCGGAGCTTTTCACAAAGCAGGAGGGGGAATGACTCTGACCCGTTGCCAGGTATGTGGGGGCACTGATCTGGATCTGCTCTACGAGATGAGGTCTGGATTGGCGCTCACCTCCCTTGGCGAGACCTATCCCGCCTCTACGCGCGTGTGGGCATGCGTCGACTGCTCTCACCTGCAGACCGACGAGATGGAGCAGGTCGAGCAATACTATTCCGAGCAGTACAACATCCTCTCCGACAGCGAGGAGGAAGATCAGATCTACGAGGTGCGCGATGGCAAACCGCTGTATCGTACCGAACACCAGTTACGAGTACTGCTGGACAAGCTGCCACTGCCAGCAGGGGCGCGAGTGCTGGACTATGGTTGCGCCAAGAGTTCGACCATGCAGGCGTTGCTCAGGGTGCGTGGCGACCTGCAGGTCCATCTATTCGACGTGAGTGACAACTATCGTCGGTTCTGGGAGCGCTTTTTACCTGAGGAGCGCTGTGCGACCTTCGAGCCACAGAGGCAATGGATCGACAGCTTCGATTTGGTGACGTCTTTCTTCGCCCTTGAGCACATCGTCAAGCCATTGGATGCTCTCCAGGCGATCTTCCGCCAGGTGCGCCCGGGTGGGCACTTCTACTGCGTCGTGCCGGACGTCGAGTCCAACATTGCCGATTTCATCGTTGTGGATCACGTCAACCATTTCACTGAGCTGTCCCTTGCGTATCTCCTGCAGCAGTCCGGTTTCGAGGTGGAGGTGATTGATCGTTCCAGCCATCGTGGTGCATTCGTCGTGCTGGCCCGGCGTCCTCTTTCTGTGCTGCCTCAGGTCGAGCCTGAGGCGGAGAGGGTGGCGGTCCAGCTCCAAGCGTTACGCAGTATCGCCGCGTTCTGGCAGGGGGCAGTTGATCGCGTTACATCGTTTGTCGCCGAGCAGGCGCCGGATCGACCTCTGGCCGTTTATGGGGCTGGTTTCTATGGTTCGTTCTTGACTGCTTGCCTCGGTGGTGCAGACAGGATCAGTTGCTTCGTCGATCAGAACCCCTTCCTCCAGGGGCGAACCCTATTCGGTAAGCCCGTAGTGGCGCCGGCAGACCTCTCACCGCTGATCGATACCCTGCTGGTGGGGCTCAATCCTGCCCATGCGGAGCGGATCATCGCCGAGATTCCAGCATTTCATTCGCGCGCGCTGCGCTGCTTCTTTCTTTGAGGTTCCAATGCTTGAAGGACAAGGTATCGAGTTGCGTGCTTGGCGAGAGAGCGATCTGAATACGCTCTGCGCGCTGCGCAACGATCTGGCATTGCAGGATTTACTGCTGACCCAGGCGCGACCCGGTTCGCTGGAGCGGGTGCGGCGCTGGCTCGTCGACAAGAGTGACCAGGAACAGGTGTTGTTCTTCGTGGTCGGCAGGCAAGGGACGGGCCAGTGCCTGGGCTATATCCAATTGGTGAACCTCCGGGTACTGCACGGTACTGCCGAGCTGGGCATCTGCTTGGCGCCGGAGGCACAGGGTAAGGGGGTCGGACGCGCAGCACTGCAACTGCTGGAAAACTATGCGCAGCAAGTGTTCGCCTTGCGCAAGATCGTCCTGCAGGTTCTGGCGGAGCAGGGTGCGGCCGAGTTCTATCGACGGGTCGGTTACCGGGAGGTTGGGTGTCTGCAAGCCCACGTATTCCAGAATGGCCAGTACCGTGACGTACTCGTCATGGAGAGGCTCCTCGAACCATGAAGGTGGTGATTTCCCAGGCCATGTTCTTTCCCTGGCCGGGCTTCCTTGAGCAACTGTGCCTGGCCGATGTGTTCGTTCATTACAATGACGTGCAGTTCTCCAAGGGCAGCTTTGCCAATCGTGTGCAGGTCAAGACCTCTGCGGGGGTTAGATGGCTCACGGCGCCGCTGTCTGGTCTGGAGTTGGGGCAGCGCATCGAGGACGTGCGCCTGGATACGCGTACTGACTGGCGTGCACGGCACCAGGAACTCATGCGTCAGGCGTATGCCGTCGCCCCCTATCGCGACGATATGCTGGCGTTGCTGGCAGACGTCTATGCCAGCCGATGCGAAACCGTCGCTAGCCTGAGTGACCGCTCACTGAAAGCCCTGTGCGATTACTTCGCCATCGGAAGCCGGACTCGCTTCATGCATGTTGGGGACCTGGGGATTGGTGGGGTTGGCAGCCAGCGCGTGCTGGATATTGTCCTGGCGCTTGGCGGCGATACTTATATAACAGGACTTGGCGCCCGCAATTACCTTGATCATCGAGCCTTCGAGCGCGCCGGGATCGAGGTGCGTTATATGAATTACAGCAAGACGCCCTATGCACAGTTGCATGGTGCTTTCACCCCCTTCGTGTCCAGTCTCGATCTACTCGCCAATTGTGGCCGAGAGGGCAACGGGCTGATTCAACCCAGTACAGTATCCTGGCGGGAGTTCCTTGAAAATGAATGAGCTAGAGCGTTTTGCGGCCGAGGTAGAGGCCAATATCGAGGGGTTGCACAACGATCATGATGTGCAGGCGCTCTCGCGTATCTGGCTACGTGAGATTACCCGGCACAAGTACGCCTACAACTTCCGCTGGATGGGACGGCCGATCATCCAGTTCCCGCAGGACATGATGGCGATGCAGGAACTGATCTGGCAGATCAAACCGGATCTGATTATCGAAACCGGTATCGCCCATGGTGGTTCGGCGCTCTATTACGCTTCCTTGCTGGAATTGGTCGGTGGTGATGGCTATGTCCTGGGGATCGATATCGACATTCGCGAACACAACCGTGCGGAAATCGAGAGCCATCCCATGAGCAAGCGTCTGAAGATGATCCAGGGATCGTCCATTGATTCCGAAACGGTTCGCCAGGTCGCAAGTCATGCGCGTGACAAAGAGCGTGTGCTGGTCATTCTCGATTCCAACCATACTCATGATCACGTACTTGAGGAGCTGCGTGCATACTCCCCGTTCGTAACGTCGGGCAGTTATCTCGTGGTGTACGACACTTTGATCGAGGACATGCCTGAGGACTTGCAATCGTCAGATCGACCGTGGGGGTTGGGCAACAATCCGAAAACAGCTGTCAGAGAGTTTCTTAAGGAAAATGACCGATTCGAGGTGGATCAACGTCTGGTCAATAAGCTGCTCATCACCGTTGCGCCAGAGGGCTATCTGCGCTGTGTAGGTTGATACGTTTGGCGAGAGAGTGCCATCAAGCATTTCGCCAGCAGACCGACAGTGTCTTGCGGCGTACATCACTATTGCGGTTGCGGGGAAGCCCATGTCAAAGCTGGAACACAAAATCGTCGTTACGGTGCCGGTCTACAACGAAGGGCCTTACATCCTGCAGACCCTGGAATCCGTGGCGGCACAAACCTACTCGGACTTTCAGGTTCTGATTGCCGATAACGCGTCCACGGATGAGACGGAGCGCATCTGTCGCGACTTCTGCGCTCGCGATGCCCGCTTTCACTATGCTCGCCATGAGAGCAACCTGGGCGCCACCGCAAACTTCAAGTACTGCTTTGACCACTCGGAGTCAGAGCTCTTCATGTGGCTCGGCGGTCACGACATGCTGCACCCCGAGTTCCTCCAAGAGGCGTGTGCGCGGATGGATGCTGATCCGAGCCTCAGCCTCGTATACAGTCAGACCCAGTGGATCAACGAGCACAATCAGGTGCTTGGGAACACCAATGGCGGCAACTATGTATTTCAGGAACCGCTGACTCCGCACGCGCGCTTTATCAAAATGCTGAATGCGCTGGATCGCTGCGAGGCCATTAATCAGATTATCCGGCGCAAGTTCGTCGACTTGCCATTTCGGCCCATCGTCAGTGCGGATCTGGTTTTCCTTTGCCACCTTGCGGCTCACGGGCCTTTCGCTCGCATAGAACGCCCTCTTTATATCCGACGGGAGATCAGCAAGCGCACGTCCACCATGATGGAGCGCATCACTGGCAAGCGGGTTGCCCCCCAATACGAGGAGTTGGCAGCTTTCTTTACCGAGAGCATTTGCTCCCATCGTGATATCGCACCGGCAGCCAAGCCGGAGTTGATCACGGAAACCTTGACCTGGCTGAACAATCGCTTTTCCATCTTCACCCCTGCGAAAGTAGCGCCGGCAGCCGCCCCGCAGGCTGAAACACCTCCTCCATTCTTCAGCGTGATCATGCCTGTCTACAACCGCGAGCGTTATGTGCGCGAAGCGATCGACTCGGTACTGTTGCAGGACGACGGGGATTTCGAACTGATCGTGGTTGACGATGGCTCGACCGATCGATCCCTTGAGGTTATCTGCTCGATTTCGGATCCGAAAATCCGACTGCTGCATAACGACCACGGTGGAGGTGCTTCGGCGCGTAACTGCGGGCTTTCCGCAGCCCGCGGGCAGTTCGTGGTATGGATCGATAGTGACGATAGGCAGGCCAAGGGGGCGCTCAGCGCAATCCGTCGTAGCATCGCGGCAAACCCTGATGCGGATGTGTTCTATGGCGATCTGGAAATCTTCGACGATCAATCCAGCAACGAAAAAACGCTGCGTACCCACTACCCCGATTACCAGGGGCAGTCGTTACTGCCTTTGCTGATTCAAGGCAACTGCCTGCCCAATCCGGGTACCGCTGTGCGTCGCTCGCTTTATGAAACCTATGGCGGCTACGACCTCGCTTTCACGCGCTGTCATGACTATCAGATTTGGACTCGTCTAGCGGATGCTGCCCAGTTCAAGAAGGTTGATGCAATTCTCTGCCATTGGCGTCAGCACGATGAGAGCTTGTCCAGTGCCAAGACCAAGGCCTTCGAGGCCAAGGTCGTCCTGGATGCCTTTGCCCGCTACCCGGTAAACCGGTTGTTCCCTGATCTGGGGGCAGCTGCGGATGACCAGGCGCAGGCGTGCTGGCGGATTTCACAAATCCTGCGGGCACTGGGGGAGCACTCGACAGCACTACGTGTCGCCTACAAGGCAAGTGCGTTGGGGAATGTGAGTGTTCAAGCTCTTTCCGAGTTGGAGCAACTAGCTGGGACGGCATACGCACCGCTGTTCTCCATCATCCTCACCACCTACAACCGCGCCGATCTGCTCAAGGATGCCCTGGCCAGCGTCGGCAGCCAGACGCTGCGCGATTTCGAAGTCATCCTGGTCAACGACAATGGCGAGCCGGTCGAGCAGTTGCTGGCGGCCTGCGACTTTCCTGTCACCTATATCCGCCAGGGGCGCAACCAGGGGCTGTCGGCGGCACGCAACGCGGGGCTTGCGCTGGCGCGTGGGCGTTACATCGTCTATCTCGACGACGACGACATCTACCTGCCCAACCACCTGGCCGTGCTGGCCGAGGCCTTCGAGCAGCATCCGGGGAGCGTCATCTATACCGGGGTCGAGTACGTCAACGAGAAGCTGGAGGACGGGCAGCGCATCGAGCTGGAGCGCGGCCAGCCGTTCAAGCACGAGACGTTCGACCGCGACCGGCTGTTCGTGCAGAACTACATCCCGGTGAACACCTGGGCGCATCCGCGCGAGATGCTCGCCACGGTCGGTGAGTTCGACACCGATCTCGCCGCATTCGAAGACTGGGACATGCTGCTGCGCCTGGCCACGCGCTACCCGTTCGTGCATGTCCCCACCGTTACCAGTGAAGTGCATACACGGGCGCCTGGCGCCGGTGGCGACCACATGCTGGGACGTGAGCGCAAGAACTTCCCGGCACTCTACCGAGAACTCTATGGGCGTTATGTCGGCTCCTCCAGTGACGGCTTGCAGCGTGATCGCGAGAAGATGCTGCGCAGCCTCGGCGAACCGGTCAGGAGCGACCTGGCTCAGTGGCTGGCCGAACGCCTGCCAACGGTCAGCGAGAACCGCCAGATCGGCGAGTACCTGCAGCATCATCAGGGCGGGCCGCTGATCGGTGTGGTGGTGGTCGATGCGCAGGGGCAGTCCGAAGCGTTGATGGTGACGCTCAAGAGCCTGATCGGCGAGCACTGCCTGTATGCGACGTTGCGCATTCTGGTGATCACCCCAGCGGACGTGCCGGCCACCTCGGCGACGGACAAGCTGCATTTCCTGCGCATGACCGACGAGCCCCTGGCTGCGCAGGTCAATCGCGCGGTCGAGGCGAGTGACTGCCAGTGGTTCATGCTGGCGAGCGCGGGCGACGAGTTCACCCAGAGCGGGTTGATGGTGGCGGGGCTGGAACTGGCCCGCAATGCGGACTGCCGTGCGGTTTACGGCGACCAGTTGCAGCGCCTGCCGGACGGTAGCCTGGGCGGGGCTTTCCTGCCGGGGTTCAATCTCGATCTGCTGCTCAGCTTCCCCATGGTGATGGCGCGCCACTGGTTGTATCGCCGCGATCTGTTCCTGGCCTGTGGCGGCTTCGACTTGGCGTTCCCTGAGGCCTTCGAGTTCGAGTTGCTGACCCGGCTCATCGAGCAGGAGGGCCTGGCCGGGCTGGGCCATATCGATGAGCCGTTGCTGATCGCTCATGCCCCGGCGCTGCGTGACAACCCGGACGAGCGCAGGGTGATCGAGCGCCATCTGGGCAATCGCGGATATGAGGCCAAGGTACTGCCGGGCCTGCCGGGTCGCTATCGGGTTCACTACGGCCATGCGGCCACGCCGCTGGTGTCTATCATCCTCGGCACGGACGTGCCGCTGGCCGCCCTGCAGCGTTGTATCGAGAGCCTGCTGGAGAAGACCGCTTACGCTCGCTACGAAGTGCTGCTGGCCGATGCCGGCAGCCACCCGGATGTCAGTGCCTGGCTGAGTGAAGTGGCGGCGCTTGGCGATGACAAGGTCCGGGTGATCGCAGGAGGCAGCGGGTTGGCGCAGAATCGGGCGGCGGAGCAGGCGAGGGGAGAGTACCTGTTGCTGCTTTGCGGTGACGCCGCCATCGTCAACGCCGATTGGCTCGACGAATTGCTCAACCATGCCCAGCGTCCCGAAGTCGGAGTGGTGGGCGGCAAGTTGCTGACGCCTGGCGGGCGTATCGCCCAGGCCGGCCTGCTGCTCGGGCTCAATGGTCCGGCAACGCCTGCCTTCGCGGGCGAGTCCATGGAGGCTGCGGGATACCTGCATCGTCTCCAGGTCGATCAGAACTACAGCGCCGTTGGCGAAGCCTGCCTGATGGTTCGCGCGGAGCTCTTCCAGCAGCTGGGTGGCCTCGATGCACAGCTGGCCGCCTTCCGCGATGTGGACCTGTGCCTGCGGGTTCGCGCGGCAGGCTACCTGACGGTGTGGGCCGCGAATGCGATCGTGCTGCATGAGGCCGAACAGGTGCGAGCAGGCGCCGCTGCGGAGGATCAGCTGTACGAGCGTTACCTGCCGCAGCTGGCTAACGATCCGGCCTACAACCGCAACCTGGCGTTGAGCGGGCGTGGTTTCGATCTGGAGAGCGACGTGTCGCTCACCTGGCGCCCCTTGAGCTGGCGGCCCTCGCCCGTGGTGCTGGCGCATCCGGCCGATCCCTGGGGGTGTGGCCACTACCGGGTGATCCAGCCCTTGGCGGCGCTCAAGGCGCAAGGTCTGGCCGATGGCACCCTGTCCATGGGGCTGCTCTCGGTGACCGACTTCGAACGCTACGACCCCGACGTCGTGGTGCTGCAGCGGCAGATCGGCGACGAGCGTCTGGAGGCCATGCGTCGCATCCAGCGGTTCTCGCGTGCATTCAAGATCTACGAGCTGGACGACTACCTGCCCAACCTGCCACTAAAGAGCGTGCACCGCGCGCACATGCCGCGTGACATCCTCAAGTCGCTGCGTCGCGGGCTGGAGTTCGTCGATCGCTTCGTGGTCTCCACGGCGCCGCTGGCCGATGCATTCGCCGGGCTGCATGGCGATATCCGGGTGATCGAGAATCGTCTGCCGGTGAAATGGTGGAAGGGCTTGGAGAGCCAGCGCCGGCGTGGACGCAAGCCGCGTGTCGGCTGGGCGGGCGGGGTCAGCCATACCGGTGACCTGGACCTGATCGTCGATGTCGTGCGCGAACTGGCGGGCGAGGTCGAGTGGGTGTTCATGGGCATGTGCCCGGACGTGATCCGGCCGTTCGTTAATGAAATCCACGCGGGTGTCGATATCGAGTCTTACCCGGCTGCTCTGGCTGGTCTGGATCTGGACCTGGCCCTGGCGCCCGTGGAGCAGAACCTGTTCAACGAGTGCAAGAGCAATCTGCGTCTCCTCGAATATGGCGCCTGTGGTTTCCCGGTGGTGTGCAGCGACCTGGTGTGCTACCGCGGCGACCTGCCGGTGACCCGGGTGAAGAATCGCTTCCGTGACTGGGTCGACGCCATCCGCATGCACATCAACGATCTCGATGCGGCAGCGGTTGCGGGGGATCGTTTGCGTGACGCGGTCTACCGCGACTGGATGCTAGATGGAGAGAATCTGCAGCGTTGGCGCCAGGCCTGGACGCCTGATTGATGCGCAAATGGGCCGTCGGACCCCTCGCTTGGTCCGACGGTTTTCAGTCAAAGCCGGCCTTTGGCTATCAAGGATCGGTTAAGTGACTGAGTAGAAAGAATAAAAAAAAGCTGAAAATTGTCTCTAAAGCTCCTTAGGCAAGCGCCGATAAAGAGATCGAATGCGAACTCTCTGGGCGTCTGAGCATGCAGGCCCGAGCTCGCAAGCTCAGACAAACGGTTCTACGGTCATCTGGAGGCAATACCATGGCCCTTACAGTCAACACCAACGTTGCGTCCCTCAACACTCAACGTAACCTGAACAGCTCGTCCAAAGGCCTGGATACTTCCCTCCAGCGCCTGTCCACCGGCTATCGCATCAACAGCGCCAAAGACGACGCTGCCGGCCTGCAGATCGCCAACCGCCTGACCAGCCAGATCACCGGCCTGGGCGTCGCGACCCGTAACGCCAACGACGGTATCTCCCTGGCGCAGACCGCTGAAGGTGCTCTGCAGCAGTCCACCGGCATCCTGCAGCGTATGCGTGACCTGGCGCTGCAATCCGCCAACGGCTCCAACGGCGCTACCGAACGTGCTGCACTGCAGGGCGAAGTCGCCCAGCTGCAACAGGAACTGAACCGTATCGCCGACACCACCAGCTTCGGTGGTCGCAAGATCCTCGACGGCAGCTTCGGTTCGCAGAGCTTCCAGGTCGGTGCCAATGCCTACGAAACCATCAGCGTTTCCATCGGCTCGGCCGCTACCGATCGCATCGGTATCAACCGCTTCACCACCGACGGTGGTGCCGCTCAGGCCATCGCTTCCGGTGCCGCGTTCAGCGCCACCTCGGGCAGCGCCTACGGCAGCTCCTCGTTCAACATCAACTCCAAGCTGTCCGACGGCAACGTCGCCATCTCGGGCGCGGCCAGCGGTGCCGCCAGCGAAGTGGCTCGCGCTGTCAACGCGAAGAGCGATGAAACCGGCGTGACCGCCAACGCACGTACCGTTGCCGAGCTGGGTGGTATCACCGTTTCGGGTACTGTGTCCTTCGACCTCACCGGCCTGACCAGCAAGTCGCTGTCCACCGATGCTGTCAGCATCTCGGCAGTGGTGACTGACCTGACCGACCTGTCTTCCCTGGCAGATGCGATCAACCGTGAAACCGGCAAAACTGGTATCTCGGCTGTATCCAAGGGCGACACCATCGAACTGGTCAGCTCTCGCGGTGATGCGATCCAGGTCTCCAACTACGCGGGCTCCGGTGGTGCGACTCTGCAGGCCAAGAGCTTCGACGGCGAGACTACCGTCGGCACTGCAGCTACCATCGCTGTTGGCGGCGGTGCGCGGGCTGATGGCCAGGTGCAGCTGGAAGCAGCCGACGCCTTCCAGGTTAGCGGTCTGACCGGTGGTCTGGGTACCGACGGCTTCAGTGAGCTCGATGCGGTGAACACGATCGATATCAGTACCGCGACGGGGGCTCAGGATGCACTGGGTATCATCAACGGTGCGATCTCCAACATCGACAGCCAGCGTGCTCAGCTCGGTGCCGTGCAGAACCGCTTCGAGAACACCATCTCGAACCTGCAGAACATCGCTGAGAACTCCTCCGCTGCTCGTAGCCGGATTCGTGACACCGACTTCGCTGCCGAAACTTCGGAACTGACCAAGAATCAGATCCTGCAGCAGGCCGGTACCGCAATCCTGGCTCAGGCCAACCAGTTGCCGCAGGCAGTACTCAGCCTGCTGGGTTAAGGCCAAAGGCGCTAGACTACGGGGGGAAGGGCCAGGCTCTTTCCCCCGTTACCTCATTGTGAGGAGAAATTTATGGACGTCAGCTCAATCAAGCCTCAGGTCAGCTCCACGGTTGTCCGCGATGGTGGCGTCTCCAACGCTGCTGATTCACGCCCGAAACAGGGTCTCGCCGGTGTCGCTGCGGCTAGCGTGACTGACGAACAGTCAACCGCTCGCCCCGTACCACCCGCTCAGGATGTCAGTCGTGAGCAGGTCGAGGACGCGGTGGCGACCATTCAGGAATTCGTCCAGTCGGTCCGTCGCAATATCAACTTCGCGGTGGACGATGGTTCCGGACGAGTCGTGGTCAAGGTGACGGATTCCGGGTCCGGTGATGTCATCCGGCAGATTCCGTCCGAGGAAGCGCTCAAGCTGGCAGAGAATCTGTCGGAGGTGCGCAGTCTGTTATTCAAGGCCGAGGCATAGCGTCACGTCTTGGCATGAGTTTTGACTGTATTCCCTTATCGATAGGATGCAGTCGAATTTTTGACGAGGTACAGGATCATGGTAGGTATCACTGGGCTCGGTTCGGGGATTGACATCGACTCAATCGTCAAGACTCTGGTCAATGCCGAAAAAGCACCGAAAACCAACCAGCTTGACCTTCTCGAGAAGCAGACCACCACGCGCATCTCGGCATTGGGCACGCTCACCGGGGCGCTGAACACGTTCAAGACGGCGATCGATGCGCTCAACAAACCTGCCTTGTTCGAGTCGCGCACGGCCAGTTCGTCGAGCAGCAGTGTGCTCAAGGCAACCGCCACCACTACTGCCTCGGCGGGCACCTACAGTGTTCAGGTCCAGCAGCTGGCGGCCAGCAGCAAGGTCGCGCTGCAGTCAGTGTCTGCGTCCGGCAGCACGCCGGCCACGTTCAATAGCGGCACGCTGGAGATCTCGGCGGGCACCAGCAGTATCAGCGTCGACATTACCGAGGCCAACAACACCTTGGCCGGTATGCGCGATGCCATCAACGAGGCCGGCAAGACTAGCGGCATCAGCGCGGCCATCATCACCGATGACTCGGGCTCGCGCCTGGTACTCAGCTCGACCAAGACCGGCGCGGGCAACGATATCCAGGTGGCGGTCACCGAGGATGGTGTTACCACCGGCAGTAACGCGCTGACCAGCCAGGCCTTTACGCCGACGGTCGATCCCGGAAACGCCGATGCGTTTCTCAAGCCCAGTTCCGATACCGGTGCAGGTGGTGTGATCACTCAGGCCAAGTCCGCCAAACTGACCATCGACGGTCTGCAACTGGTGCGCAACAGCAACAAGATCGAGGATGCGCTCGAGGGCGTGACGATCGATCTGGTTTCGGCCCAGAGCGCTACCGACCTGACCGATGGCAAGACCATCAGCCTCACGGTGGGGGTCGACAAGGCCAGTGTCAAAAGCAACCTGCAGAAATTCGTCGACGCCTACAACGCCCTGATTTCGTCGTCTGCGCAGTTGACCGCAGTCGTCGAGGTAGAGGGCTCCGATCCGGTGGCAGGGCCGCTGGTGGGGGACTCCACGGTGCGTAGCGTGATGTCCGGGCTGCGCAACGAAATCGTGAAGATGACCGGTGGCAGCGAGGACAGCGTCAAGGCGCTGGCCAGTCTCGGCATCACCACCGACGAAGATGGCAAGCTGTCTATCGACGACACCCTGCTGACGACCGCGCTCGACAGCAATTTCGACCAGGTCGGCAGCTATCTCACGGGCGAAGACGGTCTGATGGGGCGCCTGTCGGGCTTCGTTTCGGGCTATGTGGCGACCGATGGCGTACTGAAGCAGCGTGACAGCGCCCTGCGTGGCACCTTGCAGAACATCGACAAGCAGCGCGAGTCGCTGGACAAGCGTGTGGAGAGCCTGCAAACGCGCCTCTACGCTCAATACAACGCCATGGATTCCCTGGTGGGGCAGCTCTCGCGAACCAGTGAAAGCCTGGGCAGCATGCTGGCCAACCTGCCTGGTTTCGTGAAGAAGGACAGCTAAACGATGAGCAAGAATCCGATTGATGCCTACAAGCAGGTCAAGACCAGCCAGGAGGTATCACCTTACCGCACGGTGCAGCTGTTGCTCGAAGGTGCGCTGCAGCGCGTGATGCTGGCCAAGCAGGCCCTGGCCGAAGGCGATACCGAGATCCGCGGGATGGCCGTGGGCAGCACCATCACCATCCTGGGCGTGCTGCAGGCTGCGCTCGACAAGGAGCTGGGCGGGGAAATCGCCGAGAACCTGGATGCGCTCTATGACTACATGACGCGCCGTCTGGCAGGTGTCGCCCTGGATGACACGCCGCGTACCCTCGATGAAGTTCAGGCACTGCTGGGTGACATCAAGGGTGCCTGGGATGCCATCGGCCCGGAAGTCGAGCCCGCCCCGGCAAGTTGAGATTGCGGCTAAAGCTTTTCTCGCCAGCGCCGATACCTTAGGTATCAGCCCATCGGTAGAGCGAGAGCAACTATGAACGCAATGGCGGCCCTCAGGCAGTATCAGACCGTCAACAACCAGGCCCAGGCTGCGGAAGCCAGCCCTCATCGTCTGATCCAGATGTTGATGGAAGGTGGCCTGTCTCGTATTGCCCAGGCGCGCGGCGCCATGGAGCGTGGCCAGACCTCCCTGAAGGGCGAGCTGATCGGCAAGAGCATTGCCATCATCTCGGGGCTGCGCGAAAGTCTCGATCATCAACAGGGTGGCGAGCTGGCGGGTAATCTCGACAACCTGTACGAGTACATGATTTCCCGTTTGACCGAGGCCAACGTCAGCAATGAGCCCGAGCTCCTCGAAGAGGTGTCGGGATTGCTGCGCAACGTCAAACAGGGTTGGGATGCCATCGCCCAGTAGTGGCCGGCATCGGAGGAGAAGCGAATGAGTTCATCCGTTCAGCGTTTGCAGGCGACCGGCTCGGCCATGCGTGACGCCCTGGCCAAGCAGGACTGGGCTGCCATCGGCGAGCTTGACCTGCAATGCCGCATGGCGGTCGATGCGGCGATGATCGACAGCCGCGACGAAGAGGAGCTGCGTGTCAGCATGGAAAACCTGCTCGGCCTGTACCGTGAGCTGGTTGCCGTCTGTCAGGCGGAGCAGCGCCGTCTCGCGGGTGAGCTGGTGCAGCTCAATCAGTCCCACCAGGGCGCCAAGGTCTATCAGCTTTTCGGTTGATTTCCCGGTGTTACCGAGTTTAACCAGCAGGTTCGACTCGGTTTGCCTCTTTCCGCTTTTCCTGCCTCTCTCTGTTTCATCGGTTGCCACTACCCGGCTTCGCCGGCAAGTGCTTAGCTAGAGCCAGGCGCGAGTGAAAAAAGTTACGTCATAAAATTGACTGGCTTCAATTTTTTGACTTTACTAGTGGCCAATTGCCGGATCGCGCCGGGCATCTGGCGCGTCGTTCCCTACACTCTTCGGGTCAGACAAACACAAGATGTGGCGTGAAACCAAAATCCTGTTGATCGATGACAACGCTGCGCGTCGTCATGAGTTGGCGATCATCCTGAATTTCCTCGGTGAAGAGCACCTGGCCTGTACGAGCCTGGATTGGCGCAGCGCCGTTGCGGACCTCGACTCCAGCCGTGAGGTGCTCAGCGTGTTGCTGGGTGACGTCGAGGCCAAGGGCGGCGCGCTCGAGCTGACCAAGCAGATCGTCGGCTGGGACGAGTTCCTGCCGTTGCTGACGGTCGGGGAATCGTCGATCGGCGAGTGGCCGGAGGACCTGCGCAGGCGCGTGCTGGCCAGCCTGGAAACCCCGTTGAGCTACAACAAGCTGCTCGACTCTCTGCATCGCGCCCAGGTCTACCGGGAAATGTACGATCAGGCCCGTGATCGCGGGCGTCAGCGCGAGCCCAACCTGTTCCGCAGCCTGGTCGGCACCAGTCGCGCCATTCAGCAGGTGCGGCAGATGATGCAGCAGGTCGCCGATACCGAAGCGAGCGTGCTGATTCTGGGCGAATCGGGTACCGGCAAGGAGGTGGTGGCGCGCAACCTGCACTACCACTCCAAGCGCCGTGAGGCTCCTTTCGTGCCGGTCAACTGCGGGGCCATTCCGGCCGAGTTGCTGGAGAGCGAGCTGTTCGGTCATGAGAAGGGGGCGTTCACCGGCGCCATCACCAGCCGGGCAGGGCGCTTCGAGCTGGCCAACGGCGGTACCCTGTTCCTCGACGAGATCGGCGACATGCCGCTGCCGATGCAGGTCAAGCTGCTGCGTGTGCTGCAGGAGCGCACCTTCGAGCGTGTGGGCAGCAACAAGACCCAGACTGCCGATGTGCGCATCATCGCGGCCACGCATAAGAACCTGGAGAAGATGATCGAGGATGGCAGTTTCCGTGAGGATCTGTACTACCGCCTCAACGTCTTCCCCATCGAGATGGCACCGCTGCGCGAGCGCATCGAAGACATCCCGCTGCTGATGAACGAGCTGATCTCGCGCATGGAGCACGAGAAGCGTGGCTCGATCCGCTTCAACTCGGCGGCCATCATGTCGCTGTGTCGCCATGACTGGGCGGGCAACGTGCGCGAGCTGGCCAACCTGGTCGAGCGCATGGCGATCATGCATCCCTATGGCGTGATCGGCGTTGGCGAGCTGCCGAAGAAGTTCCGTCACGTGGATGACGAGGACGAGCAACTGGCCGCCACCCTGCGCGATGAAATGGAAGAGCGCGCCGCGATCATGGCCGGGTTGCCGGGGCTCGACACGCCGGCCATGCTGCCGCCCGAGGGCCTGGACCTGAAGGACTACCTCGGCAACCTCGAGCAGGGGTTGATCCAGCAGGCGCTGGATGATGCCGGCGGCGTCGTCGCGCGGGCGGCCGAGCGCCTGCGCATTCGTCGTACCACGCTGGTGGAGAAGATGCGCAAGTACGGCATGAGTCGTCGTGAAGAGGAAGGTCAGGACGACGACTGAGGCGTCATCGATACGTCCATTGATGCAGGCGTTTCATCCAATAAAGCCGGGGCTTTGACACAGCACCCGGCTTTATTTTTCAAGTTATTGAAAAATAAGAACAAAAAAATAGGCACAGGGATTGCTAGGTCTCCTGCATCTGACCGTCTTCTGACGGTGCGTCATGCGAGAGAAGCAGATGGAAGCCAACCGCCGTCCCACCGAATCCACCGAGCCCAGCCTGTCGGCGCCGCTCGAGCAGGCCAGTCGTGCCGGTCTGGAACAGGCCTTTGCCCTGTTCAACCAGATGTCCAGCCAGCTCAGCGAGTCGTACAGCCTGCTCGAGGCGCGGGTCAACGAGCTCAAGGGCCAGCTGGCATTGGTCAGCGCCCAGCGCATGCAGGAACTGGCGGAGAAAGAGCGCCTGGCGCATCGCCTGCAGAGCCTGCTCGATCTGCTGCCGGGTGGCGTGATCGTGATCGATGGGCAGGGCGTGGTGCGCGAGGCCAACCCCGTGGCCCGGGCACTGCTGGGACAGCCCCTGGTCGGCATGCTCTGGCGCCAGGTGATCGCGCGCAACTTCGCCCCGCGTGAAGACGATGGCCACGAGATTTCCATGCGCGATGGCCGACGCCTGTCGATCGCCACGCGGTCGTTGCACGGCGAGCCCGGTCAGTTGGTGCTGCTGACCGACCTGACGGAAACCCGTCGCCTGCAGGATCAGCTTTCCCGTCACGAGCGACTCTCCGCGCTGGGGCGCATGGTGGCCTCGCTGGCGCATCAGATTCGCACGCCGCTGTCCGCGGCGCTGCTGTATGCCAGTCACCTGAACGAGCAGGTCCTGCCCGCCGAGCAGCAGCAGCGCTTCGCCGGGCGTCTCAAGGAGCGTCTGCACGAGCTGGAGAACCAGGTGCGCGACATGCTGATCTTCGCCCGCGGTGAGTTGCCGCTGCCGGATCGTCTGTCGCCCGCCGAGCTGTTCGCTGCCCTGCGCGCGGCCGCCGAGGCCCATGTCGGCGACATGGCGGTCCGTTGGCAGTGCGACGTCCGCGAGGGTGAGCTGCTGTGCAATCGCGACACCCTGGTCGGCACGGTGCTCAACCTGATCGACAACGCCATCCAGGCCGGCGGGCGCGATGCTCGTCTGAAGATCCATCTGTATCGTCGTGATGGCCAGCTGCGCCTGTGCGTCAGCGACAACGGCCCGGGCATGTCACGCGAAACGCTGGCGCGCCTGGGCGAGCCCTTCTTTACCACCAAGACCACCGGAACCGGCCTGGGGCTGGCGGTGGTCAAGGCCGTGGCGCGTGCCCACCAGGGCCAGCTGCTGCTGCAATCGCGTGCGGGTCGTGGAACCTGCGCCATCGTTTCCCTGCCGCTGCTCAACGCGGCACCTCATTCGAAACAGGAGTAACCCATGGCTGCCAAAGTCCTGCTGGTTGAAGACGATCGCGCCCTGCGCGAAGCCCTGGCCGATACCCTGTGCCTGGGCGGGCACGACTATCGTGCGGTCGATTGCGCCGAAGCGGCGCTGGTCGCACTGAGCGAGGAGCCGTTCGGCCTGGTGGTCAGCGACGTCAACATGCCGGGGATGGACGGGCATCAGTTGCTGGCGCAGATCCGCACTCGCCACCCGCAGCTGCCGGTGCTGTTGATGACCGCGTTCGGCGCGGTGGAACGTGCGGTCGATGCGATCCGTCAGGGCGCCGCCGATTACCTGGTCAAGCCCTTCGAGCCGCGCACCCTGCTGGAGCTGGTCGCCAAGCATGCGCTGGGCAAGCTGCCGGCCGGCGATCGCGACGGCCCGGTGGCGCTGGAACCGGCCAGCGTGCAGTTGCTCGAGCTGGCGGCCCGCGTCGCGCAGAGCGATTCGACGGTGATGATCACCGGCGAGTCCGGCACCGGCAAGGAGGTGCTGGCGCGCTACATCCATCAGCAGTCGCCGCGCGGCAATGGCCCGTTCATCGCGATCAACTGCGCGGCGATTCCCGACAACATGCTCGAGGCCACCCTGTTCGGTCACGAGAAGGGTGCCTTCACCGGCGCCGTCACGGCCCAGCCAGGCAAGTTCGAGCTGGCGGATGGCGGCACCATCCTGCTCGACGAGATTTCCGAGATGCCGCTGGGGCTGCAGGCGAAGTTGCTGCGCGTGCTGCAGGAGCGCGAAGTGGAGCGGGTCGGGGCGCGCAAGCCCGTCAGCCTGGATATTCGCGTGCTGGCGACCAGCAACCGCGATCTGGCCGGCGAAGTGGCGGCCGGGCGTTTCCGTGAGGATCTCTACTATCGCCTGTCGGTGTTCCCGCTGGCCTGGCGTCCGCTGCGCGAGCGACCTGCCGACATCCTGCCGCTCGCCGAGCGGTTGCTGGCCAAGCACGTCAAAAAAATGAATCAGTCTCCGGTGCGTCTCTCCGAGTCGGCGGCGCAGAGCCTGGTACAGCATCAATGGCCCGGCAACGTGCGGGAACTGGACAACGCCATCCAGCGCGCCCTGATCCTGCAGCAAGGCGGGGTGATCCAGGCGCAGGACCTGTGCCTGAACGCCTCCATCGGCCAGTCCGTGCAGAGCGCCGCGCCGCGCCTGGCCGTGGTGCCCAGTGCGCCGGCGGCCGTGGTCCCGGCGGACGAAGCGCTGGGCAGCGGTGACGGTGGCGCGCTGGGGGAAGACCTGCGGCGTCGCGAATTCCAGGTCATCATCGACACCCTGCGTGCCGAACGTGGCCGCCGCAAGGAGGCCGCCGAGCGCCTGGGCATCAGCCCGCGCACGCTGCGTTACAAGCTGGCGCAGATGCGTGATGCCGGCATGGATGTCGAGGCCTATCTCTACGCCAGTTGATTCCTGGTACCACCGCGTTCGCCATCGCCTGGCTCCTCGTGCAGGAGCCTTTCATTCGCGATTCCGGCGGGCGCGGTGCTGTCTCTTTTCGCGGATGAATCCGCTCCTGCCGGCCATACCTCCCCGTCGCCCGCTCTTGCTCTTGCTCTTGCTCTTGCTCTTGCTTGAAGCTGCTCTCTTGGCACCCTTGTTGCAGATACCCCTGCAAAGCACCGCTAGCGTCAAAAAGCGGGCAGTGGAGGATGTCATGAGTCAGGGTGTTGAATTCAATCGCTTGATGCTGGAAATGCGTGCCATGCAGGCCGAGGCTATGGCCCGGCAGAAGCCTGCTGTCAGCGAGCCAGTGGCCGGGGCGCCGAGCTTCTCGGAAATGCTTGGCCAGGCGGTGAGCAAGGTCAACGAAACCCAGCAGGCTTCCAACAAGCTGGCTACCGCTTTCGAGATGGGCCAGAGCGGGGTCGACCTGACCGACGTGATGATCGCCTCGCAGAAAGCCAGCGTATCCTTCCAGGCCATGACCCAGGTGCGTAACAAGCTGGTCCAGGCTTATCAAGACATCATGCAGATGCCGGTCTGAGGGTTGATTCATGGCTGAAGCAGCAGTAGCAAACGTCCCGGCCAAGGCTGACGCAGGCGAGCCCAAGAAGCCGCTGCTGGGTCTTAGCTTCCTGGAAAACCTCGCGGAAATGTCGGTGCTGCGCCAGCTCGGCCTGCTGGTCGGCCTGGCCGCCAGCGTGGCGATCGGCTTTGCCGTGGTGCTCTGGTCGCAGCAGCCGGACTATCGTCCGCTGTACGGCAGCCTGAACGGGATGGACGCCACCCAGGTGGTCGACACGCTGGCGGCGTCCGGCATCGACTACACCATCGAACCCAACTCCGGCGCACTGCTGGTCAAGGCCGACGATCTGGCGCGTGCGCGCATGCGCCTTGCCGCCGCCGGAGTGGCGCCGACCGACACCAGCGTCGGCTTCGAGATTCTCGACCGTGAGCAGGGCCTGGGCACCAGCCAGTTCATGGAAGCGACCCGTTACCGCCGTGGCCTCGAGGGCGAACTGGCGCGCACCGTGGCCAGCCTCAACAACGTCAAGGCTGCGCGCGTGCACCTGGCCATGCCCAAGGCCTCGGTGTTCGTGCGTGACGAGCGCAAGCCTTCCGCCTCGGTTCTGGTGGAGCTGTACCCGGGCCGCGCGCTGGAGCCCAGCCAGGTCATGGCCATCGTCAACCTGGTCGCCACCAGCGTGCCGGAACTGGACAAGGGCCAGGTCACCGTGGTCGACCAGAAGGGCAATCTGCTCTCCGACCAGCAGGAGCTGTCCGAGCTGACCATGGCGGGCAAGCAGTTCGACTACACCCGTCGTATGGAAACGCTGTTCACCCAGCGCGTGCACAACATCCTGCAGCCGGTGCTGGGCACCGGGCGCTACAAGGCCGAAGTGTCTGCCGACGTGGATTTCAGTGCGGTCGAGTCCACCTCCGAGATGTTCAACCCGGACCAGCCGGCCCTGCGCAGCGAACAGCAGGTCAACGAACAGCGCCAGAGCAGCCTGCCGCCGCAGGGCGTGCCGGGCGCACTGTCCAATCAGCCGCCGGGTCCGGCTGCCGCGCCGCAGCAGGCCGCTGCCGCCGCTGCACCTGCCGGGCCGGTAGCCGCCGGGCAGCCGCTGGTGGATGCCAATGGCCAGCAGATCACCGATCCGGCCACCGGCCAGCCGATGCTGGCGCCTTACCCGGCGGACAAGCGCGAGCAGTCCACGCGCAATTTCGAGCTGGATCGTTCGGTCAGCTACACCAAGCAGCAGCAGGGGCGCCTGCGTCGCCTGTCGGTCGCGGTGGTGGTGGATGACCAGGTGCGTGTCGACCCGGCGACGGGCGAGACCACCCGCGTTCCGTGGAGTGCCGACGACCTGGCGCGTTTCACCCGTCTCGTGCAGGACTCGGTCGGCTTCGATGCCAGCCGCGGGGACAGCGTCAGCGTGATCAACACCGCGTTCACCGCGTCCATCGGCGAAGAGATTCCGGATATCCCGTTCTACACCCAGCCCTGGTTCTGGGACATCGTCAAGCAGGTGCTCGGCGTACTGTTCATCCTGGTCCTGGTATTCGGCGTGCTGCGCCCGGTGCTGAACAACATCACCGGCGGCGGCAAGGGCGGCGAGCAGGGCAAGGGCGGCGACGTGGAACTGGGCGAGATGGCCGGGCTGGATGGCGAGCTGTCCGACGACCGTGTCAGCCTGGGCGGGCCGCAGAGCATAATGCTCCCCAGTCCCAGTGAGGGGTATGATGCACAACTGAACGCCATCAAGAGCCTGGTGGCGGAAGATCCGGGCCGCGTTGCCCAGGTAGTGAAAGAGTGGATCAACGCCGATGAGTGACAATCGTACCGCTACCAAGCTGACCAAGGTCGACAAGGCCGCGATCCTGCTGCTGTCGCTGGGTGAGACCGATGCCGCGCAGGTGCTGCGCCATCTCGGGCCCAAGGAAGTGCAGCGCGTCGGCGTGGCCATGGCCGGCATGCGCAACATCCACCGCGAGCAGGTCGAACAGGTGATGGGCGAGTTCGTCGAGATCGTCGGCGACCAGACCAGCCTGGGCGTCGGTTCCGACGGCTACATCCGCAAGATGCTCACCGCGGCACTGGGCGAGGACAAGGCCGGCAACCTGATCGACCGCATCCTGCTCGGCGGCAGCACCAGTGGCCTGGACAGCCTCAAGTGGATGGAGCCGCGTGCGGTGGCGGACGTGATCCGCTACGAGCACCCGCAGATCCAGGCCATCGTCGTCGCCTACCTCGACCCGGACCAGGCCGGCGAAGTGCTCAGCCACTTCGATCACAAGGTGCGCCTGGACATCATCCTGCGCGTGTCCTCGCTCAACACCGTGCAGCCTTCGGCGCTCAAGGAACTCAACCAGATTCTCGAGAAGCAGTTCTCCGGCAGCGCCAATACCTCGCGCGCCACCATGGGCGGGGTCAAGCGTGCGGCGGACATCATGAACTTCCTCGACAGCTCGGTGGAAGGCCAGCTGATGGACTCGATCCGCGAGGTGGACGAAGACCTGTCGACGCAGATCGAGGACCTCATGTTCGTGTTCGACAACCTGGCGGACGTCGACGACCGCGGCATCCAGGCGCTGATGCGCGAGGTGTCGTCCGAGGTGCTGGTACTGGCCCTCAAGGGCGCCGACGATGCGATCAAGGAAAAGGTCTTCAAGAACATGTCCAAGCGCGCCGCGGAACTGCTGCGCGACGACCTGGAGGCCAAGGGGCCGGTACGCGTCAGCGACGTCGAAGCGGCGCAGAAGGAAATCCTCACCATCGCTCGCCGTATGGCCGAAGCCGGCGAGATCGTGCTCGGCGGCAAGGGCGGCGAGGAAATGGTCTAAGCCATGTCGGTGACCAAGGAGCCGGAGAGCGAGCTGATTCGTGCCAAGGATCTTGGCACGTTCGACCGTTGGGCATTGCCCAGTTTCGACCCGCCCGGAGATGCGCAGGCCGAAGCCGAGCCAGCCGTCGAAGAGCCGGCGCCGGCTGCCGAAGCGGACGTGGACGAGGCGGCGCAGGTCGAAGAGGTGGCGCTCGAGGATGTCAAACCCCTGACGCTCGACGAGGTGGAGGCGATCCGCCAGGACGCCTACAACGAAGGGTTCGCCACCGGCGAGAAGGACGGTTTTCATGCCGGCCAGCTCAAGGCCAAGCAGGAGGCCGACGCCGCCCTGGCGCTCAAGCTCGACGGCCTCGAGAAACTCATGCAACAGTTGCTGGAGCCGATCGCCGAGCAGGACCAGCAGGTCGAGGTCGCCCTGGTGCGCCTGGTCAGCCACATGGTGCGCGAGGTGATCCAGCGCGAGCTGAACACCGATTCCAGCCAGATTCGCCAGGTGTTGCGCGAGGCGCTCAAGCTGCTGCCAATGGGCGCGGACAACATCCGTATCCAGATCAACCCGCAGGACTTCGAGACGATCAAGGCCCTGCGCGAGCGCCATGAAGAAGACTGGCGCATTCTCGAGGACGATGGCCTGCTGCCTGGCGGCTGCCGCATCGAGTCCGAGCACAGCCAGATCGACGCCAGCGTCGAAACGCGCATGGCACAGGCGCTCAAGCAGCTGTTCGAGCAACAGCGTGCACAGGCGACCCAGCCGCCCGAGGCGGACATCAACCTGGACCTGGACAACCCCGATGCGCCTTGACCGGGTGAGCTTCGCGCGGCGCCTGGAGGGCTACAGCGACGCCATCAACCTGCCCAGTCAGCCGATCCTCGAAGGCCGCCTGCTGCGCATGGTCGGCCTGACGCTGGAGGCCGAGGGGCTGCGCTCGGCAATCGGCAGCCGCTGCCTGGTGATCAACGATGACAGCTACCACCCGGTGCAGGTCGAGGCCGAGGTCATGGGCTTCTCCGGCGGCAAGATCTACCTGATGCCGGTCGGCAGTCTGGCCGGCATCGCGCCGGGCGCACGTGTCGTGCCGCTGCCGGATGCGGGCCGCCTGCCGATGGGCATGTCGATGCTCGGCCGGGTGCTCGATGGTGCCGGCAGGGCCCTGGACGGCAAGGGCGGCATGAAAGCCGAGGACTGGGTGCCGATGGATGGCCCCATGATCAACCCGCTCAACCGTGACCCCATCAGCCAGCCACTGGATGTCGGCATCCGCACCATCAACGGCCTGCTGACCGTCGGGCGTGGCCAGCGCCTGGGCCTGTTCGCCGGTACCGGCGTGGGCAAGTCGGTGTTGCTCGGGATGATGACCCGCTTCACCGAAGCCGAGATCATCGTCGTCGGCCTGATCGGCGAACGTGGGCGCGAGGTGAAGGAGTTCATCGACGAAATCCTCGGCGAGGAGGGGCTCAAGCGTTCCGTCGTGGTCGCCTCGCCTGCCGACGATGCGCCGCTGATGCGCCTGCGTGCGGCGCAGTACTGCACGCGTATCGCCGAGTACTTTCGCGACAAGGGCAAGAACGTGCTGCTGCTGATGGATTCGCTGACCCGCTATGCCCAGGCCCAGCGGGAGATCGCCCTGGCCATCGGCGAGCCGCCCGCGACCAAGGGCTATCCACCGTCGGTGTTCGCCAAGCTGCCCAAGCTGGTCGAGCGTGCCGGCAATGCCGAGGCCGGCGGTGGTTCGATCACCGCGTTCTACACCGTGCTGAGCGAAGGCGATGACCAGCAGGACCCCATCGCCGATGCGGCGCGCGGTGTGCTCGACGGGCACTTCGTCCTGTCCCGCCGGCTGGCCGAGGAGGGGCATTATCCGGCCATCGACATCGAGTCCTCCATCAGCCGGGTGATGCCGCAGGTGGTGCCCGCCGAGCAGCTCAAGCAGGCGCAGCGCTTCAAACAGCTGTGGTCGCGCTTCCAGCAGAGCC
This sequence comes from Ectopseudomonas khazarica, assembly GCF_004521985.1. Classification (GTDB taxonomy): domain Bacteria; phylum Pseudomonadota; class Gammaproteobacteria; order Pseudomonadales; family Pseudomonadaceae; genus Aquipseudomonas; species Aquipseudomonas khazarica. The sequence continues at coordinate 251,399 of NZ_SBHZ01000001.1, forward strand.
GCGACCTGATCAGCGTCGGTGCCTACGTCCCTGGTGGCGACGCCGATACCGACCTGGCCATCGCGCGGCAGCCGCAGATGGCCCAGTACCTGCGTCAGGGGCTCGGCGAGAGCGTCGGCATGGCGCAGAGTCGCGAACAACTGGCCGGTGTGCTGGGGCAGTGACGGGGCAAGACATGGTTCCTGAGCCGACGCTGCGCCGCCTGGACGCTGCCGCAGGGGGCGCTGCGGCATGAGCCTGAGTCGGGCCAAGCGCCTGCAGCCGGTGGTCGACATGGCGGAGAAGGCCGAGCGCGAGGCCGCCCGCCAGCTGGGACACTGCCGGGGCCTGGTCGGCCAGGCCGAAGCCAAGCTGGGCGAGCTGGAGCGCTTTCGTGGCGATTACCAGCAGCAGTGGATCAGCGAAGGCAGCAAGGGCGTCTCCGGGCAGTGGCTGATGAACTATCAGCGCTTTCTCTCGCAGCTGGAGACGGCCGTCGGGCAGCAGCAGCAGAGTCTCGAATGGCACCGCGCCAACATGGAGAAGGCTCGGGCGCTCTGGCAGCAGCGCTACGCGCGGCTGGAAGGGCTGCGCAAGCTGGTCCAGCGCTACATCGATGAGGCGCGTCTGGCCGAGGATCGACGCGAGCAGAAGCTGCTCGATGAGCTGGCGCAGCGCCTGATCGATCGCGGCGAACCCTGAACGGAGTTGTTTCGGCGCCGGGCAGGTGCTACACCTTGAGACGTGAACCACCTTATCTGGCAGAGTCTCGACAAAGGAGTAGACATGGCCATTACCTCGCAACCGTCCGCGGACGGGCAAGAGCTGACCATCGTGATTCGAGGACGCTTCGACTTCGCCTCCCACCAGGAATTCCGTGACGCCTACGAGCGCGTCAACATCACGCCCAAGCGCTATCAGGTCGACCTGCGCGACACCAGCTACCTGGACAGCTCGGCGCTGGGCATGCTCCTGCTGCTGCGCGACCATGCCGGTGGCGATGCTGCGGAGATCCGCCTGCTCAACTGCAGTAGCGATGTTCGCAAGATCCTCGCTATTTCCAACTTCGAGCAGTTGTTCCAGATCACCTGAGCATGCCTGATCGTCTGTCGATCCTGATTGCCGAGGACAACGCGGCCGATCGCATGCTGCTGTCGACCATCGTCAGTCGCCAGGGGCATCGCGTGACGACCGCCAGCAATGGCCTCGAGGCGGTCGCCCTGTTCGAGCTGGAACGTCCGCACCTGGTGCTGATGGACGCGCTGATGCCGGTGATGGATGGCTTCGAGGCGGCCCGGCGGATCAAGCAGAAGACCGGCGAGGCGCTGGTTCCGATCATCTTTCTCACCTCGCTGACCGAGGGCGAGGCGCTGGTTCGCTGCCTGGAGGCCGGTGGCGACGATTTTCTCGCCAAGCCCTACAACCGGGTGATCCTGGAGGCCAAGATCGGCGCCATGGATCGCCTGCGCCGCCTGCACGACACGGTGTTGCAGCAGCGCGACCTGATCGCCCGGCACAACGAGCACCTGCTGCGCGAGCAGCACGTGGCCAAGGCGGTGTTCGACAAGGTGGCGCACTCCGGCTGCCTGGCCGCGCCGAACATACGCTACCTGCAATCGCCCTACGCGCTGTTCAACGGTGACCTGCTGCTGGCGGCCTACAAGCCGTCGGGCGGCATGCACGTGATGCTTGGCGATTTCACCGGCCACGGATTGCCGGCGGCCATCGGTGCGATGCCGCTGGCCGAGGTGTTCTATGGCATGACCGCCAAGGGCCATGCGCTCGCCGAGATCCTTCGCGAGATCAACGCCAAGCTCAAGCGCATCCTGCCGGTGGGGGTGTTCTGTTGCGCCACCATGCTCAACATCAGCAGCAAGCGCGGTCTGCTGGAGGTGTGGAACGGCGGCCTGCCCGACGGCTACCTGCTGCATGCCGATGGCCGGCCGCGGCAGCCGCTGGTATCGCGCCACCTGCCGCTGGGCATTCTCGACCCCGCCGCGTTCAGCGATCGTTGCGAGGTCTATCCGCTGGAGCTGGGCGATCGGGTCTTCCTGCTCAGCGACGGCGTGCTGGAGGCCTGCGATCAGCAGGGCGAGCTGTTCGGCGAGCAGCGCCTGCTCGAGCTGCTGGACGCCAACCGCCAGCCACCGGCGTTGTTCGAGGAAATCCAGCGGGCGCTGGTGGCGTTTCGTGGCGAGCAGCAGGACGACGTCAGCATGGTTCAGGTCGGGATGCCCGAGGATGACGGGCGCCCCCGGCCGCTGGCGTTCGCCGACAGTGGCTTGAGCAGTGCGCAGGACTGGTCCGCGACTTTCGAGTTTCGGGCGCACAGCCTGCGGCATTTCAATCCCTTGCCGTACCTGCTGCAGCTGCTGCTCGACGTGCAGGCGCTGAGGCCGCGTGGTGGCGAGCTGTACACCGTGCTTGCCGAGCTCTACTCCAACGCGCTGGAGCATGGCGTGATGGGCCTGGACTCCTCGTTGAAGCGCGATGCCAGCGGTTTTGCCGAATACTACCGCGAGCGCCGCCTGCGCCTGGGCGCGCTGCAGGATGGCTACGTGCGTTTTCACCTGCAGATGCTGCCCGAAGGGGCCGGTGGTCGGCTGATCATCCGGGTCGAGGACAGCGGGCCGGGATTCGACCCGGACGAGGTCGATGCGGCCGGTGATGAAGCCCTGTGTGGGCGCGGTCTGGGCCTGGTTCGCCAGCTCAGTGATGGTTTTGGCCTTTGCGCGGATGGCCGGGGCGTCAGCGTGGAGTTTTGCTGGTCTGCTGAGGCATAATGCCAGTCCTGTCGTTCAGGGAGTGACCCGTTGTCCGATATCCATCTCGACGATGCCGTCCTGGCAGCCCTGCAGGACGTTATGGAAGCCGAATATCCGGCGTTGCTCGATACCTTCGTGGCTGACTCCGAGGAGCGCGTGCGCCTGCTGCGCGAGGCCGAGGCGCAGGGCGACCCGCAGGGGCTGCGCCTGGCTGCGCACAGCTTCAAGGGCAGCTGCAGCAACATGGGCGCGGTGATGCTGTCCGGCCTGTGCAAGGAGCTCGAAGACGCCGGGCGGCGCGAGGCGATGGAGCTGGCGCCGGCCTTGATCGAGCAGATCGAGCGCGAGTTCGCCATCGTCCGCATCCTGCTCAAATCCGAGCGCCAGCGTTATCGCGTCTAGGCGATTGCACGAGTTGGCCCGTCCTTTGCTCTGATACCGTCACGACCCATTAGACGGAGAGCGTCCATGTCCGCGTTGCCCGATCTGCGCCTGCAGGCCACGCCTGAGGTTAAGAGCAAAGCGAAGCAGCCGGCTAAAGCGCCGGAGCCCAGCAAGAACGGTGCTTCCAGCTTTGCCGAGGTATATGCCAAGGAGCGCCAGGCCAAGCCTGGCGAGCGTGCTGGCAATGCCGAGAAGCCCAAGCAAGAGCAGAGCAACGGCCCGGCTACGGCCGAGGCCGACGCTGCCACGGCTGCCGCTGAGCAGCCGGAGGTTGCCGCCTCCGGCAATTCCTTGCCGAGTGAGGAAACCGGGGAGGAGGAACTCGACCCGTTGCTGGCGATGGCCCTGGGCGGTATGCAGCCGCAAACCGAGGAGGCCGCGCTCCCCGATGAGGAGCTGGAGCCCGCGGCGCTGGTGATAACCGGTGCCGCCGCCGCTGCCGCTGGCGAAGAGGCCGGGCCGGTGACGGAGGAAGAGGGGCTCGACCCGCTGGCGCTGCTCGATTCGCAGCCGGAGGAACTGGCGGTCAAGCCTACGCCGGTGCAGGAGGCTGTCAGCAAGAGCACCAAGACCGTGGCCAGTGCCGATTTCGCCGCCGCCATGGCCGCCATGGGCAAGGGCGAGGAGTCGACCACGACGACTGACGAGTCCACCCTGGACCTGCCGCTGGAGAGCCTGGCCAAGGATGTCCAGGACAGCCTGAAGGACAGCGTCCAGCCCAATCGTCCGGATCAGTTCGTCAGCAAGCTCAGTGCGCTGACCCAGGCCCTCAACCAGCAGACCAACGCTGCGCAGCGTCTGCCGCTGGTACCCGGCCAGCCGGTGGCCATGCAGCAGGCCGGCTGGAGCGAGGCGGTGGTCGATCGGGTCATGTGGCTGTCCAGCCAGAACCTCAAGTCTGCCGAGATCCAGCTCGACCCGGCGGACCTGGGGCGCCTCGAAGTGCGGGTGCACATGACTCAGGACCAGGCCCAGGTCACCTTCGCCAGCCCCAACGCCGGTGTGCGTGATGCGCTGGAAGGGCAGATGCATCGCTTGCGCGAGATGTTCGCGCAACAGGGCATGAACCTGGCCGATGCCAACGTTTCCGACCAGTCGCTGAACCGTGGCTGGCAGGGGCAAGGCCAGGGCGAGGGCGGGCGCGGCGGTTCCGGCGCGCGCGATGGCCTGTTTGGCGGTGACGAGGGGCAGGCCGTCGGTCATCAGGAAATCCGCAGCGATCGCCTGAGCAGTGGTCGGGGGCTCGTCGATTACTACGCGTGATACGTAGCCGAAACGCTGCGGTCCTGGCCCGCTGCGCGGCAGCGGCGGCCGCCTGGCGGGAGCGAAACGAGCGCCACGCCACAAACCGCCGGCTCCGATGTTCGGCGTGACTCCGCTAGACTTGCAATCGCCCGGGTAGCCATTCAGGCAACCCGGGCGATTGCATTTGAGGTGACAGCAAGAGGCTGGCGCTGTTAAATCCGCAGCCCGGAGTTAGACAAGCCTGCTCATATGCTGGCATAACACTTGCTCTTAACCCTTTGAAAGCGGACAAAACTCCGACAAGTGACGGATTATTGGCATGGCTAAGAAAGAAGCGGCACCTGCGGCCGAGGGACAACCCGCCGGCAAGAGCAAGCTCAAACTCATCATTCTCATCGTGGTGGGCCTGTTGCTGGCTGTCGGCCTGTCCGTTGGCGGTACCTGGTTCATTCTCAGCAAGGGCGACAAGTCCGAGGAGCATGCGGCCAGCGAAGCCGAGGCGCCTGCCGCCCCGGGGCACCAGCCGGCGCTGTATCAGGACCTGATGCCGGCCTTCGTCGTCAACTTCAACTACCAGGGGCGCACCCGCTACCTGCAGCTCAGCATGGCGCTGATGGGGCGCGACGCTGCCGGGATGGAGAAGCTCAAGGTGCACATGCCGGTGCTGCGCAACCAGTTGGTGATGCTGCTCGCCGGTCAGGATTTCGCCGCGTTGCAGACGCCGCTGGGCAAGGAGATGCTCCTGCAGCAGGCGCTGGCCAGCGTACAGGAGCTGGCCCAGAAGGAAACCGGCAGCACTGTGGTCGAGCAGGTGCTGTTCACCAATTTCGTGTTGCAGTAGCGGGAGCCGAACATGGCCGTGCAAGACCTGCTTTCCCAGGACGAGATCGATGCGCTGCTGCATGGCGTCGACGACGGGTTGGTCGAGACCGAAGACTCCGCCGATCCGACGAGCGTCAAGCAGTATGACCTGACCAGTCAGGACCGTATCGTCCGTGGGCGCATGCCGACCCTGGAGATGATCAACGAGCGCTTCGCCCGTTACACCCGCATCAGCATGTTCAACCTGCTGCGGCGCTCCGCCGACGTCGCCGTGGGTGGCGTGCAGGTGATGAAGTTCGGTGAGTACGTGCATTCGCTGTACGTGCCGACCAGCCTCAACCTGGTGAAGATGAAGCCGCTGCGTGGCACCGGGCTGTTCATCCTCGATGCCAAGCTGGTGTTCAAGCTGGTGGACAACTTCTTCGGCGGCGACGGTCGCCACGCCAAGATCGAGGGACGCGAGTTCACCCCGACCGAACTGCGCGTGGTGCGCATGGTGCTGGATCAGGCCTTCGTCGATCTGCGCGAAGCCTGGCACGCGGTGATGGATATCAACTTCGAGTACGTCAACTCGGAGGTCAACCCGGCGCTGGCCAATATCGTCAGCCCCAGTGAGGTGGTGGTGGTCTCCACCTTCCACATCGAGCTGGACGGCGGTGGCGGCGACCTGCACATCACCATGCCGTATTCGATGATCGAGCCGATCCGCGAGATGCTCGACGCCGGCTTCCAGTCCGATGTCGACGATCAGGACGAGCGCTGGATCAAGGCCCTGCGCGAAGACATCCTCGATGTCAGCGTGCCCCTGTCCGCGACGGTGGCGCGTCGTCAGCTGAAGCTGCGCGACATCCTGCACATGCAGCCGGGAGACGTGATCCCGGTGGAGCTGCCGGACAACGTGATCATGCGCGCCAATGGCGTGCCGACCTTCAAGGTCAAGCTGGGGGCCCACAAGGGCAACCTGGCCTTGCAGGTGCTGGACCCGATCGAACGCCAGCGCTGAAGCGCCGGCAACCCTGTGGGCCGGTTGGCCCGATGCGAACGAATAGCTGAAGCCAGGCGAGGAAAGACGATGGCAGACGAAGAAAACACTTCCCCCGAGGAACAGGCACTGGCCGACGAGTGGGCTGCTGCGCTGGCCGAGGCCGGTGAAGACGCCGGGCAGGACGACATCGACGCCATGCTGGCCGGGCAGGAGGCCGCACAACCTGCGCAGCCCGCCGCGCCGCGTGCGCCGATGGAGGAGTTCGGCAGCGCACCGCCGTCGCCCAACCTGCCGGTCAACCTGGAAGGGCCCAACCTGGATGTGATTCTGGATATTCCGGTGTCCATCTCCATGGAGGTCGGCAACACCGACATCACCATCCGCAACCTGCTGCAGCTCAACCAGGGTTCGGTGATCGAGCTCGATCGCCTGGCCGGCGAGCCGCTGGACGTGCTGGTCAACGGTACGCTGATCGCCCATGGCGAAGTGGTCGTGGTCAACGAAAAGTTCGGCATCCGCCTGACCGACGTGATCAGCCCCAGCGAACGCATCAAGAAGCTGCGCTGACATGAGCCGAATCCTTGCGTTGCTGTTGGCGCTGCCTGGCGTCGTTGTCGCCGCCGAGCCTGCCGGCAAGGCCGCGACGCCGATGGCCAGCAGCGATGTGGCCGGCCAGCTCGGCCAGTTGCTGCTGGGGCTGTTGCTGGTCATCGGCCTGATCTTCCTGCTGGCCTGGCTGCTGCGCCGTGTGCAGCAGCTGGCACCGCGTGGTGGCCAGGTGATCAAGCTGCTGGCGACCCAGCCGCTCGGGCCGCGCGATCGCCTGGTGCTGGTGCAGGTGGGCAACGAGCAGATCCTCCTGGGCCTGTCCGCCGGGCGCATCGCGCCGCTGCATGTGCTCAAGGAGCCGGTGCACCTGGGCGATGCCGAGCCCGCCACCCCCGAGTTCGCCCAGCGCCTGATGGAGCTGCTGGGCAAGGATCAGAAGGATAAATCCTGATGCTGCGTCTGTTGCTGGTGCTGGTGCTTAGCCTGGCCACTTCGCTGGCGTTCGCCGAGGATCCGCCCACGGGCAATAGCCTGATCCAGCAGGGCAGCAGCCCGCTGTCGATCCCGGCCATCACCCTGTCCACGGACGCGGACGGCCAGCAGGAGTACTCGGTCAGCCTGCAGATCCTGCTGATCATGACCGCGCTGAGCTTCATCCCGGCGTTCGTCATGCTGATGACCAGCTTCACCCGGATCATCATCGTGTTCTCCATCCTGCGGCAGGCGCTCGGCCTGCAGCAGACGCCCTCGAACCAGATTCTGGTGGGGTTGGCGCTGTTTCTCACGATGTTCATCATGGCGCCGGTGTTCGACCGCATCAACAGCGACGCCCTGCAGCCCTATCTCAACGAGGAGATCGTCGCCCAGGAGGCGCTGACGCGTGCCGAGGGGCCGATCCGCGACTTCATGCTGGCGCAGACCCGCGAGAGCGATCTGGAGCTGTTCGTGCGCCTGTCCAAGCGTACCGACCTGGCCGGTGTCGAGGACGTGCCGCTGACCATCCTGGTGCCGGCCTTCGTGACGTCCGAGCTGAAGACGGCCTTCCAGATCGGCTTCATGATCTTCATCCCGTTCCTGATCATCGACATGGTGGTCGCCAGTATCCTCATGGCCATGGGCATGATGATGCTGTCGCCGCTGATCATCTCGCTGCCGTTCAAGATCATGCTGTTCGTGCTGGTCGATGGCTGGGCGCTGATCATGGGCACCCTGGCCGCCAGCTTCGGCACCTTATAGCGAGGCGCACATGACCCCCGAGATTGCGGTTGACCTGTTTCGCGAAGCGCTCTGGCTGATCGTCCTGATCGTCGGCCTGGCGGTGGTGCCGAGCCTGGTGGTCGGCCTGATCGTGGCGATGTTCCAGGCGGCCACGCAGATCAACGAACAGACCCTGAGTTTCCTGCCGCGCCTGATGGTGATGCTGATCACCCTGATCTGGGCCGGTCCCTGGTTGGTGAGTCAGCTGATGGAGTACACCCAGACGCTGATTCAGAACATTCCCTACCTGATCGGTTGAGGGCAGGGGGCGATGCTGGAGTTGAGCAATGCGCAGATCAGCGGCTGGGTCGGCCAGTTCCTGCTGCCGTTGTTCCGTATCGCGGCGATGCTGATGGTGATGCCGATCATCGGTACGCAGCTGGTGCCGACCCGCGTGCGCCTGTACCTGGCGCTGGCCATCAGCGTGGTGCTGGTGCCGACCCTGCCGCCGATGCCGCAGGTGGACGCATTGAGCCTGCGCAGCCTGCTGCTGATCGTCGAGCAGGTGCTGATCGGTGCCATGCTGGGCTTCGTCCTGCAGCTGTTCTTCCACCTCTTCATCGTCGCGGGGCAGATCATCGCCATGCAGATGGGCCTGGGTTTCGCCTCGATGGTCGACCCAACCAACGGCGTCTCGGTGCCGGTGCTCGGGCAGTTCATGCTGATGCTGGTGACCCTGCTGTTCCTGGCGATCAACGGGCACCTGGTGGCGCTGGAGGTGCTGGCCGAGAGCTTCGTCACCTTGCCTTACGGGCAGGGGCTGATGGTCGATCACTACTGGACCCTGGCGGGCAAGCTCGGCTGGGTCATCGGTGCCGGGCTGCTGCTGACGCTGCCGGCGGTCACCGCCCTGCTGGTGATCAACCTGGCCTTTGGCGTGATGACCCGCGCCGCGCCGCAGCTGAACATCTTCTCCATCGGTTTCCCGCTGACCCTGGCCATGGGCCTGGTGATCTTCTGGGTCAGCCTTTCCGACTTTGGCAGCCTGTTCCAGGCGCTGGCCAGCGACGCCCTGCAGCAGCTGGGCGAATTCGCCGAAACGCGATGAGGAGTCCGCATGGCTGAAAGCGAAAGCGGCGCCGACAAGAGCGAGGAACCCACAGGCAAGCGGCTCGAGGAGTCGCGGAAAAAAGGCCAGATCGCTCGCTCCAAGGAACTCAACACGCTGGCGGTGACGCTCACCGGCACCGTGGCGCTGATCAGCTTTGGCGCCTACATGGGCAACACCCTGATAGGGGTGATGCGCGGCAACTTCAGCCTGCCGCGCGACGTGCTGATGAACGAAGGCAGCATGGCCCTGCACCTGCTGGCCTCCGGCAAGGCCGCCCTGGTGGCGGTGCAGCCGTTCTTCATCGCCTTGCTGATCGCCTCGGTGGTCGGCCCGATCGCGCTGGGCGGCTGGCTGTTCTCTGCCGAGGCCCTGCAGCCCAAGGCCAGCCGGATGAATCCGCTGGCGGGGCTCAAGCGTATGTTCTCCGTGCAGGCGCTGGTCGAGCTGCTCAAGGCGCTGGCCAAGTTCCTGGTGATCCTGGCCGTGGCGCTGCTGGTGTTGTCGGTCGACCAGGACGATCTACTGTCGATTGCCAACGAGCCGCTCGAGCCGGCGATCCTGCACAGCCTCAAGGTCGTCGGCTGGAGCGCTTTCTGGCTGTCCTGCGGGCTGATCCTGATCGCGGCGGTGGATGTGCCGTTTCAGCTCTGGAGTCACAAGCAGAAGCTGATGATGACCAAGCAGGAAGTGCGTGACGAATACAAGGACACCGAAGGCAAGCCCGAGGTCAAGGGCCGCATCCGCCAGTTGCAGCGGGAAATGGCCGAGCGGCGGATGATGCAGTCGGTGCCGCAGGCCGACGTGGTGATCACCAACCCGACCCACTTCGCGGTGGCGCTGAAATACGACCCGGAAAAGGGTGGGGCGCCGATGTTGCTGGCCAAGGGTGGCGACTTCCTGGCGCTGAAGATCCGTGAAATCGCCCAGGAGCACCAGGTGATGGTGCTGGAGTCGCCGGCACTGGCGCGGGCGGTGTACTACTCCACCGAGCTGGACCAGGAGATTCCTGCCGGTCTGTACCTGGCGGTGGCCCAGGTGCTGGCCTACGTCTACCAGCTGCGTCAGTACCGCGCCGGCAAGGGCAAGCGCCCCGGACCGCTGCCGGATCTGCCCATCCCGCCGGACCTGCGTCGCGACACGTAAGCGGCGTCGTACGCGGCTTCGGCATTTGTGGAACGCTTCTTGCCATTACCCCTCTAGGACGCAGTCTCGCGTCAAAAGATTGAATGGTTGGGGTAGGGCACGTGGCAGTAGATCGAGCACAGTTAATCGGTGAAGTGCGCAGCAACCTGGCAGGCTTGCGCCATGGCAACCTGGGCATTCCGCTGTTGCTGCTGGTCATGCTCGGCATGGTCATGCTGCCGATCCCGGCGTTCCTGCTCGATGTGCTGTTCACCTTCAGCATCGCCCTGTCGATCGTCGTCCTGCTGGTCAGCATCTACGCCCTGCGACCGCTGGATTTCGCCGTGTTCCCCACCATCCTGCTGGCGGCGACGCTGCTGCGCCTGGCGCTGAACGTGGCGTCCACGCGCGTGGTGCTGCTCAACGGTCACGAGGGGCATGGCGCGGCGGGGCAGGTGATCCAGGCCTTCGGCGAGGTGGTGATCGGCGGCAACTACGTGGTCGGTATCGTGGTGTTCGCCATCCTCATGATCATCAACTTCGTGGTGGTCACCAAGGGTGCCGGGCGCATCTCCGAAGTGAGCGCGCGTTTCACCCTGGATGCCATGCCCGGCAAGCAGATGGCCATCGACGCCGACCTCAACGCCGGCCTCATCGACCAGGTCGAGGCCAAGAAGCGCCGCAGCGAAGTGGCGCAGGAAGCTGACTTCTACGGTTCCATGGACGGTGCCAGCAAGTTCGTCCGCGGTGACGCCATCGCCGGCTTGCTGATCCTGTTCATCAACCTCATCGGCGGTATCGCCATCGGCGTGCTGCAGCACAGCCTGGCCTTCTCCGACGCCGGCAAGGTCTACACCCTGCTGACCATCGGTGACGGCCTGGTGGCGCAGATTCCTTCCCTGTTGCTGTCCACGGCGGCGGCGGTGATGGTGACCCGCGTGTCCACCTCCGAGGACATGGGCGCGCAGGTCAACCGGCAGATGTTCGCCTCGCCGCGTGCGCTGGCCGTGGCCGCAGCGATCATGATCGCCATGGGCCTGGTGCCGGGCATGCCGCACTTTTCCTTCATCGGCCTGGGCCTGATCGCCGCCGGTGGCGCGTACTGGATCGCCCATCGCCAGCGCAAGGCCAAGGAAGAGGAGGTCAAGGAGGTCCAGCGTCAGCAGGAGCTGCTGCCGGCGCAGAAGGCCCAGGAGGTCAAGGAACTGGGCTGGGATGACGTCACCCCGGTGGACATGGTCGGCCTGGAGGTGGGCTATCGCCTGATTCCGCTGGTCGATCGCAACCAGGGCGGCCAACTGCTGGCGCGGATCAAGGGCGTGCGCAAGAAGCTCTCGCAGGAAATGGGCTTTCTCATGCCCTCGGTGCACATCCGCGATAACCTCGACCTGGCGCCCAACGCCTATCGCCTGACGCTGATGGGCGTCAGCGTCGCCGAGGCGGAGGTCTATCCCGACCGGGAACTGGCGATCAACCCCGGCCAGGTGTTCGGCCCGCTCAATGGGATCGCCGCCAAGGATCCGGCGTTCGGCCTGGAGGCGGTATGGATCGACCCCAGCCAGCGTGATCAGGCGCAATCGCTCGGCTACACCGTGGTCGACGCCAGTACGGTGGTCGCGACTCACCTCAACCAGATCCTGCACAAGCACGCCCACGAGTTGCTCGGTCACGAGGAAGTGCAACAGCTCATGCAGTTGCTGGCCAAGAGCTCGCCCAAGCTGGCCGAGGAGCTGGTGCCGGGGCTGGTGTCGCTGTCGACCCTGCTCAAGGTGTTGCAGGCACTGCTGCAGGAGCAGGTGCCGGTACGCGATATCCGCACCATCGCCGAGGCGATCGCCAACGTCGCGCCGAAGAGTCAAGATCCCGCCGCGATGGTCGCCGCAGTCCGCGTGTCGCTGGCCCGCGCAATCGTGCAAAGCATTGTGGGACTAGAGCCGGAGCTGCCTGTGATCACCCTGGAGCCAAGGTTGGAACAGATATTGCTGAACAGTCTGCAGAAGGCCGGTCAGGGCAGCGAGGATGGCATCCTCCTCGAGCCCGGCATGGCTGAAAAGCTGCAGCGTTCCCTGGTGGATGCGGCGCAGCGCCAGGAAATGCTCGGCAAACCGGTGATCCTGCTGGTGGCCGGTCCGATCCGGGCGATGCTCTCGCGCTTCGCGCGGCTGGCGGTACCCAGCATGCACGTGCTGGCGTACCAGGAAATTCCGGACAACAAGCAGGTCACCATAGTCGCTACGGTTGGCCAGAACTGAGGTAAAGGGTCATGCAGGTCAAACGCTTCTTCGCCGCCGATATGCGGACCGCCATGAAACTGGTGCGTGACGAACTGGGCGCCGATGCCTCGATCATCGGCAACCGCCGCGTGGCTGGCGGTGTGGAGCTGACGGCTGCACTGGATTACCAGGCGCCGGCCCCGGCACGCCCGAACCCGGCGCTGGAAGCCGAATTGCGCAAGACCCAGGCGCGCATCGCCAGCGCCCAGGCCGAGCTGACCACCCGTGCCGAACAGGATGCCGGCAAGGATCGCCAGTTGTTCGCCAACGAGTCGCTGCTGGCGCCCGAGCTGCCGGCGACGCCGGTCAAGCCGCAGCGCCCGCTCGAGGCGCCTGTCGCCGCTGCACCTGCGGTCGATCCCCGGGCTCTGGACGCGATGCGCTTCGAGCTGCATGGTCTGCGTGAGCTGATCGAAGTCCAGCTGGGGTCCATCGCCTGGGGGCAGCTGCAGAATCGTCGTCCGCAGCAGGCCAACCTCTGGCGCCGCCTGCAGCGCATGGGCCTGTCGGCCGAGCTGTCGCAAGCCCTGCTGAGCAAGGTGGCCGGTGTGGCCGAGCCGCGTCAGGCCTGGCGCATGCTGCTGGCCCACCTGGCTCACGCGATCAGAACGCCCAAGGTCGAGCCGCTGGAAGAGGGTGGGGTGATCGCCCTGGTCGGTCCGGCCGGCATGGGCAAGACCACCACGCTGGCCAAGCTGGCTGCGCGCTACGTGCTTAAGTACGGCGCGCAGCAGGTCGCTCTGGTGAGCATGGACAGCTATCGTATTGGCGCACAGGAGCAACTGAAGACGCTTGGGCGTATCCTTGGCGTATCGGTGACCCAGGTCGATCCCGGTCAGTCTCTGCTGCAGGCTCTGACGCCGCTGGCCAAGAAACGCGTGGTGCTGGTCGACACAGCAGGCCTGCCGGGTAACGATCCGGCACTGCGCCTGCAGCTGGAGAGCCTGGCGTCGCCACGCATCAAGTCGAAGAATTATCTGGTTTTGGCGGCAACGAGTCAGAACCAAGTGCTCAAGGCGGCCTACCATAGTTACAAGCGCTGCGGACTTTCTGGTTGCATACTGACCAAGCTGGACGAGGCTGCGAGCCTGGGCGAGGTATTGGGTCTGGCTATAGGCCAGCATCTGCCGGTAGCCTATGTGACAGACGGGCCGCGCATTCCGGATGACCTGCAGGTACCGCGCAGCCACCAGCTGGTCAGCCGCGCAGTGGGCCTGCAGTCTGCGGAGGAGCCGAGTGAGGACGCCATGGCGCAGTTGTTCGCCGGGCTCTATCACCAGCCCGCGCAGCGCGCCGGCTGAACGGCGACAATGTTGCACCCTCTCGCGCATGAGCGCGGGAGTGAACGGCCTGATGGTCAAGTCGAAGTTAGACAAGGTGTAGAAAGAACATGGGTATGCATCCCGTACAGGTGATTGCGGTGACCGGCGGCAAGGGTGGCGTCGGCAAGACCAATGTGTCGGTGAATCTGTCCATGGCCCTGGCCGACCTCGGTCGGCGGGTGATGCTGATGGACGCCGACCTGGGGCTGGCCAACGTCGACGTGCTGCTGGGGCTCACACCCAAGCGCACCCTGGCCGATGTGATCGCCGGCGAGTGCGATCTGCGTGACGTGCTGCTGCAGGGGCCGGGCGGCATTCGCATCGTGCCGGCCGCGTCGGGCACGCAGAGCATGGTCAGCCTCACGCCGATGCAGCATGCCGGGCTGATCCAGGCATTCAGCGACATCAGCGAAAACCTCGATGTCCTGGTGATCGACACCGCCGCCGGTATCGGCGACGCGGTGGTCAGCTTCGTCCGGGCGGCGCAGGAAATCCTCGTGGTGGTGTGCGACGAACCGACCTCCATCACCGATGCCTACGCCCTGATCAAGCTGCTCAACCGTGACCATGGCATCAGCCGTTTCCGCGTCCTGGCCAACATGGCTCACAGTCCGCAGGAAGGGCGCAATCTCTTTGCTAAGCTGACCAAGGTGACGGATCGTTTTCTTGATGTCGCCCTGCAGTATGTCGGCGCCGTGCCCTACGACGAGTGCGTGCGCAAGGCCGTGCAGAAACAGCGTGCCGTCTATGAGGCGTTCCCACGATCCAAGTGCGCCCTGGCGTTCAAGGCGATTGCTCAGAAGGTCGACACCTGGCCGTTGCCGGCCAACCCCCGCGGCCATCTGGAGTTCTTCGTCGAGCGTCTGGTGCAGCAACCGACGGCTGACAGTGCCGTATGACAGCAGCTTCTGGACTTCGTATGTACAACAAGGCGCAGGCGCAGGACTCCCAGCACCAGTTGATCGAGCGCTATGCCTCCCTGGTCAAGCGCATCGCCTACCACCTGCTGGCACGCCTGCCAGCCAGCGTGCAGGTCGATGATCTGATCCAGGCGGGGATGATCGGGCTGCTCGAGGCCTCGCGCAAATACGACTCCAGCAAGGGTGCCAGTTTCGAAACCTTCGCCGGCATCCGCATTCGCGGTGCCATGCTCGACGAGGTACGCAAGGGCGATTGGGCGCCGCGTTCCGTGCACCGTAACAGCCGTATGGTCAGCGATGCGATTCGTGCAGTCGAAGCCCGAACCGGGCGCGACGCTAAAGATCACGAGGTTGCTGCCGAACTCCAATTGAGTCTGGAGGATTACTACGGCATTCTTGGCGACACTTTGGGCAGCCGCCTGTTCAGCTTCGACGACCTCTTGCAGGATGGCGAGCACGGCGGGTTGCACGAAGACGCCGGGCACACCCACCTCGAACCTTCGCGGGACCTCGAAGACGAACGCTTTCAGGCGGCTTTGGCCGAGGCCATCGCCGGTTTGCCCGAGCGTGAACGTCTCGTGCTGGCGCTGTATTACGATGAAGAACTGAACTTGAAAGAAATCGGTGAAGTGCTGGGGGTTAGCGAGTCACGTGTGAGCCAACTGCACAGTCAGTGCGCGGCACGCCTGCGCTCGCGACTGAGTGAATGGCGCGCAGGCTGAACAGCGGCGTACTCGCAGGCGGAAGCGGTTTCTCGATTAAAGGACGTAGTTGCAAGCGCAATACGTTTGGGACTGTACGGAGGTCGACTTGGACAAGAACATGAAAATCCTCATCGTTGACGATTTCTCGACGATGCGACGGATCATCAAGAACCTCTTGCGGGACTTGGGTTTCACCAACACCGCAGAAGCCGATGACGGCACGTCGGCGCTGCCGATGCTGCAGAGCGGCAGCTTCGACTTTCTGGTGACCGACTGGAACATGCCCGGCATGACCGGTATCGACTTGCTGCGCGCCGTTCGCGCCGACGAGCGTCTCAAGCACCTGCCGGTGCTGATGGTGACCGCCGAAGCCAAGCGCGACCAGATCATCGAGGCGGCTCAGGCCGGCGTGAATGGCTACGTGGTCAAACCCTTCACCGCCCAGGTGCTGAAGGAAAAGATCGAGAAGATCTTCGAGCGAGTCAACGGCTGATGTCGGCCGCGAGGGTGCTATGGAACATGATGACTCCACGATGGGTGACCTCGAGTCGACCCTGAAAAACAACGCCCGTGACCTGGTCGATAGCCTCGAACAAGGCAATTTCGGCGCCGCGGTGCAACTGATCAACGAACTCAACAAGGTCCGTGATCGCGGGCTCTATCACGAGGTCGGCAAGCTGACCCGTGAGTTGCACAACGCCATCGTCAACTTTCAGATCGACCCGCGCATGCCGCATGCGCAGGAGCTGTCGCAGATCGCCGATGCGACCGAACGCCTGAACTACGTCGTTACCCAGACCGAGAGGGCGGCCAACCGCACCATGGACCTGGTGGAGCAGAGCGCTCCGCTGGTCAATGACCTGAGCGATGAGGCGCAGAGCCTGAGCGCCGAATGGGGCCGTTTCATGCGTCGCGAGATGGGCGCCGAAGGGTTCCGCGAGCTGGCCAAGCGCGTCGAGCTGTTCCTCGCGCGCAGCGAGCGTGACGGCGCCAAACTGTCCAATCACCTCAACGACATTCTGCTGGCGCAGGACTATCAGGACCTCACCGGGCAGGTGATCAAGCGGGTCACCCAGCTGGTGACCGAGGTGGAAGGCAACCTGCTCAAGCTGATGCTGATGGCCAGCCAGGTCGACCGTTTTGCCGGCATTCAGCATGATCACGAAGCGTTGCGTGCCGAACAGGAAAAAATAAAAGAGCCATCGCGGGGTGAAGGTCCGCAGATTCATGCCGATAAGCGTGATGACGTTGCCTCCAGTCAGGACGATGTCGACGACCTGCTGTCCAGCCTAGGGTTCTAAGGAGCACACAATATGAGCTTCGGCGCCGATGAAGAGATCCTCCAGGACTTCCTGGTAGAGGCCGGCGAGATTCTCGAACAGTTGTCCGAGCAGTTGGTCGAGCTGGAAAGCCGGCCGGACGACATGAACCTGCTCAACGCCATCTTTCGCGGTTTCCATACCGTCAAGGGCGGAGCGGGCTTCCTCCAGCTCAACGAGCTGGTGGAGTGCTGCCACATAGCCGAGAACGTGTTCGACATCCTGCGCAAGGGTGAGCGTCGCGTCGACTCGGAGCTGATGGACGTGGTGCTCGAGGCTCTTGATGCAGTCAACGGCATGTTCGGCGAGGTGCGCGAGCGCCGCGAGCCGACGCCTGCCACGCCGGAACTGCTGGCCGCGCTGGCGCGCCTGGCTGAACCGGCTGGTGCCGAGCCGGCGCCTGCGCCGGTCGTGGCAGCCGCGCCGGAACCCGAGCCGGAGCCTGAGCCGGTTGCTGCGGCGTCCGGTGACATCACCGACAGCGAGTTCGAACAGCTGCTCGACGCCCTGGGCGATGCCCCGGCCGTGGAAGCGGCAGCGCCTGCCAGTGACGACATCACCGACGACGAGTTCGAGTCGCTGCTCGACCAGTTGCATGGCAAGGGGCAGTTCAGTGGCCCGGTCGAGACGCCTGCCAGCACCGCCAGTGCTGCCGCACCGGCGCCGGCGCCTGCCAGTGACGACATCACCGACGATGAATTCGAGGCGTTGCTCGACCAGCTGCACGGCAAAGGGCAGTTCTCCGGCCCGGCCGAAACCGCCGCGCCAGCCGTCGCTGCCAGTGAACCGCCGGCGCCTGCCGGTGACGACATCACCGACGACGAGTTCGAGTCGCTGCTCGATCAGTTGCACGGCAAGGGCAAGTTCGTGCCGCCGAGTGAGCCGGCTGCTCCTGCTCCGGCAGCGAAACCGGCTGCACCTGCAGCCAAGCCCGCCGCAGCGGCCAAGGCTGCTGCACCTGCTGCGCCCGCCAAGCCGGCCGCTCCGGCCAAGGCCGAGCCCGCTGCTGGCCGCGCCGCAGCCGCGCCGGCACCTGCTGGTGACAAGGCACCGGCGGCGAGCGAAGCGGAAACCACCGTACGCGTCGACACCGCGCGCCTCGACGAGATCATGAACATGGTCGGCGAGCTGGTGCTGGTGCGTAACCGCCTGGTGCGCCTGGGTCTCAACAGCGGCGACGAGGCGATGTCCAAGGCGGTGTCGAACCTCGACGTGGTCACTGCGGACCTGCAGACCTCGGTGATGAAGACCCGCATGCAGCCGATCAAGAAGGTGTTCGGCCGCTTCCCGCGTCTGGTCCGCGATCTGGCGCGCAACCTGAAGAAAGAGATCAACCTCGAGCTGGTGGGCGAAGAGACCGACCTCGACAAGAACCTCGTCGAGGCCCTGGCCGACCCGCTGGTGCACTTGGTGCGCAACGCCGTCGACCATGGGGTGGAAACGCCGGAGGAGCGCGAGAAGGCCGGCAAGGCCCGTGCCGGTCGCGTGGTGCTGTCCGCCGAGCAGGAAGGGGATCACATCCTGCTGTCGATCACCGACGACGGCAAGGGCATGGATGCCGACGTGCTGCGCGCCAAGGCCGTGGAAAAGGGCCTGCTGGACAAGGACGCGGCGGATCGCCTGAACGAGTTCGAATGCTACAACCTGATCTTCGCCCCGGGCTTCTCGACCAAGACCGAGATTTCCGACGTGTCCGGCCGTGGTGTCGGCATGGATGTGGTCAAGACCAAGATCACCCAGCTCAACGGCACGGTGAACGTGTTCTCGCAGAAGGGCCAGGGCTCGAAGATCATCATCAAGGTGCCGCTGACCCTGGCGATCATGCCCACGCTGATGGTGATGCTGGAAAACCAGGCATTCGCCTTCCCGCTGGTCAACGTCAACGAGATCTTCCACCTCGACCTGTCGCGTACCAACGTGGTCGATGGCCAGGAAGTGGTGATCGTGCGTGACAAGGCGCTGCCACTGTTCTATCTCAAGCGTTGGCTGGTACCGCAGGCCTTCCAGGAGGAACAGCGCGAAGGTCACGTGGTGATCCTCACCGTGGGCAGCCAGCGCATCGGTTTTGTCGTCGATCAATTGGTGGGTCAGGAAGAAGTGGTAATCAAGCCACTGGGCAAGATGCTGCAGGGCACTCCGGGCATGTCCGGGGCGACCATCACCGGCGACGGTCGCATCGCGCTGATTCTCGACGTACCGAGCATGCTCAAGCGCTACGCTCGGCGTTTCTGATGGTTTTGCGGCACGGGCCGAAGCCCGTGCCGTCTAGGAGTGTTTATGACTGTCAAGGTCTTGGTGGTGGACGATTCCGGCTTCTTCCGCCGGCGTGTTTCGGAAATTCTGTCTGCCGATTCCAGTATTCAGGTGGGAGGGACGGCCACCAACGGACGTGAAGCCATCGATCAGGCATTGGCGCTCAAGCCCGATGTGATCACCATGGATTACGAGATGCCGATGATGGACGGCATCACCGCGGTGAGGAACATCATGCAGCGCTGCCCGACGCCGGTGCTGATGTTCTCCTCGCTCACCCACGAGGGCGCCCGTGTCACGCTCGACGCGCTGGACGCCGGTGCCGTGGACTTCCTGCCGAAGAACTTCGAGGACATCTCGCGCAACCCCGAGAAGGTCAAGCAGATGCTGTGCGAGAAGGTGCACAGCATTGCGCGCAGTAACCGCCGTTTCAGTTCGGCCGCGGTGGCTCCGGCGCCGACAGCGGCCAGTCCGACGGCAGCGCCGGTTAGTCGCCCGGCCGCACCGGCACGGCCCGCTGTGGCCAGCCCGGCTGCGCGCAGCGCAGCGCCGTCCAGCAGCGCCTCGGCAGCACCCAAGCGCAAGGCCTACAAGCTGGTGGCCATCGGCACCTCGACCGGCGGCCCGGTGGCCCTGCAGCGGGTCCTGACCCAGTTGCCAGGCAATTTCCCGGCGCCTCTGGTGCTGATCCAGCACATGCCGGCGGCGTTCACCAAGGCCTTTGCCGAGCGTCTGGACAAGCTGTGCCGGATCCAGGTCAAGGAAGCCGAGGATGGCGACGTGCTGCGCCCCGGGCTGGCGCTGCTGGCGCCGGGCGGCAAGCAGATGATGGTCGATTCGCGCGGCGTGGTGAAAATCCTCCCGGGTGACGAGCGTCTGAACTACAAGCCCTGTGTCGACATCACCTTCGGTTCCGCCGCCAAGTCCTATGGCGACAAGGTGCTGGCGGTGGTGCTGACCGGCATGGGCGCGGACGGCCGCGAGGGCGCGCGCCTGCTCAAGCAGGGCGGCAGCCAGGTGTGGGCACAGGACGAGGCCAGCTGCGTGATCTATGGCATGCCCATGGCCGTGGTGAAGGCCAACCTGGCCGATGCCGTCTATGGCCTGGATGACATCGGTCGTCACCTGACCGAGGCCTGCCAGTGACCAACGCTAATGCGGATGCCTGCCAATGGATGTACTGAGCCTCATCGGCGTCATTCTGGCGTTCGTGGCGATACTCGGCGGCAACTACCTCGAAGGCGGCAATGCCGGCGCGCTGCTCAACGGGCCGGCCGCATTGATCGTGCTGGGTGGCACCGTGGGCGCTGCTTTCCTGCAGACGCCGGTGACCGTGTTCAAGCGTTCGATGGTCGTCGTGCGCTGGATCTTCTTTCCGCCGCGTATCGACCTGGTTGGCGGCATCAACCGGGTCGTCGGCTGGAGCATGGTAGCGCGCAAGGAAGGCCTGCTGGGGCTGGAGGCTGTCGCCGACGCCGAGCCTGACCCGTACGCGCGCAAGGGCCTGCAGCTGCTGGTCGACGGCGCCGAGCCGGAGTCGATCCGCAGCATCCTCGAGGTCGACCTCTACACCCAGGAAGCACGCGACATCCAGGCTGCCAAGGTGTTCGAGAGCATGGGCGGCTATGCGCCGACCATCGGCATCATCGGCGCGGTGATGGGGCTGATCCACGTGATGGGCAACCTGGCCGACCCGAGCATGCTCGGCAGCGGCATTGCCGTGGCGTTCGTCGCCACCATCTACGGCGTGGGTTTTGCCAACCTGCTGCTGTTGCCGGCCGGCAACAAGCTCAAATCCATCGCGCTGCGCCAGTCGCGTTACCGCGAGATGCTGCTCGAGGGCATCCTGTCCATCGCCGAGGGTGAGAATCCGCGTTCCATCGAGCTGAAGCTGCAAGGCTTCATGGACTGATGGGGGGATGGCAGCATGGCGCGCAGGCGGCACCAGGAAGAACACGAGAATCATGAGCGTTGGCTGGTCTCTTACGCCGACTTCATCACCCTGCTGTTCGCCTTTTTCGTGGTGATGTATTCGATTTCGTCGATCAACGAAGGCAAGTACAAGATTCTCTCCGAGTCGCTGACGGGAGTGTTCAATCAGCCGGATCGTTCGATCAAGCCGATCCCGGTGGGTGAAGAAAGGCCGCGTACCAGCGAGCCTGACGACACCACGCACGACGATCCCAGCTCCGATTCCACCCTGCAGAGTATCGCCTCGAGCGTGCGCGAAGTGTTCGGCGAGCTGATCCAGAGCGATCAGCTGACGGTGCGGGGCAACGAGATGTGGATCGAGATCGAACTCAGTTCCAGTCTGCTGTTCCCAAGTGGAGACGCCATCCCGAACAACCAGGCGTTTTCCATCATCGAGAAGGTCGCCAAGATTCTGGCGCCCTATCAGAACCCGGTCAAGGTGGAGGGCTTCACCGACAACCTGCCGATCCAGACCGCTCAGTACCCGACCAACTGGGAGTTGTCGTCGGCACGGGCGTCGAGCATCGTGCGTATGCTGGCCATGGATGGTGTCGACCCTTCGCGCCTGGCGGCGGTAGGCTACGGCGAGTTTCAGCCGATAGCGGACAACGCCTCGGCGGAGGGCAGGGCGCGCAATCGCCGGGTGGTGCTGGTGATTTCGCGCAATCTCGATACCCGTCGCGGTGCAGGCAGTACCTCGACTCGACAGTCCGGCGCTGGCACGCAACCTGCACCGGCGTCTGCGTCGGGGGTTCCGCAATCGTGACCTGTCAAATCCCAGTCGCCTGCCGCGTGCAGGTGACAGCCATTCTCGGCCTGAGCGCTGCGTGCCGGGAGGATGAGAGAAAATGAAAGTCTGGGCAGTAGCCAATCAGAAAGGTGGTGTCGGCAAGACCACTACGTCCATCGCCCTGGCAGGCCTCCTGGCCGATGCAGGCAAACGTGTGGTGGTGGTCGACCTCGACCCGCATGGGTCGATGACCAGTTATTTCGGGCATGACCCGGATACCCTGGAGCACAGCTGCTTCGACCTGTTCCTGCATCAGGGCAACGTGCCCCAGGGCCTGCCGAAGCAACTGCTGCATGGCACCAGCCACGAGAACATCTCGCTGCTGCCGTCGAGCACCGCACTGGCCACCCTGGAGCGCCAGTCTCCGGGGCAGAGCGGCCTGGGCCTGGTGATCGCCAAGAGCCTGGCGCAGCTGTGGGAGGATTTCGACCACGCGATCATCGACAGCCCGCCACTGCTTGGCGTGCTGATGGTCAACGCCCTGGCGGCCAGCCAGCAGCTGGTGATCCCGGTGCAGACCGAGTTCCTCGCGGTCAAGGGGCTCGAGCGGATGATCAGCACGCTGACCATGATCAACCGTTCGCGCAAGCAGGCGTTGCCTTACACCATCGTGCCGACCCTGTTCGATCGCCGTACCCAGGCATCGATGAGCACGTTGCGCGTTCTGCGCAATACTTATCCCGAGCACCTCTGGCCAGCCTACATTCCGGTCGACACGCGCCTGCGCGATGCCAGCCGGGCCGGGCGCACCCCGTCGCAGTTCGACGCGGGCAGCCGTGGCGTGATTGCCTACCGTGCCTTGCTCAAGCATCTGCTCAGCCACCAGCCAGCGGCGCAGGTGGCCTGAGATGAACGCTTGTGTTGAACTGCGCCACTCAAGTCGGAGCAGGCTGCAGCCGATAGACTGTAAAGATATCGTTTCGGGTTCCAGTCATGAGTCGTAACCTCGCCACCGCCACGCGTTCCCAGTTGGCCCTGCAGTCCTATCTCGATGGGCTGTTGCAGGAGGCTGTTGCCGAGCTGGAAGAGTCCGTCAGCCTCGATGAATTCGAGGCCGCGGTGCTCGAGGAGCAGGTGCGTGATGCGCGTCTGCTCGAACCCGTGAGCGTGGTTGCCGTGGCCGAGGCGCCCGCGCCAGCTCCGGTGCAGGCAGCGGTGCTGGTGGAAGCGCCGCCCGTGGCGTTGCGGGTGCCGGTGCAGACGCCAGTCATCGATGAGGCGCCTCCCGCCCTCGACCTCGATCTGGAGGTCGCGGCGCAACCGGCCGGGCTGCTGGCGGATGGTCGTCCGGCCTGGGCAGAAGAGCCGTTCGAGTGCCTGCTGTTCGACGTCGCCGGGCTGACGCTCGCCGTGCCGCTGATCTGCCTGGGCTCCATCTACCCGCTGGAGGGGCAGGAGCTGACGCCGTTGTTCGGCCAGCCAGACTGGTTTCTCGGTATCCTGCCGAGCCAGGCCGGTAACCTGAAGGTGCTGGACACCGCGCGCTGGGTGATGCCGGACCGCTACCGCGAGGACTTCCGCGAGGGCCTGCAGTACGTGATTTCGGTGCAGGGCTACGAGTGGGGGCTTGCCGTTCACCAGGTCAGCCGCTCGATTCGCCTGGACCCCAGCGAGGTCAAATGGCGCAGCCAGCGCACCCAGCGGCCATGGCTGGCCGGTACGGTGATCGAGCATATGTGCGCGCTGCTGGACGTCGCGGCACTGGCCGAATTGATCGCCAGCGGTGGCGCGAAACGGCTGAACGGTGGAAAACTGCATTGATAATTGGTGAGTTCGTGGTCACGGGCTCTATAGTTGAATGACAAGCGGGCTGACCCGCGAACGCCGCACTGGGCGGTTTCTGACGAGGCTAGGGACATGAAGAAAAGTTCTGCACAAGGTGCCGAAGATCCGATTCTGCAGTGGGTGACCTTTCGCCTGGACAACGAGACCTATGGCATCAACGTGATGCAGGTGCAGGAAGTCCTGCGCTACACCGAGATCGCTCCGGTCCCGGGTGCACCGAGTTACGTGCTGGGCATCATCAACCTGCGCGGCAACGTGGTGACCGTGATCGATACCCGCCAGCGCTTCGGCCTGGGGTCGGCGCCGGTGACCGACAACACCCGTATCGTCATCATCGAGGCGGACAAGCAGGTCGTCGGCATTCTCGTCGACAGCGTGGCCGAAGTGGTCTACCTGCGTCAGTCCGAGATCGAGACCGCGCCGAACGTCGGTAACGATGAATCGGCCAAGTTCATCCAGGGCGTCTGCAACAAGAACGGCGAGCTGCTGATCCTGGTCGAGCTGGACAAGCTGATGTCCGAGGAAGAGTGGTCGGAGCTGGAGAGCATCTGAGCCATGTCCGAGTTTGCCATGCTCGCTGCGGCCCTGGCCTTCCTGGCGCTGGTCTGCGTGGCACTGGGCATCGTCTGCAACGGCCTGCATCGCAACCAGCAGCGCCTGCTCGCCGAGCAGGCCAAGCACGATGCACTGCGTGATGCGCGGATCAAGGAGCTGGGCAAGCGGCTCGATGCCTACCTGACCGGCAGCATTCGCATGGGCGAAGAGCTGCACGAGCTGCGCCGCGTGGTGGCGCCGCTGCCGGACAAGGTCAGTCAGATCGAGCAGCGCGACCCCAGCAGCCTGTCCTTCACCCAGGCTGCACGCCTGGTCGGCATGGGTGCCAGCGTCGACGACCTGACCCAGTCCTGCGGGCTGAGCAAGGCGGAAGCCGAGCTGATCAGCCGCCTGCACAAGCCCAGGGCGGGGCAGCCGCAATAGCTGTCACTGATAGTCGGCAGCGTTCTTAGCAGGTCCACGGGCCTGCCCAATCAGTCCTAGCGCCTGTTTCATCCCATCTAAGCTGAAAGAAGGTTCTCGTGCGGCATTCGGAGGGGGATGATCATGCGTCGTCTGCTCGTTCTGTTCGCCAGCTGCTTGCTCTGCCAGCCGCTGATGGCCCAGGAAGCGCCTTTGCAGGTGTCCGGCGCCATCACCGTCAACGTCATGCAGGCCAAGCACCTGCATGACCATGGCGCGCTGTTCATCGATGTACGCCCGGCGCGCGAGTGGGGCTGGGGACATGTGCAGGGCGCCGTGCACCTGGACCTGCACGGTCGTTTTCCCGGCCTCGCCGAGGCATCCCTGCCGCGCGAGACGCCCCTGGTGATCTACTGCGACAGCGAGGTATGCGCGCAGAGCGCCGTGGCCGTCGAGCAGGCGGTGCGCTGGGGCTACACCCGGGTGTTCTATTTCCGTGGTGGCTACTTCGTCTGGCAGCTGTTCGACCTGCCCAGCAGCAAGGAGGCCGCCGACCAGCGCCTGGCGGTCAGTTCGCCGGCCCCTTGAGCAGGGGCAGCGGTGGCGTGACGTCGCGTTCGGCATCCGGGTCGAAGCCTGCGGGTGTCTTGCCCTGCAGGTACCAGGCGAAGGCGATGATCTCGGCGATGCAGCGATACAGCGTCTCGGGAATGGCGTCCCCCAGCTCCAGGCGCGCGAGCAGGCGCACCAGTTCGGCATTCTCGTAGATCGGCACTTCGTATTCGCGGGCGATGGCGAGTATGGCTTCGGCCAGCTCGTCGTCGCCTTTGGCGCTGAGCACGGGGGCGCTCTGTCCGTCGTAGTTGAGGGCGATCGCCTGGCGCGGCTCGGGCTGTGTCTTGCGGCTCATGCGGTTTCATCCACCCAGCGTTGTTCCAGCGAGGTTTTCGGGCCTTGTGGCGGCATGCCCTGGCTGCAGGCCAGTTCGCCGACCTCCAGGCCGGCGGCCTGCAGGCGCTCACGCAGATGGCCAAGTTCGGCGTTGATCAGCTGGGTGGTGTCGACGCGTTCGGCCCACAGCTGGCTGGACAGGCTGCCGCGCAGCAACTGTGCACGTACCTGCAGCGGGCCGAGGTGGTCCAGCTCGAACGCCAGCTCGACCTTCCACAGGGTGTCCTTCTGCTCGGCTTTCTCCGCTTTGCCGCTGTCCTCGCGCTGCAACTTGACCTGCAACGGGATCACCTCCTGCTGGTGGCGCATGGGCAGCTCCAGCTGCCAGGTGGTGACCAGGTTGCCGTTGGCGTCCACCTGGGTCTGCGCCAGGCTCGACAGCTGGTGCGTCTGCAGCCGCGATACGGCGGCAGCGGCGAGTTTCAACAGGGTTTCCAGATCGGCCTCGCCGTCCATGTTCTGCAGCAGGCGCGAGGGCAGGGGGAAGGTCAGCGCCTGCTGCCGTGCGGAGCCGCCGGTGGCGTTCACGCCAAGCAGCTGTCGGGCCAAAGTGGGCAGGTTCTGGTTGAGGGCGTTCTGCAGGCCGGCCAGCGCGCCTGCGCCGCCTGGCAGCTGCGGCATGAGCTGGGCGATCAGGCGCAGCAGGTTGGCCTTGAGGTCCTGGGGCAGGGCGGCGGTCTGGCCTTGCAGCAGCTTGGCTTCAAGCAGTACGCCGCTGCTTTCCAGTGCCTGTGCCAGGCCCTTGGCGGTGCTCAGCTGACTGCTGTCGGGGAGGGCGCCGAGCAGTTTGTCGATGCTGCCGCGCAGGGCGTCGTCCCCGGCGCTGAGGTTCTGCAGGCCTTTGAACAGGCCTTCCAGGGACGCCTGGCGGTTCTGCTGCGCGGCCAGCTGCTGGCCCAGCACCAGCTGGTCCAGGCGGCCGCTCAGCGGCAGGAAGGCCAGATTCTGGCTGCCCTGTACCTGGGCGCTGAGCAGGCTGCCGAGGGGCAGCTCCAGCGGGCTGTCCAGGGCCAGCTGGCTGCCAGCCAGCGGTGTGTTGAGCAGGTTCACCAGCAGGCGATAGACCGGCTGGGCGTTCTGCGTCGGCAGCGCGTCGCGGC
This sequence comes from Ectopseudomonas khazarica, assembly GCF_004521985.1. GTDB lineage: Bacteria > Pseudomonadota > Gammaproteobacteria > Pseudomonadales > Pseudomonadaceae > Aquipseudomonas > Aquipseudomonas khazarica. The sequence continues at coordinate 277,963 of NZ_SBHZ01000001.1, forward strand.
TGACGACCTTGCCCTGCACCAGCGTGCCCAGGGGCAGCTGCTGCAGGTCCAGGCTGGTCAGCGGTTTGTCGCCGCCGGCCTGCAGCGCCAGGGCCAGGCGGGTGTCCGACAGCGCCGTCACCAGCAGCGCGCTGCCCTGCGCCAGTGGCCGTGGGCTTTCCGCCTGCAGGGTGGTCTGCTTGCCGCCATCGAGCGTCAGCTTGAGCAGCAGCTGGAAGCTCTGCGCCTGCTCACGGATGGCGACCACCTCGGCCTTGGCGCTTTCGCCTGCGGCCAGCATGCCCTCCAGCGGCTGCAGCAGGCGCACGGCCAGGTCAGCGGCCGTCACCGTGCTGCGAATCACCGGTGGCGAGGAGGGAAGCGGACGTGGGCTGCTGATTTCGCTCATCTGGGCTCTTGGTCGAAAGTCTGTTAACAACCTGTCGAAAATGCTGACTGCGGGGACAGTGATGCGACATGTATAATGCCGCCCCGTTCCGCACCGTACTTCCGGCTCGCGTCAGTATAGCGGCCTGGACTCTGCCTACTTTAACCCTGCCAGGTATCGATGACCCGTACCGTTCCCTTCCTCGAAGCCGTAGCGCTCAGCTGTGAGCGGGATTGGCGCATGTTGTTCGAGCATCTGGATTTCGCCCTGCAGGCCGGGGACATGCTGCAGATCAGCGGCCCCAACGGCAGCGGCAAGACCAGCCTGCTGCGCCTGCTGGCCGGCCTGCGGCAGCCGACGGCGGGCGACATCCTGTTGCAGGGGCGGGCGCTGGCGCAGCAACGCAGCGAGCTGGCGCATGACCTGCTGTGGATCGGCCACGCGGCCGGTATCAAGGGCCTGCTGACTGCCGAGGAGAACCTGGCCTGGCTGTGCGCCCTGCATCGTGCGGCCGACCGCGAGGCGATCTGGCAGGCGCTGGAGGCGGTAGGCCTGCGTGGTTTCGAGGACGTGCCCTGCCACACCCTGTCCGCCGGGCAGCAGCGCCGCGTCGCCCTGGCCCGGCTGTATCTGCCCGACACGCCACCGCTGTGGGTGCTCGACGAGCCGTTCACCGCCCTGGACAAGCATGGCGTGGCGCAACTGGAGGCGCATCTGGCGCGCCACTGCGAGCAGGGTGGCGTGGTGGTGCTGACTACCCACCACAGCCTCGCGCACAAGCCGGCTACCTACCGCGAACTCGATCTGGGGCAGCACGCCGCATGAGCAACGTCTTCACGCAACTGCTCAGCCGCGAGATGCGCCTGCTGGCCCGTCGCCCATCCGACCTGGCCAACCCGTTGGTGTTCTTCGCCATCGTCATCGCCCTGTTCCCCCTGGCGGTCGGGCCGGAGACGCAATTGTTGCAAACCCTTTCTCCCGGCCTGCTCTGGGTAGCGGCGCTACTGGCCGTGCTGCTCTCGCTGGACGGGCTGTTCCGCAGTGATTTCGAGGACGGCTCGCTGGAGCAGTGGGTCCTTTCGTCGCACCCCCTGCCTCTTCTGGTGTTGGCCAAGGTGCTGGCACACTGGCTGTTTAGCGGCCTGGCGCTGGTGTTGCTGGCGCCCCTGCTGGCCCTGATGCTCGGTTTGCCCGGGCGCTGCCTGCCGGTCCTGCTGCTGTCGTTGTTGCTCGGCACGCCGGTGCTGAGCCTGCTCGGCGCGGTGGGCGCAGCCCTCACCGTAGGTCTCAAGCGCGGCGGGTTGTTGCTGGCGCTGCTGATTCTGCCGCTGTACATCCCGGTGCTGATTCTCGGCAGCGGGGCTCTGCAGGCGGCCTTGCAAGGATTGCCGGCTGGCGGCCACCTGTTGTGGCTGGCCAGCCTCACTGCCCTGGCGGTGACGCTGACACCTTTTGCAATTGCCGCTGGCCTGACCATCAGCGTCGGCGAATAAGAACGAACCGTGATGCGTAGCCCGGATACAGTCCGGGCCACGTTACAGATGATGAGTCGACTGAATGAACTGGACGTGGTTTCACAAGTGGGGTTCGCCCAAGTGGTTCTATGAGATGAGCGGCCGCTGGCTGCCCTGGCTGAGCGTCGCGGCGCTGCTGCTGATCGCTGTCGGCCTGGTTTGGGGCCTGGCCTTCGCGCCGCCGGACTACCAGCAGGGCAACAGCTTCCGCATCATCTATATCCACGTTCCCGCGGCCTTCCTGGCCCAGTCCATCTACGTCATGCTGGCCGTCGCCGGCCTGGTCGGGCTGGTCTGGAAGATGAAGCTGGCCGATGTCGCCCTGCAACAGGCCGCGCCGGTCGGCGCCTGGATGACGGCGATCGCGCTGGTCACCGGCGCCATCTGGGGCAAGCCGACCTGGGGCACCTACTGGGTCTGGGACGCGCGCCTGACGTCGATGCTGATCCTGCTGTTCCTCTACTTCGGCGTCATCGCCCTGGGCAACGCCATCAGCAACCGCGACAGCGCCGCCAAGGCCTGTGCCGTGCTGGCCATCGTCGGCGTGGTCAACATTCCGATCATCAAGTACTCGGTCGAGTGGTGGAACTCGCTGCACCAGAGCGCGACCTTCAAGATCACCGAGAAACCGGCGATGCCAGTCGAGATGTGGCTGCCGCTGCTGCTCGCGGTGCTGGGTTTCTACTGTTTCTTCGGCGCCGTGCTGCTCTATCGCATGCGCCTGGAAGTGCTCAAACGCGAGGCCCGCAGCAGTTGGGTCAAGGCTGAAGTGCAGGCGCTGGTGGAGGGCAAGGCATGAGTTTCGCGTCGTTCTCCGAGTTTCTCGCCATGGGCACCCATGGCGCCTACGTCTGGAGCGCCTATGGCATCAGCCTGGTCGTCCTGGCGTTGAATGTGGTGCTGCCGATCCTGGCACGCCGCCGTTATCTGCAAGACGAGGCGCGCCGTTTGCGCCGGGAGAAGTCGAAGTGAATCCGGTTCGCAAGAAACGCCTGTACATCGTCCTGGCCATTCTCTGTGGCGTCAGCATCGCCGTTGCCCTGGCACTGAGCGCGCTGCAGCAGAACATCAACCTGTTCTACACGCCGACGCAGATCGCGGCCGGCGAGGCGCCGGTCGATACCCGCATCCGCGCCGGTGGTCTGGTGGAAGAGGGCTCGGTGAAGCGTTCGGCGGATTCGCTGCAAGTGGACTTCGTCGTCACTGACGGCGCTCACGGCGTGACCATCCGCTACCACGGCATCCTGCCGGACCTGTTCCGTGAAGGGCAGGGCATCGTCGCCCTGGGTCGGGTCAACGAAGACGGCGTGCTGGTGGCTGACGAGGTGCTGGCCAAGCACGACGAGAACTACATGCCGCCTGAAGTCATGCAGGCGCTGGAAAAGAGCGGGATGATGCAGAAACACGATGAGGCCAAGGCCGCCAAGCAGGGCTATCAGCAGGAGCGTGCGCAATGATCCCCGAGCTCGGCCATCTGGCGATGATCCTGGCGCTGTGCCTGTGCCTGGTGCAGGCGACGCTGCCGCTGATCGGCGCCTGGCGTGGTGACCACCAGTGGATGAGCCTGGCGCAGCCGGCTGCCTGGGGGCAGTTCGCCTTCCTGCTGTTCTCCTTCCTGTGCCTGACCTACGCCTTCATGGTCGACGACTTCTCCGTCGCCTACGTCGCCAGCAACTCCAACACCGCGCTGCCCTGGTACTACAAGTTCAGTGCCGTATGGGGCGCTCACGAGGGTTCCCTGCTGCTGTGGGCGCTGATCCTCGCTGGCTGGACCTTCGCCGTATCGATCTTCTCGCGGCATCTGCCGGAGGAGATGCTCGCCCGCGTGCTGGCCGTGATGGGCATGATCAGTGTCGGCTTCCTGCTGTTCCTGATCATCACCTCCAACCCCTTCGAGCGCCTGCTGCCGAACGCACCGATCGACGGCCGCGACCTCAACCCGTTGCTGCAGGACTTCGGCCTGATCGTGCATCCGCCGATGCTGTACATGGGCTACGTCGGTTTCTCGGTGGCCTTCGCCTTCGCCATCGCCGCGCTGCTCGGCGGCAAGCTGGACGCGGCCTGGGCACGCTGGTCGCGGCCCTGGACCATCGTTGCCTGGGCCTTCCTCGGCATCGGTATCGCTCTGGGCAGCTGGTGGGCCTACTACGAACTGGGCTGGGGCGGCTGGTGGTTCTGGGACCCGGTGGAAAACGCCTCCTTCATGCCCTGGCTGGTGGGCACCGCACTGATCCACTCGCTGGCGGTGACCGAGAAACGTGGCGTGTTCAAGAGCTGGACGGTGCTGCTGGCCATCGCGGCCTTCTCCCTGAGCCTGCTGGGGACCTTCCTGGTGCGCTCCGGTGTACTGACTTCGGTGCACGCCTTCGCCACCGACCCGGAGCGGGGTGTGTTCATCCTCGCCTTCCTGCTGGTGGTGGTCGGCGGATCGCTGGCGCTGTTCGCCGTGCGCGCGCCGGTGGTCAAGAGCCAGGTCGGCTTCGGCCTGTGGTCGCGCGAGACGCTGCTGCTGGTCAACAACATCGTGCTGGTGGTATCCGCCGCGATGATCCTGCTCGGTACGCTGTACCCGCTGGTGCTCGATGCCCTGACCGGCGCCAAGCTGTCGGTCGGCCCGCCGTATTTCAACGCACTGTTCCTGCCGCTGATGGCGCTGCTGATGGCGGTGATCAGCGTCGGCGTGCTGGTGCGCTGGAAGGATACGCCGCTGAAGTGGCTGGGCAGCATGCTGACCCCGGTGCTGGTGGCCAGCGTGGTGCTGGCGGCCATTGCCACCTTCGTCCACGGCGATTTCCACTGGGCGGTGCTGGCTGTGTGCGTGCTGGCCTTCTGGGTGATCCTCGCGGGGTTGCGCGACATCCTCGACAAGACCCGCCACAAGGGCCTGCTCAAGGGCCTGCCGAGCCTGGGCCGCAGCTACTGGGGCATGCAGCTGGCGCATTTCGGTTTCGCCGTATGCGCCCTCGGTGTGGTGCTGACCAGCCTGGGCAGCTACGAGCGTGACCTGCGCATGGCGCCGGGTGACTCGGTGGAGCTGGCCGGCTACCGCTTCCAGTTCGACGGTGCCGTGCATCATGAGGGTCCGAACTTCATCTCCGACAAGGGCACGGTGCGCGTCTTCGACGGCGAGCGCGAGGTCAAGGTGCTGTACCCCGAGAAGCGTCTGTACACCGTGCAGCAGGCGACCATGACCGAGGCCGGCATCGATGCCGGGTTCACCCGCGATCTCTTCGTCGCCCTCGGCGAGCCGCTGGAGCAGGGCGCCTGGGCCGTTCGCGTGCACATCAAGCCGTTCGTGCGCTGGATCTGGCTGGGCGGCCTGCTGATGGCCTTCGGTGGCTTGCTGGCTGCCGCGGACAAACGCTACCGGATCAAGGTGCGCACCCGCGTGCGCGAGGTACTGGGTCTGCAGGAGGCCAGCGCATGAAACGTCTACTGATGCTGTTGCCGCTGCTGGCATTCCTGGCGATTGCCGTATTCCTCTATCGTGGCCTGTTCCTCGATCCGTCGGAATTGCCCTCGGCGCTGATCGGCAAGCCGTTCCCGGCCTTCAGCCTGCCGTCGCTGGAGGACCCCGAACGCGCCATCAGCGAGGCCGATATCAAGGGCAAGCCGGCCCTGGTCAACGTCTGGGCCACCTGGTGTCCGTCGTGCCGCCACGAGCATCCGGTGCTGAACAAGCTGGCCGAGGCCGGCGTGGTGATCCACGGGGTGAACTACAAGGACCAGCGCGAGCCGGCACAGAAGTGGCTGCGCGAACTGCACAACCCCTACCAGCTCAACATCGAGGATGCCAAGGGCAGCCTGGGCTTCGATCTGGGCGTGTACGGCGCGCCGGAAACCTTCTTCGTCGATGCCAAGGGCATCATTCGCCACAAGTACGTCGGCACCATCGACGAGCGCGTGTGGCGCGAGCAACTGGCACCGATCTATCAGCAACTCGTCGATGAGGCCCGGCCATGAAGCGTCTGTTGCTTGCTGCCGGCCTGGCATTGGGCCTGGTGGCCGTGGCTCATGCGGCCATCGATACCTACGAATTCGCCAGCGAGGCGGAGCGTCAGCGCTACCGCACCCTGGTGGAAGAGCTGCGTTGCCCGAAGTGCCAGAACCAGAATATCGCCGACTCCAACGCGCCGATTGCCATGGACCTGCGCGACGAGGTCTACCAGATGGTCGAGGCGGGCAAGACGGACGCACAGATCATCGACTTCCTGGTCGCCCGCTATGGCGACTTCGTGCTCTACAACCCCCCGGTGACCAGCCGCACCTTGCTGCTCTGGTACGGCCCGGCCGGGTTGCTGCTGATCGGCTTCGTGGTGCTCGGCGTGATCGTGCTGCGCCGCCGTGGCCAGCAGAAGGACCGTGCCGACGCAGGCCTCTCCGTTGATGAGCAGGCGCGACTCGCCGCGCTGCTCGACCAAGCTTCTCAGGACAAGAAAGACCGATGATCGATTTCTGGTTGCCCGCCGGGCTGCTGTTGCTGACTGCCCTGGCGTTTCTGCTCATTCCTGTGCTGCGCATCCGCAAGCTGCAGGCCGAAGAAGACCGCACCGCGCTCAACGTCACCCTGTACCAGGAACGCCTGCAGGAGCTGGAATCCCAGCGCCAGGCAGGTGTGCTCGACGACGCGCAACTCGAGGCCGGCCGTGCCGAAGCTGCCCGCGAATTGCTGGACGACACCGAGGGCGTGCAGCGCCGCAGCAGTGTGCTGGGCGGCAAGATTCCGCTGTTCGCCGCCTTGCTGGTGCCTGTGCTGGGTGTCGGCCTGTACCTGCACTGGGGCGCCATCGACGAGCTCGAGCAGACGCGCCTGCTGGCGGCCCAGCAGCCGCAGAGCATCGAGGAAATGACCGCGCGCCTGGAGCAGGCGGTCAAGGAGCAGCCGCAGTCCGCCGAGGCCTGGTACTTCCTCGGACGTACCTACATGGCGCAGGAGCGTGCAGGCGACGCCGCCAACGCGTTCGAACAGGCGGTGAACCTGGCCGGGCGTGCGCCGGAGCTGCTTGGTCAGTGGGCGCAGGCGCTGTACTTCGCCGAAGGCAAGCAATGGAGCCAGCGTCTGCAGGCGCTCACCGACGAGGCGCTCAAGGGCGATCCGCAGGAGGTGACCAGCCTGGGTCTGCTGGGCATCGCGGCCTACGAAAGCCAGCGCTATGCGGATGCCGTGCGCTACTGGGAGCGCCTGGTCGCGGTGCTGCCGGAGCAGGACCCGTCGCGTGCCGCCATCGTCGGTGGTATCGAGCGGGCTCGCGAGCAGATGGGCGATGCCGGGCAGGCCAGTGCTGTCGCCGAACCGGGTGCCAAGGTGCATGCGCTGGAGGTCAGCGTATCGTTGTCGCCCGAGGTGCAGAAGAACGTGCAGCCGGATGATGCCGTGTTCGTCTTCGCCCGTGCCCTCAGCGGTCCGCCGATGCCGCTGGCGGTCAAACGCCTGAAGGTCTCCGACCTGCCGGCCCGGATCAGCCTTTCGGATGTCGACGCGATGATGCCGGAACTGAAGATCTCCCGGTTCGATCAGGTACAGCTGGTGGCTCGCGTGTCCCGCGCCGGCAATGCCACCCAGGGCGAGTGGACGGGCCAGGTCGGCCCGGTGGCCAACACCGCACGTGAGACCCAGACGCTGTTGATCGACAGCCGCGAAGGGCAGGTGCAATGAAGCGCCTGGTGCTGGCGGCATTGTTCGGATTCGGCCTGAGCGGCTGCGTGCTGCAGCAGCCGAACACACCGATCGACGATCTGCCGCCGGTCCAGCAGCCCTCGCATCCGCGTTATGCGCCGCCGCCTGGGGTGAAGAGCCACTGGAGCCCGGCGCTGGGGGTCTACGTGGTCGAAGGCGCGCGGGACCTGTACTACCGTGAGCGCGTCTTCTATCGCTTCGACGGTGGCTGGAGCTGGTCGCCCCGCGTGGCCGGTCCCTGGCAGGCGACCGACAGCAGTGGCATTCCGCCTGGGCTGTTCCGCCACTATCAGAACCGCTGATCAGGCGGTCCCCGCATATGAAAACGGCGCCCGCAGGCGCCGTTTTTCGTTTGTGCGAGCCGGGATCAGTGCGCCCAGATCAGCCCTACCAGCAGGTAGCAGATCAGCGTCACCAGCACCACGCCGAACAGATTGAGGGCGAAGCCCGCCTTGATCATCGACTGGATCTTCATGTGCCCGGTGCCGAACACGATGGCGTTGGGTGGCGTCGCCACCGGCATCATGAAGGCGCAGCTGGCGGCGATGGCGGCGGGAATCGCCAGCAGTTCCGCCGGCATCCCCTGGGACACGGCGAGGGCGCCGAGCAGCGGCAGGAAGGCGGCGGCGGTCGCGGTGTTGGAGGTCACCTCGGTGAGGAAGATGATCACCAGGACCACCACGCCGATCATCGCGATCACCGGCAGGGCGCCCAGCGCCCCCAGGCTCTGCGCGATCCACTCGGCCAGGCCGGTGCTGCGAATCACGCTGGCCAGCGACAGGCCGCCGCCGAACAGCAGCAGCACGCCCCAGGGCAGCTTGCTGGCGCTTTCCCAGTTCATCAGGAACACGCGCTTGCGGGTGTCCACCGGGATGATGAACAGGGCCATGGCGGCTGCGATGGCGATGCTGGTGTCGTTGACGCCGGGTAACTTGTCGGCGATCAGCGGCTGGAATACCCAGGCCAGGGCGGTGAGCACGAACACCAGGGCCACCAGCTTCTCGCCACGACTCAGTGGGCCGAGTTCGGCCAGCTCGCTGCGGATCAGCTGCGAGCTGTCGTGGCCGGCCAGCTTGAAGCCACCACGGGTCAGCCACCACCAGGTGAGCACCAGCATCACGAACGCCACGGGCAGGCCCAGCAGCATCCATTGGCCGAAGCCGATCTGCACGTCGTAGTTCTCGGCCAGGAAGGCCGCCAGCAACGCGTTCGGCGGCGTGCCGATCAGCGTAGCGATGCCGCCGATACTGGCGGCGTAGGCGATGGCCAGCAGCAGTGCGGTGGCGAAGCGCTCGCGCTCGGCGCCACCGGAGTCCTGTTCGCCGGCAAGCATGGCCACCACCGACAGGCCGATGGGCAGCATCATGATGGTCGTGGCGGTGTTGCTCACCCACATGCTGAGGAAGGCGGTGGCCAGCATGAAGCCGGCGATCTGCCGGCTCGGCTTGCTGCCCACGGCCAGCAGCGTCATCAGCGCGATGCGCTTGTGCAGGTTCCAGCGTTCCATGGCCAGGCCGAGGATGAAACCGCCGAGGAACAGGTAGATGGTCGGGTTGGCGTAGGGCGCGCTGGCGGCGTTGAGGCTGTCGATGCCCAGCGCCGGGATCAGCAGGATCGGCAGCAGCGACGTGGCCGGGATCGGGATGGCCTCGGTGGACCACCAGGTCGCCATCAGCAGGGTCAGGCCGATGGTGGCCCAGGCGGCACTGGAGAGTCCGGCAGGCGGTTCCGTGAGCAGGCAGGCGAGCAGCAGCAGTGGCCCGAGAATCAGGCCAATCCACGCCGCCTTGGCAGGCGCCGTGGTTTCATTGGTGGTAACGGCCATGGCGCTTCCTTCAGCGTAAAAAAGGCGGCTTTATAGCCCAGCGGGCGACTCTATGACCACGCGCTGGCCCATCGGTTTTGCTTCAGTCTGTTTCACGCCTGTCGCGAGGCGCTGAAGAGGCTGGATCGCAGCGCGTGAACAGCGGTCCGCCGCAGCGGTTGCAGAACGCCGCACTGTGCTCATGGCGGGGTTTGCGGCAGTGCGGGCAGTCGTGCTCCATCTGGCCATCCTGGCGCATCGCATTGGCCAGTTCCGCCGTGAAGATGCCGGTCGGCACGGCGATGATCGAGTAGCCGGTGATCATCACCATCGTCGCCAGCATCTGCCCCAGCGGCGTCTTCGGCGTGATGTCGCCGAAGCCCACGGTGGTCAGCGTCACCACTGCCCAGTAGATGCTGGTGGGGATGCTGGTGAAACCGTGGGCCGGGCCTTCGACCACGTACATCAGCGCGCCGAACACCGTGACCAGGGTAGAGACGCTGACCAGGAAGACGATGATCTTCTGCTTGCTGCCACGTAGCGCCACCAGCAGGAAATTGGCCTGAGTCAGGTAGTGGCGCAGCTTGAGCACGCGGAAGATGCGCACCATGCGGATCGCGCGGACAATCATCAGGTACTGCGCGTCGGCGAACATCAGTGCCAGGATGGCCGGCAGCACGGCCAGCAGGTCGACCAGGCCGAAGAAGCTGAAGGCATAGCGCAGCGGCTTGGGCGAGCAGTACAGGCGCAAGGCGTATTCGACCGCGAACAGTGCGGTGAAGAACCACTCCAGCGCACTGAACAGCCCGGCGTACTGGTTGTGGAAGCGCTCGATGCTGTCGAGCATCACCACCACCAGGCTGGCGAGGATGGCCACCAGCAGCCAGTTGTCGAAGCGCTGCGCTGCCGGCGTGCTGGTCTCGAAGATGATGATGTAGAGGCGCTGACGCCAGCTCTGCCGATTGTCCATGGCAATGTCCGAAATCTGAAAAGGGGCACAGCCTAGGCAGGAAGGGGGGAGAGGGCAAGGGACGATCACCTCCTGCGCGCCTGCCCAGGCTACTCGCCTTCCAGCGACGACTCCTCCCGTGGGTCGGCCAGGATGAAGCTGTCACCGGTCACTGCGGTGATGCGTGCCGTGCCCAGGTTGAGCAACTGCCACTGCCATTCCCCGTAGCGCGTGCGCAAGGTGCCGTGCGCCTGGCAGGGGCCGTGGAGGTACCAGTCGTGTTCCTGGCGCGGCGTGATGAGGATGGCGTGGCGCAGGAAGTCGGCGACCATCGCCGCGCTGACGGTGAACGTCTGGCAGCCCTCCTGCTGCGGGCCGCTGCGATCCTCGCTGACGAGGATGTCGCTGACCGGGCCGATCAGGCTGGGGCTGGTTTCTGCGCTGGCCGTGGCTGCAGCCAGCAGCAGGCCGAGGCCGAGTGTGCGTCTGTCCATGATCCTGGGGTTCCCTGAGCGGCTCATGGCGCGATCTTAACCTGTCGGCGTGCTGTCCTTCACTGCGCGCTGCCAGCTTTGTGCGCCGGCTCTGATCAGCCAGCAGGTCAGGATGAACGGCATGGTCAGGGCCGGCAGCCCGACGGCGCTGAAACCCGGCTGCAGGATCAGGGCGAGGAGGATGCCCGCTGCCGGTGCCAGCGGGCTGCGGTGCACCTGGGCCAGGGCGATGGCCGCGAGGCTGGCGTTGTAACCAAACAGGCCGGCCAGTGCCCCCTCGTCGGGCCAGCCCTGGGTGATTGCCAGGGCGAGCCCGCCACTCGAGCCGAGCAGCGCCCAGAAGGCCGCACGGCCATCGGCCAGACGCAGGCCGAGCAGCAGGCACAGTCCGGCCAGTGGCGAGTCGAGGAAGATGACCTGGCCGAGGCCGCGCAGCACGGCCAGCAGCAGCTGCAGCGCGTTCAGCTCAGGTATGCCGGGGGGCGCTGGTGGTGTGTCGGTCGGCCATTGCAGCTGGGCCGTCAGCGCCAGGAGCAACCAGCCCAGCAGCACGAAGGGGAAGGTGAAGGCCGGTAGCCAGCCCTGTTGGCGCATGCGCTGCATCCAGGGGGCCAGCAACAGGCTGGAAAGGCCGGCGCTGGTGAGGATCAGCACGGGCAGCAGTGGTGTCCAGGGCAGTTTCAGGCTGAGCAGCAGGCCGAGCAGGATGCCGTTGTAGCCGTACAGGCCGATGGCGATGTCCGCGGGCGGGTAACCGCGGCGCTGCGCGACCAGGGTCGAGGTCAGGCCGCCGAGCAGGGCGCCGGCGAGCAGTTCCGGCGCGCCGACGAGGATGGCCAGCAGCACCAGCAGGCCACAGCCCGGGTGTTGCTGGAGGAATATCTGGGCGAAGCCGCTGAGCAGGGCGCGCAGGCTCCGCAGGGCGGGGTAGGCAGTTGTCAGTGGACGCATGATCGATGTGCCAAGAGAGCTGTCTCCCCCAGCCCCTCTCCCGTACGCGGGAGAGGGGCGCCGTCCGGGCGGCTCGACGGCTCTGTGCAGGGCCGCCGGCGCGGTGCGTAGCCCAGCTGGAATCCCGGACGGGAGGCTGGGGCATTCCCCGGATTTCATCCGGGCTACGCCTCAATGCAGCGTTTCGATCCTCAGGCTGTTGGTGCTGCCTGGCTGGCCGAAGGGTTCGCCGGCGGTGATCACCACCGTCTCGCCGCGCTTGGCCATGCCCTGGGCCTGGGCGATCTCCAGGGCGGTGCTGGTGACTTCCTCGACCTTGCGCAGGCGTTCGTTGACCACCGAGTAGATGCCCCAGGCCACGGTCAGGCGGCGGGCGGTGGTCAGGCTCGGCGTCAGGCTCAGGATCGGGGCTTTCGGCCGTTCCCGCGAGGCGCGCAGGCTGCTGGCGCCGGACTCGCTGTAGTTGACCAGCGCGGCGACCGGGAGGATCGAGCTGATGCGGCGAATGGCGCAGCTGATGGCATCGCTGGCCGTGGCTTCGGCCTGCGGACGGCCGACGTCGAGCTGGCTCTGGTAGTCCGGGCCGCTCTCCACCTGGCGGATGATCTTGCTCATCATCTGCACGGTTTCCAGCGGATAGTCGCCGGAGGCGGTTTCTGCCGACAGCATCACCGCATCGGCGCCTTCGGCCACGGCGTTGGCCACGTCGGTGACTTCGGCGCGGGTCGGCGCCGGGGAGAAACGCATGGACTCGAGCATCTGCGTGGCTACCACCACCGGGCGGCCAAGCTGACGGCAGGTGCGCACGATGTCTTTCTGGATGCGTGGCACGTTCTCCGCCGGGACTTCCACGCCCAGATCACCGCGCGCGACCATGATGGCGTCGCACAGCCTGGCGATGTCTTCCAGGTGGGTGACGGCCGAGGGTTTCTCGATCTTGGCCATGAGGAAGGCCTTGCCACCGATCAGTTCGCGGGCTTCGATGATGTCCTCGGGGCGCTGCACGAACGACAGCGCCACCCAGTCCACGCCCAGCTCCAGGCCGAAGGCCAGGTCGCGGCGGTCCTTCTCGGTCAGCGGCGACAGCTGCAGCACGGCCTCGGGCACGTTGACGCCCTTGCGGTCGGACAGCTCGCCACCGGCCACCACGCAGGTGTCTACGGCGTCGCGCTGCTTGCCGGTCACCTTCAGGCGCAGGCGGCCGTCGTCCAGCAGCAGGCTCATGCCCGGCTGCAGGGCCTCGATGATTTCCGGATGGGGCAGGTTGACCCGGCTGGCGTCACCGGGCGTGGCGTCCAGATCTAGGCGCAGGCTCTGGCCGTTGACCAGTTGCACCTTGCCTTCGGCAAAGCGGCCGACGCGCAGTTTCGGCCCCTGCAGGTCCATGAGGATGCCGATGGGCTGATTCAGCTCGCGCTCCACGTCGCGTACCCACTGGTAGCGCTGGGCATGATCGGCATGTTCGCCGTGGCTGAAGTTGAGACGGAACAGGTTGACCCCGGCCTCCACCAGCTGGCGGATATGCGCGGCGTCGCGAATCGCCGGGCCGAGGGTGGCGAGGATCTTCACTTTCTTGTCAGCGTTCATTGGGTTGGGGCCTCGAGAATCAGGAGAGCGCGGAAATCGTTGACGTTGGTACGGGTCGGCCCGGTGACGATCAGCTCGTCGAGGGCGGCGAAGTAGCCGTAGCCGTTGTTGTTGTCCAGTTCGTCGCGGGCAGACAGGCCCTTGATGCCGGCACGGGCATAGCTGTAGGGCGTCATGATGGCGCCGGCGTTGTCTTCGGAGCCGTCGATGCCGTCGGTGTCGCCGGCCAGCGCATAGACACCGGGCAGGCCCTTGAGGCTGTCGGTGAGGCTGAGAAGGAACTCGGCGTTGCGCCCGCCGCGCCCGTTGCCGCGTACGGTCACGGTGGTTTCGCCACCGGAGAGGATCACGCACGGCGGCTTGATCGGCTGGCCGTGCAGCTGCACCTGGCGGGCGATACCGGCGTGCACCTTGGCCACGTCGCGCGATTCGCCTTCCAGGTCGCCGAGGATCAGCACCGGCAGGCCAGCCGCCTCGGCCCTGGCGGCAGCGGCGTCGAGTGACTGCTGTGGGGTGGCGATCAGCTGGAAGTGGCTGCGGGCGAGTACCGGATCACCCGGCTTGACCGTTTCCGAGCGCGGGTCCTGCAGCCAGCTGCGCACGTTGCTCGGGATGTCTATGGCGTAGCGCGCGAGGATCGCCAGGGCCTCGGCCGAGGTGGTCGGGTCGCTCACGGTGGGGCCGGACGCGATCACCGTGGCTTCGTCGCCGGGCACGTCGGAGATGGCGTAGGTGTAGACGGTGGCCGGCCAGCAGGCCTTGGCCAGGCGGCCGCCCTTGATCGCCGAGAGGTGCTTGCGCACGCAGTTCATCTCGCCGATGGTGGCGCCGGATTTCAGCAGCGCCTTGTTGATCGCCTGCTTGTCGGTCAGCGAGATACCCGCCGCCGGCAGGGCCAGCAGCGAGGAGCCTCCGCCGGAGAGGAGGAAGATCACCCGGTCGTCTTCCGAGAGGTTGGACACCAGCTCCAGCACGCGACGGGCGACGCGCTCGCCGGCGTCGTCCGGCACCGGGTGGGCGGCTTCCACCACTTCGATCTTCTTGCACTCGGCGCCGTGTTCGTAGCGGGTCACCACCAGGCCGCTCACCTCACCTTGCCACTCCTGCTCGATGACCTCGGCCATGGCCGCAGCCGCCTTGCCGGCACCGATGACGATGACGCGGCCGCTGCGGTCGGCGGGCAGGTGGTCGGCCAGCACCTGGCGCGGATGCGCGGCGGCGATGGCGGTGGCGAACAGGTCGCGCAGCAGGCGTTGCGGATCGAAGGTCATGGCGGTGTTCTCTTGGTCTTGGCTTGAGAGTCGCGCAGCGACGCCTTTCTTCATGGCCTTCTCCTGGCGGGAGCAGGTGGCGCGAAACGCCGGATGAGGGAGGCGGGCAGGCCGCGTAGGAGTCGATGAGCCGGGGTGCCTGCGCGGCATGTCCGTCAGGGTGATGCTGGATCGATTCCATTCCCCAGGCGCCGCCTGGCAGCACCTGGGGAATGGAATCGACCAACCTGGCAATCGGGCCGTGACACCTCCTGCCAGGAAGGTCGAAAGGGTGGGCGAAGGACTCAGGGAGCCCGTGGGAGGGGCTTCAGCCGCGACAGTCGCCGCTGAAGCGCCTCCCACAAGATCTGTTCCCGAATCGGCTTCAGGCCTTTTCGCCGCGGATATTGAAGTTGGCCATGTGCTCCAGACCCTTGATCAGGGCGGAGTGATCCCAGCCGCTGCCGCCGAGGGCCGCGCAGGTGCTGAACACCTGCTGGGCATTGGCG
Source organism: Ectopseudomonas khazarica (assembly GCF_004521985.1). GTDB lineage: Bacteria > Pseudomonadota > Gammaproteobacteria > Pseudomonadales > Pseudomonadaceae > Aquipseudomonas > Aquipseudomonas khazarica. The sequence continues at coordinate 293,065 of NZ_SBHZ01000001.1, forward strand.
GTGTTGGGCAGGTTCAGGCCCAGCTCGCGGGCACCGGACAGCGCCAGGTTGAGGTCCTTCTGGTGCAGGCTGATGCGGAAGCCCGGGTCGAAGGTGCCCTTGATCATGCGTTCGCCGTGCACTTCGAGGATCTTCGAGCCGGCGAAGCCGCCGGACAGCGCTTCACGCACCTTGGCCGGATCGGCGCCGTTGCGGGCGGCGAACAGCAGGGCTTCGGCCACGGCCTGGATGTTCAGGGCGACGATGATCTGGTTGGCCACCTTGGCAGTCTGGCCGTCGCCGTTGCCGCCGACGCGGGTGATGTTCTTGCCCATGGACTGGAACAGCGGCAGAGCGCGTTCGAAGGCGTTCGGGCAGCCACCGACCATGATCGACAGGGTCGCGGCCTTGGCACCGACTTCGCCGCCGGATACCGGGGCGTCCAGGTAGGCGGCGCCGGTGGCCTTGATCTTCTCGGCGAAGGCCTTGGTGGCGGTGGGCGAGATCGAACTCATGTCGATCACCACCTTGCCGGCGCCGACGCCGCTCGCCACGCCGTTGTCGCGGAACAGCACGTCTTCGACCTGCGGGGTGTCCGGCACCATGACGATGATGAACTCGGCTTCCTGCGCGACTTCCTGCGGGTTGGCCAGGGCGATGGCGCCGGCGGCCAGGAGGTCGGCAGGAGCCGGGTCGTGGTGCTCCGAGAGGAACAGGGTGTGGCCGGCTTTCTGCAGGTTCTGCGCCATGGGTTTGCCCATGATGCCGGTGCCGATGAATCCGATTTTAGCCATGAGAGATAACCTCGTTGTAGGTGATGAACCGAGCCTGTAGGGGCGGGTTTACCCGCGAAACGGACGCCGCGGTGAGTGGCACCGGCTTCGCCGGTGGTCGCGGATGAATCCGCTCCTACAGGTGCAGCTTTCAGATTGCGTTGTGCGCTTTCATCCAGCCGAGGCCGGCAGCGGTGGTGGTTGCCGGCTTGTATTCACAGCCGACCCAGCCCTGGTAGCCGATGCGGTCCAGGTGCTCGAAGAGGAAGCGGTAGTTGATTTCGCCGGTACCCGGCTCGTTGCGGCCCGGGTTGTCGGCCAGCTGCACGTGGTTGATGGCGGCCAGGTTGGTCTCGACGGTACGGGCGAGGTCACCTTCCATGATCTGCATGTGGTAGATGTCGTACTGCAGGTACAGGTTGGTGCTGCCGACCTTGTCGCGAATCTCCAGGGCCTGGCGGGTGTTGTTCAGGTAGAAGCCGGGGATGTCGCGGGTGTTGATGGCTTCCATGACCAGGCGGATGCCGGCCGCTTCGAGCTTGCCTGCCGCGTAGCGCAGGTTGTCGACGAAGGTCTTCTCCACGGTGGCGCAGTCCACGCCCTGCGGGCGGATGCCGGCCAGGCAGTTGATCTGCTTGTTGCCCAGTACCTGGGCGTAGGCGATGGCCTGGTCGACGCCCGCGCGGAACTCCTCGACGCGATCCGGGTGGCAGGCGATGCCGCGCTCGCCCTTGCCCCAGTCACCGGCTGGCAGGTTGAACAGCACTTGGCTCAGGGCGTTGGCGTCCAGGCGGGCCTTGATCTCTTCTGCCGCGAAGTCATAGGGGAAGAGGTATTCCACACCGCTGAAGCCGGCTTCGGCGGCGGCGGCGAAACGGTCCAGGAAGTCCACCTCGGTGAACAGCATGGACAGGTTGGCAGCAAAACGGGGCATGGTGTCGCTCCTTTCGTGTGTCTCCCCTCGCCCGCAGGCGGGAGAGGGGATGGGTTGCATCAATCCAGCAGCGCGATGGCGGTCGGGGCGTCGACGCCGCGCTCGGCCAGTTCCTCGAACTCGTTGATGGCGTTGATCTCGGTGCCCATGGAGATGTTGGTGACCCGCTCCAGGATCACCTCGACCACCACCGGTACGCGGTGCTCGGCCATCAGGCGCTTGGCTTCGGCGAAGGCGTTCTGCAGCTCGTTCGGGTCGAACACGCGGATCGCCTTGCAGCCGAGGCCTTCGACGACCGCGACGTGGTCGACGCCGTAGCCGTTGATTTCCGGCGCGTTGATGTTCTCGAACGCCAGCTGCACGCAGTAGTCGATGTCGAAGCCGCGCTGCGCCTGGCGGATCAGGCCCAGGTAGGAGTTGTTCACCAGCACGTGGATGTACGGCAGGTTGAACTGCGCCCCTGCAGCCAGTTCTTCGATCATGAACTGGAAGTCATAGTCGCCGGACAGCGCCACGACCTGGCGTGCCGGGTCGGCCTTGACCACGCCGAGGGCCGCCGGAATGGTCCAGCCCAGCGGGCCGGCCTGGCCGCAGTTGATCCAGTGACGCGGCTTGTACACGTGCAGGAACTGCGCGCCGGCGATCTGCGACAGGCCGATGGTGCTGACGTAGCAGGTGTCCTTGCCGAAGGCTTCGTTCATCTCCTCGTACACGCGCTGCGGCTTGGCCGGCACGTTGTCGAAGTGGGTCTTGCGTTGCAGCGTGCGCTTGCGCTCGCGGCAGCTGTCGACCCAGGCGCTGCGGTCCTTCAGCTTGCCAGCGGCCTTCCATTCGCGAGCGACCTCGAGGAAGGCATCCAGCGCCTTGCCTGCGTCGGAAACGATGCCCAGGTCCGGGTTGAACACGCGGCCGATCTGCGTCGGTTCGATGTCGACGTGGATGAACTTGCGGCCTTCGGTGTACACCTCGACCGAACCGGTGTGGCGGTTGGCCCAGCGGTTGCCGATGCCGAACACCAGGTCGGAGGCGAGCAGGGTGGCGTTGCCGTAGCGGTGCGAGGTCTGCAGGCCGACCATGCCGACCATCAGCCGGTGATCGTCGGGAATCGCGCCCCAGCCCATCAGGGTCGGCACCACCGGCACGCCGGTGAGTTCGGCGAACTCGACCAGCTTGTCCGCCGCGTCGGCGTTGAAGATGCCGCCGCCAGCGACCAGCAGCGGGCGCTCGGCCTCGTTGAGCATGGCAATGGCTTTCTCGGCCTGAACGCGGGTGGTGCTCGGCTTGGCCACCGGCAGCGGCTCGTAGGCGTCGATGTCGAACTCGATCTCGGCCATCTGCACGTCGAACGGCAGGTCGATCAGCACCGGGCCCGGTCGGCCACTGCGCATCTCCTGGAAGGCACGCTGGAAGGCGCGCGGCACCTGGCCCGGCTCCATCACGGTGGTCGCCCACTTGGTGACCGGCCCGACGATGCTGGTGATGTCGACGGCCTGGAAGTCTTCCTTGTGCATGCGTGCACGCGGTGCCTGGCCGGTGATGCACAGGATCGGGATGGAGTCGGCGCTGGCCGAGTACAGGCCGGTGACCATGTCGGTGCCAGCCGGGCCGGAGGTGCCGATGCACACGCCGATGTTGCCGGCGTTGGTGCGGGTGTAACCCTCGGCCATGTGCGAGGCGCCTTCGACGTGACGAGCCAGGACGTGATCGATTCCGCCGAGTTTCTTCAGTGCAGCGTAGAGCGGGTTGATGGCGGCACCGGGGACACCGAATGCGGTGTCGACACCTTCACGACGCATCACCAGTACGGCTGCCTCGATTGCTCTCATTCTGGCCATGACCATTGTTCTCCGAGTCGGTGGTTTTTCTTCTTGGGAGCAAGGATGACGGCTGTACCGGAACGACGGAATTGTTGGATACTTCAGTTCTGTCGATATCTGGAGTATCGAATGGACCGTCATACCCTTATCCGTAGTTTCGTGTTGGTCGCCGACAACGGCAGCTTTGCCGCCGCCGCGCTCAGCGAAGGCGTGACCCCCGTGGTGATGGGGCGGCGCCTGGATGCCCTGGAGCGCCATCTCGGCGTCAAGCTGATGCACCGCTCCACGCGCGGCCTGCAGCTGACCGACCTGGGCGAGCAGTACCTCGACCGTGCCCGCAGCCTGCTCAAGGACTTCGATGAAGCCGATGCCAGCGTGGCCCGCGGCGGCAAGTCGGTGCGCGGGCACCTGGTGGTATCCGCCCCGGCGGCGTTCGGCAGGCGGCACATTGCGCCGCATGCGGCGGCCTTTCTGCTGCGCTACCCGGACCTGAAGCTGTCCTTCAACTTCACCGACAGCCTGGTCGACCTGGTGCGCCAGGGCTACGACATGGGCATCCGCATCGGCGAGGTCACCGACCCCAACTACGTCGCGGTGAAGCTGTTCCCCAATCGCCGCGTGGTCTGCGGTGCACCTGGCTACTTCGAGCTGCATGGCGTGCCGCGCACCCTCGAGGATCTGGCGCGGCACAACTGCCTGGCGTTCAACCTGCAGGGCGGTCAGCAGCGTGGCTGGACCTTCCTGCGCGAAGGGCGTCAGGTGGCGGTGAAGGTGGCGGGCAACCTCGACTGCAATGACGGCGAGCTGCTCTACAACTGGGTCAAGCAGGGGTTGGGCATCGGCTGGCGTTCGACCTGGGAGATCCAGGCGGAGCTCAAGGCTGGCGAGCTGGTGACGGTGCTGGACGATTACGAGATCCCGGCCTACGACATCCAGGCGGTCTATCCGCAGCAGCGTTATCTGCCGGCCAAGGTGCGTTTCTTCATCGACTATCTCAAGGACATCTACAACACGCCGGGGTACTGGGAGAACCGGGCGGACTAGCCCGTATGCTCGATACTTTGATTGTGATTTTCAGATAAAAATATTGTGTACATATTTTATTGATTTTGTGTTTTGTTGTTGCAACAAACCTTTTCTTCAGCTATTGCATAAGGCGCTTATCCATGCCGCATGCCTTCAGGGCACCTCTAAAAACGTAGGCGAGGCAGTCAGCGCAATACCGATGGCGGCCCCGCAAAAACAGGCGAAGAAGCGCAGTTTACGAGCTGTAAATGAGCATTCTGAGCCTGTTTTTAACGCCGCGATGGCAACGCAGGTCGTTTATAGAGGTGCCCTTCACCGGCCTGTGTGGCGAGTGCCCATTCGCTTTTCTGGAGAACCTGCATGACCACGATCACTCTTTCCACAGCAGTGAACATCACCCGCAATGCCCTGGCCGTCGGGCGTGACCTCAGCGCCGCGCCGCTGACGGTGGCGGTGCTGGATGCCGGCGGCCACCTGATCAGCCTGCAGCGCGAGGACGGCGCCAGCCTGCTGCGCCCGCAGATCGCCATCGGCAAGGCCTGGGGTGCGCTGGCGCTCGGCAAGGGTTCGCGGGCGATCGCCAACGACGCGCAGCAGCGTCCGGCCTTCATCGGCGCGGTGAATACCCTGGCCGAGGGCAGCCTGGTGCCGGCACCGGGCGGCGTGCTGATTCGCGACGAGCATGGCGCGGTGATTGGCGCCGTCGGTATTACCGGCGACACCTCGGACATCGACGAGCAATGCGCGCTCGGCGCGCTGGAGTCGCTTGGCCTGAAGGCGGATCCCGGGGTCTAGGGATCAGGCAGCCGCCCCGGATTTCCTGCGGGCGGCGACCAGGGTGGTGGGTCGGTACGGCGCGATCCACCCCCTGACGCTGAACAGAACCCTACGTAGGGTGGATGTCGCTTTTCACATTCACCAGAACGCTGCAGCGGTAACCCGCGATTCTGCGAGGGCTGGATGCGTAAGGCGCCCCGCGAAGTGTCAGGTACGGGAGTGCTGCGTAGGGTGGATGTCGCTTTTTACATCCACCAGAACGATGCAGCGGTAACCCGCGATCTTCCCGACGCCGGGTCGGGTGCACGCAGCGTTCCTGCAGAGTCGACGAATGACCCTGCGTCAATCTAGGCGCTGGTCACCAGCTCGGAGGCGCTCGATGGCAGCGGGTCGACGTCGCAGCCCTTGAGCACCAGGCGGATGATGGTCTGTGCGGCGGCTTCGTAGTCGGCATCGTCCAGGCTGGCCTTGCCGGTGACGATGGAGATCTGCCAGTCGAAGTCGGCATAGGTCTGGGTCGCGGCCCAGATGCTGAACAGCAGGTGGTGCGGATCGACCGGGGCCATCAGCCCCTGGTCCACCCAGCGCTGGATGCAGGCGATGTTGTGCTTGGCCTGTGCGTTGAGCTGTTCGGTCTGCTCCGGCGACAGGTGCGGTGCGCCATGCATGATCTCGCTGGCGAATACCTTGGAGGCGTGTGGCAGTTCGCGGGAGATGCGGATCTTCGAGCGGATGTAGGCCGTCAGCACTTCACTCGGGTGGCCCGGCTGGTTGAAGGGGGCCGAGGCGGCCAGCAGGGGGTCGACGATACTTTCCAGGACCTCGCGGTAGAGGTTTTCCTTGGATTTGAAGTAGTAGTAGACGTTGGGCTTGGGCAGGCCGGCCTTGGCCGCAATGTCACTGGTCTTGGTGGCGGCGAAGCCCTTGTCGGCGAACTCCTCGCTGGCTGCGCGCAGGATGAGCTCTTTGTTACGCTCGCGAATGCTGGTCATAGGCCCTGTGTTTTCCTTTTCCGCCGGGCGGCGGTCGGGCATGGTAGCACCGGCTCCGCGCGGGGCTCAAGGCAACGGCTGCGGGCTGCCTGGCGCTTATCTGACCCTTGGGTCAAATTGTTGTATACAAGAAAACGCTTTTCTGTTTTTATCCCGCGCAGCAATATCCATGACAAGAAAGTCTCGGCGCGTGACGCTGCAGGAGACCCACCGTGCACACCCATCAACTGGTCGATCCGTTCGGTCGTCGCATCACCTACCTGCGTCTGTCGGTGACCGATCGCTGCGACTTTCGCTGCACCTACTGCATGAGCGAAGACATGCAGTTCGCGCCGCGCCAGCAGATCCTCAGCCTGGAAGAGGCCTATGCCGTGGCCGACGCCTTCATCGCGCTGGGCGTGCGGCGCATCCGCATCACAGGCGGCGAGCCGCTGGTGCGCAAGAACGTCCTGAGCCTGCTGCAGCGCCTGGGCGCGCGGGACGAACTCGAGGACCTGGCGATCACCACCAACGGTTCGCAGCTTGGCGAGCTGGCGGCGCCGTTGCGTGCAGCGGGTGTGCGTCGCCTGAACATTAGCCTGGATTCCCTGCAGCGCGAGCGCTTTGCCGCCTTCACCCGGCGCGACAAGCTGGAGCAGGTGCTGGCGGGCATCGAGGCGGCGCGCGTCGCCGGGTTCGAGCGGATCAAGCTCAACAGCGTGGTGCAGAGCGGGCGCAACGACGACGAGGTGCTCGATCTGGTCGAGTTCGCCATCGCCCGTGGTCTGGATATCAGTTTCATCGAGGAAATGCCGCTGGGCAGCGTGGTCAGCCACAGCCGCGAGCAGACCTTCTGCTCCAGTGACGAGGTGCGCCGGCGCATCGAGCAGCGTCATGCGCTGGTGCGCAGCAACAAGGTCACCGGCGGGCCGTCGCGCTACTGGCAAGTGGTCGGCACGCAGACCCAGGTCGGTTTCATTTCCCCGCACAGCCACAACTTCTGCGGTGATTGCAATCGCGTGCGGGTCACTGCCGAAGGCAAGCTGGTGCTGTGCCTCGGGCATGACGATGCGCTGGACCTCAAGCGCCTGTTGCGCGCGCATCCGGGTGACGGCGAGCGCCTGCGCCAGGCGCTGGTCGAGGCGCTGCGCCTGAAGCCCGAGCGGCACCACTTCGCCAGCGACGAGCAGGTGCAGGTGGTGCGCTTCATGAGCATGACCGGCGGCTGAGACGGCCTGATCGGAATCCCACAACAAAAACAAGGAGGCTCGCAATGAAGCCCGTACGACCCTGTCTGCTGTTTGCCGTTCTGCTGTCACCCGCTGCCTGGGCGCAGACCTACGTGGTGGGGGTGGAGGACCTGCCGTTCGCTCCGCATTACAGCCTCGATGCGGGAGGCAAGTACCAGGGATTCGCCCGTGAGGTGCTGGACGCCTTCGCCGCCGACAGCGGCATCGATCTGACCTACAGGGCGCTGCCGGTCGAGCAGTTGCTGCCGGCCCTGCAGCGCGGCGAGATCGATTTCAAGTACCCGGACAGCCCGCTTTGGGCCGGCGCGCAGAAGACCGGCATGGCCCTCCACTACAGCGCGGCGGTGGTCGATTACGTCGATGGCGTGCTGGTGGCGCCGCAGCGCCAGGGGCAGGCGCTGGACAGCATTCATCGCCTGGCCATGGTGCAGGGCTGGACACCGCGAGGCTACGAGCAGCGCATCGACGACGGGCAGATTCAGCTGAGTTACAGCGACGACCTGCGGCAGATGATTCGCCAGGCGCTGAAGCAGGACACCGATGGCGCCTATTTCAACGTGGTGGTGGCGACCCACTACCTCGACAACATCCGGGCGCGCCCCGGTGCTCTGGTGTTCGACCCCAAGCTGCCGCATACCCGTGGCAGCTTCCACCTGTCGAGCGTGCGTCAGCCGCAGCTGATCGCCCGTTTCGACCGCTTCCTCGGCGAACGCTCGGCCGATGTGGCGGCGCTCAAGGCTAAGTACCGGGTCGAGGCCAACCTGGACAGCGAGTACATGGGGCTCGAGCAGTGGAAGGTCGACTTTCTCGAACGCCAGAAAGCCAAAGCCGGCGCACAGGCGCCGGCTTCGTCCCTGCGTTGATGGTTCAGGCGCTGGCGTTGGCGCGTTTCAGCGCCTGCGCCTGGCCGTGCATCAGGCCATAGTGCAGCACCGCGCCGAGCAGGGCGCCGAGCAGCCAGGCGTAGCCCGACAGCTGGCTCAGACCGGGGACCCAGACCGAGGCCACCGAGAACAGTGAGGCGACGACGAACGCGACCAGCGCCTTGCGGTTCCAGCCGCCGTCGAAGTAGTAGGCCGAGCCGACCTCGGCGCTGAACAGCTGCTGCAGGTCGAGCTTGCGCCGGCGTACCAGGTAGTAGTCGGCGACGATGATGCCGTACAGCGGCGCCAGTACCGCGCCCAGGGTATCGACGAAGGCGGCGATGCCGACGTTGCTGATGAAGGCCACCCACAGGGCACCGATGAAGAAGGCGATGGCCGCGGTGATGAAGCCGCCGGTGCGCGCACTGATGTGCGCGGGGGCGAGGTTGGCCAGGTCGTAGGCCGGCGGGATGAAGTTGGCCACCAGGTTGATGCCCACGGTGGCGGCGAAGAAGGTCAGCGCGGCGATGATGGTCAGGGTCAGGTTGTCGACCCGGGCGACGATGTCGGTCGGATTGGTCAGCGTCTCGCCGAACACCACCACGGTACCGGCGGTAATCACCAGGGCGATCAGCGAGAAGAACGCCAGGCTCACCGGCAGGCCGAGGAAGTTGCCGATGGTCATCTGCCTTTCGCTTTTGACAAAGCGGGCGAAGTCACCGTAGTTGATCACCACGGCGGCGAAGTAGGCGACCATGGTGCCGACCACGGCGAAGAAGGCGGCCACCGGCCCGGCGGCATAGTCGCCGCTGCCACGGAAGATGTTGCCCAGCTCGCCCAGCAGGCTCGGCCCGGCCTGGTACCAGATCATGATCATCAGGGCGATCATCACCACATAGACCAGCGGGCCGGCCCAGTTGAGGAAGCGGGTGATCCAGCTCATGCCGCAGATGAACAGGCCGACCTGGAACAGGCAGACGATCACGTAGGACAGCCAGCCGATGGCGGTCAGGCCGAGGTACAGGGCGGGTTCCTGCGGTTGCAGCAGCGAGTTGAGCAGCAACGCCACGGCGGTGGAGGCGAAGTAGGTCTGCACGCCGTACCAGAAGATGGCGACGATGCCGCGTACCAGTGCAGGGAAGTTGGCGCCGCGCACACCCATGCTGGCGCGGGCGAACACCGGGAAGGGGATGCCGTACTTGACGCTGGGCTTGCCGGTTAGCTGGACCAGGCCCATGACAATGAAGCCGGCCAGCACGATGCCGGCCAGCACCGCCCAGCCATTGAGCCCGTAGGAGATGAACAGTGTCGCGGCGAGGGTGTAGCCGAACAGGCTCTGGATGTCGTTGGACCACACGTTGAATATCTCGAACCAGCCCCAGGTGCGCTTCTCCGGCGCCAGTGGAGCGAGGTCCTCGTTATGCAGCGTGGGGTCGATCTGCTTGATGCGAAAGTCGTCAGTGTCGGACATGAACCGCTCCCAGTATTGTTCTTGCGCACGGTGGCGTATGAGGAGGTTTGCCTGCAGGTTTCATTCCGCTTTTGTATGCGCTTCGTGACTGGGCTTGTGTATACAGCCACTTCGACAGTGTTTCGGATGGAACCTGAGTGTCTTGTACACATAAAAAACCTTGATGAACATGGTTTTCTTGAAGATTGAACACAAAAATCATAGATATTGTGATCAAAAACTTGACCGCATGATCAGTTTCATGCGGGGAAAGAGGCATGCCTCAAGGTGGCAGCAGGGTTGCGGATCTGCACCGATACGGTGCCGGGGTGACATGCGCGGGTCGCAATGGTGCGCTGCGGATCGGCACGCGGTTGCGCGCTGCAGCCGAGGCAGGTGTGTCCGGGACGCCAGGGGGCTCGCCCGAAACGAAGAAAAGGGGGAAGGGCGCGAACGCCGATCCCCCCTTTACCCGGCCGCTGTCCCTACCCGACACCGGCCAAGTGCGTTGCGGCAATGGTCAGAAGTGGTACTTGACCAGTGCCTGCACGGCGGTCTGGTCGAAGCGGTCACCCGATCCGTCTACCGGTTTCACGCCGTACTTGGCGCGCCACATGTTCACTTCGGTGCCAACGTAGAGCTGGCGCTCCTTGCCGAACAGCGCCTTGCCCGCATCCCACTTGATCTGGATCGAGGAGCCTACCGAGGTCTGGGTGCCGGCATCGCGGGACGGTGAGCGCCAGTCGACGAAGCCATCCACCAGGAAGTCCTGTTCGCCCAGGCTGAACGGATAGGCCGCGCTGACCGTCAGCTGGGTCGCATAACCGTTGCTGTTGCGGTCGGCGAAGAAGGTGTGGTTGTTGATCTTCACCTGGTACAGGTTGGTCTTGAAGAAGTTGAAACCCGGTACGTCCCAGTCCAGGCCGATGCCGTACAGGTAGTTCTCCGGCCCCGGGCCGCCTTCGCCTTTCTCGTAGGTGAAGGCGGCATAGATGTCCTTGATCGGGCCGACGGCCAGCTCCTGCCCGGTCAGCCAGCTCAGGCTCACGCGCGGGGAGAACTCCATGTAGTAGAAGGAGTTGCGCTCGTGCTGGCGGAAGCTGCCGTTGTCGAAGCTGCCGCGCGTCTGCACGTTGTCGGTACGGATGTAGTCGAGGAAGTAGAAGATGTCGCCCCAGGCCCAGCCACTGGCATGCTCGAAGGTGAAGGTGGTCTGGGTGCGCTGCTCTTCGCCGTTGAAGTTCATGCGCTGGAAGTTCTCGCCGTACAGGTAGGACAGGCTGTTGTCCTGCCAGTGCAGCAGGTCGCCGGCAAGCGCCTGCTGACCGGAGAACAGTCCGGCAGAGAGGGCGAAGCAGTGAGGCAGATGCTTGAGTTTCATGGGTTTTCCTTGTTCTTTTGACGTGCAGACGGGTACCCCCGGCAGCGCGCTGCCGGGAGTGGACGGGTGGGGCGTGATCAGCTGGTGCGCGCGTCCGGGGTCAGGTCGCGGCCGAGGCTCTTGAGGCTGCTGTCGTCGACGCTATCGTCCTGGCGGTTCTGCAGCACGGTGTGCAGGTGCGCCTCCGGGTCGTAGTCGTCTTCTTCCACTTCCTGCTGTTCGTCGGGCAGGAAGATGTTCAGCGCAATGGCACTGAAGGCTCCGATGGTGATCGGCGAGCCGAAGATGTTCTTCAGCACGTCCGGCATGTGCGACAGCACCTCCGGTACGCCGGCGACTCCCAGGCCGAGGCCCAGGGAGATGGCCACGATCAGCACGTTGCGACGGTGCAGACCGGCTTCGCTGAGAATCTTGATGCCGGCGACCGCCACGGTGCCGAACATGATCAGGGTGGCGCCGCCGAGCACCGGCTTGGGCATCAGCTGCAGCACCGCACCGACCGCCGGGAACAGGCCCAGCAGGATGAGGATGGCGGCGATGTAGAAGGCCACGTGGCGGCTGGCGACGCCGGTGAGCTGGATCACCCCGTTGTTCTGGCTGAACGTGGTCATCGGCAGGCTGTTGAACATGGCGGCGACTGCCGAGTTGCAGCCGTCGGCCAGCACCCCGGACTTGATCCGGCGCATGTACAGCGGGCCCTTGACCGGCTGCTTGGAGATGATCGAGTTGGCCGTCAGGTCGCCAGCGGTTTCCAGCGGGGTGATCAGGAAGATCACGGCGATGGGCACGAAGGCGATCCAGTCGAAGCTGAAACCGTACTTGAACGGTTGCGGCACGCTGAGCAGCGGCACCTCGGCCATGTTGGCGAAATCCACCCGACCGTTGAACCAGGCCACGGCGAAGCCGAGGGTCAGGCCGATGATCACGGCCGACAGGCGCAGCACCTGTGATGGCGCACGGTTGAGCAGGACGATGGTGCCCAGCACCAGGCCGCCGAGCGCCAGGTGGTGCAGGGCGCCGAGATCGGCAGCGCCGTAGCCGCCGGCGAGGTCGGTCATGCCCACCTTGATCAGCGACAGGCCCATCAGGCAGATGATGGTGCCGGTCACCACCGGGGTGATCACCTTGCGCAGCTTGTTGATGAACTGGCTGAAGGTGATTTCGACGAAGGCCGCGCAGAAGCAGATGCCGAACAGCGTGGCGAGAATTTCCTCCTCGCTGGCGCCGCGGCCCTTGACGATGAAGCCGGCGCTGAGGATCACGCTGAGGAAGCCGAAGCTGGTGCCCTGCAGGCACAGCAGGCCGGAACCGATCGGGCCGATGCGCTTGGCCTGGACGAAGGTGCCGAGGCCCGAGACGAACAGGGCCATGCTCACCAGGTAGGGCACGTGGGCGCCGAGGCCCAGGGCACTGCCGACGATCAGGGTGGGGGTGATTATGCCGACGAAGCTGGCCAGCACATGCTGCAGCGCCGCGAACAGGGCGGGGGCGAAAGCGGGGGTGTCATCCAACTGGTAGATCAGGTCGCTGTTGCCGGTAGGCGCAGCTGGGGTGGGGGCGTTGCTGTTTGTGGTCATGTCATAGCCTGCCATTTGTTTTTATACGGTCATGGGCTTACACGAGGCTTCACGGCACCTCTTTCCTGTTTGCTAGAAAGTTGTCTAGGTGGTCAGGATGTGGCGACTATAGCAACATGTGGACATGGTTAAAAACAATTTATTTATGGATTGTGCACAAAAAAAGAACCGCCGGTCAGCTCGCGCTGCCGGCGGTTCCGGGGCGTAAAAAGATGCCGCGCCCAGTCACGGGCACGGCACGTGTGGCAATCAGTTGGTCGGTGCGCCCTTGGCGATCCAGTTGCCGATCAGGTCGCGCTCGTCCTGGGTCATCTGGGTGATGTTGCCCAGCGGCATGATCTGCGAGGCAACGCTCTGGGCGTGGATCTTCGCGGCCTGAGCCTGCATCTGCTCGGGCGTGTCGAGCATCAGGCCGGCTGGCGCCGCGCTGAACATCGGGCTGCTCGGGGTGGCCGAATGGCAGACGGTGCAGCGTTCATGGATCACGCTCTCGACCTTGCCGAAGTCGGCAGCCGTCGCCGCTCCACCTGTTGCCGGGGCCGGGTTTTCCTGGGCATCTGGCTGGCTGCTGGCAACTTCTTCCACCTTGCTCAGGGTCTCGCTGGCTGCCGGCTGTTCCACGGCTGCCACCGGGGCAGCAGCGGGAGCGCGGTTCGCCGGGGAGGTGACATAGGCCAGGCAGATCATGCCCAGGGCTGCGGCCGGCAGGGTCCAGACATACTTGCTGCTGTCGTGGCGGGTGTTGAAGTAGTGGCGTACCAGCACGGCCAGGATCGCGATGCCCGCCAGGATCAGCCAGTTGTACTGGCTGCCGTAGGTGCTCGGGAAATGGTTGCTGATCATGATGAACAGCACCGGCAGGGTGAAGTAGTTGTTGTGACGCGAGCGCAGCAGGCCCTTGGCCGGCAGCAGCGGGTCGGGGGTGGTGTTGGTTTCGATGGCCTTAACCAGCGCGCGCTGGGCCGGCATGATGGTGAAGAACACGTTGCCGACCATGATGGTGCCGATGATGGCGCCGACATGGATGTACGCGGCACGACCGCTGAAGATCTGGCTGAAGCCATAGGCCGCGGCGATGATCAGCACGAACAGCACGGCGCCGAGCAGGGCCGGGCGCTTGCCCAGCGGCGAGTCGCAGAGCACGTGATAGATCAGGTAGCTGGCGGCCATGGAGCCGAGGCCGATGGCGATGGCGGCGGCTGGCGCCAGATCGACACCCGGCTTGACCAGGTACAGGCTCGGGTTGAGGTAGTAGACCACCAGCAGCAGGGCGACGCCTGACAGCCAGGTGAAGTAGGCCTCCCATTTGAACCAGTGCAGGTTCTCCGGCATTTTCGGGGGGGCCAGCTTGTATTTTTCCAGGTGGTAGATCCCGCCGCCGTGGATCGCCCAGAGGTCGCCCGAGAGGCCCTCGCGTGGGTTGCTACGGTTGAGGTTGTTCTCCAGCCAGACGAAATAGAAGGATGCGCCGATCCAGGCGATGCCGGTGATCATATGGATCCAGCGGACGCCCAGGTTTAGCCATTCGGTGAAATGTGCTTCCACGATCTGTACCTCTTTCCCGGGGGAGACACGCCAGCCCCGGGCTTCTCTTATTGGTGGGGGTTGAGGAGAAGAAGCTCGTCCTCATTGAAGAAATGCTCATCGCAGTTGTTGCCGGAACCACTGCGATCAACCACCAGGAAGTCATCCCGCTTTTCGATCGTCAGCACCGGGTGGTGCCAGACGCCGCGATGGTAATTGACGCCCTGCCTGCCATTGCTGAGGAAGGCACGGACGGACCCTGATACAGGTACATCGCCAACTGGCGCGACCACGATCAGAAAGGGGTTGCCGAGCAGCGGGACGAAGGCCTGGCTGCCCAGCGGATGGCGTTCCAGCATGCGGATGGTCAGCGGCATCTGCAGCGCCTCGGCGCTGAAGATGCTGATGATGGCCTGGTCCTCCGGCTGCGCCGTCTCCACGCTGGCCAGCTTGTGATAGCGGCGGGTGGAGCCGTTGTTGATCATGAAGAAATCGCTGCCTTCGGTTTCGATCACGTCACCGAAAGGGGCGAAGGCTTCTTTGCTCAGGGGCTCGATGGTCAGGCTACGCATGGCTGTTCTACTTGTTCTGTTCGGTTGAAGGGGGCAGCGCCTTACAGCTGCTGCAGGCGGAATAGGGCGATCTTGTTGATCTCGGCCAGGGCGGTGCTGAACTCCTGCTCCGGGCTGTTGTGAATGCGCTCTTCGAAGGCTGCCAGGATCTGGTGGCGGTTGCTGCCCTTGACGGCCTTGATGAAGGGGAAGCCGAACTTGGCCTTGTAGGCGTCGTTGAGCTCGGTGAAGCGGGCGAACTCCTCGGCGGTGCATTCGTGGATGCCGGCACCGGACTGCTCGGCGGTGCTGGAGGCTGTCAGTTCGCCGCGCACGGCAGCCTTGCCGGCCAGGTCCGGGTGCGCGTTGATCAGCGCCAGCTGGGCATCCGCGCTGGCGGACAGGAGGATGTCGGCCATGCGCTGCTGCAGCCCGTCGATGTCGTCGACGCTGTCGTCCAGGCCAAGGTCATACGCCTTCTCGGCCACCCAGGGCGAGTGCTCGTAGATGTCGGCGAAGGCCGCGACGAACGCGTCACGGCTCAGCTGGGAAGGGGTCAGGGTCTGGAAACGGCTCATGGGCGGCTCTCTCATTCGGTCGCGCGGAAGGGGTGGGTGGCGTGCCAGTGCCTGGCGATGTCGACACGGCGGGCACACCAGACCTTGTCATGGCGCTTCACGTATTCGATGAAGCGGGCCAGCGACGCCAGGCGGGCCGGCCGGCCGAGCAGGCGACAATGCATGCCGATCGACAGCATCTTCGGCGCGCCGGCTTCGCCCTCGGCGTAGAGCACGTCGAAGGCGTCCTTGAGGTATTCGAAGAAGTCGTCGCCCTTGTTGAAGCCCTGCACCTGGGTGAAGCGCATGTCGTTGGTGTCCAGGGTGTAGGGGATCACCAGGTGCGGCTTCTCCACGGTACTGGCCGGGTCCCAGTAGGGCAGGTCGTCGTCGTAGGTGTCGGAGTCGTAGAGGAAGCCACCCTCTTCACGCACGATGCGCCGGGTGTTCGGGCCCAGGCGGCCGGTGTACCAGCCCAGCGGGCGTTCGCCGGTCAGCTCGGTGAGAATACGGATGGCCTCGAGCATGTGCTCGCGCTCGCCGGCTTCGTCCATGTTCTGGTAGTCGATCCAGCGATAGCCATGGCTGCAGATCTCATGGCCGGCGGCGACCATCTGCTTGATCACCTCAGGGTGACGCTGGGCGGCCATGGCCACGGCGAAGACGGTCAGCGGAATGTCGTGCTTGCGGAACAGCTCGAGCAGGCGCCAGACCCCGGCGCGGCTGCCGTACTCGTAGAGCGACTCCATGCACAGGTTGCGCTGGCCCTGCAGCGGCTGGGCGGCGACCATCTCGGAGAGGAAGGCCTCGGATTCCTTGTCCCCATGAAGAATGTTGCGCTCGCCACCCTCTTCGTAGTTGAGCACGAAGGACAGGGCGATACGGGCGTCGCCCGGCCAGTGCGGGTGGGGCGGGTTGGCGCCGTAGCCGATCAGATCGCGTGGGTAATCAGCGTTCACTGCAGTCTTCCTGTATGGAGCGTTGCGGTCACTGCGTGCCTGGCTTCAGGGTTACGCGACCGGGATGGCTAATTGTATACAAAGTAGATTGCCGTTTGTAAATCGACTTTTCATTATTTTATCGGCCGTGCGGCATAACCGGAAATTTGCCCGGATGGTCAGCTCTGAGCCGCTTACGCAGCGCCAAGCGTGCATCGCAACGGACTTCGCCATGAACCTGTTTGGTGCATGGCAGAAAGCGGCGAGCTAATTATTGTGTACAATTTGTCTGTGAAAGTGTTGTATATTCTGCCTGCATGCTATCCTGCCAATGCGTCGGAGCATTGCGACGAACCGATTTCAACAGAGCAGAGGAGGTGTGGTGTCCGTCTGGCGCTGGGCGCAACGGGCATCCGAGACCCATGGGACGTTTGACTACGCATGTACTGGACGCCGCGCACGGTTGCCCAGGGAGTGACATCAAGGTCGAGCTGTACCGCGTCGAAGGCGCGCAGCTGGAGCTGATCAACAGCGTTACCACCAATCACGATGGCCGCTGCGATGCGCCGGTGCTGCAGGGCGATGACTACCGCACGGGCGTCTATCAACTGCACTTCCATGCCGGTGA
Source organism: Ectopseudomonas khazarica (assembly GCF_004521985.1). Taxonomy (GTDB): domain Bacteria; phylum Pseudomonadota; class Gammaproteobacteria; order Pseudomonadales; family Pseudomonadaceae; genus Aquipseudomonas; species Aquipseudomonas khazarica. The sequence continues at coordinate 310,061 of NZ_SBHZ01000001.1, forward strand.
CTACTACCGCGCACGTGGCGTGAAGCTGCCGGACACGGCCTTCCTCGACGTGATCGTGCTGCGCTTCGGCATCGATGCGGGCCAGGAGCACTACCACGTGCCGCTGCTGATTTCCCCCTACAGCTACTCCACCTATCGCGGTAGCTGAGTGAGCGGCAGGCCACTGCCTGCCGGACGAATGCTTGTCACCCTCAGACTCGTTTGAGTCCTTACGCCCGCTCACACTGCGGGCTTTTTTTTGCCCGCATTTCGGGGGGAGGGGCTGTAGCTGGGTGATCCATCATCACGGCCCATCGATGGCGCGTCTGTTTCGATTGGTGTGGGGGGAGAGCACCTTGCCGAGCTGATCTTCGGTGCACGCTCCGGATGAAAGCCGGGTATGGGCTGGCGGCGTGCCTGCCGCTGCTGAGACAAACGAAAAAACCGGTACAGGGCCGTAGCGCTGTTCACATAAGAAGTGGTCGGACACGATCAGTCCCCTAGCCCCCTTTGGGGAGAGGGAAACTGGCAGTTTTGTGGCATTTCGGCCCTCTCCCCCAGCCCCTCTCCCATGAATGGGAGAGGGGAGCCAAGCGTGTGCAACCCTGAATGCACAGACCCGTAGCCCGGATGAAATCCGGGGCCGGCAACCTGCTTGCGGATTGCGCATCCGCCCGTCGCTGCCGGGCCAAACGAAAAACCCCGGCACGAGGCCGGGGCTGCGATCAGCGCGGAACGCCTGCGTTCAGAGGAAGGCGAACTTGGCGATGAAGATCACGCACAGCACGTACAGGCTCAGCGACACCTTCTCGCGCTGGCCGGTCAGCAGCTTCAGCGTGGCGTAGGTGAGGAAGCCCAGGGCGATACCGTTGGCGATGGAGAAGGTCAGCGGCATCATCACCACGGTGACGATGGCGGGAATGGTGTCGGTATGGTCCTTCCAGTCGATGTGCGCCATGCCGCTCATCATCAGCATCGCCACGTAGATCAGCGCGCCGGCGGTGGCGTAGGCGGGGATCATGCCGGCCAGCGGGGCGAAGAACATCGCGGCGAGGAAGAGGATGCCGACGGTCATGGCGGTCAGGCCGGTGCGGCCACCGGCGGCGACCCCGGAAGCGCTCTCCACGTAGCTGGTCACCGGCGGGCAGCCGACCATGGCGCCGATCACGCTGGAGGTGGAGTCGGCTTTCAGGGCCTTGGACAGGTTCTGGATCTTGCCGTCCTCATCCACCAGGTTGGCGCGATGCGCCACGCCCATCAGCGTGCCGGCGGTATCGAACATGTTCACGAAGAGGAACGCGAGGATCACGCTGATCATCGCCACGTTGAACGCGCCGGCGATGTCCATGGCCAGGAAGGTCGGAGCCAGGCTCGGTGGCATCGACACCAGGCCGCCGTACTCGACCAGGCCCAGGGCCCAGCCCAGGGCGGTGACGCCGAGCATGCTGAAGAGGATGGCGCCGAACACGTTGCGGTGGCTGAGCACGGCGATCAGCAGGAAGCACACGGCGGCGAGCAGCGCCGACGGGTTGCCGAACGAGCCCATGGTCAGCAGCGTGGCCGGGCTGTCGACGACGATGCCGGCGGTCTTCAGGCCGATCAGGCCGAGGAACAGGCCGACCCCGGCGCCCATGGCGAAGCGCAGGCTCATCGGGATGCTGTTGAGCAGCCACTCGCGGATCTTCGACAGGCTCATGATCATGAACAGCACGCCGGAGATGAATACCGCGCCCAGGGCGATCTGCCAGCTGTAGCCCATCTCGCCGACGACGGTATAGGTGAAGAAGGCGTTCAGGCCCATGCCGGGTGCCAGGCCGACAGGCCAGTTGGCGTACAGCCCCATCAGGAAGCAGCCCAGCGCCGCGCCGATGCAGGTGGCGACGAAGGCGGCCCCGTGGTCGATGCCGGCGCTGGCCATGATGTTGGGGTTGACGAAGATGATGTAGGCCATGGTGACGAAGGTGGTCACACCAGCGATCAGTTCGGTCTTGATGGTGGTGCGGTGCTCGGTCAGTTTGAAGAAGCGGTCGAGCAGGCCACCTCTTGCCAGTTGAGTCGCGTGTTGTTCTTGTTTGACGCTTTCCACAGCGGGTACTCCTCATCTCTCTTGTTGTGTACCGCCCAGAGCGTTGCGCAAGGACAATGCTCTCTGAGGCAGGCGGTGTTCTCGGCGGTGCTTCCTGGCTAAGTTGTTGACCGAGCGGTCAAGAAGTCACTCAGGCGCGATTATGCTGTTGTATACAAAAAATGCAATTAATGTTTTTAATGTTGCATGAATCGCACCATTTGCCGATCTCCAGGATTCAGCGGGTGGATTTGGCGACAATCGCCTGCCTGTTGGTAAAAGCCCTTTTAAAACAGACAGATGGATGATCCATGCTGCAGCTCGTTCTGGTCTCGGGAGGGCATGCCAGGAGCGATTGACTCGGCCTTATCCGGTAACGACCTGAAGGGAGGCGTACATATAAGGAAAGAGTTTGAGGGCGCGCTCGGTTTTCTCGCCTGCCGGCTGACCTCTCAGGGAGGACGTCATACGACGACAGGTGTGGTGGCTGGTTGAGTTGTGTACAATTGGCCGAATATTTTTCTGATGTTTTTTCGCTCGGAGCTTGTCAGCTACCGGGTAGAACACAGTAGAGTCGCAGTGTCGCCGACTCTCATTGACGCGAGCCAGAATGAACGATCAATTGCAGCCACTGAAGAAGCAGCCGCGTGCGGGCAAGAGCAGCCGTAGCGGGACTCAGGACGATGTCGTATATGCCCATATCTTCGATGCCATTCTCGAGCAGCGCCTGGCGCCAGGCACCAAGCTGAGCGAAGAGGCCCTGGGCGAGATCTTCGGTGTCAGTCGCACCATCATTCGCCGTGCCCTGTCGCGTCTGGCCCATGAAGGGGTGGTGCTGCTGCGGCCGAATCGCGGTGCGGTAGTGGCCAGCCCCAGCGTCGAGGAAGCCCGGCAGATCTTCTACGCACGCCGACTGGTGGAGCGCGCGATCACCGAGCTGGCCGTCGAGCATGCCACGGCAGAGCAGCTCGCCGAGCTGCGGCAGATGGTCAAGGACGAGCAGGACAGCTTCTCCCGGGGGGACCGTGGCGCCGGCATCCGCCTGTCCGGCGAGTTCCACCTGAAGCTGGCCGAGGCCGCGCGTAACGCGCCGCTGGTGAGCTTCCAGCGCAGCCTGGTATCGCAGACCTCGCTGATCATCGCCCAGTACGAAAGCGGCAGCCGCTCGCATTGCTCGTACGATGAGCACAACCAGCTGATCGACGCCATCGAGGCACGCGATGCCGAGCGTGCGGTGCACCTGATGATGCACCACATGGACCATATCGACAGCAAGCTGAACCTGGACGAGGAAAGCGCTTCGGATGACCTGCACGCAGTGTTCTCGCACCTGCTGCAGACCAAGAAGAAGCCTGGGCGGAACGCGGCCAACCGCTGATTGGATGTGCTGGATACGAAAAAAGCCCCGATGTTCGCGCATCGGGGCTTTTTTGTCGGGCGGGCGTGGCAGGCCAGCGATGCGCAGCTGAGCTGATCGCCGGCAAGCAGGCTCTCCTGCGATCGTGTCGCGTGGTGAACATCTCGCGCCGCGCATTGCCGACAGCCTGATCGCGGATGGATCCGCTGCGACGAAAGCGCTCGGGTGCCGGCCTCAGCTGCGCTGGTGCACCGATACGCCGGCGGCGAAGGTTTCCTTCACGGCGCGATCGTCACCGAGCATGGTCAGGGCGAACAGGCGCTCTTCCAGGCTTCTGGCCTGCTGCATGCGGTAGCTGATCAGCGGCGTGGCGTTGTAGTCCAGCACCAGGAAGTCGGCATCCTTGCCCGGCAGGAAGTTGCCCAGCCGGTCGTCCAGGTACAGCGCGTTGGCGCCGCCCAGGGTGGCCAGGTACAGCGACTTGAAGGGGTCGAGCTTCTTGCCCTGCAGCTGCATCACCTTGTATGCCTCGTTCAGCGACTGCAGCTGGCTGAAGCTGGTGCCGGCGCCGACGTCCGTACCCAGGCCGACGCGGACGCCGTGTGCTTCCAGCTTGTTCAGGTCGAACAGGCCGCTGCCCAGGAACAGGTTGGAGGTCGGGCAGAAGGCCACTGCCGAGCCGGTTTCGGCCAGGCGCTGGCACTCCTCGTCGCACAGGTGCACGCCATGGGCGAACACGGCGCGCGGGCCGATCAGCCTGTGGTGGTCGTAGACGTCCAGGTAACCCTTGCGCTCGGGGAACAGCGCCTTGACCCACTCGATCTCCTTGCGGTTCTCGGACAGGTGGGTGTGCATGTACAGGTCCGGGTATTCGCCGAGCAGCTTGCCGGCCAGCTCCAGCTGCTGCGGCGTGCTGGTCGGGGCGAAGCGCGGGGTGACGGCGTAGTGCAGGCGGCCCTTGCCGTGCCAGCGTTCGATCAGCGCCTTGCTCTCGGCGTAGCCGGTTTCCGCGGTATCGGTCAGGTAGTCCGGGGCGTTGCGATCCATCAGCACCTTGCCGGCGATCATGCGCAGGTTGAGCTTGTCGGCTTGCTCGAAGAAGGCGTCCACCGACTGCGGGTGCACGCTGCCGAACACCAGGGCGGTGGTGGTGCCGTTGCGCAGCAGCTCCTTGAGGAAGATCGCCGCCACGTCGCTGGCGTGGGCCTTGTCGGCGAACTGTTGCTCGGTGGGGAAGGTGTAGGTCTCGAGCCAGTCCAGCAGTTGCTCACCGTAGGAGGCGATCATGCCGGTCTGCGGGTAGTGGATGTGGGTGTCGATGAAGCCGGGGGTGATCAGCGCATCGCGGTAGTGCTGTACCTCGACACCGGCCAGTTTCGGCAGCAGCTCGGCGGCAGCGCCAACCTGGGCGACCTTGCCATTCTCGATCAGCAGGATGCCGTCCTCGAAGTACTGATAGGACTGTTCCACGCCGACCACGGCCGGGTCGGCCAGGCTGTGCAGGATGGCGGCGCGGTAGGCTTTGACGGTATTGCTCATCGTTCGAATCTCATGGGTTGATCAATGCTGTGCGCTGGCCACGGGGCGAGCGCGAGCGGTCGTCGCGTCTCCCGGCGGGGAGGCGAGTAGAACTCATGCGTCCCCGGGTGAACAGCGTTGTGGCTGGGGTGCGCCTTGCGCACCGGAAAATCGGGGCAATCAGGAGCGGCGCGACGCCGGCAGCAGCCTGGCCACGCTGGATTCGCCTTTCTTGACCTTCTGGCCGGCCGTCTTTTCACCAAACAGGGCGTTGTAGGTGGCGATCACCTCGCCGGCGATGGACACGGCGATCTCCACCGGCAACTTGCCCTTCACCTCGGGCAGACCCATCGGGCAGCGCATGCGTGCCATGAGCGGCTCCTCGAAGCCGCGCTCGCGCAGGCGGTGCTCGAACTTGACGCGCTTGGTGCGGGAGCCGATCAGGCCGTAGTAGGCGAAGTCGCCGCGTTGCAGGATCGCCGCGGTCAGCTCCAGGTCGAGCTGATGGTTGTGGGTCATGACGATGTAGTAGCTGCCGGGCGGCATGTTCTCCACCTCGTCGACCACCTCGTCGTTGACGATCTTCTGCACGTTGGCCGGGATCTGCTCGGGGAACTCGTTCTCCCGCGAGTCGATCCAGCGCACCTTGCACGGCAGGCTGGCCAGCAGCGGCACCAGCGCACGGCCGACATGGCCGGCGCCGAACACGGCGATCTGCGCCTGGGGCTGGCCCATGGGCTCGAACAGCAGCACGGTGGCGCCGCCGCAGCACTGGCCGAGGCTGGCGCCGAGGGAAAAGCGCTCCAGGCGGGTGTCCTGGCTGCGGCTCTCGAGCATTTCACGGGCCATCTGCATGGCCTTGTACTCCAGGTGGCCGCCACCGATGGTTTCGAAGATGCGCTCGGCGGTGACCACCATCTTCGAGCCGGCGTTGCGCGGGGTCGAGCCGCGCTCCTCGATGATGGTCACCAGCACGCAGGCTTCGCCCTTGTCTTGCAGGTCGGCGAGGGCACTGATCCAGCTCATTTGCTCAGCCTCCAGGAAGGCGTGGTCTGTCCCGGGCGCGGCAGGCGCCAGTTGCTCGGCGACGGCTCGAGAATCGGCTCCGGTGTCGGGCGCGCGGGTGGATTGTTCGGCTCGGTGTGTCTTGTCATTGTTGTACACCTGTTGCGTTTTTCGATTGAAGCACTTGTCGTAGGAGCCGGCTTGCCGGCGATCCTGAGGCGCGGATCGCCAGCAAGCCGGCTCCTACAGGTCAGGCCGGCTCGGCCTCGGTGGCACTGGCCGCCTTGGCCTGAGCCTTCAGCTTGCGCATCTGCTCCACCCCCCAGAGCACGCGCTCGGGCGTGGCCGGGGCGTCGATCTGCGGTTGCACCTGGTAGTCGGCCAGGCTGGCCACGGCGTCCTTCAGGGCGCACCAGGCCGCGATGCCGAGCATGAACGGCGGCTCGCCGACGGCCTTGGAATGGAACACGGTGTCTTCCGGGTTCTTGCGGTTCTCCACCAGCTTCACGCGCAGGTCGATGGGCATGTCGGCGATGGCCGGGATCTTGTAGCTGGCCGGGCCGTTGGTCATCAGCTTGCCCTTGGCGTTCCACACCAGTTCCTCGCAGGTCAGCCAGCCCATGCCCTGGACGAAGGCCCCCTCGACCTGGCCGATATCGATGGCCGGGTTCAGCGAGTCGCCGACGTCATGCAGGATGTCGCCACGCAGCATGCGGTATTCGCCGGTCAGGGTGTCCACCAGCACCTCCACGCAGGCCACGCCGTAGGCGTAGTAGTAGAAGGGGCGGCCGGCAGCCTTGTCGCGGTCGTAGTAGATCTTCGGCGTGCGGTAGAAACCGGTCGAGGACAGCGATACCTGGCCGAAGTAGGCCTTCTGGATCATTTCCTCGAACGACAGGAAGTGATCGCGCACCCGTACCTGGCCATTGCGGAACTCGATGTCTTCCGGCGTGACCTTGTAGTCGCGCACCAGGAAGTCCACCAGGCGCTGCTTGATGGTCTCGGCGGCGTTCTTCGCCGCCATGCCGTTGAGGTCGGCACCGCTGGAGGCTGCGGTGGGCGAGGTGTTGGGCACCTTGTCGGTGTTGGTGGCGGTGATCTGGATGCGCTCGATATCGACCTGGAAGACCTCGGCCACGACCTGCGCGACCTTGGTGTTCAGGCCCTGGCCCATCTCGGTGCCGCCGTGGTTCAGGTGGATCGAACCGTCGGTGTAGATGTGGATCAGCGCACCGGCCTGGTTGAGGAAGGTGGCCGTGAAGCTGATGCCGAACTTCACCGGGGTCATGGCCAGGCCTTTCTTCAGCACCGGGCTCCTGGCGTTGAAGGCGCGGATTTCCTCGCGGCGTTTGGCGTACTCGCAGCTTGCCTCCAGCTCGGCGGTCATCTCGTGGATGACGTTGTGCTCGACGGTCTGGTGGTAGTGGGTGACGTTGCGCTCGGTCTTGCCGTAGTAGTTGCGCTTGCGCACTTCCAGCGGGTCCTTGCCCAGGCTGCGGGCGACGGCGTCCATCACTTCCTCGATGGCGACCATGCCCTGCGGGCCGCCGAAGCCGCGATAGGCGGTGTTCGAGGCGGTGTTGGTCTTGCAGCGATGACCGTTGATGGTGGCGTTGCCCAGGAAGTAGGCGTTGTCCGAGTGGAACATGGCGCGGTCGACGATGGAACCGGACAGGTCCGGCGAGTAGCCGCAGTTGCCGGCCAGGTCCATCTCGATGCCGTGCAGCAGGCCGTCGTCATCGAAGCCGACGTCGTACTCGACATAGAAGGGGTGGCGCTTGCCGGTCATGCTCATGTCTTCCATGCGCGGCAGGCGCATCTTGGTCGGCCGGCCGGTGAGGTGCGCGATCACCGCGCACAGGCAGGCGGGGCCCGCGGCCTGGGTTTCCTTGCCGCCGAAACCGCCGCCCATGCGACGCATGTCGATGACGATCTTGTTCATCGGCACGCCGAGCACCTCGGCGACCAGCTTCTGCACCTCGGTGGGGTTCTGCGTCGAGGTGTAGACCAGCATGCCGCCATCCTCGGTGGGCATGACCGAGGAAATCTGCGTTTCCAGGTAGAAGTGCTCCTGGCCGCCGATGTGCAGCGTGCCCTGCAGGCGACGCGGGGCGCTGGCCAGCTGGGCAGCCGAGTCGCCGATGCGGTGGGTGTGGCTGGCGAGGACGAAGTGCTGCTTGCGGTAGGCCTCGACCACGTCGAGCACCGGCTCCAGGTCCTCGTACTCGACGATCGCGGCCATGGCCGCCTTGCGTGCGGTTTCCAGGCTGTCGGCGGCCACTGCCAGTACCACCTGGCCGACGTACTCGACCTTGCCGTCGGCCAGCAGCGGGTCGCCGGCGACCACCGGGCCGATATCCAGCTGGCCCGGTACGTCATCCTTGGTGATGGCGATGGCCACGCCCGGAATCTCGTAGCAGGGGCGGGTGTCGATGCGCACGATGCGCGCGTGGGCACGGTCGGACTGGCGTGCGTAGACGTGCAGCTGGTTGGGGAATTCCAGGCGGTCGTCGACATAGACCGCTTCGCCGGATACGTGCTTGTCCGCACTCTCGTGCTTGACGCTGCGGCCCACGCCGCTGGTCATGCCGGCGCGAAACAGTGCGGCCAGCTCTTCCTGGGATTTGTGTTCGATATGACTGGACATCTTCGCCTCCAAAACTTCGCATGCCGCCGGACGGGCCGGCGGCGGATCAATTCACTGCACGCTTACGCGTAAGCGGTAACCCGGGTTTCGATCTCGGGTGACTGCTGTTCCAGGAAGAACTTGCGCAGCAGGTTCTGGGCAGTGAGCAGGCGGTATTCCTTGCTGGCGCGGAAATCCGACAGCGGGGTGAAGTCTTCACTCAGCGCCTCGCAGGCGCGTTCGATCACGCCTGGATACCAGGCCGAGCCGACCAGGGCCGCTTCGCAGGCGCTGGCGCGTTTGGGGATGGCGGCCATGCCGCCGAAGGCGATGCGCGCTTCGCTCACCACGCCGTCGACGAGGGTCAGGCTGAACGCCGCGCAGACGGCGGAGATGTCGTCGTCGAGGCGCTTGGACACCTTGTAGGCGCGGAACGCCTGGTTCGCCTGCTTGCGTGGCACGATGATCTTCTCGATGAACTCGGCTTCCTGGCGAGCGGTCACCTTGTAGTCGAGGAAGTACTCCTGCAGCGGCAGGATGCGCCGGTTGTTGCCCTGGCGCAGGGCGATCTGCGCACCCAGGGCGATCAGCAGCGGCGGGGCGTCGCCGATGGGCGAGGCGTTGCCGATGTTGCCGCCCAGGGTGCCCTGGTTGCGGATCTGCAGCGAGGCGAAGCGGTGCAGCAGCTCGCCGAAGTCCGGGTATTCGTGCGACAGCGCTGCGTAGCAGTCGGACAGCGCGGCGGCGGCGCCGATCTCGATGGCACTGTCGGTCACTTCGATGCGCTTCATGTCTTCGATATGGCCGACGTAGATCATCACCGGCAGTTCACGGTGGAACTGGGTGACTTCCAGGGCCAGGTCGGTGCCGCCAGCCAGCAGGCGCGCTTCGGGGTTGGCGGTATAGAGGTCGGCCAGGTCGGCCACGGTCAGCGGTACCAGGCAGCGCTTGTCGCCACTGTTGAGTTCGGCGGTTTCACGCGGGGTGATGGCCTTGAGCTGGGCGACGGTGTCGCTCTCGAAGGCATCGAACTGGTCCGGCTGCTTCTGGCAGCAGGCCTGCTCGGCGGCGTCGATGATCGGGCGGTAGCCGGTGCAGCGGCACAGGTTGCCGGCCAGGGCCTCCAGCGTGGCGCCCTTGTCGTAGCCACTGGCGCCCGACGCGGCCTGGTTCTTCTGCAGGGCGAACAGCGACATGATGAAACCGGGGGTGCAGAAACCGCACTGCGAACCGTGGCAGTCGACCATCGCCTGCTGCACGCTGTGCAGCTTGCCCTGGTGCTTGAGGTCTTCGACGGTGATCAGTTGCTTGCCGTGCAGGCTGGAGACGAAGGTCAGGCAGGAGTTGAGCGTGCGGTAGCGCACGCGCTCCCCGATCAGTTCGCCGACCACCACGGTGCAGGCGCCACAGTCGCCGGAGGCGCAGCCTTCCTTGGTTCCGGTCTTGCCGACGTGTTCACGCAGGTAGTTGAGCACGGTGACGTTGGGGTCCAGGGCATGCTCGGTACGCAGCTCCCGGTTGAGTAAAAACTGGATCAAGGACGACCTCCAGGCACTTTATTGTTATGAATCGGTTGGCCGCCAGTGAAATGCACGCGTCGCAAGGCGCTGGCGCGGTTGCCAATAGGGGCAATCTAGAGATTTCTGACTTTTGGGTCAACAAATATTTGACCTGGCGGTCAGCTGTTTGTCATGCGTTTCGGTTATGAGCGGCTGATGCAGAAAGCGTAGCGACTTTCATGCCAGTGAAGGGCGCTGGCACGGGGCCTGGAGAGGGGGAGGCGGTGTGAACCAGGAGAGGGTTGCGCGCATGGCGTGCGGTGCAGCAAAACAGCCCCGGGCGCTTGTGCGGCCGGGGCTGGCTGGGGCGAGCGATGCTCAGGTCAGCTGCGATTCGCTCAGCTGGTGTTCCTCGCCGGCGTAGTAGGCGCGCACCTTGGGGTCCATGATCGCGCGCCACAGTGGCGGAAAGAGGGCGAGCACGATCATTCCGGCATAGCCGTTGGGGAGTTGCGGGCTGTCGTCGAAATGGCGCAGCACCTGGTAGCGCCGCTTGGCGTAGGCGTGGTGGTCGGAGTGGCGCTGCAGGTGGAAGAGGAACAGGTTGGTCAGCAGGAAGTTGCTGTTCCACGAGTGATGCGGCGTGGTGCGCTCGTAGCGGCCGTTGTCCAGTTTGCGCCGGTGCAGGCCGTAGTGTTCGACGTAGTTGACGATCTCCAGCAGGGTGAAGGCCATCAGCGCCTGGCCCAGGAAGAACAGTGCGCCCAGCCAGCCGAAGGCCAGGCTGAAACCGAGCAACAGCAGCGCACTGATGGCGTACCACCAGATCAGCTCGTTGCGCCAGTGCAGGGCAGGCAGGCCGCGGCGCTGGAGGCGCTCGGCCTCCAGCCTCCAGGCATTGAGGAAGTTGTGCTTGTAGGCATGTGGCAGGAAGGCGTACAGGCTCTGACCAAACCGCGAGGACGAGGCGTCTTCCGGCGTCGAGACATGCACATGGTGGCCACGCACGTGCTCCACCTTGAAGCCTGCGTAGCACACCGCTGCCAGCAGCAGGCCGCCGGCGTTCTGTTCCAGCGCCGCATCCTTGTGAATCAGCTCGTGCGAGACAGTGATGCCGATGGCGCCCATCACCGTGCCCACCGAGAGTACCCAGCCGAGCTGGCCGACCCAGCTCCAGCCCGCGTAACTGACGAATATCCAGGCGCTCCAGACCAGCATCGCCAGCAGCATCGGCACCGTCGCCAGGCTCAGCAGGCGATAGTAGCCCTGGGCTTCCAGGGCTGGTACCTGGTCGCGCTCGTCCGGGTTGGCCGGGTCGCGGCCCACGACGAAGTCGAGCAGCGGAATCACGCCGAACACCACCGTGATCACCAGCCAGGCCCAGGCGTCGGCATGAGCGCTGCCCAGCGACCAGTGGTAGCTGAGGGGGATGCCGAGCACCGGGATCAGCCAGATCCAGTAGCCGACCTTCTTCAGGGCGAGCATCCAGTGCGAGGGAAGTCTTTCGAACATGCCGGTCTCCGTCTGATTGTTGTTATGAACTGACATGTAGGATTGTAGGACAATCAGTTTTTGTGACCATGGCTTCATGGCCGACCTTTAGAACGGAAAGCACATGCTGCGGACGCTTGGCCCGGTAACACCCTGTGTTACACTCGCCGCCAGATTTTCTTGCTTCCGCCCAGCCGTGGCGGGGCCCCCAGACTCGACCGCCTGCCCGCTGTATCGACGCACATAAGGAATGTCATGACGTTCAAGGCCCCGGACAGCCTCGCCGAGCAAATTGCCCACTATCTGGCCGAACGCATCATTCGTGGTGAGCTCAAGGAACGTGAGCGCATCCAGGAGCAGAAGGTCACCCAGGCCCTGAATGTCAGCCGTGGTTCGGTGCGCGAGGCACTGCTGATTCTCGAGCGTCGCCACCTGATCGTGATCCTGCCGCGCCGGGGTGCCCAGGTCAGCGAACTGACTGCACATCACGTCACCAGCCTCTATGCGCTGACCATCGAGCTCTACGCCATGCTGGCCCGCGCGGTGATCGAAGGGTGGAAGGTGGAAACCGACCTGGCGCCGTTCATCGACATCCAGCAGCGCCTGCTGGACAGCCTGCAGCGTGGCGACATCGGCGCCTTCGTCGAGAACAGCTTCGACGTCATGCGCGCGGCCTTTCCCTTCGCCGACAATCCCTACCTGCAGGAAACCCTGGAGAACCTGTTGCCGGCCATCAGCCGCACCTATCACCTGGCGCTGGAGCGCCGCAAAGGCGAGATGGGCCAGTTCATGGGCACCTTCGCCAGCCTGCTGCAGGCGATCGTCGGGCGTGACCACGAGCGTGCCCGCGAAGTCCTGCAGGCCTACGGTCAGCACAACTGCCAGCTGGTGCTGGCGACCCTGGCGGAGCGCTAAGCCCCGATGCGCCTGAAGAGCATCAAGCTGGCCGGCTTCAAGTCCTTCGTCGATCCGACGACGGTCAGCTTTCCCAGCAACATGGCGGCGGTTGTCGGGCCCAACGGTTGCGGCAAGTCCAACATCATCGACGCCGTGCGCTGGGTGATGGGCGAAAGTTCGGCGAAGAACCTGCGTGGCGAGTCGATGACCGACGTCATCTTCAACGGCTCCAACACGCGCAAGCCGGTGACCCAGGCGTCCATCGAGCTGATCTTCGACAACAGCGACAACTCGCTGGTGGGCGAGTACGCCGCCTTCGCCGAGATTTCCATCCGCCGTCGGGTCACCCGCGACGCGCAGAACACTTACTTCCTCAACGGCACCAAGTGCCGTCGCCGCGACATCACCGACATCTTCCTCGGTACCGGCCTGGGGCCGCGCAGCTACTCGATCATCGAGCAGGGCATGATCAGCAAGCTGATCGAGGCCAAGCCCGAGGAACTGCGCAACTTCATCGAGGAAGCCGCCGGCATCTCCAAGTACAAGGAACGCCGCCGCGAGACCGAGAATCGCATCCGCCGCACCCAGGAAAACCTGGCGCGCCTGACCGACCTGCGCGAGGAACTGGAGCGCCAGCTCGAGCGCCTGCACCGGCAGGCCCAGGCCGCGGAGAAGTACCAGGAATACAAGGCCGAGGAGCGTCAGCTCAAGGCTCAGCTGCTGGCGCTGCGCTGGCAGACCCTGAACCAGGAGGTCGGCAGCCGCGAGCAGGTGATCGGTGACCAGGAGGTGGCCTTCGAGGCCCTGGTGGCCGAGCAGCGCAGTGCCGATGCCAGCATCGAACGCCTGCGCGACGGCCATCACGAGCTGTCCGAGCGTTTCAACCTGGTGCAGGGCCGTTTCTATTCCGTGGGCGGCGATATCGCCCGCGTCGAGCAGAGCATCCAGCACGGCCAGCAGCGCCTGCGCCAGTTGCAGGACGACCTGCGCGAGGCGGAAAAGGCGCGCCTGGAAACCGAGTCGCACCTCGGCCACGACCGTACCCTGCTGGCCACCCTGGGCGAGGAGCTGGAGATGCTCCTGCCCGAGCAGGAGATGACTGCCGCCGCCGCCGAGGAGTCCGCTGCCAGCCTGGAGGAAGCCGAGACCACCATGCACGGCTGGCAGGAGCAGTGGGACAGCTTCAACCAGCGCAGTGCCGAGCCGCGTCGCCAGGCCGAGGTGCAGCAGTCGCGCATCGCCCAGCTGGAACAGAGCCTCGAGCGCCTGAGCGAGCGTCAGCGTCGCCTGGGCGAAGAATTGCAGCAACTGGCCGCCGACCCCGAAGACGCCGCCATTCTCGAACTGAGCGAACAGCTGGCCGCCGGCGAGCTGGAGCACGAGGCCCTGCAACTGGCCGAGGAGCAGCAGGCCGAGCGCCTGCAGCAGTTGCGCGAGGAACTGCAGCAGGCCGGTCAGGCGCAACAGCAGGCACAGGGTGAGTTGCAGCGTCTCGATGGTCGCCTGGCCTCGCTGGAGGCGCTGCAACAGGCCGCGCTGGACCCGGGGCAGGGCGCTGGCGAGTGGTTGCGCGAGCAGGGGCTGCAACAGCGCCCGCGCCTGGCCGAAGGGCTGCGCGTGGAGGCCGGCTGGGAGCTGGCGGTGGAGACCGTGCTCGGCGCCGACCTGCAGGCCGTGCTGCTGGACGATTTTGCCGGGCTGGACTTCTCCGCGCTGGAACAGGGCGAGCTGCGCCTGCTCAGCCCCGCCAGGGGCGGCATGCGCAACGCCGGCAGCCTGCTGGACAAGGTGGAGGCGAGCCACGACCTGTCGCCCTGGCTGGCCGGCGTGCGTCCGGTCGAGTCGCTGGAGCAGGCGCTGGCGGCGCGTGCGCAACTGGCCGAGGGCGAAAGCCTGATCAGCCGTGACGGTTACTGGGTCGGTCGGCATTTCCTGCGCGTACGTCGCGCTGCCGAGGCGGACAGCGGCGTGCTGGCGCGCGCTCAGGAGCTGGAGCGCCTGCAGCTGGAGCGCGAAGAGCGCGAGGCGGCGCTGGCGCAACTGGATGAGCGTCTGCTGGGCCTGCGTGACGAGCAGCGCCGTCAGGAAGAGCAGCGTGAGCAACAGCGTCGCCAGGGCCAGGAGCTTGGCCGCCAACTGGCCGAGCTGAAGGCGCGGCTGTCCGCCAGCCAGGCCAAGGCCGAGCAGCTGGGCCTGCGTCGCCGTCGTCTGCACGACGAGCTGCAGGAAGTGGCCGAGCAGCGTGCGCTGGAGCAGGAGCAGCTCGGTGAGGCGCGCCTGCACCTGCAGGATGCGCTGGATGCCATGGCCGAGGACAACGAGCAGCGCGAGAGCCTGCTGGCCAGCCGTGACAGCCTGCGCGAGCGCCTCGACCGGGTGCGTCAGGAGGCCCGCCAGCACAAGGATCATGCCCATCAGCTGGCGGTGCGCCTCGGCTCGCTCAAGGCGCAGCACGACTCCACTCGCCAGGCGCTGGAGCGTCTGGAAATGCAGGCCGAGCGCCTGCACGAGCGGCGCGAGCAGCTGTCACTGAACCTGGAGGAGGGCGAGGCGCCGCTGGAAGAGCTGCGTATCAAGCTCGAGGAGCTGCTTGAACGGCGCATGGCGGTGGACGAGGAGCTGCGTCAGGCACGCCTGACCCTGGAAGATGCCGATCGCGAACTGCGCGACGCCGAGAAGCGTCGCAGCCAGGCCGAGCAGCAGGCGCAACTGCTGCGCGGCCAGCTGGAGCAGCAGCGCATGGACTGGCAGTCGCTCAACGTGCGGCGCAAGGCCCTCGCCGATCAGCTCGCCGAGGACAATTACGACCTGCACGGGGTGATCGCCACGCTGCCGGCCGATGCCACGGAGAGTGCCTGGGAAGAGGAACTCGAGCGCATGGCCGCGCGTATCGCGCGTCTTGGGCCGATCAACCTGGCGGCGATCGACGAGTACCAGCAGCAATCCGAGCGCAAGCGTTATCTGGATGCGCAGGATGCCGATCTGGTCGAAGCGCTGGAAACCCTGGAAAACGTCATTCGCAAGATCGACAAGGAAACGCGCAATCGTTTCAAGGAAACTTTCGATCAGATCAATGGCGGTTTGCAGGCACTCTTTCCAAAAGTTTTCGGTGGCGGCAGTGCTTATTTGGAACTCACCGGCGAAGATTTACTCGATACCGGTGTAACCATCATGGCGCGGCCCCCGGGCAAGAAGAACAGCACCATCCATTTGCTCTCCGGCGGAGAGAAGGCGTTGACCGCTCTGGCACTGGTGTTTTCCATCTTCCAGCTCAATCCGGCGCCGTTCTGCATGCTGGACGAAGTGGATGCGCCGCTGGACGACGCCAACGTGGGTCGTTATGCGCGCCTGGTCAAGGAGATGTCGGCAACGGTGCAGTTCATCTACATCACCCACAACAAGATCGCCATGGAAATGGCCGATCAATTGATGGGGGTTACCATGCACGAGCCGGGCTGCTCGCGTCTGGTGGCAGTGGATGTCGAAGAGGCACTGGCGATGGTGGAGAGCTGATGCGTCTGCCTGTGTAAAGTTGCCTTTCGTCGTGCTAGCTTATTGCCCACTTTTGTTACACGCGGAAAACGTCAGACAGAACATGGAGTTGGCGCCGCGTTTTATAGTCGAGTCAGGGTCCGATTGATTGGATCTTTTTTTCACCAGAATTTTTAAGGGTCAGGTATTTCATGGAATTCGGTCTGCGCGAGTGGCTGATCGTTATTGGCATCATCGTTATCGCTGGCATTCTGTTCGACGGCTGGCGTCGCATGCGCGGTGGCAAGGGCAAACTCAGGTTCAAGCTGGACCGCAGTTTCGCCAACATGCCGGATGACGACAGTGACCCGGATCTGCTCAGCCCGCCGCGGGTGGTTCAGCGTGACCTCGAGCCACAGCTGGATGAAGACGACCTGCCCTCGATGAGTGCCAAGGACCTGCCGCGCCGTCCGCGTAACGAACCGCAGCAGGGCGACCTCAACCTGGCCGTCGACGAGCCGGTGCCGACCCTGCTCAACCCGGTCGATGACGAGCCCGTCGAACCGAAGAAGCCCGCCAAGCCGGCTGCCGATGCCGCGCCGGTCGAGGAAGTGCTGGTGATCAACGTGGTTGCCCGCGATGATTTCGGCTTCAAGGGCCCGGCGCTGCTGCAGAACATTCTCGAGAGCGGCCTGCGCTTCGGCGAGATGGACATCTTCCACCGTCACGAAAGCATGGCCGGCAACGGCGAGGTGCTGTTCTCCATGGCCAACGCGCTCAAGCCGGGCACCTTCGATCTCGATGACATCGAAGGCTTCAGCACCCGCGCCGTGAGTTTCTTCCTCAGTCTGCCCGGCCCGCGTCATCCCAAGCAGGCCTTCGACGTCATGGTTGCGGCAGCGCGCAAGCTGGCCCATGAGCTGGGCGGCGAGCTGAAGGACGACCAGCGCAGCGTGATGACTGCGCAGACCATCGAACATTATCGCCAGCGCATCGTCGAGTTCGAGCGCCGGCAGTTGACCCAGAAACGCTAAAGAGCAGCGGCAAGCTGCGAGCCTCAAGCTCAAGCCAAGCGCTTGGCTTGGGGCTTTTTTGTTCTTGCCGCTGCAAGTTTGTCGCTTGAGGCTTTATCTGCAATGACCGACGTCGCCCAACGTATATCCGCACTGCGCCAGGAACTGGACGCGCACAACTACCGCTATTACGTGCTGGACGAGCCCAGCGTGCCAGACGCCGAGTACGACCGCCTGTTTCGCGAGTTGCAGGCACTGGAGGCCGAGCACCCGGAACTGGTGACGCCCGATTCGCCGACCCAGCGCGTCGGCGGTGAAGCCCTCGGCGCCTTTGGCGAGGTGCGTCATGAGGTGCCGATGCTCAGCCTCGGCAATGCCTTCGAGGAAGACGACCTGCACGCCTTCGACCGCAGTGTGCAGAGCGGCCTGGGCCTGGCTGGCGGCGACCTGTTCGGCGGCGGTGCCGAGGTCGAGTACAGCTGCGAGCCCAAGCTCGATGGACTGGCGGTGAGTCTGCTCTACGAGAACGGCCAGCTGGTGCGTGGCGCTACCCGTGGCGACGGCAGCACCGGTGAGGACATCAGCAGCAACGTGCGTACCATCCGCAACGTGCCGCTCAAGCTGCAGGGCGAGGGCTGGCCGCAGGTGCTGGAGGTGCGCGGCGAGGTGTTCATGCCCAAGGCCGGTTTCGAGGAACTCAATGCACGCCAGGCCGAGACTGGCGGCAAGACCTTCGCCAATCCGCGCAACGCGGCCGCTGGCAGCCTGCGTCAGCTTGACCCGAAGATCACCGCCAGCCGTCCGCTGGAGTTCTGCTGCTACGGCGTCGGGCAGGTCAGCGGTGAGCTGCCGGGTACCCAGGTGGCCATGCTGCAGCAACTCAAGGCCTGGGGCATTCCCATCAGCCGTGAGCTGAAGCTGGCCAGGGGCGTGCAGGATTGCCTCGCTTACTACCGCGATATCGGCGAGCGGCGCATGAGCCTGGCCTATGACATCGATGGCGTGGTGTTCAAGGTCAACAACATCGAGGACCAGCAGCAGCTGGGCTTCCGTGCACGTACGCCGCACTGGGCCATCGCTCACAAGTTCCCCGCGCAGGAGGAGCTGACCGAGCTGCTCGACGTCGAGTTCCAGGTCGGCCGCACCGGCGCGGTGACGCCGGTGGCGCGGCTCAAGCCGGTCAAGGTGGCGGGCGTGATGGTGGCCAATGCCACCCTGCACAACATGGACGAGGTGGCGCGCCTGGGGGTGATGATCGGCGATACGGTGATCATCCGCCGTGCCGGTGACGTGATTCCGCAGGTGATGGCGGTGGTGCCCGAGCGCCGCCCCGATGATGCGCGACCGGTGCATATCCCCGAGCAGTGCCCGGTGTGCGGTTCGGCAGTGGAGCGTACCCAGCTGATCAAGCGCAGCAAGGGCAAGGAAAGCGTCAGCGAAGGCTCGGTGTACCGCTGCGTCGGTCGCCTGAGCTGCCAGGCGCAGCTCAAGCAGGCGATCATTCACTTCGTCTCGCGCCGCGCCATGGATATCGACGGCCTCGGCGACAAGACCATCGAGCAACTGGTCGATGAAAAGCTGATCGCCTCGCCGGCCGACCTGTACCAGCTGACCTTCGAGCAGATCATCGGCCTGGAAGGCTTTGCCGAGGTGGCCAGCAACAAGCTGCTGGCAGCCATCGAGGCCAGCAAGCGACCGACGCTGGCACGTTTCATCTATGCCCTCGGCATTCCCGATGTCGGCGAGGAAACCGCCAAGGTGCTGGCGCGCTCGCTGGCATCGCTGGCGCGGGTGCGCCAGGCGCTGCCGGAAGTGCTCACCTACCTGCCGGACATCGGTCTGGAAGTGGCGCATGAGATCCACAGCTTCTTCGAGGATGCGCACAACCAGCAGGTCATCGACGCGCTGCTCGGCGCCTGTGGCCTGCAGTTGCAGGAGGAGGGCGAGCTGAGCGCCGAGTTCAGCGCCGTCGCCACCCTCGGTGGCATGCTCGACAAGCTCAATATTCCCAGTGTCGGTCCGGGTGCGACGCAGAAGCTGGCCGAGCGTTTCGGCAGCCTGGAAGCGGTGCTCGGCGGTGACTGGCTGGACATGCGCCAGACGCTGCCGGAGCGGCAGGCCAAGGCCGTGCGTGAATTCTTCGACGGCGAAGGCAACGCTCAGCGCGCCCGTGCCATCGAACAGCAGCTACGTGACTTCGGCATGCACTGGGAAAGCGAGAAGAAGGTCGTCGAGGGGCTGCCCCTGGCCGGGCAGACCTGGGTGCTCACCGGCGCATTGACGGTCAATCGCGATGTGGCCAAGGACAAGCTCGAAGGGCTTGGCGCCAAAGTGGCGGGCTCCGTGTCGGCCAAGACCCATTGCGTGGTGGCCGGGCCCGGCGCCGGATCGAAGCTGGCCAAGGCCAGCGAGCTGGGTATTCAGGTGCTGGACGAAGCGCAGTTCCGCAGTTTCCTGCGTGACAAGCACCAGATCGAACTGGATTGACACCGTAGGGTGGATGGCGCTTTTTCCATCCACCACGGCGATGGAGCGGTTGCGGATGGCCTTGCGTGGCGGTGGATCGGTGAAGCGCGATCCACCCTACGGTCTGGACTGGACGAAGTGCAGGTGTCGAACGCTGAACCTGTAGGAGCCGGCTTGCCGGCGAGCTGATCGGAGAAGCATCGCCGGCAAGCCGGCTCCTACGAAAAGCTTGGCGTCAGCCGGCGAAGCGCTGGTCGAGGTAGGCGATGATCGCCTTGGACTCGTACAGCCAGGTGCTCTGGCCGTTTTCCTCGATGCGCAGGCACGGCACCTTGATGCGTCCGCCCTGTTGTTCGAGGGTCTGGCGATGCTGGGCGTCGTTCTTGGCGTCGCGCAGTTCCACCGGCAGGTTCAGGCGGTGCAGGTTGCGGCGTACCTTGACGCAGAACGGGCAGGCATGGAACTGGTACAGCGCCAGGTCGGCAGTGGCCTGTTCGACCTGGGCCTGAGCCTCGGGGCTGCGCGCCAGCTTGCGCGGACGGCTGATCCAGTCGCCGAACACGACCAGCTGGCCCAGGCCGATGCGAAGGGCTTTTAGCAACATTGTCTCTACTCCTGAAATGCGCACGGCCGTTCACGCGGGTGAACGGCCGTGGTTGTCCGCCGCTTAGCGAACCAGATTGAGGAACTCGCCACGGGTGGCCGGGTTCTCGCGGAACTCGCCGAGCATCACCGAGGTGACCATGGAGGAGTTCTGCTTCTCTACGCCGCGCATCATCATGCACATGTGCTGCGCTTCGATCACCACGGCGACACCCAGGGCGCCGGTGACCTGCTCGATGGCCTCGGCGATCTGCCGGCTGAGGTTTTCCTGGATCTGCAGGCGGCGGGCGAACATGTCGACGATGCGGGCGACCTTGGACAGGCCCAGCACCTTGCCATTGGGGATATAGGCGACATGGGCCTTGCCGATGAACGGCAGCAGGTGATGCTCGCACAGCGAATACAGCTCGATGTTCTTCACCAGCACCATCTCGCTGTTATCGGAGCTGAACAGCGCACCGTTGGTGACCTCTTCGAGGGTCTGCTCATAGCCGCGGCAGAGGTACTGCATGGCCTTGGCGGCGCGCTTGGGGGTATCCAGCAGGCCTTCACGAGAGACGTCTTCGCCCAGTTGGCCGAGGATGGCGGTGTAGTGTTGTTCCAGGGACATGGAGATTCCTGTTGGGTATCGAATGGCGCAGGGTAGGGCGCGAAACGGGGCCTGACAAGTACGTCAGGCGCCTGGAGGGCACCTCCGCCGACTCCCTGCGTCGTTTAAGACCGGCTGGCAGGCCAGCCCGGTCGAATGCTCATCTGCTGCTCGTGCACTGCGAGGGCCTCGTCTGTGTCTGGCAGGCGGTCAATGCCCGTTCACTCGTCGCGGCCGTCCATCATGGTGCGCTTGAGCATCACGTACACCGCGCCGGTACCGCCGTGCTTGGCCAGGCAGGACGTGAAGCCGAGCACCTTGGGGTGCTGGCGCAGCCAGGTGTTGACGTGACTCTTGATCATCGGCTTGCGCCCGTCCATGCGCACCGCCTTGCCATGGGTAACGCGCACGCAGCGGACTTCCAGCTTGGTGGCCTCGGCAAGAAACTCCCACAGCGTATCGCGGGCTTTCTCGACGCTCATGCCGTGCAGGTCGAGGCTGCCCTCGAAGGTGATCTGGCCCAGCTTGAGCTTGCGCATCTGGCCGTCCTGCACGCCATTGCCGGCCCAGTACAGCGGGTCTTCGGCGCCGACGTCGATGACAAACTGATCGGAAAGGCCGTCCACCTTGGTCTCGCCCTGGCTGATGGTCGCTGCCTGGCGCAGGGCGGTGAGCTGCTTGCGATCGGGTTTGGGTTTGCCGGTATCGGCGCGGTCATGCTTGAGCGGCTTGACGCCACGCAGCTCGGCCTGGAACAGGGAAAAGTCGTCGTCTTGCATCGGTGGCTCCGCGAAACAGGCGGCTATCTTACCCAAATGCCAGGCGGTTACGCGCAGAAAGACGGATTCGGCTGGCGATCATCCCGCCCTTTGGTGATGCGGTATCGCACTCAGTCGCGCTTCTTCATCAGGTTCGGTGACAGGCTCAGGTCGCTGGGGCGGCGCAGGCGTCTGCGGCAGCGCCGCCAGAAGGCGATGCCGGCCCAGAGCAGGAACAGACCGAGCAGGAGCAGGACAATGGCTTCGCCGGTCGAGTCGTTGAGCGTGCCCAGTACCGGTGCCCGCCCAGCCAGCGAGGCGACGCCCGCCATCCCCAGAAGAATGCCGAACGCCGCCAGCAACGCGCCCAGACCAGCCCCGATACGCAGGCTCCAGCTTCTCGGCTGGCGCGGGCGCAGGCGGCGTGCATCGAAATCGTCGGACAGCTTCATTCCGATTTCCTCCGGGTTATCGGCGGTGTGACCGGTCGCTTTCTCTGGAGTTCCGCCGCTCTGGCAAGGTTGCGACGTGCGTCAAATCAGCGATTTGCTGTGCGGCACGAGGGTGGCGAAGTTGTCGCCCAGGGCGATCATCTCGATGCGATGGACCTCGGCTGCGGAGATCACGCTGCCGTCCGCAGCGGGCAGGTCGCGAGTTGCGCAGGCCGCGTCGACCAGTGTGCAGCGATACCCGTAGTCCTTGGCGGCACGCACGGTGGTGCTGACGCTGGAGTGGGTCATGAAACCGCACACGATCAGGTCGAGATGGCCGAGCGCCTGCAGGCGGTCGTGCAGTTCGGTGCCGGCGAAGGCGTTGGGCAGGCGCTTCTCGACCACGATCTCGCCGGCCAGCGGAGCGGCTTCCGGCAGGTGGCGACCGCGTGGGCCGCTGGGGTCGAGCAGGCCGCCGGGGATGCCTAGGTGCTTGACGTGCACGATGTCGGCACCAGCGCTGCGCGCGGCAGCCAGCAGGTTGGCGATTTCCGCCAGCGCAGGGTTCAGGCCGGGCAGGGCGAGGACGCCGCTGCGGTACTCCTCCTGGGCATCGATGATCAGCAAGGTCGCATTGTTCAGGCTGGCCGGTGCGTGGCCACGACCGGTGAGCTGGAACATGGTTTGCGGATGGGACATCTCGGGCTCCTGGCTGATGGTGATAATGTGCCATTGTCCGCTTGCCAGCGCGGTCTGTGAACCTCTATCTGCGCCAAAGCTTGCTCAGTACAGATTGCCGGAGCAGAATCGGAACTGCCTTGAAGGACTCAGGGTCGTACGCAAAAGGAGTTGCCATGTCACTTTTGTCGCAGTTTTCCCCGCATTTCTGGCTGTTGTTCTCCATCGCCGTGGCCATTGCCGTGCTGCGCGAGTTGCGTCGTCCCAGTGACGATGGCGATTCCTGGCGCGACAAGCACTAGCCGCGCCGGGAATCGTTCGCCACAGGCCCATGCGCCTGCTGCCTGCTCTGGGCTAAACTTCCGCACTTTTCATCCGGAGGCCGCCCGTGACTGCTCTCACCACCCGTTTACGTACCCTGCGCGACTACATCCGCTGGGCCGTCAGTCGTTTTCAGGCCGAGCAGCTGTTCTTCGGCCATGGCACCGACAACGCCTGGGACGAAGCGCGCCAGCTGGTGCTCGGGGCGTTGCACCTGCCCTGGGAAATCTCCGATGCTTACCTGGACTGTCGCCTCGAGGACGAGGAACACGCGCACCTGCAGGCGTTGCTCAAGCGGCGCATCGAGGAGCGCGTGCCGACCGCCTATTTGCTGGGGGAGGCGTGGTTCTGCGGTCTGCCGTTCGTGGTCGACGAGCGTGTGCTGGTGCCGCGCTCGCCTATCGCCGAGCTGATCGATCGCCACTTCGCCCCCTGGCTGCCGAGCGAACCGGTGCGCGTGCTGGATCTGTGCACCGGCTCGGGCTGCATCGGCATCGCCTGCGCCTACGAATTCCCCGAGGCCGAAGTGGTGCTGGCCGACCTGTCGTTCGACGCGCTGGAGGTCGCCAACCAGAACATCGAGCGTCACGGGCTGGAGGAGCGTGTGTACTGCGTGCAGGGCGACGGCTTCGCCGGTCTGCCGGGCCAGCGCTTCGACCTGATCGTCTCCAACCCGCCTTACGTCGACGCGGAAGACTTCGCCGACATGCCTGCCGAGTACCAGCACGAGCCGGCCATGGGCCTGGCCTGCGGCGACGATGGCCTGGACCTGGTGCGGCGCATGCTGGCCGAGGCTGCCGACCACCTCAGCGAGCGTGGCCTGCTGATCGTCGAGGTGGGCAACAGCCAGGTGCATGTCGAGGCGCTGTACCCCGAGGTGGATTTCACCTGGCTGGACTTCCAGAACGGTGGGCACGGCGTGTTCCTGCTCGCCTCCAAGCAGTGCCGCGACCATCAGGCGCTGTTCCGTTCGCGTATCGGGGCGTGATGGGCGTGCCTGTTCGCCATGCATATCGGCATGGCGTGCACCGCTGATCGCGGCTGAAGCCGCTCCTACAAAAGCGGCGGGGTGATCAGCGCGTAGGGTGGATGTCGCTTCTTACATCCACCGCAACGTTGGCTCGAAACAGCGCGATCCACCCTGTGAGCGACACGCCGATGCAAGTGTGGGAGCGGCTTCAGCCGCGATCCGGGAAGCTCGCCGCTCAAGCGCCTCCCACCACGCGGTGCGCCGCCGGCGTGCTCAGCGCGTGGCGGCGTAGGGTGGATGTCGCTTCTTACATCCACCGCAACGTTGGCTCGAAACAGCGCGATCCACCCTGTGAGCGACACGCCGATGCAAGTGTGGGAGCGGCTTCAGCCGCGATCCGGGGAGCTCGCCGCTCAAGCGCCTCCCACCACGCTATGCGCCGAAGGCGTGCTCAGCGCGTGGCGATCCAGATCAGCAAGCCGGCCTGAAACAGGCTGAAGGCGATGAGGCAGGTGATGGTGAAGCGCAGGCCGGTATCCTCGCGCTTGAGGCGATCGACCCGGTCTTCCAGCTTGCGCAGCTTGACGCTCTGCTCCTGCAGGTTCTGGTCGGCCTGCTGCAGCATGGCGGCGGCGTCCAGCAATTCGATGATCTGCACCTTCTCGGCCTGCCAGTCGCCGTGCAGCGAGCTGACCCGTGGCGCACTGTAGAAAGGCTTGAGCTGCAACGGATCGCTGTATTCGATGGTGAAGCCCTGCGCCTTCAGAGCGTGGTCGCGCCGTTCACGGGCGGCTTCGTTGAAGTTGTCCTTGGTCGGCAGGGCGCCGCCCTCGACCTGATAGTGAGCGAAGTGCTTGCGCGCCCAGGCGATGCCCTGGGCCATGAGGAAGCGCCCGAGGCCGCGATTGGCCGGCTCCACGCTCAGGCCCTTGTCCGGGCCGAAGCGAATTTCCTTGCGCTGGTGGTCGGCCCAGACTTCCAGCAGGTTCTGCTGGCGATGCAGGCGCTGCCCGGGCACCTGCACGGTCAGGCGCAGCAGGCTGAGGTCCTTGGCGTTGCGCTCGACCCGGCCCAGCTGGACGAACCGCAGCGGCCTGGGGCCGGTCTCGCGGTCGACGGGCAGCGGCGCCAGGCGCAGCAGGCTGAACTGTTCCGCCGGCAGCTCAGACCAGGGATGTGGCGCAGCGGGCGTTTCGCTGCCTGCGGCTGCGTCTTCGGGGGCTTGCGCCGCCGGGGCTGGGTTCTCGCTCATGGACGTCCTGTGCGCTTGATCGGGTCATTTTGCAGGTTATCGACCGTTTTTCTCTGCACTGGAGCGAATGAAGGCGACGATCCGCTCGCCCAGTGCACGGGCCAAGGGTAGCTGCGGATCGTCATAGGACGCTAGCTGTTCCTGCCAGGCTGCCGGGGTGATACGCATGACGTGGTTCATGCCGGCGATCATGGCCAGCTCGGCGTCGGGCTTGGCCTGCTTGAGCAGCTCGGCGTTGTCCGGGCTGACCTGGGCGTCGTGGCTGCCCTGGACGATCAGCGCCGGGATGCGCAGTGCGGCGAAGTTCTCCGCCGGATCCTGGCGCAGCAGGCTGATCAGGTAGGGCTGCACGCTGGGGCGGTACACCACCTGCAGGGCTTCGGGCACCTCGGGTTGCAGCGTGCCGCGGATCAGGTTGGCGAGGATGTGCCGGCTCTCGGCGAGGAGAGCGGGCGGCAGGCGCATGGCCAGCTGCATGTCCAGCACCTGGCCGATGGGGTAGGCCGGCCCGGCGATGGATACCAGGGCATCGACCGGGCTGTCGGCGGCGGCGAGGCTGGCGATCAGTGCCCCCTCGCTATGGCCGATGAGGATCACGCGGTCGAAGCGCGGGTCGTCCTTGAGCTGCCTGGCCCAGCCGCTGGCATCGGCGACGTAGCGCTCGACACTGAGGTCGCGCTCATCCGGGGTGGCGCTGCGGCTGGCGGCGACGCCGCGCTTGTCGTAGCGCAGGCTGGCGATGCCGTTGCGGGCCAGTACCTGGGCCAGTTTCTTCAGCGCGTCGTTGTGGCCGCCTTCCGGGTTGTTGCCGTTGCGGTCGGTGGGGCCGGAGCCGGCGATCAGCAACGCGACCGGCAGCGGCTTGTCGCTCTGCGGCAGCAGCAGGCTGCCATGCAGGGTGCCCTGGTCGGTAGCGAGGCTGACGGGTTGTTGGCGAGTGGTGGCGGCCTGGGCCAGGCCGGCGATCAGGGTGAGGGACAAGAGCAGGGCTCGCAGCATGGTGAGGTTGGGGTAGTGGCAGACTGGCATTGGACGCCTGTGACCGCGCAAGGTTCGGGGTGAACTGCAAGGGGCTGGCAGGTATACTCGCCCACCTTGTGAATCGGGCCTGCGCAGCGGCAGGTCGGAGCTGAATCTCGCGGAGCGTCTTCCCATGTCCGGCAATACCTACGGCAAGCTGTTCACCGTCACCACCGCTGGCGAAAGCCATGGCCCGGCGCTGGTCGCCATCGTCGACGGTTGCCCGCCCGGTGTCGAGATCAGCCTGGAAGACCTGCAGCGTGATCTCGACCGCCGCAAGCCAGGCACCAGCCGCCACACGACGCAACGGCAGGAAGCCGACGAGGTGGAAATCCTCTCCGGGGTGTTCGAAGGCAAGACCACCGGTTGCTCCATCGGCCTGCTGATCCGCAATACCGACCAGAAGTCCAAGGACTACTCGGCGATCAAGGACCTGTTCCGCCCGGCTCACGCGGATTACACCTACCACCACAAGTACGGTATCCGCGACTACCGCGGCGGTGGCCGCAGCTCGGCGCGCGAGACCGCCATGCGCGTGGCCGCCGGCGCCATCGCCAAGAAGTTCCTGGCCAGCCAGGGCATCGTCATCCGTGGCTACATGAGCCAGCTCGGTCCCATCGAGATTCCGTTCAAGAGCTGGGACAGCGTCGAACAGAACGCCTTCTTCAGCCCGGACCCGGACAAGGTGGCGGAGCTCGAGGCGTACATGGATCAGCTGCGCCGTGACCAGGATTCGGTCGGGGCGAAGATCACCGTGGTCGCCGAAGGCGTGATGCCGGGGCTCGGCGAACCGATCTTCGACCGCCTCGACGCCGAACTGGCCCACGCGCTGATGAGCATCAACGCGGTCAAGGGCGTGGAAATCGGCGCCGGTTTCGCCTGCGTGGCCCAGCGCGGCACCGAGCATCGCGATGAGCTGACCCCGCAGGGTTTCCTCTCCAACCATGCCGGCGGCATCCTGGGTGGCATCTCCAGCGGCCAGCCGATCGTTGCCCACCTGGCCCTCAAGCCGACCTCCAGCATCACCACGCCGGGGCGTTCCATCGATGTCGACGGCAATCCGGTGGACGTGATCACCAAGGGTCGCCACGACCCCTGCGTGGGCATCCGCGCCACGCCGATCGCCGAAGCGATGATGGCCATCGTGCTGATGGACCACCTGCTGCGTCACCGTGCGCAGAATGCCGAGGTGCGTGTCACCACGCCGGTGCTGGGTCAGCGTTGAGCGACACGCCACGGGCGGCAAGTCGCGGGCGGCTGTGCCGCTGCCTCTGCGTGCCGCTTGAACCCTGCCGCTCATGACGGCGTCTCTGCCGTACTGGCGGCTGTCGGGTTTCTACTTCTTCTACTTCGCCTTGCTCGGGGGGACGGCGCCATTTCTGGCGTTGTACTTCGACCACCTGGGCTTTTCTGCGGCGCGAATCGGCGAGCTGATCGCGATTCCCATGCTGATGCGCTGCGTGGCCCCCAATCTGTGGGGCTGGCTGGGTGATCACACCGGTCAGCGCCTGCTCATCGTGCGCTTTGGGGCGTTGTGCACCCTGGCCTGCTTCGCCGGCATCTTCCTCGACAAGAGCTACGCCTGGCTGGCGCTGATCATGGCCACGCATGCGTTCTTCTGGCACGCGGTGCTGCCGCAGTTCGAGGTCATCACCCTGGCGCACCTGCGTGAGCAGGCCGCGCGCTACAGCCAGATCCGCCTGTGGGGCAGCATCGGTTTCATCGTCGCCGTGGTCGGCCTTGGCCTGTTGTTCGAGTGGCTGAGCCTGGATGCCTACCCGGCGGCGCTGGTGGTGATCATGGCCGGCATCGTCGCCGGCAGTTTCTGGGTGCCCAACGCCCAGCCGCTGCAGCGCCCGAGCACCCCGGAGCAGGGTGGTTTCCTGCGTCAGCTGCGGCGCCCCGGCATGCTCGCGTTCTACCTCTGCGTCGCGCTGATGCAGTTGAGCAACGGCCCGTACTACACCTTCCTCACCCTGCACCTGGAGGGCGTCGGTTACAGCCGTGGCGCCATCGGCCTGTTCTGGGCGCTGGGGGTGGTGGCGGAGATTCTCCTGTTCCTGGTCATGGCGCGCCTGCTGCAGCGCTATTCGCTGCGTGCGGTGCTGCTGGCCAGCTTCCTGATCACCGCCCTGCGCTGGCTGCTGCTGGGCAACCTGCCAGAGTATCTGCCCGTGCTGCTGCTGGCGCAGTGCATGCACGCCGCCACCTTCGGCGCCTTCCATGCCGCCTGCATCCACTTCGTGCAGCGCAGTTTCGCCGATCGCCAGCAGGGCCAGGGCCAGGCGCTCTACGCCAGCCTGGCCGGTATCGGCGGGGCCCTCGGCGCGCTGTATGCCGGGTACAGCTGGAACAGCCTGGGACCGGCCTGGACCTTCGCCATCGCCAGTCTGGTAGCCTTGCTCGCAGCCTTCGTCATTGCCACCCGCCTGCCGCCCGAGCGGCCCTGAATCGAGTGCCCCGTCATGAGCAGCCTCAGCGTCCACCTGAACACCTCTCCGGAACTGCCGAACAAGGTTCTCAACCATGCCGACGATATCGCCAGCACCCTGGCGGCCGTCGGTATCGACTACCGTCGGCTGGAGCTGCCGCAGGCGTTGCGTCCCGGCTGCGAGGACAGCGAGTTCGACGCGGCCTACGGGCTGTGGCTGCAGGCGCTGATGGGGGAGCAGGGCTATGTGTGCCAGGAGCTGTTCAACCTGCAGCGCAATCATCCGCAGAAGCTCGAACTGCGTGCGCGTCACCTCGACGAGCAGGTGCAGGCGAAGGCCAGCGCCTGGCTGTTCATCGGCGGGTTCGCCCAGCTCAACGTGCATCTGGATGGCTACGTCTACGTGCTGCAGGGCGAGCGTGGCGATCTGCTGACCCTGCCGGGCGGCACCCGCCACTGGTTCGACCTGGGCGAGGAGCCACACGTGCTGGCGCTGCGCCTGAGCCAGCAGGAAGAGGCGCCGGAACGCAGCGGTGAGGATATCGCCAGTCGCTTCCCGCGCCTGGGCGAGTGAAGCGCTCGGTCAACCCGCAGGGAACCCGCGCCGGCCGCTGACTATCCTATGCAGGCAACCCCTTACACAGGAGTGTCGTCATGGGTTCCACCTTCAATGGGCTGATCGGCCTGGTCATCCTGGCCCTGGATATCTGGGCCATCATCAACGTGGTCAAGAGCGGTGCCGAGACTGGCATCAAGATCCTGTGGATTCTGCTGATCGTGCTGTTGCCGGTGGTCGGCCTGATCATCTGGGCGCTGATGGGGCCGCGCGGCAACGTCAGGATCTGACCCGGCCGTGCGGCTGGCGCCGCAGGCGTGCGCCGCGTTCACAGCGCCAGCTGCGCCTGGGTCGGCTGCAGCACGCCTTCCAGTTCCAGCAGCCACTGTTTGCGTGACAGGCCGCCGGCATATCCGGTGAGGCTGCCATCACGCCCGATCACCCGATGGCAGGGCACGATGATCGAGATCGGGTTGGCGCCGTTGGCGGTGCCGACCGCCCGCACCGCCTGGGGGCGCTCGATGACTCTGGCCAGCTCCGAGTAGCTGCAGGTACGGCCGTAGGGGATGGCCTGCAGCGCCTGCCAGACCTGCTGCTGAAATGCCGTGCCGCGTGGCGCCAGGCGCAGCTCGAAATGGCGGCGCTGGCCGGCGAAGTACTGGTCGAGCTGGCTGCACACGGCGTCCAGCTCACGGCCGGCAGGCTGCCAGTCGTCCTCGATGCGCCAGGGCCTGCTGTCCAGCTCCATCAGCAGCAATTGCAGACCGCTGTCGTCGGCGGCGATGAACAGCGGGCCGAGCGGGCTGTCGTGGTAGCGATAGTGCATGCTTCAGCCTCCTGAATAGTTGTGCCAGAGATGCGCCGCGGCGTAGGCGCGCCATGGCCGCCAGGCCTCGGCGCGCAGTTGCAGGCGTCGTGCGTCGATGCCTTCGGCGCCCCATACCGGGGCCTTGAGCAGGCCCAGGTCGCTGGCGGGAAACGCATCGGCCTCGCCGAACGCACGCAGGGCGATGTAGTGCGCCGTCCACGGGCCGATGCCGGGCAGGGCGCACAGCTGTTCGATCAGCGCTGCGCTGCCGTCCTGCAGGCTCAGTTGCAGGCGGCCGTCGGCGATACAGGCCGCGAAGTGCTGCAGGCACTGCACGCGCTTGCCCGGCATGCCGATACCCGTCAGGTCCGCCTCCGCGATCGCCTGCGGGGTAGGGAACAGATGGCTGATGCCCACTGCCTGCGGCGTCTCGATCGGCGCACCGGCACGTTGCACCAGACGGCCGACGATGGTGACCGCTGCCTTGACCGCCACCTGCTGGCCGACGATGGCGCGCACGGCCTGCTCGAACGGGTCGAAGGCCACGGGCAGGCGCAGGCCGGGGTTGCGCTGCAGCAGCGGTGCGAGCAGCGCGTCGCGGCTGAGGTGACGGACTATCGTCTCGGGCTCGCTGTCGAGATCGAACATGCGGCGAACGCGCTGCTCGACGTGATCGAGATGGGCCGGCGAGGTGACCCGGCAGCGCAGTTCCAGGGCGTTCTGTCCGGCCAGCGGCATGACCTGCAGCCAACCGGGTACGCCGTCGATCATGAAGCCACGGCTGTAGCTGGCGGCGCTCAGCGACTCCAGGCCGGGAATCGCGCGCAGGGCGAAGTGGCTGTGGAACTGTTGCCAGTCCCAGGGCGGTTGGTAGGGCAGGAGCAGGGTGATGATGTTCATGGCTCGCACCCTAGCTCGGCATCGAGGGCTTGTCAGCGCGAAGATGACTTTCAAACTGCCGGCGGCTGGCCGAACGCCGTCGTCGCGCGTTGATAGCGCCCGGGTGTCGTGCCTTTCCAGCGCTTGAAGGCGTGGATGAAGTTGGACAGCTCGCCGTAACCCAGGCGCTCGGCTATTTCCTCCAGGCTCAGTCCGCCAGCGGCCAGCAGCTCCTCGGCCAGCGCCTGGCGCACCTCGTCCTGCAGACCACGGAAGTGGGTGCCTTCGTCGAGCAGACGGCGGCGCAGAGTGCGGCTGCTCAGGTGCAACTGGCTGGCCACCTGTTCCATGTCGGCCAGCTGTCCTGGCGATTGCAGCAACAGCTGGCGTACGCGCCCGGCCAGCCCCTGATGCAGCTGATGGCGGGCCAGCAGTGCCTGGCACTGCAGTTCGCAGGCCTGGACCAGCTGCGGGTTGGCGCGTGGCAGCGGGTTGTCCAGCAGGTCGGCGGAGAACCCCAGGCGGTTGTGCGCGGCGCCGAAGCGTGGCGCCTGGCCGAAGGCGGCGATGAACGGCGAGACGTCGGCTGGCGCCGCCTGGCGCAGCTCCAGGGCGAGCAAGGGCAACCTGCTGCAGAGCAGTTCGCGTACCACCACCAGTGCCGCGAGCATGTCACGCTGCACGATGAAGTCCTGCAGCGCCGGTTGCAGTGCCTGGTCATCGAAGCACAGGCTGGCGACGGCGCCCTCGACGTTCAGGCTGATGCGGGTGAACGCGTAGGTCAGGCCGTGATAGCGCAGCCCCAGCTCCGCCGCCTGGCGCACGTTGGCACTGCTGAGAATGGCGTAGCCCCAGGCGCCGTAGGTGGTCAGGTGGTAGCGCCGGCCGGCCTGCAGGCCCAGATCGCCGACCCGGGGCAGCGCCTCGACCAGGTTGGCGATCAGTTGCAGTTCGCCTGCGGCTTCGACCTCGCCGTTCAGACCGGTGAGGTGCACGGGAGTGAGCCCGGTCCCGTGCAGGCACCTGTCCAGGCTCAGGCCGAGGTCGAGCCCCAGCTGGGTGAGCAACTGGACGCTGATGATGCTGCGCCGGGCAGGCCAGGGTGGTGGCATGAGTTGTCCGAAAATCACAATATCCTGGCCGACTATGCCATAACCCGGACGTGGCGAGGCAAGTAGCATCCCCTGATCGCCATAAACGGGTGCTTCTGAAAAACGTGGGCGAGGCAGTCAGCGCAAGGCGAAAACAGGCGAAAAAGTGCAGTTCACAGCTGCAAATCAGCACCTTGAGCCTGTTTTTAACGCAGCGATGACAGCGCAGGTAGTTCTTACGAGGTGCCCATACGGGTCGGGGAGACCACAATGCACAACAACCCCCGTACTGACGCGCCCTGGCGCGTGTTGATCATCGGCAGCGGCTTTGCCGGGCTGGGCCTGGCCATGCAGCTGCGCCAGGCCGGTCAGGAGGACTTCCTGCTGCTGGAAAAAGCCGGCGACGTCGGCGGCACCTGGCGCGACAACAGCTACCCGGGGGCAGCCTGCGACGTGCCCTCGCACCTGTACTCGTTCTCCTTCGAGGCCAAGCACGACTGGTCGCGCAGGTTCGCACCGCAGGCGGAGATCCATGCCTATATCCGCCAGTGCGTGGAGAAGCACCGGCTGCATGCGCATATCCGCC
Source organism: Ectopseudomonas khazarica (assembly GCF_004521985.1). Classification (GTDB taxonomy): domain Bacteria; phylum Pseudomonadota; class Gammaproteobacteria; order Pseudomonadales; family Pseudomonadaceae; genus Aquipseudomonas; species Aquipseudomonas khazarica. The sequence goes on from NZ_SBHZ01000001.1 coordinate 342,421, forward strand.
TGAGCAGCGAGGTGCTTGGCGCCGACTTCGATGCGGCGCGCGGCATCTGGCGCGTCGAACTGGCTGGCGGCGAGGTGATCGAGACGCAGGCGCTGGTCAGTGCCTGCGGCCAGCTCAACCGGCCTGCCTATCCGCAGCTGCCGGGTCTGCAGAATTTCCGTGGCGAGGCCTTCCACTCGGCGCGCTGGCGCCATGACCTCGATCTGAGCGGCAAGCATGTGGCCGTGATCGGCACCGGCGCCTCGGCCATCCAGTTCGTCCCGCAGATCCAGCCCAGGGTCGCCAGCCTGAGCCTGTTCCAGCGCTCGGCTGCCTACGTGCTGGCCAAGGCGGATCGTGCCTATCGCCCCTGGGAGATCGCCCTCAAACGCCGTCTGCCGCTGTGGCAGCGTGCCGACCGCCTGCTGCAGTACTTGCACCACGAGGGGCGTGCACTGGCCTTCATCTGTTTTCCCTGGCTGATGCGTGTGTTCCGCCACAGTTTCACCCGCCACCTGCAACGGCAGATGCCCGACGCCGGCAAGCGGGCGCAACTGCAGCCGGACTACCCCATGGGCTGCAAGCGCATCCTGATCAGTAACGATTACTTCCCGGCGCTGGCGCAGGCCAACGTCGAGATCGTCGATTCGCCGATTCACGAAGTGCGTGAACGTTCTCTGCTGACCGCCGACGGTCGCGAGCATCCCTGCGACGTGCTGATCTACGGCACGGGCTTCACCGCGACCGACTTCCTGGCGCCGATGCGCATCCGTGGGCTCGATGGCCAGGACCTGAACCAGGCCTGGAAGGACGGCGCGGAGGCGTACAAGGGCATCAGCGTCAGCGGATTTCCCAACCTGTTCCTGCTGTACGGGCCGAATACCAACCTCGGCCACAACTCGATTCTCTACATGCTGGAGAGCCAGTACGCCTATGTGCTCGGTTGCCTGCGTGCGCTGCGTGAGCAGGGCCTGCGCTATCTCGATCTGCGGCCGCCGGTGCAGCGCCGGTACAACGCCAGACTGCAACAGGCGACTCATCGAACGATATGGGAACAGGGCTGCGACAGCTGGTACAAGACCGCTACCGGCAAGAACACCAACAACTGGCCGGGTTTCACCTTCACCTATCGCCTCATGACCCGTACTCCGGAGCTTGCCGACTATGACTGCGTCCGCTGAATTCCAAGCCCCCGCCGCCGAGCAGATGCTGCTGCGCGGCCTGTTGCGCGGTTTCCTGCGTCTGTTCTTTCGCGGGCTGGTGCGGCCACCGATGCCGGTTTCCGGGCAGCGCCGCGTGCTGCGCGCCCTCACCAGCGTCACCCTGACGCCGCGCGGTGTGCGTCGCAGCGCCTCGACCCTGGGCGGTCGCCCCTGCGAATGGCACCGCGCGCCTGGCGCCCGCGGCGGCGTGCTGCTCTACCTGCACGGCGGCGCCTTCATGATCGGCGGGCCGGATACGCATCGGGGCATCTGCGCCAGCCTGGCCAAGCGCGCTGGTCTGGACGTCTGCGCGCTGGATTATCGGCTGGCGCCGGAGCATCCCTATCCGGCGGCGCGCGACGATGTGGTGGCGGCTTACCGGGGCCTGCTGGAGTCGGGGTATCGCGCGGAGCAGATCGCCATCGGCGGTGATTCTGCCGGCGGCAACCTCAGCCTGGTCGGCTGCCTGCGCATCATCGAGCTGGGCCTGCCGGCTCCTGCGGCGCTGGTGTGCTTCTCGCCAGCCACCGATTTCACCGGCGAGCGGATGCACCAGCCGCCAGCCGGCGATCCGCTGATCCACCCCAGCTGGGTCGAGCAGGCCGCCGAACTCTACTGTCCGGCCGGTGTGCCACGTGACGACCCGGGCATGTCGCCGCTGTTCGCCGACCTGCGCTGCTTGCCGCCGACGCTGGTCCAGGTCGGCGAGGACGAACTGCTGCTGAACGACAGTCTGCGCCTGGCCGAGCGCGCTGCGGCGGCGGGCGTCGACATGCGTCTGGAGCGCTACCCGGGGCTGTGGCACGTGTTTCAGGCGCATGTCGGCGTGCTGCGTGCGGCGGATTACGCCATCGGGCGGGTGGTGGCCTTTCTGCGCGAACGGGGGCTGTGAGAGGGGCGCGGGCGCCCGGCTGGCCAATTGCCGCTGGTCGCCGGCTTCGTTACAAAGACTTTCCATCCAGCGCGCACCTGGCGTTCAGCGACTACCCTTGCAAGGACGGCTTTCAGTCCGGCGCTCTGTCGGGCAGTCGTCGATGCGCTTGAAGTAGACACGTCGAGCATCCGCTCGATTCTCGGGGCGGCGCCAGCAGGGGCCGCGACACCGTCCAGCCGGGCGGTAGCAATGGGAAAGCGGTCAATCCATCCATAGCCTGAGAGGAGGTCGTTTATGAGCACAGCCTTCCACGAAGACTCCAGCACCTCGGTGCTGCGTCGGATGAAAGAAGGGGGGTTCGACTTCGCCCAGTTCCACCCGATCGAGTTCTACGCCATTTTTCCCGATGAGGAGCGGGCCAGAATGGCGGCCAGAAATTTTCGCGGCGAGTCGCTCAACGCCCAGGTATCCGCCCGTGAGGACGGCGCCTGGCACCTGCAAATCAGCAAAGTGATGTACGCCACCCATGCCGGTATTGGCGCGTTCGAGCATGACCTGGAGTCCATTGTCGTCCCGCTGGGCGGCACCCTGGACGGCTGGGGTGTAACCCAGGAGGTGAAAGCGTCGGCGGTCCGTTAGCACGCCTTTCCTGCGGTCTGGCGTGTTCTGCTCCTCTTTCCTGCCGGGGAAGAGGGGCGGAGGGCGCGGCTGACCTGCTGCTGAGAGCGAGCCGGGACAGACCGGCAGCCTCGACTTGGCCAGCGCCATCACGCAGACTGCGTGGCGGAGGTACTCATGACCGATGTTCTGATCCTGACCCATATCGATTATTGCCCGCCCGCGCATCTGGCGCAGGTGCTGCAGGCGCGTGGTTGCAGCTTCGACGTGTTACGCGTCGACCTGGGCGAGCTGCGTGGCTATGACCTCGAGCGACCCAGGGCGGTGGCCGTGATGGGCGGCCCGATGAGCGTCAATGACCCCTTGCCGTGGATCGCCGACGAGGTGGCCGCCCTGCAGCGCCTCATCGCCCGCGAAGTGCCGATCATCGGTCATTGCCTTGGCGGCCAGTTGCTGGCCAAGGCTCTCGGCGCCAGCATTCGGCGGATGCCCTACACCGAAGCGGGCTGGCAGGACATGCAGCGCCATGCGCAGGTGACGGACAGCCCCTGGCTGGTGCACCTGCCCGAGCCGTTCAGCATCTTCCAGTGGCACGGTGACACCTTCGCCCTGCCCGAGGGCGCGCAGGCGCTGTTCAGCAGCCGCTGGTGCGACAACCAGGCCTTCGCCTGGGGCGACAAGGTGCTGGCGCTGCAGGGCCACCCGGAGATGACCGAGCCACTGATCGAGTGCTGGCTCGATGACTGGGCGCACTTGCTCGATGAGCGCCAGCCCAGCCAGCAGTCCCTCGCCGAGATGCGCGAGCAGTTGCCGGAGAAGGTCAGGGCGCTGAATCAGGTGGCCGAGGGCTTCTACGCGCACTGGCTGCAACTGGCGGGTCTGTGAGCTAGGGGCCCCAATAGTTGAAGTAGTAGATGCTGCCTGACTGAATCTCGAATTCGATCTCGCCACCGCATTCGATCGTGTGCACACCCGGTGTCGTTTCTCCGGCCACGTCGAGTGGCACCGGCCAGGGTTCGCCGTCCAGCGAGAGCGTGCCGCAGCCACCGCCGTTGTCATGCTCGACCACCAGGTAGGTCTTGCCATCGGCGCTCGGCTTGTAGCGGCCGCGAAGCTCGTAGGTGGCGTCCGCATCCATGCCGGCGACGTTCACCAGCAGGACGATGGCGATGGCCAGCAGGATGCAGGCCAGCAGGGCTCCCAGGGCGATCAGCGCATACTTGAGCACGCGGATCATGGCTCGGGCTCGTCGGCGATGCTGGCCAGCAGATCGGTCACCCCGACATCCACCCCGGCCTGCGAGAGCAGGGTCGTCGCCTGGCCACGATGGTGGGTCTGGTGGTTGAACAGGTGCATCAGCAGGGCGAAGAAGTTCTTTCTCGCCTCGATCCCCCTGGTGTTGCGATAGGCCAGGGGCTGGTCCAGCTGCTCTTCATTGATCTCCGCAGCCAGCGCCTCGATGCAGGCGTCCAGCTGCACGCGCAGGGCGGTCAGCTCGCGGATGTTCGCGGCCATCGGCTGATCCAGGCGCGTGGGGCGTTGCAGCCCGGCGAGCGCCTGCAGCGCCCGATGGTTCGCCGGGTGTGCGGCATAGCGCCCGAGCCAGATCAGGTCGGCCACCACCAGGTGATTCAGGGTGCCCAGGATCGAGCCGAAGAACGCGCCACGCTCGGCGCTCAATGCCTCGTCGGGCAAACTGGCAGCCGCAGCGTACAGGCGTTCGTTCATCCAGCTGTTGTAGCGCGCCATCTGGCGGATGTGCTCGATTCTCTGCATGCTCTCACCGCTGCTGTTGCCTGTCCTGAAGGCTATACCAATCTTCGCTGAGCAGCCCGTAGAGTGCCGAATCCGATACCTGCCCGTCGATGATCCAGCGTTGGCGGAGCAGACCTTCCTTGCTGAAACCCAGGCGTTCCAGCGCCCGCCCGGAGGCGGCGTTGCTCGGGTCGATCTCCGCTTCGACGCGGTTGAGCCCCAGGGTTTCGAACCCGTGGCGCAGCAGCTCACGGGCCGCCTCCTGGATGTAACCCCGGCCCCAGGCGCTTGAGGCAATGCCGAAGCCGATCTCCGCGCGCCGCGACTCGGGTTCGTAGCTGAACAGCAGGCATTTGCCGATCAGCTCGCCGCAGTCCCTGTTGACGATGGCCAGGGTCAGGCGCTGGCCGTCGTGCATGGCCTGGCATTCCGCGCGGATGAAGTCCTGTGCCACGGCCTCGCAGGCCCAGGCCGGGGTGTTCCAGTACTGCATGACCTGGGGATCGGAAAAGATTGAGAACAGTGCCGGGGCATCCGCAGCTTCCAGTGGGCGCAGGAGCAGACGTGGCGTAGTCAGATGGACGGAAAGATCGGGCATCGGGATATCTCGTTCAGGTAGTCGGGGGGCTCATCGGCAATGGCTGCGCGCAACCGCTCACGCGCCTGGCTGGCAGCGGACAGGCTCAGCAGCGTTCGCACCAGGGCGACGACATCGTGCAGTGCAATCAACTGGCCCTCGCCGTTCCGCGCCGCCTGTTCGAGCGGGGTGTTCAGCTGGCCCGCTTGCAGGCAGGTGAAGGCCAAGGCCTCGGCGGGCATCGATCAGCATGATCCGCATCCACGACCCGGGCGCAGCGACGCTCGCCCGAGAGGTGAAGGGCAGGGACGTTAATGTGCACCCAGGGCAGTGGTCAAACGAATGCCGGCGGTCAACTATTACAGCGTTTCTCCGCCGGTATTCCCGCACCCCTGGCACCGCGTACGGGACCTGGGCGAGGGCGGGCACTGCTGCAGAGGGGGTCGGCTACTGGCTGTCCGGCTCCGACCACACGGCGAACTCGTTGCCGCCGGGCTCGACGAAGTGGAAGCGCCGGCCTCCCGGGAAGGCGAAGATCGGTTTGACGATCTTCCCGCCAGCAGCCTCGATCTTGTGCAGCGTTTCCTCCAGTCGCGCGCTGTAGAACACGATCAGCGCGCTGCCGTGTTCGTTACGCGCCGACATCTCGGCGCTGAAGAATCCGCCGTCCAGGCCTTCGCCCGCGAATGCCGCGTAATCCGGGCCGTAATCCGTGAAATGCCAGCCGAATGCGGCCTGGAAGAAGGCTTTGCTGGCCGGCAGGTTGCGGGTGGGGTATTCGACGTAGTCGATCTTCTCGTGGGCAGGCATGCCGGGCTCCTTGGCTCTGTGTGCAGGGTGGATTCACTGACGGGATCTGGCCAGGTCGATGGCCGCCTGGATGGCTGCGCGTGCCTGCGGGCTGTTCTTCCAGCAGGTCGAGCCAAGCTGGGCCGATACGGCGCTGACGATATCGCCGACGCAGGCTTCGGCCAGGTCGCCGAGTGAGTTGAAACCTATCTGTTCGAGTCGTCGAACGACGGTCGGGCCTACGCCCTTGAGGCTGATCAGTGCGTCGTATTCATGGGCTGGAAAGGGCATGGTGATGGCTACCGAGGGATTGAATTTGCCGTTGATCGACTGGCGCGTGTTCAGCGGCGCACCGTATGCGCGTTGACGAAGGCGTCGATATCTGCGGTCGACTGCAAGTGGTAGAGCGCCTTGCCGGCGGCGCTTGCCTCGATCCTGGCGAGCAAGGCGCTGGTCCAGAAACGTGGTGACAGGCGCAGGTATCTCCAGCTCGCCAGGGTGCCTTTCAGCACGGAGCTGCCCTCCGGCCAGCCTTCCGGTCTCACCCATGCGCTCTGCAGCAGTCGCTTGCAGGTGAACCAGTAGTGCTGCCAGTATGGCAGGTCGACGTAGATGAGCGTGTCTGCGGATTCCAGCCGTTGCCAGAAGGACTCCAGCGTGCCCAGACCTTCGATGATCCAGCCGTCCCTGTCCAGAATGGCGCGGTGCGCCGCGTCGTATTCCTCGTTCGACACCTTGGTTCCGTCGGCTCGGTAGACCATCAGGTCCTGGGGGAACAGCTCGAGGCCCTTGGCCTGTGCCAGTTTCCTGCCCAGTGTGGACTTGCCGCCACCTGGCTTGCCGAAAACGGCTATCCGTTTCATGCCTCATCATTCCCTTCGCGTGCACTGCGTTGTGCCGGATGATTGCACGGCTGCCCGGCGCCTGGGTACTGTACAAACGCCGCATGCAGGCGCGTGTCGGGTCGCCGTGGGGCGTCAGGTCGCGCTCAGGGCGTCACGCAGCGCCTGGGGCAGCGGGATGGGGCGCTTGCTCTCGGGGGACACGGCTACCTGCGTGAGGGTGGCGCGGAAGGTGACGTCGTGCGCGGCATTGCGGGCCTCGACGCAGAAGGAGAACGAGCTGGTGGTGAGATCGCCGCTGCGCACCTCGATGTCGATGACCTCGTCCCAGGCCATGGGCGCCAGGAACTCGATCGAGAGTGCGCGGGCGGGAGGCAGAATGCCCATCGCGAAGATTTCGCGTATGGCCGGCCCGCCAAGGGCGTGAGCCAGGAAGTCGTGCACCGCTTCGATGACGAAGTAGCTGATGCGTGGCGTGTAGACGATGCCGGCCGGGTCGCAGTCGCCGAAGAGAATTCGTCGCTTCGTTACAAAGCTCATGGGGAAGGTCTCGGGTTGGGCGTTGCTGGACGTACTGTGCGCCTGGAACAGCGCAGGTGCGCAACCCGGCGCAGCGGCTGAGCCACTGCGCCGGGGCGGGGTCAGCGGTTGAAGCGTTCGACCAGCGCGTACTGGCCCTGGGCGGTGCCGGTCAGGGCCTGGCTGAGCTTGGCCGTGTTCTGCGCCTCGCCAGCCGTCTGGTCGGCCAGCTGGGCGATGGTGGTGATGTTGCGATTGATCTCGTCGGCCACGGCGCTCTGTTCTTCCGCGGCGGCAGCGATCTGGTTGGCCATGTCGGCGATGTTGGCGACCGAATCGCTGATGCCGGACAGCGCCTGGTCGGCCTTCAGCACGCGTTCGACGCCTTCGTCGGCCTGCTTGCGGCCGATTTCCATGGTCATCACCGCTTCTTCGGCGGTGCGCTGCAGTTTGGCGATCAGCGTGTGGATCTGCTCGGTGGATTCGGCGGTGCGTTGCGCCAGCGACCGGACTTCATCCGCCACCACGGCGAAACCACGCCCCATCTCGCCGGCGCGGGCCGCTTCGATGGCCGCGTTGAGGGCCAGCAGGTTGGTCTGGTCGGCGATGCCCTTGATCACATCGACCACGCCGCCGATTTCATTGCTGTCCTGGGCCAGGCGGGTGACGGTCTCGCCGGTATCGCCCACCGACTGCGACAGGCGCTGGATCGCTTCGCGGGTTTCCTCGGCGATGCCGCGGCCCTCGCTGGTCAGGCGATTGGCCTCCTGGGTGGCGATGGCGGTGCGGGCGACATTGCTGGCCACTTCCAGGGTGGTGGCGGCCATCTCGTTGACGGCGGTGGCGACCAGTTCGGTTTCGCTGCGCTGACGCTCCAGGCCGGCCGAGCTGTTGTGGGCCAGCTTGTCGGCTTCGCGCGCCTGCTGGGTCAGGTGCTCGGCGGTGTCCTGCAGCCGGGTGAGGCAGGTCTTCAGGCGCGCACCCTGGCTGAGCATGGCCATCTCCAGGCGTGCTTCGGCGCCACGGCTGTCGGTGTACATCTGCGCGATCAGCGGGTCGGAGGTGGTCTGCTCGGCGATGCGCAGCAGGCGCTTGATGCCGCGGGTCTGCCAGGCGATGCCGGCCAGCCCCAGCGGCACGGAGAGCAGGGCGGCGAGGATGAAGCCCCAGTTGCTGCCCATCCAGTGGCCGATGAGAAAACCGATCTGGCTGACCAGGATGAACGGCATCCACGCCTGGACGATGGGCACCCACTGATTGCTCGCCGGAATGGCCGACTTGCCGGCGTTGACCCGTGCGTAGAGTGCCTCTGCGCGGCGTACCTGCTCGGCGCTGGGCTTGACGCGGACGGACTCGTAACCGACCACCTGGTTGTTCTCGGTGATAGGGGTGACGTAGGCGTTGACCCAGTAGAAGTCACCACTCTTGCAGCGGTTCTTGACGATACCCATCCACGGGCGGCCACTCTTGAGGGTCGTCCACATGTGATCGAACACGGCCGGCGGAACGTCCGGGTGGCGCACGATGTTGTGCGGCGCACGTTGCAGTTCTTCGCGGGTGAAGCCACTGATCTCGACGAAGGCGTCGTTGCAGTAGGTGATCTGACCCTTGAGATCGGTAGTGGAGATCAGACGCTGCTGCGCAGGGAAGGTGCGTTCGCGCTGGGTGACCGGTTGGTTGTTACGCATGGCAGGTATCCGTCGTTGTAATGCCCTGTCATCGGCCGGCAAGTGGCGAAGTTGAGGGCTGAATCCGTTTTTTGCGAGTGTAACGCTTTTTGAATGGCGTCACATTTCTGTCGCGATGGTGGCCGTCCCTGACCCAACGAAGAATAGGCGCCCTGCCGCAGGAAGCAGCAGGGCATTTGCGTCAGTTGGCGATCATCTGGCGCAGCACGTAGTGCAGGATGCCACCGGCCTTGAAGTACTCGACCTCATTGAGCGTATCGATGCGGCACAGCACCTCGACCCGTTCCTGCTGACCACCCTCGCGGCTGACGATCAGGGTCAGGGGCATTTGCGGGCGCAGTTCCACGCCTTCGAGCCCTTCGATGGCCAGCGTCTCCTGGCCCGTCAGCCCGAGGGTGTTGCGATCGGTGCCGGGCTTGAACTGCAACGGCAGCACGCCCATGCCCACCAGGTTGGAGCGGTGGATGCGCTCGAAACTCTCGGCGATCACGGCCTTGACGCCCAGCAGGTTGGTGCCCTTGGCCGCCCAGTCGCGGCTGGAACCGGTACCGTACTCCTTGCCGGCGACGATCAGCAGCGGCGTGCCTTCGCCCTGGTAGCGCATGGCGGCGTCGTAGATCGCCAGCTTGTCACCGCTGGGGATGTGCAGGGTGTTGCCGCCTTCCTCGCCGCCGAGCATTTCGTTGCGGATGCGGATGTTGGCGAAGGTGCCGCGCATCATCACCTCATGGTTGCCACGGCGCGAGCCATAGGAGTTGAAGTCGGCCTGGGCCACGCCATTGTCGCGCAGGTAGCGTCCGGCCGGGCTGTCGGCCTTGATGTTGCCGGCCGGCGAGATGTGGTCGGTGGTCACCGAGTCGCCCAGCAGGGCGAGGATGCGCGCATCGCGGATGTCAGTGATGCGCGGGGGATCGCCGGCGATGTTCTCGAAGAACGGCGGGTGCTGGATGTAGGTGGAGTCCGTCTGCCAGGCGTAGGTGTCGGCCTCGGGCACGCTGATCGCCTGCCACTTCGCGTCGCCGGCGAAGACCTCGGCATACTCCTTGCGGAACATCGCGGTATCGACCTTGGCGATGGCGTCGGCGATTTCCGCCTGGCTCGGCCAGATGTCCTTGAGGTAGACCGGCTGGCCGTCCTTGCCGGTGCCGAGCGCGTCCCGGGTGAGATCGATGCGCACGCTGCCGGCCAGGGCATAGGCGACCACTAGGGGCGGCGAGGCCAGCCAGTTGGTCTTCACCAGCGGATGCACGCGGCCCTCGAAGTTGCGGTTGCCGGAGAGCACCGAGGCCACGGTCAGGTCGGCCTTGGCGATGGCTTTCTCGATGGGCTCGCGCAGCGGGCCGGAGTTGCCGATGCAGGTGGTGCAGCCGTAGCCCACCAGGTCGAAGCCGAGTTTTTCCAGGTAGGGGGTCAGGCCGGCGGCCGCGAAGTATTCGGTGACCACCTTGGAGCCAGGGGCGAGGGAGCTCTTGACCCAGGGCTGGCGCTGCAGGCCTCGCTCCACGGCCTTCTTGGCCAGCAGGCCGGCCGCCATCATCACGCTGGGGTTGGAGGTGTTGGTGCAGGAGGTGATGGCGGCGATCACCACGGCGCCATCCTGCAGGCGGTGGGTATGGCCGTCGTCCTGATAGTCGATCCCGCCGCTCTGCTGGTCGCCGCCGACGGCCGTACCGCCGCCGCCTTCGTTGAGCATGCGGCCTTCTTCCCTGGCCGCCGGTTTCAGCTGCAGGCCGACGAAGTCGTCGAAGGCCTGGCTGACCTGGCCCAGCGCGACGCGGTCCTGCGGACGCTTGGGCCCGGCCAGGCTGGCTTCGACGCTGCCCATGTCCAGACTCAGGCTGTCGCTGAACAGCGGTTCTGCCCCGGCTTCACGCCACAGGCCCTGGGCCTTGCTGTAGGCCTCGACCAGTTGCACGCTCGCTTCCGGGCGGCCGGACAGGCGCAGGTAGCCGAGGGTGATGTCGTCCACCGGGAAGAAGCCGCAGGTGGCGCCGTATTCCGGTGCCATGTTGGCGATGGTGGCGCGATCGGCCAGTGGCAGCTCGGCCAGGCCGTCGCCGTAGAACTCGACGAATTTGCCCACCACGCCTTTCTTGCGCAGCATCTGCGTCACGGTGAGCACCAGGTCGGTGGCGGTGATGCCTTCCTTGAGCTTGCCGCTGAGCTTGAAGCCGATGACCTCGGGGATCAGCATCGACACCGGCTGGCCGAGCATGGCTGCTTCCGCCTCGATGCCGCCAACCCCCCAGCCGAGCACGCCGAGGCCATTGATCATGGTGGTGTGCGAGTCGGTGCCGACCAGGGTGTCGGGGTAGGCGAGGGTGGCGCCGTCCTCGCTCTTCGTCCACACCGTGCGTGCCAGGTATTCGAGGTTGACCTGGTGGCAGATGCCGGTGCCTGGCGGTACCACGCTGAAGTTGGCGAAGGCGTGCTGGCCCCAGCGCAGAAAGGCATAGCGTTCACCGTTGCGCTGCATTTCCAGCTCGACGTTGTCGTGGAAGGCGCTGGAGGAGGCGTAGCGGTCGACCATCACCGAGTGGTCGATGACCAGGTCCACCGGCGACAGCGGGTTGATGCGTTGCGGATCGCCGCCGGCCCTGGCCATGGCGTCGCGCATGGCGGCCAGGTCGACCACCGCCGGGACGCCGGTGAAATCCTGCATCAGGACCCGTGCCGGGCGGTACTGTATCTCGCGGTCCGAGGCGCGCTGGCCGAGCCAGTCGACCATGGCCTGCAGGTCTTCGGCGCTCACGGTCTGGCCGTCTTCGTTGCGCAGCAGGTTTTCCAGCAGCACCTTGAGCGACTTGGGCAGGCGCTGGATGTCGCCAAGGCGGCGGGCCGCCTCGGGCAGGCTGAAATAGTGGTAGGTGGTGTCGCCGATCTTCAGTTCGCGGCGGCAGTTCAGGCTATCGAGGGAGGGCATTGCACGTCTCCTTGGGCCCGCACGGTTCGGGCTATGTCTGATGGCGGCAGACTCTCAAGCTAGTCCTGCCTGACGAGTCTTGCGAGCCGTATCCTTGAATGTGCGTGGTTTGCGAGCAAGTCGTAGCCGCTTCAAACGATGATGGCTACACAGTAGCTGGACAGGTTTGCAGGCCTCAGGTTCCCGCCTCAGGTATCATGCGCGGCTCAAGGAGACGCTTTGATGAATACCCTGTTTCTGCATTGCCGCCCCGGTTTCGAGGGCGAGGTCTGCGCCGAGATCAGCGACCTCGCGGCTCGTCTGGACGTGCCCGGCTACTCCAAGGCCAAGCCTGGCAGCGCGTGCGCCGAGTTCGTCTGCAACGATGCGGCCGATTGCGAGCGCCTGATGCGCAGCGTGCGTTTCAACCAGTTGATCTTCCCGCGGCAGTGGGCGCGTGGGCGCTTCGTCGAGCTGCCGGAGAGCGAGCGCATCAGTGTGCTGCTGGAGGCACTGGCCGACTACCCGGTGTGCGGCAGCCTGTGGCTGGAGGTGCTCGACACCAACGAGGGCAAGGAAGTCTCCACCTTCTGCAAGAAGTTCGAGGCCCCGCTGCGCAAGGCGCTGCTCAAGGCCGGCAGGCTGGTGGAGGACGCGAAGAAACCGCGCCTGCTGCTGACCTTCAAGAGCGGCCGCGAGGTGTTCGCCGGCATCGCCGAGGCGGATAACCTGGCGATGTGGCCGATGGGCATTCCGCGTCTCAAGTTCCCGCGCGAGGCGCCGAGCCGTTCCACGCTCAAGCTGGAGGAGGCCTGGCATCACTTCATCCCGCGTGAACAGTGGGACCAGCGCCTGGCGCCGGGCATGACCGCCGTGGACCTGGGCGCTGCGCCCGGTGGCTGGACCTGGCAGCTGGTCAACCGGGAAATCCGCGTCACTGCCGTGGACAACGGGCCGATGGCCGAAAGCCTGATGTATTCGGGGTTCGTGGTGCACCAGCGGGCTGACGGCTTTACCTTCCGCCCGCGCCATCCGGTGCACTGGATGGTCTGCGATATCGTCGAGAAGCCGGCGCGCACCGCCTCGATGATCGAGACCTGGCTGGGCGAGGGGCTGTGCCGCGAGGCGGTGGTCAACCTCAAGCTGCCGATGAAGCAGCGCTATGCCGAGGTGCGGCGCTTGCTCGAGCGCATCGCGTCGGGGCTGGCGGAGCGAGGCATGAAGGTCAGTATCGGCTGCAAGCAGCTCTACCACGACCGTGAGGAAGTGACCTGTCATCTGCGCCGCCACGGCAAGTGAGGGGATGAACCGGGCTCGGGCCGCAGGGGCCCGGCCCGGACTCCCGCGTCGTTCCGGAGTCCTCCCGGAGCGCGCGTGCGGGCCATCCCTGACACGCCGGAGCGCAGGCACTCTGCCGCAGTTGGCGAGCATGCGCCGCCCATCCAAGGTTGTGCGCGCAGGGTGACCTGGAGGTCAGCTTTGCGCGACAATGCGCGCCTGCCTGTGGAGCCCCCTATGTCCGAAGCCCTGACCCTCAATCACGATGACCTGCTCGACGCCAGTGGCCTGAACTGCCCCGAGCCGGTGATGATGCTGCACAACAAGGTGCGCGACCTGTCGCCGGGCGGCCTGCTCAAGGTGATCGCCACCGATCCCTCGACCCGGCGTGACATTCCCAAGTTCTGTGTGTTCCTGGGCCATGAGCTGCTCGGCCAGGCCGAGGAAGACGGCACCTACCTGTACTGGATCCGCAAGAAGACGGACTAGCCAGCCCAGGATTCGGCGTCGCGCCCAGCGCCTTTCCATCCCGTTTGCCCCGGCGCCAGGCCGCAGCTGTTCAGCACCTTCTGCCAGGCCTTGACGTGGCGCGCCGTGGCGGCGCGAAACGCCTGCCACAAACCGTCCTGTTCGCCAGCCAGTCGCTGCAGGTGCTCGCGGGTGGCCGCTGGAATGCCCTCGACGCGCTGCAGCTGCTGCAGCGCCGCCTGCCACTGCTGGCCGCGCTGGTCGACCTGGGCCAGATAAGGCTGCAGGCCGCCGGCGTAGAACTTGACGAAGATGTTCTGCAGGATGCGCCCGCGTGGCGTCGCCTGGCCCAGCGGGCACAGGGGGCGCGTGCGCTGGCGCTGCTCCAGCAGTTCACTGCCGGCGTCGAGAGTGTGGCGCAGGCTGGCCAGGCTGGTGATCAGCTGGCCGCCTTGCTCGCTGGCGTAGAGCGCAAAGAACAGCGGGTCCAGGGTGTCGCTGCCCGGCGGCAGCTGGCGGGGCAGGGCCGCGCCGACGCTGGCCAGGCGCTGCAGGGCGTCGAGGGCGGCGTTGTCTTCCTGGCTGCCGAGCGGCAATGCCTGGTCGGCGAAACGCAGGTAGTGCTCGAACTCCGGGCTGCCATTGAGTGCGTTCCAGAACACGGCGGGCAGTTGCCGGCGTTTCTCTGCGGCCAGGCGCTGCAGGGTGCCTTTCAGGCTGGCGCTGTCCGGCAGGTGCGGCAGGCAGTCGTCGATGGCGCGCAGCAGGTCGCCCTCGTAACCCAGGCGCTGGCTGGGCAGGAGCTGCTTGCCCAGGCTGCTGTTGCGCTGGCTGATGAGTTGCTGCAGGTGCGGGCAGCGCCGCGCATCGATCACCAGATCGAGCAGGCCGATGCGCAGTTCCGGCAGCTCCAGCAGGCGCTGGCGTCGCGCGGGCAGGCGATACTGGCTGAGCGTGCGCGTGTCGAAGGGCGCGAAGTCCGCGCCGTCGAGCGAGCGCTGCAGGCGCTCGAGGTAGTCGCGCTGCAGTGCCAGCCCGTCGTTGCCCGGTTGGCAGCCGGCCAGCAGCAGGAGGCCGAGGAACAGGACGAGTCGTGTCATGGGCTCAGTCTAGAGCCGATCCCCCGGCTATCCAATCGCCCTCGTTCAGACCGCGTGACGAATGCGCCTGCGTGCGCTGCGCGCCAGGCGAATGGCGAGCATCACCGCCGCGCAGGTCAGGCCGACCACCAGGCCCTGCCACAGGCCGCTGGGGCCGCTGGGTTCGCCGAGCCAGTCGGACAGCCCCAGGGCGTAGCCCACCGGCAGGCCGATGCCCCAGTAGGCGAAGAGCGTCAGCAGCATGGTGATGCGGGTGTCCTGATAACCACGCAGGGCGCCGGCAGCAGTGACCTGGATGGCATCGGAGAACTGGAACAGCGCGGAGTACACGATCAGCGTCGCCGCCACCGCGATCACTGCCTTGTCCGGGGTATAGATCTGCGCGATCTGCTCGCGCAGCAACAGCATCAGGCTGGCCGACAGGCAGGCGTAGCCCAGCGCGGCGCCCATGCTCACACCGGCCGCGAAGCGCGCCTCGCGCGGCTGCCCGCGTCCCAGTGCCTGACCGACGCGCACTGTGGAGGCCATGGCCAGCGAGTAGGGAATCATGAACACCATGGAGCTGAAGTTCAGGGCGATCTGGTGCCCGGCGACCACGGTCGCGCCGAGGCCGCCGATCAGCAGGGCGATCACCGCGAAGATGCTGGATTCGGCGAAGACGGCCACGCCAATCGGTACGCCGATGGCCAGCAGGCGGCGGATCACGGCCCATTGCGGCCACTCGAAATGAGCGAACAGCCCGCTGGCGCGGTAGTACGGCGCCCATTTCACCCAGACCAGCATGCCGATCAGCATGAAGCCCATCACCAGCGCCGTGGCCCAGCCGCAGCCGACACCGCCCATGGCCGGCAAACCGAACTTGCCGTAGATGAAGATGTAGTTGGCCGGAATGTTCAGCATCAGGCCGATGATGCCCAGCACCATGGTCGGTCGCGTGTGGCCCAGGCCGTCGCTGAAGCAGCGCAGCACATGGAACAGCGCGACCGCAGGAAAGCCACAGGCCACGGCCCGCAGATAGCCCATGGCCGGGGTGACCAGGGCCGGCTCGACATTCATGTGGCGCAGGATGAACTCGGCATTCCACAGCAGCGTCGCCGCGCTGCCGCCCACGGCCAGAGCCAGCCACAGGGCCTGGCGTACCAGCGGGCCGATGCTCGGTTCTTCGCCCGCGCCGAAACGCTGAGCGACCTTGGGTGTGGTCGCCAGGAGCACGCCGGTCATCAGCAGGAACACCGGTACCCAGATCGAGTTGCCCAGCGCTACGGCGGCCAGGTCCTGCGGGCTGACGCGCCCGGCCATCAGCGTATCGACGAAGCCCATGGCGGTGTGCGCCAGCTGGGCGATGATGATGGGGGTGGCCAGCAGGAGCAGGCTGCGCAGTTCCGTGCGCACGCGGCCAAGGCGGGTGTCGGTGGACATTTCGGTTCTTCGGGAAAGCAGGAAACCGCGTAGTCTACGCCTTGACGTGTCGGTCAGGAAAGCTCGGTGTGACGCACCGTCAAGCGGCCTGCGGGGCGACGCTGACGGCGATGCTGGCTTAGAATGGGCGCCTGCCTCGTGGAGCCCGCCATGCTGATAGTCGCTGACGAAAACATTCCCCTGCTCGATGAATTCTTTGCCGGTTTCGGCCGTATCCGCCGCCTGCCCGGACGTGCGATCAATGCGGCGGACGTGCGCGATGCCGACCTGCTGCTGGTGCGCTCGGTGACCCAGGTCGACCGCGCCCTGCTCGAAGGCAGCAAGGTCCGTTTCGTCGGCACCTGCACCATCGGCACCGATCATCTGGACCTCGACTACTTCGCCGAGGCGGACATCGCCTGGAGCAGTGCGCCGGGCTGCAATGCCCGTGGCGTGGTCGATTATGTGCTGGGCAGCATCCTCGCCCTGGCCGAGCGCGAGGGAGTCGACCCGGCCATGCGGGTCTACGGCGTGGTGGGCGCGGGGCAGGTCGGCGGGCGCCTGGTCGATGTGCTGCAGGCGCTGGGCTGGCAGGTGCTGGTCTGTGATCCACCGCGACAGGCTGCCGAGGGCGGCGCGTTCGTCGATCTGCAGCGGATCATCGAGGCGTGCGACGTGATCAGCCTGCATACGCCGCTGGACGCTTCGACACGCCACCTGTTCGATGCCCGGCGCCTGGCCGCATTGCAGCCTGGCACCTGGTTGATCAACGCCAGTCGCGGCGCGGTCGTGGACAACGCCGCCCTGCGCGAGCTGTTGCCGATGCGGCGCGATCTTCAGGCCGTGCTGGATGTGTGGGAGGGGGAGCCGCAGGTCGATGTCGAACTGGCCGCGCTGTGCCAGCTGGCGACGCCGCATATCGCCGGCTACAGCCTGGACGGCAAGCTGCGCGGTACGGCGCAGATCTATCAGGCCTGCTGCCGCGTTCTCGGCGTGGCCGAGCAGGTGAGCCTGGCCGATCTGCTGCCGCCGCCCTGGCTGGGTGAGCTGTGCGTCGATGCCAGCGCCGAGCCCGGCTGGCTGCTGACCAGCCTGTGCCGGGCGGTATACGACCCACGGCGCGACGACGCCGATTTTCGCCGCAGCCTCGTGGGCGAGGCCGCCACGCGCCGCGCGGCATTCGACCACCTGCGCAAGCACTACCCGATGCGCCGCGAGATCGACGGGCTGCGCGTACGCCTCCAGGGCGAAGCGCCGCAACTCGCCAGGCTGGTGCAGGCGCTGGGCGCAACCTTGGTGTAACGCTGCGGCCAGGCAATGAGGCGCTATCCATGCGCCTTATTTTTATGGGTATTAAATTGCATGCAATTTAGTTGCTCGCTATTTTGTTCGCCACTCTCATCCATTCAGGACGATTCCCATGAGCAATGCGCTTTTCGATATTCCGGTCACCACCATCAAGGGCGAGCAGAAAACCCTGGCGGACTTCGGCGGCAAGGCCGTGCTGGTGGTCAACACCGCCAGCAAGTGCGGCTTCACTCCTCAGTACAAGGGCCTGGAAAGCATCTGGCAGCAGTACAAGGACAAGGGCCTGGTGGTGCTTGGCTTCCCCTGCAACCAGTTCGGCAAGCAGGAGCCGGGTGACGAAGGGGCGATCTCCGAGTTCTGCGAGCTGAACTTCGGTGTCAGCTTCCCGCTGTTCAAGAAGGTCGACGTCAATGGCAGCGATGCGCATCCGCTGTTCGTGCAGTTGAAGAAGCGTGCGCCGGGCCTGCTCGGCAGCCAGGGCATCAAATGGAACTTCACCAAGTTCCTGATTGGTGAGGATGGCCAGGTGGTCAAGCGTTTCGCCCCGACCACCAAGCCGGAAGAGCTGGGCAGCGAGATCGAAGCGCTGTTGAAATGAGTGCATCCGATAGCGCGCAACTGCAGCTGGACAACCAGCTGTGTTTCAAGCTGTACGCGGCGTCACGCGCGGTCATTCGTGCCTACAAGCCGATGCTCGACGCGCTGGGCCTGACCTACCCGCAGTACCTGGTGATGCTGGTGCTGTGGCAATGGCAGGACGAGGCGCCGGTGCAGCCCACGCTCAAGGCGCTCGGCCAGCGCCTGCAGCTGGATTCGGGGACCCTCACGCCGCTGCTCAAGCGCCTGGAGCAGATGGGTCTGGTGCTGCGGCGGCGCTCGGTCAGCGACGAACGTGAGGTGCATCTGGCACTGAGCGAGGCGGGGCAGGGCTTGCGCGCGCAGGTCCCGCCATTGAAGGCGCAGCTGCTGTGCCAGTTCGCCGATCAGGAGCTGCTGGAGATGGAGGGGCTGCGGCGCAATCTGGACCAGTTGCTGGCCAGGCTCAACGGCTGACGCTCTCAGGCAGCCAGGTGTTGAGCATGTTGGCCAGCTCCTCGCGCTGGAAGGGCTTGGCCAGGTAATCGTTCATGCCGGCGGCGCGACAGCGTTCGCGCTCGTCGGACAGCGCATTGGCGGTCAGGGCCACGATCGGCAGTTCCGGCCAGCGACCGTTGCTGCGAATGCGCCGGCTGGCCTCGTAGCCATCCATCACCGGCATGTTGCAGTCCATCAGGACCAGGTCGACGGACTCCTGCTCCAGCACGTCCAGGGCCTCGGCGCCGTGGCCGGCGATCAGTACCTGGTAGCCGAGCTTGCTCAGCATGCCCTTGGCCACCATCTGGTTCACTGGGTTGTCCTCGACCAGCAGCACGCGGGCCGAACTCGAGCGGGTCGGCTTGGTCTGGGCGTCGGCATGCACGTCGCCGTCGTCGCTCTGCAGAATGTGCCGCAGCACCTGGATCAGGCCGCTGCGGGACAGCGGGCGGGCGATCTGCAGCAGGGGCATGAGACGCTGCGCCTGATCGTGCGGCAGGAAGTTGCCATAGGCCGTCACCAGCAGCACCGGTGTGCTGATGGCCGGGCGAATGCCGAGCAGGCACTCCGGGCAGTCGCTGATCAGCAGGTCGGCGTCGACACCGAGCAGGCTGGCATCGGTATCCAGGCGGCGGAAGCCCAGGCCCCAGGCGGGCAGCCACTGGCTGAGCATCTGCTGCAGGCCGCTGCTGGCGGCGGTCAGCGCGACGATGTTGCCTTGCAGCAGCGGCTGCGGGTTGGCCTGCGCATGCGTGGGCAGCGGCAGTTCGGCGCGGAACTCGCTGCCGAAGCCTTCCTTGGAGTCGAGGCTGAGCTGGCCATGCATGGCCTCGCAGAGACGTCGGGTCAGCGCCAGGCCGAGGCCGGTACCGCCATACTCGCGGGTGATGCCCACCTCGGCCTGGGCGAAAGGCTGGAAGATGCGCGCCTGGGCTTCCTCGGAGATGCCGATGCCGGTATCGCGCACGCGGATGCAGATCCCCTCGGGGCAGCGCGTCAGCGCCAGGTCGACGCGGCCGAAGCGGGTGAACTTCAAGGCATTGGACAGCAGGTTGCTGACGATCTGGCGCACCCGGGTCGGGTCACCCAGCACCTGCGCCGGCAGCGCGGGGTCGATCAGGCAGGTCAGCTCGACGGCACCTGCCGCGTTCTGCGACAGCAGGCTGGCGGTTTCTTCGGCCAGGGCGCCGATATCGAACGGGATGGACTCCAGTTCGAGTTGCCCGGCCTCGAACTTGGACAGGTCGAGGATATCGTTGAGCAGGTCGACCAGCACCTTGCCGGAGTCATGGGCGATGCCCAGCTGCTGGCGTTGTTCGGCACTGAGCGGGCCGTCCAGTGCCAGGGCGAGCATGCCCAGCAGGCCGTTGAGCGGCGTGCGAATCTCGTGGCTCATGTTGGCCAGGAAGGCCGAACGCGCCTGCGCCATGTTCAGCGCCGTGGTACGGGCGACCTCGAGTTCGCGGTTGGACTGGCTGAGGCGGGCATTGGTGGCCTTGAGTTCGGCCGTGCGCGCCGAAACGATGTTCTCCAGCTCGTTCAGGTACTGGGTCAGGCGGTCCTCGGCATTGCGCCGCTGCTCGATTTCCTGGGCGATGCTCGACAGCTGGCGGTTGGTGACCTCCACCAGAATGCCGATCTCATCGCGCTCGTGGCCTTCCGGGCAGGGCACCGGACGATGTTGCGGGTCCTGCGGGTTGCGCTCGCTGAGCGCGCGAATCACGCCGGTCAGCGGCTTGGTCAGCATGAAGTAGAACAGCACCAGCAGGATCAGCGACAGCAGCAGGCTGCGGGCGAAACCGGTCAGCAGGGTCAGCAGGGAGCGCCGCAGAAAGTGGCTGCCGAAGGCATAGGTGTCGACCTCCAGGCGCAGAATGCCCAGCGCCTCATGGGGCGCATGGGAGACGAAGAGCGGGTCCTGGAATTCGCGCTCGGCTCTGAACAGGCTGTCGCTGAATACCCTGTAGCGACTCTCGCTGCGCGGCCGGCTGACGCTGGCCAGCACCAGGCCGCTGTTGTCGATCAGCTCGGCGCGGGTAACCGCTGGCGAGCGCAACAGGCCGAGCACCAGCTCCTGGGCCAGTTCCGCGTCGATGTTGTAGGCGATGCGCGCTGCCGGGTTGTGGCTGATTTCCAGCAGGGCGCGAATCTCTCGGTTGATGGAGGCGTCTTCGCTGGCATAATCGATCGCCACCTGGGTGACGCTCAACAGCGTGCCGAGGATAAACGCCACCAGCACGGTCAGGCCGGCCTGTTTGAATGACAGGCGATTGGTGAGCGAAATATCCATGAATGTGTGCGTGTCTCTGATCCTTGGCGCATGCCAAGCATAGCTGATCGCGACGCTGTATCGGCAGAGCCTGCAACGTGCGGTTCTGCGCAAAAGGAGTAGTCGATCGTGGATTCCCGATTGCTGGACTTTCTGGCCCGCGCCGAGCAGGTGCTGGAACGCCTTGAACCCTTGCTGCCGGCGCTGCGTCCGCACGTGGACTGGAGCCACTGCGTGGCGGCGCGCTGGGTGCGTGATGGCCGCAGTGGTTTCCTGCAGCCGCTGGACGTGTGCCTGGACCTGTCGCTGAGCGATCTGCTGGGGGTGGATGTCCAGCGCGAGCAGCTGGCGCGCAACACCCGTCAGTTCGTCAGCGGCCTGCCGGCCAACCACGCACTGCTGTGGGGGGCGCGGGGTACGGGCAAGTCATCGCTGGTGCGCGCCCTGCTCGCCGAGCACGCTGCGGCAGGCCTGCGCCTGATCGAGATCGAACGCGACCACCTGGCCGATCTGCCACGGGTGGTGGAGCTGCTGGCGGGGCTGTCGCAGCGTTTCGTGCTGTTCTGTGACGACCTCTCGTTCGAGGCGGGCGAGGGCGACTACCGGGTGCTCAAGAGCGTGCTCGACGGCTCGCTGGAGCAGGCGCCGGACAATGTATTGCTGTACGCCACCTCCAACCGCCGCCATCTGGTGCCCGAGCGGCAGAGCGACAACGAGAACTGGAAGATGGTCGATGGCGAGCTGCACCCCAGCGAGGCCGTCGAGGACAAGATCGCGCTGTCCGACCGCTTCGGTCTGTGGCTGTCGTTCTATCCCTTCAGCCAGGAGCACTTCCTGATCGTCGTGCGTCATTGGGTCGAGGTACAGGCGCGCCAGGTCGGCCTGCGCTGGAACTGGGACGAGGCGCTGGAAAAGGCCGCCATTCGCTGGGCGCTGGGGCGCGGTAACCGCAACGGCCGTTGCGCTTATCAGTTCGCCCGTCACTGGGTCGGCCTGCAACTGCTGGAGCAACAGGCATGATCGATCTGTCGCAAACCGGCTCCGGACTCGATGGCTACCGCTTGCTGAGCGCACAGCTGGAGGCGCTGCTCAGCGGCGAGCGGGATTTCATCGCCAATGCCGCGCAGTTCTCCGCCTTCCTCTTCCATGAACTGGCGGACCTGAACTGGGCGGGTTTCTACCTGGTCAAGGACGGCGAACTGGTGCTCGGGCCGTTCCAGGGCAAGGTTGCCTGCGTGCGCATCCCCTTCGGCCGTGGCGTCTGTGGCGCCGCTGCTGCCAGCCGGCAGACGCAGCGCATCGAAGACGTGCATGCCTTCGCCGGGCATATCGCCTGCGACAGCGCCTCGAACAGCGAGCTGGTCGTGCCGCTGGTGAAGGATGCCCGACTGATCGGGGTGCTGGACCTGGACAGCCCGTCGCTCGGGCGTTTCAGCGAGGCCGATCAGGCCGGGGTCGAGGCGCTGGCGGCGATCTTCCTGGCAGCCAGCGACTGCTGAGCCGTGACGGGGCACCAGCGGCCGCGCACCGGCGCGGCTGCGTGCCCACGACCGGCGCGCCTTGCGCAACGGCTCAGGACAAGCGCTGCTCAAGTCATTAAACTCGCCCGGTTCTCGCCATTCCGGATTCCGCACCATGCAGCACCCCGCCGAACACTCTCCGCTGGGCAAGTCCAGCCAGTACATCGCCGAATACAGCCCCGAACTGCTGTTTCCCATTTCGCGCACGACCAAGTGGGCCGAGCTGGGCCTGGATGGCGCCAACCTGCCGTATCAGGGCGTGGATTACTGGAACTGCTATGAGCTTTCCTGGCTGCTGCCGTCCGGCAAGCCGGTGGTGGCCATCGCCGAATTCGCCATCCCGGCCGATTCGCCGAACATCATCGAGTCGAAGTCGTTCAAGCTCTATCTCAACTCGCTGAACCAGACGATGTTCGCCAGTTGGGACGAGGTGCAGGCGACCCTGGCCAGTGATCTGTCTGCGGTGGCCGGCAAGCCGGTGGCCGTGCGTCTGCGTTCGCTGGCGGAAGTGGCGGAGGAGGGCGTGGCGACGTTGCCGGGCCAGTGCATCGACGACCTGGAAATCAGCGTCAGCCAGTACGATCACCCGCAGCCGGAGCTGCTGCGTTGTGACGCCGGACGGGTGGAGGAGGCGTGCCTGCACAGCCACCTGCTCAAATCCAACTGCCCGGTCACCGGTCAGCCGGACTGGGGCAGCCTGGTGGTGCACTACCAGGGCGCGGCGCTGGACCCTGCCAGCCTGTTGGCCTATCTGGTGAGCTTCCGTCAGCACGCCGACTTCCACGAACAGTGCGTGGAGCGCATCTTCCTCGACCTGCAGCGCCTGCTGAACCCGCAGTCGCTGACCGTGTATGCGCGCTACGTACGCCGTGGAGGGCTGGACATCAATCCCTACCGCAGCACGGACGCGATCACTAGCGAGAACGGTCGTCTCGCGCGTCAGTGATGCCATGAAAAATGCCGCCATCGGGCGGCATTTTCTGCTGGAGGCGCCGGTGTCATCCGGCGCTGGCTTGTTCAGATGCCCATGTTGGCCAGGCTTTGCATGATGTTGCGCAGAGTGCCGGCGAGCGTGGGGTGGCTGGCCTCGAAACGCTCCACTGCCAGGTTGACGCCATCGACCAGCGTCGCATCCGGTGCAGCCGCGGCCTCGCGCGCCAGTTGCACCTCGATTTCCTGGGTCAGCAGGTAAAGCGATGCCCGTTCTTCCTCACTGAGCGGCGTGTCCTGGGCCAGGTGTTGCTGTAGGGCTTCCAGTTGCTGCTGCAGGTCGCTTGCTGGCATAGAGTTCTCCTTGTCGAATCGGCATAGGCATTGACCCCAGGCCATGCTGGAAGTTTTCCGCCTGTACCTGAAGGGTACTCCAAGCGTGGCGCTTTTGCCTGACCCGGATCAACCGCTCAGGGTCTTTCGCCCTTGCTGCGGCGCATGCCGATGTCGTCCAGGCTGGCGGCGATTTCGCCCAGGTGATCGACCACCGAATGAGCGCCCAGGCGATAGAGCTGCAGCGTGGCTTCGGCACGCAGGCGCTCCTGCTGGTTGCCGGCCAGCGCCTGCCAGTCGGCCGGGGCATGCCCGCACAAGGGGCCGCAGGCGGCCAGGCCGATGGTCCAGCAACCGGCGTTCAGCCCGGCCTGCAGCAGCAGCGGGTTGCCGCTGACCAGGATGCAGCCGTCCAGGCGCTCGACCCCCAGCTGAGTCAGCGCTTGCCAGCAGCTGTCGGGGGCCGGCCAGGCTCTGGCCTGCTGCGGCAGGGCTGCCAGCACCGAGTCCGGCAGCGCCTCGGCCAGGCGCAGGCTGGCATCGCTCGGCAGCCTGTCGAGCCAGGCGCAAGGCACGCCACCGTCGGCCAGGTCATTGAGCAGGCGTTCGGCGCCTGGCGCCAGTTCGGCGTGTTCTCCGGCCACCTCGCTGAGCGTCTCCCGCAGGGCCTGCAGCTGCGCTGGCGTCGCGGGGCGCCCCAGTGAAGCCTCCAGTGCCTGCTGAGGGGTGTCGACAGGCGTCGTTGTGCTGCATTCGGGGTAGAGCCGTTGCAGGGCGACGGGCAGCGTGCGCGCGCCGAAGTCGACCAGGCAGCCGGATAGCTCGAAGAGGAGGGCGGTCGGGGAGGAGGGCATGGCAGCGTCCGTGACAGTGGCCCCGCTCAATCTACTGGCGCTGGATGACCAAAAGATGACCGTCAGGTGACGGCGAACAGCGCACGCACGTGTTCTGGCAGGGCAACGGAACGGCCGCTGGCGTGATCGACCCACACCAGCTTGCAGTAACCTTCGCCGTACAGCGTCTCGGGATCGTCCAGCGTGCTCAGGCGATGCTCGACTACCAGGCTGCTGCGACCAGCCTTGCCGGCGCGCAGCTCGACGATCACGGTCGCCGGGTGGACCACGGGTTTCAGGTAGGTGTGCTGGGTCTGCAGCACGACCGGGCCCTGGGGCACGTTGCTCATGGGCACGCCCGCCAGTTCGAGCCAGGCGACGCGGGCTTCCTCCAGGTATTGCATGTAGATGATGTTGTTGACGTGTCCGTAGCTGTCCATGTCGCCCCAGCGTACGGGGATGTGGGCGGTATGCAGCAGTGTCTTATCGGTCATGGCAATTGTTCGCTATGCTGCCCAATCCGGGCTCCTGGCTTTATACTACGCGGCCTTCGGGCCGCTGGCGGTGGCCACGTTATTTTCCTCAAGGAGAGAATTCAATGCATGTGACCGGTACTCGCTGGATCGCGCGCCTCGGCAGTCTGGTCGCGCTCGTCGGCCTGAGCTGCTTGCCTGTGCTGAGTCAGGCGGCGTCGGAGGATGACCCCTGGGAGGGTTTCAACCGCGCCATGTTCAGCTTCAACGACACGCTCGACACCTACGCGCTGAAGCCGGTCGCACAGGGCTACCAGGCCGTGACGCCGCAGTTCCTCGAAGACGGCGTGCACAATGTCTTCGGCAATATCGGCGATGTCGGCAACCTGGCCAACAACCTGCTGCAGGGCAAGTTCCACGATGCCGGCGTCGATACCGGTCGTCTGCTGTTCAACACCACCTTCGGTCTGCTGGGCTTCTTCGATGTGGCCAAGCACATGGGGCTGCAGAAGAACGACGAAGACTTCGGCCAGACCCTCGGCGCCTGGGGTGTGGGGAGCGGGCCCTACCTGGTGATCCCGTTCCTCGGCCCGAGCACCGTGCGTGATGCCACCGGCCGCGTACCGGACAGCTTCCTGACGCCCTATCCGTACATGGACCACGTGCCGACCCGCAACGTGACCCGTGGCGTGGAAGTCATCGACACCCGTGCCAGCCTGCTGCAGGCCGAGCGCCTGGTCAGCGGCGACAAGTACATCTTCATCCGCAACGCCTACCTGCAGAGCCGCGAGTTCAAGGTCAAGGACGGTGAGGTCGAGGACGACTTCTGAGCACCTTGGCGGATGCAAAAAAGGCGGCCCAGGGCCGCCTTTTTCGTAAGGGCAGATTTCAGCTCATGGAGAGGATGGCCAGCCCGAGCGACTGACGGCCATCCTCGAGTTCACTGATGCGCACCACCTCGGCCTGGGCATCGAGGCCCGCCAGCTCGTTGTGTTCGGAGGGGATGTGGACCTTGACCTTGTCGCCCATGCTCAAGGTGACTTCGGCCTCGATTTGCATGCCGGTACTGGAGAGATCCAGGCACATTGCCGGGATTTCCCGGCCAGCATGATGGAGGATGACTGGAGCTTCCAATCGCATGCGGATGTAGTCGCGTTTCTCGCTGTACGCTCGATCGTTCTGACTCATGGACCCTGTCCTCTTCTTATGAGCTCTCCCGCGGCTCTTATAACCCCCGCCGATTTGACCTGTAAAGCCGCCGAACGACGACCGGTCCCGGCTTGAATCGCTGGACAGATGGGAGTACCGTCTGCCCCTTGAAATCGCCCTGGCGCCACCGATGCGGCGCCGCGCTACGGGCAGTGACCAAAAATTGCCCTGGCGCAGTTTGCCTGGATACCCCATGCACAAAACCAGTGCCACTCTGCTGATCATCGACGACGACGACGTCGTGCGTGCAAGCCTCGCGGCCTATCTCGAAGACAGCGGCTTCAAGGTGTTGCAGGCCAATAACGGTTTGCAGGGGCTGGAAGTCTTTCAGCAGGAACACCCCGACCTGATGATCTGTGACCT
The DNA here is from genome assembly GCF_004521985.1 of Ectopseudomonas khazarica. Lineage (GTDB taxonomy): Bacteria > Pseudomonadota > Gammaproteobacteria > Pseudomonadales > Pseudomonadaceae > Aquipseudomonas > Aquipseudomonas khazarica. The sequence continues at coordinate 368,722 of NZ_SBHZ01000001.1, forward strand.
GCGCATGCCGCAGGTCGACGGACTCGAGCTGATTCGCCGAATCAATGCGCTGGGCATCGAAGTGCCGGTCATCGTGGTGTCCGGGGCCGGCGTGATGAACGATGCCGTCGAGGCCCTGCGCCTGGGCGCGGCCGATTACCTGATCAAGCCCCTGGAAGACCTGGCCGTGCTCGAGCACTCGGTAAACCGAGCGCTCGACCGCTATCGCCTGCGCCAGGAAAACCAGCGCTACCGCGACAAGCTCGAAGCGGCCAACCGCGAACTGCAGGCCAGCCTGCACCTGCTGCAGGAAGACCAGAACGCCGGGCGCCAGGTGCAGATGAACATGCTGCCGGTGACGCCCTGGCAGGTGGATGACCTGACCTTCGCGCACCAGATCATTCCGTCGCTGTACCTCTCCGGTGACTTCGTCGACTACTTCCGTATCGACGAACGGCGCATCGCCTTCTATCTGGCGGACGTCTCCGGGCACGGCGCGTCCTCCGCGTTCGTCACCGTGCTGCTCAAGTTCATGACCACGCGCCTGCTCTACGAGTGGCGTCGCGGCGGCGGGCTGCCGGAGTTCAAGCCCTCGGACGTGCTCGGCCACATCAACCGTGGGCTGATCAACTGCAAGCTGGGCAAGCACGTGACCATGCTTGGCGGGGTGATCGACCAGGACAGCGGTACGCTGACCTACAGCGTCGGTGGCCACCTACCGCTGCCCGTGCTGTTCGAGAACGGCCAGGCCCGCTATCTGGAAGGGCGTGGTCTGCCGGTCGGCCTGTTCGAAGAGGCCGAATACAACGACCTGGTCATGGCGCTACCCGAGTCGTTCAGCCTGACCCTGTTGTCCGATGGCATCCTCGACCTGTTGCCGGGGGATACCCTGAAAGACAAGGAACTGGTGCTGCCACAACTGCTTAGCCAGGCTGGCGGTACCCTGAGTGGTTTGCGTCAAGTTCTCGGTCTGGCCAATCTGGGCGAGATGCCGGATGATATCGCCTTGCTGGTGTTGAGCAGGAACCTTGCATGAATCCTGGGATGAGCCCCGGTCGCATCCAATTCGCCGAGCAGGACGGTACCTTCGTCCTGAAGTTCGTCGGTGAAGTCCGGCTGACATTGTGTTCAGCGCTGGATGCCACGATTGAAAAGATTTTTACCGCACTGAATTTTTCGGCCATCGTCATCGACCTGACCGAAACCCGCAGTATCGATAGCACCACACTCGGTTTGCTGGCGAAATTGTCCATTCTGTCCCGGCAGAAGGTTGGCCTGTTGCCCACCGTCGTGACCACGCACGACGATATCACCCGCCTGCTGGAGTCCATGGGCTTCGATCAGGTGTTCAATATCGTCAACCGGCCGATCCCTTGCCCGGAGTGCCTGGACGACCTGCCTTCGCAGGATCAGTCCGAGGAAGTGGTCAAGGCCAAGGTGCTGGAAGCGCACCGTATCCTGATGGGGCTCAACGATTCCAATCGCGAGGCCTTTCACGATCTGGTCAGCGCGCTCGAACGGCACTGACCTCGGGCGTATTCGAAAGGGGGCGTCAGCGTGGCTGACGCCCCCTTTTTTCATTCAGGCCGTGGCGGTCAGCAGCGCCTCGAGCTTTTCCTGGTCGCGGGCGAACAGACGAATGCCCTCGGCCAGTTTCTCGGTGGCCATCGCATCTTCGTTCAGCGCCCAGCGGAAGCCGCTCTGATCGAGACACTGGCGCGGTTCGCCCGCTGCCCCTGGCGCCAGCTGGCGGCTCAGCTGGCCGTCGTCCTCGGCCAGTTTCTGCAGCAGCTCGGGGCTGATGGTCAGACGGTCGCAGCCAGCCAGTGCTTCGATCTGGCCGAGGTTGCGGAAGCTCGCGCCCATCACCACCGTGTCATAGCTATTGTGCTTGTAGTAGTCGTAGATGCGGGTGACCGACTGCACGCCCGGGTCTTCACTGCCGACGAAGTCGCGGCCTTCGGCCTTCTTGTACCAGTCGTAGATGCGCCCTACGAACGGCGAGATGAGAAACACACCGGCATCGGCGCAGGCCTGGGCCTGGGCGAAGGCGAACAGCAGGGTCAGGTTGGTCTGTACGCCCGCTTTCTCCAGGCGTTCGGCCGCGCGAATGCCTTCCCAGGTCGAAGCGATCTTGATCAGCACGCGTTCGCGGCCGATCCCCGCTTTTTCGTAGAGACCGATCAGGCGTTCGGCACGCTGCAGGGTGGCCTCGGTGTCGAATGACAGGCGTGCGTCGACCTCGGTCGAGATACGCCCTGGGATGACCTTGAGAATCTCCTGACCGACCGCGACGGCAAAGTGATCGCAGGCCAGGCCCAGGTCCCCCTTGCCCGCGTCGACGGCCTGGCGCAGGAGGTCGGCATAGCGGGGCAAGGCCGCGGCCTTGAGCAGCAGCGACGGGTTGGTGGTGGCGTCCACCGGTTGCAGGCGAGCGATGGCGTCGAGGTCGCCGGTGTCGGCGACTACGGTGGTGAACTGCTTGAGTTGTTCCAGCTTGGAGGTCATGACGTGGCCTTGTCGTTGCGGATGGCATGACCTTACCCGAGGCGCTCCGGGCGCTCAACGGTCGGGTCACTGACAAAATTTACCTGCATGGGATGCGCTTTTTGCTCGCTCGTTCGTCTTTATCTATACAGGCGTGGTAGAACGCCCCTGAGTCGGTGGAGTCCGACTTGTAACGAGCAGCCAAGGAACCCGAATTATGTCGACCCAGACCCAGACCTCTCGTTCACTCGAAGCTGTGCCGGACACGCGCCAGTGTCGTGAATGGCTACAGGCGGTCGGGCTGCGCTTCAGCATGCCCCGGCTCAAGGTGGTGGAGGCGCTGTGCGTGGCGGATGAGGAGCAGGGCGTATCCGCCCGCGAGCTGCATCAGCAGCTGTGTGACGCCGGCGAGCCGCTGTCCCTGGTCAGCGTGCGCCAGGTCCTGCGGCGCATGGAAGACAACGGCATGGTCCGGGCGACAGGGCGCAGCCGCTATCGCCTGGTGACGCCGGCTCAGTGTCCGCGCAGCAGTTCGGCTGCCTGATCGAGCAGGCCCAGCGGGTCCTGGACCTTGTTCAGGTCAGTCGACAGCAACTGGCGGAAGCGGCGTGCGCCAGGAAAGCCCTGGGCCAGGCCGAGTACGTGACGGCTGATGTGGTGCAGGGTGCCGCCGTCGCGCAGGTGTTGCTCCACGTAGGGACGCATGGCGAGCAGGGCGTCCAGGCGCGTGATGCCATTGCCTGGCGCGCCGAACAGGCGCTGGTCGACCTGCGCCAGCAGGAAGGGGTTGTGATAGGCCTCGCGGCCGAGCATCACGCCGTCGAACGTCTGCAGGTGCTGCTCGCATTCCTCCAGGGTCTTGATGCCGCCATTGAGGACGATCTCGAGGTCGGGGAAGTCCTGCTTGAGCTGGGCGGCGATGTCGTAGCGCAGCGGCGGAATCTCGCGGTTCTCCTTGGGCGACAGGCCTTCGAGGATGGCGATGCGCGCGTGCACGGTGAAGCTGCGGCAGCCGGCATCACGCACCTGGCCGACGAAGTCGCATAGCTCGGCATAGCTGTCGCGACCATTGATGCCGATGCGGTGCTTCACCGTCACCGGGATGCTCACGGCATCCTGCATGGCCTTCACGCAGTCCGCCACCAGCGCCGGGTGGCCCATCAGGCAGGCGCCGATCATGTTGTTCTGCACCCGGTCGCTGGGGCAGCCGACGTTCAGGTTCACCTCGTCATAGCCGTGTTCTTCGGCCATCTTCGCGCAGGTCGCCAGGTCCTGCGGGTTGCTGCCGCCCAGTTGCAGGGCCAGTGGGTGTTCGCACTCGTTGTAGCGCAGGAAGCGCTCGCGATCACCGTGGATCAGCGCACCTGTCGTGACCATCTCGGTGTAGAGCAGGGCATGGCGCGACAGCTGGCGCAGGAAGAAGCGGCAGTGGCGGTCCGTCCAGTCCATCATCGGTGCCACGGAGAAGCGGCGGGACAGGGCAGGGCGTGTGGTGGCGGCTTTCAGGTTGGATTCTTGATGCATCGTCGATCAGTGCAGTTGAAACCTGCGCCCGTACCCTCGGCAGCGATGCTGAGGGTACCGGCAGGTGGGCAAGTAATCGGCAATTCTACCAAGAAAGCGCCTGCCCGGCGCAGTCGGACGTCGCCAGGTGCAGCGTCGCTGGTTATCCCCGATGTGCAGAATGCACGAGGGCGGGAAAGTCCCGCCCTCGTGCAGTCACGCAATCAACCGATGTAGCCGAACGCTCTCGGCAGATACAGCGAGAGCGGGGGCCAGTAGGTCGTCACCAGCATGACCGGCAGTGCCGCGAATGCCATGAAGCCGAGGGCCGGGCGCATGACCTGGGACATGCCCACATTGCCTATGCGACAGGTCATGAACAGGATCGGGGCCATAGGCGGGCTGTTGCAGCCGATGACCACGCTGGTGCCGACGATGGCTGCGAACTGAATGGGCTCCACGCCAATGTTCACCATCACCGGCAACAGCAGCGGGCTGATGATGGCGACGACGCTGACATCGTCCATGATCATGCCGAGCAGGATCAGAAATACGTTCACCACCAGCAGAATGAGCAGCTTGTTCTGGAACAGGTCCATCAGCAGGTCGGTCAGCTGCTGGGGGACGCGTTCGAGGGTGAAGATCCGACTGGCCACGAAGGAGAACACCAGGATGACCATGATCACACCGGTGGTGGTGGCCGCCGCGATGAAGCACTCGGCGAGGCGCTTGAGATCCAGCTCGCGATAGATGAACAGGCCGACGGGGATGGAGTAGACCACCGCGATGGCGGCCGCCTCGGTGGGAGTGAAGACGCCGCCATAGATACCGCCGAGGATGATCACCGGCAGCAGCAGCGCTGGAAATGCCTTCCACATGGAATTGCCGATCTCTTCGGCGCGCTGGCGAAATCCGACGGGTTGTTGCAGCGGATCGTGACCTGCACGCATCTTGATCCAGTTGATCAGGCACAGCAGCAGGATCAGCAGCATGCCCGGGCCGATGGTCGCGAGGAAGCAGGCGGCGACCGACTGGCGTGTCACCACGGCGAACAGGATCATGGTGATGCTCGGCGGGATGAGCAGGCCCAGCAGCGAGGAGATACCCAGCAGGGCGCTGGTGTATTCGCGCGGATAGCCATGCTTCTCCATCGGGCCGATCATGATGGTGCCGATGGACGCGACTGCTGCAGAGGCCGTGCCGGAGATGGCGCCGAACACGCCACAGGCGACGACCATCGACGAGCCCATGCCGCTTCGCGACTTGCCCACGATGGCCTCGACGAAGTGCACCAGGCGAGCGGCCATGCCCCCCGCCTGCATCAGGTAGCCGGTCATGACGAAAAGAGGGAGGGCCAGCAGGATGACGGAATTGACCGACCAGAAGCCGGTGGTCATCAGCGACGAGATATCGACCCCGTAACTGATGGCCAGCACCAGAGTCATCGCGGCGAATGAGAAGACAACCGGAACTCCGATCATCATCAGCATGATGACGACGACGATAGCAAGTATTGCGCCCATGATAAGTCTCTGTATCTCTTGTAGGTTTATCTGCGAGTGGCGGGTTCTGGATGTTCAGGCCTGTTCTTGATCAGGGCCGCTGCAGGAACGAAAGCTGTTGATGTCGTTCAGGACATCTCGCAGTTGATAGAAGATGAAGAGGATGCTGGCGACGAACAGGCTGCTCTGTGACAGGTACCAGGGCATTTTCAGCACGGTGCTGCTCTGGCCTTTGATGACGGCCCAATAAAGCAGGTCGTAGCTCCAGGAGGCGAAGAAGATCGCCATGACCAGCGATATCAGCGCGGCGACGATACGAAACGCCTGGATCGTCTTCGGGTTCTTGAACATGACCTCGATGAAGTCGGCCGTCAGGTGCGAGCGGTCACGTGAGGCGAGAACGGCGCCCAGCATGTACAGCCACATGGCGCCCAGCAGCACCAGTTCCTCGAGACCGAACACCGGTTTGCCCATCACGGCGCGCGCGAAGATGCCATAGGCCAGGAAAACAGCTACCAGGAAGCTGATTACGACGACGACCGGCTTGATGATGAGCATGAGAAATTTGTCGATCGACACCATCAGTGTCAGCAACTTGTTCATCAAGATGTCCTGCTGTTGTAAATAGAAAAAGGCAACCGTAAGACGCATGGGTTGCCTCAAGGCTGGCGTTATCGCCGGCTAATTATTCGGGGACGGAGGCGTTGGCGCGGATCTTGTGCATGATCTCTTTGCCAAGGGATTTTTCCGCTTCCGGCCATACCTCGGCCCGTACCCGCTTGACCCAGGCCTGCATGTCTGCGGTGGAGGGCTCGATGTACTTCATGCCGGCCTCCTGGGCCTTGGCAATCCACTTGTCGTCCTCGGCCTTGGCGTCCTTGAACTGCTTGTCGATCACGTGTTCTGCCGCCGAGGCGATGATCGACTGATCCTCGGCGTCGAGCGCCTCCCAGGTCGCGTTGTTCATCAGCATGGCGTAGGACGAAAAGTTGTGCTTGGAGTGCACGAAGTAATCGAGTTGGTCGCGGAAGTATTCGTAGTCCCAATAGATGACGTTGCTCGAGTCGCCGTCGACGACCCCGGTCTGAATCGATGTGTAGACTTCGGCCCAGTCGATCGGAACGGCCTGGAAGCCCATGGCCTTCATGGTTTGAGGCAGCGGGAATACGGGCTGCGACCGGACTTTCATGCCGGCGGCATCTTGATAGTTGGTGGCATAACGGCCCTTGGTCGCGATGCCCCCGAAACCTTCGGGGTAGGGGCCGAAATACTTCAGGCCAATATCGGCATATACCGGGTCGAGGATGTTCTTCAGCCAGCCGTCTTTGTCATAGGCTTTCAGCGCATCGTCCCAGCCCAGGGTGAGGTAGGGAATGTAGTTGACGCCAAGGCGTTCGTCATACGAAGTCTGAGGCCAGGTCAACATCATATCGATATTGCCTTTTACAAGTTGGTCGAACAGTTCCTGTTGGCCACCAAGTTCACCCTGATAATAAATATCGACCTTCATGCGGCCGGCGGACTTTTCCTTTATCTGGTCGGCCCAGAGTTGCATGGATTTGGCCGACGCCGAGTCGCGGTCGCCGGATTCCAGTGCAAGTTTGAAGCTGTAATCCTTGTTGCTTGCCAGTGCCCCTGTGGTGCAGCCCAGAGCCAGCGCGGTGGAAATGACGACTGCCTGTGATGCGTTAAATAGCGTTCGGATCGACTGTTTCATTTTTATCTCCGGGACTGTTGTTTGATTGCCGAGTCACGCGCTCTTCAATCTTTGTTGTGTCCAGATGGGTTGTTAACACGCCGGTCTGAACGGTATGTCGGTCGTCACTGAGCGTCAAGAAACAAAACCGGCGAGCAAACGATAACGTCACGTTATGGCAGCGCCCGCTATTCAGGTGCAAGGCGCGCCATTACCTGAAGTTATCGTTTGTGGAACATAAAAGTTGATTGTCGCGTGACGTCGCTTGTCATTAGATCTTGCGTCGTTCGTCTTTGTGTTTTGTTTCGAACCACGACAATTATTAATAGGTGAGGCCTATGCGATTTGAAGGAATCTATACCCCGGTAATTACGCCCTTTCGTGAAGACTTCAGTATCGACTTCGATGCGTATATGGCGTCCATCGATTATCTGATCGAGGCCGGGGTGCATGGTGTTGTCGTGGGTGGCACGACGGGCGAGTACTACGTCGAATCTCACGACGAGCGTGTTCGCCTGCTCGAGATCGCGGTGGCGCGCTGTGCGGGGCGTGTGCCGGTGATCTTCGGCACCGGCTCGATCGATCCGAACGAGTCGATTCGCCTGGCCAGGGCGGCCGCCGAGTACAAGGCCGATGCGATCCTGGTCGCCACGCCTCCTTACTCGCTGCCGACCGAGCACGAAGTCGCGCAGCACGTGCTGGCGGTGGACCGCGCTGCCAACCTGCCGGTCATGCTGTACAACTACCCGGCGCGCATGGGCACGGTGATGGGTGAGGCCTGCCTGGACGAGGTGCTCGCTTCGCCGAACATCCGTTCCATCAAGGAAAGCTCGGGCGATATCAACCGCCTGCATCTGCTGATGCAGAAGTATCCCGCCCTGCAGACTTCCTGCGGCATGGACGACCAGGCGCTGGAGTACTTCGCCTGGGGCGCCAGGAGCTGGGTCTGCGCAGGTTCCAACTTCCTCGCCGAGGAACATATCGCCCTGTACGACGCCTGCGTCGTGGAAGGCGACTTCGACAAGGGGCGGCGCATCATGGGCGCGATGATGCCGCTGATGAGCGTGCTGGAGCAGGGCGGCAAGTTCATCCAGAGCGTCAAGCACGGCGTGACCCTGGCGGGTCGATTCGCCGGGGTGACCCGCAAGCCCTTGCTGGGCCTGGACGAGGCCGAGCAACAGCAGCTGGAAACGGTGATTCGCACGTTGAAGGCGAGCATTGCCGCGATCCAGAAGGAGGGCAAGTGATGAGCGACCTGCTGACCCTTGATGAGTATCGTGCCATTGCCGATGGCCTGAAGATCCAGACGCAGAGCTTCATCGGCGGGGCGTTCCGCCCGGCGCTGTCCGGGCAGACGCTGCCGACCATCAACCCGGCGACCGGGGCGGTCCTGGCGGAGATCGCGGCCTGTGGCGCCGAGGATGTCGATCTGGCCGTACAGAGCGCCCGCGAGGCGTTCGAGGATGGTCGCTGGAGTCGCCTGCATCCGCGTGAGCGCAAGGAGACCCTGCTTCGTCTCGCCGAGCTGATGGAGCGCGACCGTCGGGCGCTGGCGGTGCTGGAGTGTCTCGATTCCGGCAAGCCCATTGCCGACTGCGAGACCATCGATGTGCCCGAAACCATCCACGTGCTGAAGTGGCATGCGGAGCTCATCGACAAGATCTACGACCAGACCGCGCCAGTCGGTTCGGACGTGGTGGCGATGGTCGTGCGCGAGCCGATCGGCGTGGTCGGCGCCGTGTTGCCATGGAACTTCCCGCTGCTGATGCTCGGCTGGAAGCTGGGGCCGGCGCTGGCTGCGGGCTGCTCGGTAGTGGTCAAGCCGGCGACCCAGACCTCGCTGACGGCGCTGCGTATCGCCGAGCTGGCCAGGGAGGCCGGCCTGCCAGCCGGGGTACTGAACGTCGTCACCGGTTCCGGCTCGGTCGTCGGCGCGGCGCTGGGGCGTCATCCGGATGTCGACATGGTGGCGTTCACCGGTTCGACCGAAACCGGCCGTCGCTTCCTCCACTACGCCGCCGAGTCGAACCTGAAAGAGGTGGTGCTCGAGTGCGGTGGCAAGAACCCCTGCATCGTTCTGGATGACGCCGAGGACCTCGATGCAGTCGCGGACCAGGTGGTCTCGGCGGCATTCTGGAACATGGGCGAGAACTGCTCGGCCGGCTCGCGGCTGATCGTGCATGAAAAGATCAAGGACGAGCTGATGAGCCGGGTCTGCGCCAAGGCGGCCGAGTGGCGCACGGGCGAGCCGCTGGACCCGAGCAATCAGTTGGGCGCGCTGATCGACGGCGGGCACTTCGCCAAGGTGTGCAGCTATCTGCGTCAGGGCAAGGAGGCCGGCCATCGGTTGCTGCTCGGTGGCGAGGTGCTGGGCGACAACTTCGTGCCGCCGACGATTTTCGATGGTGTGCGCAGCAGTGACGTGCTGGCTCGCGAGGAGATCTTCGGCCCCGTGTTGGCGGTGGTGACCGTGTCCAGCTTCGAGGAGGCGATCGCAGTTGCCAACGACAGCGAATACGGTCTGGCCGCGTCCGTGTTCACCGCCAGTTCGCGCAAGGCCCTGCGGGCCGCGCGGGCCATCCGGGCCGGCACCGTCACCGTCAACTGCTTCGGCGAAGGGGATATCACCACGCCATTCGGTGGTTACAAGCAGTCGGGCTTCGGCGGTCGTGACAACTCGATCCATGCGCACGATCAGTACACCGAGCTGAAGACGATCTGGATCAGCCTCGGGGACGAAACGATCGAGGGCTGAGGGCTGGCGCGCTGAAATGCGCCGATGCCCTGCCTGGGGCATCGGCGAGTCCGCCCGGCGGGAGGCCAGCGTCACGCCACGTCTGCAATTTCTTGCACATTCATGAGGGCGGTCCTTGCCCTCTCTACCCAGCTGTCATCCTGGCAGGTCCGTTTATGAGCAAAACAATAAAGGTAAGGCGTCTGCCCAGGGATACAGGCCCTGCGGCATGGAACGCGATACTGTCTTCAGCCCCTGTCTACCCGCAGCTCGATGAAGACATCGATGCCGAGTGGGCCGTGGTGGGCGGCGGATTCGCCGGCCTCGCTGCGGCTCGTCGCCTGAACCAGCTGGTGCCTGGGCAGCGAGTCGTGGTGCTGGAGGCCGGGCGGCTCGCCGAGGGGCCGGCGGGGCGCAACAGCGGCTTCATGATCGATCTGCCCCATGAGCTGAACTCCGAAACCTATGCCGGCGCCAAGGATGCCGACCTCCGGCAGATCCGCCTGAATCGGCACGCCATCGAGTTCGCCCGGCACACCGCCGCGGAGGCCGCAATGCCGAAGCAGGTGTTCGACCCCTGTGGCAAGGTCACGGGGGCGGCGACGCAGAAAGGTGAGCAGCATATCGATACCTACAGCCGGCACCTGGCTTCGCTGGGTGAAGCGTTCAGGATCATGGATGCGACGGAGATGAAGGCCTGGACAGGCACGGACTTCTACCGTCGTGGTCTGTTCACCCCTCATTCCGTGATGATCCAGCCGGCGGCCTACATCCGCATGTCTGCCGCTGAGCTGAGCCGGCGAGTGTGCATCTATGAGCACAGCCCGGTCGTGTCGATGACCCTCGGTGACCGCCACGTGCTGCAGACGCCGAAGGGCAGGGTGCGCGCACGTCACGTGATCCTCGCGGTGAATGGCCATATCCAGTCGTTCGGCTACTTTGCGCAGCGCCTGCTGCACGTGTTCACCTACGCCTCGATGACCAGGCCGCTGAGCGAGGCCGAGGTCAAGTGTCTGGGCGGCGTCCCGGACTGGAGCCTGCTCCCGGCCGATCCGATGGGCACGACGCTGCGTAGGGTGTCGAGCTATGACGGCAGCGGCCACCGCATCACCGTACGCAACCACTTCACCCTGAACCAGTCCATGGAGATCGGCGAGCGTCATATCCGTCGGGCTGCCAGGCTGCACGACCGTGCCTTCTCGGCTCGTTTCCCGATGCTGGACGGCGTGTCGATGGATCATCGCTGGGGCGGGCGTCTGTGCCTGTCGCTGAACTCGGTGGCGGCGTTCGGCGAGCAGGAAGAGCGAGTGTTCTCGGCTGCCTGCCAGAACGGCCTGGGCACCGTGAAGGGGACCTTGTCAGGCCTCCTCGCGGCGGAGCTGGCGCTGAATCAGCGTTCCACCCTGCTCGACGATTTCCAGGCCAGTGCTCAGCCCAGCCGCCTGCCTCCCGAACCCTTCCTGTCGCTCGGCGCCAATATGACCATGCGCTGGAAGGAGTGGCAGGCGGGGATCGAGTTGTAGCGGCCGACGATGTGCTGGCAGCCCACAGTTCACCGATGCGCTGGAGGATGATGTGACGCGACACTGGACGGCATTCTTCGAGGGTGTTCGAGCCCTGCTGCCAATGGTGCCGGGGGTCATTCCCTTTGGCCTGGTCACCGGGGTGATGGCGGTCGAGCAGGGATTCTCTCCGGGCGCCACGCTTGGCATGACCCTGCTGTTCTTCGCCGGGTCGGCGCAGATGGCGGCATTGCAGTTGCTGCGCAGTGATGCGGTCGCACTGGTGATCCTGCTCACGGCGCTGGTGATCAACCTGCGCTTCGTCATGTACAGCGCCTCGCTGGCGCCTTACCTGCATCACTTGCCCCGGCGCTGGAAATGGCCGTTGGCATACATGCTGTCGGATCAGGCCTATGCGCTGAGCATCATGAGGCTGTCGTCGGGCGGCGACCCTGCCCTGGGGTACTGGTTCTATGCCGGCAGTGCCTTGAGCATGTGGCTGAGCTGGCAGTTGTCGGTGATGGCTGGCGTCTTCATCGGCGCCGGGATACCCGCGAGCTGGTCGCTGGAGTTCGCCATTCCCCTGTCTTTCCTGGGGCTGCTGGTGCCGGCGATCCGCAACTGTGCCGGCCTTGCCGCCGCCTGTGTCGGCGGTGCCGTCGCGGTACTGGCTATCGGGCTTCCGTACAACCTGGGGCTGTTGCTCGCGTCTTTCTGTGGTATCTGCACCGGTCTGTTCGTCGGGCGCCGTCGTTCGCCTGCGCCTGTCAGCACGACCAAGGAGGCGCCATGAATGCGGAACTGGCGCTCTGGGCGCTGTTCGTCGCCATCGGCCTCGGCACCTTCGCGCTGCGGGTTTCCTTCATCCAGGCGTATGGTCGCCTGCGTATCCCGCCGCTGCTCAGCCAGGCGCTCGCCTATGTGCCGGCCAGCGTGCTGGCCGCGCTGGTGTTGCCTGCCGTGACCCATCCCGGCGGCGAGATGGCGCTCGATCCGGGCAATGCCCGACTGCTCGCGGCTGCGCTGGCTGCACTGGTCGCATGGCGCACGAAGAGCATCCTGCTGACCCTGGCGAGCGGCATGGGCATGCTCTGGCTGCAACAGTCGCTGATGTAGGGCGCACAGCCGTCGAAGCACTGCAGCGCCGGTCAGAGCTGCTGCATCAGCCAGTCGCGCAGGCGACAGCAGGCATCGTCATCTTCCCGGTCTTCGCGGAACGTCAGGTAGTGCAGACTCTCGCGATGCACGACCTCTTCGGCCAGCGGTCGTACCAGCAGCCCTTGTTCGATCAGATGCCCCACCAGGTGATGCCAGCCCAGCGCCACGCCCTGATGGCTGAGTACCATCTGGATCAGCATGTTGTAGTCGTTGGCATTGAAGAAGTGGGGGCTGTCGTGAGCACGGGCCTCCACATCGATATCGTTGAATGCCAGCCAGACGCCCCAGTCGACATGCTCGGCGACCTGTGAGCGACCGTAGGGGGTGAGGTTGAGCAGCACGCTGTCACGTAGTCCCTCGAGGCTGCTCAGCTCAGGGTGCTGTTGCAGATAGTGCGGGGTGCAGACGGGGTAGATGATGTCATGGAAGAGCGGCGCGCTGCGGTAGCCATCATGCACCTTGGCCAGCTTGGTGATGAAGATGTCGGGGCGTACGCCTGGCTCCATCGACAGGAAGTTCTGCGTGGTGATCAGGTTCAGGTCGATGTCCGGGTTGGCACTGAAGAAACTCGGCAAACGATGCGCCAACCACAATGCGGAGAAGGCCGGCGAGCAGCATAGCGTCAGTACCCGCTTGCGCGTGTTGTGGCTGCGGATGCGTTCGGCTGCCTGGGCGATATTGACGAAGGACAGTTGCACGGCGTCGTAGAAGATCGAACCGGCGGTGGTCAGCTCCACCGCGCGACCGGCGCGGGTGAACAGTTCCGCACCCAGGTAGCTTTCCAGCTCGCGAATCTGCCGGCTGATGGCCGCCTGGGTCACGCACAGCGCCTCGGCAGCCCTGGTGAAGTTCTGGTACTTGGCTGCGGCGATGAAGGATTTGACCGCTCGCAGCGACGGCATCTTGATCAGCGTCTGATCGGGCTCGGTGTGCATGACCATAACGAAAGGTATTCAACTTCCTGAATAAAAAGTCAATTCTGCAGCGTACGGGCGGGCCCTAGAATTGAAGAGGAAGGCAGGTGCAAACCTGTTCCGACAGACCCCCGAGAGTATCTGAAAGCGCTGGCCAAAGGGAACTGCGCGGGCGTCCTTTCCCGCAGGCCCGTGCCATCCCCGGCGCGGCTGCACGGACCGCCCCTGAAGGCCTCGCCCGAGGGCGACGACCACTGACTTCGATGGAGTTGCCAGCACCGTGAAATCCTCCTTCGAGAGTGTCCTGAGGGACAAGAACCGCATGCATCTGCGCCGGCGCCAGGATGACCGGCTTGCAGCCAACGGATTGCCGGTGGCCTTCGTGTTGCTGGAAAACTTTTCGATGATGGCGTTCACCGGAGCGGTGGATGCACTGGTCACTGCCAACCTGATGAACGCCACGGCGCTGTATGACGTACGCGTGGTGGGGTACCAGGACGTCGTCGTCAGCGATCTCGGTATCGCCATCTCGGTCGACTGTCGGCTCGCTGAGCTGAACGAGCGAGAGCAGCACATGATCGTGGTATGCGGCGGCTTCCGTACCACTCTGCACGCCGAGCCGCTGCTGCGTGGCAAGTTGCGTCAGGCCGAGGCCTGCGGCTCTGTGCTCGGCGGCTTGTGGAACGGCGCCTACTTCCTTGCCGAAGCCGGGCTGCTCGACGGCCACGAGTGCGCCTTCCACCCCGACGGCAGGGTGATGATGAGAGAGCTGTTCCCCAGGGTCAGGATGACCAGCCATTCCTATGTCGTTGCGCATGGGCGGATCAGCTGCGCGGGGGCGAACAGTTCGCTGAACATGATGCTGGAGGTGGTGCGGCAGACGGCGGACGCCGAGCTGGTCGGTTCTGTCGAAGAGGTGCTGGGCTGCGACAGGATGCGGCAGACCTACGATGTATCCGTCGCCTCGCTCGACCTGGACCCGCGCCTGCCGGTTTCGCTCAGAACGGCCCTGGAGCTCATGCACAGCAATATCGAAGACCCGATCGAGATCGGTGAGATTGCTCGCTACTCGGGGATCTCGCGTCGTCATCTGGAGCGCCTGTTCTGCCGTCATGTGCAGGCCACGCCTCCGCGCTATTACCTGGAACTGCGCCTGACCCGGGCAAGGCAGTTGCTGCAGTACACCAACAAGGCGCTGCTCGAGGTTGCAGTCGCTTGCGGCTTCGTGACGCCTTCGCATTTTCAGCGGCGTTTCCGCGAGATGTTTGGCGTTGCACCCGGCAAGTTTCGCAAGAGCACGAGCGCTCTGGAGCCCTAGGTGCGTGTGACGGCGGCGTACCTGACGGAAACGGGCATGCGACCAAGGGTGTAGTGCCCCAGGGCGAAAGAAGGATTGTCCGCTACTGGTGGCGAGCCGAGGATTGTCGGCAGACTGCCCGAGGTCGATGATCGATGCCCGAACCGGATGCGCCTGCCGCCCATGCCCTGTACCTGGCCAACGGCGCACAGCTGTGCGTGCAGCGGCAGCCCTGGGCGCAGCGCGTCGGCTTGTGCCTGCGGGTGGCGGCCGGCAGCCATGACGAGCCGCCGGAGTACCCTGGCCTGGCGCATTTTCTCGAGCACCTGCTGTTTCTCGGCAGCCGCGATTACCCGGGCGAGCAGGGGTTGATGGCCTTCGCCCAGCGCCATGGCGGCCTTGTCAATGCCTCGACCCGGGCGCGGCATACGGATTTCGTCTGCGAGCTGCCGGCCGCGCAACTGCAGCCGGCGCTGACTCGCCTGCTGGATATGCTCTGCTGGCCGCTGCTGGAGAGCGAGGCGCAGCTGCGCGAGCGCGACGTGCTGCATGCCGAGTACCAGGCACGCAGCCAGGATGGCGACAGTCGCATCGATCACGCACTGGGGCAGGCACTGGCCGCCGGGCATCGTTATGGCGAGTTCCTGGCCGGGGATCGCCGTACCCTGGCCGTGGAGTCACCGCATTTTCAGCAGGCGCTGCGGGCGCACCATCGGCGTTACTTCCGGGCCGGGTGCATGCGCCTGACCCTGGTCGGGCCACAACCTGCGGAACAGTTGCTGGCCATCGCCGAGACCTTGCTCGGGGCGCTGCCAGGGGGCGAGGGCGGCGTTGGTTCCGCGTCGCCGGCCGACCTCCTGCCGCTGCGCGCGACGCGCTGGTGTTTGCAGCAGGCGCGCCCGGCGCTGCATCTGGGGTTTGCTGCGCAACTCGCTGCCGGTAGCTGTGAGGCCGCCCTGGCGCTGTTGCTGGACGCGCTGCATGACCCTGCGCCCGGTGGCCTGCTGGCGGCGTTGCGGGAACGGCGGCTGTGCCGGCAATTGCAGGCGTGGGTGCTGTACCAGCACGCGGGGCAGTGTCTGTTGCGCCTCGACCTTGCCGGCGCCACGGCGGAGCAGGGCGGCGTCCTGCGCGCCATCGTGCAGGATTGGGCCGCGCATCTGCGGGGTCATGCGCACTGGTCGTTGCGCCTGCAGCATCAGCAGCAGGCAGCCGCTCTCAGGTCGCTCGGCCTCGGCCCGCTGGCGCTGGCTCAACACCTGCAGACGCCTGCGCAGGATGACGACCAGACGCTGCGAGACCTGAGCGCTCTGCTGGCAGCCCTGGCGCAGGGTGACGGTCTGTTCGAACTGCACTGCGGCGACCAGGCGCAGCTCAGTTGGCCCGCCATTGGCCTGGAGCTGCCGTTGCGGGCACTGGCGGAGCGATCGCCGGCACCGGCACCAGCGTACACATGGCAACTGCCTTGCGATGAGCCGCTGCTGGCTGGCGCCAGCGCGACAGCGGCCGTTCTGCCGGTGGCGGAGCTGCGACATCATCCGGGGCAGGCCGAGGGCGGCCCCGCCGCTCTCCACTGGCGCGGCCCCTGTTCGGCGACGGCAGACGTGGCGGCCCTGGAGGCCAGCCTGCAAGCACGCAGCGCCGACCTGCGCTGGCGCGGCGAGCGGCTTGGCATCGGCAGCCAGTTGAGCGTGCAGGCCTCCGGCTGGAGCCTGGCGCTGCATGGGCCCGCAGCGCTGTTGCCTGCATTCAGTGGCCTGCTGCTGCCGGTGTTGCTGGCGCCGCTGGATGAGCTGGCCGAACCGGAGGCACAGGGCCTGCTGTTGCGCGATCTGTTGCAGCGCCTGCCGCAGCTGTGCGAGCTGCCCGCTGCACCCGGGCTGCAAGGGTTGAGCGTCGGCCTGGGGGACGCCGGACAGGCGCAGCTGGCCGGGCTGTGCGCGGCTGTCGAGCCGCTGCCGGACATGCCGCCATGCACGGATGCGGCGCGAGGTCTCGACTGGCAGCGCCTGGCGCAGCCGGGTGCGGATGCGGCGTTGCTGCTGTTCTGTCCGCTGCCTGCCCGCGATGCACGCACCGAGGCGGCCTGGCGCCTGCTCGGGCAGGTGCTGCAGGGGCGTTTCTACCGGCGCCTGCGCGGCGAGCTGCAGCTGGGCTATGCCTTGTTCGCCGGCTTTCGCCAGGTCCAGGGCTGCCGCGGCTTACTGTTCGCCCTGCAGTCTCCGTGCTGCGATGCGCCAGGCATCTTTGCCCATATCCGCGCGTTTCTCGATGAGCAATGCCAGTCGCTCGCCGCACTGGACGACGCGGCGCTGTCCGCTGAGCGCGATGCATTGCAGCTGGCGCTGGCCCCGGCCACCACGAACCGCGCACGCGCCGAGCAGCTGTGGCAGCTGCACCTGGCCGGGCTGCCCGAGGCTCACCCGCAAAGGCTGCAGCGGGCAATGACCGCCTTGACGCCCCGCGATCTGCTGCGCGCGCACCGGCAATTGCTGCGCGCCGATGACTGGCGCGTGCTGGCCAGTGGAGCCGCGACGCCGGTCTAGGCTGCTCCCGTCTTTCCCTCTCCCTATCGAACCCGTGGCCGCTCGGCGAGCTCCGGGCGTTTCCCGTGCGTGCGTTCGCCGCGCCTGGCAGACGCCGTGCGCTGTCGTTCTACATCCAAGGGCTGGCGGGTACTACGACCTTTCTCCCGCTACCGGTAGCAGGCTGGTCGCGAGCCGCCGGAAGCGGGCCGGTCACTCCAGGCCAAAGCAGCAGGCAAACGCTGCCAAGGCAGCGTATGGCCGTCAGGGCGCGCTTTCGATAATCGCCTCCGACACGACTGCCCTGGCGGTCGCCACTCAAGCGGAGAGCGTTATGCACAACAACAAGATCGCCATCACTCGACTTCTGCCCCTGACCCTGGCCACCGCCGTCGCCCTGGCGACCGCGCAGCAGGCTGCCGCCGAGATCGTCCTGTACGACCAAGACGACACCACTTTCTCCACCGACGGTTATATCAACGCCTTCTACGTCAACAGCGACGTGGATCGCGATGGCGACCAGTTCGACCGCCGTCAGTCACGGGTGAAGATGGGCTTCCTGCCCAACTGGATCGGTTTCAACTTCGGCAAGCAGATCGATGACCTCAAGCTGACCGGGCGCTCGTCCTTCTGGGTCACCATCAACGACAGCGAAACCAACGGCACCGATACCGCCATCGACGTTCGCCAGTTCTACGGCACCGTTTCCAACCCGGAATGGGGCGAGGTGCTGGTGGGCAAGGACTTCGGCCTGTTCTCGCGCTCCAACATCTTCCTCGACGAACTGCTGGCCGGCTACGGCAACGTCTCCGACACCCTGGGCCTGGTGGACGGCAATGGCGTGTCCTTCGGCAACATCGGCACCGGCTACCCGTACCCCTTCCCGACGTCGCAGATCACCTACCGCAACAACAACCTGGCCGAGGGCCTGCGCGTGGCGGTGGGCATCATGGACCCGGTCGACACCAACGACGACAGCGCCACCGGCAAGGCCTACCAGGAGAACCCCCGTTTCGAGTCCGAGGTCAGCTACCAGTTCGAGGTCGGCGGCTCGACCATCTACACCTGGATCAACGGCGCCTACCAGACCTCCGAGAACACCGACGACACCGTCGACACGGTGACCTCCAAGGGCCTCGGTTATGGCGTGCAGGCCAAGTTCGGCGGCCTGTCGCTGACCGGTTCCGGCTTCCAGGCCAAGGGCATCAACCCGTTCTTCACCAACAACCTGGGCGAGCCGACCCTGCGTGACATCGACAGCGATGGCTACCTGCTGCAGGGCTCCTACAGCTGGGGCAAGAACCGCCTGGCGCTGTCCTACGGCAAGACCGAGGACGACGGCAACGGCCTGGGCGTGGCGGCCGACTACGAGACCCGTGGCATCGCCTACTTCCGCACCATCAACGACAACCTCAAGCTGGTCGCCGAGTACAACCAGTACCAGATCGATGCCGCCGCCGGCAGCGGCCTGAACGAGGACACCGACACCTTCGCCGTGGGTGCGGTACTCAGCTGGTAACGCGCAGCGTTCGAGGCCGGGCAGGGGGCGACCTCCGCCCGGCCTTTTGCCGTCTGTGGCTGCTGCATATCCCTGGCCCTGTAGCCCGGATGAAATCCGGGGCGTTTTCCGTTGCACATCCCGGATTTCATCCGGGCCACGTCGCGGCTGCATGGCTGCTGTGCAAGGCGCACCCTACCTAGGAAGGCCCGATCCAGTACTCAAGTAGCATGGGGCGGGCAACCTGCGCTTCGTAGAATTTCCACTCGATCAGTAGGTGCATTGGGGCGTGGTATGGCCTTGGAACAGTCGCAAGGGGTGCTCAGGGCGGTATCCAGCACGAAGGACGTGGAACTGGCGGCCCAGGAACTGGCGCGCCAGCTGATTCATCCCTATCTGGGCTTCGTGCTGTTCTTCTGCTCGGCGGAATACGACCTCGACGGCCTCGGCCAGGCGCTGGAGGCGCACTTCGGCGGCGTCAGCCTGGTCGGCTGCACCAGCGCCGGCGAGATCACCCCGCAGGGCTACGACCGGGGCTGCGTGGTGGCGCTGGGCTTCGACCTGCGCTGCTTCTCCATCGCCAGTGCGCTGATCGATGAGATGGAGCGCTTCAACCTGCTCGACGCGCAACACCTGGTGGACGGCCTGGTCAAGGACTGCCGCAGCAACGAGCTGGCCTCGATCAAGGGCCACAGCTTCGCCCTGACCCTGCTCGATGGCCTGTCCAGCCGTGAGGAGCTGGTGCTCGGCGCGCTCAGCGCAGCGCTCGGCAGCATCCCGCACTTCGGCGGCTCGGCGGGCGACGACAACCACCTGACGCATACCCACGTCTATCACGGCGGGCGCTTCCACAGTGGCGCGGCGGTGGTGGTGCTGTTCAACACCTGGCTGGATTTCGAGGTGTTCAGCACCCACCACATCCAGCCCAGCGGCGACAAGCTGGTGGTCACCCGTGCCGACAGCACCAGTCGCCGGGTCTACGAACTCAACGCGATGCCCGCCGCGCAGGAGTACGCCGAGCTGATCGGCGTTCCGCTCGATGCCCTCGATCACCGGGTGTTCGCCGCCTATCCGCTGGCGGTGCGCATCAGCGATCACTACTACGTGCGCTCCATCCAGCAGGTGCACGACGACCTCAGCCTGACGTTCTACTGCGCGGTGGAGAACGGCATCGTCCTCACCGCCATGCATCCCGGCCCGTTGCTGCCCAACCTGGAGCAGCTGTTCGCCGGGCTCGAACAGCGCCTGGGGCCGCTGTTGCTGACCATCGGTTGCGACTGTTTCCTGCGGCGCCTGGAAATCGAGAACGACGGCGGCGTCGAGTCGGTCGCCACGCTGCTGCGTCAGCAGGGGGTGATCGGCTTCAACACCTACGGAGAGCAGTTCAATGGCATGCACATCAATCAGACCTTCACCGGTGTCGCCATTGGCCGACCTGTCGGGCGTGGCGAGCGCTGATCTGCAGGCCCGCTGTGCGGCCCTGGAGCAGGAGAACGCCAAGCTCAGGCGCATCAACGCGGCGCTGATCGAACGGGTGGAGTCGATCCACTCCCGGGGTGACGACGCTTACGCGGCGTTCCAGCATTCGGTGGTGCTGTCGGAGCAGGTGCGCGAACGCACCGATGCGCTGAACCAGGCGATGGCCGAACTGAAGTCGAGCAACCAGTTGCTCAGTGACGCGCGCCTGCGTGCCGAGACCGCCCACCAGCACCTGATCGACGCCATCGAGAGCATTTCCGACGCCTTCGTGCTGTTCGACGATCGCCAGCGCATCGTGCTGTTCAACAGCCGCTTCAAGGCCCTGTGGGAACGCAGCCGGGCGCGCATCGGCACCGGTACGCGGCTGGAGGAGATTCGCCGCCTGAGCCGCAGCACCGGGCTGGTGGTGGAAGCGCAACTGGGCCGCGAGGGCGAGCCGAGCCTGTTCCGCCTGCAGGACGGGCGCTGGGTCCAGGTCAGCGAGCGGCCGACCCGTGAGGGCGGGCTGGTGATCCTCTACACCGATATCACCGAGGTGAAACAGAGCGAAGCGCTGCGCCGCGAGCAGGCGCTGGCGCAAAAATCCCGCCTGCTGCAGCGCGCGGTCGACAACCTGTCGCAGGGCATGGCCATGGTCAATGCCGAAGGGGCGCTGGAGTTGTGGAATCACCGCTTCCTCGAGCTCTGCGGCCTGGCACCGATCAACGCCCACCGGCCGTTCGCCGAGGTCATGGCCGAGAGCGAGCTGGAGCCGCTGACCCCGGAAAGCCGCGACGCCAATGGCAAGCTGTTGCGCCAGGTGGAAGTGCGCCTGTTCGATGGACGCATGCTCGAGGTGCGCACCCATCCGCTGCCCACCGGCGGCTTCGTCAACAGCTTCACCGATATCACCGAGCGCCATCGGCAGGCGCAGGCGCTGTGCGAGAGCGAGCGCTGGATCCGCCTGATCACCGACCACGTCCCGGCGCTGATCGCCTACCTGTCCGCCGATCTGGTCTACGAGTTCACCAACAAGGTCTACGAGGAGTGGTACTGCTGGCCGCGCGGCGCCATGCTCGGCCAGAGCCTGCGCGAGGTGCACAGCGAGGAGCACTGCCAGCGCCTGGAGCCCTACGTGGAGCTGGCGCTGTCCGGCGAGAGCGTGACCTTCGAGTTCGCCGAGACCAACCACAGTGGCCAGGAGCGCTACATGCTGCGCTCCTACGTGCCCAATCGCCTGGCCAGCGGCGAGGTGGTGGGGATCTTCGTGCTGATCCGCGACATCACCGAGCGTCGGCGTACCGCCGAGGCGCTGCACCAGGCCTATCAGCACCTGGAGCAGCGTGTCCGCGAACGGACCGCCGAGCTGACCACGGTCAACGACCAGCTGCGCCGCGAGATCGACGAGCGCACGCAGATGGAGGCGCGCCTGCGCGAGGCCAAGGGCGAGGCGGAGCGGGCCAACCTGTCCAAGACCAAGTTCCTCGCGGCGGTCAGCCATGATCTGCTGCAGCCGCTCAACGCCGCCCGGCTGTTTACCAGCGCGCTGCTGGAGAAGCCGGATCTCTCCGGCTGCGAGCCGCTGGTGCGCAACGTCAGCAACTCGCTGGAGGATGTCGAGAGCCTGCTGGGCACGCTGGTGGACATATCCAAGCTCGATGCCGGGGTGATCAAGCCGGATATCGCGCCCTTCGCCGTCAGCGAGCTGCTGGAGAACCTGGCCACCGAGTACCGCCAGGTCGCCGGCAGCGAGGGGCTGCGCCTGGATTACCTGCCCAGCTCGGCGCTGGTGCGCAGCGACGTGCAGCTGCTGGCGCGGATACTGCGCAACTTCCTCAGTAACGCTATTCGCTACACCGCCAGCGGGCGCGTGCTGCTCGGCTGCCGGCGACGTGGCAACAGCCTGTCCATCGAGGTCTGGGACAGCGGTATCGGCATTCCTGCGGACAAGCTCGGCGAGATATTCCAGGAGTTCAAGCGCGGCGATACGGTACAGCGCAAGCAGGATCGCGGGCTCGGCCTGGGGCTGGCCATCGTCGACAAGATCTCGCGCATGCTCGGCCATCGCATCCGCGTGGCCTCGCAGCAGGGCCGTGGCTCGATGTTCGCCGTGGAGGTGCCGCTGACCCGCCGGGCGCCGCGCGTGCGCGCCGTGCAGGACAGCCCGGATCAGCTGATCGAACGCCTCAGCGGCGCCCGGGTGTGGGTGCTGGATAACGACGCGGCGATCTGCGCCGGCATGCGTACCCTGCTCGAAGGCTGGGGCTGTCGCGTGGTTACCGCACTGTCCGAGGAAGACCTGGCGCGCCAGGTGGACAACTACCACGCCGAGGCCGACCTGCTGATCGCCGACTACCACCTCGACGACGAACGCAACGGCGTCGATGCCGTGGCGCAGATCAACGCCAGGCGCAGCGCGCCGCTGCCGGCGCTGATGATCACCGCCAACTACAGCAACGAGCTCAAGCAGCAGATGCGCGAGCTTGGCCACAGTCTGCTGCACAAGCCGGTGCGGCCGATGAAGCTGAAGACGGCGATGAGTCACCTGATGGAGCGCGGGGCGGGGGCTTGAACGCGGGCCATATCCACAGGGCGCTGCCTGCTCAGCGGGCAGATTTCCAGGTCGTGAGTGGCAATCGGACGGTATGTGTAGGAGCCGGCTTGCCGGCGATCAGGCCACGGATACATGGATCGCCCGCAAGCGGGCTCCTACGACAAGCAGAGCCGTAGGGTGGATGTCGCCTTTTACATCCACCGCAGCGGTGGATCGGTGAAGCGCGATCCCCCCTGCGACTGCTCAGCGGGCAGATTTCCAGGTCGTGAGTGGCAATCGGACGGTATGTGTAGGAGCCGGCTTGCCGGCGATCAGGCCATGGATACATGGATCGCCCGCAAGCGGGCTCCTACGACAAGCAGAGCCGTAGGGTGGATGTCGCCTTTTACATCCACCACGGCGGTGGATCGGTGAAGCGCGATCCACCCTGCGACTGCTCCGCGGGCAGATTTCCAGGTCGTGAGTCGCAATCGGACGGTCTTTGTAGGAGCCGGCTTGCCGGCGATCAGGCCACGGATGCATGGATCGCCCGCAAGCGGGCTCCTACGACAAGCAGAGCCGTAGGGTGGATGTCGCTCCTTACATCCACCGCAGCGGTGGATCGGTGAAGCGTGATCCGCGTGTGATCAGTCATCCGCGATCAGGCGCTTGCCCAGGCTCACCGAGGCATCGATCTGGTAACCAAGCCGTTCGTAGAAGGCCAGCGCGGCGGCGTTGGTGTCGCGCACCTGCAGGCTCAGTTTGGGGCAGCCCATGGCCAGCAGCAGCGTCTCGATATGGGCCATCAGCTGGCGCGCCAGGCCGCGCTGGCGCTGCTGCGGGCAGACCGCCAGGTAGTTGACCCAGCCACGATGGCCTTCGTAGCCGGCCATCGCCGAGGCCACCAAGGTGCCGTCGATCTCGCCGACCAGAAACAGCTCGGGCTGCACCTGCAGCTTGCGCTGGATGTCCTTGTACGGATCGTTCCAGGGGCGAGTCAGGTCGCAGCGTTGCCAGAGGTCGACGACGGCGGCTTCGTCGCTCGGTTGAAAGGGGCGGATCAGCATGGCGGACTCCCGTGAATGAGGCCGCCGTTTTAGCACAAGCGGATGACGCTGGCGCTAGCGTCGCAGGTAGGAGGCGAAGTCGATGTCGCCGGCCGAGAGAATCGCCTGCACCCGGTTGTGCACGCCCAGCTTGCGCAGGATGGCCGAGACATGCGCCTTCACCGTGGTCTCGGCGATATCCAGGCTGTAGGCGATCTGCTTGTTCGACTCGCCCTTGGTCATGCGCTCGAGCACCAGCAGCTGCTTGCGCGTCAGGGCCTGCAGCAGTTCCGGCGGAATGCTGTGGTTGTCGTGATGCGCGCGCGAGCTGCCGCTCTTCTGCGAGCGGATGATGTCCGGCGGCAGGTAGACGTTGCCGTCGAGAATCTGCGCGATGGCGTCGGTCATCTGCGCCCGTGGCGAGGACTTGGTGATGAAACCCACCGCGCCATAGGTGATGGCCTGCAGCACGATCTGCTTGTCTTGTTCGGCGGAGACGATCACCACCGGAATGGTCGGCGCCTCGTTGCGCAGGTTCATCAGCCCGCCCAGGCCGTGCATGCCGGGCATGTTCAGGTCGAGCAGGATCAGGTCCAGGTCGTCGTGGTTCTGGGTCAGCTCCAGGGCGCTGTCCAGGTCGGCGGTTTCCATGATCTCGCTACCGGGAAAACCGTCGGCGATGACGTTATGGATGGCTTCACGAAACAGCGGATGGTCGTCGGCAATCAGAATCTTGTACATGGCCTTGCACCTCGTTGTTGTGATTATGGGGTGGCGGTGGGCGTGAGGAAAGCAGCAGGCAGTTCGGCAGGTTGTGCCGGCACCAGGGGCAGGCCGGCCTGCTCCCAGGCGTCGATGCCGTCACGGTACCAGTAGAGCTGGCGGTAGCCCAGGGCATGGGCGCGGCGCGCGGCGTTCCAGCTCAGCCAGCAGTCGGAGCGGCAGTAGAACGCCAGCGGGTGCTGCTGGTCGCCGCCGCTGGCCTGCTGCAGGTAGTGGGCGAAGTAGCGCTGCCACTGGGGCGCGAGGTTGCCATCTCCGGCATTGGCCAGCCACAGGCTGCCGGGGAGGTTGGCGTGGGGCGCATCCTCGATGAAGCGACCCTGCAACCAGGGGCGTCGATAGACGTCGATCAGCGTGGTTCGTGGTTGCTCGGCCAGCAGCCGCTGCAGGGCGGGGGTGTCGAGCGTCTGCACGCCTTGCAGCTGTTCCGGCGTGGGGCTGCGGTACTGCGTGCTGCGGTAGCCGTCTGCGTCGAACAGCTCGTCGGACTGCACCAGGCAGACCAGCAGCAGCGAGGCAAGCATCAGGCCTGCACGCAAAGGCAGACGGTACTTCATGGCAAGGTCTCTACTTATAGTTGTCCCGGTATTACAGGCCATGGTCGCAGGCTTGGGAATTCTACGTTGGAGAGGAAAACCAGTACCAAAGTAGTAGAAAGGCCTGGCGGAGCAGCGGCCGAATACCCGTGGCAGGCGCCAACCGCTCGGGCTGGCGCGCCGGTTCAGCCGGCCTTGCGCAGGGCGGCATGCTGCGGGTTGAAGGTGAGCACGGCGAGCAGTGTCAGCACCAGGCTCAGGCCGATGCAGATCAGCAGTGCCTCCACCTGCAGGCGCAGGTACAGGGCGTTGCGCAGCAGCTCCACGGCGTGTGTGAAGGGGTTGAACGCGCACAGCCAATACAGCCACTCGCTGGACTCGCGCATCTTCCACAGCGGGTAGAGCGCGGACGACAGGAAGAACATGGGGAAGATGACGAAGTTCATCACCCCGGCGAAGTTCTCCAGCTGGCGTATGCCATTGGACAGCAGCAGCCCCAGTGCGCTGAGCAGCAGCGCGACCAGCAGCAGCGCCGGCAGGGCGGCGAGCAGGCCCCAGGCCGGTGGTTGCACGCCGTAGACCCAGGCGATGGCGAGGAAGGCGTACACCTGCAGCAGCGAGATCAGCGCCGTGGCCAGCAGCTTGGCCACCAGCAGGAAGGCGCGTGGCAGCGGGCTGGTGAGCAGCACGCGCATGCTGCCCATCTCGCGGTCGTAGACCATCGACAGCGACCCCTGCATGCCGTTGAACAGCAGGATCATGCAGGCCAGGCCCGGCACGATGTAGGTGTCGTAGGTGATGTAGGTGTCGTAGGGCTCGATGATGGCGATGCCCAGCGCCGCACGAAAGCCGGCGGCGAACACCAGCAGCCAGAGCAGCGGACGCACCAGGGCGCTGAGAAAACGCGAGCGCTGCAGGACGAAGCGCAGCCATTCGCGCAGCACGATGCCGCGCAGGCATTGCCAGTAGGCGCTCATGCTTGCGGCTCCTCGGTGGGGTGTTCGCGGCTGAAGCCGCTCCTGCGGGCCTGGGGATCCAGGTTCGCTCGCAGCGCCTCGCGCACATGGCCACGGCCGAGGGCTTCATCGCCGGTCAGGCGGGCGAAGCTGATGGCCAGGTCATCACCCAGTTGGCCGGCCTTGCCCCAGGCCACGCGCTGGCCGTGATGGAGGATCAGCAAGTCGTCGGAGGACTCGACCTCGTCGAGCAGATGGGTCGTCCACAGCACGCACAGGCCCTGTTCGCGGCACAGGTTGCGCACGTGCCTGCCCAGCGCCAGGCGGCTGGCCGGGTCGAGCCCGGCGCTGGCCTCGTCGAGCAGCAACAGGCGCGGCTGATGGAGCAGGGCACGGGCGATCTCCACCCGGCGCCGATGGCCGCCATTGAGGGTGCGCACCTTGTCGTGGCGGCGTTCGCCGAGATCCTGGCGCAGCAGCTCCTCTTCGATGCGCGTCTGTGCCTCGCGTCGCGGCATGCCGTGCAGGGCGGCGTGGTAGGCGAGGTTCTGCTGCACCGAGAGGTCGAGGTCCAGCGTGCTCTGCTGGAACACCACGCCCAGCTGGCGCAGCGCCTGGCGCGGGGCGTGGCGCAGGCTGTGGCCGAAGATGCGGATATCGCCCTGTTGCAGATCGTACAGGCGGGTGAGCAGGGCGATCAGCGTGGATTTGCCGGCGCCGTTGGGGCCGAGCAGGGCGCCGAAGCGGCCGGGCGCCAGTTCGAAGGTCAGCTCGTCGAGCGCACGGCGGGCGCCGTAGGCGAAGCCGAGCGCCTCCACCGCCAGGGCCGTCATGGTGTCACCACCACGCCCCAGGGATAACGGCCGACCTTGATCGACCTGGTCACCTTGAGGCTGTCGACGTCGATCACCGAGACATCGCCACTGACGCCATTGGTGGTCAGCAGGCGCTTCTGGTCCGGCGTGAACTCCAGGTGCCAGACACGCCGGCCCACCAGCAGGTAGTCGAGAATCTCGTAGCTTCTGGCGTCCACGACCGCGACGTGATTGGCCGGGCCCAGGGCGATGAAGGCGTACTTGCCATCGTCGCTGAGCTTGACCCCGACCGGTTGCACCTTGTCCGGGTGCACGCCCTTGATGGCGAAGTTGAGCACCTTGAGCACCTGGCGCGAGTCCACGTCGAGCACCGTTACCGTGCCGCCGATCTCGGCCGAGGCCCACAGGCGCTTGCCGTCCTTGTCGAACTCGACATGGCGCGGGCGCTGGTCGACCAGGGTGTTGTCCACCAGTTGCTGGGTGCTGGTGTCGATCCAGTGCAGCATGTTGGTGGTCTCGCTGGTGTTGACCGCCCACTTGCCGTCCGGGCTGACGGCCATGCCTTCGGGCTCCACGCCCACGTCGATCTGCGCCAGTACCTCGTCGCTTTGGGTGTCGACCACGGTGACCAGCGCATCGTCCTCGTTGGAGATGTACAGCCAGCGGTCGTTGGGGTGCAGGGCGAACTGCTCGGGGTCGGCACCGGAGGGCAGCTCCTTGATGATCTTGCGTGTGGCCAGGTCCATCACCTGCACGCGATCCGAGTCGCTGGCGCAGATGTAAAGCAGCCTGTTGTCGGAGGACAGCAGCAAGCCGCGCGGGCGCATGCCCACCTCCAGCGTGGCGCTGACTTCCAGGCTGTCCAGGTCGATCACGCTGATGCTGTCGTCCTTCTCGTTGGACACGTAGGCAGTGGCGGCCAGGGCCGAGTGGCAGGCCAGGCCGAAGGCGACGGCGCAGGCGAGACGGGTCAGGCGCATGGGGGTGATCCTCTTGTTGTAGTTGTTGGCGGAGTCCTGCTTCTGTGGGAGGGCTTCAGCCGCGACAGCTGCTGTTGAAGCCCTCCCACAGGTGTTCTGAGCCCGCTTGCGGGCGATACCTGGCGATGATCGCCGGCAAGCCGGCTCCTACAGAGGCGTGCCTGCCAGATCGCACTTCACTTCCGGGCGGTCGTAGCCGAGGCTGTCCATCTCGTTGTTCGGGTGCAGGAAGCCGTCCTGTGGCGAGGTGCTGACCAGCGCGCGGGGGTGTACCAGCGGGATCGGTTGGCGCAGTTCGCCGTTCCACGGGCGGAAGCTCAGCTTGCGCCCCTTGAAACCGTCCAGCGGCAGCTCGGCGGACAGCGCCAGGCGGCGGATGGCCCCGGGCTCGCTGGCACGTAGCCTGGTCACGGCGGCGGCGATGCTGCGCACGGCCATCCAGGCGGCGAAATCGCGGTCGTTCATCCAGCGCCCGGCCAGCGCCTCGAAGCGCTTCTGCAGCTGCGCGGCGCCGAAGGTTTCCACCGTCTTGTGCCAGGCGGTCGGCGTCAGCCCCTGGGTGCCGGCCACCGGGCGCGGGTACCAGGTGTTGTAGGGCAGGTACTCGCCGAAGTCGCCGCGCTCGTCGGCCACCAGCACCACGTCGTACTCGGTGGCCTGGGTGAACAGCGGCATGTCGGCCTGGGCGCTGCGCCGCTGGTCGTTGTCGAAGCTCCACGGCTTCTCGGCGACGATGCGGTGGCCGAAGCGCTTGGCGGCGCGCCTGAGCGCAGCGGCGTAGGCGAGGTCGTCTTCGCTGCTGCCGGTCACCAGCAGCCAGCGCGTCCATTTGCGCACGGCGAGAAACTGCGCCAGGGCGTCGGCGAGCATGGCGCGACTGGGCAGGGTGTGCAGCACATTGCCGAGACATTGCTCGCGGCGCAGCCTGTCATCGGCGCTGCCGGCATTGAGCAGCAGGCTGTCCGGCAGGCGCTGGCTGAGCTGGCGCAGGGTGTCGGCGGGGGCGTTGACCACGAACAGGCGAATGCCGGCCTGGTGCTGCTGTTCGGCGGTGGCGAGCAGCGCCTGCGCCGTGTCGAGCTCGGCGCTTTGCAGTTCGAAGTGCTGCTTGAGGAAGCGGCCGGTGCTGTTGCTGTCGATGATCGCCAGTTCGGCGCCACGGCGCCCCGCATCGCTCGGTTCGGGGATCACGTTGGACAGCAACGGGCCGCGTGGAGGCTGGTACGCCAGGTAGCCGATGCGCACCTGCAGCGCGTCCGCTGCGACGGCGCTCAGCGAGCCGCAGAGGGCGGCGAGGCAGAACAGCAGGCGGCAACTGATGCGGTGCATGGGGCGACTCCGGCAGAGGATGTCGCCAGCATAGGAAGCGTCGCCGTCGCGGGATATATGCCCAAGGTAGCGACGTACACGTACGAAGGTCGTAGTTCGTCACGCCAGTCCGCACCGGCCATGCGCGGGAAACCTGGCCAAAGTAGCAGGCGCCCGCTACCAAGGTAGTAGAACGGTGCGGGCCATTGCTTCTTAGCATGGCGGGCAACGACCCATAACAATAACGGTGCCTGCCATGCGAACCTTCAAAGCCCTGCCCCTGCTGCTGATCATCAGCCTGCTCGGTGTCGACCAGCTGCACGCCGCCGGTGATCTGACTCGCCGCCCGGTGGCGCTGCCTGACCTGGTGCTGGGCAACGATGACAGCGACTACTTCATGTCGCAGAACGAATACCAGCTGGAGACGGGCCAGGCCTACCAGCTGCGGATCGTCTCCAACGGGCAGAAGGAATACGCCTTCCAAGCACCGGAGTTCGCCACGTCCATCTACCTGCGCAAGGTCGAGGCCGGTGGCGTCGAGGTCAAGGCGGTGACCCTGACCGAGCTGGAGTTCGAGGACGCCGGCGAGGCGGAGATCTTCTTCGTGCCGGTCAAGCCGGGCAAGTTCCGCTTCTATGCCAAGGGCCTGGAAGGCAAGGGCATGCTCGGGCATTTCGTGATCAAGTAGATGACTGCGCTCGGCCGCATCAACCTGTGCGTCAGCCTGCTGTTCATGCTGGTGACCCTGGCCGGCCTGGCGCTGCTGCTGCGTCAGGCCAGCCATGACGTGCAGCGCGAGCTGCAGGCCGCCGAGGCGGTGCTGGAGTACCTGGGCGAGGTGGCGCGCAGCAACCCCGACAGCCTGCGCCCCGAGCTGACCGAGAACCTGCGGCATATCCGCGTGAGCTGGCTGCAGCCCGGCGAGCGGCCCAGGCAGCAGAGCGAGAACCTGGTCGAGCACTGGATCGCCGAGCGTCTGCTGGGCTCGGCACTGCTGCTGGCCGACAGCTGGCCGCTGGCCGATGGGCGCCGGCTGCGTATCGCCCTCGATCCCTACGACGAGATCGAGGAAATCTACGATTCGCTGCTGCAACTGCTGCTGCTCAGCACCTTCGCCCTGATCCTCTGCCTGCTCAGCATCCGCTTCGCCGTGCGCCGTGGCCTGCGCGTACTGGACGAGCTGTTCACCGGCCTGCGAGAGGTCGGCGCCGGCCATTTCGACACCCGCCTGCAGAGCCACGGCATGGCCGAGGCGCAGCGTCTGGCCGGGCACTTCAACGATATGGCGACCACCCTGCAGCAGGTCCAGGCGGACAACGCCGAGCTGACCCAGGCGCTGCTGGAGTTGCAGGAGCGCGAGCGCGCCCGTCTCGGCCAGACCCTGCACGATGACCTGGGCCAGTACCTCAGCGGGATCCGCGCCCAGGCCTGCCTGCTCAAGGTGGTTGCCGACCGGCCCTTGCAGGTGCAGGACACCGCGCGCCTGCTGGACGGCAACTGCGAGCGCCTGCAGCAGGGCTTTCGCAGCCTGATCCGCGATCTCTATCCGGTGGTGCTGGAGCGCATGGAACTTGGCGTGGCGCTGCAGCAACTGGCCGTCGACTGGCAGCAGGCGCACGGCATCCGCTGCCGGTTGATGCTGGGCGCGCACCTGCCCAGCCTGCCGCTGGCGAGCAAGGCGCATCTGTATCGCCTGGTGCAGGAGGCGCTGACCAACGTCGCCCGGCACGCCGAGGCCAGCGAAGTGCGCATTCGCCTGCAACGACGCGGCCAGGGCTTGCGCCTGCTGGTCCGCGACGATGGCCGTGGCACCACGTTGCCATTGCGCCCCGGCATCGGCCTGCGTTCGATGCGTGAACGCAGCCGCAGCCTCGGTGCCGAACTGCGCCTGTACAGCCGGCCGCAGGCAGGCTGGGCGGTGTGCCTGAAGATTCCCCTGGAGGCGAGGCGATGAAAGTGCTGCTGGTGGACGACCATGCCGTGGTGCGCCAGGGCTACGCCAGCCTGTTGCGCGCCCTGTTGCCGGAGGTGCAGCTGCGCGAGGCCTGCGATGGCGAGCAGGCCTTGCAGCGCGTGCAGGAGGAGATCCCGAACCTGGTGATCATGGACATCGGCCTGCCTGGCATCAGCGGCCTGGAAACCACCCGGCGCCTGCGCCAGCGCCTGCCGCAGCTGCGCGTCCTGTTCTTCAGCATGCATGACGAGCTGCCTCTGGTGCGCCAGGCGCTGGATGCCGGCGCCATCGGCTACCTGACCAAGAACTCGTCGCCGGACGTGCTGGTGGAGGCGGTCCGGCGCACCGCCGCCGGCCACGCCTACATCGAGCAGCAACTGGCCACCCAGCTGGCCTGCAACCCGGCCAGCGCAGGCGGGATCGACCCGCGCCTGCGCGAACTGACCCAGCGCGAGTTCGAGATCTTCGTCATGCTCGCCCGTGGCCTGCCGCCTCGGCAGATCGCCGAGAAGCTGTGCATCAGCGCCAAGACCCTGTCCAACTACCAGACCCTGGTGAAGAACAAGCTGCAGATCGGCTCGCAGGCCGAACTGGTGCACCTGGCCATCGACAGTGGGGTGGTGCGGGTGGGCATGGAGAGCGCCTGAGATCGCTCCAGCGGAAATCCCGTGCAATCGATCGGCTCGGCACGAGGCAGCGATCCGGTGTAGATTCCGCGGCAGGCTCAGCAGGCCTCGTCTGCTGCAACGCGGCGGACCCCGGTCCGGCCGTGATGGCACGAGGCGCGCTCGACAATCAGGGAGATAGCCATGAACAAAGGGATACCTGTCGCACTCTGCATGCTGGCGTTGGCGGCGAGCGGCGGCGCTTCTGCAGCCGGGAGCGCTGCGTTGCCGCGCCAGGATGGTTCATCCATCACCTACTACCTGGATGGCAACGGCAGTCGGACCTTGCTGGTGCTGATGCAGGGCTCGGACTGCAACAGCGTGGCGCACAACCCGGTCATCAACGAGCAGTTCTCCACCTTGCTTGAGGGGGCCGATGTCCTGACGGTGGAGAAATACGGGCTCACCCGCGCGACTGCCTGGAACCCGGCGGGGGACAGCCCCGACTGCCCCGAGTCGTATTTCAGCCATGATTCGCCGGAGCAGAGAGCCCGTGACTACCTGCAGGTGATCGACGCCCTGGCCGGGCAGTACGGCTATGAGCAGCTGGTGCTGCTGGGGGGCAGTGAAGGCGCGGTGGTGGCGGCGCTGGTCGCTTCTCGGCGCGAGGACGTCAGCGCGCTGGTGACCCTCAACGGGGGTGGCCGGTTCTTTCACGACGACGTTCTGTACAGCATGGCTCGCGAGCTTCCCCCGGCGGCACTCGACGAGGCCAGGGCCGGGTTCCTGGGGTTCCGGGACAGCGTGATGAATGCCGAGACGATGGACCTGCGGATGAGTGGCCACGGTTTTCGCTGGTGGAAGAGCATGTTCAGCCTCGACCAGCGCGCCACCTTGCAGCAGGTCGAGGCGCCGTTGCTGATCGTCCAGGCGGAGCGCGACGAAAGCGTGTCGCCTGGCCTGGCGCGCGAGCAGGCGGAGCAGCTGCGCGAGGGCAAGAGTAACGTCGATTTCCTGCTGGTCGAGAATGTCGACCACAAGTTCAGGGACGACGCCGGCGAGAGCCGCACCGACGCGGTGATCGCGTCCGTCCGGGGCTGGCTCGGCCAGCAGCGAGTCGCCTGGAACTAGCCTGGCCAGCGGTGGATGAAGAAAGCGTCATCCACCCCACGTAATGGGTAGGGTGGACAACGCGAAGCTTGTCCACCTTGGCCGGGCATCGTGTCATGCCTCAATCCCAGCCTTTCGGGCAGGCCACGCACCCCGGCATGTTGGCGCCCTGGAAGTTGCCGAAGCGCACCCGTGCGCCGCTGAGGTTGGCATTCTCCAGGTTGGAGCCGCCGAGCTTCACCTCCTGCAGGTTGGCATCCTCGAGGTGCGCGCCCTTGAGGTCGGCCTTGCTCAGCCAGGTCATTTCCAGGTTGGCCGCCTGCAGTTGCACGTCGTGCAGCTTGGCCCCGGAAAGACGGGCGAACTCCAGGTTGGCGGCGCGCATGTCGGCGCCTTCGAATTGCGCGGCCTGGGCGAACAGGCCCCAGCCGCCGATGGCCACCAGGCTGGCGCCGGAGAGGTCGGCCAGACGCAGGTTGCTCTGCTGCAGGCTGGCGCGGTTGAGGTTGGCGCCGCGCAGCGTGGCTTTTTCCAGATTGGCCAGGTCGAGGTTGACGTGGCGCAGGTCCGCGCCGGACAGGTCGGCACCGGAGAGATCCATGTGGCGCATGTCCAGGTTGCGTAGGTCGGCCCCGCGCAGGTTGGCGTTGGGGCATTTGCTCTCGGGTTCGATGCGGCAGCCGTTGATCAGTGGCACGCCGTCGCTTTCGTTCTCGGCGCCGATGGCGTGGCTGCCGAGCACCAGCAGCAGGGCTGGGACGAGCAGGGGCAGGTGGTTCATGGCGGGTCCTCGGGTGAATTGATGGGGGAGGCGGTCGCGGCTAAAGCCCCTCCCACAGGCGGTGCGCCTGGTGTGTAGTCTGGGTGGAGCGGAGCGAACCCCAGGCAAGGCGCTGAATCGCAATGCCGCCCAGCCACTCCTGCGAGTAAGGGCCTGGCGCACCGCGAAGGACGCCAGGCCTGTTGCCATCAGCGTTGGGCGCTGGCCTTGTCCCAGCTGGGCAGCTTGAACACCCAGAAGGAGCCGCCCTGGGCCACCGGCTTGGTCAGCTCGGCCATATCGCCACCCCACAGCGGAACCGCGCCGCCGTAGCCGGCAGTCACGCCGATGTATTGCTCGCCGTCCTGCTCCCAGGTGATGGGCGGGGAGATGATCCCGGTGCCGACCTGGAACTTCCACAGCTCCTTGCCGTTCTTGGCGTCGAAGGCCTTGAAGTAGCCGTCGCCGGTACCGGTGAACACCAGGTTGCCCCTGGTCGCGAGCACGCCAGCCCACAGCGGCAGGCGCTCCTTGTGTTCCCAGGCGACCTTGCCGGTGGTCGGGTTCATGGCGCGCAGGATGCCGACGTGATCGTCATACAGGCGCTTGATGCGGAAGCCCATGCCCAGGTAGGCGGAGCCCTTCTTGTAGTGCGCTTCCTCGGCCCAGTAGTCCTCCTTCCAGTGGTTGGCCGGCACGTAGAACAGGCCGGTGTCCTGGCTGTAGGCCATGGGGTTCCAGTTCTTGCCGCCGAGGAAGGGGGGCGAGACCTCGACCACGGCACCCTTGGTTTCGCCGGCTTTCGGCTTGGGCGGACGCTGGCCTTCGTTCTCCACCGGGCGCCCGGTCTTCAGGTCGATGTGGCTGGCCCAGGTGATCTTGTCGACGAAGGGGAAGGCGTTCTTCAGCTTGCCGTTGGCGCGGTCGACCACGTAGAAGAAGCCGTTGCGGTCGGCGTGCGCGGTGGCCTTGGTGACCTTGCCGTCCTTGTCCTTGTAGTCGAACAGCACCAGTTCGTTGTTGCCGGAGAAGTCCCAGGCATCGTTCGGCGTGTGCTGGTAGAACCACTTCACCTCACCGGTGGTGGGGTCGACGCCGACCTGGCCGGAGGTGTACAGGCTGTCGTAGTCGTGCGGGTTGCCGCCGTCGCTGGTGCGTGCCCAGCCGTTCCACGGTGCCGGGTTGCCGGCGCCGATGATGATGGTGTTGGTTTCGGCATCGAAACTGGCGCTCTGCCACGGCGCGCCGCCACCCTGGCTCCAGGCTGCCTTCTTGCCGGTCGGGTGGTTGGGGTCATCCGGCCAGCTGGGGGCTTTCACGTCGCCGGTCGGGGTGCTGTCCTGGCCATTGAGACGGCCCATGTGGCCTTCGACGAACGGGCGCATCCAGACTTCCTCGCCGCTGTCGGGGTCGCGGGCGAACAGGCGGCCGACCACGCCGAACTCGTCACCGGAGCTGCCGTGGATCAGCAGTACCTTGCCGGTCTTCTGGTCCTTCACGAGGGTCGGGGCGCCGGTCATGGTGTAGCCGGCGGAGTGATCGCCGAACTTCTTGTTCCACACCACCTTGCCGGTGTCCTTGTTCAGCGCCACGACGCGCGCGTCGAGGGTGCCGAAGTAGATCTTGTCGCCATAGATGGCGGCGCCACGGTTGACCACGTCGCAGCACGGGCGGATGTCGTCGGGCAGGCGGTGGCTGTAGGTCCACAGGCGCTTGCCGGTCTTGGCGTCCAGGGCGAATACCCGCGAGTAGGAGCCGGTCACGTAGACCACGCCGTCGTGGATGATGGCCTGGGACTCCTGGCCGCGCTGCTTCTCGTCACCGAAGGAGTAGCTCCAGGCCGGGGTCAGCTTGAACACGTTGTCGGCGTTCACCCGGGCCAGCGGGCTCCAGCGCTGGGCGTTGGTGCCCATGCCGTACTGCAGCACATTGCTGGTGGTGCTGTGGTCGTTGGCGATGTCGTCCCAGGTGACCGGCTTGGCCAGTGCAGCCTGGCTCAGCGCCAGGCCACCCGCCAGCATCAGGGCAAGCGCCAGGGGGCGTGGGGTGCTGGGTAGGTTTGTTGTTGTCATCGTTGTGCTTCCCATTTGAGGTGGTAGGTCGCCGCAGTGGCACCGCAAGAATGCGGTTCTGGAGATGCCCTGCAGAGGCAAGCCGATGGTGGAACCCGGCCACCTGCGCGCCTACGGAAAAACTCCCGCCTTTGCCGGGAGGATTTCCCGGCCGGCACATGACTTGGCCTTGCTGCCAAGGCACTGGCAGAACCCCCACCCAAGCCCTACTACCAAGGGACTAGGACGCGACCACCAAAGCAGCATTCGATGCTCTGCGCGGCCTTTCTAAGATGGTCGCCACGAGCTCTGAACGGGCTGTCTTGCGTGCATTAGATGAGGTCCTAGCCATGAACAAGAAGATCCACTCCACCCTGGCGCTGCTGTTGCTCGCCGCATCGACCAACCTCTGGGCGCATGGCGATGTGGTCCCGCAGGCGGTCAATACCGACGGACTGGAGCCGCTGGGTGAGGAATGGCTGGATGAAAACCCCTATCGCGATAACCCGCGGGCGATCGAGATCGGCTCCTCGGCGTACAACCAGAACTGCGCCGCGTGCCATGGCCTGGAAGCCAAGTCCGGTGGCATCGCCCCGGACCTGCGTCTGCTGGAGCTGGGTGCCACGGGTGACGAGTGGTTCAAGGAGCGCGTGATCAACGGTGCGGTGCGCGATGGCCGCGTGTACATGCCGAAGATGGCCGACTACCTCAGCCAGGAGGCGCTGTGGGCAGTGCGCAGCTACCTGGAGAGCGTGCACGTCGAGGAGTGAGAGGCGGATGATCGATCTCCTGCACTCGGCCTCGCGCGCTGCGGCGCGACTCACTCATGCACGCGGCGATGCCGGCATGATCGCGGTGGGCGTGCGCCGGCTGATCCTCCTGTGCGGCCTGCTGCTGTCACTGGGGGCGGCCCAGGCGCAGGTGCGCGACTACGACCGCATCCAGGAGGAGGGCGTGCTGCGGGTCGCGCTGTACCAGAACTTTCCGCCCTACAGCTTCGAGCAGGACGGCCAGCCGCGTGGCGTCGACTCCGAGCTGGTCAAGGCATTGGCCGAGGGCCTGGGCCTGAAGCTGCAGGTGATCTGGGCGCCGCCAGGGGAGAAGCTCGACGACGACCTGCGCGATTACATCTGGCGTGGCCGGGTCACCGCGCAGGGGCAGCTGGCCGACCTGATGATGCGCGTGCCCTATGACCGCGAGTTCGCGCAGCTGCGCAACGAGCTGGGTGAGCTGGTCAACGAGCGCGTGGTGATGTTCGGTCACTATCAGCGCGAACGCTGGCAGCTCGCCTACGACCGGCGCCGCCTGGCCGAGGTGCCGAGCATCAATGCGCTGCAGAACCATCCCGTGGGCGTGGAAGTGGACAGTGTGCCGTCGTTCTACCTCAGCTCGGTGCGCGATGGCCTGCTGCGCTCGCAGGCGCGTCACTATCCATCGCCGAGCCAGGCGTTCGCCGCCATGCGCGCTGGTGAGGTGGATGCGGTGATGGCCCTGCGTGGCGAAGTGGACTGGCTGCTGCATGAGGCGGGCGATGCGCAACTGGCGCTGGCAGACAACGCCTACCCGGACATGGGACGGCAGATCTGGGACGTCGGCATGGCGGTGCATGAGAGCAACCGGCAGCTGGCCTACGCCCTGGAAGAACAACTGGAGAAGCTGATTCTCGATGGCTCGGTCGAGCGCCTGTATGCGCGTTACGGTCTGCGTTACGAGAAGCCTGAATCCTATCAATGACGGGCGGAGGTGGACGATGGATTGGCGTAGCCTGGTGATGCTGGCCCTGTTCGCCTGGGCCTGGGAGGTGCGGGCGGCTGCGCCCGATCCGGTCACCTCGGTGATGTGGGACTACTACCATCAGCGCCTGCTCGCGGGGCAGCCCTTCGTCTTCGACGAGCGGATACGCCTCGAGGTGCCGCCGTTCGCCGAGGATGCCCGCCAGGTGCCGATCCGCATCGACGCCAGCGCCTACCGCGGCAAGGTCAGGCGCATCCTGGCCTGGGCCGAGCTCAACCCTATCCCGCGCATTCTCGACTTCAGCCCCGGCAAGCAACTGGAACCGAGCCTGGCCATTCGTATCCGCGTCGAGCAGGCCACGCCGATCCGCGCGGCGGTGCTCACCGAGGATGGCGTCTGGCATGTCGGCTCGGCCCGTATCGAAGCCGCTGGCGGGGGCTGCACGGCGCCTAGCGTGGTGCGTGCCGAAGCCGGCTGGGAGGAGCGCCTCGGCCAGGTGCTGGGCAAGCGCTTCGTGCGTGGCGAGGACAGCCGCCTGCGCCTGCAGGTCTCGCACCCGATGGATAACGGCCTGGTCGGCGGCATCCCGGAGTTCTACATCGAGCAGGCCGAACTGCGCAGCGCCGATGGCCAGGTACTCGGGCGCCTCGAGTTGTTTCCGGCGGTCAGCGAGAACCCGACGCTGACCTTCGACCTGCGCGGTGACCAGCCTGCCGAACTGTGGCTGCGCGACAACAACGGCAACGAGTTCCAGGCGGCGTTCTGAGCACGGCGGCTTGCCACATGCACAACCATTTTGGGGCACGTCCAGAACCGCAGATGGTTCCTGAGGTGCTCTCCAGGGGGCTTCCATGCGCTGGATACTATTGCTGACCTGTCTGCTCGCCGGCCTGGCGCAGGCGCTCGACTATCAGCTGCAGCCGCGACAGATCGCCGAGGGCGTCTGGCTGGTGGAGGGCAGCACCGACAACTTCGCCGCGGAGAATGGCGGCAACATCGTCAACGTCGGCTTCATCGAGACCGCCGCTGGCGTGGTGGTGATCGATACCGGGCCCTCGCGTCGCTACGGCGAGGCGTTGCGCCAGCGTATCGAACAGGTGACCGGCAAGCCGCTGCTGCGCGTGCTGCTCACTCATCACCACCCGGATCACGTGTTGGGCAACCAGGCCTTCAGCGACGTGCCCATCGCCGCGTTGCCGGGTACCACCCGCCTGCTGGCCGAACAGGGCGACGCCATGGCGGAGAACATGTATCGCCTGGTCGGTGACTGGATGCGGGGTACCGAGGTGGTGTTGCCCAGCGAGGCGCTGGAGGAAGGCGAGCTGGAAATCGGCGGGCGGCGTCTGCGCCTGCTGGCGCTGCATGGGCACACCGGCGCCGACCTGGCGATTCTCGATGAGCGCAGCGGCGTGCTGTTCGCCGGCGATCTGCTGTTCTACCAGCGGGCGCTGACCACGCCGAACAGCCCGGGGCTGGACGTATGGCTGGCCGACCTGGACCGCCTCGAAGCCTTGCCCTGGAAGCAGATCGTGCCTGGCCACGGGCCGCTGGCCACGGATGCGGCGCCTTTCGTGCAGATGCGTGATTACCTGGGGTGGCTCGATGGCGTGCTGCGCCAGGGGGCGGAGCAGGGCGCGGAGATGAACGAGCTGATACGTGCGCCGATCCCCGAGCGCTTCGCCGGGGTCAGCCTGAGCCGCTATGAGCTGATCCGCAGTGTCAGCCACCTCTACCCGCGCTACGAGCGCAATGCCATGGGCCGGGTGGATCGCCAGGAGTAGCGGCGCGCATGCCGTGCGCTACGCGTACCCGCATCGTAGCCCGGATGGAATCCGGAGCGTGGGCACTGATCTGACCAGGGCCATGGGGCGCTTCTGTGGGAGGGGCTTTAGCCGCGACCCGCGCACCAGGGCGTCGCCGCTGAAGCGC
Source organism: Ectopseudomonas khazarica (assembly GCF_004521985.1). Classification (GTDB taxonomy): domain Bacteria; phylum Pseudomonadota; class Gammaproteobacteria; order Pseudomonadales; family Pseudomonadaceae; genus Aquipseudomonas; species Aquipseudomonas khazarica. The sequence goes on from NZ_SBHZ01000001.1 coordinate 408,075, forward strand.
CTCCCACGGTCAGGTAACCCGGATGAAATCCGGGGGTGTGGGCATGGTTTCCCGGATTTCATCCGGGCTACGGGCTGATCTGACCAGGGTCACAGGTTGCCTCTGTGGGAGGGGCTTCAGCCGCGACCCGCGCGCCAGGGCGTCGCCGCTGAAGCGCCTCCCACGGTCAGTGGTAACCCGGATGAAATCCGGGGGTGTGGGCATGGTTTCCCGGATTTCATCCGGGCTACGGGCTGATCTGATCAGGGTCACAGGTTGCCTCTGTGGGAGGGGCTTCAGCCGCGACCCGCGCGCCAGGGCGTCGCCGCTGAAGCGCCTCCCACGGTCAGGTAACCCAGATGAAATCCGGGGGTGTGGGCATGGTTTCCCGGATTTCATCCGGGCTACGGCTGATCTGACCAGGGTCACAGGTTGCCTCTGTGGGAGGGGCTTCAGCCGCGACCCGCGCGCCAGGGCGTCGCCGCCGATCAGCAATCAGAGCTCTTCGTCGTCGCGAATCAGTACGTAGTGACGGCCGTGCTCGGTTTCTTCGTGGTCGTAGACGTAGTACATCACCACTTCGCTGAGACTGACCTGCACGGCGACGTAGTCGCCACTCTCGACCATGAAGAAGGCCTTGGTGGCCGGCTTGGCCAGGCACTCGATATGGGCGGTGACGAAGTGCAGCGGGTCTTCCTCGCCGAAGTAGTCCTCGCGCTGGTGTGCGTCCCAGTCGGTCGGTGGCTCGAAGGAGCCGGTGAGCAGCACCTTGCCGTCGCCCAGGTCCTGCTCTTCGGCATCCGGGTCCTGCTCGTCGGGGCGATAGACCGTGCAGTCCAGCGCATCGGGATGATCGAGAATTTCCTGGCGTGGATGGGGCACGGGTGTCTCCGGTCGATGGGGGCGGGGCGGCCAAGTGTCGGGCAAAGCGATTACCACTGCAATCGCGCCGATGCAGGTATTGCTACCAAGGAACGAGGAAAATCGGCTGGGGGTGCAATTGTTGGGGCGCCGGGTCGGGCCAAGAATTTGCGGCAGACCGGGAAAATTTCCCGGCAATAACAATGAACCCGCAGAGGTAGCCGCAATGAAACGTACCGGTCTTCGCCAGCCCTTCCTCCTCACCGCGCTGTGTGCAGCGATGCTGATGCCGTCCGCCGCCGCGCTGGCGGTCACCGACGCCGAGATTCTCAAGGACGCCACCACCACCGACGAGATCGTCACCAATGGCCTCGGCCTGCAGGGCCAGCGCTACAGCCCGCTGAACATCCTCAACGAGCAGAACGTCAAGGAGCTGCGCCCGGTGTGGACCATGTCCTTCGGCGGCGAGAAGCAGCGTGGCCAGCAGGCGCAGCCGATGATCAAGGACGGCGTGATGTACGTCACCGCGTCCTACTCGCGGGTGTTCGCCGTCGATGCGCGCACGGGCCGTGAGCTGTGGCAGTACGAGGCGCGCCTGCCGGACGACATCCGCCCGTGCTGCGACGTGATCAACCGTGGCGTGGCGCTGTACGACGACCTGGTGATCTTCGGCACCCTGGATGCCAAGCTGATCGCCCTGAACAAGGACACCGGCAAGGTGGTCTGGAGCAAGCGCGTGGCCGACCACAAGGCCGGTTACTCGATCACCGCCGCGCCGCTGGTGGTCAACGGCAAGCTGATCACCGGCGTGTCCGGTGGCGAATTCGGTGTGGTCGGCAAGATCGAGGCCTACGATCCGAAGAACGGCCAGGTGCTGTGGAGCCGTCCGACCGTCGAAGGCCACATGGGCTACGTCTACAAGGACGGCAAGGCGGTGGAGAACGGCATCAGCGGCGGCGAGGCCGGCAAGACCTGGCCGGGCGACCTGTGGAAGACCGGCGGCGCCGCGCCGTGGCTCGGCGGCTACTACGACGCTGACACCAACCTGCTGTTCTTCGGCACTGGCAACCCGGCGCCCTGGAACTCGCACCTGCGTCCGGGCGACAACCTGTATTCCTCCTCGCGCCTGGCGCTGAACCCGGACGACGGCACCATCCAGTGGCACTTCCAGACCACTCCGCACGACGGCTGGGACTTCGACGGCGTCAACGAGCTGATCTCCTTCGACTACCAGGATGGCGGCAAGACCGTGAAGGCCGCGGCCACGGCGGACCGCAACGGCTTCTTCTACGTGCTCGACCGTACCAACGGCAAGTTCATCCGTGGTTTCCCCTTCGTCGACAAGATCACCTGGGCCAAGGGCCTGGACAAGAATGGCCGGCCGATCTACGACGACAGCAACCGTCCGGGCTCGCCGAGCGCCAAGGAGAAGGGCAGCAGCGTATTCTCGGCGCCGGCCTTCCTCGGCGCGAAGAACTGGATGCCCATGGCCTACAACCGCGACACCGGGCTGTTCTACGTGCCGTCCAACGAGTGGGGCATGGACATCTGGAACGAGGACATCGCCTACAAGAAGGGCGCGGCCTATCTCGGTGCCGGTTTCACCATCAAGCCGCTCAACGAGGACTATATCGGCGTGCTGCGCGCCATCGATCCGAAGAGCGGCAAGGAGGTCTGGCGCCAGACCAACTACGCGCCGCTGTGGGGCGGAGTGCTGACCACCAAGGGCAACCTGGTGTTCACCGGCAACCCGGAGGGCTACCTGCAGGCCTTCAATGCCAGGACCGGTGAGAAGGTCTGGGAATTCCAGACCGGCTCCGGGGTGATCGGCTCGCCGGTGACCTGGGAGATGGATGGCGAGCAGTACGTCTCCGTGCTGTCCGGCTGGGGCGGTGCGGTGCCGCTGTGGGGTGGCGAGGTGGCCAAGCGTATCAAGCACCTCAATCAGGGCGGCATGCTGTGGACCTTCAAGCTGCCGAAGGAGCTGGTGGCCAAGCACTGATCGCAGAGCGGCCAGGTCATCGGTCCCCCTCGCTCATTGCCGGGAGAGGGGGCTGATCACTGGCAGCGCTGGATTTCCTGACAACCCGAAGCCGATGGCCGGACCCTGTTCGGCCATCGGCGTTTCCGGGGCGCGCCAAAGCGCACCAGGCTGCTGCGAAATGCCACGGGCGAATTTTCGCCTGCGGGAACGCAAGACGCAGCGAACGGGTCTAGCCTTTAGCTTCCGCAGTCTCGCGCCTCGCTGCCAAAGGCCCATGCCAGAGAGCTTGCCGCTCTACTACCAAATGACTAGGCGATCTGTGCCATGGGCGCATACCGAGGTTCCGGGGGGCTTCCTAAGATCGAACCATGACTCGTTCCAACTACCGGGAGCGGGCTCCGACAACAAGAGAGGTCAGCATCATGATTTACGCGAAACCGGGTACAGCAGGCGCCGTCGTTACCCTCAAGCCGCGCTACGGCAACTACATCGGTGGTGAATTCGTCGCCCCGCTCAGCGGCCAGTACTTCAGCAACACCAGCCCGGTCGACGGCTCGGTGATCGCCGAATTCCCCCGCTCCAACGCCGCCGACATCGACAAGGCGCTGGACGCCGCCCATGCCGCCGCCGACGCCTGGGGCCGCACCAGCGTGCAGGAGCGTTCGCACATCCTGCTGAAGATCGCCGACCGCATCGAAGCCAACC
>NZ_SBHZ01000020.1 GCF_004521985.1 Ectopseudomonas khazarica
AGCTGGGAGAGCTGGCGCGGACCTTCGATCACATGGCCGGGCGCCTGCAGAATACGCTGACCTTTCAGCGTCAGCTGCTGCGTGACCTGTCGCACGAGCTGCGCACGCCGCTGAGCCGGCTGCGTGTCGCCGGCGAGCACGAGCAGGATATCGTCGCCCTGCGCCAGCGCCTGGAGCGTGAGGTCGACGGCATGGAGAAGCTGATCGGCGACACCCTCGAGCTGGTCTGGCTGGATACCGAACGGCCCAGCCTGCCGCTGGAGCCGATCGATATCGGCCGGCTCTGGGAAGTGCTGCGCGAGAATGCCGGCTTCGAGTCGGGCTGGGACATCCAGCGCTTGCCCTGCGATCTGCCAGCCGACTGCGTCGTGCGCGGGCACCTCAACGGCCTGGCGCAGGCGCTGGAGAACGTGTTGCGCAACGCGATTCGCCACTCCCCCGAGGGTGGGGTGGTACGCCTGAGCGGCCGGCGCGAAGGGGATCATTGGTGGCTGTGCGTCGAGGACCAGGGGCCAGGCGTGCCGCAACAGGCGCTGGAAGCGATCTTTCGTCCCTTCACCCGCCTCAACGCGGCGCGCCCAGGTGGCGATGGCTACGGCCTCGGTCTGGCCATCGCGCGCAGCATGGTGCAACTGCAGGGCGGCCAGTTGTGGGCAAAGAGCCCGGAAGCGGGGTTGCGCATCCATCTGCGTTTGCCGGCGGACCCTGGCGAGTCCGCACCTCAGCAGCAGGCGCCAGTGGCGGCCCGGGCGAATTCGGCGCTCGGTTGACTCACCTGACTGGGCTGCGCCAGCCGGTTATCGACCTGAATACGGCGACCGCCACGCGAACCCGGTGACGGCTTGACGATGCGTCTGTGCATGGACGTCCGCCCTGCGTGCAGGGCGGGTCCCGTCGCCTCAGAAGTTCTGCGTCAGGCCGAACACGTAGCGTCGGCCATCGAGGTTGTAGGCGAAGTCCTCATCGGTGGTGACCTCTTTGTTGGTGACGTTGTAGATACCGAACTTGAGGCTCAGGTCGCGGCTGGGTTTGTACACCAGGCCGACGTCGGCGAAGGTGTAGGCGGGGTAGGTCACGCCGTTGCTGCTGGAGCCGCTGGTGCCGGTCTGCCAGCGACCGGAGGTCTCGCCACGGTAGTTGATCTGGGTCCACAGGTTCAGTTTCTCGCTCGCCTGCCAGTCCAGCGAGGCATTGAACATGTGCTTGGCCACGTCGTTGAGCGGCTCTCCCTTGTACTGCCCGGACTTCTGCTCGGTGCTGGTGTAGGTGTAGCTGTGGCGGTAGGTGAGGTTGTCGAGAATCTGGTAGTCGAGGGTGAACTCGACGCCTCTCAGTTCGGCCTCGTCGACGTTCTCGTAGGCGGTATAACCGTACTGGTGGGCGGGGTAAGTGGTGCCGTTGTAGGTACAGGCGACGTTCTGGGCGCAGATGCGGCCGGTGCGGTTGATCTTGTCCTCGTAGTCGATCTGGTAGACGGTCAGGGTGCTGCTGAGGCCCAGGTCGAAGTTCTCGTAGCCGATCCCCAGTTCGCGGTTGACGCTGGTTTCCGGGATCAGATCGGGGTTGCCGATGATCACCCCGCCCCTCGAGGTGGCGCCGTAGTCGGTGGCGCTCTGGCGCAGGGCCGGCGCCTTGTAGCCGGTGGTCACGCCGCCCTTGAGGGTGAAGTTGTCATTCAGGCGATAGACCGCGTAGACCTTCGGGCTGAACTCGCTGCCATAGGCCTGGTTGTCATCGAAACGACCGCTCAGGGTCAGGGTCAGGGCATCGGTCAGGCTCCAGTTGTCCTCCAGGAACAGGGAGTTCTGGTAGCGATCCATCTCCACCACCGCGTTGGCGTCCGCCACCACCGGCTCGCGCAGCCCGCTGCTGGCGCCGTCCTCGAGCTTCTCGTACTTGTGCGTCAGGCCCGCGGTGAGGGCGTGCGAGCCGGCGAAGTAGGTCGCCTGCGTATTGGCCGTCAGCACGCTGTACTCGATGCCTTCACCGGTCGTGGCGTTCAGGCGGCTGAGGTTCTCGGAGTGGTCGTAATTGATGTAGCTGTCGCTCAGCAGGTTGCCGTAGCGGCCTTCGTGGGTGATCGCGTACGTGCGCTGGATCGAGTCGGTGAAGGTGGCGTCGTCCGCCTGCGGCAGGCTCTTGCCGGGGTTGGCCCAGCGCCGTTGGCGGCCCTCGTTGTAGTTGAAGGTGACGAGGTTCTGTTCGTCGATGTTCCAGCCCAGCTTGCCGCCAGCGTTGCTGCGTCTGTAGCGCGGGTCGGTGGCGCCGCTGTCGTCCTCCCCGATGAGGTGGCTCTCATCCTGGTGCAGGAACGAGCCATTGAGCTGCAGGGACAGCACATCGCGGATCAGCGGCGCATTCAGGTAGGCGCTGGTCTGGTAGCCATCCTCGTTGACGTCGTTCTTGCTGTCGGCCATCGAGTATTCGGCGGTGATGCTGCCACCGAACTCGTTGTGGATCCGCTTGGTGATGATGTTGACCACGCCGCCCATGGCGTCGGAGCCATAGAGCGAGGATGCCGGGCCGCGGATGACCTCGATACGCTCGATGGCCTCGATCGGCGGCAGGAAGTTGATCGGCGTGCCCGCCTGGGTGCCGTTCAGGCCGAAGGCGTCGTTGCCCTGCACCGGACGGCCATCGATCAGGAACAGGGTGTAGCCGGCCGTCATGCCGCGGATCATGACCGAGCGCTCGACGCCACCCCCGGCGATCTGCACGCCGGCGACATTCTTCAGCGCATCGGTGACATCGGTATAGGAGCGCTTTTTCAGCTCTTCGGCCGAGATCACGCTGATGCTGGCCGGCGCATCCTTGATGCTCTGCTCGAAGCCCGAGGCGGTCACGACCACGTCATTGAGCTTCACCTGATCGGATGCCTGCGCGGCGGCGGTCGTGGAGGCGACCGAGGTCAGTGCGACGGCCAGCAGGGTTTTCTGGAACTGTGGGTTGCAACGAGCAGTGAACGGGTGGCGCGTGCGTGACATGCGAATAGCTCCTACGGAAATCAGGATGGCCCGGGTGTCGGCGTGCTTGCAGAGCGACGGCGCGTCTCCGGCGGCGCAGGGCAGATCGTCCCGGCGGCTGTTCGGAGGCGTGACGCGATACGGGCGAGTGCTGCTTGGGGCGCCCATGTCCGGGCAGGTCTTGCCGCTGGCAATCTGCCGGTAAGCTGCGGACAGGTCGCAAATGATATGAATACTCATCTGCGAGTAAATGTGATTTACAAACTATACATTTGCACTTTGTAAATTCCGCGCACCCCGGCAGCCCTGCACGGCAGAGGGCCCGTGGGCCTGGTTCCGGCGAGGTGTAAATCCGAATGCGGCTCAATATCAATTGCGCAATCGCTGCTGTACCCTCGACGGCGCCTGGGCGGGGCGCATGTAGCCGAGGCGACGCCCGCATGCGGCGTACGCGCCCGCTACCTGTCCATTGCAACGAGGAGAGTGAGATGTCGTCGCTTCGCTCCGCCGTGACCCACCTGGTCGCCGCGTTCGCCCTGCTGGCCCTGGCGTCTGCCCATGGCGCCTATCCACTGACGGTCAATCATGCGCAGGGTGGCCTGACGCTGAACGAGGCTCCCAAACGGATTGCCGTGTTCGACCTGGCCACCCTGGATACGCTGGATGCACTCGGCGTGTCGGCGGCCGGGGTGCCGCAGATGGCCGGCCCCGAGTACCTGAAAGACACCTACGCGGGGCGTGAGGTGGTCAATGTCGGCACCCTGTTCGAGCCGGACTATGCCGCGCTGGAAGCCCTCCGCCCGGACCTGATCATCATTGCCGGGCGTTCCAGTGGCGCTTACGCGAAACTCGCGCAGCTGGCGCCGACCCTCGACCTGAGCATCGCGCCGGATGCCTTCGTCGCCGGGGTGCGGCAGAACCTGCGGCTGCTGGGCGACATCTTCGACCGCCAGGCGCGGGCTGCCCGGCTGGATGCCGAGCTGCAACAGGCGCTGGCGGCGACGCACGAGAAGAGCCAGGGGCTCGCTACGCTGACGCTGTTCACCGTCAACGATGCGCTGATGGTGCATGCGCCAGGCGAGCGTTTCGGCATGCTCGCCGAGGTGCTGGGCACGACGTCCGTTGCCCCGCCGGTCGACCCGGCATCCCTGCCGCAGGGCCGCCCGGCGCCCGGTTCGCCAGAGGCCATGCAGCTGCGCGAACGGCACAAGGCGCGCCTGGCTGCCGCCCTGCAGGCCGAGCCGGACTGGCTGGTGATCCTGGATCGCGGTGCCGCGACCGGTGGCGAAGGCAAGGCGGCGCAGACGCTCGCCGCGCACCCGGCTGTCGCCGCCAGCACGGCCTGGACCCAGGGCCGGGTGTTCTATCTCGATCCGGCCACCTGGTACATCGCCACGGGGGGTTATCAGGGACTGATGAAGACCCTGGAGGATTTCGCGGCGGCGCCGTGAAGCCAGCGCCTGCCGCTGCGGGCATCGGCTTCATCACGCCCTGACATGGATCATGGCGTGATGAAGCCACGGGTTCGGCGTATCATGACGCCCCTTTGCGTCAGTCTGGATTCGCACACCCCATGAGCCTGCAATTCCCCACCATCGCCGACTGCATCGGCAATACGCCTCTGGTGCGCCTGCAACGCCTGGCTGGTGAGACCAGCAACACCCTGCTGGTCAAGCTGGAAGGCAACAACCCGGCCGGGTCGGTCAAGGATCGTCCGGCGCTGTCGATGATCAACCGTGCCGAGCTGCGTGGCGACATCCAGCCAGGCGACACCCTGATCGAAGCCACCAGCGGCAACACCGGCATCGCCCTGGCGATGGCGGCGGCGATCAAGGGTTACAAGATGATCCTGATCATGCCCGACAACTCCACCGCCGAGCGCAAATGGGCGATGACCGCCTACGGCGCCGAGCTGATTCTGGTCAGCAAGGAGGAGGGCATGGAGGGCGCGCGTGACCTGGCGGAGAAACTGCAGGCCGAAGGCCGTGGCAAGGTGCTCGACCAGTTCGCCAACGGCGACAACCCCGAGGCGCACTACAGCGGCACCGGCCCGGAAATCTGGCGCCAGACCGGCGGAACCATCACCCACTTCATCAGCTCGATGGGCACCACCGGCACCATCATGGGGACCTCGCGCTACCTCAAGGAGCAGAACCCGGCGATCCAGATCGTCGGCCTGCAACCGCAGGAAGGCTCGGCCATTCCCGGCATCCGTCGCTGGCCGCAGGAATACCTGCCGAAGATCTACCAGGCCGAGCGTGTCGATCAGGTGATGGACATGGGCCAGGCCGAGGCCGAGCACGTGATGCGGCGTCTGGCGCGTGAAGAAGGCATCTTCTGCGGCGTTTCCTCCGGCGGTTCGGTGGCCGGCATGCTGCGCCTGTCGCAGCAGGTGGAGAACGCCGTGCTGGTGGCGATCATCTGCGACCGCGGCGACCGCTACCTGTCCACTGGCGTTTACGAAGAACCGACGAACTGATGGCCAGACGCAGCTCCAACCTGCGCTTCCAGCCCAGCGGCGGCAGTCGGGCGACGCAGGTACCGGTCGGCAAGAAGCAGAAACTCACCATCGAGCGGCTGGCGGGTGACGGTCGCGGCATCGCCTTCGAGGCCGGGCGCACCTGGTTCGTCAGCGGTGCCCTGGCTGGCGAAGAGGTCGAGGCGCGGGTGCTGAGCGCGCGCAGCCAGACCGTCGAGGCCCGTGCCGAACGCATCATCGCCGCCAGCAGCGAACGACGGGTCGCGCCCTGTGCGCATGCCGAGCGCTGCGGCGGCTGCAACCTGCAGCACCTGCCTCATGCCGAGCAGCTTGCCCTGAAACAGCGCACGCTGGCCGAGCAGTTGTCGCGCCTGGGTGGCGTGCAGCCGGAGGAGTGGGCGGCGCCGCTGGTCGGCCCCGAGCTGGGCTACCGGCGTCGGGCACGCGTTGCCGTGCGCTGGGATGCCAAGGCGCGTCAGCTGCAGGTCGGGTTCCGCGCCGAGGCCAGCCAGGAGATCGTCGCCATCGATGACTGCCCGGTACTGGTACAGCCCTTGCAACCCATTTTCCAGGCATTGCCGGCGCTGCTGCACAGCCTGGAGAAACCCCAGGCAGTCGGTCACGTCGAGCTGTTCAGTGGCACCGCCGAAGCCGTCCTGCTGCGGCATACCGCAGCGCTGACCGATGCCGATCTGGCCCGTCTGCGCCGCTTCTGTCACGAGCATGCCGCGCAGCTCTGGTTGCAGGGCGACGGGCAGCCACAGGCGGACGACGCGGCCGCCGAACTGGGCTTCGAGCTGCCGCGCTGGCAGCTGCGACTGGCCTATCGCCCCGGGGATTTCGTGCAGGTCAACGGTCCGGTCAACGAGGCGATGGTCGCGCAGGCGCTAGACTGGTTGGCAGTGCAGACGGATGAACGCGTGCTGGATCTGTTCTGCGGGCTGGGCAATTTCGCCCTGCCGCTGGCGCGTCAGGCTGCCGAGGTGGTGGCCGTGGAAGGGGTCGAGGCGATGGTGGCGCGAGCCGCCGCCAACGCCGCGAACAATGGCCTGGGCAATGCGCACTTTTTCCGTGCCGACCTGTCCAAGCCGCTGGCCGACGAGGCCTGGGCGCGCGGCGGTTTCTCCGCGGTGCTGCTCGACCCGCCGCGCGACGGTGCGCTGCAGGTCGTGCGCGGCATGCGCGAGCTGGGCGCCCGGCGCCTGGTCTATGTATCCTGCAACCCGACCACCCTGGCGCGCGATGCCGCCGAACTGGTCCGGCAGGGATACCGCCTGCGACGTGCCGGGATTCTCGACATGTTCGCGCAGACCGCGCATGTCGAGGCGATGGCGTTATTCGAGATAGCCGAGCCTTAGGTTCGGGACAAGGCGGCACGTTCGGTGTCGCAGGGATGTGCAGGATGCACGTTCTTTCAGTTAATCCGACCGGCTCAGAGAAGGCCGGCGACTGCTCGGTGCGGCGTATGCGCACCGTAGGGAAGGTAAGACGATGGTTCAGGTGAGAGCGCATCAGCCAGTCAACGATGACGGCAGCATCAATCTCGAGGCCTGGTTGGATCATGTCACCAGCGTCGACCCGGCGCTGGATCGTCAGGCACTGCACGAGGCCTGCGAGTTCGCCCGCGATCTGGAGCAGCAGGCCAACACCACCCCGCATCACTGGAGCGAAGGCGGCTCGACCTTCCGTGCCGGCCTCGACATCGCGGAAATCCTCGCCGATCTCAAGCTCGATCAGGATTCCCTGGTCGCCGCGATCATCTATCGCGGCGTACGCGAGGGCAAGATCACCCTGGCCGCGGTGCACCAGCGCTTCGGCCCGGTGGTGGCCAAGCTGATCGAAGGCGTGCTGCGCATGGCGGCGATCAGCGCCAGTATCAACCCGCGCGAATCGGTGGTGGTCGGCTCGCAGACGCAGGTGGAGAACCTGCGCAAGATGCTCGTGGCCATGGTCGACGACGTGCGCGTGGCACTGATCAAGCTGGCCGAGCGCACCTGTGCGATTCGCGCGGTCAAGGAAGCCGACGAGGAGAAGCGCCAGCGGGTGGCGCGCGAGGTGTTCGACATCTATGCGCCGCTGGCCCACCGCCTCGGCATCGGCCATATCAAGTGGGAGCTGGAGGACCTGTCCTTCCGTTACCTGGAGCCCGAGCAGTACAAGCAGATCGCCAAGCTGCTGCACGAGCGTCGTCTGGATCGCGAGCAGTACATCAACGACGCCATGGATCACCTGCGCCAGGAGCTGGAAGCCACCGGCATCAAGGCCGACATCAGCGGCCGGGCGAAGCATATCTATTCGATCTGGCGCAAGATGCAGCGCAAGGGCCTGCAGTTCAGCCAGATCTACGACGTGCGTGCGGTGCGCGTGCTGGTGCCGGAGGTGCGTGACTGCTACACCACGCTGGGTATCGTGCACACCCTGTGGCGGCATATTCCCAAGGAGTTCGACGACTACATCGCCAACCCCAAGGAGAACGGCTACCGCTCGCTGCATACCGCCGTGCTCGGCCCGGAAGGCAAGGTGCTGGAGGTGCAGATCCGCACCCACGCCATGCACGAGGAAGCCGAGCTGGGCGTCTGCGCGCACTGGCGCTACAAGGGCACCGACGTCAAGTCCGGCTCCAACCACTACGAAGAGAAGATTTCCTGGCTGCGTCAGGTCATCGAGTGGCATGAGGAACTGGGCGACATCGGCGGCCTGGCCGAGCAGCTGCGCGTCGACATCGAGCCGGACCGGGTCTACGTGTTCACGCCCGACGGCCATGCCATCGACCTGCCCAAGGGCGCCACGCCACTGGATTTCGCCTACCGCGTGCACACCGAGATCGGCCACAACTGCCGTGGCGCCAAGATCAACGGGCGCATCGTGCCGCTGACCTACAGCCTGCAGACCGGCGAGCAGGTGGAGATCATCACCAGCAAGCAGGGCTCGCCGAGCCGCGACTGGCTCAACCCCAACCTGGGCTACGTCACCACCAGCCGGGCGCGGGCGAAGATCGTGCACTGGTTCAAGCTGCAGGACCGCGACCAGAACGTCGCCGCCGGCAAGCAACTGCTCGAACGCGAGCTGGCACGCCTGGCGCTGCTCGGCGTGGACTTCGACAAGCTGGCGGAAAAGGCCAACCTGAAGACCGCCGAGGACCTGTTCGCGGCCATGGGCGCAGGCGATGTGCGCCTGGCCCATGCGGTCAACCTGGCCCAGCAGCTGGTCGAGCCGGAGCGCAGCAGCGAGCAGCTCGAGCTGATCCCGCGCAAGGCCCAGGGCTTCAAGCCGGGCAAGCGTGGCGATATCCAGATCCAGGGGGTCGGCAACCTGCTGACGCAGATGGCCGGTTGCTGCCAGCCACTGCCGGGCGATCCCATCGTCGGCTACATCACCCTGGGGCGCGGCGTCACCATTCACCGCCAGGACTGCCCGACGGCGCTGCAACAGGCCGGGCGCGAGCCGGAACGGATGATCCAGGTGAGCTGGGGCCCGGTGCCGGTGCAGACCTACCCGGTGGAGATCGTCATCAAGGCCTACGACCGCTCCGGTCTGCTGCGTGACGTGACCCAGGTGCTGCTCAACGAGAAGCTCAACGTGCTGGCGGTCAACACCCGTTCGAACAAGGAGGACAACACCGCCTCCATGTCGATCACCGTGGAGATCCCCGGCCTGGATGCGCTCGGCCGCCTGCTGGCGCGTATCGGCCAGTTGCCCAACATTATCGAGGCGCGCCGTCATCGCGCCAATTGAGCGGCAGGCCTCGAGCAACAAGCCGCAGGTGAAAGGTGGTCCGCCGCTTTCTCTTGTGGCTTGAAGCTTTCAGCTTGCCGCCCAGGAGTTTCCATGTACCAACTCGACGACCTGCTGCACCTCATGGCGCGCCTGCGTGACCCACAGTACGGCTGCCCCTGGGACCTCAAGCAGAGCTACGCGAGCATCGTGCCCTACACCCTGGAAGAGGCCTACGAGGTCGCCGATGCCATCGAGCGCGGCGACTTCGCGCATCTGCCGGGTGAACTCGGCGACCTGTTGTTCCAGGTGGTCTACTACAGCCAGCTGGCGCAGGAGGAGGGGCGTTTCGACTTCGCCAGGGTGGTCGATGGCATCACCGCCAAGCTGATCCGCCGGCACCCGCACGTGTTTCCCGACGGCGACCTGTATGGCGCGCCGGATGCAGCCAGGCTGCAGGAGGCGGCGGTCAAGCAGCGCTGGGAGGAGCTCAAGGCCGAGGAGCGCGCCGAGAAGGCCGCCGTGCCCGAGCAGCTGTCCCTGCTCGATGACGTGCCGACCGCGTTGCCGGCGCTGAGCCGCGCGGCCAAGCTGCAGAAGCGTGCGGCGCAGGTCGGCTTCGACTGGCCCGAGGCCCTGCCGGTGGTGGACAAGGTGCGCGAGGAGCTGGACGAAGTGCTGGAGGCCATGAGCGAGAACGATGCCGAGGCGGTGGCCGAGGAAATCGGCGATCTGCTTTTCGTCGTCACCAACCTGGCGCGTCACCTCAAGGTCGATCCCGAGGCTGCGCTGCGCGCCGCCAACGGCAAGTTCGAGCGGCGCTTCCGCTTCATCGAGCAGAGCGTGCGCGAAGCCGGACGGCGTCTGGATGGCTGCTCGCTGGAGGAGCTGGACGCGCTCTGGGGCGAAGCGAAGAGGCTGGAGAAGCTGGCGCCCGGTTGCTGATCGGGTATCCCGGCATGCATCCGGCCCGTGCGGCTGGAGCCAGGGCCGGTTAGCCATTATGCTGGGCGCTTCGAAATGGCGGTGCCGCGCGCCGCTGCAACAACATCATGTTCGGGATCTTTAGTCATGGGTCTTTCCCTGCGCGACCAGCTGCTCAAAGCCGGGCTGGTCAATGAAAAACAGGCCAAGCAGGTTGGCAAGCAGCAGCAGAAGCAGAAACGTCTGGCGCACAAGGGGCAGGCCGAACTGGATGACAGCACCCGCCAGGCGGCCCTGCAGGCGCAGGCGGAGAAGGCGGCACGCGACCAGGAGCTGAATCGTCAGCAGCAGGAGAAGGCCGAGCAGAAGGCCCGCGTGGCGCAGGTCAAGCAACTGATCGAGCGCTCGCGCCTGCCCAAGCTCGATGGCGAGGACTACTACAACTTCGTCGACGACAAGAAGGTCAAGCGCCTGCCGGTCAACAACATGGTGCGCAACAAGCTGTCCAACGGCTGGCTGGCCATCGTGCGCCACGGCGGCGGTTATGAAGTCATCCCGCGCGAGGCGGCGCTGAAGATCCAGGAGCGCGATGCCTCGCGCATCGTCTTGCTCAATACCCATGTCGAAGAGCCGGATGCCGACGATCCCTACGCGGCCTACCAGATTCCTGACGACCTGATGTGGTGATGCTTCGGCGTGGGGCGTCGGGCGCGTAGCGCTCAGCAGCGCTTGCCGCCCAGCAGCACACGGCCGAAGCTGGCGCCTGCGTCCTGCGGTGTGATCGCCAGCAGGCGATCCATGCGCAGGCGCTGTTCGCCGTCGGCCGTGCGCAGGAGCAGGAACTCTTCCTTGCTCGCCGCGGTTTCCGTGGTCAGCGCACGGCCTTGCAGGCGCGTGCCGTCGACCAGCTCCACGTCCAGCTGATAGCCATGCAGGCAGGCGATTTCCAAGTAGTCGTAGAGGTCGCAGGCCAGCGGTTGGTAGTCGTCCATCGCGTCACTCCTCGTGCTCTGCGCTGAGCCTAGCCGGGAACCGCCCGGGCGGCACGCTCTGCCGTCTTCTTCGCCATGAAAAACGCCGCGACCTGCAGCAGGTCGCGGCGCTCCGTCGGTGCCGGGTGGTTACAGCAGGGGAATGGTGTAGCTGACGATCAGGCGGTTCTCGTCGAGGTCGCCGATGCTCGCGTTGGAGCGCACCATCGCGTTACGCCAGCGCACGCCCAGGTTCTTCAGCGGACCTTCCTGGATGATGTAGCTGATGTCCACGTCGCGTTCCCATTCCTTGCCGCTCGCGCCACCCACGCCATCGAAGCCGTCGCCGGTCACGTAGCGGACGAACGCGCTCAGCCCCGGGACGCCATAGCTGGCGAAGTTGATGTCATAGCGGGCCTGCCAGGATTTCTCGTCCTTGCGGGTGAAGTCGAGGATCTGCAGGTAGTTGACGATGTAAGGATCGGTCTCGGAGAGGAAGGGGAAGGCGTTGTCGCCGCCGACCTTCTGGTAGCCCAGGCGGAAGGTGTGCGCACCGATGCCGGCCCAGAGGTTGACCGAGGTCAGGTCGTTGTCCACGTCGCCGCCAAGCTTGCGGCCGTTGTCCTGGGAATCGAAGTAGGCCAGGTTGGCGCCCAGCTTCCAGTCGCCGATGGGCTGCACGTGGATCAGGTTGTAGAGCTTCTGGTCGTAGATGTCTTCCAGCTCGCCGTACCACAGGCCGACGGTGGTATTGCCGCCGTTGAACTTGTAGTCGCCGCCGGCGAAGTTGTAGCGGTCGCTCTTGCCGCCGACGTTGCTCGCGGTGATGTCCTGGCTGTCGGTGGAGTTGCGGAAGTTCACTTCACGCAGCTGGCCGCCGTTGAGGGTCAGCCCGGCGAGCTCCTGCGAGGTGATCATGCCACCGGTGAACACCTGCGGCAGCAGGCGCGAGTCGCCGGAGGAGACGATCGGCAGCTTGGGCATCAGGCCGCCGACCTTGCCGGTGGTCTTGGAGATGCGCACCTTGACCGCGCCGGTCGCCTCGGAATATTCGTCCGGGCCTTCATCGCCGAAACCGTTGGGCAGCAGGTTGGTGCCGGCACGTTCATCCGAGGAGTCGAGCTTCAGGCCCAGGCCGGCATAAGCGTCCAGACCGAAACCCACGGTGCCTTCGGTAAAGCCTGATTCGGCCTTGAGAATGAAGCCTTGCGCCCATTCTTCGCGCTTGGACTGCTGCGCGGCGGTGGTGTCGCGCAGGTCGCGGTTCATGTAGAAGTTGCGCAGTTCGAGTGTGGCCTTGCTGTCACCGATGAAGTCGGCCTGTGCCAGGCCGGGAAGTGTGAGGCTGGCGCCCAGCGTGGCGAGGGCCACGGCGCGGGCGAGGGGAGTCTTGCTCATTATTGTTGTCTCCTCGTTGTTGTTATTAGCGGGCGGCCACTCTGTGACCGACCCGTTACGGCGCCATGAAATAAAGCACTTCGGTTATTCGGCGACTGTAAGACTTTAGTCTGGCGGGGCCTGGGGCCTGCCGGGGCTTTCAGGGCTGCGAGGCTCTAGCGCGTGGTGACGGGCGCCTTTCGCGCTTCGACCGCCGATCGGGAAAGCGCCGCTGAGTGCACGGGCAGCGAGAAAAAACCGCCAACCGTTGGTCGATCAGCCCTAAAGCTTGCTGCTGCGCGGCCGTTAAGTTCGGCAGATCACCTGCCTGGGTACCCGGCCATGAATCCTCTGAGCTCCTTCAACTCCGCCGCTTCACGCACCGCGCATGCCAGCCAGTCGGCCGCTGCGCGCAACAACGCCGCCGATGCACAGGCGACGCTGGCCAACCGTCTTGCCGACAAGCTGGGGCTGCAGCCCGGTGCGCTCAATGGTAAGCGTGACGACTACACGCCGGAGAAGGTAGCGGGGCGCGTGCTTGGCTTCGTCGAGCAGCGCCTGCAGAGCGAGGCCGCGGCCGGGGCTGATCCGGCCCGGCTGGAGCAACTGCTGGCGCAGGCGCGCGAAGGTATCGAGAAGGGTTTCGCCGATGCGCGCAAGATTCTCGACGGCATGGGCGTGCTGGGTGGCCAGGTGGCCAGTGACATCGATGACACCTACTCGCGTATCCAGGATGGCCTGGGCGATCTCGACAAGCGCTTTGGCGCGGCAACCCCGAGCACTGCGGACAGCGTTGCGGTCGCTGGATACAGCGAGCGTTTCAGCGCGCAGGCGGAAACCTTCGACCTGGCCATCACCACGCGCGATGGCGATCGCCTGCGCGTCTCCGTGGCGCAGGCTTCGGCCAGCTGGTCGCAAAGCAGCTTCGCCGCGGCGAGCGACGGCAGTTCCAGCAGCCTGGTGGCCAGCAGTCAGTCCGGCAGCCTGCAGATCGGCGGCTGGCAGGTCAGTGTGGAAGGTGAGCTGGACGATGACGAGATCAAGGCCCTGGAAAAGCTGTTCAGCCAGGTGCAGGACCTCTCCGACAAGTTCTATGCCGGTGATCTGTCCGGAGCCTTCGACCGCGCCATGGCGCTGGACATGGACGGCGAGCAGCTGGCATCGATGTCGTTGCGCCTGACCCAGACCAGCGTGCGCCAGGCCACCGATGCCTACGGCGCCGTGGGCGGGCAGGGTGCCAGTGCGGTCAACAGCGGCTTGCAGGACTACGCCCAGGGCCTGCTCGATGCACTGCGCAGCGCTGGCGACCTGGCTCAGGATGCCGGTGGCATGCTCAAGGATCTGCTCAAGGGGGGCTTCTCGCTCGACGAGCGCTTCGACCTGCCGCGCCTGGAGAAGGCCGACAGTCTCAACCGCAACCTGCTCGACGGCCTGCAGTCGCTGCTCGCCGGCGAGGCTGGCGAGAGTGGCGACGACGCGAGCTGATGCCGCGCGGTGCTAGACTGCGCACCTTGCTGACAGTGAGGTGCGCTCATGAAGCCTGAATGCCAACTTTTCGGAACCCTGGGTTGCCATCTGTGCGAGGTGGCCGAGGCGCTGCTCATGCCGTTCGTCGAGAACGGCCTGCTGGTCGGGCTGATCGATATCGCCGAGCATGAAGGGCTGGTCGAGTCTTACGGCCTGCGCATTCCGGTGCTGCGCCGCTGCGATACCGGCGCTGAGCTGAACTGGCCGTTCGATGCCGAGGAAGTGGTGGCCTTTCTGCGCTGAAGGCCCGCTGGCCGCCGTGCCGATCTGCGGCTGGCAGGAATGCCAGGCATAAAAAAACCCGCCTTGACAGGCGGGTTTTTGATTTGGTCGGAGAGACAGGATTCGAACCTGCGACCTTCTCGTCCCGAACGAGACGCGCTACCAAGCTGCGCTACACTCCGAATGAGGCGTATTCTACCGAAAAACTTTTACTGCACAAGGGGTTAGCCTGAAAAAACTTCCGGCCGGCATGGCCATCATCCGTTCAGGCTTGGCACCAGGTGCGCGTCGGTAGCGCCTCGCCTCAGAGTTCCTTGACCGTCTGAACCTGATCCTTGTTGATCGTGGCGCGCTTGCCATCGAGCTGTTCGAACTCGTAGAAGCCCGACTCTTCGTCATATGTCGGCTTGTCCACGGTCTGGATCTCACGGCCATCGTTGAGGGTGATCACCGACGGCGAAGCGCAACCGGCGAGGGCCGCGAAACCGATCACCAGCAGCAGGGCGGGAAGGGTCCGTTTGGTCATGGTCTGTCTCCTTGGGTACGAATGGGGTGCCATACCTTCGCTCTGACGTGAAACGGCCGCATGAGTTCCGCTGAGGGCGTCGGTTTCAGCGTCAGCGTGCGGTGGCGGCAAGAATTTCCGGCGTGTTGAGGTTGGCCAGGCGTGGGTCGTCCAGCGGGCAGTCGACGGCAATGGGGTCGAGCCTGCCGAACCAGCGCTGGGGACTGCGCTCACCCGACTGCCAGGCGCGCTCGAGGTCGTCCCGCAGGTGAGTGGGGAGCAGGCAGAACAGCGGTTGCCAGTACGCGCCCTGGCGGACGACCACCGGCCGGCTGCCCGCCTGCGCGAGCAGGGCGTCGAGCAGCGCTGCGTCGACGAGGGGGGCGTCGCAGGGCAGTACCAGCATCTGTGGATGGCGAGCGGCGGCCATGCCGGCGCGGATGCCCGCCAGGGGGCCCTGGAAATCCTGCCCCTGATCGGCCACCAGCTGGTCGGCGTAGGGGGCATAGCGCTCGTTGTTGCGGTTGCAGGAAATGATCAGGTCGTCGCTGAGCGGCCTGGCCAGTTCATGCAGCCAGGCGATCAGCGGGCGGCCGTGCCAGTGCAGCAGGCCTTTGTCCTGCCCGCCCATGCGTTGCCCGCGACCACCGGAGAGCAACAGCACCGAACAGTTGGCAAGGGCATTGGGCGTAGGCATGCGGCGGTCTCCGGGGCGGGCGGTGTGATATAACGTCGCCCATTGTCTACCAATTGGATGCCTGCCATGAACCACAAGGCCGACGCGGTTTTCGTGCCGCTGAACATTGCCGTACTGACCGTCAGCGACACGCGCACTCTGGATACCGATACCTCCGGGCAATTGCTGGTCGATCGCCTGAGCGCTGCCGGGCACCAGCTGGCGGCGCGCGTCCTGCTCAAGGACGATCTGTACCGCATCCGCGCCCAGGTCGCGACCTGGATCGCCGAGGATCAGGTGCAGGTCGTGGTGATCACCGGCGGCACCGGTTTCACTGGGCGTGACAGTACTCCCGAGGCCGTCGCCTGTCTGCTGGACAAGCAGGTCGATGGTTTTGGCGAGCTGTTCCGGCAGATATCCGTGGCCGATATCGGCACCTCCACCATCCAGTCGCGCGCGCTGGCCGGCCTGGCCAACGGTACGCTGGTCTGTTGCCTGCCGGGTTCGACCAATGCCTGTCGTACCGCGTGGGACGGCATCCTCGCCGAGCAGCTGGATGCGCGTCATCGTCCGTGCAACTTCGTGCCGCACCTGAAAGAGGTCGGCGCCTGCGAGACGCGCGGATGAGTGCTTGCGACAAGCCCGGCCTGCTGCCCATGGAGGCGGCACTGGAGCGCCTTCTGGCGCTGGCCGACGCGGCGCCCGTGGAACAGATCGAGTCGGTCGCGCTGGCCGAGGCGGATGGCCGCGTGCTGGCCGAGCCGCTGATCGCGGCGCTGGATCTGCCGCCCTGGGCCAACAGCGCCATGGACGGTTATGCCCTGTGTCTGGCCGACTGGAATGGCCAGGCGCTGCCCGTGAGTCAACGCATTCAGGCCGGATCGGCGCCCGCGCCGCTGCAGCCGGGCAGCTGTGCGCGGATCTTCACCGGTGCGCCGCTGCCGCAGGGCGCCGACACGGTGGAAATGCAGGAGAACGTCGACCTGGACGATACCGGGCGGGCCGTGTTCCGCGAAACGCTGAGGGTCGGCCAGAACGTGCGTGCGCAAGGCCAGGAGACGCGCAGGGGCGAGTGCGTGCTGCCGGCAGGTACCCGCCTGGGCCCGGTCGAACTGGGGCTGGCGGCATCGCTTGGCGTGGCGCAACTGCCGGTGCGCCGGCGCCTGCGCGTGGCGGTGCTCTCCACCGGCGATGAGCTGGTCGAGCCAGGCCAGGCACTGGGGCCGGGGCAGATCTACAACAGCAACCGACGCCTGTTGATCGCCTGGTTGCAGCGCCTGGGCTGTGCGGTGACTGACGCCGGGATTCTGCCGGACGACCTGCCGCGTACCCGCGCGGCGCTGGGTGCTCTGGGCGAGGTCGACCTGATCCTGTCCACCGGTGGCGTTTCCGTCGGGGAGGCTGACTTCCTCGGCCTGGCCCTGCGCGAGGCGGGCGCGCTGGCGCTGTGGAAGCTGGCGATCAAGCCGGGCAAGCCGCTGACCTTCGGTCATTACCAGGGCGTGCCGGTAATTGGTCTGCCGGGCAATCCGGCCTCGACGCTGGTCACCTTCGGCCTGCTCGCACGCCCCTACATGCTGCGCCGCCTTGGCGTTCAGCGGGTCGAGCCGCTGGGTTTCCCGCTGCCGGCGGGCTTCACCTGGAGCAAGCCGGGCATGCGCCGCGAGTACCTGCGGGCGCGGTTGGAGCACGGCCGGGTGGTGCCTTACGCCAATCAGAGTTCCGGCGTGCTGCGCAGTGCGGCCTGGGCCGAGGGCCTGGCGGAAGTCATGGAGGGCAGCACCCTCGCCGAAGGGGACATGCTGCGTTTCATCCCGCTGAGCGAGATTCTGGGCTGAGCGACACGCGCCCGACCATTGCCTGGCTGGGCGCGTTAGATGGTGTGGTGAGACTACGGAGTCACAATTGCAACGATAGAATTTGCAAATGGGTCATATAGAGGGCATAGTCGCGCACTTATATGAATTCCCTCGACACGGTCGTGCCCATGCTGAAGCGCTTCGCACCCCTCGTGCCTGTTGCACTCACCCTGTTCCTCGCCGCCTGTGCGGGCCATACGCCGCAGCCGCAGAGCGGCGAAACCTCGGCCCGGCCCGTCGCCCCTGTACAGGCTCAGCAGAGCGAGCCGGCAGAGGATGACGTCGCCGCACTGGTCGATGACAAACCCTATGAAATGCCGCAGTTGGCCGACAGCCTGCTCGATCTCGGGCGTTCGCTGATCGGCACCCGCTATCGCTACGGCGGCACCTCGGTGCAGTCCGGTTTCGATTGCAGCGGTTTCGTCGGCTACCTGTTCCGCGAAGAAGTGGGTCTGGAGCTGCCGCGCTCCACCCGTGAGCTGATCAAGCTGGATGCGCCCAAGGTGGCGCGTGCCGACCTGGAGCCGGGTGACCTGATCCTGTTCAACAACCGGGGGCGTGGTCGCGTCAGCCATGCCGGCATCTACCTGGGCGATGACCAGTTCATCCACTCCAGCAGCAGCCGTAGCGGTGGCGTGCGCATCGACAGCCTGGACGACAGCTACTGGAAGCGCAGCTACATGGAGGCCAAGCGCGTGCTGGCGCTGGCTTCGACAGAAGACGAGCAGGCCTCGACCAAGGCCCATCCCTGAGGGGGCGGCGTAACCGCAGGGTTGCGCCACCACGCCCGAGGCGGCAGAGTAGAGCCTGTCCAGGCTCAGGATCGCCTCGCTCATGCCCGTCACGACCCGTGTTGCCCTCGTTTCCTTCGCGCTGCTGCTGAGTGCCTGCAGCAGCCACGCTCCCGCTCCCCAGCCCGTCTACATACCGCCAAGCGCTTCTTCGGCCTATCAGGGCGGTACCGAGGATGTCCTGTTTCGTGCGCTCGGCCTGGTCGGTACGCCTTACCGTTATGGCGGCAACACGCCCGAGGGCGGCTTCGATTGCAGTGGCCTGATCGGCTATGTCTACCGCGACGCCGCCGGGATCAGCCTGCCCCGCTCGACGCGTGAGCTCAGCGCTATGCGCACCCCCGATGTCCGCCGTGATGCCCTGCAAAGTGGCGACCTGGTGTTCTTCGCCACCAACGGCGGGCGCAGCGTCAGTCATGCCGGCATCTATGTCGGCGAGGGGCGCTTCGTGCATGCGCCGTCCAGCGGCGGCACCGTGCGCCTGGACAGCCTCGACAACGTCTACTGGCAGCGTGTCTATCTGGATGCCAAGCGGGTCATCACGCCGGAGCTGGCGCACAACCCCTGACCCCTGCCAATGGCCGATCCCATTCGTCTGCCGCCGCAGCCTGAAGCGTGCGAGCTTTGCGCTCGCCCTGTGGCCTTGACGCGCCATCATCTGATTCCCCGGGCGCTGCATGACAAGGCCTACGTACAGAAACGCTATCCCCGGCATGAGCGCATCAGCGCCACGCTGTGGGTCTGTCGCGCGTGCCATAACCAGATTCACCGCCTGTTCAGCGAAAAGGAGCTGGCACTGACCTATAACACTCGGGAAGCGTTGCTGGGCGACGAGCGCTTGCGCACCTTCGTCGAGTGGTTGGCGCGCAAGCCGGCAGGCTTCACGCCCAGGCACTGAGCAGCTTCGGCGTTGACGCGCAGGGCGGACAGCCTCTAACCTGCGCGCCTTGCTTCAGGTGCCCTGAATCGCCGCCAGCGGCGGTCGAGAGGGTGAAACAGGGAAGCCGGTTCCAATGCCGGCGCTGCCCCCGCAACGGTAGGTGAGTCGTACGCCGCCATAGGCCACTGTGCAGTGCACGGGAAGGCGCGGTGTTGAACCTTTGGTTCGCTCACGAGCCCGGAGACCGGCCTGTCGCAGTTTCACGGCATCGCGGAGGGCGTTGTCCGGCCAGCGCTCCGGTTGCACCGGGGCGTTCGTGTTTTCTGTCTTCCGCATGCCCGACCAGCCATTGGCGCCTGGATGGGACGTGCGCATCGTCGTCTCTTCTTCTGGTTGCCGTTCGCGCCGTGCACGACCTTGCCGGCGCGTGATGTACAGGAGCAGAGCATGAGCGAGTCCGTCGAACGTGATGAGCGCCACAAGGCGCGCATGCAGCGCAAGAAAGCCCTGATCGACGAGAAGATCGCCCAGGCCCAGGACGAGTACGGTCTGCTGCTGGTGCACAGCGGCAACGGCAAGGGCAAGAGCAGCAGCGCCTTCGGCATGGTCGCCCGGGCCCTCGGGCATGGCATCAGGGTCGGCGTGGTGCAGTTCATCAAGGGCGCAGCCAGCACCGGGGAGGAAACCTTCTTCCGCCGTTTCCCCGAGGAAGTCAGCTATCACGTGATGGGCGAGGGGTTCACCTGGGAGACCCAGGACCGTCAGCGTGACATCGCCAAGGCGCAGGACGCCTGGAACGTGGCGCGGCGCCTGCTCGCCGACGAGTCCGTCGGCCTGGTGGTGCTGGACGAACTGAACATCGCCCTCAAGCACGGTTATCTCGACCTGCCCACGGTACTGGCCGATATCGAAGCCCGGCCACTGCTGCAGCATGTGGTGGTGACGGGGCGGGGCGCCTTGCCGGAGATGATCGAGGCCGCCGATACGGTCACCGAGATGAACCTGGTCAAGCATGCGTTCAAGGCCGGGGTGAAGGCGCAGAAGGGCATCGAATTCTGATGAGCGCACGTCAATGTCCGGCGCTGTTGATCGCCGCGCCGGCCTCCGGTCAGGGCAAGACCACCGTCACCGCTGCGCTGGCGCGCCTGCATACGCGCCAGGGGCGGCGGGTGCGGGTGTTCAAGTGCGGCCCGGACTTCCTCGACCCGATGATCCATGCCCGTGCCAGCGGCGCGCCGGTGTACCAGCTCGACCTGGCCATGGTCGGCGAGGCCGAGAGTCGCCGCCTGTTGTGGCAGGCCGCCTGCGAAGCCGACCTGATCCTGATCGAAGGGGTGATGGGCCTGTTCGACGGCAAGCCCTCGGCGGCCGACCTGGCGCGTCACTTCGGCGTAGCGGTGCTGGCGGTGATCGATGGCGCCGCCATGGCGCAGACCTTCGGCGCACTGGCCCATGGCCTGGCCACCTTCCAACCGGACCTGCCGTTTGCCGGCGTGCTCGGCAACCGCGTCGCCAGCACGCGCCACGGCGAAATCCTGCGTGATGCCCTGCCGGAGACGATCCGCTGGTTCGGTGCCCTGCCGCGCAGCGCGGCGGTGGAGCTGCCCAGCCGCCACCTGGGGTTGGTGCAGGCCGCCGAGTTGGCCGATCTCGATGCCCGGCTGGATGCCGCCGCCGATGCCCTGGCGGCCAGTGCCGACGTCGATCTGCCGCCGTCAGTCAGCTTCGCCGCACCAGTGATCGATGAGCCAGGCCCCCTGCTTGCCGGCGTGCGCATCGGCGTGGCGCGGGACGCGGCATTCGCCTTCCTGTACCAGGCCAACCTCGACCTGTTGCAGGCGCTGGGCGCCGAGCTGCACTACTTCTCGCCGCTCGCCGACAGCGCCTTGCCCGAGGTGGACAGCCTCTACCTGCCAGGTGGCTACCCCGAGCTGTACCTGGCCGAGCTGGAAGCCAACCAGGCCATGGCGGCGGCGATTCGTGCCCATCATCAGGCCGGCAAGCCGCTGCTCGCCGAATGCGGCGGCATGCTCTACCTGCTCGACGAGCTGCGTGACAAGCAGGGCGCCAGTGGCCGCATGCTCGGCCTGCTTGCCGGCAGCGCGGCCCTGCAGCCGCGCCTGACCGCGCTGGCGTTGCAGGAGGTCGAGCTGGCGGAAGGCCTGCTGCGCGGCCACACCTATCACCACTCACGGCTGGACAGCCCGCTCACGCCGCACGCGCAGGCGCGCTGCCCGAACGGCAAGCCGGTGGCCGAGGCGGTCTACCGGCTCGGCCGGCTCACCGCCAGCTACATCCATTTCTACCTGCCATCCAATCCGGAGGCGGCCGCCGCGCTGTTGCGTCCATGAGCGATCACGCCTTCTCTGCGCTGGAGCGTGCGGCGGTGTACCGTGCCATTGGCGAGCGCCGTGACATGCGCCACTTCGCCGGTGGCCAGGTGCCGCCCGAGGTGCTGGCACGCCTGCTGGAGGCCGCGCACCACGCGCCCAGCGTCGGCCTGATGCAGCCCTGGCGCTTCCTGCGCATCAGCGATCCGCAGCTGCGCCAGCAGGCGCATGAACTGGTGGAGGCGGAGCGGGTGCGTACCGCCGAAGCCCTGGGCGAGCGCTCGGACGCGTTCATGCGCCTGAAGGTCGAGGGCATTCGTGACTGTGCCGAGCTGCTCGCGGTAGCGCTGATGGACGGCCGCGAGAAGCACATCTTCGGGCGACGCACCTTGCCGGAAATGGACATGGCCTCGGTCGCCTGCGCCATCCAGAACCTGTGGCTGGCGGCACGCGCCGAAGGCCTGGGGCTGGGCTGGGTGTCGCTGTTCGATCCCGCTGCGCTGGCCGAGCTGCTGGGCATGCCCGCAGGCAGCAAGCCGGTCGCGCTGCTGTGCCTGGGACCGGTCGAGGCGTTCTATGAAAAGCCCATGCTGGTGGAGCAGGGCTGGGCGACGCCGCGACCACTGGCGGAGCTGTTGTTCGAGAACCGTTGGGGTGTCCGTGGTGACTGAGCGATGAGCCTGGCCCTGATCATCTGCGCGGGCGTTGCTCTGGATGCCGCCCTGGGCGAGCCACGCCGGGCGCATCCGCTGGTTGCCTTCGGGCGCCTGGCCAGCCGCCTCGAACAGCGTTTCAATCCGGCCGGCGGCGGCTGGCGCAGTCACGGTGTCACGGCCTGGTGCCTGGCGGTGCTGCCGTTGACACTGCTCACCTGGCTGCTGACCCAGGTGACCTCCCTGGCATGGGCGGTGGATATCTTCGCGCTGTACTTCGCCCTCGGGCTGCGCAGCCTGTACGAGCATGCGCTGCCGGTGGCGCAGGCGCTGCGCCTGGGTGACCTGCCGCTCGCGCGTGAACGCGTCGGCTGGATGGTCAGCCGCAACACCGCCGCGCTGGATGCGACGGGCGTGGCGCGCGCCGGTACCGAATCGGTCCTGGAGAATGGTTCCGACGCGGTCTTCGCCGCCCTGTTCTGGTTCATCGTCGCGGGGGCGCCCGGCGTCGTGCTGTATCGCCTGAGCAATACGCTCGATGCCATGTGGGGCTATCGCAACGAGCGCTTCGAGCGTTTCGGCTGGGCCGCCGCGAAGATCGACGACGTCCTCAACTACATCCCGGCGCGCCTGGTGGCGCTGACCTACGCACTGCTCGGCAACGTGGCCCTGGCGCTGCGCTGCTGGCGTCGACAGGCGCCGATGTGGGACAGTCCCAATGCTGGCCCGGTGATGGCGTCGGGGGCTGGCAGCCTGGGCGTCAGCCTGGGCGGTGCGGCGGAGTATCACGGCGAGGTGCATGAGCGTCCACGACTGGGCGAGGGGCCGGCTCCGCGAGCGCGAGATATCGAGCGGGCGATGAATCGGGTCGTTGCCGGCGTAGCGCTGTGGCTACTGTGCCTGATGCTGTGGGAGGTAGGGATTGCTTGAGCATGGTGGTCGGCTGCGCGCAGCGGCGCAGCGTTACGGGATTGCCCTGGAAGACTGGCTGGACCTGTCGACCGGTGTGGCGCCCTATGGCTGGGAGTTGCCCGCCGTGCCCGGTTCTGCCTGGGCGCGGCTGCCTGAGGTGAACGATGGCCTGGAGCAGGCGGCGCGCGACTACTACGGTGCCGCCAGCCTGCTGCCGGTGGCGGGGTCGCAGGCGGCGATCCAGGCCCTGCCGCGTCTGCGCAAGCCAGGCAATGTCGGCATTCTGGCCCCCACCTATGCCGAGCATGCGGCGGCCTGGCGACGCGAAGGGCATCGCATCACCAGGCTCAGCGAGGGTTCGGTGCACCGCGCCCTGCCGCAGCTCGATGTGCTGCTGCTGGTCAACCCGAACAACCCGACGGGGCGCCTGATCGAACCGGCGCGCCTGCTCGACTGGCATGACCAGCTGGCCGAGCGCGGCGGCTGGCTGGTGGTCGACGAAGCCTTCATGGATTGCACCCCACAGCACAGCCTGGCGGCGTACAGCGACATGCCGGGGCTGATCCTGTTGCGCTCGTTCGGCAAGTTCTTCGGCCTGGCCGGCCTGCGCCTGGGGTTCGTGCTCGCGGCGCAGGCGCTGCTGGACGAGCTGGAAAACCTGCTCGGTCCCTGGGCGGTCAGCGGCCCGGCGCGTAGCGTGGCCCTGACGCTGCTCAACGACCATGAGGGCCAGCGCCGCCAGCGCGAACGCCTGCAGGTCGACGGCGAGCGCCTGGCCGCGTTGCTGCGCGATTGCGGCATGCCGCCAACCGGCGGCTCGGCGCTGTTCCAGTTCTGCTGCACGCGGCGGGCGGTGCCCTGTGCCGAGCTGCTGGCGCGGCGCGGCATCCTGGTGCGCCTGTTCGCCGAGCTGGACAGCCTGCGCTTCGGTCTGCCGGCGGACGAGTGTGGCTGGCAGCGCCTGGAGCAGGGCCTGCTGGAGTGCGCGCCGATGCTGGCCAATCTCGAGGAGACGCCCTGATGACCACGCTGATGGTGCAGGGCACCACGTCCGATGCCGGCAAGAGCACGCTGGTCACCGCCCTGTGCCGCTGGGCGCGGCGTCAGGGCGTCGCCGTGGTGCCGTTCAAACCGCAGAACATGGCGCTCAACTCGGCGGTGACCGCCGACGGTGGCGAGATCGGCCGGGCGCAGGCCGTGCAGGCCCAGGCCGCCGGGTTGGCGCCGCATACCGACATGAATCCGGTGTTGCTCAAGCCCAACAGCGACATGGGCGCCCAGGTGATCATCCACGGGCGTGCCATCGGCAACATGCAGGCGCTGAGCTACCACGGCTACAAGCCGGTGGCCATGGCGGCGGTACTGGAGTCCCATGCGCGGCTGGTCGAGGGCTACCGACTGGTACTGGTCGAGGGGGCCGGCTCGCCGGCAGAAATCAACCTGCGTGCCGGTGACATCGCCAACATGGGCTTTGCCGAAGCGGTGGATTGCCCGGTGATCCTCATCGCCGATATCGACAAGGGCGGCGTGTTCGCCCATCTGGTCGGCACCCTGGAGCTGCTCAGTGCCAGCGAGCAGGCGCGGGTCAAGGGCTTCGTGATCAATCGTTTTCGTGGCGACATCGCCTTGCTCAAGCCGGGGCTGGACTGGCTGGAGCAGCGCACCGGCAAACCGGTGCTCGGCGTGCTGCCGTACCTGATGGACTTCCACCTGGAAGCCGAGGACGCCGTCGACACCCGCCAGCAGCGCAAGAACGAACAGGCCCTGCGCGTCGTGGTGCCGGTGCTGCCGCGCATCAGCAATCACACCGATTTCGATCCGTTGCGCCTGCATCCGCAGGTGCAGCTGAGCTTCGTCGGGCCGGGGCAGGCGATACCGCCGGCCGACCTGATCATTCTGCCCGGCTCCAAGAGCGTGCGCGCCGATCTGGCGCGGTTGCGCGAGCAGGGTTGGGATGCGGCCATCGCCCGGCACCTGCGCTACGGCGGCAAGCTGCTGGGCATCTGCGGCGGGTTGCAGATGCTCGGCCGGCAGATCCATGACCCGCATGGCCTCGAGGGTGCCGCTGGCAGCAGCGACGGCCTCGCCCTGCTGGATTTCGAGACGCTGCTGGAGTCGGAGAAACAGCTGCGCAACGTACGTGGCCAGCTGTGCCTGGAGCAGGCCGAGGTCAGTGGCTACGAAATCCATGCCGGGGTCAGCCGGGGGCCGGGACTCAACGGTGCCGTGCGGCTCGAGGACGGGCGCGACGACGGGGGGCTGAGCGCCGATGGACAAGTCCTCGGCACCTACCTGCATGGCCTGTTCGAACAGCCGGCGGCATTCGCGGCGCTGTTGCGCTGGGCCGGCCTGCGCGACGTGCAGCACGTGGATTACCAGGCCCTGCGCGAGCGTGACATCGAACGCCTGGCCGACCAGGTGGAGCAGCACCTGGATAGCGCCAGGCTCAGGGCATTGTGCGGCCTGGAGTAGGGCCGCGCGGCAGAGCTATTGAATGGTGCGCAGCGCGCACCTTACGGAGTGGAAATGCTTGAACTGATCCTCGGCGGCGCCCGGTCCGGCAAGAGCCGCCTGGCCGAGAAACTGGCCGACGAGTCGGGCCTGGAGGTGGTCTACGTCGCCACCAGCCAGGCGCTCGATGGCGAGATGACGGCGCGCGTCGCCGAGCACCGGGCGCGTCGGCCTGGGCACTGGGCCCTGGTCGAGGAGCCGCTGGCGCTGGCCCGCGTGCTGCGCGAGCAGGCGGCGCCGAATCGTTGCCTGCTGGTGGATTGCCTGACGCTGTGGCTGACCAACCTGCTGCTGCTCGAGGATACGCAGCGGCTGACGGCCGAGCGCGAGGCGCTGCTGGCCTGCATCGGGCAGTTGCCTGGGCGCATCCTGCTGGTCAGCAACGAAAGCGGATTGGGGGTGGTGCCGCTGGGTGAGCTGACCCGCCGCTATGTCGATGAAGCCGGCTGGCTGCACCAGGCGCTGGCCGAGCGCAGCCAGCGCGTGGTCTTCACCGTGGCCGGCCTGCCCATGGTTCTGAAGGGGGAAGCGCTATGAGTCTGCACTGGTGGCAGGGGCCTTGTCAGCCCAGTGATCGGGTTGCGCGAAGCAAGGCCGAAGCACGGCAACAGCAATTGACCAAGCCCACGGGCTCGCTGGGTCGGCTGGAACACATCGCCATTCATCTGGCCGCGTTGCAGGGCCGCGAGCGGCCGGGCCTGGAAAAACTGTGGATCGCCATCTTCGCCGGCGACCATGGCGTGGTGGCAGAAGGGGTTTCCGCCTATCCGCAGGCGGTGACCGGGCAGATGCTGGCCAACTTCGTCGGCGGCGGCGCAGCGATCAGCGTGCTGGCGCGTGAGCTGGACGCGGCGCTGGAGGTGATCGACCTGGGCACCGCCGAGCCGCTGGCGCAGCTGCCTGGCGTGCGCCACCTGCACGTCGGCGCCGGCACGCAGAACTTCGCGCGTGAGCCGGCCATGACCCTGGCCCAGGCGCTGATCTGCCTGGAGGCCGGCCGCGACAGCATCGAGCGTGCGCGCAGCGCCGGCTGCGACCTGTTCGTCGGTGGCGAGATGGGCATCGGCAACACCACGGCGGCGGCGGCGCTGGCCTGCTGGCTGCTGGATTGCCCGGCGAGCGAACTGGCCGGCCCCGGTACCGGACTGGACCCTGCCGGTGTGGCGCACAAGGCGCGGGTCATCGATGCGGCGCTGGCGCTGCATCGGCAGCGACTCGACGGGCCGCTGGAGGCCCTGCTGCACCTCGGCGGTTTCGAGATCGCTGCGCTGGTCGGTGCCTATGTCGCGGCGGCGCAGCAGGGCGTGGTGGTACTGGTCGACGGTTTCATCTGCAGCGTCGCGGCCCTGCTGGCGGTGCGCCTGAATCCGGGGTGCCGTGACTGGCTGCTGTTCGCCCACCATGGCGCCGAGCCGGGGCATGTGCGTGTGCTGCAGGCACTGGGCGCCGAGCCCCTGCTGGAGCTGGGCCTGCGTCTCGGCGAGGGCAGTGGTGCAGCGCTGGCGGTGCCGCTGCTGCGCATGGCCTGCGCGCTGCATGGCCAGATGGCCACCTTCGCCGAGGCGGCCGTGGCGGAGAAACCGGCCTGATGCTGTACCTGGAACTGTTGCGCCACGGCGAGACCGAGCAGGGCGGCGGGCTGCGTGGCAGCCTCGACGATGCGCTGACCGAACAGGGCTGGGCGCAGTTGCGCAGGTCCGTGCAGGAGGCGGGGCCCTGGGATCGCCTGATCAGTTCGCCGCTGCAACGCTGTGCGCGTTTCGCCGAAGAGCTGGCGGCGGCCCGGGCGCTGCCGCTGGACTACGAGCGCGACCTGCAGGAGCTGCACTTCGGCGACTGGGAAGGGCGCAGTGCCGCCGAGCTGATGCATAGCGACGCCGAGGCACTCGGGCAATTCTGGGCCGACCCCTATGCCTTCACGCCGCCCAATGGCGAACCCCTGTCGCGCTTCGAGGCGCGGGTGCTGGGCAGCCTGCAGCGCCTGGCGCAGGCGCATGACGGTCAGCGCCTGCTGCTGGTGACCCACGGCGGGGTGATGCGCCTGCTGCTGGCGCGGGCGCGTGGCCTGCCGAGAAAGGACCTGCTGCAGGTCAACGTCGGCTATGCCGAGCGTTTCCGCCTGCGCCTCGCTGCCGATGGCCAGTGGCTGGAGTTGCCATGAGTGCATTCCTGATCGCGCTGCAGTTCCTGACCCGCCTGCCGGTCAGTCTTCCCGGCATGCCGACGCCCGCGCAGGTGGGGCGCTCGCTGCTCTGGTATCCGCTGGTGGGGCTGCTGCTCGGCGTGTTGCTGTGGGGGGCGCACCTGCTGCTGGGGCAGACCTCGATGCCGCTGCAGGCTGCGATCATTCTGGCCCTCTGGGTCGGCCTCAGTGGCGGGCTGCACCTGGACGGCCTGGCCGATACCGCCGACGCCTGGGTGGGTGGTTTCGGCGACCGCGAGCGGACCCTGGCGATCATGAAGGACCCGCGCAGCGGACCGATTGCCGTGGTCGTGCTGGTGCTGCTGTTGTTGCTCAAGTACGCCGCGCTGCTGACGCTGTTGCAGGCCGGGCAGGGCGCCTGCCTGATTCTGCTGCCCTGGCTGGGGCGCAGCCTGCTGCCGCTGCTGCTGGTGACCACGCCCTACGTGCGCGCCGGCGGCCTGGGGCAGGCGCTGGTCGAGCAGGCACCGCGCCAGCAACTGCCCTGGGTGCTGGCCGTGCATCTGCTGCTGATGCTGGCGTTCGGTTGGCAGGCGCTGCTTGCCGTGACCAGCGCCTTGTTGCTGTTCGCCTGGACGCGTCGCGCGTTGCTGCGTCGCCTGGGCGGCACGACGGGGGACACCGCCGGCGCGCTGGTCGAGCTGGCTGAGTGCGGCATGCTGCTGGTCCTCGCGTTGAGCCTCTGAGCGCAACTGTTATGCCGACACGCCCTGTAACTGTATGAGTGCGAATCGGTGATGCGGGTATATACCTGTATCCATGTTGCCGACCTCTTGCCTCTGTACCCAATTGCGCCGCGCCAGTCGCGGCGTGACCCGCCGCTATGACGACGCACTCGCTGCCGTCGGCCTGGGCGCCGCACAGTTTTCCCTGCTGCGGCATGTCCAGCGCCTCGGCCAGCCGAGCATTTCCGCATTGGCCGAGGCCATGGGGCTGGACCGCAGCACCCTGGGGCGCAACCTGCGGGTGCTCGAGGAGCAGGCGTTGCTGCAGCTGAGCGAGGCGCGCGATCTGCGTGCCCGTGAGGTCAGCCTCACCGATGCCGGAGAGCGACGCATCGCCCAGGCGCTGCCGCTCTGGGAGCAGGTGCAGCAGGAGTTGAACCTGCAGCTGGGTGAGGGCCGGCGTGCCGAACTGATGCAACTGCTGGAAGCCCTGGCCTGAGGGTCGACTGATTTTTACTGCCCATGCGGCCACTGACGGCCGCTCGCTGGAGATAACAATGACAACTGCATGGCGTTCTTCCACCTGGCTGTTGCTCGGCGCATCGCTGATTCTCGCGTTGTCGCTCGGCACCCGGCATGGCTTCGGCCTGTTCCTGCCGCCGATGAGCGCCGAGTTCGGCTGGGGACGTGAAGTGTTCGCCTTCGCCATCGCCCTGCAGAACCTGATCTGGGGCCTGGCGCAGCCGATCACCGGGGCGCTGGCCGATCGCTTCGGGGCACGCAAGGCCGTGGTCATCGGCGGTGTGCTGTACATGCTCGGGCTGATATTCATGGGCATGGCCGATTCGCCGCTGAGCCTGTCGCTCAGCGCCGGCCTGCTGATCGGTATCGGCCTGTCCGGCACCTCGTTTTCGGTGATTCTCGGCGTGGTGGGCCGCGCCGTACCGGTGGAAAAACGCAGCATGGCCATGGGCATTGCCGCCGCGGCCGGCTCCTTCGGCCAGTTCGCCATGCTGCCGGGCACCCTGGGCCTGATCGGCTGGCTGGGCTGGTCGTCCGCCCTGCTGGCGCTGGGGCTGCTGGTGGCGTTGATGATTCCGCTGGCGGCCATGATCCGGGAGACCCCGCCGCCGGCCAGCAATGGTCCGGAGCAGACGCTGGTCGAGGCGCTGCGTGAAGCCACCAGCCACTCCGGCTTCTGGCTGCTGGCACTGGGCTTCTTCGTCTGCGGCTTCCAGGTGGTGTTCGTCGCGGTGCACCTGCCGGCCTATCTGGTGGATCACGGCCTGCCGGCGCTGACTGGCACCACCGTGCTGGCCCTGGTCGGGCTGTTCAACATCTTCGGTACCTACATCGCCGGCTGGCTCGGCGGGCGCATGGCCAAGCCGCGTCTGCTCAGTGCCCTGTATCTGCTGCGCGGGGTGGTCATCAGCCTGTTCCTGGTGGCACCGCTGACGCAGTGGAGCGCCTACCTGTTCGGCATCGCGATGGGCCTGCTGTGGCTGTCGACGGTGCCGCTGACCAACGGCACCGTGGCGACGCTGTTCGGTGTGCGCAACCTGTCGATGCTGGGCGGTATCGTCTTCCTGTTCCACCAGATCGGCTCGTTCCTGGGCGGCTGGCTGGGGGGCTATCTGTACGACCATACCGGCAGCTACGACCTGGTCTGGCAGATTTCCATCGGCCTGAGCGTGATGGCTGCCGCGCTGAACTGGCCGGTGCGCGAGGTGCCGGTGGCCCGCCTGCAGGCGGTGCCGGCGTGAGCAGCAAGGTCACGCTCTGCGCGGCCGTGGCACTGGGCCTGGGGGCGCTCCTGGCCCTGGCCTGGTGGGGCTGGCGCCAGGGTGGCCTGGCCCTGCTGCAACTGGGCGTCGGCATCTGCTAGTTGCCTGAGGCGTGGCCTGCGAGTAGCGTGAGCGGATCGCATCATCGTCCGAGATTCCTGCCATGTCACTGCGTCACATCGCCTGTTCCCTGCTGCTCTCCAGCCTCGCGCTGCCCCTGCTGGCCGCCGAATGCCCGGCGCTGCTGCAGGGCGAACTGCCCAAGCTGCGCAGCAAGGGCGCCAGCGTCGATCTCTGTCAGTTCGCCGGCAAGCCGCTGGTGGTGGTCAACACCGCCAGCTTCTGCGGTTTCACGCCGCAGTTCAAAGGTCTCGAAGCGCTGTACCAGCGTTACCAGGACTAGGGCCTGGAAGTGCTCGGCGTGCCCTCCGACGACTTCCGCCAGGAGTCGGACGATAGCGCGGAAACCGCCACCGTCTGCTACGTCAACTACGGCGTCACCTTCACCATGACCGAACCGCAGCCGGTGTCCGGTGATGACGCCATCGCCCTGTTCAAGGGCCTCGCCGAGCAGAGCCGGCAGCCACGCTGGAACTTCTTCAAGTACGTGGTCGACCGTCAGGGCAAGGTGGTGGCGAGCTTCTCCAGCCTGACCAAACCGGACGATCCCGAGCTGATCGCCGCCGTGGAAAAGGCCATCGCCTCGCAACCCTGAGCCCACTCTTCGCTGTACGGCCCTTCACCCATCTGGGCGATGGGCCGCATCCGCTCGCCTGCCTAGACTGGCCAGGCGCCGGACGCAGTTCCCCGGCGTGCCCACAAGAACAATAAGGAGGCACCCATGCGTCGCGTCTATACCGCTGCCATCGCCACCCTCGCTCTGCTCGGCGCCGTCGAGGCCCAGGCGGGCGATTACACCAGGACCAGGTACCCGATCGTGCTGGTGCACGGCGTGACCGGCTTCAACACCATCGGCGGCCTGGTCAACTACTTCCACACCATCCCCTGGAACCTCGAACGTGACGGTGCCCGGGTCTATGTCGCCAGCGTCGCCGCGTTCAACGACAGCGAGCAACGTGGCGCCGAGCTGGCGCGGCAGATCGTGCCCTGGGCGGCGGCCGGTGGTGGCAAGGTCAACCTGATCGGCCACAGCCAGGGCTCGCCGACCTCACGGGTGGCGGCGTCGCTGCGCCCGGACCTGGTGGCGTCGGTCACCTCGGTCAACGGGGTCAACAAGGGCTCCAAGGTGGCCGATGTGGTGCGTGGCGTGATCCCGCCCGGCAGCGGCATCGAAGGCGGCGCCAATGCCATCGCCAACGCGCTGGGCGCCCTGATCAACCTGCTCTCCGGCTCGAGCAATCCGCAGAGCGGCATCGACGCCCTGGCCACGCTGACCACGGCCGGGACCAACGCGCTCAATGCGCGCCATCCCTGGGGCGTGAACAGCAGCAGCTACTGCGCCAAGTCCAGTGAGGTGCAGAACGTTCGTGGCCACAGCATCCGCTACTACTCGTGGACGGGGAACTCGGCCTACACCAACGTGTTCGACGCGGCCGACCCGTTCCTGGCGTTCACCGGCCTGGTCTTCGGCAGCGAGAAGAACGACGGCCTGGTCGGCGTCTGCTCGACCTACCTGGGGCAGGTTATCGGCGACAGCTACAACATGAATCACGTCGACGCGATCAACCACCTGTTCGGGGTTCGCGGCTGGACCGAACCGGTGTCGCTGTATCGCCAGCATGCCAACCGCCTGAAGAACAAGGGCGTCTGATCCTGAAGAGTGCGGCGGGGCCTGGCTCCGCCGCAGCGAGGCGACATGTCCAGATTCCTCGGTTTTTCCCTGGCTGCCGTGCTCCTGGCCGGCGGCCTCACGTTCTACTGGCGCTGGCCCGCCCCGTTGCCGCCAGCAACAGCTGCCGCGCGCGCTGAGCCCGGCGCTGTGCCGGTGCAGTCGCCTGAGGTGCCGGTGGCCCCCGCGCGGGTTTCCGGCATGGCCCAGGCACCTGCCGCCACGGCGCTGCCGAGCCTGGCCGGCACCACGGTGGATGGCCAGCTGCGCAGCGACGCGGCCGGCAACCTGGTGCTGGACCTGGCCGTGCGCGATTACTTCGACTACTTCCTCAGTGCCGTCGACCAGTCCGGTCTCGATGCGGTGATCGAGGTGCTGCTGGCCGACGCTGGCGCTCGCCTGGAGGAACCGGCCCTCGGTCAGCTGATCGGCCTGCTGGGTGACTACCTGGACTACAAGCGCGCCAGCATGGCGTTGCTGCAGCAGCCGCTGCAGAGCCGGCAGCAAGCCGATCCGCAGGCACAGTTGCAGGTGCTGCAGGCGGCCCTTGCTCAGCTCGACGAGCTGCGCCGCGGCCATTTTTCCGCGGCGGCGCAGGAGGCGCTGTTCGGTGCGGAGCAGGCCTACGCCCGCTACACCCTGGACAGCCTGGCCCTGCAGCAGCGCGACGACCTCGACGCGGGGCAGCGTGCGCAACTGCTCGAGCAGTTGCGCGAGCGCCTACCGACGGCGCTGCGCGAGAGCGAACAGCGCCAGCAACTGGCGTTGCAGCAGCTGCAGCACAGCGAGCAGCTGTGGCGCGACGGGGCGGACGAGCAACAGGTGCGCGAGTTCCTGGCGATGACCTATGATCCGGATACCGTGCAGCGCCTGCTGGCCGAGCAGCGTCGCGAGCGTGACTGGCAGCAGCGCTACCAGGCCTACCGCAGCGAACTGGCTGGCCTGCAGGGCCAGGGGCTGAGTGCGACGGATGGCGAGCAACTGCAGCGCCAGTTGCGTGAGCGGCTGTTCGCCAGTGAAGACCGATACCGTGTGGAAACCTATGACGCCATCGCCGCCAAACAGCTGGAGTCGCCGGGCGCGCCCTGAGGAGCGTCTGCGTTGAGCGAGCAGCAGCTGCTGGCCCAGCAGCGCCGTGGCTATCGTTCGCTGTGCTTCGTCGCACCGCTGGAGGCGGGCTTCGCCGAACACCGGGTGCAGCGCATTCGCCGGCGCCTGCCGCTGATCGCCGCCACTGCCGCGCTGTTCCAGGTGATCTACGCGCTGCTGGACTTCCTGCTCATGCCGCTGTCGGTCAGCCTGTCGGTCCTGCCGTTGCGGGTGCTGGCGCTGACGGCGGTCCTGCTGTCGTTTCTCTACTGCCGCCGTGCCGCTGCGCCACTCGCCCGGGTGCCGCCGGTCTATGCGGCGGCTTACTGGGTCAATGGCGTCAGCGTCGCGCTGATCGTGCACCTGTGCTGGCTGCAGGGCGTGGCGATGCCCTATGACGGCCTGTTTCTCATCCTGCTGTTCGGCTATGCGCTGCTGGGGCTGTCGTTTCGCGCGATCAGCCTGTGCAGCTGGAGCTTCTGTCTGCTGTTCGCCGGCCTTGGCGCGGTGTTCGGCGAAAGCGGTGGCGCACTGGCCTATCAGGGGCTGTTCCTGTTCTGCGCCAACCTGATCGGTACGGTCGGCGCCTACATGCAGGAACATGGCCAGCGCGGCGCCTGGCTCAACCTGCGTCTGCTGGATCTGGCGCGCCAGCGGGCAGAGGACGATGACGCACGCAAGCTGCGGCTGCTGGCGGCGGCCAGTCACGATCTGCGCCAGCCACTCAATGCCATGGGCCTGTATGCCGAACACCTGGTGGAGCAGGGCGGTGACCAGCAGACCCGGCGCATCAGTGCGCGCCTGGCCGCATCGGTGGAGCAGCTCGGGCGCCTGCTGCAGTCGTTGCTCGACTACACCCGGCTGACCTTGCCGGGTGGTGTGCAGGCGCGGCCACATGCCTTCGCGCTGCGCCCGCTGCTCGAACGTCTGCTTGCCGAGGTGGCCCCGGAGGCACGCCAGCAGGGGCTGCAACTCGATCTGCAGTGCGCTGAGCTGGGGGTGTGCAGTGACCCTCTGCTGCTGGAACGCCTGCTGCGCAACCTGCTCAACAACGCACTGCTGCACGCGCAGGCCCGGCACCTGCAGGTGACCGCACGGGCTGACGGCGATGCCGTGGCGCTGCAGATAGCGGACGATGGTCGGGGCCTGAGCGAGGCCGAGCAGGCGCTGGTGTTCGAAGAGTTTCGTCAGCTGGACAACCCCGGGCGCAACGCCGAGCGCGGGCTGGGGCTTGGCCTGGCGATCGTCAGGCAGCTGGCGCAGGTACTGGATCACCCGCTGCGCCTGGATTCACGGCCTGGCGCTGGGGCGCGCTTCGTTCTGCGTCTGCCGCTTGCCGGGATCCCGCTGCCGGTTGCGCGCGGTGAGGGGACGACGGCGTTGCGCGGGCGAGTACTGTTGCTCGAAGACGACGCCACCGGGCGCGAGGCGCTGGCCGGCCTGCTGCGCCGCTGGGGCTGCGAGGTACAGGCCTGTGCCGACCTGGCGACGGCGTTGCAGGCGGCAAGCCGGGAAGCGCCGCAGCTGGTGATCAGCGACTACCGCCTTGGCGGGCGGGAGGATGGCCTGCAGGCCATCGAGCGCTTGCGCGAGGCGGCCGGGCAGATGCTGCCGGCCTTGCTGATCAGCGCCGACCTGAGCCCCGAGCTGCATGAGCGCTGCCTGCCGGCGCATGTCATGCCCCTGGCCAAGCCGCTGCTGCCGGCTCGTC
Source organism: Ectopseudomonas khazarica (assembly GCF_004521985.1). Lineage (GTDB taxonomy): Bacteria > Pseudomonadota > Gammaproteobacteria > Pseudomonadales > Pseudomonadaceae > Aquipseudomonas > Aquipseudomonas khazarica. The sequence goes on from NZ_SBHZ01000020.1 coordinate 34,536, forward strand.
TGCGTCAGGTGCTGGCGACCCAGTTGCAGGTGCGCCAGGCCGTCAGCTGATCACAGCCAGCCGCGCTGCCGGGCGGCGCTGACGCAGGCGGTACGGGTGTGCACGGCGAAGGTTTCGAACAGCGTCTTGAGGTGGGTCTTCACCGTGTCTTCGGCCAGCCCCAGCTGGCGGCTGATGGCTTTGTTCGGCAGGCCTTCGGCCAGCAGCTGGAGGATTTCCAGCTGGCGCGGGGTGAGCGGAGAGGCATTGCTCGGCGCCGGCAGCGTTTCACCGAGCAGAACACGCGTCACCGCCTGGCGCAGGGCGTTGCCGTCGGCACTCTTGGGAATGAAACCGAGGGCGCCGGCGGCCAGGGCGGCCTGGGCATCCAGCGACGAGTCGCTGGCACTGAGGATGGCCACCGGTGTGCTTTCGCCTCGAGAAAGCCAGCGCTGCAACAGCTCCAGGCCCGGTTCGTCAGGCAGGCGCAGGTCGAGCAGGATCAGGTCGTATGCATGCTGGCGCAGGCACTGTTCCGCCTCCGCGGCGCTGTGCGCGGTGTGGATCAGCAGGTTCTGGCTGAGGGGCGACAGGGCCAGGGACAGGCCGTCGAGGAAGATGCGGTGGTCGTCGACCAGCAACAGGCGGAGGTGTTCGGGCAGGGTGGTGCAGAGGGCAGTCATGATGTACTCACGCGGCTTTTCTTGTTGTTCTGCCGCGTGAGTGTAGCCAATGCCGGGCGTCGATTAGAAGCGGTAGCTGAGCGATGCCCCCAGGCCGTGAGCGCTGTTCTTGTAGCGCGCGCTGTAGCTGCCGCGGGTCGAGCTCTGGTGGTTCACGTCCACCGTCTCTTCCTGCAGGTAGGAATAGGCCACGTCGATGGTCATGTCCTGGGTCGGGCTCCAGCCGGCGCCAAGGCTGAAGATGGTGCGGTCGCCGGACGGCACGCGCGGCGAGCGGTCGGTGTTGTTGATCGGCGACTGGTCGACGGCGATACCGGTGCGCAGCGTCCATTGCGGGCTGACCCGGTACGACAGGCCGATCGCGTGGGCCCAGGTGTCGTGCCAGTTCTGCTCCTCGACGATGGTGGAGAGGTTCGCCGGCAGCGTGGCGGCATCGTTCTCCACACGGATTTCCTTGAAGCGGCTCCAGCGCGTCCAGGTACTGCCCAGGTGCAGCGTCAGGGCGTCGGTGAGGTCATGGGTGATCGACAGGTCCACCGACTCGGGCGTGGTCAGGTCGAGGCTGGCGTCGTACTTGCCGGACAGGCCGGCCAGCGCGCCGCTGGCGGAGACCCGGGTGTCGCCTTCCAGCTCGTACTTCACGCGCGAGTGATAGGTCAGGCCGGCGCGGGTGCGGGGGCTGAACTCGTAGAGCACGCCGGCATTGAAGCCGACGGCGGTATCGTCGCCCTTGACCCTCACCTCGCCATCGTTGCGGCCGGGGCTCAGCGGGTTGAGCAGGGAAGAGCTGAGTTCGCCTTCGATATGGTTGAAGGTCGGGCCGAAACCTACCGACAGCTGGTCGTTGAAGCGATAGCTCAGCGTCGGCTGGATGGTGATCACGCGCACGTAGCTCTTGTTGGCGTAGTAGCGCCCCTGGAAGCCGTTCTCGTAGTCGGTCATCAGGCCGAAGGGTGCATAGATGCCGAGGCCGAATGCGACCTTGTCATCCAGTGGCTTGACGAAGTAACCCATGGGCACGCCGGTGGTCGGCACCATGTCGCCGTCGTTGCTGCCCGACAGGGAGAGCGGGCCGGCGCTGGCGCTGGCATGGCTGATATCGGTCTTGGCATGAATGGCTGCGGCGCCGAAGTACACCTCGCTGCGCTTCAGGCGCGACATGCCGGCCGGGTTGCCGAATACGGTGCTGGCGTCATCGGCGGACGACGAGCGCCCTGCGAACGAGGTGCCCATACCGGAAATGCTTTGCTCGTTGAGGGTGAAGCCACTGGCGAAGCCATGGCTCGACGTGGCGGTGATGGCGACGGCCAGGCCTGTCTTGAGAAGGCGTTTGCTCACGGGGGGAAGCTCCTGTGGTGGGGCGAGGGGGCGCACGCTACAGTTTTTCCTGACCTGTGCCAAGGCGCTTAAGTTCCCGAAATAGAGCGTATTGTCGGACAATTGTCTGAATTTTGCGCAGATATGGGCGCAATGCTTTCATGTCCGATCGGTCAGGCTACCTGGCTGACCTGGTCGATGTGCCGGTGCCAGGCATCGAGAAAGTCGGTCTGGCGCCCGCAGGGCTGGAACACCTTGCACCAGATCCGCCCCAGGGCGGGGACGTCGTCGGCCGCCGGCAGCTCCAGTTGCTCGGCTTCCACCAGCAGCCAGGCGATGGCCGTGGCGTAGCGCAGGTTGACCGTCAGCTCCAGGTGCGGGGCCTCGAGGAAGGCGTGCTGGCTGGCCAGGCCGCGTACCCGGCTGGCCAGCTCCGGGTCACGGGCCAGGTGCTGGTCCCAGAGCGCCAGGTGGCGTTGCTCGCTGATGCGATAGAGACCATGGCCGTGTGGGGTGTCGAGTGCGCTGCCGAGGTCCGACTGACAGGCCGCGGCACCCAGCAGCAGGGCTTCGGCCGTTGCGCTGTGACGTTGCAGGTAGAGCAGGGTAGGGCGGATCACATGCTGGCTGAGGTCGCAGGCGGCTATTCCCATGGCATCCTCGCTAAAGGTGCCGGTGGGGCCGGGCGCGTGGCAGCTGTTCTAGTGGCTCTTCGATAAAGGCCCCACCGGGAGCGGGGTTAGCCGCTCATTTTCAAGTCTAGTGCGATATTTCAGCCGTAAAGGGCTGTTTTTAAATTGATTCCGGATTTCAGTTATTGGGCATATTTCCTTTGGTGCTTAGCGCCAGGGCCCAGTCGCCGGTGGCGATCGGATGCGCCGGATTGGTGATCCACTCGCTCCAGGAGCCGGCGTACAGCGCGGCCAGCGGGTAGCCGGCGAGGCTCATGGCGAACAGGTTGTGGCAGGCGGTGACGCCGGAACCGCAGTAGGCCACCAGGTCGTCCAGCGGGCGCTCGCCGCGCAGCGCGTCGAAGCGTTCGCGCAGCGCCGCGGCGGGCAGGAAGCGGCCATCGGCCCCGAGGTTGTCGGTGAAGGCCGCGCACTGGGCCCGTGGAATGTGCCCGGCAACCGGGTCGAGCGGCTCGACTTCACCGCGAAAGCGCGGCAGCGCGCGGGCATCGAGCAGGGTCAGGTCGGGACTGTCCAGGCGTGCCGCCAGTTGCTCGGCGCTCAGCAGCAGGCTGCTGTCGGGTTGCGCGGGGAAATCGCCGGGGGTGCTGTCCGGCTGCGCCGTGGTCAGCTCGAAGCCGGCCTCGCGCCAGGCCTTGAGACCGCCATCGAGCAGGTACAGGTGATCGCGCTTGCCGAGCCAGAGCAGCAGCCACCAGGCGCGTGCGGCGTAGGCACCGGGGCCATCGTCATACAGCACCACCTGGCTGTCGCTGCGCAGGCCGCAGGCGCGCAGGCGTTCGACCAGGGTGCTGGGGTCCGGCAGCGGATGGCGACCGGTGACGCCCTTGACCACCGGTGCGGACAGGTCCTGCTCCAGGTCGACGAAATGCGCCTCGGGCAGATGCCCGTCGAGGTAGCTGCGGCGCCCGTAGCTCGGGTCTTCGAGGGCGAAGCGGCAGTCCAGGAGCAGCAGGTTCTCCTGGCCCAGACGTTGGCGAAGCTGTTGCGCGCTGATCAGTTGAGCGAGTGGCATGGAGCCTCCGGTGTCGTGTACGCGTTTGCCGGCATCATACCGCCTGGCCAATCCGGCGCACGCAGTTCGATGCCCCGCCAGGAAGGAGCCATTTCATGCCGGGCCTGCAACCCATCGCGCAAGGCGCGAACCTGCTCCGTCACGCCGCCTCGTGAGTCTTCGGGCAAAAATAGTGCAACCTGATGTGTATTTTTGGTGCGTATCAGGGCGCTTCAGGCCTCTGTAAACCAGTGATTCATTGCTGTTTCATGTCGCCGTGCACCTGAAAGTTTCATCAAGGCGACATTTTGATCTGTTTTGGTGCCTTTTCGCCTGATAGAGTGCCGGCCACTTTGTCTGCGTGGCGTCGAGGTGCCGCATGTCGTTGTCCGTCGATTCTTTCCTGGCGCGCCTGAAGCAGCGCGATCCTGATCAGCCAGAATTCCATCAGGCGGTGGAGGAGGTGGTGCGCAGCCTGTGGCCCTTCCTCGAAGCCAACCCGCGTTATCGCGATGCCGGTATTCTCGAGCGCATGGTCGAGCCGGAGCGGGCCATCCTGTTCCGCGTGCCCTGGGTGGATGATCGCGGCCAGGTGCAGGTCAATCGCGGCTTCCGCATCCAGATGAGCAGCGCCATCGGGCCCTACAAGGGTGGCCTGCGCTTTCACCCTTCGGTGAACCTCGGCGTGCTCAAGTTCCTCGCGTTCGAGCAGGTGTTCAAGAACTCCCTGACCTCGCTGCCCATGGGCGGCGGCAAGGGCGGTGCGGACTTCGACCCCAAGGGCCGCAGCGAAGGCGAGGTGATGCGCTTCTGCCAGTCGTTCATGAGCGAGCTGTACCGCCACATCGGCGCCGACCTGGATGTGCCGGCCGGTGACATCGGTGTCGGCGCTCGTGAGATCGGCTATCTGTTCGGCCAGTACAAGCGTCTCTCCAACCAGTTCAGCTCGGTGCTGACGGGCAAGGGCCTGAGCTACGGCGGCAGCCTGATCCGCCCGGAGGCCACGGGCTACGGCTGCGTGTACTTCGCCCAGGAGATGCTCAAGCGCATCGGGCAGGGTTTCGCCGACAAGCGGGTGGCCATCTCCGGCTCCGGCAACGTCGCCCAGTACGCGGCGCAGAAGGTCATGGACCTGGGCGGTCGGGTCATTTCGCTGTCCGACTCCGAGGGCACGCTGTATGCCGAGGCCGGCCTGAGCGCCGAGCAGTGGCACTACCTGATGGAGCTGAAGAACGTGCGTCGCGGTCGGCTGCGCGAGATGGCCGAGCACTATGGCCTGCAGTTCCTCGCGGGGCAGCGCCCATGGAACCTGGCGTGCGACATCGCGCTGCCCTGCGCGACGCAGAACGAGCTGAACGGCACGGATGCCCGTGCCTTGCTGGGCAACGGCTGCATCTGCGTGGCCGAAGGCGCCAACATGCCCTCGACCCTGGAGGCCGTGGACCTGTTCGTCGAGGCCGGCATCTGCTACGCGCCGGGCAAGGCCTCCAACGCCGGCGGCGTGGCCACCAGCGGCCTGGAAATGAGCCAGAACGCCATGCGCCTGCACTGGAGTGCCGGCGAGGTGGACGAACGCCTGCACGGCATCATGCAGAACATCCACCACGCCTGCGTGCACCACGGCGAGGAGAATGGCCGGATCAACTACGTCAAGGGCGCCAATGTCGCCGGCTTCGTCAAGGTCGCCGATGCCATGCTGGCGCAGGGTGTGGTCTGAGCGACCCTCGCTGCAGATGACGTTGCTGTGTCGGGCGGGCGATTCAGGCATGCTGCCTGCCTTATCGCTCGTCACGCAGGTTTGCGCTCCGCATGAAACGCTTCGTTTTGCTCGACACCGCTCCGATCCCGGGTACGGACGGTGCATTGAACCTGTTCGAATACGGGGACGATTTCGTCATCAAGATTGCCGGCGGTGATGGCGGGCAACTGATGAATACACGCATGCACGGCTCGGAAGATGCCCTGGCCGCGATTCCCTGCAAGCAGATTGCCGGGCGCCCGCAGGCGCGGGTGCTGATTGGCGGCCTGGGCATGGGGTTTACCCTGGCCTCGGCTCTGCAGCACCTGGGGGCTGACGCCGAGGTCGAGGTCGCCGAGCTGGTGCCGGGAGTGGTCGAGTGGAACCGTGGCGCGCTGGGCGCGAAAGCCGGTCATCCGCTGTGCGACCCGCGTGCGCTGATCATTCAGGAGGACGTCGCCAAGGTGCTGCAGGCTGCCGAGCAACGCTACGACGCGATCATGCTGGATGTCGACAATGGCCCGGAAGGGCTGACCCAGAAGGGCAATGACTGGCTGTACAGCATGCCCGGACTGTATCAGTGCGCCAGGGCGCTGCGCCCCGGGGGCATGCTGGCGGTGTGGTCGTCCAGCGCTGACCGGGCCTTCTCGGAGAAAGTGCGCAAGGCGGGCTTCAAGGGTGAGGCGGTGCAGGTCTATGCCCACGGCAATCGCGGCACGCGGCACACCATCTGGATCGCCCGGAAGGTCTGAACAAGCGGCCCGTGCCTGCAACGGGCAGGGCCGCTGCGTCGCTCAGTGAAGCGGCAGCTTGCCGATGCGGTCGTTGTCCAGGCTGCCGAAGTACAGGTAGTCACCCACCGGTTTCACCGACGTGACCATGCGCAGGTGCGTGCCGCTGGTGTCATGCAGGCTGCGGACGATCTTGCCGTTCTCGTCGAGTGCGATGGCGAAGCCATAGGGAATCGCCTTCGGCCACAGTGCGCGTGGCAGCTTGGCCAGTTGCGCCTTGAGCCAGGGGTGGCGATGGAGGAAGTCGGCGTCCGCCTTGCGCGGCGTCGGCAGGGCCACCCAGAAGGTGCCCTTGCGGTCGCCTTGCAGGTTGTCCGGCAGGCCCGGCAGGTTGTCGATGAACACCTCATGCTGACCGGCCCGCTCGCCCTTGAGCCAGTAACGGGTGATGCGATAGCGATAGGTTTCGTTGACCAGCACGAAGTCCTCGTTGGCCGACAGCGCCACGCCGTTGGCGAAGTACAGGCCATCGAGCAGCACGCGGGTCTCGCCGGTGCTCGGGTCATAGCTGAGCAGGCGTCCATGCGGGCGTGCTTCGAGCAGGTCGAGCAGGTAGTCCGGTTGCTGGAAGCGCGATGAGGCGTCGCTGAAGTAGATGATGCCGTCGCTGGCGATGTCCAGGTCGTCGGTGAAGGCAAAGGGCAGGCCGTCGGCCTCTGTGCTCAGCACCTCGATGCGGCCCTGCGGATCGATGCGCAGCAGGCCCTTGTAGGCATCCGCGAGGATCAGGTTGCCGGCGGCATCGAAGTCCATGCCCAGCGGGCGGCCTCCGGTATCGGCGAAGGTTTCCACGCTGTCGTCGGCCAGCACGCGGACGACGCGGCCATCATGCAGGCCTGCGTACACCCGGCCCTGGGCATCGACCGCGGTGTCCTCCGGGCCGTGGATCTGACCGCGCGCCAGCAGCTCGGCTTTCATCAGGGTGTCGTTGGGCTCCAGTACAGCGGTCATCGGTGGTGCCTCGGGCGCTTCCCAGGGCAGGGGGGCGATGGGGCTGGGCGTGAGCGCCAGGTAGAGCGCTGCCGCGAGCAACAGCAGGACGGGCAGGGCGAGCAGTTTCTTCAGCATTGTTGTTCTTCCGTGTCGGAGGGCGATGCGCGGCACAGGTTACACAGATCGAGCCTCCGGCGGCAGCTCGCTGCCCGTCGAGTGGCCAGGCCATATATACTGCGCGCCATTGTTCATGGGAGAGCCGCGTGGCTAACGACATACACTGGATTCTCGACGACGCCAGCCTGGCCGAGCACTGCGCCGTCTGGCAGACGCTGCCCTTCGTTGCGCTGGACACCGAGTTCATGCGCGTCGACACCTTCTATCCCATCGCCGGGCTGCTGCAGGTCAGCGGCGGCGACGGCGCCTACCTGATCGACCCGCTGCGCATCAGCGACTGGGCGCCATTCGCCGCGCTGCTCGAAGCGCCCAGCGTGGTCAAGGTGCTGCATTCGTGCAGCGAGGACCTGGAGGTGTTCCTGCGCCTGACCGGCAGCCTGCCGGCGCCGCTGTTCGACACGCAACTGGCGGCCGGTTACCTCAACCTCGGTTTCTCCATGGGCTATTCGCGCCTGGTCCTGGCCTTGCTCGACATCGAGCTGCCCAAGGGCGAGACCCGTTCCGACTGGTTGCAGCGGCCGCTGTCGGCGTTGCAGGTGCGCTATGCCGCCGAGGATGTGCTGCATCTGGTGGAGGTGTACCGCGCCCTGTCCGCCCGCCTGGCGCCGCAGAAGGTCGAGTGGGTGCTGGAGGACGGTGCCGAACTGGTGGGCAACCTGCACCGCGAAGTCGATCCGGAAGACGCCTGGCGCGATGCCAAGCTGGCCTGGAAGCTTTCCCGTCAGCAGCAGGCGGTGCTGCGCGCCCTGTGTGCCTGGCGCGAGCGACAGGCGCGTGCGCGCAACCAGCCGCGCAACCGGGTGCTGCGTGAGCATTCGCTGTGGCCGCTGGCGCGTACGCAGCCCGACAACCTGGTCGCCCTGGCGCGCATCGAGGACATGCACCCGAAGACCGTGCGTCAGGATGGTGAAACCCTGCTGCAGCTGATTCGCGATGCGGCGGCATTGCCGCCCGAGCAATGGCCCGAGGCGTTGCCCGAGCCGCTGCCGATCGAGGCCTCGGCACTGCTGAAGAAACTGCGTGCCGTCGGCCAGCGCGAGGGCGAGCGCCTGGATATCGTGCCGGAGCTGATGCTGCGCAAGAAAACCCTGGAAGCCCTGCTGAAAACGGGTTTCCCCAACGGTCCGTACCAACTGCCCGATTCCCTGCGCGGCTGGCGCCGGGAGTTGATGGGCCAGGCGCTGCTCGACTGCCTGGCCAGCGAAGGAGAATCCGCGTGAAACGCATCTGCTCGATCTACAAAAGCCCGCGCAAGAACGAGATGTACCTCTACGTGCTCAAGGCCGATGCCCTGACCCGCGTGCCCGAAGGCCTGCTCGCCGTGTTCGGCCCGCCCGCGCATGCCTTCGACCTGGTGCTCAGCCCCGAGCGTCAGCTGGCGCGCGAGGACATCGCCCAGGTGCTGGAGAACCTCGAGAAGCAGGGCTATCACCTGCAGATGCCGCCGCCCGAAGAGGATTACATCCAGCACCTGCCCGATGAGCTGCTGTGCCGTAACGATCCGGTCTGAGTCATGCGCCTGCTGATCGCCGAAGACAAGCACGCGCTGTATGCCGAGCAGGTCCGCAGTGCGTACCCCGATCTGCAGCTGGTGGCGAGCGCCGAGCCGGCGCGTTTGCGCGAGGCCGCCGGGCAGTGCGAAGTCTGGCTGGGCCAGCCGGACCTGCTCACGCCGCTGCTGCGCGAGGGTTTGCGCCCGCACTGGTTGCAGTCGACCTGGGCTGGCATCACGCCGCTGCTGGCGACCGACCTGCCTCGTGATTACCGCCTGACCCGCGCCGTCGGCATCTTCGGCCAGGTCATGGCCGAGTATGTCCTCGGGCACATGCTGGCGCATGAGCGCCGCTTGTTCGCCCGGCTGGCGGCGCAGGTCGCGCAGCAGTGGGACAACGGCCAGCCACGCAGCCTGCGCGGGCGCCGGGTGCTGGTGGTCGGCTGCGGTGACATCGGCCAGGCCGTGGCCGAGTTTCTCGCGCCGTTCGGCGTGGAACTGCGTGGCCTGGCCAGTCAGGCGCGCGAGCAGGCACCCTTCCTCGAGGTGGCGGCGCTGGACGAGCTGCCCCGCTTGAGCGCCTGGGCCGACTACGTGGTCAATCTGCTGCCGGACACGCCCGCGACCCGTGACCTCTACGACGCGTCGCTGTTCGCCCGTTTCCGCCCGCAGGCGCTGCTGATCAACGCCGGACGCGGCACGGCGGTGGTCGATGCCGATCTGGTGGCCGCGCTGGAACGGCAGCAACTGGCGGGGGCGGTGATCGACGTATGCCGCGAGGAGCCCTTGCCGGCCGGGCATCCGTTCTGGGCGGCACCGCGCCTGTTGCTGACCGGGCACAGTTCGGCACCGACCGACCCGTTGCTGATGAGCGCGCTGTTCCTCGACAACCTGTCGCGCTGGCAGGCCGCCGCGCCCCTGCGCGGTGAGGTGGACTTCAGTCGCGGCTATTGATCTGCCGTTCGCCCCGCGCGGCTTGGCCCGGACGGGCGCACGAGCTAGACTGCCGCGCTTTTCTCCGCCGAGTCCATACTGCCGTCATGGCCGCCAAAGTCGAACCCTTCTGGAAACGCAAGACCCTCGCCCAACTCGACCAGAACGAGTGGGAATCGCTGTGCGACGGTTGCGGCCTGTGCTGCCTGCAGAAACTCGAGGATGAAGACGACGGCGCCGTCTACTACACGCGCATCGCCTGCAAGTTGCTGGACCTGCAGACCTGCCGCTGCAGCGACTACGCCAATCGGGTCAAACACGTGCCCGATTGCATCCAGCTCACGCCGGCGCAGGCCGACCAGTTCCAGTGGCTGCCACCGACCTGCGCCTATCGCCTGGTCAGCGAGGGCAAGGACCTGCCCCTGTGGCATCACCTGGTATGCGGTGACCCGGAGGCGGTGCATATCGAGCGCATCTCCCAGGCTGGACGCATGCTCAGCGAGAACAGCGTCGCCGAGGACGACTGGGAAGAGCACCTGATCTTCCGCGCGGGTTGATTGCCTCGCCACTTCGTGGCAAATCTGTCGGGCGCCCATGGAATTGCCCTGGGGCGTCGCGGTCATATGCCGCCAGTTCCCGCACCAGGAGTGTTGCTCGATGTCCCTTCGCTTGCCGTTGTTATCGTCTCTGCTGCTTCTGAGCCTGCCGGCCTTCGCCGCGACCCAGAAGGTCGATCTGGATTATCGCGTGCGCTTCCTGCCGGACAGCGATCAGGCCGAGGTCAGCATCACCCTGGAGAAGGGGGAGCGCGTCCGCAGCCTGGATTTCAACCTGGGTGACGATGGGCGCTACAGCGACTTCGAGACCGACGGCCAGTGGTCACAGGAGGTCGCCGGGCGCGGCAAGTGGCAGCCGGGCAAGGGCAAGAGCGTGCTCAGCTACCGGGTGCAGATCGACCATGAGCGCAAGTCGGGGCGCTATGACGCGCGGATGACCAAGGACTGGGTGCTGCTGCGTGGCGACGACCTGGTGCCGGCGGCCAAGCTCGATCAGCAGGACAAGACCGAACTGGTGTCGCGCCTGCAGTTCGACCTGCCCAAGGGCTGGAAGAGCGTGGAAACCGGCTGGCCACGCATCGGCAAGAACCGCTTTCGCGTCGACAATGCGCAGCGCAAGTTCGACCGCCCGACCGGCTGGATGCTCGCCGGCAAGCTCGGCACCCGGCGCACGCGCCTGGGCGATACCGAAGTCGCCATCTCCGCGCCGGTGGGCGAGGGCATGCGGCGCATGGATATCATGACCTTCCTCACCTTCGTCTGGCCGCAGTTGCAGCAGGTATTCCCGCGTGATCCGAGCAAGCTGCTGATCGTCGGTGCCGGCGATCCGATGTGGCGTGGCGGCCTGTCGGCGGCCAATTCCTACTACATGCACGCCGATCGCCCGCTGGTCAGCGAGAATGGCACCAGCTCCCTGGTGCACGAGCTGGTGCATGTCTTCGGGCGCATCTACGGGCGCGAGCGCAGCGACTGGATCGCCGAGGGCCTGGCCGAGTACTACGCCATCGAACTGGTGCGCCGCGCGGGCGGCATCAGCGAGGAGCGTTACCAGAAGATCCGCGAGCAGCTGATCGACTGGAGCAAGCCGGTCAACAGCCTGCGCACCGATCACGCCACCGGGCCGGTGACGGCGCGTGCGGTGCTGCTGCTGCAGGAACTGGATCGCGAGATTCGGCAGAAGACCAAGGACAAGGGCAACCTGTCACTGGACGACGTGACCCGCGGGCTCATGCGCCTGGACCGGGTCAGTACCCAGGATTTCATCGACATCACCGAGAATGTCATCGGTGGTCCGTCGAAGACGCTGGATACGCGCCTGCTGCGTTGAGTTGACCTGCATACGATAACTGCTATTAAATGATAGTTATTATCATTAATTGGCGCCTTCGGGCGCCTCATGCAGTTAGGGGGCCTCGTGCAGGCAGTCTGTTGCACCGCGCCCGCTGGTGCCGTCCGTGGATGAGCAGTTTCGCGGCACCTTCTCGTCGGTCTACCGCAGCGTCCACACGGAACTGACGCGCTTCTTCCGCAAACGCCTGGAAAGCCAGGCCGATGCCGCCGATCTGGCTCAGGACGCATTCGCCCAGTGGCTGGGCTGGCGGGATCGCGCTGGCGTCGAGCAGCCGCGCGCCTTTCTCTTTCACATCGCGCGCAACCTGCTGCGTGACCACTGGCGTCGCCAGCAGCGCCAGGGCCAGCGCGAGCCGCTGGAAGCGATCGCGGATACCGCCGCCACGCAAGCGAGTCCACTGGAACGCCTCGACCAGCAGCAGCGCCTGCGTCAGCTGGCCCGTGCCCTGGAGGGCCTGCCACCGCGACGGCGCGAGGCGCTGATCCTGCACCGCTTCGAGGGCCTGTCGCAGAGCCAGGTGGCTGAGCGCATGGGCATCTCGCTGAGCATGGTGGAAAAACACATCGCCGCCGCCCTGCTGCATTGCCGGCAGCAACTGACGCCTGACTCAGGGAAGGATGAGCAATGAGCGAACTTCGAGTCGACCCGGCGTCGCCTGACGAGCAGGCCGCCCTCTGGTTCGCCCGGCGCCATGGCGATGCCTTCGGCGCCCGCGACGAAGCCGACCTGCAGGCCTGGCTGGCGGCCGACCCCGCCCATGCCGAGGCGTTCGCCGACCTGCAGCTGCTCTGGCAGGACATGGCCCAGCTGCCCAGGCCGCCGATTCCGGCTGAACGCCCGGCGCCCCGGCGGCGCTGGCGTTCGCTGGCGGCAGCCGCCTGCCTGGTGCTGCTGGCGCTGCTGCCGGCCTGGCTGGATGTCTCGCCGGATGGGGCACTTACCCTGGTCAGCGGGCCGCAGACGCCCCGTGAGGTGACCCTGGAGGATGGCAGCCGTATCCATCTCAATCGCAACACGCGCCTGGAGGTGCGCCTGCTGGCGGAGCGGCGCGAGGTCGAACTGGTGCAGGGGCAGGCGTTCTTCGAGGTGGCCAGGGATGTGCAACGGCCGTTCCGGGTGCAGGCCGGGGAGGGGAGCGTGCAGGTGCTCGGTACGCGCTTCGACGTGCGCCGTGGCCGCGAGCTGCTGACCGTGAGTGTGGAGAGCGGGCGGGTCGCCCTGCAGCCACGCGCGGATGCCCCGCTGGTCGAGCTGCTGGCAGGGGATCGCGCGGTCTACGACGGCAACCGGGGCACCTTGCTGCGCTCGCGGGTCGCCGACGGTGAAGTGGCCAGCTGGCGCTCCGGGCGGCTGGTCTTCCAGCAATGGCCACTGGCACAGCTGCTCGATGAGCTGTCGCAGTACGGCGCGACGCCGGTGTCGTTCGGCGATGCCGCGCTGGCCGCCAGGCAGGTGTCCGGCAGCGTCGATCTGGCGCGGCCCGACGACTTCCTCAGCGCCTTGCCGGTGCTCCTGCCGGTGAAGGTCGAGCCGCTGGACGATGGCAGCGTTCGGCTCATCAGTGTACCTGAGTAAAAATATTTTCATTCTCATATGCGGATATTTTTCATTTAAGCGTCTTCCATGCCAACCACCTCATGCCGTGGTGGTGTTGCAAGCAGTGGAGACCCGCATGAAAACCCGCATTTCGCCCAGTGCCTGGTGGCGTTCCCGCACCGGTGCCGCCCTGATGATCGGTTGCCTGATGGGGGCAACCGCCCAGGCGCAGCCACGTGATTTCGATCTGGCCGCGCAGCCCCTGGGCAGCGCGCTGACGGCCCTGGCCCGGCAAGGGCAGCTGCAGATCTTCTTCGAGAGCGATCAGGTCCAGGGGCTGCAGGGGCCCGCACTGCGCGGGCGCTACGAACCCGTCGAGGCGCTGCGGCAGTTGCTGCGCGGCAGCGGCCTGGAGCTGGTGGAGGCCGCGGGGAGCTTCGTGGTGCGCCGCATGCCGGTCTCGACGAACGAGGCCAACGCCATCGAACTGGGCTCCGTCAGCATCGTGGGCGACGGTCGCCAGGTCGACTCGGCCAGCGTCGGGCGCTCGACGCTGACGCGCAAGGAGATCGAGCGTCAGCAGGCGGAGAACATTCCCAGCCTGCTGCAGACGCTGCCGGGCGTGAGCATGGGTGGGTCGTCCAAGCAGGGCGGGCAGACGGTCAACATCTGGGGGCTGGGTGATGCCGAGGACGTCCCGTTCAGCCTCGACGGCGCGTCCAAGAGCGGCTTCGAGCGCTACCAGCAGGGCACGGTGTTCATCGAACCCGAGCTGATCAAGCGCATCGAGGTCGAGAAGGGGCCCTATTCGGTGTTCACCGGCAACGGCGGCTTCGGCGGTACCGTGCACATGGAGACCAAGGACGCCCCGGACCTGCTCGAGGAGGGACGTGACCTGGGCGCCATGCTCAAGTACGGCTATCACAGCAACGACCAGCAGAAGCTCTACAGCGGCGCGGTCTACGGCCGCAGCGAGGATGCCCGCTTCGACGGCCTGGCCTACCTGACCACACGCGATGGCCGCGACATGAAGCTGGCCGGGAACATCCAGCTCGAACCCGAGTACGAGTACCCGCAGCGCTATCCGTTCACCGACAAGAAACTCGATGGCGCCTTGCTCAAGGGCAACTTCCGGCCGAACGACGAGCACAGCTTCGGCCTGACGTTCATGCGTTCGCGCAGTGACGAGTTCGTCCCCTTCAGCGCGGCCAGCTTCCTGCTGCCGAGCAAGTACAGTATCGACCGCTACGGCAGCCTGGAGGCGGCCATGCGCCGGCTGATGGCCGATCGCGAGGTGACCGACACCACCTGGGCCGGCCGCTATCGCTACCAGCCACTGGACAACCCCTGGATCGACCTCGAACTCAAGGCTTCGTGGTCCGAAACCGAGCAGATCGACGAGCGCGGCGAGGATGCCAGCTACTCGCTGGCCACCGGTGGCAAGTGGATGCGCACGGACTATCAGGACCGGGTCGTCGAGCTGCGCAACACCAGCCGCTTCGACACCGGCGCACTCGGCCACGAGCTGACCGCAGGGGTGGCCTGGCACGGCCACAAGCGGGACGTGCTGATGTACCTGCCGGGGTCCACCTACAATCGTCCGCAGTACAACTATGGCTGGTTCCAGCCTTACTTCATGCCGCGCGGCTCGCAGACTTCGCGCAGCGCCTACCTGCAGGACGCGATCACCCTGGGCGACCTCACCATCACTCCGTCATTGCGCTTCGACACGGTGCGCAACCAGGGCAAGGAAAACCTGGCGTCGAACTACAACAACCCCGAGCGCGGGCATGACTATCGGGCGCAGACCTACACGGGCTGGTCGCCGCGTCTGTCGCTGTTCTGGCGGGTCACCGACGAGTTCGCCCTGTTCGCCGACTACGCCCGGACCTGGCGCGCGCCGGTGATCGACGAGCAGTACGAGCTGCAGAACAGCACGACCATCGGCGGAACCAGTCGCGGCCTGGACGCCGAGCGTATCCGCGCCTTGCGTGCAGGCAGCGTGGTCAGCCTCGGCAACCTGCTGCGCGAGGGCGACAGCCTGCAGGTCCGCACGACGGTGTTCCACCACCGGATCGAGGACGAGATCTTCAAGCTGCGCAGCATCGCCTGCGAGCGCCAGGCTGCGGAGGGGGGCTCCATTTCCGCGAAGTGCGGCGAATACCTGCCGTTGTCCAACTACCGCAACCTGCCAGGCGTGACGCTCAAGGGGTTCGAGGTGGAGACCTACTACGACAGCGACCGCCTGTTCGGCAGCCTCACCTATGCCTGGGTCAGCGGCAAGCACGACGGTGCCTACAGCAATCCCTGGGGGCCGGACGTCTGGGCCCGTGATGTGCCGCCGGCGAAGTGGGTCGCGACGCTGGGCCTGAAGGTGCCCGAGGCGGACCTGCTGATGGGCTGGCAGGGCGAGTTCGTGCGCAAGACCGACCGCTTGCCCAGCGACTTCTACGATGTCTCCGGCGAGAGCGTGTGGGATCAGCACGACAACGACAGCTACGACACCCACCGGCTGTTCGCGGAGTGGGCGCCGACGATGAAGGGGCTCAAGGGCACGCGGGTCAACCTGACCGTGGACAACCTGTTCAACCGCTTCTATCGACCGGCGCTGAGCGGCGACGGTGCCTATAGCCAGGGGCGCAATGCCAAGATCAGCGTGACGCGCTTCTTCTGACGATCAGGACTTCTTCAGCAGATCCGCCAGTCCGGCCAGGCCCTTGTGCGTGACCTTGCTGCCAGAGCCGGCGCTGGCCGCTTCCTCTTTCTGGTAGTGCAGGTCGACCTGGCGCTGGTGCTCGTTGTCGTGGCAGTACAGGCACAGCAGCTCCCAGTTGGAGCCGTCTTCCGGGTTGTTGTCGTGATTGTGGTCGCGGTGGTGCACGGTCAGCTCGCTCAGGCGCTTGCCGCTGAACTCGCGACCGCAACGGCCGCAGAAGTGCGGGTACATGCGCAGCGCCTTTTCCCGGTAGCTGGTTTCGCGGCGCTGCTGGGCCTCGGCGAGAATCTTGTCGAGCTTGCTGGTGGTCATGAGTCGTTTCACTGGAACGTTCGTGGGTGGGTGTTGCCAGAATAGAACGAAAGCGCATCGCGCAGGAGGTCTTCGATGAAGCATGTCAGGCCCTGGCTGGCCACTCTGCTGTTGCTCGCGGGGCAGGCCCTGGCCGAGGGGCAATCCGCACCGCTGCTGCGCATGCCGGAAACGTCGACGCAGCCCACCACCAGCCAGCCTTATGCAAGGCCGGCACAGACGCCTGCCGGGCGCTCGGGGTTGGCGCCGCTGTTGCCGGCGCCGCGCTCCGCACCGGCGAAGGACCTGCCGCTGGAGTCGCTGCAGCAGCAGTTGCGGCGCAATCAGCAGGGTGGCAACGAGCGCCGCAGCCCAGGCGCGAGCGAGACGCGGAAGACCGACTAGGGCTGGTTGACCAGGCGCCCGTCGGCCATGCGCAGGCGCCTGGACATGCCGACGGCGATGGCGCGGATCACCTGGGCGGCCGTCCTCGGGCTTTCCTGCAGCATCTTGTCCAGCGCGTCCTTGCCCAGCGACAGCAGCACGCAGTCGCAGGTGGCCACGCAACTGGCCGAGCGGCGTTCACCGTCGAGCACGGCCATCTCGCCGAAGGCGCGGCCACGGCGCAGGCGGGTCACCTCGACCTCGTCGCCGCTGGCATTGCTCTTGCGGATCGAGACGCTGCCCTGGACCAGGATGCACATGAAGGTACCGGCGTCGCCTTCGCTGAAGATCGCCGTCCCCTCGTTGATGCGATTGAGGTTGAAGTAGCCGGCGGCGGTCTGCACGTCGCTGCGATCCAGGGTGTCGAACAGGCCGCAGTCGAGCAGCATGTCGCGGATCGCGTCGATCAGGTGGGAGGTATCGGACATTGGGACGTCACGCTGAAAGAACGAGCTGGCGACCTTAGCGTTTGCACTCGGCGTTGCCAATCCCGTCTTCCTGCCGATGTGACGGGCAGCAGGCAAACCCGGCAGGGCGGCGTCGCGTTCACCGGCGCCGCCCGCTGACACCCTAGAAACTGAAGCGGCGCATCACCCCCTGCAAGCGCTCGGACATGCCCTGCAAGGCACGAATGGCCTGGACGATGCCGCCTTGCGCGGCGGAGTTCTCCTCGACGATCTGCGCGACCTGTTCGACGTTCTGCGCCACCTGTTCGCTGGCGGCGCGTTGCTGCTGCAGGGCAGTGGCGATGAGCCCCACCGACTGCAGCGATTCGTCCAGCGCCACGCGGATCTCGCCCATGGTGGTGGCGCTGTTCTCCACCAGTTGCAGGCCGGTGTCCACCCGCGAGCAGGTCGCGGACATGCTGTCGCGGGCCTGGCACACGCCATTGTGGATGGCCTCGACCAGGGCGACGATCTCGGTGGTGGACTGTGCGGTGCGCGCGGCCAGGCTGCGCACCTCGTCGGCCACCACGGCGAAGCCACGGCCCTGTTCACCGGCGCGGGCGGCCTCGATGGCGGCGTTGAGGGCGAGCAGGTTGGTCTGTTCGGCGATGCCACGGATCACGTCGACGATGGCGCCGATGTTGCCGGACTGTGCGGCGAGTTGCTCGACGTCGCCGGAGCACTGCGTCACCAGCGAGGCGATGCGGCGGATTTCCTCGATGGCCTGGGTGGTCACCTGCAGGCCGCTGTCGGTCAGCTCGCCGGCCTGGCGGGCGCGGTCGTGGGTGTGCTGGGCGCTCTCCGCGATGTGGTTGATGCTCACCGCCAGTTGCTCGACCGTGGCGGCCATCGCCGCTGCGGTGTCGCTCTGGATATTGGCGCTGTTGAGCACCTGCTCGGAGGAGGCGGCCAGTTGCAGGGTGGCGCACTCGATTTCCTCGGAGGCTTCGCCGATGTTGCCGATCACGTCGTGCAGGCCGTGGCGCATCGCCTGCACCGACTTCATCACGCCGCTGCTGCCACCGACGTCCTGCTGCGCGCCGTCGAGGCGGCCGGAGGCGATGCGGGCGCTGATCGCCTCCAGCTCACCGGGTTCGGCACCCAGCTGGCGGCCGAGCAGGCGGCTGAAGTAGAGCACGTGCACGCTGCCCAGCAGCAGCGCGACCACCAGCAGCAACAGGCTCAGGCGCAGGCTCCTGGCGTAGGCCGCCTCACCCAGCAGGTACTGGCGCTTGGCCTCGCCGAGCTGGACTTCGATCAGCTCGGAAAACTTGGCCGACAGCGGGTCGATCAACGGGTACAGGTCGTTGCTGGCGAAGCGCTCGATTTCGCCCCGGTCACCCCGGATGAGCTGGCTCTGCAGCTGCTCAAGGGGCTGCTGTGCCTTGCTCATCAGGGGGGTGATCTCGTCGATCAGGCGCCGCTCGTCGGCGATCAGCTGGGTGGCCAGGTAGGCTTTCCAGATCTCGGCGATACGCTGCTGGGCCTGCTCGATCATCTGTTGCGCGGCGTTGCCGCTGAGGGTGCCGCTGCGCGCCTTCTGCGTGGCGTCGACGATGTTCACCGCGTAGAGGTCGGCAATCTGCTTGAGGTCGCGCAGCGGTACCACGCGGTCCAGGTAGACGGTCTGCAGGCCGCCGACGGTGGTCTTGAGGCCATGCAGGCCGAGCAGGCCGACGGCCAGCAGCGCGGTGAGCAGAACGCCGGCGAGCAGCAACAGGTGAGTGCGTATCTTCCAACTCTTCATGGCAGGGTCTTCCTTGGCAGCAGGAAAGGGTGGCTCATGGCCATCGCCAAGCGCCGTGCGTTCAGCCTAGATCAGATTTCGCCGCCAGCGCGGCGAGTTGGTCGAACGGTCAGGTTTGTTACCGTTCGTCGCTGAAAAGTGGCAGCAGGCCAGGTGTGGCGGGGCTTTGACGCCAGAGAGAGTGCCGCGCCAGCACCCGCTTCAGGGGGCTGGCCGAGCCTTGGCCGCCGCTGCGCGCGGCTAGCGCCTGGCGAGCAGTTGCTGGAGTGCGGGTTGCAGCTGCGGGTAGCGGAAACGGTAGCCGCTCTGCAGCAGGCGGGCCGGCACCACGCGCTGGCCGGTGAGCAGGACTTCGTCGGCCATCTCGCCCAGCAGCAGGCGTACCAGCGCGGCCGGCACCTTCAGTCGCAGGCGCGCCCAGGGCACCTGGCGCTGCAACGCCTGGCAGAAGTCCCGGTGGCTGACCGGTTCGGGGGCGGTGAGGTTGATCGGGCCGCTGAGTGGCGTGCGCATCAGGTAGCTGCAGATATCCAGAACATCGTCCAGGTGTATCCAGGGCATCCATTGCCGGCCATCGCCCAGCTGGCTGGCCACACCCAGTTCGAAGGGGCGCTTGAACTCGGCCAGTGGGCCGCCATCGCGACCCAGGACGATGCCGATACGCAGCAGGCACACGCGCAGGCCAAGCGCCTGCATCTGCAGGGCTCTGGCCTCCCATTGAGCGCACAGCCGATGGGAGAAACCATCGTGCGCCTCGCTGTCTTCATCGAGCGGCTCGTCCTGCCAGTGCCCGTAGTAACCGACGGCGGAGCCGCTGAGCAGCACCTCGGGCTTGTGCTCCAGGCGCTGCACCAGTTGCAGCAGTGCGTCGGTGGTGTCGAGCCGGCTGCTCAGGAAGCGTTGCTTGCGCGCAGGGTTCCAGCGCTGCCCGGCCAATGGCTCGCCGGCCAGGTTGATCAGGCAGTCGATGCGCTCATCGCTGGCGATCTGCGCCAGGTCGGTCAGCGCACTGATGCGCCCGCGCACCTGGCCGAGACTGGCCAGGTCGCGGGTCAGGATCAGTACCTCATGGCCGGCCTGGCTCAGCGCCGTGGCCAGCGGGCTGCCGATGAAACCACTGCCGCCGGTGATCAGCACACGCAGGCGACGCCCGCTGTCATGGCGCAGTGTCAGCGCCGGCGAACGTGGCCGGGTGGCGGGCCTCAGGGCCAGCAGCGGGATGCCCATGGCCAGAGCGGCCGCGCCGTTGAGGTAGGCGTGCAGGGTGAAGCCGAAGGCGATGGAGAAGGCGCTGTCGAGCAGGCTCCACAGCAGCAGGGCGGCGATCAGCACGGGTTTGATCAGGCCCAGGCCGTGGCGGCGGTAGATCACCAGCAGTGCGCAGAACAGCAGGCCCCAGCTGGCCACGGTGGGCCCGAACAGGCCGACCAGGGTGCGCAGCGGCACCTGCTGCTCGGGGCTCGGCAGGGGCAGGCCACGGGCGGCGTACAGGTAGTCGAAGTAACCCTGGGTCAGCGGCAGGTGGGCGGCAAAGGCCAGCACGATGCCCAGCAGCACGTGCCCCGCGCCCATCAGCAACAGCCAGCGATACAGCAGGCCCTGCATCAGCGGATATCCAGTACGCGCAAGAGGAAGGCGTACTCCAGCGCCACGTCGCGGATCCCCTGATAGCGACCGCTCATGCCGCCGTGGCCGGCGTCCAGGTCGGTCTTGAGCAGCAGCAGGTTGTCGTCGGTCTTGCGCTCGCGCAGCCTGGCCACCCATTTGGCGGCTTCCCAGTACTGCACGCGGCTGTCGTTGTAGCCAGCGACGGCGAGGATGGCCGGGTAGGCCTGGGCGCGGACGTTCTCGTAGGGGGCATAGCCCTGCAGCCGGGCGAAGACCTCGGGCTGGTTGGGGTCGCCCCATTCGTCGTACTCGGTGACGGTCAGCGGCAGGTCCGGGTTGAGCATGGTGTTGAGCACGTCGACGAAGGGCACCTCGGCGATGGCGGCGGCGAACAGCTCTGGGCGCTGGTTGAGCACCGCGCCGATCAGCAGGCCACCGGCGCTGCCGCCGCTGATCGCCAGGCGTGCGGGGCTGGTCAGGCCTTCGGCGATCAGGCGTTCGGCGCAGGCGATGAAGTCGTCGAAGGTGTTCTGCTTGTGCTCGAGCTTGCCGGCACGGTACCAGGCTTCGCCCATCTCGCCGCCGCCGCGCACGTGGGCGATGGCGAAGATGAAGCCGCGCTCCAGCAGGCTCAGGCGGGCGTGGGAGAACCAGGGGTCGAGGCTCGCGCCGTAGGCGCCGTAGCCATAGAGATAGAGCGGCGCCGGCTGGCCGGCGGCGAAGACCTCGCGGCGCGCCACCAGGCTGATCGGCACCAATGTACCGTCACCCGCGGTGGCCCAGAGACGGCGACTCTCGTAGGCGTCGGCGTCGAACGGACCTTCCACCGGCGTTTGCTTGAGCACCTGCTGCTCGCCGCTGGCCAGTTCCAGCTGGCGTACCTGAGCAGGGCGGCCGAGGGCCTCGTAGCGCAGGCGGATCACCGTGCTGTGGAGCTCCAGGCCGTCCTGTACGTAGAGGCTGTAGGCGGCATCCGGCAGGGCGACGCGGTAGCTGGCTGCTCCCTGCGGCTGCACCTCGAGCACGGGCAGGCCGCCTTCGCGCAAGGCGAGGACGATGGCGCTCTGATTCAGGGTCGCGCCTTCGAGCATCACCTGCGCATCGTGCGCGCGAATCTGCCGCCAGTGCGGGCGTTGCGGCTGGTCTTCGGCGGCGCGGTACAGGGCGAAGTTGATGCCGCTCTGGTTGCTGCGGATCAGCCAGCACCACTGGCCGTCGAGCATGCCGTGGTCGGCGTCGTACTCATGGCCTTCCTCGCGCGGCGCCAGGCAGGCGAATGCTGCTTGCGGCGTGTCGGCGTCCAGCACCCAGACTTCGCTGGTGGTCTTGCTGCCCAGTTGCAGGATCAGCTGACGTTCGGAGCTGGACCGGTAGCAGTGCAGGAAGAAGCGGCCGTCGGCTTCCTCGAACACCGCTTCGGCGGCTTCATCGCCGAGGCGGTGGCGGTGCAGCCTGTACGGGCGGTGGGTGTCGTCCAGTTCGGTGAAGAACAGGGTCTGGCTGTCGTTCGCCCAGGTCATGCTGCCGTCGCAGTCGTCGAAGGGCAGCTCGCGTATCGCGCCGCTGTCGAGCTCCTTCACGAACAGGCGGTAGATTTCGTCACCGCTGCTATCCAGGCTGTAGGCCAGGCGCCGCTGGTCGGGGCTGATGCTGAACGCGCCCACCGAGAGAAAACCGCCGGCAGCCAGTTCGTTGAGATCCAGCAGCAGTGTCTCGCTGGCCGCGTCGACCTCGAGCGAAGCGCCCGCCGGACGGGCGCAGCGGTAGTGGCGCGGGTATTCGTCGCCAGCCGTGGTGCGCTGGTAATAGAGATAGTCCCCCCAGGGCGTGGGCAGCGACAGATCGGTTTCGCGGATGCGCCCCTTGATCTCCTCGAACAACTGCTCGCGCTGGGCATGCTGCGGGGCCAGGGTGCTTTCCAGGTAGGTGTTTTCCGCTTGCAGGTAGGCCAGCACCTCCTCGCTGTCGCGGTTTTCCAGCCAGCGGTAGGGATCTGTGCCGGCTTCCTGGCGGGCACGAGGGGCAGTGGACATGCTGAAACTCCAGAACTGGGTGCCCGACAGGGGCGCCGGGGCGAGCAAAAGCCGTTATCATAAGCGCCCCTTTGCCACACCTGCCACGCCGGCGACTGCTTATGATGAACGAAAACGACTACCTCATGGCCTGGGCCGCATACGGTGTTGCCGCCCTGGGCTGCCTGCTGGTGTGGATGCGCATGACCACCTGGATGTGGCGCTATGCGCGTGAGCCGCTGCGGGTGCTGGTGGCCGTGCTGCTGTTCAGTCCGACCATCGTCGACCCGGCGCGTGAGCTGTTCGCCCCGGCGATTGCCGTCACCGCCATGGACCTGTTGCTCAAGGTCGGCAACAACGCCTGGCGTGCGGTGGCCGACCTGTCGCTGTATGGCCTGATCGCTTTCGCCCTGTACCTGCTCTTCGTCGCCATCCGCTGGCCCATCGAACGCTGGTGGCAAGGTCGCCGCGAGGAGCAGGTGAGCGAGGTCGACGAAGATTCGCGTACGCTGCGCGAGCGGATGGAAGAGGACGACGACCTGCCGCTGCGTGACTACGGCCACGACCGTTCCGGTCGTCTGGAACCGCGTATCTGATCTGCCGCCTTGCGCCTGCCGCTGCAGGCGCAAGGCCGGCTGGCCCAGTGCAAGGGAGGCTCGATGGATTGCGTGTTCTGCGCCATTGCCGAGCGACGGCTGCCGGCTCACCGCCTGTACGAGGACGATGATTTCATCGTGCTGCTGGATATCTTCCCCATGCGTCCGGCCCATGTGTTGATCGTCAGTCGCCGGCATGCGCCTTTTCTGCACGATCTGCCGCCTGCGCTCGCTGAGCGCCTGCTGCCCCTGGCCGAGCGGGTGGCTGCAGCGCTGCGCCAGGCAGGCTACGGTGCTCAGGGCATCAACCTGTTGCTCAACGACGGCCCGGACGCCAATCAGCACGTCCCCCATCTTCATCTGCACCTGATTCCACGCCGGCCGGGTGACCTGCCGGCATTGCTCTGGCGGCTGCTGACGCGTTTTCTGCCGCTGGGGCGCAAGCGCATCGAAGCGCGCCTGCAGGATGAAGCCGATCGCCTGCGCCTGATCCTCGCCAAGGAGAATTGATTCGATGTGCGAATTGCTCGGCATGAGCGCCAACGTTCCGACCGATATCGTGTTCAGCTTCACCGGCCTCATGCAGCGCGGTGGCCGTACCGGGCCGCATCGCGATGGCTGGGGCATCGGCTTCTACGAGGGCCGGGGCCTGCGCATCTTCCAGGACCCGCAGGCGAGCAGCGAGTCGGAGGTGGCGCAGCTGGTGCAGCGCTATCCGATCAAGAGCGAGGTGGTGATCGGCCACATTCGCCAGGCCAACGTCGGCAAGGTGTGCCTGGTCAACACCCATCCGTTCAGTCGCGAGCTGTGGGGGCGCAACTGGTGCTTCGCGCACAATGGCCAACTGGCTGGGCTCACCGGCTCCAGCAGCTTCTATCGCCCAGTCGGCGATACCGACAGCGAGGCGGCCTTCTGCGACCTGCTCAATCGTGTGCGCCGGGCCTTTCCCGAGCCAGTGTCGGTCGAGGTGCTGCTGCCCGTGCTGGTCGCGGCCTGTTCCAGCTATCGTCAGCTCGGCGTGTTCAACTGCCTGCTCAGCGATGGCGACTGGCTGTTCAGCTTCTGTTCGAGCAAGCTGGCGCACATCACCCGGCGTGCGCCCTTCGGCCCTGCGCAGCTCAAGGATGCCGACCTGAAGGTGGATTTCCAGGCGGAAACCACGCCTGACGACGTGGTCACGGTGATCGCCACCGAGCCGCTGACCGACAATGAGCAATGGTCACGCTACGAGCCGGGTGAGTGGCGGTTGTGGCGTCGTGGCGAGTGCGTCGCCAGCGGCAAGGCCTGAGAGAGGGGAACGAGGCATGTTGAGAAGCTATCTGCGGCTGACGCTGTTCGCCTTCGGTCTGCTGCTGGGCGTGCAGGTACCGGGGTTCGTCGACGATTACGCCAAGCGCGTCGAGGCGCATCGCCTGGAGTCGCAACAGAGTCTCAAGGGCTTTCAGGACACCGCCAGCAAGTTCTTCAAGGGCGACATGGACGCGCTGGTGGCGCACTACCGCGTCAGTGACGACCCGGTGATGCGCAGCGATGCGCAGAGCGTCGCCCACTTGGTAGAGCGCGCGGCCCTGCTCGAGCGCGAATGGCAGGCCATGCAGGGGGCCTGGTACGAACAGGCCTGGCACCTGGCCACGGGGGCCGACCGCGGGTTGTTCGAGGAGACGCTGCAGGCGTACCGCTACCAGGTGCTGTTCACCCCGGAGGCGATTCTCTGGGGCCTGGTCTGCGCCTTGCTGCTGGCCTGGCTGGTCGAGTTGCTGATCCTCACGCTCGGCTGGATGTCCGGCGCTGGACGAACCCGGCAGACGCAGCAGCGACACTGGCGCTGAGCGGGACAGGGACGGGCGCAGAGCGGCTGTCCCAGGCTGGCATCGCGCAGAAATTTGCACTGGTTCGCCTGCGCGGCGGGTGGCGCGTGTTAATGTAATACGGCGTTACATTTAATCGCCTCAGTGTATCTCTGGAGTTTCCATGCCGATCAAGGATTCGATCCTGGCAGCCGCGCTGGCTGCCGTCCTGCCTTTCCTGTCCGTTGCCCATGCCGATTCCACGGCTGAGCCGGAGCCTGCCGCTGCGGTTGCCGAAGTCGATGAAGACGGGCAATGGAGCAGTCCCGAAGCGTTCGTCGCCAGCCTGGAGTTCAAGACCGGTCGCGTGGTGCTGGGCGATGACCTGGCGACGCTGAACCTGCCCGATTCGCTGGTGTTTCTCGACAGTGGCAATGCCCAGCGCCTGCTGGTCGACGGCTGGGGCAATCCGCCGGACGACGTGCCGCCACTGGGGATGATCCTGCCGGCTGGTATCTCGCCGCTGGCCGATGAGTCCTGGGGTGTGACGGTCGAGTACGAGGACAGTGGCTACGTCTCCGACGAGGACGCCGCCGATATCGACTACGGCGACATGCTCGAAGACATGCAGTCCGACATGCGCGAATCCAACGCCTGGCGCGAGGAAAACGGCTACGAGACGGTGCAGCTGGTCGGCTGGGCCGCCGAGCCGCGCTACGACGCCGAAGGCAAGAAGCTGCACTGGGCCAAGGAGCTGAAGTTCGGCGACAGCGACATCAACACCCTCAACTACAACATCCGTGTGCTGGGTCGCAAGGGCGTGCTGGTGCTGAACTTCGTCGCCAACATGGACCAGCTGGCGGAAATCGAAGCCAACGTGCCGGCGGTGCTGGCGGCTACCGAATTCAATCCGGGCCAGCGTTA
This sequence comes from Ectopseudomonas khazarica, assembly GCF_004521985.1. Lineage (GTDB taxonomy): Bacteria > Pseudomonadota > Gammaproteobacteria > Pseudomonadales > Pseudomonadaceae > Aquipseudomonas > Aquipseudomonas khazarica. The sequence continues at coordinate 60,280 of NZ_SBHZ01000020.1, forward strand.
CGCCGAGTTCAACCCGGACCTGGATACCGTTGCGGCCTACGGCCTGGGTGCGCTGGTGGCGGGCAAGCTGGCGGCCAAGACCGGCCTGGTGGCCATGTTGCTGGTGCTGCTGAAGAAGTTCTGGTTCATCCCGGTGGTGCTGTTCGGCTGGCTGGGCAAGCGCCTGAGCCTGCGCAAGAAAGACCCTTCGCCGAGCACAGAGGAGAGCGCCCCGGCCGCGCCTGCGGCTGCCGAGCGCAAGCCGGAGGAACCGCCGCAGACACCGGCGCAGACGGTGATGGATCTGAACAAGCCGGACGATGCCGACAAGCGCTGACTCCGACGCCGGGCCCGGAGGTACTCCGGGCAAGGAAAAACGCCGCGACACCTGTGAAGGGGTCGCGGCGTTTTCGTTGCGGCCGGGTTATTTGGACAGGTACTTCATGCCGTCTTCCAGGCCCTGCAGGGTCAGCGGGTACATGCGTTCTTCGATCAGCTCGCGTACCAGGCCGGTGGAGGCGGTGTAGTTCCAGGTGTCCTTGGGGTAGGGGTTGATCCAGATGATCTTCTTGAACTTCTCGGTGAAGCGCTTCATCCAGACGTAGCCGGCTTCCTCGTTCCAGTGCTCGACGCTGCCGCCCGCCTGGGTGATCTCGTAGGGCGCCATGGCCGCATCGCCGACGAACACCACCTTGTAGTCGGCACCGTACTTGTGCAGCAGGTCCAGGGTCGAGGTGCGTTCGCTGGTACGGCGCATGTTGTTCTTCCACACGCTCTCGTAGATGAAGTTGTGGAAGTAGAAGTACTCCAGGTGCTTGAACTCGGTCTTGCACGCCGAGAACAGCTCCTCGCAGACCTTGACGTGGGCGTCCATCGAGCCGCCGATATCCAGCAGCAGGAGGAGCTTCACCGTGTTGCGGCGCTCCGGGCGCATCTGGATGTTGAGCAGGCCGCCGTCCTTCGCGGTGTGGTCGATGGTGCCGTCCAGGTCCAGCTCTTCGGCCGCACCCTGGCGGGCGAACTTGCGCAGGCGGCGCAGGGCCACCTTGATGTTGCGCGTACCCAGTTCGACCTGGTCGTCGAGGTTCTTGTACTCGCGCTGGTCCCACACCTTGGCGGCCTTGCCCTGGCGCTTGCCGGCATCGCCGACGCGGATGCCTTCCGGGTTGTAGCCACCGGAGCCGAACGGGCTGGTGCCGCCGGTACCGATCCACTTGTTGCCGCCGGCGTGCTTTTCCTTCTGCTCTTCGAGGCGCTTCTTGAACTCCTCGATGAGCTTGTCGAGGCCGCCGAGGCTCTGGATCTGCGCTTTTTCCTCGTCGCTCAGCAGGCGTTCGAATTCCTTGCGCAGCCACTCCTCGGGGATCATCGCCTCGATGTGTTCGTTGAGGTTTTCCAGGCCCTTGAAGTAGGCCCCGAAGGCGCGGTCGAACTTGTCGAAGTGACGCTCGTCCTTCACCAGGATCGCCCGCGCCAGGTAATAGAACTCGTCCATGTCGGCGAACACGACGTTGTGCTTGAGCGCGTTGATCAGGTCGAGCAACTCACGCACCGACACCGGCACCTTGGCCGCGCGCATTTCGTTGAATAGGTTGAGCAGCATTGTCTGTGCCCTCGGGATAATCCGTAGGGTGGGTTAGTCGCGTAGCGGCGTAACCCACCGTTGATGCCGTCGGCATCATGCTTGCCAGCCTGATGGCTGGGCGGTGGGTTACGCTTCGCTAACCCACCCTACAAAGGCGCTGGCCGACGCGCAGCCGCCCGATGTTTACCGAGAAGCGCGGCGTGCCATGAAAGCCAGGCGCTCGAGCAGCTGCACGTCCTGCTCGTTCTTCACCAGGGCGCCGGCCAGTGGCGGGATGGCCTTGGTCGGATCGCGCTCGCGCAGTACGGCTTCGCCGATGTTGTCGGCCATCAGCAGTTTCAGCCAGTCCACCAGTTCGCTGGTCGAGGGCTTCTTCTTCAGGCCCGGCACCTTGCGCACGTCGAAGAACACGTCCAGCGCTTCGGCCACCAGCTCGCCGCTGATGCTGGGGTAGTGCACGTCGACGATCTTCTTCAGGGTGTCGCGATCGGGGAAGGCGATGTAGTGGAAGAAGCAGCGACGCAGGAAGGCGTCCGGCAGCTCCTTCTCGTTGTTCGAGGTGATGATGATGATCGGGCGCTGCTTGGCCTTGATCGTCTCGTCGGTCTCGTAAACGTAGAACTCCATCTTGTCGAGTTCCTGCAACAGGTCGTTGGGGAACTCGATGTCGGCCTTGTCGATCTCGTCGATCAGCAGGATCACGCGCTCGTCGGACTCGAACGCCTCCCACAGCTTGCCTTTCTTGATGTAGTTGCGAACGTCGTGGACCTTGTCGGAGTCGAGCTGCGAGTCACGCAGGCGGCTGACCGCGTCGTACTCGTAGAGGCCCTGATGCGCCTTGGTGGTCGACTTGATGTGCCAGGTGATGAGGCGGGCGCCGAAGGCTTCGGCCAGTTGCTCGGCGAGCATGGTCTTGCCGGTGCCCGGCTCACCCTTGACCAGCAACGGGCGCTGCAAGGTGATGGCGGCGTTGACCGCCAGCTTGAGGTCGTCGGTGGCGACGTAGGACTGGGTACCTTCGAACTTCATCGGAAAATCCTCGGAGCGATAGCGCGGGGCGGCCCGCAGCAGAAATTCAGAGCGCGACTATAACGCGCAGCCTTGGTGGCTGTGAACGCAGACGCAGTATTCAGTCACTGAATGGCGGGTCACCCGGCTTTCGGTCTGCCTGCTGGACGGCCAGCGGGCGGCGGCATAGGCTTGGGGTTTTTCCTGCCCGCAAGGACTTCCATCATGAGTCGTATCTTCGCAGACAACGCCCAGGCCATCGGCAATACGCCGCTGGTGATGATCAACCGCCTGGGCCCGAAAGGCGTGACCATCCTGGCCAAGATCGAAGGACGTAACCCGGCGTACTCGGTCAAGTGCCGCATCGGCGCCAACATGATCTGGGATGCCGAGGAGCGCGGCGTGCTCAAGCCGGGCATGACCATCGTCGAGCCGACTTCCGGCAACACCGGTATCGGCCTGGCCTTCGTCGCGGCGGCGCGCGGCTACAAGCTGGTGCTGACCATGCCCGCCTCGATGAGCCTGGAGCGACGCAAGGTGCTCAAGGCGCTCGGCGCCGAGCTGGTGCTGACCGAACCGGCCAAGGGCATGAAGGGCGCGATCGAGAAGGCCAACGAGCTGGCCGCCGCCAACCCCGACTACTACCTGCCGCAGCAGTTCGAGAACCCGGCCAACCCGGCCATCCATGAAAAGACCACCGGCCCGGAAATCTGGCGGGACACCGACGGCGCCATCGACGTGCTGGTGGCCGGTGTCGGTACGGGTGGCACCATCACCGGGGTATCGCGCTACATCAAGCAGACCCAGGGTAAGCCGATCCTCTCGGTGGCGGTGGAACCGGTGGGCTCGCCGGTCATCAGCCAGACCCTGGCCGGTGACGAGGTCAAGCCGGCTCCGCACAAGATCCAGGGCATCGGTGCCGGTTTCGTGCCGAAGAACCTCGATCTGGCCATGGTCGATCAGGTCGAGCAGGTCGCCGATGACGATGCCAAGGCCATGGCCCTGCGCCTGATGCGCGAAGAAGGCATTCTCTGCGGCATCTCCTGCGGTGCGGCGATGGTGGCTGCCGTGCGCCTGGCGCAGAAGCCGGACATGCAGGGCAAGACCATCGTGGTGATTCTGCCGGACTCCGGTGAACGCTACCTGACCTCGATGCTGTTCGACGGCCTGTTCACCGAGCAGGAACTGCAGCAGTAACGCGTCATGCAAGGGCCGTTGCCGTGGCTGCGCATGGATGATTGGCGCAGCCTGCGCTGATGGCCACGGTGTTTCATGCGGCTGAATCCGCTCGCTCAGGCTGTGCGCTCAGGCGCTTCCACGTCTGTGCTCTGAGCCCCCGGGTGCTGGACCGCTGAGGCGCGAGCCACGCTAGGCCCTGGCAGTCGTTGGCCGTACCACCAGCCACAGGGCCAGTGCGATCAGCAGGCAGCCCGGCAGGTAGTCCCAGCTCAGTGGCTCGTCCAGCAGCAGCGCCCCCCAGAGCACGCCGAACGGCGGGATCAGGAAGGTGGTGGTGCTGGCCTTGATCGGCCCGATATCGCTGAGCAGGCGGAAATACAGCACATAGGCGAAGGCGGTGCAGAGCAGGCCGAGACCGGCCAGGGACAGCCATACCTCGATGCCGCCCCAGCTCGCCGGTGCCTGCAGCGCGAGGCTGCCGGCGAACAGCGGCAGCAGGAACAGGCTGGCCCCGACCAGGCTGGCGAAGGCGGTCAGGCGATTGTCCAGGCCGCCTTGCTGGCCGATCCAGCGTCGCGTGAGGAAACCGGCGAAGCCGTAGCAGGTCGTGGCCACCAGGCAGGCGCCTGCACCCAGCAGCAATTGCATGTCGAAGGCGACCGGGCCGGTGCGGGTCAGCACCGCCACGCCGAGCAGGCCGAGAAACACGCCGGCGGCCTTGCTCGGGGTGATGCCCTCGTGGAAGAACAGCGCGCCGATCAGCACGCCCATCAGGGGGGTCGTGGCATTGAAGATCGCCGAGTAGCCAGCGGGCAGGATCAGCGCCGCCAGGCAGTACATGGCCGATGGCAAGCCGGCGTTGATCATTCCCAACACCAGGCAGATGCGGAATTTGCCACGAAAGTCCCAGTCGGTGCGCAGCAGCAACAGCAGGGCCAGCAGTCCCAGGGTGCCGAAGCTGGCACGGAAGAAGGCGGTCGGCATGCTGCCCAGCACGGGGGCGGCGACCCGCATGAACAGGAAGCTGGCGCCCCAGATGGCGGCGAGCAGCAGCAGGCGAAGCAGGTCGGCGGTGCGCACGATGGACTATCCGGCAGGGGTGGGGGCGAGAGTGTTGCCGCTGGACGGCGTTCTGGCAATCCGCATCGCGCTTTCGAAGTGCGCCGTAGCTGGTCGGCTGCAAGCGGCAAACGCCTTGCCGGCATGGCGACTTGCATCCGGGCCGGGTTTGTCGGCTAAGCTCGGCTCATTCACCGCATTGACAGGGCATGCGCATGGGGCAGCAATGGCCGGCCGACGGGATCGCCCGCCTGATCCTCGATGGCTTCGACGATTATCGCGAGCAGTTCCGCCAGATCACCGATGGCGCGCGTGCCCGCTTCGAGCAGGCGCTGTGGCAGGAGGCGCAACAGGCCTCGGCCGCGCGCATCAACCTCTACGAGGACAAGGTGGCGCAGACCCGCGAGCGTCTGCAGCAGGGCTTCGATGCCGCGCTGCTGGAGGCCAGCCAGTGGCCGCTGGTGAAGAGCGCCTATATCGCGCTGATCGACCTGCGCCTCGACGACGAGCTGGCGGAGACCTGGTTCAACTCGATCTTCTGCAGCCTGTTCAGCCATGACCTGATCAGCGATGGCTGCATGTTCATCCACACCACGCGGCCATCGCTGCGCAGCCGCTCGGGCGCCGCGCAGACCCGTCGCTACCGGCCCGACTGCGCGCTGGACGAGGCGCTGCGGGCGATCTTCGAGGACTACGCCTTCGATGCCGCCTACGAAGACCTGCCGCGTGACCTGCAGCGCCTGGAGGAGCAGCTGCGGGCGAGCCTGCCGGACTGGATCTGCAAGGACCCGGAGCTGTGCGTCGAGCTGTTTTCCTCGGTGCTGTATCGCAACAAGGGCGCCTACCTGGTCGGGCGCATCTACACCCGCGACGAGCAATGGCCGCTGGCGATTCCCTTGCTGCATCGCGAAGGGCAGGGCATTCAGGTCGATGCGGCGATCACCGACGAGGCGGAGGTGTCGATCATCTTCTCCTTCACCCGCAGCTACTTCATGGTCGACGTCGCCATCCCGGCCGACTTCATCGGTTTCCTGCGGCGCATCCTGCCGGGCAAGCACATCGCCGAGCTGTACACCTCGATCGGCTTCTACAAGCACGGCAAGAGCGAGTTCTACCGCTCGCTCATCGGTCATCTGGCCAGCAGCGACGACCGCTTCGTGATGGCGCCTGGCGTGCGCGGCATGGTCATGAGTGTGTTCACCCTGCCGGGCTTCAACACGGTGTTCAAGATCATCAAGGACCGCTTCGCCCACGCCAAGACGGTGGATCGCAACACGGTGATCGAGAAGTATCGCCTGGTGAAGAGCGTCGACCGTGTCGGGCGCATGGCCGATACCCAGGAATTCGCCGATTTTCGCTTTCCCAGGGCCAAGTTCGAGCCGCAGTGCCTGGCCGAGTTGCTCGAGGTGGCACCCTCGACCGTGGTGCTGGAAGGTGACAGCGTGCTGGTGCGCCACTGCTGGACCGAGCGGCGCATGACACCGCTCAATCTCTATCTGGAGAGTGCCAGCGAGGCGCAGGTGCGCGAGGCGCTGGACGATTACGGCCTGGCCATCAAGCAACTGGCGGCGGCGAACATCTTCCCCGGCGACATGCTGCTGAAGAACTTCGGCGTGACCCGTCATGGCCGGGTGGTGTTCTACGACTACGACGAGATCTGCTTTCTCACCGAGGTGAACTTCCGCAGGATTCCACCGCCGCGCTTTCCCGAGGACGAGATGAGCGCCGAACCCTGGTACTCGGTGGCGCCCAACGATGTGTTTCCCGAGGAGTTTCCGCCCTTCCTGTTCGCCGATATCAAGCAGCGTCAGCTGTTCAGCAGGCTGCACGGCAACCTGTATGACGCCGACTACTGGAAGCAGCTGCAGGATGCGATCCGTGCCGGCAAGGTGATCGATGTGTTCCCCTATCGGCGCAAAAGCCCGGTGATTTGATCGGCCCTGGTTGAAATCCGCCTTGCCAGGCCTAATCTCATAGGAGAGCACGCCAGCGTGCTCTCCCATCTACTTGGCAGGAGGTCGTACCCATGCTCGCCAAGCTGCAAGAACAACTGCATACCTTGCTGCAGGCCCTTGGCCTCATCCCGCAACCTCAGCCGATCCGCATCAGCGAGGCCGAGCAGGAGCGCCTGCGTCGCGAGGCACGTCAGCGCCGCTGATTGCAGCGTCCGAGCGGATCAGGCGAGCCGGTGGGCGTCGAACCAGGCGTCGATCAGCTCGCGCATGCGTTCGCCGGAGAAACTCGCGAAATGTCCGCCATGTACGCTGCGCACCGGTAGGTCGCGCAGGCGCATCAGGCTGCGTGCGTAGTCTTCCAGGTTGGAATGGTAGGCATCCTCGATCAGCGGGCCGTCGTAGAGGATGTCGCCGGAAAACAGCGTCTGCGTCCTCGCTTCCCACAGGCTGATGCCGCCCGGCGAATGACCGGGCGTATGCAGCACCTGCAACACCCTGTCGCCCAGATCCACAACGTCGCCATCCTCGATCAGACGAGTAGCCGGCGCGGCGCGCACACGGTACTCGGCGTAGCACAGCGGGCAATCCGGATGCGCCTCGAACATGTCGTCGCCGACGAAGTCGGTGGCCAGCGTGTTGGCGCCGTCCGGTGCGGCGAGGATGTCCGCCTCGGCCGGATGCACCAGACGCTCGCTGAACTCGTGATGTCCGGCGATATGGTCGAAGTGGCAGTGACTGGCCACCGCCAGCAGCGGCTTCTCGGTCAGCCAGGGCAGCTGCTCGCGCAGGCTGACCAGGCCGGAGCCGGAGTCGATCAGCACATCATGCTCGCGCCCCTGCACGTGCCACATGTTGCAGCGGTAGAAGGGACGCACGTAGGGTTCGTGGATCAGGCAGATGCCGTCGTGGCGGTGTTCCACCTCGAACCAGCGGTCGCGACTGACGATTTTCATGGCGGGAAACGTGCCTCGTTGGCGGGTTGCACCCGCCCTACAGGTTGGTATGACGAGTAGGGCGGGGGCAACCCGCCACGACATTCATCACGCTACGCCAGTTGCGCGCGAGGTACCAGCAGCCAGCGGCGCAGCACGGCATAGCTGGCGGCGGTGATCAGGAACACCGGCAGCGATGCCCCCCAGGCCAGCGGCGAGACCCAGCCCCAGTAGTAGGCCAGCACGGCGCCGAAGCCGTAGGCGACGAAGGCGGCGGGGTTGAAACCCGCCAGGTAACGGTAGCGGCCGCCATCCTCGCTGAGCAGTTCGTCCACGTCGTAGTCGCCCTTGTGGATCAGGAAGTAGTCGGCGATCAGCACGGCGAAGGCGGGGATGAACACACTGCCGATCACCAGCAGGAAGTTCTGGAAGTTGTCGAGAATGCCGGGGATCTGCGAGCCGAGGATCGACAGCACGCCGATGCACAGCGCCGGTTTCCAGAACGGGGTCTTCGGGCTGATGTTGAGGTACGACAGCGAGGCGCTGTAGACGCACATGACGTTGGTGGTCATCACCGAGAGGAACACCACGATGGCCGCCGGCAGACCGAAGCCGAAGCCGGCGAGCAGCACGGCGGGGTCGTAGGTCTGTTCCATGCCTGTCATCACCGAGAAGCCCGATACGGTGGCGCCCAGACCCATGGCCAGCAGGGTGGCGAGCACGTAGCCGACCCAGGTACCGACACCGGCCACGCCCTGGCTGCGGCAGTTGCGGTTGTAGTCGGCTGCCAGCGGAATCCAGGAGAAGGCGGTGGCGATGACGATATCGAAGGCGATCCCCGGGGTGATGTCGTTGCGCGGCTCGGCCGGCATAGCCAGGAGGCTGGCGAACTCGAACTTCTGCCCCATCACGTAGAACACCGCGCCTGCCAGCAACAGCATGCCGATGGCCGCCCAGCGCTCGACCCGCTCGATGCCCAGGTGGCCGCGCAGGGCGATCAGCAGCACCAGGGTTTCACAGAGGATGGTGAACAGCGGCAGGTTGGAGTAGCCGGTCAGGTGCTCCACGGCGTAGTTCAGGCTCATGCCTGCCAGCAGTGCCTGGATCCAGCTCCAGGCCAGCAGGGTCAGCAGATTGACCAGCGAGGGCAGCTTGGCGCCCTGCGAGCCGTAGCTGCCGCGCGCCAGGACCATGGTGGTGAGGCCGCTGCGCTGGCCCATCAGGCCGACCAGTACCAGCGGCAGAATGCCAAGCCCCGAGCCGACCAGCACGATCAGCATGGCCTGGCTGAACGGCAGGTCGGGCACCAGCAGCATGCCGGTGAGGATGGTGGTGACCACGACGTTGGCGCCCAGCCACAAGGCGATGGTGCCACCGAGGCCGAGGCTGCGGTGGCTGGCGTCGGTGGGGGCGAGGCCATCCTGGCCGAAATGCTGGCTTAGGTTCTTGAACATGGAATGACTCCCCGGTGCTTGATTATTGGTGTTGGTAGGGTGGCAGTCAGTGAGGAAACGCAATCTTCTTGTTATGTCCGTGGCCCGGATGCAAGCGGGGCCACGGATTGGCTCAATCGGGCAGGGTGGGTGAGGCCTTTCTCATCCGCCGTTGCAGTGGGTGGATGGGTAAGGCGTCTCCGCCCTACGCAGCGGTCGCATTCTGCAGGAGCGGCCTCAGCCGTGATCGATCCGCTCAGGGGTGAAAGGGCGCGGCCTCCTGCACTTCGATGATCAGCGGGCGGTCTGCCGGCGCGCTGCGCAGCAGCTCGGCCAGGTGCGCGTGGTCACGGGCGCGCTCGGCGGCGCAACCGAAGCCCCGGGCGATGGCCAGCAGGTCCGGGGTGTAGATGTCGACGCCGATCGGCTCGATGTCACGGCGCTCCATGTAGCGCTTGATCTCGCCGTAACCGGCGTTGTTCCACAGCAGCACGATGATGCCGACGCCGGCCTCCACGGCGCTGGCCAGTTCGGGCAGGGTGAACTGGATGCCACCGTCGCCCATCAGGCTGATCACCGGGCGGCTCGGCTCGGCCAGCTTGGCGCCGATGGCTGCCGGCAGGCCGTAGCCCAGGGTGCCGTAGCCGGTGGAGGAGTTGAACCAGCGCCGCGCGCCGTCCAGTTCCACCAGGTGGTTGCCGCTGTACACCGTCTGCGTCGAGTCGCCGACGAAGCGCGCCTCGGGCAGGGCCTGCAGCAGCGTCGCGAACAGCTGGCGGTAGTGCGTCCAGCCGCTGAAATCTTCGTTCAGGCGGGCCTGCACGGCCAGGGCGCGGCGAGCGCCGGGGCTGCCGGGGTCGGCCTCGCGTGGGTTGAACTCGGCCAGCAGCATGCGCATGGCCACTCGCGCATCGCCCTGAATGGCCAGGTGCGGGGTGAAGTTGCGGTGCAGCTGCTGGGCGTCGATGTCGATGCGGATCAGGCGGCCCGGCAGGCGGAAGTCGCCATCGAACACCACGTCGTAGTCGGTTTCGCCCAGCTCGGTGCCGATGGCCACGACCACGTCGGCTTCCAGCGCCAGGTCGCGTACCGGACGCAGCGACTGGTTGCTGCCGAGCAGCAGCGGATGGCCAGGCGGCAGCAGCCCCTTGGCGTTGATGGTCAGGGCCGTCGGTGCATCCAGGGCGGCGGCCAGGGCGCGGGCCTCGGCCTCGGCGGCGACGCAGCCGCCACCGAGCAGCAGCAGCGGACGCTCGGCTTGCTTGAGCAACCCGGCGGCTTCGCGGATCAGCGTGCGGTTGGGCGCCGGGCGACGCACCACCGGACGTGGGGCCAGGGCCATGTGCGAGGCGTCGGCGGTGATGATGTCCAGTGGCAGCTCGATGTGTACCGGGCGTGGCCGCTCGCCCTCGAACACCGAGAAGGCCCGGGCCAGTACACCGGGCAGTTCCTCGACGCTCATCAGCGTGTGGCTGAAGGCGCTGACACCCGCGGTCATCGCCCGCTGGTTGGGCAGCTCGTGCAGGTAGCCCTTACCCAGGCCGAGGCGCTCGCGCTCGTTGACGCTGGAAATCACCAGCATCGGAATCGAGTCGGCATAGGCCTGGCCCATGGCGGTGAGGATGTTGGTCATCCCCGGACCGGTGATGATGAAGCACACCCCCGGCTTGCCCGAGACGCGCGCATAGCCGTCGGCCATGAAGCCCGCGCCCTGTTCGTGGCGCGGCGTGATGTGGCGGATGCCGCTGCCGGGCAGGCCGCGATACAGCTCGACGGTGTGAACACCGGGGATGCCGAACACGGTGTCGACACCCCAGGCCTGGAGCTGCTTGACGAGAAACTCACCGCAGGTGGTTTTGTTCATTCCGGAACGTGCTCCGCAAGGCTGTAGGGGCTGCGCGCGAACAGGCGTCGCAGCATCGGTTCAAAGTGCTGCAGGGGCAGCGTGTCATAGTCCGGGTCGAACGACGGGCAGTCCCAGTCGAAACAGAAGGCTTCGCAAGCGTTGAACCAGCGATGCCCGCGAAAGCGTTCGCGGGCATCGGGGTCCAGGCCCAGGTGCTGCCAGTAATAGTGGCCTTGGAATACATCGTGCTGCTGGATGATCCAATGGGTGCGCGGCGTGACGTATGGCTTCAGGATCGCGGCGGCGAATTGAGCATGATCGAACAACGCTAGCTCGTCGCCGATATCGTGCAGCAATGCAGCGACGATCATTTCCTCATCGGCGCCCGCTCGCTCCGCCCGGGTGGCGGTCTGCAGGCAGTGCTGCAGGCGGTTGATCGCGTAGGGCTGGGCGCCTTCTCCCATACGGGTGAGCATCTGCAACAGGCGCTCGGGCAGCGCCTGAAGGTGTTGCTCGTCATGCTGTAGGACAATCCGCCAGTCCTCGGCACTGCTCTGATCGATGCGGGTAAAGCGCGCCCGAGGGGCGCTGTCGTGGCTGTTCATTAGACGATCCAGTGCGCCATCAGGGCGATGATCGGCAGGGTGATCAGGGTACGCAGGACGAAGATGACGAACAGCTCCAGCAGGCTCAGCGGCAGCTTGGCCTTGAGGATCAGCACGCCGACCTCGGACATGTAGATCAGCTGGGTCAGCGAGATGCAGGCGACCACGAAGCGGGTCAGCTCGCTCTCGATGCCCTTGCCCAGCACCGCCGGCAGGAACATGTCGGCGAAGCCCACCAGCAGGGCCGGCGCGGCCTTGGCCGCTTCCGGCAGTTGCAGGGCTTCGAGCAGCGGTACCAGCGGGTAGGACAGCCAGTTGAAGATCGGAGTGAACTCGGCGATGGCCAGCGACAGGGTGCCGATGGCCATCACCAGCGGCAGCAGGCCGAGCCAGATGTCGACCACGTTGTGCACGCCGATGCGCACCATCTGCAGCGGCGACGGGTTGGCGTTGGCGCGACGCACGGCCTGGGCCAGACCCCAGCGCAGCAGCGAGGTGCCCGCCGGGACTTCCTCGCGGATCTGCTTGCCGACACCGGCGACGTACTCTTCCTTCTTCCACGACAGCGGCGGAATGCGCGGGGTGATGATCGCCGCCGCCAGGCCGGCCACCACCACGGTGAGGTAGAAGGGCACGAACAGGTGGTCGAGCTTCATGAAACTGGTGATCAGCAGGCTGAAGGCGATCGAGGCGATGGAGAAGTTGGTGGCGATCACCGCCGCTTCGCGAGCGCTGTAGAAGCCCTTCTGGTACTGCTGCGCGGTGATCAGCACGCCGACGGTGCCGGAACCGAGCCAGCTGGCGATGGCGTCGATGGCCGAGCGCCCCGGCAGACCGAAGATCTTGCGGAACACGTTGCGCACCAGGGTGCCGCAGAATTCCATCAGGCCGTAGTCGGTGAGCAGCGGCAGGATCAGCCCGGCCACCAGGAAGAAGGTGATCAGCACCGGCGCCAGGTCCTTGAGCACCACGCCCCCGGTATTGGCACCCCAGATCCATTCAGGGCCGAACTGCCAGAAGGTCATCGCCGCGAACAGCGCACCGAGCACACGCAGGCCGAGCCACAGCGGCGGCAGGTTGAACAGTTCGTTGAGCGCCGGGCGCTGGGTCAGCCAGCGTGGCTTGAACAGGCTGCCGAGCAGGCCGAGCGCGGCGGATGCCAGCAGCAGGGCGGTGGCGATGGCCGGCAGGTGGTCGTTGAACGCCGCCTTGAGCGCATCGGCCATCACGCCGAGGCCGATGGTGACCTTTTCCTCGTAGACGATGGGGGTGAGAAACAGCAGTACGCCAAGCAGCGAGGGGATCAGGAAGATCAGCAGCTGACGCAGGTTGAAGGGCGTGCTCGCGCCGGGTTGGTCGTCGAGCAGGGGCATGGATTCATCATGATTCATGGCAGGCATCCGAATTGTTGTTGTATGGATGTTCCGGGTGCCGTCGAGGGCACCCGGATTCGGCGATCAGCGTTTTGTGACGCCAGGCATCACGCAGAGCATTTCGTAAAGCAGGTTGGCACCGAGCAGCGAGGTGTTGCCGGTGGTGTCGTAAGGCGGGGAGACTTCCACCAGGTCCGCGCCGATCAGCTCCAGGCCCTCGCAGCCACGGATGATCTCCATGGCCTGGATGGTGGTCAGGCCGCCGATTTCCGGGGTGCCGGTGCCCGGCGCCCAGGCCGGGTCGATGCCGTCGATATCGAACGACAGGTAGACCGGGCCGCCGCCGACCTTTTCCCGCACTTCGGCCATCAGCGGAGCCAGCGACTGGTGCCAGCATTCTTCGGCCTGCACCACGCGGAAACCCTGCTTGCGGCTCCAGTTGAAGTCCTCGGCGGTGTAACCCTGGGCACGCAGGCCGATCTGCACCACGCGCTGGCTGTCGAGCAGGCCTTCTTCCTGGGCGCGGCGGAAGGTGGTGCCGTGGGCGATCTTCTCGCCGAACATGTGGTCGTTGACATCGGCATGGGCGTCGATGTGGACCAGGCCGATCTTGCCGTACTTCTTGTGCAGCGCCCGCAGGATCGGCAGGGTGATGGTGTGGTCGCCGCCAAGGGTCAGTGGCGTGATGCCGAGCTCGACGATCTCGTCGTAGGCCTCTTCGATGATGCGCACGGCGTCGAGCAGGTTGAAGGTGTTGATCGCCACGTCACCGATATCGGCCACGTTGATCGAGTCGAACGGTGCGGCGCCGGTGGCCATGTTGTACGGGCGGATCATCACCGACTGGGCGCGGATCTCGCGCGGGCCGAAGCGGGTACCGGAGCGCAGCGAGGTGCCGATGTCCAGCGGTACGCCGATGAAGGCGGCGTCCAGCTGGCGCTTTTCCTCGACGCTCTGGATGTGCGGCAGACGCATCATGGTGGCGATGCCGCCGAAGCGTGGCATTTCGTTGCCACCCAGGGGCTGGTGGAGTTTCTTGTCCATGGGAGGGCCTCAGGCTTGTTCTGGTTGTGGCGGGATTCTTGGCCGGCCAGGTGTCGGGAAGAATCGGCAGGGGCAAAAACTTACTTCAGGATTGTCTGAAGTAAGTGCCTGATCCCCCGATTCATGGGGGTTTGGCTGTACCCGGACGACGGTGGTGCGTCAGTCGCGGTATCCGGGATCGAGGCGATCGAGCTTGCGCAGCCAGGCCTGCCACAGCAGCTGGCGCTGCCATTCGGCGCCTTGCAACTGTTCGCAGGCGTGGCGCGACAGCGGCTCCGCGATCTCGCTGCAGGCCTGGCCGCCGCCGGTGCTGGCGAGCTGGATTTCGCAGGCACGGTTCAGGTAGTACATGACATAGAAGGCATCGGCGACGCTGGCACCGACGCTGAGCAGGCCGTGGTGGCGCAGCACCAGGGCGATGTTGTCGCCCAGCGAGCGCTGGATGCGGCGGCGTTCGTCCAGGTCCAGCGCCACACCTTCGTAGGCGTGGTAGCCCAGGCGCTGGTGGAATTCGGTGCTGATCTGGTTGAGTTGCAACAGGCCGGCATCCTGCGCGGCAACGGCCATGCCCGCCAGGGTGTGGGTGTGGATCACGCAATGGGCGTCGTCACGGGCCATGTGCACGGCGCTGTGAATGGTGAAGCCGGCGACGTTGTAGTCGGCGTTGCCCTCGACCACCTTGCCCTGCATGTCCACCACGATCAGGTCGCTGGCGCGGACCTCCTCGAAGAACAGGCCGAAGGGATTGATCAGAAAGCGCGGTTCTCCGCTGCCGGGCAGGCGTACGGAAAAGTGCGTGTAGAGGGTGTCGTCCCAGCCAAACAGGGCGGCCAGGCGATAGGCCGCGGCGAGGTCGCGGCGCAGGGTGGCGATATCGTTCATGCGTTCTCCAGGCCGATGAATCGGCGTACGCGCGGGTGGTCGCCGGTGCGGATGGCAGCGGGCGAGGCGTCGAGCTGAACGTGACCGTCTTCCATGAACAGCACGCGGTCGGAGATGGACAGGGCGAAGTCCATCTCGTGGGTGACGATGAGCATGGTCATGCCTTCGCGGGCCAGGTCGCGGATCACCGCCAGCACGTCGCCGACCAGCTCCGGGTCGAGTGCCGAAGTGGGTTCGTCGAAGAGCATCACCTGCGGTTTCATCGCCAGCGCGCGGGCGATGGCCACGCGTTGCTGCTGGCCGCCGGATAACTGGTGCGGGTACTTGTCGGCATGGGCCAGCAGGCCGACCTTGTCGAGCAGGGCCAGCGCCTGCCTGCGCAGTTCGACGCGAGTGCCCAGACCGTGATGGAGCGGGGCGAGCATGACGTTGTCGGCGATGGTGCGGTGCGGGAACAGGTTGAAGTTCTGGAACACCATGCCGATGCGTCGCACACCAGCGCGCTGGCGACGATTGTCCGGGCGGTCGCCGGCCTGGATGAAGCTCTCGCCGAACAGCACGATTTCGCCTTCATCGATGCTCTCCAGACCGTTGATGGTGCGGATCAGCGAGGTCTTGCCGGAGCCGGAGGGGCCGATGATGGAGAGGACCTCGCCAGGCTGGACGCTCAGGTCGATGCCTTTGAGCACGTGATGATTGCCGTAGTGTTTGTGGATGTTGCTCAGGTGCAGCGCCGCCGGAGTACCGGGCGTCCGGGCCTGGACCTCGCTGCTGGCGGCCGCCGGCAGGTCGCGCCGCAGGCCGGCCAGCTGTTCGTCGCCGAGGGTGCCCGGCTTGCGTCTGGCGAGGTCGAGATGCCGCTCGAGGTACTGCAGGCCCCAGCCGAACAGGCTGACGATCAGCACGTAGTACACGGCTACCGCGCCCAGGGTTTCCAGCACCAGGAAGTTCTGCGCATAGAGGCGCTGGCCGACCAGCAGCAGTTCGCTGAGCGAGATCACCGAGACCAGCGAGGTCAGTTTGACGATGGTGACGTACTCGTTGGTCAGGGTCGGCAGGGCGATACGGAACGCCTGCGGCACCACGATCAGGCGCTGTGCGCCGAGACGACCGATGCCCAGTGCGCGAGCCGCTTCGCGTTGGCCCTTGGCCACCGAGAGCAGGCCGCCCCGGTGAATTTCCGCCATGTAGGCCGCCTCGGTCAGGACCAGAGCGATCAGGCCGGCATAGAAGGGGTTGGACAACAGCTTGCCGCTGGCGGGCACCAGCTGTGGCAGGTTGTAGACGAAGATCAGTAGCACCAGCAGCGGCACGCTGCGAAAGAACCAGACGTAGAGCGATGCCGGTGCGCTGAGCCAGCGACTGGCAGCCTGTTTGGCACTGGCCAGGGCGAAGCCCAGCAGCAGGCCGATCAGCCAGGCCAGGCTGCTGAGTTTCACCACCGTCCAGCATGCCGCCCAGAAGGCCGGCATGGAAAACAGGGAGAAGAAATAGCTCCATTCGAACGGCATGTGTCATCTCCGGTGCGCCACAGGCGGCTTGCCGCCTGTGGCTGTTTCTCAGGCTTCTTCCAGGTTGTATTTCTTCAGCAGCGCGCTGTACTCGCCACTGGCCTTGAAGTCGTCCAGCGCGGCTTTCAGTGCGTCGAGCAACTGGGCGTTGCCCTTTTTCACGTAGATGCCCAGCACCTGCGGATAGATCGCACTGCTGGAACTGATGGCGATGCGGCCCTTGGCGCGTTCGACGATGCGCAAGGAGGCTGCGTCGATCTCCAGGTGCGCCTGGATGTGGCCGGAGAGCAGGGCCTGGGTGGTTTCCGCGGTGGTCGGGTACTGGTTGATGGTGATGGCGGCGGCGCCTTGCGCCTTGCAGTAACCGTCGGAGACCTTCTGCAGTGCCGGAATCCACGAGGTGCCCTGCTGCAGGCCGACGGTCAGGCCGCAGAGGTCTTCGGGGGTGGCCGGCTTCTTCTCGGCGTCGCTGCGCACCATGATCGCCGCGCCGGTCTTGGCGTAGGGAATGGCGTCGGCCTTTTCCAGGCGTTCGGGAAGGATGTACATGCCGGAGATGATGGTGTCGAAGCGGCCCGCGTCGAGACCGAGGATCAGGTTGGGGAAGCTGATGTCACTGAAGCTTGCTTCCAGGCCCAGGTGTCTGGCCAGGGCAGCGGACACTTCCGGGTCGAAGCCCAGTACCTTGTCGCCTTCGTAGTACTCGAACGGTGGGTAGGAAATCTCCATGCCTACCTTCAGTTCGCCACTGGACAGGGTCTTGGGTGCTTCGGCGGCCTGGCTCAGGCCGCTGGCGAGGGTGCACGCGAGGGCCAGGACGGTGGTGCGCAGCGGGTTGCGGATTGCCATTGTGGTTATCTCCGGATCAGGTGTTGGGTTGGCAGGGGGAAATCACAGCGCGCTCGGCTGGTGCTTCAGATGGCCGAAGCTGGACGGGCGACGGGCGTGTTCGGGCAGCTGCAGCTGGCCGTCCTCGACGCGCTTCTTCAGGTATTGGTAGGTCTGCAGCGCCTGGCTCCACATGTGCTCGCCGATGCTGATGGTCTCGTAGGCCTGGCCGGCTGACTCGAACTGCGGCAACGGGCGGATCTGCGTGTGGTAGTCGCAGGCATAGAAGAAGGGGAAGGAGTAGCGCTCCTGGCTGACCTTGCGCACGCGGTGCGAAGTGGCGACGAAGGTGCCGGCACTCATGACTTCGAGCATGTCACCGATGTTGACCACGAAGGTGCCCGGCTTCGGCGGTGCATCGATCCACTGGCCGAGGTCGTTCATCACTTCCAGCCCCGGACGGTCGGCGAGCAGGATGGTGAAGCACTCGTAATCGGTATGCGCACCGATACCGGGAGCGTCCTGCGCTTCGCCATCGTAGGGATAGTGGATCAGGCGCAGCTTCGATGGCGGGAAGCTGGCCATCTCGTCGAAGGTGTTCTCCGGCAGGCCCAGGGCCAGGGCGAAACCGCGGAACAGGGTGCGGCCAAGCTGGAAGATGCGCGCATAGTAGGCCTGCACGGCCTGCCTGAAACCGGGCAGGGTGGGCCAGTGGTTCGGCCCCAGCAGCGGCGTGCCGGCCAGTACCAGCGGATTGTCGGCCGGGACTTCGAAGCCGATGTCGAAGGCTTCCTTGTGGTCGGGCTTGCCGGCGCTGTAGCGCTCCTCGCCCTCGGGCACGAAGCCCTTGTGACTGTCCGAGGCACCGATGTAATGGCGCATCTTGTCGTTCAGGCTCTGGGCGAAGTAGGCCTCGGCCGCCTGGTGCAGGCCATCGATGAGCGACTGCTCGATGCCGTGCCCGCTGATGTAGAGGAAGCCCACCTGGCGTGCCGCACGGCCCAGCTCCGCGGCCACGGCGTTGCGCTCGGCAGGGTCGCCGCTGAACAGGCCGGCGATGTCGACCACGGGAATTTCGGTGAAGTGCTTGCTGGTCATCATGAGCCCTCAGCGGCTGGTGAAACGGTGGAAGTGCTGGCGCTCGCAGCGCGCCATCCACTGGTTGAGCTGCCACAGGTCGGCCACCGGCACGTCGGTGAACGGCAGGTGGTGCAGGTAGCCGTCGGGGCCGAATTCGGGGGTCAGCGTGGTGACCTGGCGGCCGCGCTGCTCCTGGCTGCGCCAGATGCGCTCCCAGTGGCGCTGATGGAAGGCGAGGTGCTCGGCGTATTCCGGTGCGCCCGGATGCGGCACCTGCGGCCCCTGGTCGTAGCCGACGCGGGCCTGGATATGGTCGA
The DNA here is from genome assembly GCF_004521985.1 of Ectopseudomonas khazarica. Classification (GTDB taxonomy): domain Bacteria; phylum Pseudomonadota; class Gammaproteobacteria; order Pseudomonadales; family Pseudomonadaceae; genus Aquipseudomonas; species Aquipseudomonas khazarica. The sequence goes on from NZ_SBHZ01000020.1 coordinate 78,896, forward strand.
CCCGCTCGACGAAGGCCGAGAGGTCATCGGCGGGGTCGTCGAGCAGACGCTCGCAGGTCACCAGCCAGTGGCTGATGTCGCTGGTGAAGCGCAGTTCGGGGACCTGGCGAATCACTTCGAGGGTGACCCAGGGGCTGTACAGCGAGCGCCCCCGGTGAATCTCGAAGCAGACGTGCAGGTCGCTGGCGTCTGCCAGTTCGACGGCGCGGGCGAAGAAGTCGACCTGTTCGCCGAGTGCCCAGCGGTCGTTGCCGGGCAGCACGTTGACCAGGCGCGGGCCGAGTTCGGCGGCCCAGTCGAGCTTCATGCGCAGGTCTTCCAGGTGCACCTGCGGGCTGTCGTTCTGCCGCGGCAGTACGGGCGTGGAGGTGAACAGGGTGGCGATGTAGGGGGCGTCGTTGTCCCGCAGGATGCGGGCATTGGCGCTGCGCTGCGCGGCGGTTTCGGGGATTCGCGCCTCGAGGCCGTCGAAGCCGGCGCTGAACGCTTCGTCGAGCGCTTGTTGCCAACTGCCGCGATAGCCCCAGAGGGAGCGGAAGATATCCAGTCGCATGGCCGTCTCCTGGAGAGGGCGAGGGTCTGCGGCAGATTGGCAAGGGGCGTGAGTCGTGCCCGGTGGCGTCCGATTCGAGCCGGCGCCTGGTTATGGGCCGCATTGTTTGCCCAGGGCTCGGCTCGGTTAAATCGTTGCGAGCAAAAAATCAGTTCAGCAATCGCTGAACTAATGGGCTGTCATCGCGGATGTGTCTGGACGGCGCAGGACGCTACACTGTCCGCCCACCGACTGCCGTAGCCGCCCATGTCCTTCGCCTTGCCCGACCTGAAACTGCTGAAGATCTTCGTCGCCGTGGTCCGTCACCAGGGCTTCGCTGCCGCGCAGCAGGAGCTGAATCTCTCCACGTCGGCCATCAGCACTTACATGAGTCAGCTGGAAAGTCAGCTGGGCATCGTGCTCTGTCATCGTGGGCGTGGTGGTTTCAGCCTGACCAGCAAGGGCGAGCTGTTCCATCAGGAGACCTTGCGCCTGCTCGGGGAGCTGGAGGGGTTCGAGCGCTACTCGGCGGCGCTCAAGGGCGAGCTGCGCGGCACCCTCAATCTCGGCGTGCTGGACTCCACCGTCAGCGATCCGGCACTGCCGCTGGCCGAGGTGATCGGGGCCTACAGCCAGGAGCACCCCGGCGTGCACCTGCACCTGTCGGTGATGAGTCCGTACGAGCTGCAGCTGGCGGTGCTGGACAACCGCCTCGACCTGGCCATCGGCGCCTTCTCCACACGCATGAACGGGCTGGTCTACCAGCCGCTGTACCGCGAGCAGCACTGGCTGTATTGCAGCGAGCGGCATGCGCTGTTCGGCCAGCGGCGCATTCCGGTGGAGCTGATCACCCAGCAGCGCATGGTGGGCCGTGGCTACTGGAGCCAGGCCGAGCTGGCGCGGCATGGCTTCAAGCACAGTGCCGCGACGGTGGAGTCGATGGAGGCGCAGTTGATCCTGGTGCTGTCCGGGGCCTATATCGGCTACCTGCCGGAGCACTATGCCCAGCACTGGGTCGAGCAGAACCAGCTGCGGGTTCTGTCACCGGCGACCTTCGGCTATCAGGCACCTTTCTCGCTGATCCTGCGCCGGGGTCGTACGCGCGAGCCGCTGATCCAGACGTTTCGTGATCTGTTGAAGACGCAACTGAATCAGATCTGAAACAGAGTCGCCTCTATTCTCCGAAAGACGTAGAAACCATACCTGGCGCAGGGATTTCGCTGTGCTAGTACTTATTCATACGTCTGTACCAACTTCCAACTCGAACAGGGATGCCTCGATGCGCCAGAACCTACCCGTGACCCAGCGGGAAAGAACTTTCCCTGCTGAAGAACGCCTGATTTCCACGACCGATCTCAGCAGCAAGATCACCTATTGCAACGATGCCTTCGTCGAGATCAGCGGTTTCACCCGGGAGGAGCTGATCGGTCAGCCGCACAACCTGGTGCGCCATCCGGACATGCCGCCAGGCGTCTTCGGGCACATGTGGGACACCATCAAGCAGGGCAAGCCGTGGATGGGCATCGTCAAGAATCGGGCGAAGAACGGCGATTACTACTGGGTCAGTGCCTATGTCACGCCGATCTACGAGAACGGTCGGGTGTCCGGTTACGAGTCGGTGCGTTCGGTGCCGAGCGAGATGCAGAAGCGCCGGGCGGAGAAGCTCTATGCCCGTCTGCGCTCGGGCAAGCCGCCGGTTTCCGCGCTCGAGTACTGGACCTACGACCTGGTGCGTTCCTGGCCGCTGATGCTGGCTGCGGCCCTGATGCTGGCGGCCCACTGGGTGTTGTCGGGTTTCTGGCTGATGGGCTTCGTCATCGTCACCCTGTTCGCCCTCGGCGCCTATCAGCTGTACAGCAAGCGGCAGTTGATCCGGCGCACGCTGGCCGAGCATCCCAAGGCCTTCACCAGTGCCCTGGTGGCGCTGACCTACAGCGACAACCGCGGTGCCCAGGCGTTGCTGGACATGGCGATGATCAGCGAGGAAGCGCGCCTGCAGACGGCGCTCACGCGGCTGGAAGACGCCGGGGTGAACGTCAAGAAGCGGGCGTCGCAGTCGGCCGAACTGTCGCGCTCCAGCTCGCAGCTGCTCGACCAGCAGCGGGCCGAGACGGATCAGTCGGCGACCGCCATCAACCAGATGGCCGCGACCATCCAGGAGGTCGCGCACAACGTGCAGAGCACCTCGCATGCCGCCGAGGAGGCCGATCGCCTGGCGCGCGAGGGGCGTGATCTGGCGGTGGGGAGCCTGGAGTCCATGCGCCAGATGGCCAAGGCGGTGAGCGATATCGGCCAGGCGGTCAACGAACTGGCCAACTCCACTCAGTCCATTGGCAGCGTGGCCGATGTGATCACGTCGATCGCCGAACAGACCAACCTGCTGGCGCTCAACGCGGCCATCGAGGCGGCCCGGGCCGGGGAGCAGGGGCGCGGGTTCGCCGTGGTGGCCGATGAGGTGCGTTCGCTGGCCTCGCGCACGCGGCAGTCCACCGAGCAGATTCACCAGATCATTTCCGACTTGCGTGCGGGAGCCGAGCGCGCGGTGGTGACGGCGGGCAAGGGCGAAGACATTTCCCGTGGCAGCGTGCAGAGCGTGGAGTCGGTGCGCGATGCGCTGGAGGGCATCAGCTCCGCCGTCACGCGCATCACCGGGATGAGCCAACAGATGGCCGCCGCGTCCGAGCAACAGAGCCACGTCGCCGACGATATCAGCCGACAGATCACGCGGATCGCGCAGCTGTCGGATCACAGTGCCGGCCAGGCCCACCAGGGCGCGTCCATCAGCCTCGAGCTGGAGCAGATGGCCGACTACCTGCACAGCCTGGCGGAGCGCTTCAACCGCTGAGCGAGAGGCCGCGCGCAGCCCGGTGTGCATCCGGGCTGCGCGGCGCGTGGCGTTCATGGCACACTGCGCGGCATGCCCCGTCCAACCTGCTCCCGCTGCCAGCGCCCGCTCGGCCATTGCTTGTGCGCGCTGATTCCTGATCTCGACAGCCGTACGCGCGTGCTCATCCTGCAGCACCCGAGCGAGGCTGGCCACGCCCTCAACACTGCACGCCTGGCGGCACTCGGCCTGGCCAATGCCGAACTGCGCGTGGGCGAGGTCTTCGACGATCTGCCGCAGTGGCTGGCACAGCCCGGTTACCGGGCCTGCCTGCTGTTTCCCGGCGACGATGCCGTGGCGTTGACCGCCTATGCACCCGCTGAGCAGCCGCTGCTGCTGGTGGTGCCCGACGGCACCTGGCGCAAGGCGCGCAAGCTGCTGCACCTCAATCCGCTGCTGGCCGGCTTGCCACGGGTGAGCCTGGGCAGCGTCGCGCCGTCACGCTATCGCCTGCGCAAGGCTCCGGGAGAGGGGGCGTTGTCGACCGTGGAGGCGATCGTCGCGGCGCTGGACGCATTGGAGGCACCGCAGCGTTTCGAGGCGCTGCTGAAGCCCTTCGATGCGCTGATCGACGGGCAGATCGCCGCGATGGGCGACGAGGTCTTTACCCGCAACCATCTGCGTTAGGCCTGAGCGGTTAGCCTCTGCCCGGATGCTGTCGGGGGACGTTGCCGCTCGGCCCCGGATTGCATCCGGGCTACGTGAATGTGGGGCTCAGCGCTCGCGCATGGCTTCGGAGCGGGCCTTCAGCACCGGTTTGAGCAGGTAGGCCAGCACGCTTTTCTCGCCGGTGATGATGTCCACGCTGGCAACCATGCCAGGGATGATCAGCAGCGGGTTCTCGTCGCTGCCCAGGTGGCTCTTGTCGGTGCGCACCTGGATCAGGTAGAAGCTGTTGCCTTCCTCGTCGGTGATGGTGTCGGCACTGATCAGCTCCAGGTTGGCCTTGAGTCCGCCGTAGATGGTGTAGTCGTAGGCCGTGAACTTGACCATGGCCTTCTGCCCCGGGTGGAGGAAGGCGACATCCTGCGGCCGTACCTTGGCCTCGATCAGCAGGCTGTCGTCCAGCGGCACGATCTCCAGCATGTCGCTGCCGGGCTGCACCACGCCGCCGATGGTGTTGACCTTGAGCTGCTTGATCACCCCGCGCACCGGTGAGGTCACCGTGGTGCGGGTGACCTTGTCCTGGATCGCGACGCTGGTGGCATTGATCTTCTGCAGCTCGGTGCGCACCTCGTTGAGCTCCTTGAACGCCTCGGAGCGAAAGGCCAGCTGCGACTCCTGCATCTTGCTCTTGATCTCCGCCATGGCCGCTTCGGCGCGTGGAATGGCCAGGTTGGTCGCTTCCAGGGCGCCACGTTGTTCCACCAGGCTGCGGCGCAGGCGCAGCAGCTCCACCTGCGAGATGGCGCCCGAGGCCACCAGTGGCTGCGACATGTTCAGTTCCTGTTGCAGCAGGCCCAGGCTGGAGCGGTACTGCTGGGCCTTGGAGCGGAACTCGGCAAGCTCCTGCTCCTTCTGCCGGTACTGCTCGCCGAGCGTGCGCTGCTCGCTCTCCAGGCGCTGCTGGCGCGAGCGGTACAGCGCCAGTTCGTCCTCGGCGAGCTGCGGAGCGTCGCGGCTGACCTCTTCCGGCAGTGCCGGGGCGCGGCCCTCGGCTTCGGCGGTGAGGCGTTCGATGCGTGCGATCAGGGCCAGGCGGTCGGCTTCGGTCTCGCCCTGGTTGGAGAGAAACCGGGTGTCATCGAGGCGCAGCAGTGTGTCGCCCTTGTTCACCACCTGGCCTTCGCGGACGAAGATCTCGCTGACGATGCCACCTTCCAGGTTCTGGATCACCTGCACCTTGCTCGACGGGATGGCCTTGCCCTGACCGGTGGTGACTTCCTCCAGCACGGCGAAGTGTGCCCAGACCAGTGCCGCCAGCAGGCAGGCGCAGACCGACCATACGGTGAGCCGCGTCAGCCAGGGCGAGTCCTCGAGAATGGCGCCTTCCACTTCCGGCATGAACTCGGTGTCCTGGCGCTTTTCGCGCAGGCTGCCGAGATAGTTGCCGAGATTCTGCGTCGCTTGCATCGCAGGTCGCTCCTACAGGCTGGCCGGGCCGACGCGGCCCTTGCGCAGGGCTTCGATCACCGACTCCTTCGGTCCATCCGCCACGACCCGGCCGTTGTCCAGGACCGCGAGGCGTTCGACCAGGCTGAGCATGGAGGCACGGTGGGTGATGATGATCAGCGTCTTGCCCTGCACATAGGGCTGCAGACGCTGGCGCAGCAGGTCTTCGCTGGTGTTGTCCATGGCGCTGGTGGGCTCGTCCAGTACCAAGATCGGCGGATCGAGGAGCAGGGCGCGAGCCAGCAGCACCGCCTGGCGCTGGCCGCCGGAGAGCAGTTGCCCGCGCTCGCCGACGGGGCGGTCGAAGCCCTGGGGATGCTGGCGGGCGAGTTCGACCACGCCGGTCAGCTCCGCCACTTCGAGCATGCGCGAATCGTCGACGTAGCGCGCGCCCAGGGTCAGGTTGTCACGCAGGCTGCCAGCCAGCAGCGGCAGGTCATGGGACACGTAGCCGATCTGGTGGCGCAGGTCGGCGACATCGAGCTGGCGCAGGTCGAGGTTGTCCAGGAGGATCTGCCCCTCGTCCGCGCTGTAGAAGGCCATCAGCAGACGGGCGAGGGTGCTCTTGCCCGAACCGCTGCGGCCGATGATGCCGAGGCGCTCGCCGGCGCCGAGGCGCAGGCTGACGTTGTTCAGGGCCGGTGCACTCTGCCCCGGGTAGGTGAAGCTGATCTGGCGCAGCTCCAGTGCCCCCTTGAGCTGGGTGCGGTCCAGCGGGCGCTGCTTCTCCTGGCGTTCCTGCGGCAGGGCCATCAGCGCGTCGGTACTGGTCATGGTCAGGCGCGCCTGCTGGTAGCGGGTGATCAGCCCGGCGATCTGCCCCAGCGGCGAGAGAATGCGACTGCCGAGCATGTAGCAGGCCACCAGCGCACCGACGCTGAGGTTGCCGGCGATGATCAGGTACACCCCGCCAACTATGGTGGCCATGCCGGCGAACTGTTGCAGGAACAGCGTACCGTTGGTGGCCAGCGCGGCGAGGAACTTGGCGTGAGCGTCCAGACGGGTGAGGGCGCCGTGGGTCTGCTCCCACTGATGCTGGCGTTCGCTCTCGGCGCTGCAGGCCTTGAGCATCTCCAGGCCGCCCAGGGTCTCGATCAGCAGCGCCTGGCGCTGCGAGCCGAGTTGCAGGCTCTTCTGCACCGTGTCGCGCAGGCGCGCCTGGATGATGAAGGCGAACAGCGCGGTCAGCGGGAACGCCAGCATCGGGATGAATACCAGGGGGCCGCCGATCAGGCCGATCACCAGCAGCATCAGCAGGGAGAAGGGCAGGTCGATCAGGCTGGTCAGCGTCACGGCGGTGAGGAAGTCGCGCAGCCCCTGGAAGTCGTGGATGCTCTGGGCGAAGCCGCCGACGGTGGCCGGCCTGGCTTTCATCGACATGCCGGTGATGCGCTCGAACAGGGTAGCCGAGAGCACCACGTCGGTCTTCTTGCCCGCGGTGTCCAGCAGGTGGGCGCGCAACACCTTGAGCAACAGCTCGAAGCCGGTGCCGATCAACAGCCCGATGGCCAGGACCCAGAGCGTCGCGGTGGCCTGGTTGGGCACCACGCGATCGTAGGTCTGCATGACGAACAGCGGCACCATCAGGCCCAGCAGGTTGATCAGCAGACTGGCCAGCACGGCGTCCGTATAGAGCCAGCGTGACAGTTTTAGGGTGTCGCGGAACCAGGCCTCGATGCGCGGCACCAGCGGGGTGCGGGCTTCTTCCAGCTCATGCCGCGGGCGGGCGAAGAACGCCTGGCCGCTGTACTCGGCGGCCAGTTGTTCGCGGCTGACCCACTGTTCGCCGCCATCCGTCTCGCAGGGCAGGATCTGCGCCTGCTGCTTCGGCCCCCACTGGCGCAGCACGGCGCTGCGGCCGTCCTTGAGCAACAGCAGCACCGGCAGGCTGAGCGGCGAGATGCTGGCCAGCTTGCGCTGCAGCAGGCGCCCCTGCAGGCCGGCCCGCGCCGCCGCGCGCGGCAGCAGGTCGGCACTCAGGCGCTGTTCCGGCAGGGGCAAGCCTGCACTCAGCGTGCCGCGGCTGACGGAGCAGCCATGCAGCCTGCAGAGAATCAGCAGGCCATCGAGCAGGGGATCATCGTGGCTGAGCCGCGGATCGCTGGCCGGTCCTGGCCGTTCCATGGTGGTCATCTACTACTCCTGCCGGTACGGCTTACTTCATTTCTGGCAGGCGCGCCTCGCTCTTCACCTCGGTGAGGGCTACCGCTTCCGCCGGGACCACGACCTGCTGCTGACGCAGCAGATCACCCATCGCTGCAACGACGCGATACATCGAGAACTCTTCGCCATAGCGCACTTCCGTGTAGCGGCGGTTGGCCGTGAACAGTTCGTTCTCGCTGTCGAGCAGGTCGAGCAAGGTGCGCTGTCCCAGGCTGAACTGTTGTTGATAGGCCTCGCGTACACGTGCGGTGTAATCGGCGTAGTCACGTGCCTTGGGGGTTTGCAGGCGCGCGTTTTCCATGGCGTTCCAGGCCAGCGAGAGGTTCTCGTTGAGCACCCGCAGCGCGTTGTTGCGAATGTCCATCGACTCGTTGATCTGGTGCGCGGCGGATTGCAGGCGGGCCTTGTCGCGCATGCCGTTGAACAGGTTGTAATTCATCACCACGGCGGCCCGCCAGGTGCTGTAGTGGCCTTCGTCACCCTGCACGTTGTCGTCGGCCGAGGTGGCCAGCTCCACGTCGAAGCGCGGGTAGAACGGCGACTTGGCGACTTCGTACTGCTTCTCGGCGGCCTGGACGTCGGCTTGTGCCGATTTCAGGAAGGGGTTGTTGTCCATCACCGTCTGCCGGGCTGCGAGCAGGTCTTCCGGCATGTTGCCCTTGATCGTGGCGGGCGACTCGAGCTGATCCGGCAGACGACCGACCGCGCTGAAGAAGTTGGCTTCGGCGTCGGCCAGGTTGACCTCCTCGGTATAGAGGTTGTTCTGCGCCAGAGCCAGACGGGCTTCGGACTGGTCGAGGTCGGCGGTGCTGCCGACACCCTGACGGCTGCGCAGCCCGATCTGGTCGTTGATGCGCTGGTGCGCCTGCAGGTTGTTGCGCGCCAGGGAGACCATCTCGCGGCGCATCAGCACATCCAGGTAGACCTCGACGGTACGCAGGGCGAGGCTTTCGGAGGTGCCCAGCAAGCGATAGGCGCGGGAGTTGACCACGGCCTCGGTACGGGCGACTTCATTGGGCGTGTTGAAACCGTCGAACAGCATCTGCCGCAGGCGCAGCTCCGCGTTGCGGTAGTTGAGTGTTTCCGTGTTGTGGTCGCCCAGGTCACGGGTGCTGGGACTGTCGGTGTTCTGCCGGCCGTAGCCGACCAGCAGATCGACGGTCGGCAGGTAGCCACCCTTGGCGAATTTCACATCCTCATCCGATGCCAGGCGGCTGTTGGTCGCGGCGTGAATCTCCGGATGGTTGTCTAGCGTGCTCTGGATCGCTTCCGTGAGGTTCATGGCGTATGCCTGACTGCAGACCGTCGCCAAAAGCATGGCGCTCCATAGAGGGGATAGGGTGCGCATTGGCGTTTCTCCTTACTGAAGTTCTTATCCTGTCGCCATAAAAATGGCGTTTTGTCCTGTCAAACCGTTTCAGGCTTGTAACATCAGAGCTAAGAACAACTTTCGGAGGACCTAAGATGAATTTTTCACAACCCCTATTCGGAAAAAGTCTTATGAAGTCTGCGAAAAGCAGCACATTGTTTGAAGGTGCTAGCTGCGCAAGTGCTCATTTTTCGTGGGTTGCGCAGCTGCAGTGAGCAGTCAGGCATCAAAAATCGGGGATTCATCTGATGGAGTAGTTCGACGCATGCTGTGGTGACATTTTATTGTCAGTCGCGTTTTTCTGGATTTTGCGCCGTTCCATTTCAATCAGCTGTCAGGGCTTGTCCCCCGACTTCGAAAAGGTGTTCTGACCCTTTCGGTAGGTACGTGTCGGCGGTGGTCGGCAGCTGTAGTGAGGATGGAATCATGGCTACTCTCATCGGTATCGTCAGTCAGGTTGTCGGCGAGGTTTTCGCGGTAGCGAGCGACGGATCGCGCCGGCCTGTCAGCGAGGGCGATCGCGTCTACGCAGGAGAGCAACTGGTGACCGGAGCAACCGGCGCCGTGGCAGTCTCCATGACCAACGGTCAGCAACTGACCCTTGGCCGCGATAGCAGCATCACGCTCGACGCACAGATGCTCGCGTACCGGGGTGAAACCCAGGCACCGGTGGTCGAGGCGCCACAGCCTCCCACCGACGATGACCTGACCGACGTCGAGCGCTTGCAGGCCGCGATCGAGGCTGGCGATGACCCGACCCTGCAGGGCGAGGCGACTGCCGCCGGTCCGGGTGCCGGTGCAGGTGGCGCGGGTGGTGCCGGCGGTGGCAACTCCTTCGTGCTGCTGACCGAAGTGGGCGGCGCACTCGATCCGGTCATCGGTTATCCAACCGAGGGGCTCAACAGCGGCCCTGAATTCCCCGAAGCCGAACCCATTGCGCTGGCCGACCCGGCAGTCGATGGCATTCCCACTGGCGGCACCGCCTCCAACCAGGTGGATGAAGAAGGCCTGCCCGACGGCATCGTCGGCGGCGTGAACGACCTGGATGGCGAGGCCACTCAGGTCACAGGTGTGCTGGGTTACAGCTTCGGCCCCGACGGCCCTGGCGCGTTCGTCTGGTCCACTGCCGGTCTGGCTGCGATGGGCATCAGCTCGGGCGGGGTTCCGCTCACCTATGAAGTGAGTGCTGACGGCCTGACGCTCACGGCGTACGCCGGGGCTACCGTGGTATTCGTCGCTCAGGTCACCGACCTGGCGACCGGCTCTTACCAGTTCGACCTGCTGGCCGCATTGGACCATGCGGCACCGGAGGAAGGGGGGAGCGACGAGAACGACATCGTCTACCTGTTCAACTACACCATCACCGACGGCAACGGCACCCCGGCGACGGGTAGCCTGAGCATTCTGGTGGACGATGACAGCCCGACGCTGACCGTCGGGCTCAACGAAGAGATAGAGGGCCGCGGCCTTAACCTGCAGCTGGATGAGACCGTGGGCGTCGACCGCGAAGCCCCGGGTGAAACGGCCGATGGCAACGACGATGATGGCGCCGGCTACCTGGGCCGTGCGACCACCGAGCTGGGTGGTGGCGGCCTGGTCAGTCTGTTCACCGTTGGTGGTGGCTACGGCCAGGATGGTCCTGGTAGCCTGACCGGGAACTTCTACTTCACCGGCATCCCGGCGGGCGGCGAGCTGAGCACCAACCTGGAAGCCACCGATGGCGGCGCCATCGTGCTGCAGATGGATGGTGACGATGTGGTGGGTGTGGACGGCGATGGCCACGTGGTCTTCCGCCTGGAAATCATCGACACGCTCGATGGTCCGCAACTGCAGACCACCCTGTACGAAGCGATCCGCCATGACGGCACCACCACCACGTTCGACGAAGCACTGAACCTGCTGCTCGGCGACGACGGTGCCAGCCTGGGCCTGACCTACGAAGTGGTGCGCACCGATGGCGATGGCGACCAGGTCACCGCCTCGGAAACCCTGGTACTGGCTGACGAACAAGGCTCGATCCTGACCTTCGACGACGACGGCCCGACCCAGAACGTTGGCCTGGCCCAAGGGGCCTCGGCTGATCGGCTGGCGATGGAACTGGATGAAACTGTGGGCGTGGATCGTGCAGCCCCGGGCGAAACGGCCGATGGCAACGGCGATGACGGTGCCGGCTACCTGGGTCGCTCGACCACCGCGCTGGGCGGTGGCGGCCTGGTCGGCCTGTTCACCGCCAGTGGCGATGATGGTCAGGACGGTCCTGGCAGCCTCAGCACCAGCCTGTACTTCAGCGGCATCCCGGCGGGCGGCGAGCTGAGCACCAACCTGGAAGCCACCGATGGCGGCGCCATCGTGCTGCAGATGGATGGTGACGATGTGGTGGGTGTGGACGGCGATGGCCACGTGGTCTTCCGCCTGGAAATCATCGACACGCTCGATGGTCCGCAACTGCAGACCACCCTGTACGAAGCGATCCGCCATGACGGCACCACCACCACGTTCGACGAAGCACTGAACCTGCTGCTCGG
>NZ_SBHZ01000021.1 GCF_004521985.1 Ectopseudomonas khazarica
AAGAATTTTTTCTTTCTACTCAACCACTTGCGCTTTCGATCAGAGCTTCTTCTCTCCAGCGGGAGGCGCATTCTACAGCGTTCAAAACCGCTGTCAACCACCTCTTTTCTACCGCTTTCGATCCACTTGACCGAATCACCAACAGGACTCAACCACCACCCTGTCGACCGGCGCGCATTCTACACGCCAGATCCAGCTTTGCAACCCCTCTTTTAAACTTAACTTATTGATTAACAAGAAGTTTTCGAAGAGCTTCATCGCTGAAGTGGCGCGCATTCTACAACCCACAGAACGCGCGTCAAGCTTAAATTGCACTTTTATTACTCGGTCGCCTCCAGCGCTTCGCGCAGGCCGCTGCGACGCTCGACACGGCGCAGCACCGCCTGCTCGAAAATACCGCCACGGCTTTCGATCAGGCTGAACCAGCGTCGGGCACGGGTGATGCCGGTGTACACCAGCTCCTTGGTCAATACCGGGTTAAGCGCATCCGGCATGAGCAGCGCGCAATGCTCGAACTCCGAGCCCTGCGACTTGTGCACGGTCATGGCGAACACGGTCTCCACGCTGCTCAGTCGACTGGGCAATATATGGCGCAACTCGCCACTGCCATCGTTGCGCGGGAAGACCACGCGCAGTACCTGGCGCCCCAGCTCATCATCCGGCAGGTTCAGTGCAATGCCGATGTCGCCATTCATCAGGCCCAGGCTGTAGTCGTTGCGCGTCACCAGCACCGGCCGCCCCTCGTACCAGCCGTGGTCGGCAACCAGCAGACCAGCTCGCTGCAGGGCCCGGGCGATGCGCAGATTCATTTCCTCGACGCCCCAGCTTCCCTTGCGCACCGCGCAGAGCAGCTGGAAACGGTCGAATGCACCCAGTACCGCCCTGGCCCAGCTGTCCCACTGCGGCGAGGGGGCGTCAGTGGCCGGGCGCTGCCTATGCAACACATCTAGATAGTGCCTGTAGCCCTGTGCCAGGCCAGCGACGCCATCGAGCATGAAGCGTTCCAGTGCGGCATCCTGCTCGCCAGCCAGTTTCAGCCGCTGCAGATCGTCATGCCCCGCCTCCAGCACGCCCCTGGCACGGCTCGCGTCACCGGCGTTGACCGCCAGTGCCAGCTGGCCGATGCCGGAGTCGCTACCGAAGCGCCTGGAATGACGCAGCATGACGATATGCTGCGCCAGCGCCTGCTGCCCCTCGACCAGCGACGCATCATTCAGCTGCTCTCCCGTGCGCGCCTGCAACCAGGCCCGGGTCTGCGCGCTGTAGCCGCCCTGCTCGGCATCTCGGCAGAGATCGCCCAGCACGGCCCCCGCCTCCACCGAGGCCAGCTGGTCCTTGTCTCCCAGAAGAATCAGTCGCGCATGCAGCGGCAGCGCATCGAGCAGGTTGGCCATCATTTCCAGGTCGATCATCGAGGCTTCGTCCACCACCAGCACGTCCAGCGGCAAGGGGTTGCTCGCGTCGTGGCGGAAATGACGACTGTCCGGCAGGCTTCCCAGCAGGCGATGCAGGGTCGTCACCGTGGTCGGGATCTGCTGCTTGATGGCGTCATCCAGCGGCAGCGACGCGACCTGGCCACCGATGGACTCGGTCAGCCGTGCCGCAGCCTTGCCGGTCGGCGCCGCCAGGCTCAGGCGCAGCGCAGCACCCTCGGCCACCGCAGCCTCTTGCAGCAGGGCCAGCAGGCGCACGACAGTGGTCGTCTTGCCAGTCCCCGGACCGCCAGTGATCAGGGTGAAGCGTCCGCATGCAGCCAGGGCGCAGGCCAGCTTCTGCCAGTCCGCCTGGCGCTCACCGGCCACCTGCAAGGGTTCCGGGAACAACCGGGCCAGGCGCTCGGCCAGCCGCTCCGGCTCTTGCGCCGTGGCCTGCAGGCGCTTGCGGATATGCGCGGCGACACTTTGCTCGTAGTCCCAGTAGCGCCGCAGGTACAGGCAGGTCCCCCGCAACACCAGTGGCGCCGCCAGCTCCGGCGCCAGCAGCGCGCTGGCCCGGCAAGCATCCAGCCACTGCTCCAGGCTTACCGACTGCAGCACCTGCGATGGCAACGCCAGCCCCTGTTCGGCCTCCTCGCCCTCCGGCGGCAGCGAGAGTGCGAAGTCCGGATCGTTCAGGGTGACCGCCAGGTCCAGACACACGTGCCCCTGGCCCAGCTGATGGCTGGCCAGCGCGGTGGCCAGCAACATGAGCGGCGAAGCCGTTTCATCCAGCCCGCCGAAGAACTGCGCCAGTGAACGGTCCAGTTCGCGCAGCCAGCCCTGCTCGCTCCAGCGGGCCAGCATCTCGAAGAGCGCCTCCCGCGTCTGCAATACCGCACTCATGCCGGCACCTCCCCGGCATCGCCGACAAAGAGCGCGTCGAGCTGCTCGATCAGTGCCCGTGGCGGACGGGCCAGGTACTGCCCGTTGTGCGGCGAGCGCAGGAATAGATAGAGGGCGCCGCCCAGATGCTGGTCATAGTCGTAGTCGGCCAACCGCAAACGCAGCTGCCGGTGCAGGGCGAGCACATAAAGCACGTACTGCAGGTCGTAACGGTGACTGGCCACCGCCTCGGCCATCGCCTCGGTGGTGTATGCGCTGTCGTCAGCGCCCAGCCAGTTGGATTTGTAATCGAGCACGTAATAACGCCCCTGATACTCGAACGTCAGGTCGATGAATCCCTTGAACATGCCATTGAGCGTGTCGGCCCGCAGCGGCTGGCGGGCCAGGCCGGGCAGCTCGAAGCGCTGCACCAGCGCATCGAGGCGTCGCACATCGACCTGGCGCGCCTCGAACCAGAACTCCAGCTCCGACTGGTAGTCATCCAGCTGCGCCAGGCTGGCCACGCGGCCTTCGGCCAGGCGCAAGGGCTGCGCCAGCAGTTGCGCCAGCCAGTGCTGCAACGGCTCGATCCAGCCCTGCATGCCTCGTCGCTGGCAGCGTCGGGCCAGCAGGTCACGCATGACCTCGGGCTGCTCGAGGCAGTGCGCGAACCCTTCGCTGGCGGCCAGCTCGAGCAATCCGTGGAGGAAGGTGCCTGGGCTGGGCCCGCGCGGAAAACGGTGCAAGCCCTGCGCAGACACCGGCATGCCGGGCTGCTCCAGCACCGCGCCTTCATCATCCGTGGCGTTCTGGATGGCCGCGCTGTCCGGCGCCGCATCTTCGTGACGCTGGGCGCTGCGCTGCTCGCCCTCGTCCAGGCGCAGTGCACTGTACGAGGCGATCCACCAGTGCTCGGCAGCACGCCGAGCCGGCGTTCGCCATTGCGCCTGGAAGGCAGCGGCTGATTGTGGCTGATAGCGCGTGTCGCTCACCTCGGGCGGCGCCTGCAGACGAGTGCCGGCAGCGCTGCCGAAGGCGCGCAACCAGCCCTCGAGATCGGCGCTTTGCGCCAGCGCCTCACCACCGCCCAGCAGATAGCCGAGTGCGGACTGGTGTAGCCGCGACTTCCTGGCGTTGCCGATCTTCAGATCCGCCACACCCAGCCAGCAGGCATGCCGCGCGCGGGTCAGCGCCACGTAGAGCAGGCGCAGGTCCTCGCCCAGACGCTCTCGCTCGGCACGCTCGAAGGCCTCCTCGTCCGCCTTGAGCAGCACGCGGCGGCGTTCGCCGTCCTGCACCAGCAGCGGCTTCTTCTCATCCAGCGGACGGAAGCCGCAGATAAATGGCAGGAATACCAGGGGATACTCCAGGCCCTTCGACTTGTGGATGGTCACCACCCGCACCAGCGCCTCGTCGCTTTCCAGGCGCAATACCTGTTCGTCAGCGCCCTGCCCCTCGCCGGCCAGCAGCTCGCCGAGGTGGCGGATCAGCGCCTGCTCGCCGTCCAGTTCGCTGGAGGCCTGTTGCAACAGCTCGGCCAGGTGCAGCAGGTTGGTCAGCACCCGCTCGCCATCGTCCTGCCCCATCAGGCGTTGCGGCAGGCTGAAGTCCTGCAGCAGCAGGCGCAGCATCGGCAACACGCCCTGGCGCTGCCAGCACTGGCGATAGCCGCGAAACTGCATGACGCGCCGCTCCCAGCTGCGCTCATCGAGGTTGAGGCACTCCAGCTCGCTCAGTGGCAAGCCCAGCGTGGCGCTGGCCAGGGCCGCGCGCAGCGGGCGGTCCTGATCCGGCTCGGCGCAGGCGCGCAACCACAGCAGCAGGTCACGCGCCTCCTGGGCGGCGAATACCGAATCCTTGTCCGACAGGTAAACGCTGCGCACCCCGCGCGCGCCCAGCTCACCGCGAATCGCCTGCGCCTCGCTGAAGTCACGCACCAGCACGGCGATGTCACTGGGCTGCAGCGCGCTCAATTCACCGCCGCGCAGGAAGCCGGCCCGCTGCTTCTGCCCCTGGTCGAGCAGCGCGACGATCTCGCTGGCGGCGGCACCCGCCAGCGCCTCCACGTAGGCCTTCTTCGACAGCGGCTCATCCGTGCTCAGGTGCCACAGTGTCAGCGCCGGCTGCTCCTGGCCCTGGACCGTCCAGCATTCCTTGCGCCCCTGCGCACCGACCTCGATGAACGGCAGATCATCACGCAGCAGGAAGGCGCCGGCGCCGGTCTCACGTCGCTCCGCTGCCAGGAACAGCGCATTGACCGCATCGACCATGGCTTGGCTGGAGCGGAAGTTGGTTTCCAGGTTGTAGTGGCGCCCGTGGGTCGCGCGGCGTGCGCGCAGGTAGGTGTGAATGTCGGCGCCGCGGAAGGAATAGATGGCCTGTTTGGGGTCGCCGATCATGAACAGCCCGCAGTCCTCGCGGTTGGCCTCGACCTGGTAGAGGGTGTCGAAGATGCGGTACTGCAGCGGATCGGTGTCCTGGAACTCGTCGATCATCGCGACCGGGAACTGGCGGCGGATGACCTCCGCCAGGCGCGGCCCGTTCTCGCCCTGCAAGGCGACATCGAGTCGGGTGAGCATGTCGTCGAAGCCCATCTCGGCGCGCTGGTGTTTCTCCCAGTCGAAACGCGCGTGCACCCAGGCGGCGGCATGACGCAACGCCGCCTCGCCCGGATCGCTCAGTGCGCCCAGGCGCGCCTCCAGCTCGGCCATGGCCAGCAGTGCCGGATGCTGCGGCGCCTCGCCCTTCCAGGCTTCCGCCAGGCCATCGGGCGTCAGGCGCTTGAAGCCGGTTCCCAGATCGACCACGGCCTCCTCACCGCTCGCCCACTCCCGCAGCTTGTGCAGCCACGGGTTGTAGTAGCGCGCCTGGATCTTGCGCGCGTCCACCTGCTTGTCGGCGACGGCCTGGTCGAGCAACAGCTGCAGCTCTTCGATCCATTCCGGCCAGGGCGCCTTCAGCGCCGCCAGCTCAACTTCGCGGGCACTCAATGCCTGGTCGAGCAAGGCGCCGAGCGTTTGCGGGGAAACCTCGGCCGTCTCCCCGAGCAACGGACGCAGGCGCACGCCAAGCCCGTCCGGCGTGCCCCACTGCTGTGCGACCCAGTTCAGTGCCGCGCCCTGCAGGGGGTAGCAATGCTGCCGCCAGTAGTCGCGCACGACCTCGGCCAGCAGCTCGCTGTGATCGGTCTCCAGGGTCTGGCTGAACAGGCTGCCGCTGTCGAAGGCATGCTCACGCAGCATGCGCTGGCACCAACCATGAATGGTGGAGACGGCCGCCTCGTCCATCCACTGCGCGGCCAGCTCCAGGCGCCGGGCGCAATCGGGCCACAGGGCGACGTCGAAGTCATCGCGCAGCGTAGCCAGCAAGGCATCGCCCTGGCCGTCACCGCGGAACACACTCGCCGCCTCCACCAGGCGGGCACGGATGCGGTCACGCAGCTCGCGGGTGGCGGCATCGGTGAAGGTCACCACCAGGATCTGCGGCGGCAGCAAGGGTTCGGCGAACGCCGCGTCATCGCCATGACGGAGAATCAGCCGCAGGTACAGGGCGGAAATGGTGTAGGTCTTGCCCGTGCCGGCACTGGCCTCGATCAGGCGACTGCCGTGCAGCGGAAAGCGCAGGGCCAGCGGACGTTGAACGGCGCTCATGGCTGCACCTCCTCGAGCGCGCGCGGGGCACTGTCGAGCAGAGGCCGGTACAGGCGCTCGCTCCACTCGGCAAACGCGCCATCGGCCGTCAGGCAGGTGAAGTCGGGGAACTGCCGCGTCAGACTGGCGCTACCCGCCACCTCACCGGTCATGTTGAATCCCCCCTCGTACACCGCACGCGCCTTGTCCTCGTTGCCGTCATGCAGCCAGGCCAGCGAGGTTTTCAGCGCGACCGGCAGCGGCGCGCGCATGCCCTCGCCCCAGCCCTGCAGCCAGGCCGTGAGGATCTCGCGAGCCTGCTCGACAGGTACAGGGTCGAAGGCCAGCGAACGGTCTTCCCCGACGAGCAAGGTGGTCAGCGGCAGCTCGCAGGCTGCCGCGATCACATGCAACACATAAGGCCGCAGCAGGCGGTGCCACTTCCACGCGCCCTCCTTGGCCAGCGCCCCCGGTACTGCCTGCAGGCTGGCCAGGGCGCCGTCAGCATTGCGGCGCAGGCCGTTCAACCAGCCGTCCAGCAGCACATCGGCCTGAACGAAATGCAGCGGCAAGGGCGACTCGAGGGCATGCGGCCAGCGTTCAGCCAGCGCGCGATATCGCAGAACCTGCGCAGGCAGTGGCGCCAGGAGCGCCTGCCGGTATTGCTCGCCAAAGCCTGCCAGCGGCAACACCCCGCTGCGGCGCAAGCGCTCGGCCGCGACCATCAGTGCCGCTTCGGGTGCCTCCTCCTCGGCCAGCAGCGCCGCCTTGAGCAGGTGCTCCTGCAACTGGTAGCGCTGCAGGCCGTCCAGGGCGAAGGGTTCGGTGTCCAGCTGACGCTGGGCCTGTTCATCCAGGTGCACCTTGAGCCGGCGCGTGAAGAAGCATTTGACCGGGTCGCGCAGGAAGCTCTGCAACAGCTCGGGCGTGAGCGTGCCGCCCTCCTCCCAGGCCGGCAGCGCATCAGCGCCTTGCGCCTCCGGCAGCTGGCCATGCAGCGCCGCCCATTCATGGGCATAGCTGTAGAGCGACGCGTCGCCGGCGAAGTAGCGACGGCTGAAAGGCTGCAAGGGATGCTCGGTGGTCAGCGCGTGCAGCAGATCGCCACCGTCCTCCAGGCGCCAGGCGCTGGCCAGGTGATCACGCAGCTGGCCGATCAGCACCGAGGGCGGTCGCTCGCTGTTATCACGCACGCTGCGCCCCACCCAGCTTATATAGAGGTGGTCACGCGCGGCGAGGAGCGCCTCCAGCAACAGATAGCGATCGTCCTCACGCCGGGAGCGGTCACCAGGGCGGTAGTCGCCGGCCATCAGATCGAAATCCAGCGGCGTCTGGCTGCGCGGGTAGTCGCCGTCGTTCATGCCCAGCAGGCAGACGTGACGAAACGGAATCGCGCGCATGGGCATCAGCGTGCAGAAGTTCACCGCGCCGGCAAGGAAGCGCTGGCTCAGCCGCCCCTGGTCCAGCCCGGCGAGCCAGGCTTCGCGCACCACCGCCAACGGCAGTGGCTCTTCCATCGCGGCGCCTTCGCAGAGCTCGAGCCAGGTGTCCAGCGCCTCCAGCAACTGATTGCGCAGCACCTCGTCGCGCTCGTCCTGAGCGAGGAAGAACGCCTCGAGCAGACTGCGCAAACGCTCGCCCCAGGCGCCTGGACTGGCCGGCTCGCGCAGGTTCTCCAGCAACGCGTCGAGCGCATCGAGCAGGCGGTTGAGCGGGCCGATCAGCGCGGCATCCAGCCCGCCGATCTCATCGAACGGCTCGATGTCGGCGTAGGCCTGGCCACGCCCGACCGCGTAACCCAGCAGCATGCGACGCAGGCCGAAACGCCAGGTGTTCTGCTCCAGGCCGTGGCCCACGCCAAGCGTCTCGCGCTGCGCGGCGTCCAGCCCCCAGCGGATGCCGGCGCCCTCCAGCCAGCGGCGCAGGGTCGGCAGCGCTTCCTCGCTGATGGCGAAGCGCGCACGCAGCGCCGCCACATCCAGCAGGTCCAGCACCTCGCTGACGCTGAAGCGGCTCTCCGGCAAACGCAGCAGGTGCTCCAGCGCGATCGCCATGGGCTCCTTGCCGCGCAGCCCCTGGTCGGCCAGGGTGAAGGGAATGAAACGCGGATCGTCGCTGGCGAACTGGCCGAACACCGCCTGAATGTGCGGGGCGTAGGTGTTGACGTCGGGCACCATGACGATCACATCGCGCGGACGCAGGCTCGGGTCGCTGCTGAAGCGGTCCAGCAACTGGTCGTGCAGCACCTCGACCTCGCGCTGGGCACTGTGCGCGACGTGGAAACGCAACGACTGATCCTCTCCGGGCCGCAGCGCCGGCCAGATGCGCCGGCTTTCCTCGAGCGGGCGCAGATCGAGGATGTCGTTCTGCACCTGGCCCAGCAGGCCGCCTTGCGCAGCGGGGCTGAACAGGTCGATGCGCTCGAACTGCTCGCGGTAGCGCTGCGGCTCGTCGTACTGATCCAGCAGGTTGATGTAGTCACGCCCCTGCTTGCCCCAGGCGGCCAGCAACGGCTGGGCGTGCTGGTGCATCTCCGCCTCGTCGAACAGGCCGATCTGCCCGGCGGGATTGCCCTTGCGCCGCTGGCGACGGTACTCGTGGCGTAGCAGGTCCTTGTCCTCGACGATATCGCCCCAGTGATGCTGACAGGGGTTGTGCACGAAGAGCATCACCTGGCTGAAGCGCGCCATGGCCGCCAGCGCCTCCAGCATCTGCGCGGGCAACGAGGAAATACCGAATACCGTGATGCGCCGGGGCAGGCCCGCAGGCCGGCTGTCCAGTTCCCCCAGGCGGGCGACGAAGCGCGGGTGCACCCCGGCGCGACTTTCGGCCAGGTGTTCCTGCCCGACATCCGCCAGCAGCGCACGCCACAATGCGGGCTGCCAGAGCGACGCGTCATCCAGGGGGCGCTCGCCGCCCCGCGACGTGCGCAGACGATCCTGGCCGCTGGCCCAGTCTTCCAGCCAGTCGGCGCGGTAGACCTGGTACTGGTCGAACAGATCCGCCAGGCGCTCGGCCAACTGGTAGCGCTTGCGCAGGTCCTGGTCATCGGCCAGAAAGCGCCGCAGCGGAGCGAACGCGTCGTCATTCAGCAGCTGCGGCAACAGACGCATCAGGCGCCAGGTCAGCGGCGCCTTGTCCAGCGGCGACTGCTGGGGAATCGCATCACGCCCCAGGACGCTGCGATAGGCCTGCCAGAGAAAGCGCGCAGGCAGGTCGACATCCAGCGCCGCCGCGATCCCGCAGCCATCGCGTTCGGCCAGCGCCAGCTTGAGCCACTGCGCGATGCCGTTGCTCTGCACCAGCAGCACCTCATTCTCCAGCGGCCGCAGCGGATAGCGGCGCATCCACGCCACCGAGAGCGCACGCAGCTCTTCGAGGTGGTTACCGTGAATCACAATGAGGCCTGGCGACAGCTCCGGGCTGACGGACATCGACTAACTCCTGTCGAGAATCGAAGCGCAAGTTTGCCAGCATTTTCGGACAAGGTGCGCGATGGCTGCAGGAGTCGCTCGGTGCGCCGCGCCTATGAGCGCTGACGCTTGCGTTGCTGCTTGACGCGATACATCTCGCCATCCGCCAGGATGATGGCCTCCTCGGCGCTGGTCTCGGCGGGCATCACGGCGGCCACCCCGACGCTTGCGCCCTGATAGTCGAGGGCTTCCACGCCATCGCCCAACGGGTAGCGCCCGATCGTCGCGCGACTCAGGCGCTCCTGCATCAGGCTGGCGGCGCTACTCAGCTCCTGGTCCAGGGCCGCGCTTTCCGGCGATGCGCCCTGGGCGATGACGATGAACTCGTCACCGCCAACGCGGCCGACGCTGTCACTGTTGCGCAGGCTGCGCTTGAGCTGGCTGGCCACGCCCCGGAGAAAGTGGTCGCCGGCCTGGTGGCCATAGACGTCATTGATGAGCTTGAACCCGTCCAGGTCGATGACCCCGATCAGCACGTACCTGTTATCCCGCTGCGCCAGGGCATACAGATGCTCCAGGTCGCGCAGGATGGCGCGCCGATTGGCGAGGCCGGTGAGAGGATCGATCAGGGCAAGCGTGGCCAGCTCGGCGTTGGCGGCCTGGAGTTGCTCGACCAGCAGCTCGCGCTCCAGAAAGTAGCCCAGCAGCGTCGCCAGCAAGCGCAGCACCGGTTCGACCTTGGGCGAACAGGCGACCTGCTGCGAACTTGCCGCGCAGACCGTACCCAGCACATGGCCGGCCTGGGAACGGATGGGCGCACTCAGGTAGGTCTTGATCCCCAGCGCCTGGGCGGCGTCGGAATCGCCCCAGCACTCCGCAACGTTGTCCGAGTACGGACGATTCTCTTCCAGAGCCCGCTTGCACAGGGTGTCAGCCCAGGGCACCACGAGCCCTTCGGGGATGACCATCGGCCCCGTGTTGCGGGCGATCTCGACCCGTTGAAAGCCTTGTTCAAGGTTGATGGTCGTCAGGTAGGTCGACTCCATGCCCGTGAGCTGGCCGAGCAGCGCCAGCAGAGGGCGAGCCAACTGTTCCAGGGAGCGGGCCTGGGGAACGGTTTCCGACAGGAGGGATAGGATCTGGTCCATCTGGACGTACCAATAGCGAGGCCACAGAACCGTTGTCGATCAGGAAAGAGCTGCCCGAATGAAGCGCGTTTCCCTAGATGCCGACGATCACTGCTGACAGCCCACCGCTGCTGAGCCATTCCCTTAAGGTGGCATCACTCTAAGAATAGAGGGTCTTTGCCCAAGTCGCGCTTTTTTCAGAAAGCTCGGCGGAGCTTCAGGGCTGCGGACCGGCGCCGAGCCCCGAAACGCGACTGGCTAGCCCCGGCTCAACCCGGTCAAGCGGGACGACAGCGCCTGCATGGCGCTACTGACCTCATCCAGCGCCTGGGCATCGCGAGCGTTCTCCTCGCTGATGCTGTGGATGCGCACCGCCAGTTCGTTGATCTCCTGAGTGACGTGGCTCTGCTGCTGCGCCGCCACGGCGATCTGCTGGGCGCGCTGGGAGATATCGTCGAAGCTCTGTACCGAACTGGAGAGCGCCGAGGCGGCGCCTTCGGCCTCGACCACCGCATGCTCCGTGCGCGCCTCCCCCGCCTGCATCGCCTGCACCGCCTGGCGTGACGCCTGCTGCAGCGCACTGATCATGGTGCCGATTTCATTGGCCGATGACTGAGTCTTGCCCGCCAGGGTGCGCACCTCATCGGCCACCACCGCGAATCCACGGCCTTGCTCACCGGCACGCGCAGCCTCGATGGCCGCGTTCAGGGCCAGCAGATTGGTCTGCTCGGAAATGGCCTTGATCACATCCAGCACCGCCCCTACCTGCTGGCTGTCTTTCTCCAGCTGGCTGATCACCGAGGCCGCACCTGCCATTTCCGTGGACAGTGCCTTGATCGCCGCACTGTTGGATGCAACCTTCTGCTGCCCCTGCTGCACGACGACCAACGAACTCTGCGCGGTGTCGGCGCAGTCATTGGTGTTCTGCGCCACCTCCTGCGCACTCGACGACATCTCGGTGATCGCGGCAGCCAACTGGGTGTTCTCCTGCCGCTGCTGTTCGGCACGCCCCGCCAGGGTGCTGCTCAGGCCGCCCAGCTGCGCGGCCTCGGCCTGCAGGTGATCGGCTTCCTCGGCAATGCGCTGGAGCATGGTGCGCAACTGCCCGGCGTAGCGGTTGACCGCGTGGCGCAGTGCGCCGATTTCGTCTTCGCGCTCCACGCTCAACTCGACATCACGGCTGGCCGAGCCGCGCCCCAGCGAATCGATCTGCGCAGTGGTTTCCTCCAGTTGGCCGATCAACTTGCGCCCTGCCAGCCAGGCCAGTGCCAGCAGCACCGCCAGCAAGGGCAACAGGAACAGCAGAATTTCCCAGGTCAGCGCATGGGCCAGGCCCGTGACCCGCTCCTGCGGCGTCGCCAGGCCGATGACCCAGCCGGTGTCCGGCATCACGAACAGACTGACGCGACTGGCCTGGTTGAGCTGCTCATCCTGTTCGAGATCAATGTTGCGAATGCCCCCGGCGCTGCCGCCGCTCAACGCATCCTGAATCGGCTTGAGCCAGCCGTGCTGCTGCGCCAGGTCGGCGAACTTGACCATCGCGCCACCCTTGCCGCCGGTCATGCCCGGAAAATGCAGCACGTTGCCGGCCTGATCGAGCGCGAAGGCATAGCCATCGGTGACTTTGCCCTGCTCGGTCAGAAAGCGCGCCAGATCATCCAGCAACAGGTCCAGCGTGGCGACGCCGGCAAAGCGGCCACTCAGCTGGTATGGCACGCTACAGGTGACCATCGGCACACCCGTCACCGCATCCTGATAGGCCTCCGACCAGAGGCACTGGCCGAGCTTGCTGCTACGGGCGCCGGTGTACCAGGCATCGTTGTGATAGCCAGGCCCGTCTGCCGCGTTGTAATCGTCCGAGTAACTCAGGCGACCATCAGCCCCACGCGCCCAGAAGAAACTGCGGCGCTCGACGCCGTCACTGAAGGCATTTGGCTCGGGCCAGACGCCACCACCGGCGATCGCCCGGTCCCCCTGATTGTCGATCAGATTGGGCAGGCTATCGCGATACAGCGCCTCCTCACGCGGCAGCACCTCGGCCAGATGCGCGAGGCTGGCCGTCACCCCCTCTATACGCGCCAGCTGCAACGCCAACTGGCGCACGATGGCGCTGCCGGTTTGCTCGATCAGCTCACCACTGGCCGCTACCACACGGGGCTGCCCACGCAAGGCCATTACCGAGAACACCGCCAGCGCGGTGAGAATCAGAAGCACGATGCAACCCAGGGTCAAGCGCTGGGACAGTCTAACGGGGACCAAAGCCATGCGATTACTCCTACTTGGGAGGGACACTACAAGGGGCTACCAGAACTGCTTACGAACGCTCCTAGTTCCACCAGCAGGATCAGTTGCTGCGATACTCCATCGCCTGTGCAATCTGCGTACAAGCGCCCTGGCCAGGATACCCGCGCCAGATGCCTACCCTGAGTTATAGATGAACAGGCACGGCGTTACACCGTTTAGTCGGCGGGCAAGACGTCGACTTGAGCGCAATCGCAAGGCGCCGGGAACAGCAAGCCCCGCTTCCCGCCAGCAGCGCCCCCGTATTTGAAACCAGACCTGCCCGGACAAGGATGAACAGGATGCAGATCCGTGAACTGACCCGCGACGACCTCCCCAGCGCCAGCACCCTGTGCATGGACGCATTCATGCTGGCGGTCGCGCCCTCGCTGCCACCCCAGGGCGTGGAGACCTTCAGCAAGCTGGCAGACGCATCGGCGTTCGCCGAACGCATGGCCGGTGACAACCTCATGCTCGGCTGCCTGGAAGATGGCGCACTGACGGGACTGATCGAACTCAAGGAAGGACGCCATGTGGCGATGCTGTTCGTGGCGCCGGATTGCCAGCGCAAAGGCATCGGCAGACGCCTGATCGACGCGGCAATGGAACATGCCAGAGGCGACGTGCTGACGGTGAGAGCTGCGCTGTCTTCGGTGAAAGCTTACGAGCGCTATGGATTCATCCTGACCGGCGAAGTTGGCGAGTTCGCCGGGCTGATTTTCCAGCCCATGGAAAAGAGGCTGGCCTCCTTCTAGGCCGGGTCTGAGCCGCTATTGCCGGCAAGCAGAGCTGCACACCGCGTATCCACGGCGAGTCGATTCGAGCTGATCAGGGCTGGGCTATTCGGACACCTCGGCCCCGCCAGACAAGTCCGAATAGACTGGGGCCAACGTAGTACCTCAACTATGGAAATAGGCTTACACACATGCGTAACTGAACTCCGGGCCATTCAGCTAAGCTGGAGCCTGGACTCGATAGGAGCACGCAATGTCTGCCAAGGAAGAGCAGCTACTGCAGCTACTGGGCCTGATGGCTCGCAGCATGACCCACATGACGGCCTCCCTGACGGCCATGGCCTTCGATCAGCTGCAGAGCCAGGACGCCACTGTGCAGAAGTCTGCCAAACGCATGATCGAACGCATGCAAGCCATCAACGAGGAACTGGACCAGCAGTGGGAGCTGGTCGGTCAACTCACCGGCGAGCGCGACCAGGAACTGCTCGCCGAAGCCCTGGACTTTTCGCTATCGCCGGCACGCAAGGAAGCGGTTGATTGAGGGCCCCGTCATAGCCTCGCTTGCTGGCGAGGTTTTTATCCTGCGTCCTTCAACGTCTGCTGCCAGCCAGACGCTCGCTGACTCATTTTCCGAGTACGCAAATCTGACCTGAAGCGGCGTCGATCTGGATATCACCTCAATCGCCAGGAATGCTCGTAGCTCAAAAACGAAAACAGCCAGTGATTGCTCAACTGGCTGTTTTCGTTGGCGTTATTTGGTTGGAACGGAGTGATTCGAACACTCTACCCCTTGCACCCCATGCAAGGCTTCTATCTGTTCACGACTGATCATAAAAGCCCATCCTGACCAAGCGCCACGGGGCCTAGAAGGCTGCGCACCGTAGGCTCTAGGAGATTCTTGTTTCACTACGAATCACCCGGTTTCGTGACATCCAATGGACCCTATACGGACCCTATTTTTGGAGATAGCGGGGTAGTAACCTAGAATTAGCCTCCAATAAACTCGGAGGTGGCATGGCTAGAGAGAGGATTCCGGAACACGCTGAGCGCGCTGCGACGTTTTGCAGAAATGCGAAGCCGGAAGAAAAGCAGTACGAGCTGATCGACTCCAAGATCCCTGGTTTGCAGCTTCGCGTCAACCCAAGCGGCAAGAAGGCTTGGGCGCTGAGATACAGTGTTGGCTCCGGTGAAAATCTGGTCAAAAACAGACTTCCCCTGGGCCTCTTCCCGGAAGTCACCGTCACCGAAGCCAGAAAGGCAGCGCAACAGGTGAAATCAGATGTTGCTCGTGGAGCAGATCCGGTCGCAGAGAAGAAAGCCGAGGCAGAACGCAAGGTCGAAGCTGCCAAGGCAAAAGCAATAGAAGAGGCTTCTCGCGTAACGGTCAGCGATTTCTTCGACCGATGGATGAAATCAGCTCTGCCCAAGGGCCGCAAAGATGGCGGCAAAGAGCTGCGCCGGCAATTTGAAAAAGATGTTCTACCCCTCCTAGGAGCAATGGAGATGAAGGACATCACTGCTGCTGAAATTCATCACGTGACCGACACTATCCTTGAACGCGGTGTGAACAGGATGGCTCAGTCAATTTTCAGTGACATGAAACAGATGTTTGCATTTGCTGTTAAACGCAAGGTGATCAGCGTCAACCCTGCCGAAGCGATAAGCAAGAAAGACATCGGCAAGGCGTCGAAGCCACGTGACCGTGTACTAACCCCGCGTGAGATAAGGGAGCTTAATCAAGCTCTCTGGGCATCTAGCCTCAATCGTGTGACACACATCATCTACATGCTTCAGATCTCAATGACATGCCGCATTAACGAGCTGTGTCAAGCTGCTTGGTCTGAGTTTGACTGGGGTAAGCGCACCTGGACCATTCCTGCTGCACGCACAAAATCGGGGCGCCAGATCACCGTAAATCTTTCCGCTTATTCAATCGGCCTATTTGAAGAGTTGAAAACTCTGACCGGCCAAACTGCCTGGTGCTACCCAGGCCGAGATCCCGAGAAACCGATCAACCGAAAAGCCGCAACGAACCATGCTCGCGACCGCCAGCTCCCTGATGGGAAGGAGGCTGCAACAGGCCGGACGATTGAGACACAGTCGCTCCTCGTTGGCGGACAACAGTGGAAAACGCATGATCTTCGCCGGTCAGGCTCAACGCTCATGCAGCAGCTTGGCATTCCGACCGAGGTTTCTGAGCGATGCCTTAATCACGCCGAGGGGAACAAGACTAAAGCAACCTACCATCACCACGATTATGAGAAAGAAATGAAGAGGGCATGGTATCTGCTCAGCGAAGCGCTTTCTGTAATCACAGGCCCTGATGGAGAGGAGTTCCTGAAAGAGCTGGACAAGGACTATCTGCGAGAGCCCGACGACGAGATTGGCATGCTTGGTCTCGTGAAAAAATACTACAAAAGACCAGACGAACGGCAAGAGCCAGCATAGAGCCTAGCCTCCAGCCCGACAATGCATTTGTCATCCCTATTGGGCGTCTTGGAACGTAAAAAATAGGGATTGACAAAGCAGGACGCTATTGACCATAACCACTGCTAGCAATATAATTAATGACATATTATATGCCAAAGGGAGGGCAACGATGGGAGCAGCAGTAGCGGTACAACAACAAGATAAATTTTTGAGATTCGGCGCGGTAGCAGAAATGATCGGCCTCAGCAGGAGCACGATCTGGCGCTTGGAGCAGGACGGGAAATTCCCGAAACGCGTCCAGCTTGGCAGCAAAAGCGTAGCCTGGAGGCTAAGCGACCTGAATGACTGGATGTCATCTCGATAGAATCTGGAAGGAGGTCCTATGGCCGCCGACTTATGAAAAGGCACCCTCACCCGGTGCCTTTTTTCATTTCTGTACAGCGAGATCAGTCTCTAGCGGCTTCCATTCTTGCCCATCAAGCACAGCATCAACCCACCGCTGAACCTCCAAGCTGTCCCAGCCAACAATTCCGCCGCCGAGCTTCCTGGACTTCGGAAACCTCCCAGACGCGATGTAACTATAGATAGAGCTTCGGCCAAGCCCACTCACATGCATAACTTCTTTCAATCGCATGATGCGACGAGGCATATTACTCATCGCTTCCAGCTCCGAACTCTCGCCCCACTGGCTTCATCCGCTCCCAGTCCTTGGCCTCACCCTCCAGGATTTCTGGAGCCTTGCCAAAACGGCACAGCTCCTCAATCTCGAAATCGTCATCAAATAGGCGGCACTGCCGGTGGCTGTCTCTCAAACACAGAACAGCGTGCTTCAGGCAGCCTGGGCAGATCAGCAGACTATATCGCTCACCATTAACCTCGCCCTGGACGTGGCCAGCGATGGCTGGGAAGCCACAGACCTGGCAGCGCTGGCTCTCCTCCTCTGTTGTTGCCAATTCGGATGCAGTGGCGGGGGCGGGATCTGGCTCGCCGAAGAAGCCAGCTTCGATCTCGGCCTGGCCGAGGGTGTCGAAGTCGTCGCCAAATGTGAGCTGGCCGGCGAGGAAGCCAGTGCGGTTAGGTTTCTTGTCCACCCTGATTTCTCCTCCCTGCGGTGCCCCAACCAAGGGCCTTTTGTGAGTCAGATTCTTTGATGTTCCAGCCGCCGAGAGTGTTGAGATACGGTCTGATCTTTGACCATTGTCGCCATGTCTCATAGCCAGCCTGCCTGTTTTCAGGTTTTTTGCATTTCGGATCTGCTTTTACTAGCTCAGCAAGTGACTCTTCGATCAACACCATGTTTTCAATGATCTGTGCCGGCGTCAGATAAGCTTTTTTATCTACGAGCTTTTCTTTGTGTCTGAATTCGAATGTGCTGAAATACTTATTTAGCTTTGCAGCGCTCTTCAAACTTTTAAAGTGATTGCGAATCTCGCGCTGACGAGCCATTACTTCAGTGTACGGCACTGCAAGAACACGCTCTCTCTTTTCACCAAACACTACGCGATAAAAGCATACTGAATTCTTTAGCTCTCTTATCCATAGCCATCCTTTTTCTACATCTTCCATAATAGCCTCTTCTTCTTATTATTATGTTTGCATGCTTATATTATAACATGCAAATAACGAGAAATTTCAGAATTAGGCACTTGTGTCAAATATTTTTACAGCCTTCGGCTAAAAAATCCAGTGGTGGTTGCTTGGTGGTCATGCAGAACAATGTGCGTACACTTATGTGAATGTGTAAACAAGTTGTTCCTGAAAAGGCTGTGGCTAACTGAGAAAAGTCGGGCTTGGCAGGCCTGAATGTTCAGTGATCCAGCACGCACTCAGGGCGTGTTTTCTGCCCCCTGGCATTGATGCATGGCTTGCAGAGCTTCCATACCCAGCCCTGCTCTATTCGTTCAATGGCGCTCGTAGCACCACAAAACTGACATATACCGTCAGTCGCTCGCTCTACAGCATCAGCAAGAATGACTAAGTGTTCGGGCAACCCACTGCAATCTATACGTAGATAGCCGTTAGAAGGCTTAATCCCTGCCGGCTTCACTCCTGATTCTTTGCATGCAACAAGAAACGCATCAGCGTATTGCTGCCAGCCCATATAGAACTCACCCAGACTTCCCGGTTTTCGAACGTCCATTTCCCCACTCCTCCCTCGAACAAGGCTACCACTGGCTTCATTCAGCGAAGCTGGTGTTAACAAAGAGAACAGAATTCTAGTACAAGATTTGTTCTCTAGCACAAATCTAAACTTAGCAATCTGTTCTCTAGAACAAATTAGCTTAGCAAAAATGTTCTCTAGAACAGATTTTAATTAACTCCTTGTTCTCTAGAACAAATCTTCTTGCCTCATTTGCTCTAGAGAACAGATTTACAACATGCAAAATGTTCTCTAGAACAAATCAATAAAAACAATCTGTTCTAGCAAAAATATTTTCAACAATCAATCGAAAAGTTATGGATCAATTAAAATAAGTTAATAATTAGTGATATAATCAATTTAAGAGAAGAAATTCTAAGCCAGCAATGTATTAACTTATTACCACTTAGTCGTTATTCGTTCCTCATCGACAAAGTAGTAAACGTTAATACGCTGGCTGCTCACACCCCAGCGGGTGTTGCGCAATTAGAATCAAAAGCAATTAACCATAATAATAAGAAAGGTGAAATCATGAAAAACAACAAAAGGGGAAAACCCGCCTTACTAGAGTCAAAGAAAAGAACTAACAAGATCCTCGTCGCGCTTAATGCTGAAGAGTATGAGCGCTTGCTAGAGCTTATGGACGAGAAAGGGTTCGATAGCCCAGCCGTCTTCCTCCGCAGTTCCGGACTCCGCAGCGAACTGCCGGCCAAAAGGATCGTATCCGGTAATCTCCAAAATTTTTATGGCGTACTTATCGCATCTGTTCAGCTGCTCGACAAATACCTTGCCGCACCTACCGAGCATCAGAACTACCTGCCCATCCTGAGAGAGCAGTTGTCACACAAAGCAAAATTGTTAATGAAAGCAATGACGGGAGAATCAGCATGATCTCCAGAAAATTCGCAAACGAAAAAGGCTCATCAAAAACACGTGTTGAGTATGTATTTGGTAAAGGCCACGAACACAAGTGCGAGCACGTAGAATTTGTTGGTGGAAACGTATTTGGCTCAACACCTGAAGAACTGACTGAAGAAATGGACATGCCATGCGACTTACGCAAAGCAGCTACAGGGAAGGATTCGGGCAAGTGTCACATGCACTACATACTGAGCCTAGCTGCTGGTGAGATCCTTAGCCCAAGCCAGTGGCGGCAGGTGCTGGATAAGACAATGAGCGCACTCGGCTACACAGAAGACCATAAATTCTTCGGCATGCTGCATCACGACACTGATCATCAGCACATGCACATAATCGCCAACCGCATCAGCATGCGTGACTACAAGCTGCTCTCAGAAAGCAACGACTACGAGATCTTGATGGCCGTGTGTAGAGAGATCGAGCAGGAATACGGCCTACAAGTAGTACCGATGCCGCACGAAACTTTTGGTGTAAACCTCACCCGTGATGAAGTCGAAGCATCTCAGAAATCAGGGGATGTCGCATGGAAGCACAAAGTCATTGCCCGTGTAGCTACGGCTCTTGAACGTACCCAAGAACGCGGCGGAAACATGCTCGACTTCATCGCCCATCTGAAAAAAGCGCAAATTAGCGTCGAACTAACGACTGACAAATCCGGTAAGCCTACTGGGATTAGTTATAAGTTCGAAGGGAAGTCGATATCTGGTCGCCAGCTTAAGAGATCGCGTTTTACTTGGCAAAATCTAATTAAAAGAGAAGGAATTCACTATGACGAATCTATGCTTCAAGAATTACAGAAAGCTGTTAGAACAAGAGATGCAGAATCAGCGCAACGGCCAGGACCGCAACCAACACCCCACAGAGGGCTCTTCGTCAGCACCGAAAGACCAAAAGTGAGGACAAAGACTTTCGCCATTGTCATACAAGCTGACCGGCCTCGACGTACGGCTATAAGCCGTATCCTGGAGCCAACATACACAAAGGGCAACAAGCTCTTCTACGTCTTCAATCAGCAAGAAAAACTGCGTCGTGATCAGCTTCAACTCAAGATCATGAACGAGAGCGCACTGAGAATGGCCAGAGCTGCAATGCAGCTAGTCGAAGCAATCTTGTCGATCTTCAGGTGCAAAATCGAAATCGACTATACACCAGAAGACGCGCCTGGCCCAATCTACTCTCTTGAAAAAGAAACGGAAAAACCAAGGCTCGAACTATCACTCAGCTAGTCCCGCCGCCCTCGTGGCGGCTTCTTATTAAATCTCTCTAATATCCTGGTTTTCTCTGCCTCTCCCTCTTTATTAATCCGCTCCACTTCTTCCGCTGTTAACTCTTTAAGTTTATCCAGCTTCTCTTGCTGCGCCATCTCCTTCTCTTCTTCCAATGCTTTCATTTACTGTCCCTATATATTATTTTAAATATTTTAACGGCCAATGTTAAAAATGCAATTTATACTGTTATAATATAATTATGCAAACAAAATAACAAAAAAAGGAAAAATTGCATGGATACTAAAATAACACTTAAAGCAGAAGCAATACTTCAAAAAATGGTTAAGAGCCTCAAAGCTGAACGCTCTAGTCTTTATTCAGACATTCACCTCTCTAAGCTAGCCAGCAACTACAATCTGAGCTTCAAGATTCGCACTTATGATGTTTTTACAACCATTAAGCTTACTTTCGACTTTGAACTGATCGGCGTGTTCACTTGGGTGCCTGAGCACAAAGGTGTCAAGAACGTCGCATCTGCACAGGAAGCAATGAACAAACGACATCTTGATCTCTACGAAGCCAAAATCGCTCCAGTTCTCGCTAAAGTAGTTGGAGCTTAATCATGCACCCAAGATCTCAAGAACGCGATTTTTCTATCCGTCTGAGCCGAGCGATGGCCATAGCAGCTAATCACTTCATGACAACCAAAGAATTCGAAGCTTTCGATGAATGCTGCAAGATCTCAGCTCGTGCAGTGAATGAAGGCATCACGGAAGCCGAGCTGATCGAACTCGAATCATTCGTCAGCCAGAGAACCGGTATATCTATTCAGGTGCCTGCTGGAGAGGTATTCGGCGTGAAGCTGAAAGTTGTCGAAGACAACGTGATCGAAGCAGCCTGGCCATCAAATTGATGGTCAGGACCAGCGATTCTCGAACTCGTAGCCTAGCTCTTCTAGCATGTTTCCGAGTTCCAGTGATACTCGCTCTTCATAGAAGAGCTTCTGGTCGTTGTAGGTCAGAGCGAGATGCATTGGTTCGACAACCACATTGCCGTACATATCTTTGATAGTCGGCGGCTCTTTTACCCAGACCTCAATGAGCGCTAAGCCTGAAAAATCAACTCGCCTCATCCTTGGCGGAATCGACACTTCCGCTTTTCGATCAAGCGCGCCACATTCGTTCCAGCGGCTCAAAGAAACGGCATACGTCTTGTAGCTGTTGTCAGCGATCATCGACAGCTTCTCTAGCGCTGAATCGCCTGCCAGCGGAAGCCCCGGCAGCAAGGCTGCCAAGGCATTGGCATCGACAAAAAACTCATCGAGTTTCGGATTCCCGGCAAGATTTCTGAAGTGATCGAAGCTCTTCATGCCGTTCGCCAGAATCTTCGGCTGTGCTGCCTGCGCCTTCTCAAGTGTAAATGACATTGACAATTAACTCCTTTTATATCAAGCAGTTATATTGAATTTGGCTACATCTGTCACTATCGAATTTCCGGCATCTGCTACTGCTTCGATCTCGACTAAGAGTTCACCTTTCGGGATCAGCGATCCGCTCATGTCAATCTCATTTCCATCTACGCCATAACTCACCGCTTTGGTGATGCCGCCCTGCTTCAAACGCACGTTGTACGTGACCCCATCTTCCGGCACGTCAAGCGGGTCGGTGTCGAGCAGAATGCCCCGGTAATCGCTGCTGCGGCGGCACCACCTTATCTGGTACGTCGAGCTTTTGGACACGTTGTTGCCGGAATACCAGCCATTGAGCATCACCCCTGCTGGACGCACTGGCAGCTTGTACCTGCCAATCACATTGACGGTATGCGTGTAGCCAAGCTCGTTGCCCGGTCTTTGTGCGACACAGATGAGATCACCGGCCTGGTACGCATCCGCAGTACCCGTAGCGGCATTGATAGCCCAGTCCACCTGGGCTTGATCCGTCTGCCCTTGGTCGTTCAGCGGGATGTAGTCGCTTCCGAACGCGACGATGAAATCTTCTATAGTGATAGACATAGCAAATCCTGTTGCTTTTTATTATTATACCGCATATTTAATATTAATTAACTATACTGGTGAACGATGTGGCAGAAAAAGTGATAGATAAAGAAGTTCTTGAAGCAGCTATTAAGTTGTTTGGCGAAAATGAAGCGGAGGCTATTAATTGG
Organism: Ectopseudomonas khazarica; assembly: GCF_004521985.1. Taxonomy (GTDB): domain Bacteria; phylum Pseudomonadota; class Gammaproteobacteria; order Pseudomonadales; family Pseudomonadaceae; genus Aquipseudomonas; species Aquipseudomonas khazarica. The sequence continues at coordinate 22,346 of NZ_SBHZ01000021.1, forward strand.
CTGAATAAACCGGCACTGGCGCTGGGAAGGGTTAAGCCTGTAGAAGCCAATAATGCTGATGTACTAAATCTGATAGGCCAGATTGAGCACGGCGTGTGTTCATAAAAAGGTTCTTCTATTTTCCACGATACTCATCTATTTGCTGTGGATTAAGCGTTACAGCAAGCCGGAAGCTCAGTGCAAACGCGAAGATGATCATTTTCGGAATTTATAGTCCGCTTGTAGCCGACAGCTGCCGGTCCTGAAAGGCAGAAATTGGCCAATTGCTGCCGCATCAATGGGCGCCTGCCCGAGTCACACAAGATGACTGGGGCAGACCATAATGGGTCTCTGGCCGAGGCCAAGTATAGAGATCTGAAACCCCAAAGGAGCTTCAATGCATCTGGTAATGCTCGATACATGCGTATGGCTTGATATTTCATCCCAGAAGTCAGAGCTGCCAATGCTCACGGCGATAGAGCATCTAGTCGAGGATGGCGTTATCAAGATCCTGCTGCCCGACTTGGTACGGACTGAGTACGAGCGAAATAAAGACAGGGTGATCGAGGCCACACGCAAACGCCTCGCGAACGAATTCAGGGTGGTTAAAGGTGTCATTGAGTCGTTCGGCGGCGACGGAAGGGACGTAGCGCTTCAGACGTTGGATGACGTGAATCACCGTCTGCCAATACTTTCAGAAGCCACCGAGGGCACGGTTAAGCGCGTCCTGAGGTTATTCGACACAGCTTTGGTTGTAGCAATAACTGATAAGGCAAAAATTAAAGCAGCTGAGCGTGCAATCGCGAAGAAGGCTCCGTTCCACAAGCAAAAAAATAGTGTTGCCGACGCGGTGCTTATTGAGGCATTCCAAGAGTATCGGATAGAACACGCAGATGAGTACGACTCCTTTCGGTTCGTCACCCATAACGTCAATGATTTTTCAGCCAAAGACCACCGCTTACCTCACGAAGATTTTGCAGAAATCTTTGATGACCAAACCCATTTCTACAATGCCACAAGCCAGGCCGTAGAGGTTCTGCTCGACCTCGAAGAGTTCCACTATGAGTACGACTGGGCCTGGGAGGATCAGACACGCGGCCTACAAGAAATCTTGGGGGCAATGGACGAGCTGGTCGATAAAGTTTGGTACAACAGGCATATGAGCCGCGCTCACCACATTGAGCAAGGAACTATCAATCTCATCCCCGATGGAGTTGAACGTAATTCCAATGGTGAGATTCACCAACACATCTGGAAAGGTGCATTGGCCGCTGCTGAGAGGGTGAGAAATCAGTACGAGGACACTGGCCCTTGGGACGATTTTGAGTGGGGCATGCTCAACGGCAAGCTTTCCGCTCTCCGCTGGGTACTAGGAGATGAATGGGACATGCTCGACACCTAAAGCAATAGAGGGGCCACACCCCTTCTGGATCGACATCAAGCAGCCATTCACAAGATCGCTGCGTGGTGACATTGCGAAATCCTAGCCTGGGGCTAACCTCAGGAGACCAGCTGGTTGCCACCAGGGAGGTGGAGATGGAACCGTTCTTGGCGGGGCTCAAGGAGGTCGCAGCCACCTCCGCGCAGTTGACTACCTGGGCGCTGGCGATGCTGGGCGGTTCAATTGCTGTGGTAATCGGATCATCGCATTTCAGTCCCCGGAATCGCTGGGCGCGAAGCTTTTATTTCATCCTCGCCTTTGCGTGGTTTTCCTTACTGATCTCTATCAGAGCGGGGAATGAGCTTGCACGCAGCTACCTTGCCACTCTGTTCACTAAAGGTGATGCTCAGCAACTTGCTTTTGACCAGATCAACACCCACTACGAAACCCAGCTGAATTATCTGCTCTGGGGGGTGATTGCTTGCTCGATCTGGCTTGCAGCTTACTTGATTTGGTGGGTTATATTTCGCCAGGAGGGCAAATCATGAGTGTGAGATTGATTGCCGTAGGTGGGCTACTACTGGGTATTTCATCGATTGTTTCGGCTGCCACCGAGTGTCGATGTGATGTCTTTCCATTTCTTCCGAGCCCCCCATGTCCAAGGTTCTGCAATGCCTTGCTCTTCGATAAGGCTGACATTGGGGTATTGAAAAAAAACCTAAAGCTTTCAACCGAAGAGGCCGACTCATTGGAGCGTTATCGCTTTGTGTTCGGATTGACAGATCCAAAGAGTGCAGTTGCTGCCTCTGAAATATCCCTAACAGCAGAGGATGTCGCGAACCTGGAGAGGGTCCAGCTGAAGCTTGGCGACCTCAGCAAGAACGCGGCTTCTCCTTTGATCGAATCGGTTCCTTCCAGGATGCGAGTCGTACCTATATCAGACTGGGCTTATGATCCGAAGGGACTTGAATCCTCACCTTGGCGCGAGAACTAGACAGATCATGGAGTCTTTTAACGGCGGCTGTACTCAGCTCCTGCAACCGCCATCCCTACGGAATGACAAAGCCCGAGTGTAAGAATACGAGCACCACACCTTGCGTGACTTAGGGAATGCCACGGAGTCGACCAAAGTCGGCCGATTTCTGCTGGTGCCTATCGGCTACTTGGGGTCGACGCCGGCCTGTCGCGGCCGGCAGCAGTCGACCATTGCGGACGTTCAGAGAGCGTTCATAAAAATGGACCGACTCAAATATCAGGTAGGAATGACGCTCTTAAGGCTCACGATCGTGATGCTCTTGGCTCCGCGAGTTAGCGCGACATAGAGTTCCTTCGGTGTCATGGCGTCAGCTTCAAGAATGATCGCATGGTGATATTCCAACCCCTTGACCAGCAAAGTCGTGCCTATAAGTTTGTTGTGGCGTATTGGTCGTCCGGCATGACGGAAGTCTCGCTGGAAACGCTGTGCGCTTTCCATGAGGCTTAAATCATTATTCTCTTCATGTATACGCAGAACCTTCACCAGCCTGTTCAACAGGTCACGTCGATATGCAGAAGTTTCCGGATTTAGCTGAATAGCCGCCATCAAGTACGACAATTTTTGACTCGTCGGCTCAGTAAGGAAGTTGTTTGCCGCTTCCAAGACATTTGGGTATTTGGTCGCCTTAGTCAGTTTCGCGACCTCCCCCCGCTTAGTCGCAGCCGTCAAAATTCCATCGATCGAGTTGAAGCATTTTTTTGCAAACTCGATGACTAGGAGCAATTTCTTGCTCGGCGTCGGCGCACTTTCGAGCTTCTTGATGAAGCCGAACAGGTCTTTCCCCTCGACCTCCTCGATACTAGAGAACTTACCGCGGAGCAGTTGCGCGAGCTTGTGCGCCTTGTTCTTGGACCTTTGATCCCCCGAATAAATGGCAATCACCGCTTCTTCATAGTCTAGAAATTTGTAGAAAAAGTTGAGACGCGCTGGGTTGGTGAAATCCTCCAGATCCACCGCAACCCTCTCGACTCCTTTAGGTAATGGCGCATGAATCGATATTTTTTCGCCGGCGCGAAGACGCCTACTAACGCCGTCGAGCCAGTCTCCAAGTTCTTCAGCGCCGGCTAAATGCCAACGCCATGGTGTCCTTAGCTCACCCAGTTTTTGATAGTTAGGATAGACATGCTGCTCCCAATCCACGGGCTGATCCGCAAAATCGAAAATTGCCTGCATGGGATCGCCTAGCAAACGGCAAGGCAACAGGCTCGCTAGAGCCTCGACCAACAGGTGCTGTTGAGTCGAGCAGTCCTGATACTCGTCGACATATACACCTGAATACGAACTGCGAACTATTCGCTCAACAAAGGGCCTATCGAGCAAGGAGGTACAGGCCGCGTAGAGCTTTTGCCATTCATTTCCGTTTGGGTATTCCTGCGTCCAATTGGAAGTTTTGGGGAAGCTCAGGCACATCCGCAGCGACCAACTTGCAATGGTATCAATCTGATAGCGCGATGAGGGCACTGCCAACGTCTGCATTTTTTTCTGGATCGAATTAACACCTGCATACGTGTGCGTCAGAATCAATTGTCGTTGCATCGAAGCCTTGACGGCCATAGCTATCAAATGCGTCTTGCCATATCCCGCTGGGGCAATCACGTAGCCTTTTCCGTTAAAGTTCGCCAGCTCTAAGGGCAAGTTGTCATCCATGATCCACCCATACGCGGAGTTGACTAATCTTCATGCCTAAGTCGCGCTTTCTGAATTCTGCATCCTCGAAAGCAGGAGCTATTACTTCAACCCAGCTTTCTCCACCGGAGATGGACTTGAACCAATTCGAACTCTTCGCTGCGTTACCGATAGCCTTGCGCAAGTCGTTTGACTCAGCCCAGTTCATGACATCTTTATCGAGTACAACGGCTAGTTTCGAGCACACATTATCATGTACAGGAAAACCCAAGTCCTGGGCAAGCTTGACGCTTGCGAGAACGCTAACCCAAGGCAGGTCTAGCATTGCTCTCTGTTCAAGGGCGAGCTGTTCGGACCACATAAGCACTTCAATGGCCTGCTTGCCTAAGTCCTCTGCATCCTTAGGTGAGAACTGTATCGGTGCATCGCCATCCACAACAGCGCATACATTGTAGTGAAGCGCTTTGAAGCCAGTAGCGAGGCCTTTGAGCTTGCTTGCCCCGTTAGCATCTAGCAGTACCGCACCTAAGTATGAGAACGGATTAAGACCAGATCTCATCCAATGATTATCTAGGCCGCGCAGGAATCCCACTTCCGTGGCGCCTTCGCAAACAATTACTTTCATGGACAAGAACGCTTCTGCGCTGGATCTAAGCTGACCTTGAATGTTCAAACCATCAAGATCCTTACCAACCGTGGCGACTATCTTTACTTCACCGGCCATTTTGTGAACTACGTGAAGTTGATCAACTGTCAGCTCGCGCAAGACGGACGGGGAATGGGTAGTCAAAAAATACTGCCCTGTTTCGTCACCTTTGATGTGCTTGATCAGACGTGCAATGCGGTGAGGTTCTAGGCCAAGCTCCAGTTCGTCGAAGAGGGTGACGTGCCTCTCCTCTAGGTTTTCCTTTTGTATGCCGCAAAGAAGCATTCTCCGAGAGCCCAGCCCAAGCTGGCGTAGTGGCATCTCACCGTCGTGCAACGTCAGTCCGCCGACCCGAATGCTAATGGAGCCAACGTCCAGGTGGGCCTTGTATGTGTCGTCGACTGGAACACCAAGCCTCTTCGCTACACCCTCCGATTTGGCTGCTGCCGCATCAAAACTCTTCAATGCAACTGCACGCTGTCCATCGAGCGAACTTCGTGCAGCGCGTGTTGCGTCCACGAGAGATTCACTTAGGTTGTCAGACTCTGTGATCCTGGCCAGCGCGGTTCCAGCCGCCCAGGTCAGTTGTTTCTCGCTATATGAACCGATCAGCCCGACATTTACCTTTGCTCTGTCCGCAGCCTTGAAGTCAACGCCCTCAGGGTTTCTATCAGTGACGATCTTCCATTTTGGCTCCAGATCCCTTGCCACTGTAAGCCGGGCGCTAAGCACCAACTCGTCATCGTCCTCCGGCTCGTCATGAAGGCTAAACGCGGCTATGTCCCAACCTCGAAGATGTGCGCCGTATTTTTGTGCTGAGCAGAACTCATCTGGCAGATCACCAAAAAGAATTTCAATCGTTATCGGATCGTCCGTCTTACAAAGATAAAAATCCGAGTCATTGAACGCGAGATTCCACTGGGGGTGGAAGGCACAGCGAATCGCTTCGAGAATCGTCGTTTTAGCTGAGTCCCCTTTGCCAATCAGGCAGAAGATGCGCTGATCAGGTAGGTTCCATGCGAGTTTTTTGATCCCCCTGAAGTTCAGGGTTTCGATTCTTCTTATCTTCACTTCGCCTCCATTGCGAATTAAACCGAGCGCTTAGTCTACCCGATGAGTATTGCAGTGATCGAACTCAGTCCAGCGCCCGCCCGCCAGGGTCCGCTTTTGGCCGACAGCGGCCTGTTGTGGAGGGCCGCTATCTGCCGGGAGCGGAAACTGAATGATGCATACAAAATTTATTGGATGCAGCAGGGATGGAACTGCTCAGAGCATGACCTGCACATAGTCGACTACGTCGAATTCAATCTGCCCAAATATTGAACCGTCAGGAAAAACACTGGCATTTCTATAGCTAAGTTCCCTTATATCGGAAGAACTAACCAACAACTTCTGAAGTAAAATGTCCTTAGATTGAATAGCCGATGAAATTGCCTGAAGCACCAAAAAGTCGAGGCCAATCCCAATCCAAATTCCTTTCCATTGCCACGGCGAGTAGTAGAAAGGCATAAACGAGAGCGAGCCATCGGGGAAAGCAAATTTACGACCCTCAACGTCGACAATCAGAAAACTGTATTCAACTGCCCCCCTCACATCAGATAGTGAATTCAGCAGCCGCTCTGCACTGTCAGTCATCCCCATTGCACGAAGCCATGCACCATAGTTTTCCCTCATCACCTGCTCGACACTAAGAGGAACATCGGAAGATTCAAGGCTGCCTCCTTCGGGGTCAACGACGAACATCGCAGATGGCTCAGAGCCAGCTTCTCGAATGCATGAATAAGTCACATATCCATTACTTGGTGTCGGCTGGAGGTAAATCATCCACGGATCAACCTGATCTTGCAGCGCTGCTTTAAGCACAGCTTTTATTGGGCTAGGATCGTTTTCCCGTAGGGAAAAACTACCTTTTGATTCGATGATTACAGTTTTCTGATCGTCAGCGAAAAGAAAGTCGGCCATAGCTTCGTTCTTATGAAGCAGTCCAGAATTCCCAGCCGGTAATGACTCGACATGAGAGCGCAGGTGAGCGGTAAATTTTAAGCCCAGTCTATGCCCATATAAGATGGCCAGACCTTGGCCTACTCGACCAGACATACTTGATAGGGAAGAATCGTTTAGCGCTTTTGATGCGCCCGACTTGAGTTCAATTGGCGACTTATCAAAGTCAATTACGCTACAAGCTTGTAGGAGAAATCCTAAGCCAGGCATCGTTAAATTTCTTCGATCCATGTAGTCAGCCTTTACTACTGCATGGGCTAGGCTGCATCCACTGAATGATAAATCTCGGTGTTTGGTAGAAAGTTTGTCTAGTCTAGGGGCGTTCGGCAGGCGCCTCTTCCGCACGTCGACTTGATTCCACTCATAGACCTCAATTGAAGTACTGCCCACCGACCAGATAAGCTCTAGCAATCCCCTAAACACTGTATGCATCCCTTTAGACTCAAGTGTGCTGTATCTTACATCGATTGCTTTGCATTAGTAGGATAGAGCGCCTCGAAGCAGCATTCGCTTTCCTCTTTGAGCCGGTAGTTCATGAATGGTCGAACATGGCCGGTGCGCGTCCGAGGGGGCGAGCTAACCATCCTTGTCCTCCCGTACGCGGAGGACAAATGCTTGAATACCATGGTAACCTACAAGAAGCCTAGGTAAATGTTTTCTTCTGGTTGATTGCTGCCCTGGGTGAGGGTCGGCTACCGGCCAAAATAAGCCTTTCGAAGCGAATACAGTAATGAGGAACGCGAGCGTTAGGCTGTAATGAAGCTTGCAGTAGGCTTTCACCTAACAAAGTTTGGATTTCGGAGATAGGGGTCATATTTCACCAATGCCTCTTATTTCAAGCTTGCTTGATAAGTCAGTATATCTGTGAATTTGATCCAGAATCAAAAAGCCTATTAGTGATGATTTTCGAGTGAATGATGCGGCTGTGGCGACCCCATGTCCGAGGGTGTTCCGGCTAACAAAATCACTCATGCAGGAAACATTGAAATCTTTAAAATAGTACTCCCGTATATATTCGCCGAACTGCTCGGGAAATAATCTTGTTATGCTGTGTGTGTGCTGTGTGATGGATGTCGGAATGTGCTCTGAGAGTGCTTCTTGGCGGCGTCCCTCTTTGCTTGGATTGGCGCGAATGAAGTCTTCACGCAGTAGTGCCTCAATCCTTGGGTATAAAATGTGTATGGACGCGTCGTACTGCTTGTTGATGTGGTACTTCATCGCGCTTTCGATGATGCCGTAGTGCTGCGCTATTTTCTCATTGGTTGCGATCTGCTCCAGCCATACCTCACTGCCTTTGCAAAATAGTTCGTCGATGGTCTTCTCGATTTCGTCAGTGTTCCACCCTGCTTTTATGTAGGCAAATAGTGTTTTTTGCTGTTCATATCCAAGATATGAGAAAGGGAACCATCCTGAGGAGATGACTTTGTCCCATTCGCTCTCATCTAAATCAAATATGTCATAAAAAATAGATGCAGAAAGTCCGGCGCCGATAAATCGGCCAACATCATAGTCTATTGGGCGGTAATTTTCTTTCTCGTTGATCGGACCAAAATCATAGCAAAGGATTCTGTCCCATCCATTGTTAAGAATCACAATATATGCGCTATCAGGAGGAAACTCTAAATCCTTGAATGAAATCCTATGAAAGTGATATACATCGCTTTTTCTTACCGGCTCGCCTGCCTTTACACTCTTCGCGGCCAGCGCCTCACCATATATTTCCAGCTCATTTATATATACTTCTACTTTTAGATCGGCGTGAATGATGGCTACAAAGCACCGTATGTCTGAAGCATGGAAGTCCTCACTTACCAGCTGAAGAATTTTATTTGGAAATCCCTCGACCTTTCTGATGAAATCCTTGCCATTTGAAGAGAGCGAAATCCCGCGATATTGAACCTGTACGACCCCGCCGCCTTGAGAGGTTCCCATGCTGTAGCCGGCGGGAGTTTCATCCAGGTAAACAGTCTTCATATACTCAGACTCCAAATCTTGGTGAATTTCTATGTGATGTATCTAGGGCCGCAGGATGCCATAGCAGTAGCCGACGACCAGCATACGCACCATCAATTCCGGATCTATCGAGGGGCGCCCGATGGGGCTATAGAAATCCGCCAGGTAAACTCCCGTTCTGCACCGCTTTAGATGAGCACCACCAGCGTGTCCAGCCAACAGCCTTTCACATTTTTGTGACCTCAACAGCCCGCTCTCAGACAGATCTGGTTAGTGGGCCTCAGAGGTGACCAGCAGGTCTACTTCTGGCCGCCAGCGACCAGAGGCTTGGTGACCCGCCCCCCCCGGACTGTGCCACGTCAGCTACGACCTCAAGGAAAGGGTCTGAACGAGCCCCAGTACCTCCCTACCGGCCCTACCCTTGCGACTGCCGCTCTACAAGCACTTGAACAATCCGGTGCGGGTCGGCGCCTATCGCCCGACATACCTGGAGCAACTCAACGACATCCAGCCGGCGCTCTCCGCGCTCGTACTTCGATACAAACGACTGGGGTCTGCCTAAGCGATCAGCGAGCTGAGTCTGGGTCAGTCCTGAGGTCTTGCGTTCGGTAACCAGCAGCTCGAGCAAGAGCTGGTATGAATCGGAGTAGATAGACGTCAAAGCTGCGTCGCCGGTGAGGATGGACGACGGCTTTAGTAATCCCAATCCAGGATTATCCCAAAAAGGGTTTATCCCATAGTAGGTTTGTGAAATGATTAATGGCAGACCGCCAGCCCCTCCTCCAGGGCGAAGGAACCCTCCCTGAGGACCTAGAGCGGATGCATGGCTTTCGATAGCTGCTTATGACGCAAATCTGGTGAAAAATGGCATTACAGACAGGTATTTACGAAGTTCTAAGCTCTGACGAGTCAAGCTACGTCCACGGTAACTACGAGGGAATTGATACAACCCATACGAAACTGGGTTGGCTGAAAGATCTGAATACGCAGAATGTAGCTAAAGTCACATTGACAAATTTTCAAATGCCTCTGGTTCCAGGAGCAAAGATAGCAATAGCCTTTCTGCACGGAGAGATTATTGCATTCAAGCGCTCTAGGGACATCCCAGTTGAATCCCCACTCAATCAGAAGAGCTTAGCGTCCGAAATTATAAGCGCTGCATTTGTATCCTTACTATTAAGCATACCTGTAGTTGGATATATCGGCGGGCTGGTCGCTGGCACGTATTTCTTTCTCAACGGGGGGAACATACTCGGCAATTACAAAAGAATGAAAGGAAACAGGGCTTATAGTGCCTTCTTGATATTAATGAGCGCCATTCCTTGGCTCCCAGCCATGTACAAAGGTGGTGGCGAACAGATGGTAAAGAACTATTTCCTTTTGGCATCTGTCCTGATGCTCGTAACTGTGACCGGGCAAATCATTAAGATACGCACCGAGAGAAAGTATTTTGCACGAGCCGCCATGGAATTAAACAGCGCCTGGCATAACACTGCAATTAACTACAAGGGATGAACATGCTAGCAGTACGCCAATACTTTATTGTTTTATCTGCAAGCATATTAGCTTTGGTACCTTCCATGGGGTTTGCTGATTTTTGCGAAATCATGGCTCGCGAATCTGCACCGTCATGCCGAATTAACGCCAAAAGCAGTGGCGCAACTATTACCGGCAATTGGTTGAAAATCAAACCTGAGCAGGGTTTCAAAGCAAGTACCGGAAAAAAAGCAATATTCTCTTCCGCGACTAGTCCAGCCTATACCATCCTAGGAGTCAGAACCAAGGATAAATTCAGGATGACAATTGATTGCTTTGCTGGTGAGCGATCAATGCGAATACAAGCGCTACCTTATATGCTTGGGCTAGCTAATGGAAGAAACGATACGTTCAATCTAACTTTCTACATTGATAACAAACCCGCATTTAAAGAGCGCTGGCCGTTGGATTGGCAAAGAGCTGAATTACAGGCTCCACAAGGCAGCCGACTACTAAACGAGTTACATGGCTCACAAGAAGTGAAAATCACTACAGACGGAATTCTTGGGAACAAGTCAACCGTCGGCTATATATACAAGCTTGAAGGTTATGACAGTGTAAACACCAGTCTGTGTCTTTAAGCATTAGTTTCATACCACAAACAGCATTTAAGGAAAGCATAATGCAGTCCAACTACACTCAATGCGCCATAGCACTTTGCGCATCTATACTCGGAAGTATCTTAATCACTGGCTGTTCAGATGAAGACGCTCTAAAACAAGGTGCGAATCTAGCGGCAAACACCGAATCCCAAAACCAAGAAACTCCTCCATCTCTCGCGCCCCCTGTTAAACCATCATTGGAAGACCTAGGTGTACGATTACTTCCGAAAACAGGCTCATTTAACGGTGATTATTACAAAATCACTCGCGGAATGGATTTGTTGTATTTTTATGCGCATAACTTCAATGGCGAGTTTGATACGGCAGCAGCTATCGCGAAAGTATATCCAATAAGCGACGACCTGGGCGATAAGAAACTAGCCAGCCTTATAGATAAATACAGAGATGGAGATCAATTCTCTAAGAGAGACACCATCAAGTTAATCAAACCAATCTTGAATGATAAAATTTCTAAAGTTTCGGGAGTTAGGAATATTACAATTGATATCTCTAGCGGTTTGAGCCTTGGAGACTACGACTTTGAGAGACAGGGTTTCTTAACAAACAATTCTTTCAAAGATGAGTCACACGAAGATAACTTTACACCATACAAACGCGGATCGATTCGTTTCCCAGACGTCATTGACCACAAGCTTTCTTTTATAAACGCATCGGACTTTGACCTCATAAAAATCCCAGAAGATGCTGCTCGCGAAATAAGCCAGTACAATGGCAAGTATTCGGCGAACGTAAATTTCAAGCTCTATGGCTTTATTCACTCAATTGCCCAAGACAAAAATGACGATTACAAAATAAAATATGTGGTCATGCAGGTCACTAAAATCGACCTTGTGAGCAATTTGCTCAATGACCCAGTACGAACTCTAGCCACTGTTGAGCTATAACTATTTCCCCCGCGCTCAATAAAGAGGACGGGAACCCACCCCCTTCCTTTTTGTCACTATATTGCTCCACTCCCGCTTAATAGCTGATAAACCCCAAGCTTAATGTTGTCTAATTCACCCTATACATCAAACTGTATAGCGGAAGTATTCTACTTGATGAGACCATTTAGCTGAATTCCGTGACTACCTTAGGCTAGCCTAAGAACAAAACACAATCAGTGCGTATTACTCAACAGGTTGGCACAGTAGTATTCCGAGCTTAGAAATGGCATGATGAGCCACCTCTTGAGCCAATGTCTAATGCTATGAATCGCCCGGACTGGTACTTGCCCCTAAGTGAAAGCTTCTGCGCCGCCCTTTCGAGCGGCACAGTTCCTGATTTTCCGAGTCTAGCTCGATACGAAGCTGCGGCTGTCATTTTCCTTCAGCAACTCCCGAAATTACATTCACAAAATACTCGCTCACTAGAGCTTGAACGAAATTTCGTTAAATTGCTTGGTTACTCAACTGACACTTTGCGATCAGTATTGAGCACTGACTACTCACAACAGGCATTCACAGCGGGTCTTATTCTAGCTCCAGCGGCTGGAGTGGGTCTGCTGGACCACGATGCGCTTTATAAACGTCAGTTTCTGCACCCCGATGGATCATGGAATTTTGATTTCTCGCGGCAGTATGCAAAATTTTCGGGAGCTATACGTCATGAGTACAGGAGACCCAGTGGTCATATTGTTCTATTGAGCGATCCACAACTGCGCTTTGTAGATACCGTACGTGCAAACCCGCAAGAATCAATCGAAGCCCAAGCCCTCGCCGGCACAGGAAAAACTTATGTATTAGCAGAGATTCTGGAATTAATGCCGGATCGAAAATTTCTTTTTCTTGCGGATGTTAGCGCCAAACTCCTTCCCATTCAGAAGCGTTTCAAGGGTCAGATCTGGACTAGTACGTTCAAAAGCATGGCAGAGCGAGTCCTCGCAAAAGGAAACAAAAATCTTGAGGCCAATCTTGTCACCTCTTCAAGGGTGTCTCTTAATTATTACAAGCTTGCAGAGCAGCTCGCGTTTGGTTCCATTGGGAATTTAAGTCCCCCCCAGGTGGCCTCGCTATGTTGGGCGGTTGTGTATAAATTTTGTGAATCCGATGATTCAGTAATTACTACCAAGCACATACCTCGGAACTACATCACTTACCTTTCTAAAGCTAACCAAGAGATTGTGGCCGCTGCGTCGGCGAAACTCTGGTTTAAAATGTCGCCCCTTGAGATCGGCGATGAATGCATTCCTGTGCGCGGCTATCACCGCATCAAGCAAATGTCATTGGCTGGACTACAAATTCCTGAGCAGTCAGAAGTGATCCTCGTTGACGAAGGTCACGATTTGTCCCAGCCAATGATCAACATACTTGATATGACCCCACAGCCAGTTATTGCCTTGGGCGACCCTTTGCAAAATTTAGAAGGTCAGTACGTAGCTCACAAAGCATCCATACGTCATCGTGAGATGTCCTTATCACTACGAGCAGGCCCCTCGCTTACCGATTATGTCAATCAGTTGGTAGAAGCTTATCCAGAGTCACGTAGCCACCCTTTCCAGGCAGACAAAAACAAAGAGACTGTTGTCGAAGAGTATGACCCAAGCTCATTCCCACCAGATCAATGCGTAATTTTGACGGCCGACGAATGGGGAATTTTTGATTGGCTCATCAAAAGTCGCCAACTAAACAAGACAGTAGCTGTAATTGATTGGAACAGCCAATTTAAAGACTTTATAGAAGACTGCCTTAACTTATTCGTACATGGCAAGCGTCCGACGCATGGAGCAATATCCGGCTATCAGACTTGGGGGCAGCTGCGGCAAGCTATGTCTTGGAGCGACTCTTTCTCACGTGTAGATAAATGGCTTGAAGAGGTGGGCTCGAAATTTGGTGTCTCCCAACTTTACTCTTGCGCAGAGTTAGATGAATTAATGCAAAGCACTCCTTCTCGCTATCTTGTAGCCACTGTTTTCTCTTGCAAGAACTATGAATTGCCTCGACTGGCAATATCTGAGGACTTGTATTACTTCTCATCACTAACAAGCAAAAGAAGCTTCTCGAAAAAGCTTGCACTAATCTACACTGCAATCACAAGAGTTTCTGGCATGATCTATTTGCCGTCAAACCACAACGAGTGGATTGATTATATTTTAAAAACCAGACGCGACGTATCGCTATTAAGACAGAACACTTCCACACCTATCAATGACTAGCTACTGCGAAATCCTTGAGATAACTCTATGAATGAATGGCGTACTGTATTTCATCACAATAGCTATCACATGCGCTCCTACTCCGAGACTCGCTGGGCTGCGATGCTTGACGCTTTAGGTATTGCCTGGCTTTATGAACCAAAGCAGGTTTTAACAAGGCACGGTATTTATAAGCCCGACTTCTATTTGCCTAACGCAAATCTATATCTTGAAGTAAAAGGTCCTCATCCGACCTCCATAGAAATAGAAAAAGCCCACGATTTACAAGAAACCACTGGAATCCCTGTCTTTTTTTCCCATGGTCGACCAACTTTTTTTGACGGAGAACTAAGAGGAGGAATAATTTCTTATTTCTCAAATAATCTAGCAGTTCGTTTTACTACTGCTCGGCTCGGACAGCTTATAAAGAGCCATCTCGATGACAAAACATATTGGTCTTATATTTATAACGGAAGACACACTGCCAGCCCACCGTACATTAATGCTGGTAGTGTGGCTACTTCATATCTCTCATCACTTTTATCTAGAGCACAATTAGAGCAATATCTCGAAACTCAACACAAGCCTCTCAATGCTATTAAATCACTCAATCAGAATCCAGCAGGGAACATTGAGAAGGCCTTACAATATGCCGGTAGCAAACTAAAGAACGCACAGCTTATTGAAATGCTTTGTTATGGTAGGTTTGGAAGCAAGTCACTTTTTTCTAGCAAATAAAAAAGGGGCACAACCATCCTGGATGCACCCCCTCCTGCCCTAACCGGCAGTGAACGCTACCTTCAGCAGCAACTGCCTATTCGGCAGTGAACGCTACCTTCAGCAGCAACTGCCTATTCGGCAGTGAACGCCACCTTCAGCAGCAACTGCCTATTCGGCAGTGAACGCCACCTTCAGCAACAACTGCCTATTCGGCAGTGAACGCCACCTTCAGCAACAACTGCCTATTCGGCAGTGAACGCCACCTTCAGCAACAACTGCCTATTCGGCAGTGAACGCCACCTTCAGCAACAACTGCCTATTCGGCAGTGAACGCCACCTTCAGCAACAACTGCCTATTCGGCAGTGAACGCCACCTTCAGCAACAACTGCCTATTCGGCAGTGAACGCCACCTTCAGCAACAACTGCCTATTCGGCAGTTTGTGAAGGTATTTTTACCCTCACGACCAGTGTCTCATCCTTGCTCACCGATTAAATTGTATATTATATCATATATTATCAATTGTCAAGCTCTCATTTCACTTGAGAGCTGGCGGGAATACTCCCAAGATTCAACCGCTCAGAACGAAAACCACTAGTCGTATGCCCAGCCGAAGCCTAGGATGCTTCCGCGATGCCATTTTGCCAGACGATTCCGAGGATATTGTGAGCCTAAAAGTTGGAAGTGACGCCGCCTTGAAGGCGCACCTGGACGCCCTACTGACAGGACCATTGAAATCGAAGAGTGTCGAAGCCTGGGCGCTCAAGCTGGAACAGTTTTTTGCCGAGGTGCAGCGCGGGATTTCCTCCCGCATACATGAATATTCGTTTCTCCTCCGGCTGTGGAATCAAAACCCGGTGGCCTCCGCCGGAAGCGGTCACGTGAAGATAGAACCAGCGCTGACGGATTCGACCTTCGTGGACTGGTTTGCCACCGCAGTTTCCTCCCAGCTGCCGAAAGATCTCGCCGAGGCCGAGGCGCACCTTATCGAGCTTTACAACGAGCTACAACGTCGCCTCAGCCAGCTGTGTGATCGTGTTCCTCGCCTTAAGCTCAACCGCGTACTCTGTGCCCTTTACCCGGCGCATTTCACTACGATCGCTAATGTCGGCATGCTCAAAGAATTGCATGTGGAATTGGGTGGCAACCGGCATGACCACCCAGTGCAAATGCACCGCTCCATTCGTACCCGCATCGATGCAGTTCTAGAGCCTGTGCCACTGAACGACACGACAGCTCAAGCCCGACGCATCTGCTTGTCCTGGCTGCTGTACGAACGTCTCAACAGCGACAGCGCCCCGGAGAGCCCAGAACCGCTGAACGAAACCGAGCTAGGCCTTAAACCCTTTCCAGCCAGTCTGCGCCGCAAAGGCTTGACCTCCTTGGGCGGCGGCTTCCAGACCCTGCTTGGATTGCTTCCCGAGCTGAATGAAGGCGTGAGCCGCGACGAGTTCACTGACTTACTGAAGCAAAACAATCCGAATTTAGCTGCCAACAGCGTGGGCACTATGATCAACGTGGTCGCTCGCGACTTCGACTTATGCAGGCGCGAGGGGGATACCTACCGGCTGTCCGCGCGCGGCACTAATCTGCTGGACACCCAAGATCCCGATGAGCTGGCTGACCAGCTCCTAACCCGAATCTTGGGCACCGACCATGTCGTTAAAGCCTTAGGAATCTCCGCACTTACCAAAGCCGAACTGATCGCGCTTCTGCAAGACGTCAACCCGGGCTGGACCACAAGTTTCGCGCCCTCCTCGTTAATCGGCTGGCTAAATCACCTGGGCGTCATCGAGTCAGGTATCGATAAGCGTCTGCACCTATCTAAGCGAGGCCTGCGCTGGGCGGAACTGGTCACCTGGCCGCTGGAGTCCCTTCCTAAGCCCCCACAAACCGTGGCGGAGCTACAGGTCGAGACAGGGGGCGGGATAAAACTACCTACCCCCAACGAACTCAACATACGCCTTCAGGCGCTGTCAGGTAATCGCCTGTCCTTAGATCCTGCATTAGTCAGCCAGCTACATGCCGGACTGTGGTTTCATCCGGTCCGCCACTTTGCCGTACTCACCGGCATTTCTGGCTCTGGCAAAACTCAACTGGCGTTGAACTATGCGCATGCACTCCACGGCACGTCCCACGACGAATCGCCATACATACGCATCATTCCCGTCCAGCCCGGCTGGTACGACCCCAGTCCATTACTGGGCTACGTCAATCCGCTTCAGGAGGCCAATTACCGGAGTGCCCCCTTCCTTGAGCTGCTAATCCAGGCGTCGGAAGATCCGGAAACTCCATATGTAGCCATCCTGGACGAAATGAATCTGTCGCACCCGGAACAGTACTTGGCACCGGTGCTGTCGGCTATGGAAACCAATGGCTGGATTGACCTTCATCAGTTAGGTGAGGACATCACACCCGTACCTATGCGGGTCCGCTATCCCACCAACCTAGCGATCATCGGCACCCTCAACATGGACGAAACCACTCACGGCCTCTCTGACAAGGTCCTGGATCGGGCCTACACCCTGGAGTTCTGGGACATCGATGTGGGCGCTTTCCCCGGCTGGGCAACCACCGCACTCCCAGATGATCTAAAGCAAACGGCGAAAGATCTGCTTTCACAACTGGTTAAGGCGTTGGAACCCGTACGCTTGCATTTCGGCTGGAGGACCATTGATGACGTGCTCAGCTATCTCGCCTTCCAAAATGCGAGCGCTCAAGTCGATCTGAATGCACTCGACCAAGTCGTGTATGCCAAAGTTCTTCCCAAGTTACGTGGTGAAACCTCCCAGCGTTTTCAGCACGCGCTGGATGCCGTGCACACCGTGCTGGTCAAGCACGGACTGGAACGTTGCGAACAGAAGGTCAAGAGCATGCAAGAGGACCTAGTGGCGACTGGCTCTGCGCGATTCTGGCGGTAAGCCATGATTTCTGTTCGCCGCCGAGGCGTTGAGGACAGTGCGGAGTGGATCGCGGTCGCGGCTGGCGAGGTGGCGACCGGCTTCTACGAAGACACTGACTATGACATCCGCCCAGCACCAACCACAAAGCAGATGTTCGTCGATGATGTTGAACTTCTGGCGGCATCCGGTTGGTTCCAATGGCGCCCATGTTTCTATGCCGGCCAGGTGCGTGTTGACGTGCTCGATGTCTCGGGCGCGCAAGCAAGCTATTGCTTAGAGGTCAGCCCAAAGGCGAATAAGGCGGATACCGCTAAATTCGCCGAGATGATTGCGGAGATTCGTACCTTCGACCAAACACTCTTAGGTGGCATGTCAGCTGCCACCTTGGCCTTTGGCAACGCAGGCCGTCCCAGCCTTCACTCTGACCACGTGCTGCTTGCCCGGCTTCGACAATATGGCAACCTTTTCTTGGCCACCGTGGCCGACCTCATCCGCTCTCCGCATCAGAAACTGTCGGCCGACCGTCAGATGCTGCCTCTAGCACGCGCCCGACGCTTGCACCCCACTGCACTGCGCGAACGCCAGCTGTCGGCTCTACTCAACAGCAACTCGTTAGCGGTCGAGTTACTCGACACCTTTCAGGTCCATGCGTGGACCTCGGCTCCCACCGTTGATACACCCGCTAACCGTGTACTGCTTTGCCTGCTGAAACGATTTCGAGCAACTGTAACGGCCATCCGGGGACGAGTCACCCTTCTTCAGATCGGAAATGATCAGGAAGAACAGCGTAAACGCCTCGTTCGACGACTCGCAATGCTCGACCACTTGGAGACAAAAGTCACCCAGCTGATCCAGCGCCACCCTTTCACCGCCGTGAGAGCCGGCCTCACCGGATCGTCTGGCCTCACTCAGATAGCAGCCCACCCTGCGTACAACCGGGCCTATCGAATCGGGTGTGCAGCAATGGCTTCAGCTATCGAGGGTGAACAATCACTCGATCAGCTGCATGTAAGCCCCTCATGGGGGATCTACGAAACCTGGTGTTTCCTCCAGGTCATGGTCTGCCTAGAGCAGCTGCTGAACATCAAGTTGGAACCGATCAGATCAAAAGTCGTGGGTGCACAGCTCGCGTTTCATGCTCAGACTAGCAGCGGACATGCGGTGGAAGTGCTTTTTCAGGCCAAGTTTCCTGCTGCCGCTCCTCACGCGAATAAGCGTGGCTGGAGTATCTCCCGCGAACGTGTTCCTGACATCGTCATCGTGGAGCACAACGAGTCCTGCTGCCGTTCACTCATACTCGACGCTAAATGGCGTAGCGGCAGGAGCAATATCCTGGAAGCAATGGAGTCGGCTCACCTATACCATGACAGTCTTCGTCTTCGAAGTGGTCAGACCGTCATACACCCCAATCGCTGCATTCTGCTTTTACCAGGAGAAAGCGAAGTAGAGAATCTTGGTGATCCCGAGTTCATTCGAACGAACGAAGTCGGAGCTATTTCAGCTTTCTTGCCACGTGGGGCTGGAGTGGTCTCTCTGTCGAACCTACTCAAGGAGTGGCTCTCCCCCTTCAAGTCCAAATAATTATCTCGAAACTAGGTATCACCATTAGTTAATCCAGGGCTCGCCAAGCAAAGCCCCTCTGCAAGACCAATCACAGACTCACTACCACACTTAATCTGCAAAACTACCTCCCCTGCCTACTGAAAAGGCAACCGAATAAACTGATAGAACCCACAAAAAAGACTTGCAAAACTTAAAAACGAATATCAGCATAAGTTTCCGTTAACCAACGGAGATTCTTATGAGCTACATATTTATACTTGGCGCAAGTGATCCAGAGATGGCTACAATTGAAAGGCTTTGCCGATCTTATGATTTTGAAGTCACTTATGCCCTTTCAAACGGAAGACGCGTTCACGCTGGAAATGCTTACGTAGCAGATCCTATTAACTTCAAAAAATATCAAGATTTGATACCTGTGTGGGTTGAATGCCGCTCGAATAATTTCAACCTACACGACGTCATAGTTGATCACCATCAACAGGGAGATCCAGGCTTTGGGTTTCCACCGGAGCAGTATTGGCTAGGCAGCAGTATCGGTCAGGTTTGCAAACTAATTGGTCACCCACAGACTAACGAACTCAGTATTGTGGCAGCTGCGGACCACTGCCTAAGCCATGCCTACAAAGGTAAATGCCCGGGCGTTAATCCAGCCGATTTGAGAAAATGGAGAGCCAAAACAAGGTCCGATTTTCAACGAATACCCATAGAAACGATTGAGCAAGAAGTTGAAAAAGCTCTATCTGTCTTGCACAAGCAACCAACCTTGGAAATCAACAATGAACAATTCATCGACGCCCGAGGAATAAAACTCAAAGAATTTTCCGAAGCTTCCGCAATTCTTGGTAAATCTGTTATCTATGAGATTTATGATTCAAAATCTAGGAGAATGAAAGTTGGAGTGCTAGGCGGAAGCACTAAGCAAATAAAAACATGGATGGATTGGGCCGCTTCGTTTCTTATCAACTGTTACGGTGATCCAGATCGAGGCTATGCTGGCGGTTACAAACCATAGCAGCCAAATACGAGCCCATAAACTTTCATTAGACGACTGTGACAATTGAGTTGCTGACCCCTGGGCGCTCATCGAAGGTGACGATGACTAGTAAACACCCACTGGATCTCTTCAGCGGAGCTGGTGTGGGTTTGTTATCAACCCTTCTTTTTGAGTACAAATCAATCGCCACACTGCACCGCCCAGGGGATTGGTGCGTTTCTTTGATGACAACTAACCCGGAGCCGGATGAAGTTTGACCATGGGCGAAATAGACCAACCCCTCTCCCACGGCCCGGCCGCAGTGACCTGGTGAAAGTGGACCATGGTCCACAACCCAAGCAGCCCCCCAAAAATGGGTGTAAATGGGTGTGCTTTTGGTTCTGGGGGAAACCGAACCAATCGCCCGTCTCCCTTGGCTTCCAGCTTGCTTGCTAACCTTTGTGACGAAAGCAACTCGGAGAGTACAACTTGATGGACTCAATCAGCATCACCGAAATCCTTTCACCGGCAACGCAGACCAGCACCGCGCCGGCAAGGGCATCGATGAGCGCAGACCAAGAGTCAGCTGCATCGCCTTCGCGGGAGAATCGAACGTGAATGAGAGACTTGCATAAGAGATACACAGCGACGGGCCGGAGCAGCTGTGTTGGCGACAAAGAAACACCAGCTTGCAGCTGAATGGGGCCAGCGGTTATGGCGCGGTTGGGCCGCACGGTCTGGAGAGACTCACCATGCCAATCAAGGCTTGTCATTACCATTGTCGGCCTCCTTGACTGACTCGGCTAGTTCGGCAGGATCAACCTCGGTGCATGTGTAAGCCAAGCTTAATAAATTACAATAGTAATTATTTTTGACTCCTTTACCTAAGATTTAGCTTACTTTCCTCTTTGCACTTTGCGCCCCAAGCTCTTGAAAATATTGGTGGGAGAGAACACCCGCCAGCTAGTTATTTTACATTTCTACCGAATTGTTTAATGTGCTGCCCTTCAAGTTTGAGCCGCAGCTTATCCTGATTTCTCTTAAAGTCAGGATCACTCATCTTTTCTTTAAGTTCTTTTGGCAGTTTTGCGATCATTGAGTGATCTCCAACTCACTAGAAGCTATCGCTGCCAACAACTTCTTCTGCTCTTCAGCATTCGCAGTAGCAAGCATCGATTGCCATTCTTTAGTCGTCTTCGTACGCTGTCCTCCCTGACCACCGCTCCCTTACCTGCCGGAGTCAGCCGTTGGCTTAAAGTAATGAGGTTTGGATTGAGTCCGCCCTTGCATCCACTCCCCTATGTGTTGCTTCCTTGCAATCATTGTTAATCCCCCATGATTACAAATTTATCATCCGTGACGATTGGCTCATCCATGAGCCTTTACCCCTACCAGATAAACTTATTATACCACAAATAAAACTATAAACATCGTATTACCTAGATTTATTTTATATTTTAGAAGCTACACTCTGCATTTTCTTCAACTATCTTATCTAGAACTTTTTTCCTGAGTTTCGGTTTCTTAGAGTAAATTCGTCTGCCATATGAATAGTAGTATTCAGTCAATTCAACACCAGACGATGACTCTTCTTCATCCTCACCCTCAACTTCTACTTCCTCTGGATTATAATCATTCTCTATCTTTTCCCAGACATCATATGCGACATGACAAAGTTTGGTTACATAGTCGTCATCTAGCTCTGAACTAAAACTACTCTGTGTTTCTTCTAGACATCCATCAACGACCCAGTACAGCAGCCTCCCAACTTTGTAACGATTCTCATACCCGCGACAATCAACAAGCAGATATATCGAAATATCTACAGCATCTCCATCTCTAACTACATCCACATAGTACCCATCAAACATATTACCCATAACACTCTTTCCTTGTAAGATTAGAACTTTAAATTAATTTATTAGTTCATACTTTTATTATATTGACGACATGCAATTTATGCAAATTTAGAACTACCAAGTTTCCGCCAAAAACGACCACCCTTCCTTTTTATTAAAATTCTTTGGGAAAGTGCTATATTTATGTCATCAATATTGTTGAGACGTAAACAATGAGAACCAAACTGCTTAGAGAGATAAAGGAACGCAGAGAAAAACTTGGCATCAAGACTTCAGCAATGTTGCTGCTTGCGGGTATCAAGCGTCAGCAATACGAGAAGATTGAGAAGTCAGGTAATCCAAGCCTTAGGACACTCGACAAGATCGTTGAGGGTCTCGATGCTGAGATGATGCTCATTCCCAAAGAGCACCTAGCAGCAGTCAGAACGCTGCTGAGCACCACGTCTTCAGTGCCGTTCAAATACGAGCCTAGAAAAATTACTCTTGAAGACTTTGACACAGAGGTAACAGACCCGTGGCCTCTCATTGAAGACGTCAAGAACCAATAAGCCCACCCCCGGCCCCATTCAGCGGAGTTGGTGTTTGTCATCAACAGCCATTTTTGAGCCCAACCCTATCGCCCCCACAGTCTGGTTGCTGGATGGGCGGGTTTCTTTGATGACAATAAATCCTGGAGCCGGGAGTACCGTAGAAGTAGGACCACGGTCCACATTTCCCTGGCCTCTGCGTTGTACTCCAACCCTCTGACCTGGCTTTTTTAGACCACGGTCCATGACACAAGGATTTCCGGAAATGGGTGTATTTATGGGTGTCGATATGGGTGTGGCTTTGGTTCTCGGGTCATCCGCAGCGGCAGGGCTCGGTGGACCACGGTCCACATTTCCCTGGCCACCGCCCTATTCCCACGAACGCTGACCTGGCCTATTTGGACCATGGTCCACGCCTCGATCAGCTGGCTAACGGCACTTTTTGCAGCAGTCGAGCATCGTTCGCTGAGATGTCGATATCAGCGCGCAGGATACCTCGGCGCTTCAGCTGCTTGTGGTAGTCGTCGTTGCTCAGATCGCCCATCTGGCGGGCTCTAGATAGCGCATTCAGCTCTTCAACGGTGATCGCAACGCCATAATCAGTGCATACATATACATCGACCTGGAGGTCCGATATCAGGTTGAATTTGCCGAGGAACTAGAACGCATTTTTCGGCACATTTTGAAGCGTCTTCCGTCCTTTCTTTCCGGCCCGTCAGCACGTTCGCTGCGGGATTGACATCGCGGGCCGCTTGGATCACTAGGTAGTCATCATCACCTGTGATTCCGTGCCGCTACTGATGCGCCTTTGCATTGCAAAATCTAATTCAAGAGCCTCAATAACGCCGCGAGCCACGCCGGCTGCTTCACCAAAACTAAAGGCGCCAGACAGCAGCCGCCAGGGAAGTAACCGACAGTTTCGATCACCACGTTTCCTTAGCGCCCGCGCAACATGTCGATTAGCTGTCGAGCGTCGACAACCCCTCTTTTTCCCTTTTCAGTCATCGACATGTCATTAACATCCAGCATCAAGTCATCTTCGCTTAAGATGGCGATTGCATATTTTCCCTGGAACTATCCCTACAATAGCCCATCGAATATAATATATAGAATAATCATTAAGTGTGGGTTATTTTGTGACAAATAAAATACCCCACCAAGAATAATGGAATAAACCAGGCGGGGCGTTACAGTGTTGCTTGCAGAGTGCAAGGGCTCTTTACCACCCTTACACCATTATTATATCATATATTTTATACTATTTATTGATAATAGTGCTTCCTTCCTCTTTTTCTTTCAACCTTTTCAACGCATTTTCGTTAATTATCAGTATTGGCAGATCGTTAAAAGCTTTTACAAGATTTTTTCCATTCACCAGCTCTTTATAGCGCCGTCTGTCAATGTACGAAATAATGCGTAGAAATGCGGGTTTCGACAGCTTGTACGCCCATGCGCCTTCGTTTCTAATTCTGACTTTCGACAATCCTACTGACTTGAGCACAGCGTTGATGGTCGCGTTGATCTCGTTTGCAGTTTTGCATTTAGCGTTCTTTGTCAAAATTCCGTAACCGATCAGCGAGTCCTTATTCCTTACGGCTAATTCAGCAGCCTGTTTCATTGCTATGTCAGTAAGAATTTCATCTCCATTGTCCATCCCTAAAGCATCCATAAATCTGGTATAGAAAGCTCTACGACCGGCAAGCGATCTGTAATCTCTGCCTCTTTCATTTTCCGCATACTCAGCAAACATGTGGAAATCCAAGTTGTTAAGCAAGCAGCAACGAGCATTCAAAAACTTTGCAGCGCCGCTTCCCTCTTTGTAAAATGCAATATCATCCTCATTCAAGTCTGCGACGCTTTTTCCAAGCATTTCAGCAGCCGAAAGAGCATCGTTATGGAATCTCTGCTCTTCGCTTGTTTCTTCTACGCAAGCTTCGAAATTTGCTGTGTTAACGATTTCTTTTGCAGCCATTATGGTTGACTTAATGACGTATTCTTTTACTGCGCGCTTTTCGCTCTGAAACGTCGTGAAAGCAATTTCGTCAGCAGCGGATGGCTCGATTCTGGTTACCTTATAACCATCAAAGTTCAGACTCAGAGCAAGATTGGTGCGGAAGTTATTTTTTTCTTTCGCGTCATTTTTGTAAAAAGGCAAAGCAATACTGTCAAACAGATGATCATCACTGGCAAAAAGCTCATTGATCAGACTTTCTTTGTCGAGCTGAATGCGCACCTGGCGAGAAACGCCAACAACAACCTTGTTATTGGTACGGTCGCGACGAGTGAATTGCTTAGCGTCGTCAATACCGATGACACCGAAGAATAGACAATAATGCGTATCGAAATGCTTTTCTACGATACTGATTGATGATTGCATCGACGGGCTGTAAACCAAGGCATCATACTTTTTAATTTCAGCATTTGGATTTTTAAAGAAATCTTCCACTGCCGAACGACTGCGTGTTTTCTGAGTAACCAGCAGCACTTTCTTCTGTTGCTTTGAGATGTATGAATCCATGGCTTCGGCTTCTTTTCTGCTGTCGAGCCCGATCATTAGCTTTTTGCCTGCCGCTACATCATCAATGATCATGCGCTGAGCTGTATGCACTTCAGCGAGAGCAATTTCATTACTTGAATTATCAACAGAACCCCTTGTGAAATGAATTTTCTTTCCAGCCAAGGCAACGAATTTCATTAATATATTACTTATAAAAGCATCGGCAATTAGAACAAGACGCGCCCCTTTGATCAGCTTTAGCAGCTCGTGGAACACGCCACGGCGGTCGCCTTTAAATCCTTTTTGCAGGATGTGTGCAATCACCTGCGACCCCTCGTCAATAATCAACACATCGCTCGTTTCGGTATGCAGCTTAAAACGCTGCTGGTTAGCCGAATTAACTACGAGAGATAGGCTGTCGAGCTTGTCTTCATTACCCACTATCTTCGTGTCACTGTAGTTGTCGCAGATGTCATCGAATGAACTAGAAATCGCGACCCTGTGAGTTAGAATAGTTGTTTTCTTAGCATCAGCCTTAGCTTTCAGAATGATTGGACGGATAGCGTGCTGGGTTTTACCAAATCCCAGGCCTGCTTCAAGGACGTGAATACCGCCTTCTGCATAGATTTTATCTGCGTATGCCAATAGCTCTGCTGTAGCTTCTGGCCCTGGACGGTTAGCGCTCAGCCTGCTTGTAATAATTTGGTCACTTGATGTGACTTGCTTCAGGCGCTGGAGGTTGATGATGTCGTTATCCAACACTTTATCGAGAAGCTCTAGCGCTGAGTCAGAGTCGTAACCAGCTGCTTGGGCAACGATTTTTTGAGCATGCTCTCTTTCTATAGAGAATGGGACTTCACGAGCAACGCTCATTACGAAGCGCTTGATA
This sequence comes from Ectopseudomonas khazarica, assembly GCF_004521985.1. Classification (GTDB taxonomy): domain Bacteria; phylum Pseudomonadota; class Gammaproteobacteria; order Pseudomonadales; family Pseudomonadaceae; genus Aquipseudomonas; species Aquipseudomonas khazarica. Next base: position 48,169 of record NZ_SBHZ01000021.1, read on the forward strand.
TCGATCTGAGCGCCAATTTCTGCTGCGAATTTTTCCAGTTCGTAACTAGAGTAACCAGACAAACTGGCGAGACATACGCTTTCTTCAGGAGCAGACTCATTGACAAAGAGAACACCAGCTTTAGCCGATTGCGCGATCTGAACTCGCTCAGCATACGTTCCAGCAGTAACACATACGATTACTGTTTTATTTTCTTCTTTGTAGAACCTGACAACATTTTCTAAATTTTCTGGCCGTGCCTTTTTTACTTCGTATTCAAGCCTAAAATCTTCACTAGCGACAAAAACGTATTTCGTTTTTATATCATTAGCCTCATGCTCCAGCTTGGTGTTTTTGTAAAGAATGTTCATTTGAATACCTTTATAATTATTACGCTCTGCAAGCGCGTGCTTATTTGCACATTTTTATAATAACACCATTTTTTAACTCTTAAACGTTAAATCCAAAAAAGTGCAAATATTTTTAAAAAATTAAATTGTCAATAGCATTGACCAGCTGACCAAAAGTCGTGTTTATTTATATATAAAATTTAACTTCTGGTCAGACCGACAATCACATTTACAAAAACAGCCTTTGGCTAAATTAGCCAGCGGTTGTGTCCTGACCTCTCTGCCAGATAACCACTATCAGTGGCCCCTTTCAGCGCAGCTGGTTAAAGCGATGCAAAATATTTATAAAGAACTTAACCATAACAATAACACACTACTTTTATGCTATAATAGTGTTATGGACAAGTACAAAAAGAATAATAAAAATGCGCATTGTTAAAGAGCAAGTAAACACAAGAACAGCAGAATACGTTAGCGAATCACAAGCGGCAGCAATGCTCCAGCTTGCAGTAGGAACGCTGAGAAATCTTCGAACAGTTAAATCGAATGGAAAGCCTATTCCGCACATCAAACAGGGCGGAAAGATCTTTTATAAGAGAGACGACGTAATCGCGTACAAAGACAAGCCGAAAGCCCGTCTGGAGCATGAGTACCCACGCATTCCAATTCTTTTCAAAGAAGCTCCTCTTCCTGATCTTGATCTACAAGCAAAGCTCACGACAGCAGAAGCTGCCCTTGCTTTCAGTATTTCTAAAGCATCACTGCAAATTTGGCGCTCCAAGCGCCAGTTCCTTGGTGTTCTGCCGTTCCTTACCGATGGCCATGCAATCCATTACAAGGCCGGTGATCTCGCAACCTTCGTCCATAAAGGCCGCGAATACTGGAAAGCCCGATCCATCGAGCTTGGCATCCAATTCCAGCCCCATCACAGGTCAGGGAGAGCTGCCTGACAGCTCCATTGTCATCCTTGACATTCCCTTCCAAAGGGCCAAATATTATGCCGGAAAATATAGAAAATGTCAAGGTAATTCACATGGATGACGCTCCGTCAAGGAAAAAATCTCAAGGCCGCCCCGCTCTCAGTCCGCTCGAAAAGCAGCGCCGGCTGGTGGCCCGCTTGCATGAGAACACCATGGAGCTTGAGCAGGAGATCGAAGGCCTCTCCGGCTACTCGACAGAAGAAGACGAACTCCAGCGTCATCTCCTCCTCAGTACATTCATGCAACGCATGTCTTTCGCCCGTGAAGCCGCGAAATTCGAGCACCAGGGCAAGAGCGACGAAGCAAAGGCTGTACGCCAGAAGCTCAATCTCTTTCGGCCATTAGGCATGACTGAAGAGGTGTGGAATGCGCTGCCCGATTCCGAAAAAAAGCTGGCTCCAGGCAAGCCCAAAATGCCCAAGGAACTAGAGCTAGCTCGCATCGAGATCGAGCGAGACGACGAGCTTCAGAAGCTGCGCGAGATGGAAGCGGAAGCCGGTGAAGAGCAGACTCACATCGAAACCCTGCGCGCCAGATTCGGCAAGACAGCGGTTGGCCGACCTGGCAAAGACATGCTCGGCACGCTGGACAAGCAAATGCACATTGCGATCTACAAGCGCCGAGATCTCGATCCTGAACGAGAGCAGAAAGAGTCTGGCCGACCGCAAAAGTCATATGAAGAACGCTACGCATACTTCACCAGCATAATCGACCATTGCAGATCTGAAATCGCTAAAGGCGAAAGCGACCTCGACCTACTTCAGCTCCAGCAGCGCTACGTCAAACGCCTGCGTGACAAAGCCACCCGCCTCCGCATTCAGATCAACAACAAAAACAGCCCGCAGCTCGTTACCCTCAAGCTGGATCTCGCGGTTATCGAAGAGCAAATCAAGGTAGAGACCGGCTTGCTCAGCGATTTCAAAGCAACACAAGCCGACTTAAGCGACTCTCAGCTACAATCCCGCCGCACCGCCGTAGAAAAGAAAATCAAAGCCTTCGACTCACTCGAATTCACCACCGACCATTAAAAAATTTGGGGACAAAACAATGAGCAAACTCGCAGAATTCAAAGCGCTTGAAGCACAGCTCGCTGAGCAGCTGAAGCAGCTCGATGCGATGAAGAACGATAACGAGCTGAAGAAAGAGATTGAGTTCGAGCAAAAGCTGCGTGGCTTGCTCGCTGAGTACAGCTTCTCGCTGCGTGAAATAAAGCTCATCTTGGACCCACATGCTCGTCCAGATCGCGCTCCAGCAGCAGCTGGCCAGCGCAAAGAACGCGCTGTAAAGGTTTACATTAATCCGAACAACGGAGAGCGCGTCGAGACCAAGGGTGGGAACCACAAGGTGCTGAAAGCCTGGAAAGAGCAGTACGGTGCTGAGGCTGTGGAATCCTGGGTGCAGTAATCCGAATTCAGAGAGCCTAGTAATCTCTAGGCTCTTATCCATTTGAACTGCTTATATAATTAAATAACAAATAGAGAGCAGCCAACCAAAGGCTGAAGTCATGAGCAATTCGCAGCTCCACCCGCAAGGTTGGATTTCCGTCGGAATTGATCCGCAACAGGAAAATCGGGCAAAACAACTCCGAGCCCGACGCGATCTCCAGTACAAAAATATCTTTATCGAGGCCGATTCCGATTTACGATGGGTAGGAGACCTCGGGGAATGGGTATTTAAATCTTGGATTAGCCATGCAGGCATCCCAGGTTTCGAATGGATACTCGATAACGCAGCCGGCCAGCCGGATTTTATAAGCCCGTTAAATGTTCGTATCGGCGTGAAGACGGTGAAGCGCAAGAAACCACCTCGTGAGGGCTATACCGCGCAGATCACAGCCCGACACGCAGAGGAACCTATAGACCACTTTTTCTTCATGACTTACGACTTCAATCAGCGTCGCATGTGGTTGCTGGGCGGGATAGATCGAGATAGTTTCATGGAAGGGGCGCGTTTTTATGGATCTGGCGAGTGGGTACACGATAATTACCAGGTCCGAGAAAAACACGGCATTTTCAATATCGACGTAGCTAAGCTCATCCAACCTGAGCCTTGGTTAAGTTTAGTCACTCAACCCAAATGAAAAGCCCGGCAAATTGCCGGGCTCCCAATAATTCCTTACTACTCGTACGGCCCCAGGAACCGCACACCGTTGAAGTGGATTAGGTGCGTCGGGGCATCAGCTACCCAAACCTCTGTTTCCCACGCAACAACTCCGAGATAGCGCCCCATCACTGCTCGATTTGGGAAGGCCGTGACGTATACCAAACCTGCTGTAGAGCCTTTGAAAAGCTTCGCCAGCTCTTCATGTCGTTTTCCATCAACCGGCCCATGACTGGTTACCGACTCGACAAGTAACAGCCAATTCTTCTCTATGAAGTACAGAACCACATCAGGCATCTTGCCGTGCGAATCGACCTCAACCCCGAGCTTGGCAAGTAGCGCAGCGTCGAAGTAGCCCATTTTATCACCGGTATCACCGGCATAAACGAGAACGCTGCCAGGGGCGAAGCGAGGAGCAAAGCTTTCAATAATGTCTCTGATCAGCTCACTGTGCTCACCAGGGCTCAAATTGATTTTCTGGCCGGGAGCAATCTCGACCGGGATCATGTTCTGCTCCCTCTCTTTTGCATACTTAGCTACAAGGGTTTCGCGCTCAACCATGTACTCAGCTAGAGCATCGTGCCATCCCGCAGTACCAAACGTTCTTAGAAGCTGTAGCGCCGATGGTTCAACCTGATAGACAGCCTTGGGACTGTTCACTGGGCGTGTGGGCAAATCAGGGTTGTACAACGCAAGACCAGCATCGCAGAACTGATGCATCGTTTGGCGGCGAATGGTTTCTCGGGTGTTTGGGGCGTAGTCCTTGTCAAAGTGATCTCGAATCCAATCCATGATCGGAGTGATCCCGATCAACGGGTTCGATGCTTGCTTCCAGGACTTGCCTGGTGTCAGATCCAAAATGGCAAGTAGACATAAAGCTGATCGCTCGTTGTGCTGGGCTCTTGGCAGCCCCAGTGACACAATAACTTGCAAAGCCTGTTCGATCATTTCTTCCCTGGAACTCATAAAGTTTCTTCCATTTTCATATCGATACTTTCCTGAGTAATCTCATTCTGCTGTAGCGCCCAGGAACCGAGGTTAATTAGAGTATCGCGATCAGGATACTTCATCAGTTTCAAATCGGTTGCGTTAACCTGGGTATGTCCGTTAAATCTACGGAACTGCTGATCAACGGCTGTGCTGTTTAGATAGATAGCTAGGCCGTACGCAAGCTCTTTCTGAAGCCCTTTTTTCTTGTCATGGAAGACATTGAAATAGTTCTCCAACCCTACCATTGGACTGTCGCCAATTTCGTTAGGGTCAAGCACCCTTGCCACAATGCGGCGTTTCTCTTCCTTCGACGAGAACCGGCGAACCAAGCAGTAGAAACCATTCGGATATAGCCACTTTTCTGTTTCGTCGTTCCGCAGAATCGCGCTGGGTTTTTTGCGGCTTTCTCCCGGCCAGACGATACCTAGGCCATTGCTACTGAAGTGGTTCGGATATAGCAGTGGGACAGTGCCAGGTTCTGGCATCTCCCGGAGCTGGGATCGCATTCTGAAGCCCACAACCGGGCCTGTGGAGATTTTTACTCCAACCTCTTCAGGAGAGCAGCACACCACACTGGAGCGCTCAATAGCGCCCTCTTCCGCCGAGGTCGGCACGTGAATGAATCGCTCGGGGTCAGCCTCAAAAACGATTCTGTTGAACGGATGAACATGACTGGCGATATCGCTGAAGCTGTCATCAGTCGATGTCGTAATGGTCACATCCTTTTGGTCGCCGCCACACTCAAGGCTGATGATGATGTTTTCTTGCAGCACTTCATCATCTTTGAAAGCAGTGCTGCGCGAGTTGAACAAGTGGATGTGGCGAATAGCTGCGCGCTTAAGCACAAACTCCCTGAATGGCTTGTAATAAGGACCATTGCAGAAGCTCCGTGGGATGATCGCAACAATCTGCCCGCCTGGCGCCATTTGAGCGACCGCAAGCGCAACAAATGCCGAGTACAGATTTACTGTCTCAATGCCAACACTCCGCAGTGCCAGTCGGTGCGCTGAACCGGTATTGATCTTCTTGTACGGCGGATTGAGTATCGCATGCGTGTAGCCGGGAGAGTCAAAGTCCGGTTTGGCCGTCAGCTCAATGTAATCGCCAGCAATGACGTTTGGAGTTACTCCAGCGTACCCAGCCAAGTGATCGGTTAAGTGAGCCCTCAGCCTGTCGTCGATCTCATACGCAGTAGCTTCCACCTGCTGGAAGCAATGATCACCAGCTTTCCAGCGATCCAGAAAAGCACACGATAGCGCACCAACCCCAGCCCCGGCATCGAGCAGCCGGCAAGTATCAACAGAGCTGACCGGAAACATGTTAGCCATGAATCGTGCCACGCTCGAAGGGGTCATGAATTGACCAAGAGCTGATTTCAGCTTTCGATCAGTTTTTGGGGCGACCTCGCGGCGTACGGAGTCAACGTGATCCAATGACATAAGACTAGTCATGCTGATACCGCAGTGGTGAGTCGCTTCAGCTTCAGCTCAAGTTCTGTTGCCGCTCTGAGCATTTCAACAGCAAGCTCAGCGAGAAAAGGGTCTGCCGACTGGGCGAGACTACGGAGGTCATCAGCGAGAAGAGAAGCACCCTGGCTGGCTTTCACTAGGTTTTCGGCGTCTATTGGAGTGATCATAACTGCTCCTTGAAAATGTGCTCAGCATACTTGAATCGGTTCAATTTATGCATCGGCGAAGCGCTTACCGGCCGATTCCTCCTGTCTCTGCTTGTTCATCCAGATCCGCAAGGGCGGCGAGGCGATTAGCCAGCCCTCGGCAGCTCACGCCAGCTCGACGTATACGAAGGCGACAGCATCTCCCTCTTCATCTGCCATACCCTGCCCCCTGGCCAGATCGTCCCTACACGAACAGCCCCTCTCCCGTACCTCTGGTTGAGCTGGTCAATAGCCGCCATCAGCCGCTCGCTATTTCTACGAGGCGGCTCCGCAAACAGATCCGGCGTGTACCCATCTGCTGGGCAAAGGTTTGTTAGCAAAACGCCGACTTTCGAATACGCGTAGCCCTTCCTGAAGATGCGCTCCAACGCACGGGTGGCGGCCTGGGTCATGAGCAAGGTGTCGTTAGTAGGATGAGGCAGGATGCAGCGGACGCTGTTGAAGTAGCGCTCCCGGTCTTCGACGAAGCCGGAGGTTTGAAGGCTGATGACCATGTGCTCGGCCAGGCTGCCCTGCTCTCTCAGCTTCTCGGCGGCACGTGCGACGTAGCTCGCCAGAGCCTCTCGGATCGGCTCGATCTTCCGCAGCTTGGTGCCAAACATCTTTGATGAGCAGATCTCTTTCTTGAGATCCGGCGCTTGATGCATGCGCAGCCATTCTTCCCCGCGTAGCTCTCTCGCTGTTCGTTCAAGAACGCGGCCAAATGTCTTCCTAATGATCGCTAGATCGGCTTGAGCGAGATCCCAGGCCGTTTTGATACCCATGATTTCGAGCGACTTCGTAAGTCTGCGACCGACGCCCCACACTTCGTCCACAGGCGCAATCCGGAGCAGCTTGTCGCGGCGAATGGGATCAGTGAGGTCTACCACCCCGCCTGCCTTCTGCCATTTCTTAGCTGCGTAATTCGCCAGTTTCGCGAGCGTCTTGGTATGTCCTATACCCACACCTACGGGCATCGCGCACTCGCTCCAGACGCGTTCTTTGATAGCTTTCCCGATTGCAGTCAGATCGCCCTGAAGGCCCGTTAGGTCTGCCCATGCTTCATCAATGCTGTACTGCTCGATGTCGGGCACCTGGCCGTGGATGCAGCGCATGACTTTGTTCGATACGTCGCTGTATAGCGCGTAGTTGCTCGAAAACGCCTGCACGCCAAGCTGGCGTAGCTCCTCTCGGATTTCGAAATACGCAGCGCCCATAGCGATCCCAAGCTGCTTGGCTTCACGTGTGCGAGCGATGACGCAGCCGTCGTTATATCTTGTTGCCGCTGACAGAAAACTGACCCAGTAGAGGCTGTTCTGCCGACTGAAAACTGACCCAGGTGTTCAACTGCTTCTGCTCAATTATTGAGCAGGAGAACACAGGGTGATCAGTATGGAAATGATGGGCAAAATCCGCCGGATGTATTTCCGCGACAAGCTGTCGCTGCATGAGATAGCCAAGCGCACCGGGCTGGCGCGCAACACGATTCGCAAGTGGGTCAGAGCACCTGAGGCCAAGCAGCCGGTGTACCAACGCCGCGCGATCTTTAACAAACTCAGCCCTTTTCACGCCACGCTAGAGCAGGCGCTAAAAGCCGATTCGCTGCGCCCCAAGCAACAGCGGCGCAGTGCCAAGGCGCTGTTGGCGCAAATCAAAGCCGAAGGTTATGACGGTGGCTACAGCCAGCTCACCGCGTTTATCCGTGCCTGGCGAGGGGGACAGGGCAAGGCGTCGCAGGCCTTTGTGCCGCTGACCTTTGCTCTTGGCGAGGCGTTTCAGTTTGACTGGAGCGAGGAAGGCTTGCTGGTCAGCGGCATTTACCGGCGTATGCAGGTGGCACATCTGAAGCTGTGTGCCAGCCGTGCGTTCTGGCTTGTGGCGTATCCGAGCCAGGGCCATGAGATGTTATTTGACGCCCATACACGCTCGTTCGGCGCCTTGGGCGGCGTGCCGCGCCGGGGCATCTACGACAACATGAAGACCGCCGTCGACAAGGTCAATAAGGGCAAAGGCCGGGCGGTGAATGCGCGCTTTGCGGTGATGTGCGCGCATTACCTGTTCGATCCGGACTTCTGCAACGTCGCCGCTGGTTGGGAAAAGGGCATCGTTGAAAAGAACGTGCAAGACAGCCGCAGGCGTATCTGGCTAGACGCCCAGGACTGCCAGTTTCACTCCTTCGAGGAACTCAATGCCTGGCTGGGCCAGCGCTGCCGCGCGCTTTGGAACGAGCTGACGCACCCTCAATACAGCGGGCTGAGTGTAGCCGAAGTGCTGGAGTTGGAGCGCGCTGAACTGATGCCTGTGCCAGCGCCATTCGACGGTTACGTCGAGCGGCCTGCGCGGGTCTCCAGTACCTGCCTGGTCAGCGTCGGGCGCAACCGCTACTCGGTGCCGTGTGAGTACGCGGGTAAGTGGGTCAGCAGCCGTTTGTATCCGACGCGAATCGAGGTGGTGGCTGACGACGCGCTGATCGCCAGCCATGTCCGCTTGCTGGATCGCGACCAGGTCAGCTATGACTGGCAGCACTACCTCCCGCTGATCGAACGCAAGCCCGGTGCGCTGCGCAACGGCGCGCCCTTTGCTGATCTGCCGGCGCCGCTGCGTCAGCTTAAGCACGGTCTGGGGCGTCATGCCGGCGGTGACCGGATCATGGCGCAAGTTCTGGCTGCCGTACCGGTCGCCGGGCTCGATGCGGTGCTGGTGGCTGTTGAGCTGGTACTGGAAAGCGGCAGCCTGAGCGCCGAACACATCCTCAATGTCGTGGCGCGCCTGGCCGCGACCGAACCACCACCCAGCGTCGAAACCCACTTGTCGCTCAAGGAAGCCCCCGTCGCTAACACGGCGCGCTACGACCGCCTGCGTGGCCAGGCCGAGGAGGTCGGTCATGCGTGATTTGATGGCGGAACTCAAGGAGCTGCGCCTGCACGGCATGGCCACGGCCTGGGCGGAGTTAACTGCACAGGGTGAGTCGAACACAGCCTCGTCCAAGTGGCTGCTCGAACACCTGCTGGAACAAGAGCACACAGATCGCGCCATGCGCTCGGTGAGCCACCAGATGAACATGGCCAAGCTGCCGATGCACCGCGATCTGGCCAGCTTCGATTTCAACGCCTCTAGCGCCGACGCACGCCTGATCAGCGAGCTGGCCAGCCTGGCCTTTACCGACACCGCGCAGAACGTGGTGCTGATCGGTGGGCCAGGCACCGGTAAAACCCACCTAGCCACCGCGCTGGCCGTGTCCGGCATCACCCGGCATGGCAAGCGCGTGCGCTTCTACTCCACGGTCGATCTGGTCAATCTGCTGGAGCGCGAAAAACACGACGGCAAAGCCGGGCGGATCGCCCAGACACTGCTGCGCATGGATCTGGTCATCCTCGACGAACTGGGTTATCTGCCGTTCAGCCAGGCTGGCGGTGCGTTGCTGTTTCACCTGCTGTCCAAGCTGTACGAACACACCAGCGTGGTGATCACCACCAACCTGAGCTTCGCCGAATGGTCGAGCGTGTTCGGCGACGCCAAGATGACCACCGCCCTGCTGGATCGGCTGACCCACCACTGCCACATCGTCGAAACCGGTAACGAGTCCTATCGCCTGCAACACAGTAGCTTGGCGGCCCAGGCCAAGATCAAATCACGAGAGCGAAAGCGTAAAGGCGGCCAGGAACCGGAGGACGATGAGCCGTTCTGATTTCATGGCGACGACGGCCTGCTGCATGGCTGCATGTGGCAGGTCTTCAACAGCTGAACTGGGACAGCGAGGGAGTGGGTTCAAAAGCAGCTGCGCTGGTAGACTTATCCACAGTTGCTGGTAACAAAATCAGCAATCCGCCCTGGGTCAAATTTCAATCGGCAGGGTGGGTCAATTTTCCATCAGCGCCAACAGTTATATCTGAATGATCCTAACAATTAGTAGGTCATAACACACTGATTCATAACGCTTTTTTCCGACTAACAAATTTCGACTTTTTTCGCCTATCAGCACGAAAATTCACCATGTGGCGACAGGCGCTGGAAGCGCCTTGGAACGAATGAGTCAACAAGGAACTGGTTGATCCAGTACGCAAAAAAAGAGGTATACAAGCCGAAGAAATGAGCTGGCTGGCCCGACCCGCGCAAAGCTCAGGCCGGGCCAGTTTCACCATCAGCTGTTCTGAAGAGCTCGTACCTTCTCGGTGGTGATGGGCTCACCGCCGATTCCCCAGTCGCCGCTCTTCACTTCCTCAAAAACGACCCAGGTCACACCACGCATTTTCTCGCCTTCGACAGAGACCATGGCGTCGGTGATCTTGCTGATGATCTCGGCCTTTTGCTCGGTAGAGAAAACCCCTTCGATACCTTTCACAGTTACCAGTGGCATAGCCAGACACCTTCAGTAGTTGAGTTACGCTGTGGATCAGCCGAAACGGTTATTCCTGGTAAGGCGCATAGTCGGTGTAGCCTTTCGCCCCGATCACGCCGTAGAAGGTGGAGTGATCGCTTGGTGCGAGAGGCCAACCGTTCTGCATCCGCTCGACCAAGTCTGGGTTTGCGATGTACGGGGTGCCGAAGGCGATCAAGTCATGATTGCCGTTCTGCAGCTCGGCCTCTGCCAGCTCCGCGGTGAAGCCACCGGCGCCGATAACCGTGCCTTTGTAGAGCGAGCGGAAGCTCTTGTAGAAGCCTTCCGGGAACGGTACTGCATCCAGTGTTGGCTGGTAGTTGAGATGGACGAAGGCCAACTCGCGCTCATTCAGTGCAGCTGCAACGCTCTTCCAGGTAGCCTCTTCCTCAGGGTAGGGACGCAGGTCGTACAGCCGACCGAATGGCGAGATGCGCACGCCGACACGGAAACTCCCAATGGCGTCTGCAATGGCATCGACGGTCTCCAGCAAGAAGCGCTGACGATTCTCGATCGATCCGCCGTATTCATCTGTACGCGTGTTGATCTGGCTGCTCAGGAACTGATCGAACAGGAAGGCATTCGCGGCCATCAGCTCAACTCCATCGAAGCCGGCTTCGACCGCACGCAGGGCGGAGGCAACGAAGTCGTCGGTGACACGGCGAATCTCATCGACGCTCAGTGCACGGGGGACACTCGGTGCGACCGGGCCAGGGAGACCAGGCTCGACCCAAGCATAAACAGTAGTACCTACTGCTGGCTCTGCACTCGCCGAGACCGGCGCAGAATTTCCTGGCTGCAGCGACACATGGGACATGCGGCCCACGTGCCAGAGCTGCGCGAAGATCTTGCCGCCGTTGGCATGCACTGCATCAGTCACTTCTCGCCAGGCACGGGTTTGCTCGTCCGTGTAGATTCCCGGGGTATACAGGTAGCCACGTCCCTCGTCGGAGATCGGCAGGCCCTCGGTGATGATCAGGCCCGCCGAGGCCCGCTGCGCGTAATACAGCGCGGTCAGTTCGGTCGGAACATTGTTTTCCGTCCGGGTGCGGGTCATCGGTGCCATAACTACCCGGTTGGCCAGCTCCAGACTGTCCAGATTGTATGGAGAAAACAGCTTTTTCATATTCAACCTCTTCAAACGAATACCTGAATCAATCGGCTGGCTTAGCCGACAACGACTTCCAGCTTTGGCACCATGCGAATGGCCTTGGAGAAGTTGGCGAGATTCACGGAAGTCTTGGTGACGATGCGGTGTAGCTCTTCCACCTTCTCGACAGGTGCATCGGTGTGGATGCGCACGACGTAGCTGATTTCGTCGAAACCGGGGTTGACGCTCTCGTCCAGGCCCAGGAAGCCGCGCAGATCCAACTCACCATCGGTCTCGATTTCAAGGTTGTGGATGGTGATGCCCATGACCGAAGCGTTCACCACATAGCCCACGGAGAGACAGGCGTTCAGAGCGGCAATCAGCAGTTCCTGCGGGTTTGGGGCAGAGTTTGCTCCCAGCAGCTCCAGTGGCTCGTCGGCCGCAATCTTGATGTCACGCGGGTAGTCGTTACCACTCAGATGAAAACGGTTCACGGTGGCTACGGTGCGGGTCTGATGCTCCCACTTGGTCTTCACGTTGAAGCGTGCGTGACGCTTGGATGCATCTTCAGCAACGCCCTGTGCGAAGGCTTGCAGAGCAGCGACGTCGATACCGTTGAGAAGCTTGTCCATTTTCAAAACCTCTTAAAGTCGTGGATAAAAAATCAAAAAAACGAAACACCCGAAGGCGATAACCCTGTCAGTGCGAACAGCCAGAAATCGAACAGCTGGTTGCACTGATTGCCTCTTCATCACTCGAAAGCTCTTCAATCGCGGCGCGGAGCACTTTGGTATGGATCAGCCGCGGAGGGACCTCAGCTTTGAGGTTTGCTATCCATCGCATCCAAGACGTGAGTGCTGTAAACCACTGCCGCACCGGCGTTCAGGTTCACGGCCACGCCGAGAGCTTCCGCCACTTCCTCGGTGGTAATGCCGAGCTTCCTGGCTTCTGCCGCATGGAACGCAATGCAGCCATCGCAGCGCGTGGTAACGGCAACTGCCAGTGCGATCAGCTCACGGGTCTTCGCATCAAGGCGATTGGTTTTGTTACCTGCATTACCGAGCATTGCCACGCCACGCAGGGTGTCGGGGGAATGTGCGCCGAACTCTTTCAGGCGGGCACTGACGTCGGTGATGGTTTGTTCCCAGTTAGGCATACTAGACATGATTACCACCCTACTAGTTGATAGGTAAGATCGGCCAAAAATAGGGCCGACGCGGGTCGCGTATCGGCCCTGTTGTAGGCAGAGATCAGTACTCTGCGATCATCCGAATGACAGCAATATTCACAGTCTCACCTTCCCTGGTGGCCCAGTTGATGAAGCTCGATCCCTCAAGGATACTGAGCAGCAAGTAAGACTTTTCTCTGGCCCCTCGCCCCCGGGCTAACTCACCAGCGGCAATGCCTTCGTCCATCACTCTGGTCAACCAAGACAACTGCACATCAAAGAACCGTCGTGTCAGGCGTTGAAGCCCGTCGGGCAATGCAGCCATTTCAGCTGCTAGCGCACCACACAATGGCAACAGACCACCCTCGGTGCTGGAGTAGAAGAGCACAAAGAAAGCCTTGAGCCTCTCAACTGCACCTGCCTGATTGATCTCGATTCGCTCGAACTCGGCTTGCACCCGCGAGACGTACTCTTCGACGATCGCGATCCCCAAGTCTTCCTTTGTAGGGAAGTGGTAGTGAATGCTCGCCTTGCGAATACCTACCGCGTCTGCAAGATCTGCATAGCTGAACGCTGCATACCCTTTAGTGCGCATCAGCCCTTCAGCGGCTTGAATTAACGCGTCCCGTGTTGCCAGTGCCATAACTTCTCCTGCCGTAATCGCCCCGACCAGAAAAGAGCGATTCCGGCCACTACGCAGTTATCTTACTTACCTTGCTTACGGCCAGCCATGACCCCACCGTCCACGTCCCAAACAGCACCGGTCACCCAGGACGTCTTGTCGGAGAGCAGGAACACGATGGACTCAGCAACGTCACGCGGAGTGCCGTTACGGCCCAGCGGGTGGAAATTGTTGAAGTCATTCAGCGCACCAGCCAACTGATCGCCGGGGATGAAGCGCTCGAAGATCTTCGTTTCCACAATACCCGGGCTGACCGAGTTGACGCGAATACCGTGCTGGGCCAGCTCTGCTGCCGCGTGTGTGGTCAAGGTGTCCAGGCCAATTTTGGCCATCGAGTAGGCCGAGGCCGGAACACCCTCGACCGCCTGCCTGGCTGCTACCGCGGTGACGTTCACGATCGAACCGGGTTTGCCCTGAGCTACCAGCTCCGCCGCTACTTGACGGGTTAGGAAGAAGATGGCGCGGTTCAGATTCAGGAAGTTGTCGTAATCCTCAAGCGAGTGCTCGATGAATGCTTTCGGGTAGTAGATACCCGCGGAATTGACCATCAGATCAATGTCCTTGTGGCTTGCGGCCAGTTTCTCGATCAGCGCTTGGACGCTGGCGAAATCGGTCAGATCTACAGCATAGGCCACGACCTTGTCTTCGCCGGCAACGGCGGCCAGTTGTTGGCGTGCAGCTTCGGCTTTCTCAGGGCGGTTGCCCACGATCACAACCGAACCGCCTTGCTCGGCGACCATCTGCGCGGTTTCGAGACCAATGCCACTCGTGCCACCCACTACCAGAAGCTTGCGACCTTTGAACTGCATGGTGATGCCCTCTGTTTGTCTACCTACTAGTTGGTAGACTAGATTTCGAACGGAGAGATGTCAAGCTACCGCTGATCGAGTAGTCAGAGAATGTCCGGTACACCCTTGCACGACCAGGCTAAATCAACTCTGGACTGCAGAGTGATGCCCAGGAGCTACTTTGCCCCTGGTTTTGGCGCAAGCTCGATGACCTTGCCTTGAGCAACACCTTTCAGCTGTGCTAGCTCAAGCATGAGGCGTTGATTCACGGAGGCAAGGCGAGCGATCTCCTCCAGAAGTAGGCTGTTCTCTGCGCGGAGGGCTTTGTTGAGATCCTTCTCCTTCATGAGCGCCTGGTGCTTCGAATCACGCTGAGCGCGCGTCGATTTCCCTATGAGGCTGCGGATACGCTCCGCCACGGCCGGGTAGGTGTTATGGATCAGCCCGGGGGTGACGCCTGCCGCTCTGGCGACCGAGGAGATGGAGAGCTTCTCATTGCCGGCGAGCATCCTATCGATGACCTTGTTGAGCGCATCGGCAGTCTTTGGGCGAGAGCGGCCCTTGGACGGCTCGGTCGACTTGCTAGCCATTCACAGCCTCCTCAAGCTCCTGGTCATCCGGCGACAACCCAAGACTATTGATCACGTCGAGGGCGACCTGCAGGTCGCGCTCTGCACGCTGTTTCACTGCCGGCCCTGCGTCCTCAATTTTCATTAGCTCCCGTTGCTGGGAGTAGATGCCTTGCCAAGTGCCTGCAAACGTCTCATCGATCACCGAGTGTTTGCACCCAGGGCACCTGGTGGCCTCGTACAACCCAGCGCCTCCGCAACCACGCTCAGTGGCAATGCACCATCCGTGACCGGTTGCGCGAATGTTCGCATGAGGTGCCGTTTGGGCCAGCAAGGCGGCCCTGTCCTTGACCGGAATCGCACGCAACTCAACGATTTTGCTCCCGGCACCACCTGCCAAAGGCTGGTCATCAAGCCAGGACTCAATGAGGTCGATCTTGAACTCCGTCATCTGCTGCAGGATCTCATCGAACAGCGTCAGATCCTGGAGCGGATTGGAGGCGTAGAGCTGGGTCATGCTCATACTGCTGTGCTTGAGCTGCCACTTGAGGAAGACGAGCGAGGTGCGCCCCATCCGCGACTCAACGAAGCAACGGGCATAGGTTCGCCGGCACTGGTGAGTGCGCAGCGGCCAGTCACTTCCAGCGGCTTTTGCGATGCGCTTGAAGGACTCATTCGAGCCAGCCTGTCCAAGCACTTCAATGGAGGGTGTGCAGAATTTTGTGTAACCGGGGTTGGGGTTACTGCTGCGGCAGCCTGTCTTCGTAGCTGATCGTAAAGCGCGTCAGCGCCGCCTTCCAGTCGCGGATCGGCATCGTCCATTTCTTGCTGATGTTGCGCAGTGCCAGGTAGAAGAGTTTCAGCAGCGCCTCATCGCTGGGGAACGAGCCCCGGTTCTTGGTGATCTTGCGCAAACTCATGTTCACCGACTCGATGGCGTTGGTGGTGTAGATGACCTTGCGGATCTCCGGCGGAAAGTCGAAGAACGGCGTGATCCGGGCCCAGTTGCGCCGCCAGGACTGACCAATCGGCAGGTAGTCGTCGTCCCATTTGGTCTCGAATTCGCCAAGGCGCAGTTCCGCCTCGTCCGCCGTGCTGGACTGGTAGATCCGCTTCAGGTCGGCCGCCACCTCGGCGCGGCGCTTCCAGGACACGTAGTTCAGGCTGTGCCTGACCATGTGCACGATGCACAGCTGCACGCTGGTGTGCGGGAACACCGCCTCGATGGCCTCGGGGAAGCCCTTCAGGCCATCCACGCAGGCGACGAAAATGTCCTGCACGCCGCAGTTGCGCAGTTCGGTCAGGAGGTCTTGTGGGTGCCGTGGGGTCGGCGTCGAGAACAACCTGGGAAAGGCCCGCAGGGCGGCTGGGCGAGGCTCAGTTCAATCGAAGAAGGCAGGTGGGAGAAGTACGGGCCGATGCGTGTCCGCATCCTTGCCCTACGTTTCATGGAAAAAGACGAGAGCAAGGTGAGCCACTGGTTCGACCTGGCCAAGGGCGAGGTGATAGAGGGATTGGTGATTGGAGAAGGTGAGCAACAGAAGGTCTACGTGATCACTACAGAAGCGCCTGAAGCTCAGGCATGGGTGCATGATCGCTGGCCGCTGATTGCCGGAGTCGGACCCTAGCAGGCGATGGACCCTATACGGACCCTAAATCCTGAAGACCCTGAAATCATCAACCATAAAAAAATCCAGTCACTGCTAAGTGACTGGATTTTTTAGGGTTTTTTGGTCGGGACGGAGTGATTCGAACACTCGACCCCTTGCACCCCATGCAAGTGCGCTACCGGGCTGCGCTACGCCCCGACGATGCTTCCGGGTGACCGAAAGCGGGAGGAACTATACATTAAGCTTTTGAAATAAGGCAACTTTTTCTTGGCCTTACTTCTTCAGGACGTGCAAAACGTCCTCGAGCTCCGCAATCATCTGCTTGATCAGCTGACGATACTGGGTGGTGTCGTCCTTGGCCTCGTCACCGGAGAGGCGCTGGCGCGCCCCGCCAATGGTGAAACCCTGATCGTACAGCAATGCTCGAATCTGCCGGATCATCAGCACGTCCTGGCGCTGATAGTAGCGGCGGTTGCCCCGCCGCTTGACCGGGTTCAACTGTGGGAATTCCTGCTCCCAGTAGCGCAGAACGTGAGGTTTGACCGCGCAGAGTTCGCTGACTTCACCAATGGTGAAGTAGCGTTTGCCGGGAATTGCCGGTAATTCGTCGTTATGACTTGGTTCCAGCATAGGCCTCGACCCTGGCTTTCAATTTTTGCCCTGGACGAAAAGTGACCACACGGCGAGCCGTGATTGGAATCTCTTCCCCTGTTTTCGGGTTACGACCGGGTCGCTGGCGCTTGTCGCGCAAGTCGAAGTTGCCGAACCCGGAAAGCTTGACCTGTTCGTTCAGCTCAAGAGCCTGGCGGATCTCTTCAAAAAACAGCTCCACCAGTTCCTTGGCTTCCCGTTTGTTCAGGCCGAGCTCTTCATACAGACGTTCCGCCATTTCAGCTTTCGTCAGAGCCCCCATACGCTACTTCCTTAACGTGGCGTTGAACCTTTGTTCGAGGCAGGTGAGGATATTTTGCGTAGTAGTACTCACCTCATCGTCATTAAGAGTGCGCGATGGATGTTGCCAGGTCAAGCCGACGGCAAGGCTTTTTCTAAGCGGATCAATGCCTTTACCGTGATAGACGTCAAATAGCTTGAGGTCCGTCAGCCATTCACCCGCTGTCTCGCGGATCGCCGCCAGCACGGCTTCGGCCGGTTGCTCGCGATCGACCAGCAACGCCAGGTCACGGCGCACTTCGGGGAAGCGCGACAGTTCGCTGAACGCCGGCATGCGGCCCGCAGCGACCTCGGCCAGCACCAGCTCGAAGAGATAGACCGGCTGATCCAATCCCAGGGTCTTGGCCAGCTCCGGGTGCAGGGCACCGATGAAACCGACCAGGCGCCCTTCTCGCTCGATGCGCGCGGTCTGGCCCGGATGCAGGGCCGGATGCTCGCCAGGCACGAAGCTGAAGGCATCGACCGCACCGGCATAGCCCAGCAGCGCTTCGACATCGGCCTTGAGGTCATAGAAGTCGACGCCGTCACGGCTGTTGGCCCAGCCTTCCGGCAGGCGACTGCCACTGATCACGCCGGCCAGCATGGCTTCCTGCTGCAGACCTTCGAGCTGACCGACGAAACGCAGGCCACTCTCGAACAGGCGCACGCGCGACTGCTGACGGTTCAGGTTGTGCTCCAGCGCCTTGACCAGGCCCGGCCACAACGACGAACGCATGGCCGCCATGTCGGCGGAAATCGGGTTGGCCAGCTGCAGCGGCTCGACACCTGGGGCGAAGAGCTCGAACAGCTTGGGATCGATGAAGCTGTAGGTGATCGCTTCCTGGTAGCCGCGCGCGACCAGCAGGCGGCGCAGCGCAGGCAGCTCGGCGCGCGCTTCGGCCTTGGCCTGCGGCGCCAGGCGGGCTTGCGGGTAGCGCACCGGCAGACGGTTGTAACCGTACAGTCGGCCCAGCTCTTCGATCAGATCGACTTCCAGACTGATATCGAAGCGGTGGCTCGGCACACTGACCTGCCACTGACCGGCGCCCTGGGCGCTGACGCCCAGACCCAGCGCGGTGAGCAGACGCTCCACTTCGCTCGCGTCCATGTCCATGCCCAGCATCTGACTGATACGTTCGGCACGCAGCGTCACAGGTGCGACGTTCGGCAGGTCGGCTTCGCTGCAAGCCTCGATGATCGGGCCGGCTTCACCGCCGACGATCTCCAGCAGCAATGCGGTCGCACGCTCCATGGCCTGGCGCGCCAGTTGCGAGTCGACGCCCCGCTCGAAGCGGTGCGAGGAATCGGTGTGCAGGCCATAGGAACGAGCCTTGCCGGCGATGGCGATGTTGTCGAAGAAGGCGCTTTCCAGGAACAGGTCGCGGGTCTTGCCGCTCACGCCGCTGTGCTCGCCACCCATTACCCCTGCAATGGCCAGGGCGCGCTGATGATCGGCGATCACCAGCGTATCGGCACGCAGGCTGACCTCCTGGCCATCGAGCAGCACCAGCTTCTCGCCCTCTTCCGCCATGCGCACGCGAATGCCGCCGTTGATCTCGGCGAGATCGAACGCATGCATGGGCTGGCCCAGCTCGAGCATCACGTAGTTGGTGATGTCGACAGCCGGATCGATGCTGCGCACATCGGAACGGCGCAGGCGCTCCACCATCCACAGCGGCGTCGGACGCGACAGGTCGACGTTGCGGATGACGCGCCCCAGGTAGCGCGGGCAGGCCTGCGTGGCCAGCACGTCCACCGAACGCACTTCATCATGCGCCGGCGCCACCGGATCGATGGCCACCGGCGTGACCGCAGCACCGTACATGGCGCCGACTTCGCGAGCCAGGCCGGCGATGGACAGGCAGTCGCCGCGGTTCGGGGTCAGCCCCAGCTCGATGCACACGTCATCCAGGCCGAGATAATCACGCAGGCTCTGGCCCACCGGCGCATCGGCCGCCAGCTCCATCAGCCCGCTGTTGTCATCGCTGACCTGCAGCTCGGAAGCCGAGCAGAGCATGCCCTGTGATTCCACACCGCGCAGCTTGGCCTTCTTGATCTTGAAGTCACCCGGCAGTTCGGCGCCGATCATGGCGAACGGCACCTTGATGCCGGCGCGGGCATTGGGTGCACCGCAAACCACCTGGAAGGTCTCGCCGCCGTTGCTTACCTGGCAGACGCGCAGCTTGTCGGCGTCCGGGTGCTGCTCGGCGCTGAGGATCTCGCCCACGACGATGCCGCTGAAGGCACCGGCGACGGGCTGAACGGCGTCGACTTCCAGGCCGACCATGGACAGACGCGCGACCAGGTCGTCACGCGATACATCAGGGCTGACCCAGCCGAGCAGCCACTGTTCACTGAATTTCATACTGTCTGTTCTCCTTAAACGAATTCGATGACGAGGGCACGGCGCTAGCGAAATTGCGCCAGGAACCGCAGGTCGTTATCGAAGAACAGGCGCAGATCATTGACGCCATAACGCAGCATGGCCAGGCGCTCGACACCCATGCCGAAGGCGAAGCCCGAGTATTTTTCCGGGTCGATGCCGCTCATGCGCAGCACGTTCGGATGCACCATGCCGCAGCCCATGACTTCCAGCCAGCCGGTCTGCTTGCACACGCGGCAACCCTTGCCCGAGCACATCACGCACTGCATGTCGACTTCAGCCGACGGCTCGGTGAACGGGAAGAACGACGGACGGAAGCGCACGCCCAGCGGCTTCTCGAAGAACACGCGGAGGAATTCCTCGATGGTGCCCTTGAGGTCGGCGAAGCTGATGCCCTCGTCGACCAGCAGGCCTTCGACCTGGTGGAACATCGGCGAGTGGGTGATATCGGAGTCGCAGCGATAGACACGGCCTGGGCAGACGATGCGGATCGGCGGCTGCTGCGATTCCATGGTGCGCACCTGGACCGGCGAGGTGTGGGTGCGCAGCAGCATGTTCGCATTGAAATAGAAGGTGTCGTGCATCGCCCGCGCCGGGTGGTGGCCGGGGATGTTGAGCGCTTCGAAGTTGTGGTAGTCGTCTTCGACTTCCGGGCCTTCGGCAACGCTGTAACCGATATGGGTGAAGAACTGCTCGACGCGCTCCAGGGTGCGGGTCACCGGGTGCAGGCCACCGGAGGCCTGACCGCGGCCCGGCAGGGTCACGTCGATACGCTCGGACGCCAGCTTCTCGGCGAGCAAGGCCTGCTCAAGCACGGATTTGCGGGCATTCAGGGCGTCTTGCACCTGGCTCTTGGCAGTGTTGATCAGGGCGCCGGCTTTCGGGCGCTCCTCGGCCGACAACTTGCCCAGGGTCTGCATCAGGGCAGTCAGTTCGCCCTTCTTGCCAAGGTACTGAACCCGGAGCTGTTCCAGGGCGTTGATATCTTCGCTTTGTTGCACGGCCTCGAGCGCTTGGGAGACCAATGCATCCAGATTTTCCATTTACAGACTCCAGATACGAAATAGGGGAAGAGCTGTTAAGGCTCTTCCCCTATCTTTGACGTTGCCACCGGGCGAACCCGGTGATTGTCGGGGGACTTAAGCCAGAACGGCCTTAGCTTTCTCGACAATCGCAGCAAACGCCGCTTTTTCGTTCACTGCCAGATCAGCCAGGACCTTACGGTCGATTTCGATCGACGCCTTCTTCAGGCCAGCGATCAGACGGCTGTAGGACAGGCCGTTGACGCGAGCACCAGCGTTGATACGAGCGATCCACAGTGCACGGAACTGACGCTTGCGCTGACGACGGTCACGGTAGGCGTACTGGCCTGCCTTGATCACCGCTTGCTTGGCAACACGGAACACGCGCGAACGAGCGCCGTAGTAGCCCTTGGCGAGCTTCAGGATTTTTTTGTGACGAGCACGAGCGATAACGCCACGCTTAACACGAGCCATGAGTAATTACCTCTAAGTATCTTGACCGATTAACGAACGCGCAGCATGCGCTCGACTTTTGCGACGTCCGACGGACCGATCAGCGAGCTGCCACGCAGCTGGCGCTTACGCTTGGTGGACATCTTGGTCAGGATGTGGCTCTTGAAAGCGTGCTTGTGCTTGTAACCCGAAGCAGTCTTCAGGAAGCGCTTAGCAGCACCACTCTTGGTTTTCATTTTTGGCATGTTTAGTACTCCGCATTCATTAACAACTGATAACCATCAGGCCTGCCAGTGCCCGGGAGGTTATTTACGCTTCTTGGGAGCGATGACCATCATCAGCTGGCGTCCTTCCAGCTTAGGATGCTGTTCGACGGTGCCGAGCTCGATCAGGTCTTGTTCGACCCGCTTGAGCAGCTCCATCCCCAGCTCCTGGTGAGCCATCTCACGGCCGCGGAATCGCAGAGATACCTTGGCCTTGTCCCCATCTTCAAGGAAACGTATCAGGTTGCGTAGTTTTACCTGATAATCCCCTTCTTCCGTCCCTGGACGAAACTTGATCTCTTTGATCTGCTGCTGATGCTGGTTCTTCTTGGCAATCGCAGCCTGTTTTTTCTTCTCGAACAGGTGCTTGCCGTAGTCCATGATGCGGCAAACTGGCGGTACTGCATCAGCCGAGATCTCTACCAGATCCAGCTTGGCTTCTTCAGCCACGCGCAATGCTTCATCGATCGAAACAATACCGATCTGCTCGCCATCTGCGCCAATCAGGCGCACTTCGCGGGCGGTAATGTTTTCGTTGATCGGCGCCTTGGGGGCGGCCCGCTTGTCCTGTCTCATATCACGCTTAATAGTTCTTACTCCAAATCTTGGCGACCACGCCGGGAAACCGCTTGCTGCAACTGCACGGCGAACTGCTCGAGAGGCATTGACCCCAGGTCAACGCCTTCGCGGGTGCGCACAGCAACGGATCGTGTCTCGACTTCCCGATCCCCGATAACCAGGAGATAGGGAACCTTGAGCAAGGTATGCTCGCGGATTTTAAAGCCGATCTTCTCGTTTCTCAAGTCAACCTTGGCACGAAAACCGCTTTGATTGAGAGTTTTCTCCGCTTCGCGGGCAAAATCGGCCTGCTTGTCGGTGATATTCATGATCACCGCCTGGGTCGGCGCCAACCAGGCCGGGAAGGAACCGGCGTAATGTTCGATCAGCATGCCGATGAAACGCTCGAAGGAACCGAGGATCGCACGGTGCAGCATGACCGGGCGCTTGCGATTGTTGTCTTCGGCGATATAGCTGGCGTCCAGACGCTCGGGCAGGTTCGGATCGTACTGCAGGGTGCCGCACTGCCAGTTACGCCCCAGGCAGTCACGCAGCGTGAACTCGATCTTCGGACCGTAGAAAGCGCCCTCGCCCGGCTGGTATTCCCACTCCAGGCCGGATTCGTTGAGCGCATCGGCCAGCGCACCTTCGGCGCGATCCCACAGCTCTTCGGAACCCACGCGCTTGGCCGGACGAGTCGACAGCTTCATGGCGATGTCGGTGAAGCCGAAGTCCTTGTAGACATCCAGGGTCAGCTTGATGAAGTCGGCCGCTTCCTTCTTCACCTGCTCTTCGGTGCAGAAGATGTGCGCATCGTCCTGCACGAAACCGCGCACGCGCATGATGCCGTGCAGCGCGCCGGACGGCTCGTTACGGTGGCAGGCACCGAATTCGGCCAGACGCAGCGGCAGGTCACGGTAGGACTTCAGCCCCTGGTTGAACACCTGCACGTGGCACGGGCAGTTCATCGGCTTGACCGCGTAATCGCGATTTTCCGAGGCCGTGGTGAACATGTTCTCGGCGTAGTTGGACCAGTGACCGGAACGCTCCCAGAGAATGCGGTCGACCACCTGCGGCGTCTTGATCTCCTGGTAGCCGCTCTCGCGCTGCACCTGGCGCATGTACTGCTCGAGCACCTGATAGACAGTCCAGCCATTGGCGTGCCAGAACACCATGCCCGGCGCTTCTTCCTGCAGGTGGAACAGGTCCAGCTGCTTGCCGATACGACGGTGATCGCGCTTCTCGGCTTCTTCGATGCGCTGGATATAGGCAGCCAGCTGCTTCTTGTCCGCCCAGGCCGTGCCGTAGACGCGCTGCAGTTGCTCGTTCTTCGAGTCGCCGCGCCAGTAGGCACCGGAAATCCGGGTCAGCTTGAACGCCTTGAGGAAGCGCGTGTTCGGCACGTGCGGACCACGGCACATGTCGACGTATTCTTCGTGGAAGTACAGACCCATGGCCGTTTCATCGGGCATGTCGTCGATCAGACGCAGCTTGTACTCCTCGCCACGGGACTTGAACAGCTCGATGACGTCGGCGCGCGGCGTCATCTTCTTGATGACGTCGTAGTCCTTGTCGATCAGCTCGGCCATGCGCTTCTCGATGGCCGCCATGTCTTCCGGCGTGAAGGGACGATCGATGGCGATGTCGTAATAGAAGCCTTCATCGATGACCGGACCGATCACCATCTTGGCATTCGGATACAGCTGCTTGACCGCATGGCCAACCAGGTGAGCACAGGAGTGGCGGATGATTTCCAGCCCCTCTTCGTCCTTCGGCGTGATGATCTGCAGGGTGGCATCGGTATCGATGACGTCGCAGGCGTCGACCTGCCTGCCGTTGACCTTGCCAGCCAGGGTGGCCTTGGCCAGACCCGCACCAATGGATTGAGCGACCTCCAGTACGGATACCGGATGATCGAACGAACGTTGACTGCCGTCGGGAAGAGTAATGATGGGCATGGCGCCTCCTCTCCTAGTGGTGACCCCTACCAAAGGTCACGTGGGTTGGGATGAGCCAGGAAGCGATTCGGCGGTATATCTGCCTAACAATGGCAGGAGCCCGAGGGCCAACCAGACCGAACCAGAGTCACTGGAGGTAAAGAGTACGGATGCTTTCAGAAAGCCTGAGCCCTGACAAGCCGCCGCGAACAACAAAGAACACAAAAGGCGATGCAGCACCCGAAAAATCCGGGCAATAAAAAAGGGGTCGCTTGGCGACCCCTTTTTATCGATTTGGTAGGCACAATTGGACTCGAACCAACGACCCCCACCATGTCAAGGTGGTGCTCTAACCAACTGAGCTATGTGCCTTCGATGGGTGCGCATTCTACGCAGATCTTTTCGGGCGTCAACAAGTTTTTTCGCTAACTTACTGAAATAGTCCAATTTTTTACGTTCGGCAGGATCGTTGAATATTTTGCACAGCCACTAGCCGGCTATTTGCAACTCAGGTAGCATCCGATCATTCGTAAAAAATAAAGAACAGAGGTTCAATATGGCGCACACGGCATACCCACAATCCTATTACGCCGCTTCTGCCAACCAGGCCGCTCAACGCCCCGCCCTGCAGGGAGAAGTGGAAACCGATGTGTGCATCATCGGTGCCGGCTACACCGGCCTGTCCACTGCCCTGTTCCTGCTGGAGAACGGTTTCAAGGTCAGCATCCTGGAGGCGGCCAAGGTCGGCTTCGGCGCATCCGGCCGCAACGGCGGACAGATCGTCAACAGTTATAGCCGCGACATCGATGTCATCGAACGCACTGTCGGCCCGAAGCAGGCCCAGCTGCTGGGGCAGATGGCCTTCGAGGGCGGCCGCATCATTCGTGAGCGCATCGCCAAGTACGACATCCAGTGCGACCTGAAGGACGGCGGCGTGTTCGCCGCACTGACCAGCAAGCAGATGGGCCACCTGGAAGCGCAGAAGAAGCTGTGGGAGCGCTACGGCCACACCCAGCTGGAACTGATGGACGCAGCGCGCATCCGTGAAGTGGTCGCCACCGACAACTATATCGGCGGCATGCTGGACATGAGCGGCGGCCATATCCACCCGCTGAACCTGGCACTGGGTGAAGCCGCTGCAGTCGAGTCGCTCGGCGGCGTGATCTACGAACAGTCGCCGGCCATTCGCATCGAGCGCGGCGCCAACCCGCTGGTGCACACCCCGGAAGGTCGTATCAAGGCCAAGTTCGTCGTGGTCGCGGGCAACGCCTACCTGGGCAACCTGGTTCCGGAGCTGGCCGCCAAGTCGATGCCGTGCGGCACCCAGGTGATCACCACCGAGCCGCTCTCCGATGAGCTGGCCGCCAGCCTGTTGCCGCAGGACTACTGCGTCGAGGACTGCAACTACCTGCTCGACTACTACCGCCTCTCCGGCGACAAGCGCCTGATCTACGGCGGTGGCGTGGTCTATGGCGCACGCGACCCTGCCAACATCGAGGCCATCATCCGGCCGAAGATGCTCAAGACCTTCCCGCAACTGAAAGACGTGAAGATCGATTACGCCTGGACCGGCAACTTCCTGCTGACCCTGTCGCGCCTGCCGCAAGTCGGTCGTATCGGCGACAACATCTACTACTCCCAGGGCTGCAGCGGCCATGGCGTGACCTACACGCACCTGGCCGGCAAGGTGCTGGCCGAGGCGCTGCGCGGCCAGGCCGAGCGTTTCGATGCCTTCGCCGACCTGCCGCACTACCCCTTCCCTGGCGGCCGCCTGTTCCAGGTTCCGTTCAGTGCCATCGGCGCGTGGTACTACACGCTGCGCGACAAGCTGGGCGTCTGATCCAGCCCATCGACGAAAACGGCGCACTCGGGCGCCGTTTTCGTTTGTCTCATGGACAGGCCGGCAAGGCCTGGCACTGTCCGGCCGAACCGGCGACCTCTGGCGGTGCGGCGAAGCGCACGTCCTGCGGTGCCAGGCGCTGCGCGCATGCCTGGGCCTGGCGCGCCTCGCCCGCACAGCTGCGCTCCCCCAGCAGCTGGGACAGGTTGTACCAGCCGGCGGCGAAGTCGGGCTGGCGCTTGAGGCTCTCGCGCAAGGCCCGCTCGGCGCCCTTGCGGTCACCATCGGCATAGCGGCTGTTGCTCAGGGCGAACCAGGGCAGTGCCTGCTCCGGCCAGGCCTCGGCCGCACGGCGATAGGCACGGCGTGCCGGCTGAGCGTTGCCAGTCTGCTCCAGGTCATTGGCCGCCTGCATCCAGGCGTGCATGTCGGCCTGCGCCGGCAGCCGCTCCGGCGGCAGCGTCAGCACCGCCCAGCGACCGCCACGCGCCCAGGTCTTGTCGAAGCTGGTGAAGCTGTCCTCGAGCCGTCGCGTGGTGGCCGAACGCAGGACCAGCGTGCGTTCGCGGCGGTCATAGCCCACCACCACCGCGAAGTGCCACTGGGGATACCAGTCGAACGCCAGGTTCTGCAGCACCAGCACCGGGTTGCCCGCCGCGACCTCCGCCAGTATCGCTTCCAGGCGCGGCTGCAACGGGTAGACCAGCAGCTCATGGTTGCGCGCAGCGGCGACCATCTCGACCTGCAGGCTGCCCTCGCGGCCGGGAAGGTAGACCTTGTCCTTGAGTGCACCGGGCGTCGTCAGCACGCCACGCTGGTTGAGCATGGTGGCCAGCGCCGCCGGCCCGCACTGATAGGCGTCCTGCGGGAAGAAGGGCACATCGGTCAACTCGACGCGTTCAGGCAGGCGCTGGGCCTCCGGCGATAACACCGGAGACCGCGCGCAGGCTGCGAGTAGAACGACGGATGCGATACAGCAGAGGCGGATCAGCGATTGATGCATTTGACGAAACTGAAGATGTTGGTGGCGCACAGCATATCAGTGATGATGAAGATCACCAGAAACAGCACGATGATGCCGACCACACCGGCACCGGCAGGCGCCTGATCGAGCTGCTGGTTGAACTGCGCCAGTTCGGCCGGCGTCAGGCTGGCAATACGCGACTCGACCTGCTCGCGATCGACGCCCATGGCGACCAGTTTGTCCTTGACCTGCTGATCATCGAGCATGGCCATCAGCTGTTGCTGGTCGACCTGGTGCTGCTGCTCGGCGATCACCTCCTGAGTGCCGATCATCGCGGCGTTCGCCGCAGGGATCTGCGCGACCAGCAGCAGATGAAACAGCGCAGTGACAGCGGCCAGACGACGCATGGCGGGGTTCATGGAAATTGTCATTGTGGTTATCTCCTGAGGGATGAGGTAGCCAATAGACAGCATCCGAATCGCTCAGGTTCAGACCACCAGTCCGCCGCCGCTCAGGTTTCCTGCAGCAGCTGGCTGAGCACCGCGCGCAGCTTGCCCGGCTTGACCGGCTTGTTCAGCAGTGGCGCCCCCAGCGCCTGCAGCTGGTGACGACAGGCGTCGCTGCGGTCGGCACTGATGATCAGCGCCGGGATCGTCCGGGAAAAGCGCTCGCGCAACTGCTGGATGACCTCGCAGCCCAGCACGCCGTGATCGAGGTGGAAATCGGCGAGGATCACCTCGGGCGCCCTGCCCTGCAGGTTCTCCAGCGCCTCGGGCAGATCCAGCGCGGTGACCACCTCGCAGCCCCACTGGCCGAGCAATGCCGCCATGCTGTGGAGGATGTCCGCTTCGTTGTCGATCACCAGCAGGCGCCGCCCCGGCAGCGGATTGCCAAGCACCGCCTGCGCCGCCGGCTGCACCTGGCGCAGCGGATGCTGGCGGGCCAGCGGCACGCGGATGCTGAACAGCGAGCCGCGCCCCGGCTGCGAGCGTACCTGCACCGGGTAGCCGAGCATGCGGGCGATGCGCTCGACGATGGCCAGGCCGAGGCCGACCCCCTTGCGCTCCGCCGCGCGGCCGACGTCCAGCTGATTGAATTCGAGGAAGATGCTGTCCAGCTGATCGGCGGCTATGCCCCGCCCGCTGTCCCAGACCTGCAGCTCGACGAAGTCGCCGCGGCGCCGCGAACCGAGCAGCACCCCGCCCGCCTCGGTATAGCGACAGGCGTTGCTGAGGAAGTTGCGCAGAATGCGCGTCAGCAGACGAAAATCGGTGTGCACGGCGCAATCGGCGATCTGCACGCGCAGGCGCAGACCACTGGCCCCGGCAACGCCCTCGAACTCCGAGGCCAGCGGCGCCAGCAGTTCTTCCAGGCGATAGGTGTCGACGTCCGGCTTGATCGCCGCCTGATCCAGCTTGGAGATATCCAGCAGATCGGCCAGCAGGTCTTCGGCGCCTTCGAGAGCCAGGTGGCTGCGCTCGACCAGGTTGTGCTCGGCGCTCGGCAGCGCCCGCTCACGCAGCGTGGAGATCAGCAGGCGCGCGGCGTTCAGCGGCTGCAGCAGGTCATGGCTGGCCGCTGCCAGGTACTTGTCCTTGCTGCGATTGGCGGTCTCGGCGGCATCGCGTGCCTCGCGCAGGGCCAGTTCGATGCGCTCGCGCTCTTCGATCTGGCGCTGCAGGTTACGGTTGGATTCGAGCAGTTCGAAGGTGCGCGCAGCCACGCGCTGCTCCAGTTCGTCGTTGAGCAGCTGCAGACGCTGCTGGGCCTGCTTGCGCTCGGTGATGTCGGCGACGAAGCCCTCGAAGACCCCTTCGCTCTCGGGCTTGAGCAACAGGTTCATCAGCACGTCGATGGTGCTGCCATCACGACGGCGCAGGCGCGTTTCGTAGCCGAGCAACGCCTGCCCCTGGCTCAGGCGGTCGCGGATCAACGCCAACTCGTCGAAGCCGCCGACGAACAGGTGCCGGGCCAGGTCGTCCGGTGCCCACAATACCTGCAGCGGATCGTCATAGCCGAGCATGCGCGCCATCGCCGGATTGGCCGCCAGCACACCGTCCTGCAGGCTGGCCTGGATGATGCCGTGCACGGCGTGTTCGAACAGCCATTTGTAGCGATTGCGCTCGACTTCCAGCTCTTCCAGGCGCGCCAGCAGCTCCGGGTAATGGCTCTTGCGCGCCGACTGGCTGCCAAGACCGAGCAGCCCGGCCAGCGCCTCGTCAGAGCGCCTCGCCATAGACCACCTCGACGTCTCGCTGCGTGGACTCGCGCGGGTTGGTGAGAATGCAGGGGTCGTCCATGGCGTGGCTGGACAGGAAGGGAATGTCCGAGGTGCCGACGCCGTGCAGCCCCAGGGTCTCGCGGAAGCCCACGGCATGCTTGAAGGCGATCAGGTGCTCGACCAGGCGCTGGCGAATCTGCGCATGGTTGAGGCCACGGCAGTCGATGCCGAGGGTCTCGGCGATCACCTTGAAGCGCTCCGGTGCCGCACTGTAGTTGAACGCCACCACATGTTCGACCAGCACCGCATTGCACAGGCCGTGCGGCAGGTCGAGGAAGCCGCCCAGGCTGTGGCTCATGGCATGCACCGCGCCGAGGATGGCATTGGAGAACGCCAGGCCGGCCTGCATGCTGCCGAGCATGATCTTCTCGCGCAGGGCGATGTCGTGCGGGTTGGCGATCATCGCCACCAGGTTGCCGTTGATCAGGCGCATGGCCTCCAGCGCGTGCGGGTCGGTCAGCGGGCCGTTGCCGGTGGAAACGAAGGCTTCGATGGCGTGCACCATGGCGTCGATGCCGGTACAGGCGGAGAGGAAGGGGTCCATGCTCAGCGTCGTTTCCGGGTCGATCAGCGACACATCGGGCACCACGGCCTTGCTGACGATGGAGAACTTCATCCGCTCCTGCTGGTTGGAGATGATCACGAACTGCGACACGTCGGCCGAGGTGCCGGCGGTGGTCGGAATCAGGATCAGCGGCGGGCTGGGCACGCGGATGGTGTCCACCCCCTCGAATTCTAGGATGCTGCGCCCGTGAGCGACGACAATGCCGATGCCCTTGGCGCAATCCATCGGGCTGCCGCCCCCTACCGCGACGATGACGTTGCAGCCCTCGCTGCGGTACAGCTCGGCGCCTTCCATCACCTCCTCGACACGGGGGTTGGGCGACACGCGGGTG
Source organism: Ectopseudomonas khazarica (assembly GCF_004521985.1). Lineage (GTDB taxonomy): Bacteria > Pseudomonadota > Gammaproteobacteria > Pseudomonadales > Pseudomonadaceae > Aquipseudomonas > Aquipseudomonas khazarica. Next base: position 78,034 of record NZ_SBHZ01000021.1, read on the forward strand.
TACAGGCAGTAGTCGATGCCCTGGTTCTGCAGGCTCGCCTGCACGTCACCCGCCCAGCCAGCGGCGACCACGCCCGGGTCGGAAACCACCAGCACCTTGCGCGCACCGAAGGTCTTGGCGTAGTTGCCGACATTGTGCCGAGAGCCGGCACCGAAGATGATCTCGGGAGAAACGAACTTGCGCAGCTGACTCAAATCGTGGCTCATACAACGGCCTGAAGTTTCTTGTTATGGATGGCGCTCAGCCTACTGCATTGCTCGGCTAATGCAATGCGACCAGCGTTCAGTGCAAACCCTGGTAGAAGGCATGCTCGGCGCGCAATGCGCTGGCCAGATTGGCAGCCTGGCGAAAGCCGTGGCGTTCTTCGGCGAACAGCTGGTATTCGACCGGCAAACCGCGCTGGCGCAGGGCCTCGACCATGGCTTCGGTCTGGCTCGGCACCACCACCGCGTCCAGGGCGCCCTGAAAGAAGATCACCGGCACGCGGATGCGCTCGGCCTGCCACAGGGGCGTGCGCGTGCGGTAGCGTTCGGCATGCTGCTGCGGGTCGCCAATCAGCCAGTCCAGGTAGTCGGCCTCGAACTTGTGCGTCAGCCTGCGCAGGGCCAGCGGATCGCTGACCCCGTAGAGGCTGGCGCCGCCGCGCAGCGCCGGCAGCTCGACCAGGGCGCGCAACGCACTGAAGCCACCGGCGCTGCCACCGCGCACGAACACGCGCTGCGGGTCGACACGCCCGGCGTCGACCAGGCTATCGATGGCGGCGCGGATGTCCTCGACCTCCAGCTCGCCCCAGCCACCGGCCAGACGCAGGCGGTACGCGCGGCCATAGCCGCTGCTGCCACGGTAGTTGAGGTCGAGCACGGCGTAGCCGCGCAGCGTCCAGAAGGCGATGCGCGGATCGAATACCGGGTAGCAGGCGGAGGTCGGGCCGCCATGCAGGAAGATCACCAGCGGCGGACGCGTCACGGCCGGGACAGGCGCGTAGAAGAAGCCGTGGCACTGCTCGCCCTGCCCCACCGGGCAACTCAGGGCCTCGGGGCGGGAAAGCAGCGGCGCGGGCAAGGGCTGCGCCCCACCGGCAAGGACCTGCGGGGCGCCATCGCAGCGGCGAATGGCGAGTACCGCCGGCAGCCGATCCGGCGCGGCGGCGATGCAATAGAAATACTCGGCATCCGCGCTCAGGCCACGGAAACGCGTGAAGCCCGTGGCCAGCCGACGCTCGCCGGCTGCGTGATGCCCCGTCGCGCTCGCGCCCAGCGCACAGGCAACCAGCACGCCCGTGCCCTGCTCGAAACGGCTCAGCAGGAACTCGCCATCCTCCAGCGCCAGATAGGTGCGCCCGCCCAGCTGCCAGGGCGCCGCGGCGTGATCGCCAGGTGCGACGTCCAGTGTCATGCGCTCGTCGACGCACGACGGCTGCCACCAACCGGCCTGATCGCTCAGCACCCACAGCCGCCCCTGCGCGTCGAAACGTGGCTGCTGCAGAGATCGATCCCCCGCCTGACCAGCCAGCACACGGGTGCGCTCGCCGGACTCACGCTGGCACAGGCGCGTGGCGATCCAGGGCTGGTCGGGGCGGTCCCACTCGATCCAGGCCAGGCGCCGGCCATCGGCATCGGCCACCGGCGCCGCGTAGAAGTCGGCGCCCTCCACCAGCACGTCGCACTTGCCGGTGAGGCCGATGCGCACCAGTCGATGCACTACAGCATCGCCTTCATGACTTTCCTCGACCGCCAGCAGCGCCTGCCAGGCAGGCACGAAGCACAGGTCGCCGTAGCGGCAACTGGCGTTTGCCGTCAGCGCCTGCGGCTCGCCTTGCGCAGGAGCCAGCGGCAGATGGTAGACCTGCTGATCAGCCTCATTGACCAACGCCACACCCTGATCGGTGGCGCAGCAGGCGCCGCCGCCGTACTCGTAGACCCGGCTGCGCACGGAGAACCCTGCTGGCGTCAGCTCCCGGCTCGCACCATCGCGCCAGAAGAACAGCCCACAACGCGCCCGTTCAGGATCGAAGGCCACCCACAGCAGGCCACCATGAGCCGCCTGCAGCTCGGCGAAGTCGGCGCTGGCGGCAGCGGCCTGCTCGGCACTCCAGATCGAGTCGGGGTCGCGCTCGTCTACGCCTTGCATATGATCCGCGAGGCCTTCTCGTTGCGAAACTGCAGGGCGTCCAGCCCCAGCGGCGCGGCCTCGGCCTGCTGGCGGGCGGCGAGGATCAGGTCATGCCGCGCCGACTTGCTGCACACCGGGTCGGCATTGCTGGCGTCACCGGTGAGCATGAAGGCCTGGCAGCGACAGCCGCCGAAGTCCTTGTCCTTCTCGTCGCACGAGCGGCACGGCTCGGGCATCCAGTCGTCGCCGCGAAAGCGATTGAAACCGAACGAATGCCGCCAGATATGCTCGACACTGTGCTCGCGCACATTGGGAAACTGCACCGGCAGCTGCCGCGCGCTGTGGCAGGGCAAGGCGGTGCCGTCGGGAGTGATATCGAGGAACAGGTTGCCCCAGCCGTTCATGCAGGCCTTCGGGCGTTCCTCGTAGTAGTCCGGGGTGACGAAGATCAGCTTGCACGGGTGCTGCTGCGCCGCCAGCTTGTCGCGCCACTGGTTGGTGATGCGCTCGGCGCGCTCCAGCTGCGCCCGCGTCGGCAGCAGCCCGGCACGGTTGAGTTCGGCCCAGCCGTAGAACTGGCAGGTGGCGAGCTCGACGAAGTCCGCCTCCAGCTCCAGGCACAGTTCGATGATGCGCTCGATGTTGTCGATGTTGTGCCGGTGGGTGACGAAGTTGAGCACCATGGGGTAACCGTGCGCCTTGACCGCACGGGCCATGGCCAGCTTCTGGGCGAAGGCCTTCTTCGAGCCGGCGAGCAGGTTGTTCACCTCCTCGTCAGCAGCCTGGAAGCTGATCTGGATGTGATCCAGCCCGGCCTCGGCGAACTCGGCGATGCGCGCCTCGGTCAAGCCGATGCCGGAGGTGATCAGGTTGGTGTAGTAACCCAGGCCACGGGCCGCCGCGATCAGCTCGGCCAGGTCCTGGCGCACCAGCGGCTCGCCGCCAGAGAAACCCAGCTGCGCAGCGCCCAGTTCACGGGCCTGGCGGAAGACCTCGATCCATTCGGCAGTGGACAGCTCGGCGCCCTGCCGGGCGAAGTCCAGCGGGTTGGAGCAGTACGGGCACTGCAGCGGGCAGCGGTAGGTCAGTTCGGCCAGCAGCCACAGCGGCGGCCCGACCTGCACGTCCGGCTTAGCGAAGCTCGATCCAGAACTGAGCATGGGCCACCTCCATGAAGGCGAGGATGTCTTCGTCGATACCAGGTACGTCCGGGAAGCGCTGGTGCAGGCTGCCGATGATCTCGGCCACCGAGCGCTTGCCGTCGACCTGCTGGAGAATCTCGCTGGCGCTGTCGTTGAGCTTGATCATGCCTTCCGGATAGAGCAGCACGTGGCAGCCCTGGGCCGGTTCGAACTGCAGGCGAAAGCCACGGCGGATGGCAGGTACGCTGGCCAGGATCGAGGCGGTCATGGATGGCTCCGTCATCATCTGGCTCATGGCGCGATCCCCCGATGCCAGAGGCGCTGTTCGGTCACCGTGTGATACGGCGGGCGTTGCAGTTCATAGGCCATGCTCATGGCATCGAGCATGCTCCACAGCACATCCAGCTTGAACTGCAGGATCTGCAGCATGCGCTCCTGGGCATCGCGGCTGCGGTAGTGCTCGAGGGTGATGCGCAGGCCATGCTCGACATCACGGCGCGCTTCCTTCAGGCGCTTGCGGAAGTAGTCGTAGCCGCTGCCGTCGATCCACGGGTAGTGCTGCGGCCAGCTGTCCAGGCGCGACTGGTGAATCTGCGGGGCGAACAGTTCGGTGAGCGAACTGCTGGCCGCTTCCTGCCAGCTGGCGCGACGGGCGAAGTTGACGTAGGCATCGACGGCGAAACGCACGCCCGGCAACACCAGTTCCTGCGACAGCACCTGCTGGCGATCCAGGCCGACCGCTTCGGCCAGGCGCAGCCAGGCCTCGATGCCGCCCTCCTCGCCGGGGGCACCGTCGTGGTCGAGAATGCGCTGCACCCACTCGCGGCGGGTCTCGCGATCCGGGCAGTTGGCGAGAATCGCCGCATCCTTGAGCGGGATGTTCACCTGGTAGTAGAAGCGGTTGGCCACCCAGCCCTGGATCTGCTCACGGCTGGCGCGCCCTTCGTACATGGCGCGATGGAACGGGTGGTGGATGTGGTACAGCGCGCCCTTGGCGCGCAGCGCCTGCTCGAATTCGGCAGGGCTCATGGCAGGTTGGCTCATCGGCACTCCGTCTTGTTGTCATCGGCCTGTTACAGCGTGATGCTCATGCCATCGAATGCGACCTCGACACCCTGCGCATCCAGTTCGGCGCGCTCGGGCGAGTCGAGGTCGAGAATCGGGTTGGTGTTGTTGATATGGATGAGGACCTTGCGTGCCGCCGGCAGGCCTTCGAGGACCTCGAGCATGCCGCCCGGGCCGCTCTGGCACAGATGGCCCATCTCGCTGCCGAGCTTGTCGCCGACTTCGCACACGCGCATCTCGTCGTCACGCCACAGCGTGCCGTCCACCAACAGGCAGTCGGCGCGGCGCATCCAGCTCAGCAGCTGCTCGTCCACCTGGCCGAGGCCCGGGGCGTAGAACAGGCTGCGGCCACTGCGCCGGTCCTCGATGAACAGGCCGATGTTGTCGCCCGGATGCGGGTTGCCACGGTGTGGCGAGTACGGCGGTGCGCTGCTGCGCAGGGCGATGGCAGTGAGGCTCAGTGCCGGGCAGGCCGGAATGCTGAACGGCTTGGCGTCGAGGCCGATCAGGCGATGCTGCAGCCCGCCATTCCAGTGGCTGAGCATGTTGAACAGCGGAAAGCCCGTGGTCAGGTCCTGATGGACCATCTCGGTACACCAGACCTCGTGCGGGCAGCCTTCGCGCAGAGTCAGCAGACCGGTGCAGTGATCGATCTGGCTGTCGAGCAGGACGATGCCGGCGATCGCCGTGTCGCGCAGCTTGCGCGCCGGCTGCAGCGCCGGGAAGGCCTCGATCTGCGCGCGGATGTCGGGCGAGGCGTTGCACAGGATCCAGCGCTCGCCATCATCGGAAATGGCAATGGACGATTGCGTGCGCGGTTGCGCTCGCAGGGAGCCAGCGCGCACGCCACGGCAGTTGCGGCAGTTGCAGTTCCACTGCGGGAAACCACCGCCGGCGGCGGAGCCAAGAATCTGGATATGCATGACGGGTCACCAGCGGGATGCCCCGGTCGAGCCGGGGCCAGGAGCGATCAGCGGTTGGCGAAATACAGGGTGACTTCGAAGCCAATACGCAGGTCGGTGTAGGCGGGTTTAGTCCACATGGTGCGGTCCTCTTGTTATTCAGCCGGGGCATTCCGGCAACCCCATTAAGCCCCCGCCAGGCAGGTGGCCAAATGGTACTTTGGGAGGAGATTCGCCTGGCATTGGTAGGTACGGTCGAGCGGCGGAACGCCGGGGTCAGGCAACCGGCGCGCAGAAAAAACGCGGCCGAAGCCGCGTTGCGATAAGGATCTGCTGCCGTTCAGGCCCATGGCTGCCTGCAGACCCACCCGGACAGGGTTGCTCGCCTGGCAATGGGGCGGCGCGCCGGAGCGAGCGCACCGCCCTGGGTACATGCCCGGCTCACGATCCCGCGAGCCGGAGACCTGCTGCCAATGCAGCAGCAGATGCTGTGCTGGCGGTCAGAAGAAGCCCAGCGGATTGATGTCGTAGCTGACCAGCAGGTTCTTGGTCTGCTGGTAGTGATCGAGCATCATCTTGTGGGTCTCACGCCCGACCCCGGACTTCTTGTAGCCGCCGAAGGCAGCATGCGCCGGGT
>NZ_SBHZ01000022.1 GCF_004521985.1 Ectopseudomonas khazarica
GGGCTTGTGCGTCGGGGTGGGGCTGTCGATGGTGGTGGTCATGGTAGCTGGAGTCTGCGACGGAACCCGGATGATCGCCTGCCTGAGGCGTCAGGGCTAGTCCGACCGTCGGTTTGGAAGGTTAAAAAGTATGAGCCGACAGCTTCGCGACAGGGGCATGAGGTCAACGCCTGATGCTAAAGTGATGGCAATGGCTGGGAGTCGAACATGCCAAGAGTCCTTTCTTTCGTTTGCCTGCTGCTGACAGCCGCCCTCCTGCTCCCGGAGGTGGCCATGGCGCGCGACTGCATCGGTCTGATACCGGCCAGCACCTCGGCCTTCTGGACGGACCTGGAGGCGGGCGCACGTCGCAGCGCCGATGATCTGCAGATGGATATCTACACGCGAGCCCCGACCAACGAGGGCAGCGTCGACGTGCAGCTGCAACTGATCGAGCGCGTCCTCGCGCATGGCTGCAAGGCCCTGATCATCGCGCCGGCCGGCGACGCCATCGATGCGCGTGTCGTCGCCCTGCGCGAGCAGGGCATCCCCACGGTCTACGTCGATCGCAGCGTCGCCGGCGACGGGGCCTATGCGCTGGTCGCCACGGACAACTTCCTCGCCGGTCAGTTGGCAGGACAGCAACTGGCCGAGCAGCTGGGCGCCGGCAAGCGGGTGGCGCTGCTGCGCCTGCAGCCGGGGTTGCAGTCGACCCAGGAGCGCGAGCGCGGCTTCCTGCTGGCGGCCCATGCAGCGGGCCTGCAGGTGGTCTTCGATGATTACCTGGGCGCTGACCGACAGCGCATGGTCGCGGCGCTGACGCGCATGCTGCCGGAGCTGGATGGCCTGTTCAGCCCCAACGGCAGCAGCACCCGTGCGGCCCTGGCGGCATTGCGGCAGATGGGCAGGGCGGGCCAGGTGGCCTTCGTCGGCTTCGACGGTGGCGAGCTGTTGTTCGATGCCCTGCACGACGGGCAGCTCCAGGCGCTGCTGTTGCAGCAGCCGCAGGCCATGGGGGATCACGCGGTGCGCCTGGTGCAGCGCGCGCTCAGCGGTGAACGCGCGGCCACGCCGCTGCAACTGTTGCTGGAGCCGCAGGTGATGACGGTGACCGCGCCAGGAGGTTCTTGGTGAGAGCGGGGACGGGTGTTTATCATCGCCTGACCGATCGCCCTGAAATCGCTGCAGGGCCCGATCCAGATGGTGGTGTGCAATGAATCCGACGTTCAAGGCCTGTGTCGTGACGCTGCTCTGCAGTGTCTGCACCTGCCTGTCTGCCGCCGAACTGCAGCTCTATACCGAGGACTATCGACCCTTCAGCTATCTCGAGGATGGCAAGCCGAGCGGCATGGCCGTGGCGGTGGTCGAGGAACTGATCCGCCGTACCGGCGAGCCGGCGCGTATCGAGTTGGTGCCCTGGACGCGTGGCTACCACCAGGTTCGCCAGCAGGCGAACGCAGCGATCTTCTCCACTGTCCGCACGGCCCAGCGAGAGGCCGATTTCCAGTGGGTCGGGCCGATCGCCCACGGCCATACGCGCTTCTACACGCTCAAGGAGGCCGGGCTGCAGGTCACCAACCTCGACGATGTGCGTCGCCTCGGCACCCTGGCGGTGCCCAAGCGCTGGTACAGCTACGAGCTGCTGGCCGAGCAGAAACTGGACAACCTGTACGGTGTGTCGACCCCCCAGGACATGCTGCGCCTGTTCCGCCATGGCCGGGTCAAGCTGCTGCTGGCCAACAACCTGACGCTCAATGGCATGCTCGCCGAGCAGGGCATGAGGCCCTGTCAGTTGCAGGAACAGTTCGACCTGATGGCCAACGACTCCTACATCGCCTTTTCCCGGCGCACCCAGGCTGCCCGTGTCGCACGTTGGCAGCGGGCGCTGCAGGAAATGCGGCATGACGGTAGTCTGGAACGCATCTATCGACACTGGTTTCCCGAGGCCGATGAGCAGGCCCTGGCCGACCTGCTGAGTGTCGAGTGATGTGCTGCGCTGAGTGCCCGGCCGCAGACGGGAGGGAGGAATGAAGCTGGTGAGGTGGCTGTCGTGCGTTTGCCTGGCGATGCTGTGCAGCCCTGCGCTGGCAGAGTTGCAGCTGCTCACCGAAGACACCCCGCCCATGAGCTTCATGCGCGACGGCGAGGTCAGCGGCTTCTCCGTCGAGGTGGTCCGGGCCCTGCTGGCGCGTACCGGCGACAGCGGAAAGATCGAACTGATGCCCTGGACCCGCGCCTTCTACCTCGCCCAGCAGCAGGCGGACATCGCCCTGTTCTCCACCGTGCGCACCCCGGAGCGTGAGGGCAAGTTTCTCTGGGTCGGCCCCATCGTGGTCGGGACGACCAGCTTCTACTCGCTCAGGTCGCGCAAGCTGGTCATCGACGACCTGCAGCAGGCCGCTGCGAGCGGGCCGCTCGCCCTGCCCAAGCAGTGGTACACCTTCGAGACGCTCAGCGCGCGTGGTTTCGACAACCTCTACGGGGTGTCCACGCCGAAGCAGATGATGACCATGCTCAAGCATGGGCGGGTCAAGCTGATCGCCACCGAGGACCTGACCCTGGCTGGCGAGCTGGCCACCGTCGACCTGAAGCCGCAGGACGTCACCGCCCATGTGCCGTTCATGCGTTCGGCCTACTACATCGCCTTCTCGCCGCAGACCTCGGTGGTGCGCGTGGCGCGCTGGCAGCGTGCGCTGCGGCAGATGCACGAGGATGGCAGTCTCGCCGCCATTCTCCGGCGCTGGCTGCCGCACGCACCGATGCCGCCGGTCGAACCGTAGCGAGCGCTGTCTCGACTGGTTAACCTGAGCGCTGCAATCCGTAGCGAGTCCGATCATGCCGCGTCGTCTTCCCCCGCTTGCCCTGTCCCGCCGCGCCGAGTTGTTCGCGCACCTGCATGCCATGGAGCAGGCTGGCGTACCCGTCGATCGAGCGCTGGCCAGCCTGAACCTGGGGTCGCGGCACGAGCCGGCGCTGCAGCGCCTGCGTCAGATGGTCGGCGCAGGCCGTGACCTGGCGAGTTCCGGCCAGCTGAGTGGCGTGTTCACGCCATTGGAAAGCAGCCTGCTGCGGGCGGCCCAGGAGGCGGGCGCGCTGGCGCATATCCACCAGCAGCTGGCGCAGCGCTACGAGGAGCAGGCGCGCCAGGCCAGGGAACTGCGTTCCCGCCTGTTGATGCCGGTGGGTGTGCTGTTGCTGGCACTGCTGGTCAAACCCCTGCCGGCGCTGGTCGCCGGCAGCCTGGGTGTCGGCGGCTACCTGCTGGCCGTGCTGCTGCCGTTGCTCTGGCTGCTGGCCGTGCTGTTCGTCGTGCGCCTGGCGTGGCAGCGTCTGCAGCGCCGTCGCACGGAACGCCCAGGCCCGCTCGACGACCTGCTGCTGGCGCTGCCGGTGCTCGGCAGCCTGCTGCGCCGGGCGGATATCCGCAATTTCTGCGACAGCCTCGGCCTGTTGCTGGAGGCGGGGATGCCGGCGCTCGACGCCTTGCCACGTGCCTGCAGCGCCGTGAGCAATCCGCGCTTGCGGCGGGATTTCGCCAGCCTGGCGCCTCGTGTCGCGGCGGGGCAGTCGCTGGTGCGCGCCTTCGATGGCCTGTCCTTCGCCGGTAAATCGATGCTGATCGGCGTGCTCAACACGGGCGAGGCGACAGGCCGGCCGGGAGAGGCGCTGCTGCGGTTCGCGCGCATGCAGGCGCAGCAGCTGGCTTCGCAGCAGCAGATGCTGGCGACCTGGCTGCCGCGCCTGTTCTACCTCGGCGTCGCCGGCTGGATGGCCTACGGGCTGCTGACCGGCGGAGGTTTCTTCCCGACGCTGCCGGCGGAGCTGGCTGGCCGGTAATTTGCTGGTCATTGGCCAGGCGGGCCTGGCTGAAAGCTGGCAGCAAGTGCCTTGCGCTAGCATTCGTCACGTCTACGCCATTACTAAAAAGAGAAAAAAGCGATTCAACCGACTTTGGAATACGCCCCATGCCCATCCTGCAACGTGCATCCCATCATGAGCTACGCAGCGCCTTTCGTGCCCTGCTGGCTTCCGACCGCTGCTACCACACCGCCTCGGTCTTCGATCCCATGTCCGCCCGCATCGCCGCCGACCTCGATTTCGAGGTCGGCATCCTCGGCGGCTCCGTCGCCTCGCTTCAGGTGCTGGGCGCCCCGGACTTCGCGCTGATCACCCTCAGCGAGTTCGTCGAGCAGGCCGCGCGCATCGGTCGCGTGTCGCGCCTGCCGGTGATCGCCGACGCCGACCACGGCTACGGCAACGCGCTCAACGTCATGCGCACGGTGGTCGAGCTGGAACGCGCCGGCGTCGCCGCGCTGACCATCGAGGACACCCTGCTGCCGGCCCAGTTCGGACGCAAGTCCACCGACCTGATCTCTATCGAGGAAGGGGTCGGCAAGATCCTCGCGGCGCTCGAGGCGCGTGTCGATCCGGACCTGGCGATCATCGCCCGGACCCACGCCGGTGTACTGGAGGTGGACGAGGTGATCCGCCGTACCCGCGCCTACGAAGCCGCTGGCGCCGACGGCATCTGCCTGGTGGGCGTGAAGGACTTCGCTCATCTGGAACAGATCGCCGCGGGCCTCAAGGTGCCGCTGATGCTGGTCACCTACGGCAACCCGGAGCTGCGTGACAACCAGCGCCTGGCGCGCCTGGGCGTGCGTATCGTGGTCAACGGTCACGCTGCCTACTTCGCCGCGATCAAGGCCACCTACGACTGCCTGCGCGAGCAGCGCGGTGCCCAGCCTTGCGACCTCAACGCCACCGAGCTGACGCACAAGTACACCATGCCCGAGGACTACATCGTCTGGGCCAAGGAGTTCATGGAAGTCCGCGAGTAGCCCTGCCGATGGGCTGCGCTTGCACTTCGGGTTCACCGGGCGCATATCTGTGCGGTGAACTACAGGAGGCTGAGCATGGCCAGTGGCTGGGCGAACGACGACGCGGTACAGGAGCAGATCGACAGCAGCATCGAGGACGCCGTTGCGCGTGCCCGTAGCCAGCTGCCGAAGGGCGAGAGCCTGCGTCATTGCGAGGCGTGCGACGCGCTCATTCCCGAAGCGCGCCGCCAGGCGATTCCCGGCGTGCGCCTGTGCGTGACGTGCCAGGCCGAGCATGACCGCGAGAACGCCGCGTTCACCGGCTACAACCGGCGCGGCAGCAAGGATAGCCAGCTGCGTTGAACGAATGCGGCACCTCTCGGCGTGTCGAGGGTCTAGTTCTACTACGACCATCACTCAGGAAGAGGTGCCTGCATGACGATTTTCGAAGCGCTGCGACTCAGCCATGACCTTCAGCGCGAGCTTGCGCAGAAGCTGGTCGCCACCCACGGGGACAGCTCCGAACGCCACGCCCTGTTCGCCCAGCTCAAGCAGGAGCTGGCCGTGCATTCGGTGGCCGAGGAGCGCCATTTCTACATTCCCCTGATGCAGCAGGATGCCGGCGTCGACCTGTCGCGCCATGCGATTGCCGAGCATCACCAGATGGATGAAATGATCGAGGACCTGGAGGCGACCGACCCCAGCAGCCCGAGCTGGCTGGCACAGGCCAAAGCTTTGGCGGAGAAGGTCGAACATCACCTCCGGGAAGAGGAACGCACCTTCTTCCAGATGGCCGGCAAGCTGCTGCGCGAACGGCAGAAGGAGCAACTGGCAGGTGATTACCTGAGCGCCTACGACGAGATGAAACAGGCCTCCTGAATCGGCCCGCCGGACAGGTTGCACCCGCCCTGCAGCTCATCCGTAGGGCGGGTGAAACCCGCCACAGCCAGATCCGCAACAAGGATGTTGCCATGCCCGATTATCGACGTGCCGCCGTTTCCGGTGGCTGCTATTTCTTCACGCTGGTCAGCGAACGACGCCAGCCCATCCTCACCCATCCCGATGTTCGCCTGGCCCTGCGCGCGGCCATCGAGACGGTGCGCCTCACTCGACCTTTCACCATCGACGCCTGGGTATTGCTGCCAGATCACCTGCATGCCATCTGGCGCCTGCCACCCGATGACAAGGACTTCTCCAATCGCTGGCGGCTGATCAAGCGACATGTCACCCATGCCTGTGGCCGCGCTCACCTGCGTGACGACCTGATGAGCGAGCGGCGCCGGCTGAAGGGGCAGGGCACGTTATGGCAGCAGCGCTTCTGGGAGCACCTGATTCGCGATGAGCACGACTACGGGCGGCACTTCGACTACCTGCATGGCAACCCGCTCAAGCATGGGCTGGTGACGCGGGTGCGCGACTGGCCCTGGTCGTCGTTTCACCGTTGGGTGAACAGGGGCGTCTACCCCATCGATTGGGCCGGGGATACCAGGACCGACGATCTGGGCGCCGGTGAGTGAAGCGGCGGGTTGCACCCGCCCTACTGGCGTTCGTCAGGCGGGGCAATCACCTGTGCCGTAGGGCGGGTGAAACCCGCCAGCGAATCAGAACAGGAAGTAACGCTGCGCCATCGGCAGCACCTCGGCCGGTTCGCACCAGAGCAACTGGCCGTCGGCCTTGACCTGGTAGTTCTGCGCGTCGACCTCGATGCTCGGCAGGTAGCCGTTGTGGATCAGGTCGGTCTTCTGTACCTCGCGGCAGCCTTTGACCACGCCGATCTGCTTCTGCAAACCAAGCTGCTGCGGCACGCCGGCGTCGAATGCGGCCTGGCTGATGAAGGTGATGCTGGTGGCGTGGCGGCTGCCGGCATAGCTGGCGAACATCGGCCGGTAGTGCACCGGTTGCGGCGTCGGGATCGAGGCGTTGGCGTCGCCCATCAGGCTGGCGGCGATGGCTCCGCCCTTGAGGATCAGCGTCGGTTTCACCCCGAAGAAGGCCGGGCGCCAGAGCACCAGGTCGGCCCACTTGCCGACTTCGATGGAGCCGACCTCGTGGCTGATGCCGTGGGTGATCGCCGGGTTGATGGTGTACTTGGCGATGTAGCGCTTGGCGCGGAAGTTGTCGTTGCCTGGGGCATCCTCGGGCAACGGGCCGCGCTGCTGCTTCATCTTGTCGGCGGTCTGCCAGGTACGGGTGATCACTTCGCCGACACGGCCCATGGCCTGGCTGTCGGAGCTGATCATGCTGAACGCGCCGAGGTCATGCAGGATGTCTTCGGCGGCGATGGTCTCGCGGCGAATGCGGCTTTCGGCGAAGGCCACGTCCTCGGCGATGCTCGGGTCGAGGTGGTGGCAGACCATGAGCATGTCCAGGTGCTCGTCGATGGTGTTCTTGGTGAACGGCCGGGTCGGGTTGGTCGACGACGGCAGCACGTTGGGGAAGCCGCAGGCCTTGATGATGTCCGGCGCGTGGCCGCCACCGGCACCCTCGGTGTGGTAGGTGTGGATGGTGCGGCCCTTGAAGGCGCCGAGTGTGGTTTCGACGAAACCCGATTCGTTCAGGGTGTCGGTGTGGATCGCCACCTGCACGTCGTACTGGTCGGCCACGCTCAGGCAGTTGTCGATGGCCGCCGGGGTGGTGCCCCAGTCTTCGTGCAGCTTGAGACCGATGGCGCCGGCCTTGACCTGTTCGATCAGCGGCTCCGGCAGCGAGGCGTTGCCCTTGCCGGTGAAGCCGAGGTTCATCGGGAAGGCATCGGCGGCCTGCAGCATGCGCGCCATGTGCCAGGGGCCCGAGGTGCAGGTGGTGGCGTTGGTGCCGGTGGCCGGCCCGGTGCCGCCACCGATCATGGTGGTGACGCCGCTCATCAGCGCTTCTTCGATCTGCTGCGGGCAGATGAAGTGGATGTGGGTGTCGATGCCGCCGGCGGTGAGGATCATGCCTTCCCCGGCGATCACCTCGGTACCGGCGCCGATGGCGATGCTCACATCGGGCTGGATGTCCGGGTTGCCGGCCTTGCCGATCGCGGCGATACGCCCGTCCTTGAGGCCGACGTCGGCCTTGACGATGCCCCAGTGGTCGATGATCAGCGCGTTGGTGATCAGGGTGTCGACCACATCGGCGGCGCACAGCTGGCCCTGGCCCATGCCGTCGCGGATTACCTTGCCGCCGCCGAACTTCACTTCTTCACCGTAGGTGGTGAAGTCCTTCTCCACTTCGATCCACAGGTCGGTATCGGCCAGGCGCACCTTGTCGCCGACGGTGGGGCCGAACATGTCGGCGTAGGCTTGTCTGCTGATTTTCATATTCGCTTCCCTTGTGGTGCGAAGGCTGGCGCGTGTTTGTCTTTCTGTCTGTCAGGGCATGAGGCGCTGCGGTTCTTCTGCAGGAGCGGCTTTTGCCGCGAAACCGTTATCGCGGCTAAAGCCGCTCCTACAAACCTCACCTCAATCCAGGTCGCCCATCACGCGCCCGGCGAAGCCGAACACGCGGCGTGCGCCGCTCAGCTCGACCAGCTCCACCTCGCGGCTCTGCCCTGGCTCGAAGCGCACCGCCGTGCCGGCCGGAATGTTCAGGCGCATGCCGCGCGTCGTCGCGCGGTCGAACAGCAGCGCATCGTTGGTTTCGAAGAAGTGGTAGTGCGAGCCGACCTGCACGGGACGGTCGCCACTGTTGGCCACGGACAGGGTCAGGGTGCGGCGACCGGCATTGAGCTCGATCTCGCCGTCGGCAATCTGGTATTCGCCGGGAATCATCAGGTGCTCACTCCAGAATCAGTTGCATGAAGGTCAGGTCCAGCCAGCGCCCGAACTTGCGGCCGACCTGGGGCATCTGCCCCGTGGTGACGAAGCCGAGGCGCTGGTGCAGGCGGATCGAGGCGCTGTTCTCGGACTCGATGGCAGCGACCATGACGTGCAGGTCGGCGGCGCGGGCGCGCGCGATCAGCGCCTGCATCAGGGTCGGGCCAAGGCCACGGCCACGCTGGTCGGCGCGCACGTAGACCGAATGCTCGACGGTCTGACGAAAGCCCTCGATGCTGCGCCAGGTGCCATAGCTGGCATAGCCGAGCACCTCGTCGTCGGCGTCGCGCGCCACCAGCACGGGAAAGCCTCTGGCCGTGCGCTCGGCCAGCCAGGCACGTCGGTTGGCCAGGTCCACCAGCGTTTCGTTCCAGATCGCCGTGGTGAACTCCACCGCGTCGTTGTATATGGCCAGGATGCCGGGCAGGTCGGCTTCGCTGGCGTCCATGATCGAGTAACTCATGCTCAGGCGATCGGCTGGTGGACGGTGACCAGTTTGGTACCGTCGGGGAAGGTGGCTTCGATCTGGATTTCCGGGATCATCTCCGGCACGCCTTCCATCACCTGGTCGCGGTTCAGCAGGGTGGTGCCGAAATGCATCAGCTCGGCGACGGTCTGCCCATCGCGCGCGCCTTCGAGCAGCGCTGCGGAGATGTAGGCCATGGCCTCCGGGTAGTTCAGCTTTACCCCTCGGGCCAGGCGACGCTCGGCCACCAGGCCGGCGGTGAAGATCAGCAGCTTGTCTTTCTCTCTTGGCGATAGGTCCATGAGAACTCCAGTCAGATGGCGTGGCAGGGCAGCCCTGCGTGGCGAAAGTGGTGGGTGGCCAGCGATGGCTGAATGTTCATCCGCTCAGGTACTCCAGATCCGTGGCGGCACGGCTTCGCGGCCGAGCAGCGCCGGTCGCAGCAGGCGCCACAGGGCGATCAGCCAGGCGCGGGCCTTGAGCGCTTCGCTGGCCAGGCAGCGTGCGATCAACAGCCCGGACAACTGGCTGAAATCGCCACGTACGCCCGCGACCTGCACTTCACGGCAGCGCTCCAGCAGCTCGCCGGGCACCTCGCCGCTGACCAGCAGGGTGGCGAATACCGGCTGGCCATCGAGGCCGAGCGGCGAGTCGAGCAGGCCGTCGTCGCCCGTGACCCGCTGGCGCTCGTGCCACAGCAGCTTGCCGTCGCGGCGGATGTCCAGTGCGGCCTGGAAATGGCCACTGCTGAAGCGCTCGTCGGCGGCCGGGCGGCCGAGGGCGATGATGTCCCAGTAGAACAGCCGGGCATCGCCCTGCAGCTCGATCTGCGTGTGCAGCTCGGCCTGGGCGCCGGCATAGAGGATGGTTTCCTGCGGCAGCCACTCCAGGGTGGCGCCGGCCGCAACGCTCAGGCGCAGATCCTGGCGGGCCACCTCGCTGGCGCGATACCACTTGGCTGCGCCCGGGTTGGTGAGCTGCACCCAGGTGTTCTCCCCGGCGTCTGCCGAGATGTCCAGGCGGTCGCCGCCGGCGATGCCACCGGGCGGGTGCACGATGATGTGCTGGCAGACCTGCGGCCCCTCGGCATACAGGTGCTTCTGCACCCTAAGTGGGCCGAGGTGGCGCCTCTGCACCGGGGTGGTGCGCTCGCCATGGCGTGCGTAGGCCAGTTCCAGTTCGGCGGGCCAGCTTGGCGTGAACAGGGCTGCAGGCAGATTCATGGTGGGGCAGGGATTCCACTCGATAGTTGACCGAGTGGGCAAGCAAGAGGCGTGCCCTGAACCAATTCGGTGCGCCGTTGCGGGCGCCGGCCTGAAGCGGTCGGCGCCGGGCGGGTCAGTCGCGATCCACGGCGAAGGACGACCAGGCCTGACGGCTTGGCATGATTTCCAGGCGGTTGATGTTGATGTGCGCGGGCAGGGTGGCCACGTAGAAGATCTGCTCGGCGATGTCCTCGGCGCTGAGCGGCGTGGTGGTGCTGTACAGGGCGTCGGAAGCAGCCTGGTTGCCCTTGGTGCGGACCAGGGTGAACTCGGTTTCGGCCATGCCGGGGGCGATGTCTGTAACGCGCACGCCGGTGCTGACCAGATCGCAGCGCAGGTTGAAACCGAACTGTTTGACGAAGGCCTTGGTGGCGCCGTACACGTGGCCGCCCGGGTAGGGCCACTCGCCGGCGACCGAGCCGATGTTGATGATGCTGGTGCCCTTGCCGGTTTCCAGCAGCAGCGGCAGTACGGCATGGGTGACGTTGACCAGGCCGGTGACGTTGGTGTCGATCATGGTGTGCCAGTCCTGCAGGGCCACCTTCTGCGCCGGTTCGGGGGCCAGGGCCAGGCCGGCGTTGTTGAGCAGCACGGTGACCTTGCGGAAGGCCTCCGGCAGGGCATCGACCATTCCTTGCACGGCCTCTGCGTCACGCACGTCGAGGGTGGCGATGTGCACGGGGACCTTGGCTGCCAGCTCGTCTCGCAGCGCCTGCAGGCGCTCCTCGCGGCGGCCGGAAAGTACCAGCGACCAGCCGGCCTCGGCGAAACGGCGGGCGGCGGCGCGGCCGAAGCCGGAGGTGGCGCCGGTGATGAAGATCACGTTGCTCATGGAGTGTCCTGTACAGGTTCTGGAGTGGAGGGTGACGCGGCGCTGCCACAGCAGCGCTGGCCCCGGCAGTCGGGGCTTGGCGTGGGGCGAGGCGCACACGGCGTTCGCCACTGGCCCCGGTTACCGGGGCGGGCGGCCTCGGGCCGCTGCGGTGGGCGCCTGGAGGCCCGTCGGTAAGGGCAGGCCGGTACTGTCGCACAGATGATGCCGCGGTGTCAGGCGTCGCTGCGCACCGCCCGCGACCTGCCTCAGATCGCCACCAAGCCGCGTACGCCCTCGGTTTCCATGTTCTCGCCACGGCCCTGCTGGACGATCTCGCCACGGCTCATCACCAGGTACTGGTCGGCCAGTTCGGCGGCGAAGTCGTAGAACTGCTCGACCAGCAGGATGGCCATGTCGCCGCGCTCGGCCAGTTTGCGGATCACCGCGCCGATTTCCTTGA
Organism: Ectopseudomonas khazarica; assembly: GCF_004521985.1. Taxonomy (GTDB): domain Bacteria; phylum Pseudomonadota; class Gammaproteobacteria; order Pseudomonadales; family Pseudomonadaceae; genus Aquipseudomonas; species Aquipseudomonas khazarica. The sequence continues at coordinate 11,599 of NZ_SBHZ01000022.1, forward strand.
TCACCGAGGGCTGGATGCCCTCGGTGGGTTCGTCGAGGATCAGCAGGCGTGGCTGGCTGGCCAGGGCACGGCCGATGGCCAGCTGTTGCTGCTGGCCGCCGGAGAGGTCGCCGCCACGCCGCTGCTTCATCTCGCGCAGCACCGGGAACAGCTCGTAGATGAATTCCGGGACGACCTTGGCCTGGCTGCCGGGAAACCGCGACAGGCCCATCAGCAGGTTCTCTTCCACGGTCAGGCGGCCGAAGATCTCGCGTCCCTGTGGAACGTAGGCGATGCCGGCGTGCACCCGCTGGTGCGGCTTGAAGCCGGTGATGGCCTTGCCTTCCCATTGCACGCTGCCGTCCTTGGCCGGGATCAGGCCCATCAGGCACTTGAGCAGGGTGGTCTTGCCCACGCCGTTGCGGCCGAGCAGGCAGGTGACCTCGCCGACCTTCACGTCGAACGACAGCCCGCGCAGGATGTGGCTGCCGCCGTAGTACTGATGCAGTTGTTGGACTTGGAGCATGATTCAATTCCTCGTTCTTGGCGCTGCAAGCTTCAAGCTGCAAGCCACACGTAAAAGCGGCTTGAGGCTTGCAGCTTGTAGCTGGCGCGTCAGCGCCCCAGATAAACCTCGATCACCCGCTCGTCGTTCTGCACCTGCTCCAGCGAGCCTTCGGCCAGCACGCTGCCCTGGTGCAACACGGTGACGTGGTCGGCGATCGAGCCGACGAAGCCCATGTCGTGCTCCACCACCATCAGCGAGTGCTTGCGCGCCAGTGACTTGAACAGCTCGGCGGTGAACTCGGTCTCGGCGTCGGTCATGCCGGCCACCGGTTCATCGAGCAGCAACAGGTGCGGCTCCTGCATCAGCAGCATGCCAATCTCGAGGAACTGCTTCTGGCCATGGGAGAGCAGGCCAGCCGGGCTGTGGCGCGAACTTTCCAGGCGGATGGTGGTGAGCACTTCTTCGATGCGGTCCTTCTGTGCGCCGCTGAGCCTGGCGCGCAGGCTGGCCCATACCGACTTGTTGGCCTTCTGTGCCAGCTCCAGGTTCTCGAACACCGACAGTGCCTCGAATACCGTGGGTTTCTGGAACTTGCGGCCGATGCCGGCCTGGGCGATCTCCACCTCGCTCATGGCGGTCAGGTCGTACTGTTCGCCGAAGTAGGCCACGCCGTTGTCCGGGCGGGTCTTGCCGGTGATCACGTCCATCATGGTGGTCTTGCCGGCGCCGTTGGGGCCGATGATGCAGCGCAGCTCGCCGACACCGATGTACAGGGTCAGGTCGGTCAGCGCACGAAAGCCATCGAAGCTGACGTTGATGTCTTCCAGGGTGAGGATGGTGCCGTGACGGACATTGACGCCCTTGCCGACGGTCTTGCCGGTGTCCAGCGACAGGCCGGTGGGGTCGAAAGCGGCTTCGAGCATGGTTTCGGGTACCGGAGTAGCTCTCATTGATCCTTCTCCGTGGAGGTCGTCAGGAGCGCGTCGCGAGCATTTTCAGCTGCGAGGCGCGAGTCGCGCAGCGACGAAGCAGTACGAGTGGGTACGCTGAGGAGCGGGCACCGCGCAACGCCGCAGATGGAAAGTGCAGTAGCGATCATGATGACTTCCTCTGCAGCAGGCCGACGACGCCTCGCGGCAGGAACAGGGTGACGACGATGAACAGGGCGCCCAGGGCGAACAGCCAGTATTCGGGGAAGGCCACGGTGAACCAGCTCTTCATGCCGTTCACCAGGCCAGCGCCGAGCAGCGGGCCGATCAGTGTGCCGCGCCCGCCGAGGGCGACCCACACGGCCGCTTCGATGGACTGCGTCGGCGCCATCTCGCTGGGGTTGATGATGCCCACCTGCGGCACGTACAGCGCTCCGGCCAGGCCGCACAGCACGGCGGACAGCACCCAGATGAACAGCTTGTAGCCGCGTGGATCGTAACCGCAGAACATCAGGCGATTCTCGGCGTCGCGCAGGGCCGTGAGCACGCGGCCGAACTTGCTGCGCGCCAGGCGAAAGCCCAGGTACAGGCTGGCGACCAGCAGCAGCACGGTGGCGAAGAACAGCGCGGCGCGGGTGCCCTGCGCGGTGATGTCGAAGCCGAGGATGCGGGTGAAGCCGGTGAAGCCGTTGTTGCCGCCGAAGCCGGTCTCGTTGCGGAAGAACAGCAGCATGCCGGCGAACGTCAGCGCCTGGGTCATGATCGAGAAATACACGCCCTTGATCCGCGAGCGGAAGGCGAAGAAGCCGAACACCAGGGCCAGCAGGCCGGGCGCCAGTACCACCAGGCACATGGCCCAGAGGAAGCTGGAGGTGCCGTACCAGTACCAGGGCAGCTCGTTCCAGGCGAGGAAGCTCATGAACGCCGGCAGGCCGTCACCGGCGGCTTCGCGCATCAGGTACATGCCCATGGCGTAGCCGCCGAGGGCGAAGAACAGGCCGTGGCCCAGCGACAGCATGCCGGCGTAGCCCCAGACCAGATCCAGCGCCAGGGCGACGATGGCGTAGCAGAGGATCTTGCCCACCAGGGTCAGGCTGTAGGCCGTCACATGCAGGGCATGCTCGGCCGGCAGCAGGTGCAGCAGCGGCATGGCCAGCAGCAGCGCCAGTACCAGCACGCCGACGGCCATGCAGACGCGGGGGCCGAGCTTGGCGCTGGCGCGGGCCAGCAAGGTTTGGTTTAGCGCATTCATCAGTCGATCACTCGTCCTTTATTGGCGTAGGGCGGGTGCAACCCGCCGCTGCAGCGATGGCCCGCTCGGGGGGGCGGGTTTCACCCGCCCCACGGTCGATGGCGCCACCATCAGTCGATCACCCGGCCCTTGAGTGCGAAGAGGCCTTGCGGGCGTTTCTGGATGAACAGGATGATCAGCGCGAGGATGAGGATCTTGCCGAGCACGGCGCCGATCTGCGGTTCGAGGAACTTGTTCACCACGCCCAGGCCGAAGGCGGCCAGCACGCTGCCGGCCAGCTGGCCGACGCCGCCGAGCACCACCACCAGGAAGGAGTCGATGATGTAGCTCTGGCCGAGGTCGGGGCCGACGTTGCCGATCTGGCTCAGGGCGACACCGCCGAGGCCGGCGATGCCCGAGCCGAGACCGAAGGCCAGCATGTCCACGCGACCGGTGGGCACGCCGCAGCAGGCGGCCATGTTGCGGTTCTGCGTCACCGCGCGCACGTTCAGGCCCAGGCGCGTCCGGTTCAGCAGCAACCAGGTAAGGACCACGACAAACAGCGCGAAGCCGATGATGACGATGCGGTTGTACGGCAGCACCAGGTTCGGCAGCACCTGCACGCCACCGGACAGCCAGGCCGGGTTGGCCACCTCGACGTTCTGCGCACCGAAGGTGACGCGCACCAGCTGGATCAGGATCAGGCTGATGCCCCAGGTGGCCAGCAGGGTTTCCAGCGGACGGCCGTAGAGATGGCGAATCACCGTGCGCTCCAGCGCCATGCCGATGCAGGCGGTGACCAGGAAGGCGATTGGCAGCGCCGCCAGCGGATAGAGTTCGAGGTAGCCGGGAGCGAGCTTCTGGAAGGCCAGCTGCACCACGTAGGTGGTGTAGGCGCCGAGCATCAGCATCTCGCCGTGGGCCATGTTGATCACCCCGAGCAGGCCGAAGGTGATGGCCAGGCCGAGCGCCGCGAGCAGCAGGATCGAGCCCAGCGACAGGCCGCTGAACGCCTGGCCGAGCAGCTCGCCGATCAGCAGTTTGTTCTTCACCTGCGCCAGGCTCTGCTCGGCTGCGGCGCGCACGTCGGCGTCGCTTTCGTCGCCGTCGAGCAGACCTTGCAGGCGGGTGCGCGCCTGCGGGTCGCCAGTCTGCCCCAGGCGCTTGACCGCCGCCAGGCGCACCGCCGGGTCGGCGTCACTCAGCTGCAGGTTGGCCAGGGCCAGGGTGATGGCGTCCTGCACCGCGTCGTCCGCTTCGATGCTCAGGCGGCTCTCCAGCAGCGGCAGCAGGGCGGGCGGTGTGTTGCGCTGCAGTTGCCGGGCCGCCTCGAGGCGCACGGCGGCGGCATCGTCGAGCAGCTGATGGCTGGCGACGGCCACGCCGATCAGGCCGCGCAGGCGATTGTTCAGGCGCAGCTTGCGTGGTGTGCCGTTGGCTTCACCCTTGCCAATGGCGGCCTGCCAGGTGCCGTCCTGATCGATGAAGGCGCGCTTGTCGGCATCGCTGGCGACGCGACCCTGCTGCAGGGCCTGCAGCAGCGGCATGCGCTCGATGGTGGGGGCTGCCGCCCAGCCTTGCAGGAGCTTGGCCTGCTTGCTGGCGTTGGCTGCGGCGAAATCGTCGGCCTCGCCAGCCGTCGCGGCCAGTGGCAGCAACAGCAACAGGCTGAGGAGAATTCGGGTAAGGGCAGTGGGCATAAGGTGTCCTTGGCGTAGCCCGGATGCAATCCGGGGTGAGCGTCCCGGATTGCATCCGGGCTACGGCGGCCCTCTCCCTGGCCCTCTGCCCCTCTTCACAAAAGAAAGGGGGGAGAGGGGACCGGTACGCTGCAGTGCATCGCTCCGTGCAGCGTGTCTCCCCTCTCCCGCTTGCGGGAGAGGGGCTGGGGGGAGAGGGGCTTTTGCCTTAGTTCGACTTCACCGGGGTGTCGGCTTTCTTGTCGTTGCCTTCGATGTACGGGCTCCACGGCTGGGCGCGGATCGGCCCCTCGGTCTCCCAGACCACGGAGAACTGACCGTCATCCTGGATTTCGCCGATCATCACCGGCTTGTGCAGGTGGTGGTTCTTCTCGTCCATCTTCAGGGTGAAACCGCTCGGCGCGGCGAACTCCTGGCCGGCCATGGCCTCGCGAACCTTGTCGACGTCGGTGGTGCCGGCCTTCTCGACGGCCTGGGCCCACATGTGGATACCCACGTAGGTGGCTTCCATCGGGTCGTTGGTCACCACGGTGTCGGCGTTCGGCAGCTTCTGGGCCTTGGCGTAGGCTTTCCAGTCGGCGACGAATTTCTCGTTGACCGGGTTCTCCACGGACTGGAAGTAGTTCCAGGCCGCCAGGTGGCCGACCAGCGGCTTGGTGTCGATGCCGCGCAGCTCTTCTTCACCCACGGAGAAGGCCACTACCGGTACGTCGGTGGCTTCCAGGCCCTGGTTGGCCAGTTCCTTGTAGAACGGCACGTTGGAGTCGCCGTTGACGGTGGAGACCACGGCCGTCTTGCCGCCCGCAGCGAACTTCTTGATGTTGGCGACGATGGTCTGGTAATCGCTGTGGCCGAAGGGGGTGTAGACCTCTTCGATGTCCTTGTCGGCGATGCCCTTGCTGTGCAGGAAGGCGCGCAGGATCTTGTTGGTGGTGCGCGGGTAGACGTAGTCGGTACCCAGCAGGAAGAAGCGCTTGGCGCCGCCGCCGTCTTCGCTGAGCAGGTATTCCACCGCCGGAATGGCCTGCTGGTTTGGCGCCGCACCGGTGTAGAACACGTTCGGCGACATTTCCTCGCCTTCGTACTGCACGGGGTAGAACAGCAGGCCGTTGAGTTCTTCATAGACCGGCAGCACGGATTTGCGCGACACCGAGGTCCAGCAGCCGAAGGTCACGGCGACCTTGTCCTGAGTCAGCAGCTGGCGCCCGCGCTCGGCGAACAGCGGCCAGTTCGACGCGGGGTCGACCACCACCGGCTCCAGTTGCTTGCCGAGCACGCCGCCCTTGGCGTTGATCTCGTCGATGGTCATCAGCGCCATGTCTTTCAGCGACGTTTCGGAAATGGCCATGGTGCCGGACAGCGAGTGCAGGATGCCGACCTTGATGGTCTCGGCGGCCTGGATGGACCAGCTCAGGCCCATGGCGGCGATGGAAGCGGAAAGGGTGAAGGCCTTGATCAGGCTGCGACGTTGCATGGTGCGATCTCCATTCACAAGTGTGAGTAAGTGGACAGCGTTGTTATGGGTCATGCAGTGAAGGTCATGGCTCGGTTATTCCGGCATCCGCTCCACGCGCTGTCTCGCGGCGTAAAGCTTGTGCAAGGTGATCGAATGCACCTCTGCCTGGCTGACCTCTATATGGCTCTTGAGCAATTGCTGTGCCTCTTCTGAGCGATGAGTCAGGATTGCCTCGAGAATCTGCCCATGCTCGGCGTAGGTCAGCTCGATGCGCCGCGCCTGGGTGAAGTCCAGCCGCCTTAGAATGCGGATCTTCTCGCTGACCTCGCGGTGTACGCGGGCCATCTCGCGGTTGCCGGCTGCCTCGAGCAACTGGCAGTGAAACGCTTCGTCGAGGCGTGAAACGGCGCTGCCGTCCTGCAGTTGATTCTCTTTGCGCACCATCCAGGTGCGCGCGAGCGCTTGCAGTGCAGGGGGTTGTTCATCGCTGGGGCGCTGGCAAAGCCGGCGCACGGCGTCCAGTTCGAGCAGGATGCGCAGCTCGTACAACTCGTCGAACTGCGCGAAGTCCAGGGGGCGTACCTGCCAGCCGCTGCGAAAGTGCACGTCGAGAAAGCCCTCGCGCTGCAGGCGATGCAGGGCCTGGCGCACGGGGGTGCGGCTGGCGCTCATGCGCTCGGCGACCTCGCCTTCGGAGAAGCGGTCGCCGGGCATCAGGCGAAACTCGAAGATGTCGTCCTTGAGCCGAGCGTAGATACGCTCGGCCAGGCTCGGTGGACGTGGTGCGCTGCGCGACATGGGCTCAGGCCTGGGTGCTGGCGATGAAGGCGCGCCAGCCGCCGAAGCTGGTGATATCGCGGGCGCCGTCGAGGGCATAGGGCTCGCAGATGAAGCCCTTGACCCAGCGACCGTCGGCCAGCTCCAGGTTGCCGATGCCCAGCGGCGGCGGAATCTCCGCGACGAACTCACCGAAGCGCGCCTGCGGTACGTCCCACAGCTCGACGATGATCTCCGCGCCATCGGCGGCGACCCGCACCAGGCCCGGCTTGGGCGGCACGCTGCCGGGCAGGGCGAAGAGGCGATAGTGTGCGGCGCTGCAGGTCTGTTCCACCAGTACGGCATCGCGTGTGGTGAGCTGGAAGTTCAGCGGCATGCCGGTGAGGTGCGCACCGACCACGGCGACGCGAATGCTGCCGGGGGCCGGCTTGTCGCGGGTGGTCTGTGCGGGCAGCGGCTTGCCGGTGGCGCCCATGGGCAGATCGAGTGCCTGTTGCCAGCGCTGGCCGAAGGCGGCCAGCGCCTGGTCATGCCAGGCCGGGGCGATCAGGGTGATGCCGGCGGGCAGGCCGTCGGCGCGCAGGCCCGCCGGAACGGCCAGGGCGGACAGGTCGGCGAGGTTGGTGAAGTTGGTGTAGGTGCCGAACTGGCTGTTGTACAGCACCGGTTCTGCGTCCATCTCGGCCAGGGTGCGGAGGGTTGGCGAGGTGGGCACCACCAGGGCGTCGAAGCTGGCCAGGGCGTCGTTGATGACGCGACTCAGTTCGGCGCGGATGTATTCGGCCTTGTAGGCATCGCAGGCGCTGTACCTGTGGCCGTTCGCGACGATGCCACGCACCACCGGGTTGATGTGTTCGGGGTTCACGCCTTCCACCGCGACGCTGCGCTCGGCAACCCAGGATCCGTAGTAGAGCTGCTCGGCCAGTTGCTGGAAGGGGGCGAAATCGATTTCCACCAGATCGGCGCCCAGCCCTTGCAGCTTGTCCAGTGCAGCCCTGTACACCGCCTGGTTCTGGCTGTCGCCGAAGAACTCAGGGTTGCTCGGCACCGCCAGGCGTGGTTTGGCCGGCATGCCGACCTTGGCCCTGTTCGGGTTGCTGCGGCTGTAGGCATCGGCAGCGTCGTAGCCACCGGCGATATTGGCCACCGCCAGGGCGTCGCTGACGGTCAGGGCGAACACTGAAATGCAGTCGAGCGTGCGGCAGGCCGGCACCAGCCCGGTGTTGGGCAGCCAGCCCTTGGTCGGCTTGAGCCCGACGATGTTGTTGAAGCCTGCCGGCACGCGGCCGGAACCGGCGGTATCGGTGCCCAGGGAGAAGGGCACCAGGCCCCGCGCGACCACGCTGGCCGAGCCGGAACTGGAGCCGCCGCTGACATAGGCCGGGTCGAAGCTGTTGGGCACCGCGCCGTGAGGCGAACGGGTGCCGACCAGGCCGGTGGCGAACTGGTCGAGGTTGGTCTTGCCGATGAGGATGGCGCCGGCCGCACGCAGGCGGGCGACCACGGTGGCGTCGGCAGCGGCCGCGTAGGCGAACTCGGGGCAGGCGGCAGTGGTCGGCCAGCCGGCGGCATCGATGTTGTCCTTGATGGCGAAGGGCACGCCATACAGGGGCAACCTGCTCAGGTCGCCGGCCGCCGCGTCCAGCGCGGCTGCCAGTTCTTCCAGCTGCGCGCTCAGCTGGGCATCGCTGGCCAGGGCGATCCAGGCGTTGTCGGCGTGGTCGAGTTCGGCGCGCAGCGCGCCGATCAGTGCGGCTGGCGACTGGCCGTCGCGGTAGGCCTGCTGCCATTGGCCGAGGGTGAGGGCGTGAGGAGCGGTGAGCATGTGCTGATCCCATCTTGTATCCAAGTTGGGATCAGCAGAGCAACGAAGGTGCCAGGTCTGTTCAGCCCGCTGTTTTCAAGGGGCAGGGCGCGGATTGGCAGAGGCCGGCACGGCCCGGGCGCACCGTGCCGGGGCCGGGCTGCGAGCTTGTGGTGCGCGAATGCCGTTGCAACGGCGTAGCCCGGATGAAATCCGGGACAGGTCCTTCATGGCGCCAGGTAGTTCTTCACCCCGGTGAAGATGATCTGCGCGGCGAGGGCGCAGACGAACAGGCCCATCAGGCGGCTGACGATCTGCAGGCCCTGGTCGCCGAGCAGGCGTTCGAACTGGTTGGACAGGTAGAGCACCACGCCCACGGTCAGGCTGGCGAGGAGGATCGCCGCCACCGCCACCAGCTTGTCATCCCAGTGCGGCTGGCTGGCCCCCATCAGCAGCAGGGCACCGATGGTGCCGGGGCCGACGGTGATGGGAATGGTCAGCGGCACGATGGTGACGTCCTGCTGCACGTTGTCGCTCTGTACCGCCGACTTGCCCTGGGCCATGCCCAGCGCGGAGATGAACAGCACCGAGCCCGCACCGATGCGGAAGGCGTCGATGGTGATGCCGAACAGGGTGAAGATGTGCTTGCCGAACAGGTACAGCAGCACGCTGGCGACCAGCGTTGCCAGCGCCACTTTCCAGGCCAGGCGCTTGCGCTCCTTGAGGGTGTAGCCGCGGCTCAGGCCGATGAAGCAGGAAAGGACGAAGAAGGGGCTGTAGAGCACCAGCATCTTCAGGTACAGGCTGAACAACTCGGACATGGGGGGCTCGTTTGAGAGTAGGGCGGGGGCAAGCCGCCATCGATGGTCAGGCGGGGTTCACCCGCCTTATGACACTTCACGCTGGCGACGCAGTTCGCGCTCGGCGATCCAGTGCTCGATCAGGTCGCGCAACTGCGACAGCTCGACCGGCTTGGACATGTGCCCGTCCATGCCCACGGCGCGGGCACGTTCCTTGTGTTCGTTGAGGATGTGCGCGGTCAGCGCCACCACCGGGGTGCGCGGGCGCTGTTCGCTCTGTTCCCAGGCGCGCAGCTGCTCGGTGGCGGAGAAACCGTCGAGTACCGGCATCTCGCAGTCCATCAGCACCAGGTCGTAGGGCTGCGCCTTCATCGCGCTGAGGGCTTCCTCGCCGTTGCTGGCGGTATCCGGCTGCAGGTTGAGCTTGCCGAGCATGCCGCGAATCACCTTGGTGGAGATGCTGTTGTCTTCGGCCACCAGGATGCGGAAGTCGGCCGGCACGTTCAGCGGCGTACTCACCGGCGTCGGCGCGGCCTGGGCGGGGGTGTCGTTGGGGCGCTGGGCCAGTTCGTCGGCCAGGGTGGTCTTGAGCGTGTAGCCGGCCACCGGCTTGGCCAGGATGCGCTTGATCCCGGCGTTGCGGGCGATCACCTTGCTCGGCGCATTGCTGATGCCGGTCAGCATGACGATCAGGATGTCGTGGTTGAGGCTCGGGTCTTCCTTGATCTTGGCGGCCAGCTGCATGCCGGTCATGCCGGGCATGTCCTGGTCGAGCAGCACCGCGTCGAAGTACTCGCGCATGTGCGCCTTGGTGCGCAACAGTGCCAGCGCCTCCTTGCCCGATGGCACGGCACTGACCTGCATGCCCCAGGCGTTGCACTGCTGCATCAGCACCTTGCGGCAGGTGTCGTTGTCGTCCACCACCAGCAGGCGTGCGCCCTGCAGCGGGCTGTCCAGGTCGGCTTCCGGTTGCTCCAGGCGGGCCGCGTCCAGTGGCAGGGTCAGCCACAGCGTGGTGCCCTGGTTGCCGCTGCCCTGGATGCCGAATTCGCCGCCCATCAGGCGCACCAGCTGGCGTGCGATGATCAGGCCCAGGCGGCCGCCGAGACGGGTGGCGGCGAGGAAGTCACGGCTCTGCAGTTCGGCGTTGAGCAGGGCGTCGCGCTCTTCGGGCAGCAGCGGGCGGCCGCTGTCCTGTACGGCGATGCGCAGGCGGTAGTTGCCGTCGCTGTTGTCCAGCGCCACCACCAGCAGGATCTCGCCCTCGTCGGTCTGCTTGAACGCATTGTCCAGCAGGCTCAGCAGGGCCTGACGCAGACGCGTGGGGTCGCCGCTGATCACCCGTGGCACCTGCGGCTGGATGAAGCTGATCAGTTCGACCTTCTGCTGCTCGGCCTTGGCGCGGAAGATGTCCAGGCAGTCCTCGATCAGCGCGCCGAGGTCGAACTGCACGTCGTCCAGCTCGATCTGGCCGGATTCGAGCTTGGAGATGTCGAGGATTTCGTTGATCAGGGTGAGCAGCTCGTTGCCCGAGCTGTGGATGGTCTGCACGTAGTCGCGTTGCTTGGCCGACAGCGGCGTGCCCAGCAGCAGCTCGGTCATGCCCAGCACGCCGTTCATCGGGGTACGGATTTCGTGGCTGATCTTGGCCAGGAACTCGGCCTTGGCCCGCAGCTCAGCGCTGCTCGCGGCGAGCGCCGTGCTCTGTTGCAGGGTGTCCTGCTGAATCTGCCGTTGGCGCTCGGTCAGCGAGATGCTGAGGATCAGTCCGGCCAGGGTCGCGACGCTGAACACGCCGAGCACCAGCCAGCCGGGGGTGAGCTGGTCGAAGCCGAGCAGCACCGGCACGAAGAAACCGAAGCCGAGGTTGAACACCAGCATGCCCACAGCGATCAGGCGTGCCGGTGTGTAGCCGGAGCGCCAGTGCAGGCTGCTGACCAGCAGCAGGTTGAGCGAACTCACTACCACCAGCAGGTAGACCAGCGAGCTGAACCAGTACAAGCCGGTGAGGGCGATGCACAGTGCATAGGCCAGCACCAGCGCGGCGTTGCCCATCAGCAGGCGATTCAGGCGGCTGTTCTGCACCGGCGTGCTGTGCACGAAGCCGAGGCCGAAGGCCAGCACGCTGAAGGCGGCGAACAGCGCCGAAAGGTCGGCGATCAGCGACTGGTTGTAGCCCAGGCTGGGCAGCCACTGGGCGAAGATGCCGAGGTTGGCCGAGGAGCAGATGGCCAGGCCGATGTTGACGCCAGCCAGCCACAGCGCACTGCCACTGCGGGTGTAGATGAAGCGGATGAGGTTGTACAGGGTCAGCAGCAACAGCGCGCCGAAGAGCATGCCGTAGAGGTAGACGGGCTTCTCCAGGCTGACCAGCTCGGCCTGGTCCATCACCTTGAACCAGGTCATCAGCGGGTGATTGGAGGTCAGGCGTACGTAGGCGACGCGGGCCTGGCCATCGTTGGGCAGGGGCATCAGGTAGAAGCGCGACGGCAGCGGTCGCGATTCCTGCGGCATGGCCTCGCCGGTGTGCAGGTTCTGCTCGAGCTGGCCGTCCCTGAGCAGGTAATAGTCGAGGTACTGAACCCGTGGCGAGAACACCCACAGCCAGGCCGGTTGCTGCTGCGGCGCGAGTTCGGCCCGCAACCAGACGGCATGCTTGCTGGGGGGGAAGGTGAAGGACTGCTTGGTCAGAGGCTTGAACTGCTGGCGTTGCGCGCGAACCTCATCGAGCCCCAGCCGTGCACTGGCGTCGACCAGGTAGGACCAGGTCGTAGTACCCGTCGGGCTTACGCTGGCGCTTGCTGTCACGGCGAGGCCGAGCAGCAGCAAGCTGGCGATGAGTCCAATGGCAATCCTGAGCCGGCGCACGGGCAAGTCCTTCTATATAAGTGGCCGGATTATAGCCAAGCATCCGTTTGGGGGAATACGCTACAGAGCGGCTTTTTGTGACCCATCAGGCCAACTGGCAACGCGGCTCGCCACGGGCGTTCCGGGCCCGTGGCGGCTGCTTGGCGAGCCAGCAGGCGTGATCGGCGAGTCGAACTCGCCGGCTCGCTGGCCGGTCCGCACCTGTGCCTCAGTCCTCGCCGCGTTCGCGGGCGATGGCGCGGTAGCCGATGTCGTTGCGGTGGAATATGCCGTTCCAGCGAATCTTCTCGGCAAGGCGGTAGGCCTGCTGCTGGGCGTCGGCGACGCTGGCGCCGATGGCCGTGGCGCACAGCACGCGGCCGCCTGCGGTGACGATCTGGCCGTCCTTCAGCGCGGTGCCGGCATGGAACACCTTGCCGTCGAGCTGGGCCGCTTCATCCAGGCCGCTGATCACGTCGCCCTTGGCGTAGTCGCCCGGGTAGCCGCCAGCTGCCAGCACCACGCCCACGGTCGGACGCGGGTCCCAGGTCGCTTCGACCTTGTCCAGCGCCTTGGCCAGCGCGGCTTCGACCAGCAGCACCAGAGAGCTTTCCAGGCGGCACATGATCGGCTGGGTTTCCGGGTCGCCGAAGCGGCAGTTGAACTCGATGACCTTCGGCGCGCCGCTCTTGTCGATCATCAGGCCGGCATAGAGGAAGCCGGTGTAGACGTTGCCTTCGCTGGCCATGCCACGCACGGTGGGGTAGATCACTTCGTCCATGACGCGCTTGTGCACGTCGGCGGTGACCACGGGAGCCGGGGAGTAGGCACCCATGCCGCCGGTGTTGGGGCCGGTATCGGCGTCGCCGACCCGCTTGTGGTCCTGGCTGGTGGCCATCGGCAGGACGTTCTCGCCGTCGACCATGACGATGAAGGAGGCCTCCTCGCCGTCGAGGAACTCTTCGATCACCACGCGCGAACCGGCGTCACCGAAGGCATTGCCGGCGAGCATGTCGCGCACGGCTGCCTCGGCTTCTTCGAGGGTCATGGCGACGATCACGCCTTTGCCGGCGGCCAGGCCATCGGCCTTGATCACGATGGGCGCACCCTTCTCGCGCAGGTAGGCCAGCGCCGGGTCGATCTCGGTGAAATTCTGGTAGTCGGCGGTGGGGATCCGGTGGCGCGCCAGGAAGTCCTTGGTGAAGGCCTTGGAGCCTTCCAGCTGAGCAGCCGCGGCGGTAGGGCCGAAGATGTCCAGGCCGCGCTTGCGGAACAGATCGACCACGCCTTTGACCAGCGGCGCTTCCGGGCCGACGATGGTCAGCTGCACGTTGTTCTCGGCGAAGTCCGCCAGTTGCTCGATGGCCAGCACGTCGATGGCGACGTTCTCGCACTTGGCCTCGACGGCGGTGCCGGCGTTGCCCGGGGCAACGAAAACCTTCTCGACGCGCTTGTCCTGCGCCACTTTCCAGGCCAGGGCGTGCTCGCGGCCGCCGCTGCCGATGATCAGTACGTTCATGGGGTTCTCCTGAGCGTAGCCCGGATGCAATCCGGGGCTTTCAATTAGGGCGTCCCCCGGATTTCATCCGGGCTACGTTCTACACATTTCGGGTGACGTAGGGTGGATGGCCGAAGCCATCCACCAGCCAATCAATGGCGGAAATGGCGCATCGAAGTGAACACCATGGCAATGCCGGCTTCGTCGGCCGCCGCGATCACTTCGTTGTCGCGCATCGAGCCACCTGGCTGGATCACGGCAGTGATGCCGGCCTTGGCGGCGTTGTCGATGCCGTCGCGGAACGGGAAGAAGGCGTCCGAAGCCATGACCGCGCCCGGTACCGGCAGGCCGGCGTGCTCGGCCTTGATCGCGGCGATGCGGGCGGAGTTGACGCGGCTCATCTGGCCGGCGCCGACACCCACGGTCTGACGGTTCTTGGCGTAGACGATGGCGTTGGATTTGACGAACTTGGCCACTTTCCAGGCGAAGATCAGGTCATGGATTTCCTGCTCGCTCGGTGCGCGCTGGGTCACGATCTTCAGGTCTTCCGCCTTGATCATGCCGATGTCGCGGCTCTGCACCAGCAGGCCGCCGTTGACCCGCTTGAAGTCCCAGCCGGCGGCACGTTCGGCCGGCCATTCGCCGCACTCGAGCAGGCGCACGTTGGCCTTGGCCGCGACCACTTCACGGGCTGCAGCGGAGATTTTCGGGGCGATGATCACTTCGACGAACTGGCGCTCGACGATGGCCTTGGCGGTTTCGCCATCCAGCTCGCGGTTGAAGGCGATGATGCCGCCGAAGGCCGACTCGGTGTCGGTGGCGTAGGCCAGGTCGTAAGCCTTGCGGATGCCGCCTTCGTCTTCCGGAACCACGGCGACGCCGCACGGGTTGGCGTGCTTGACGATGACGCAGGCCGGCTTGACGAAGCTCTTCACGCATTCCAGCGCGGCGTCGGTGTCGGCCACGTTGTTGAAGGACAGCTCCTTGCCCTGCAGCTGGATGGCGGTGGAGACGCTGGCTTCACCCTTCTTCGCTTCCACGTAGAACGCCGCGCTCTGGTGCGGGTTCTCGCCGTAGCGCATTTCCTGCGCCTTGACGAACTGGCTGTTGAAGGTGCGCGGGAAGGCGCCACGGCCTTCGGTGGACAGGGTGTCACGCGCCTGGTCGATGGTGCCCAGGTAGTTGGCGATCATGCCGTCATAGGCGGCAGTGTGCTCGAAGGCCTTGAGGGCCAGGTCGAAACGCTGGGCATAGCTCAGGCCACCGGCTTTCAGCGCGGCGACGATGCCGGTGTAGTCGCCGGTGTTGACCACGATGGCCACGTCCTTGTGGTTCTTCGCAGCCGAACGGACCATGGTCGGGCCGCCGATATCGATGTTCTCGATGGCGTCGGCCAGATCGCAGTCAGGCTTGGCCACGGTGGCCTCGAAGGGGTAGAGGTTGACCGCCACCAGGTCGATCGGCTTGATGCCGTGCTCGTCCATCACCGCCGCGTCGAGGGCGCGACGGCCGAGGATGCCGCCGTGGATCTTCGGGTGCAGGGTCTTCACGCGGCCGTCCATCATCTCCGGGAAGCCGGTGTAGTCCGCCACTTCCACTGCGGCTACGCCGTTGTCCTTGAGCAGCTTGTAGGTGCCGCCGGTGGAGAGGATCTCGACACCGAGGGCGCTCAGTTCACGGGCAAACTCGAGGACGCCGGTCTTGTCGGAAACGCTGATCAGCGCGCGGCGGACGGGCAGAAGGGTGGTCTGGTCGGTCATGTCACTATCCATCAGAGCGGGGGATATCAGCAAAAAAGGCGGCTCATGCGGGCCGCCCTTTTCAGGAGTTCAGGGTTACAGCAGATCGTACTGCTTGAGCTTCTTGCGCAGCGTGCCGCGGTTGAGGCCGAGCAGTTCGGAGGCCTTGGTCTGGTTACCTTTCACATAATTCATGACGGTTTCCAGCAGCGGCGCTTCCACTTCGGTGAGCACCAGGTTGTACACGTCGGTGACGTCCGCGCCCTCCAGGTGGGCGAAATAGTTATGCAGCGCCTTCTCCACGGCGCCGCGCAGGGTCTGGCCCTCTTCGCTCGGCGTGCTCAGGTGCTGTTTCAGGCTGGTGTTGTCACTCACGGGTGCAATTCCACTCACTAAGGTCTCTGTCATCAACGTCATGCGGCCACCTCGTTTCCATCATCGTGCCGCTCGCGGAAGAACTCGCGAACGTGGGCGCACTGTGCGTCCGTACTGTCCAGACGGTTGAACTGGGCGCGAAACTCCCTGGCGCCCGGCAGGGTTGCCAGATACCAGCCGACATGCTTGCGGGCGATGCGTACGCCCATCAATTCGCCGTAGAAGGCGTGCAGTGCGGCCAGGTGTTCTAGCAGAATGCGTTCCACTTCGAGCAGACCGGGCGCCGGCAGGGTGCTGCCGGTACGCAGGTAATGCTCGATTTCACGAAAGATCCACGGCCGGCCCTGTGCGGCGCGACCGATCAGTAGCGCGTCGGCGCCGGTGGCGTCGAGCACGGCCTTGGCTTTCTGTGGGGAGTCGATGTCGCCGTTGGCGAACACCGGGATGCTGACCGCCTGCTTGATGGCGGCGATGGTCTCGTACTCGGCGTCGCCGGTGTACAGGTCGGCGCGGGTGCGACCGTGTACGGCCAGTGCGCTGATGCCGGCGTCCTCGGCGATCTTCGCCACGGTCACGCCGTTCTTGTTCTGTCGGTCCCAGCCGGTGCGGATCTTCAGGGTCACCGGCACGCTCACCGCGCCGACCACGGCATCGAGGATCTCGCGCACCAGCGGCTCGTCGCGCAACAGGGCGGAGCCGGCGGCCTTGTTGCAGACCTTCTTGGCCGGGCAGCCCATGTTGATATCGATGATCTGTGCGCCCAGCTCGACGTTCTTGCGCGCCGCTTCGGCGAGCATCTGCGGGTCGCCTCCGGCGATCTGCACCGAGCGTGGCTCGGGATCACCGGCGTGCAGCAGACGCAGACTGGACTTGCGGCTATTCCACAGGCGCACATCGCTGGTGACCATCTCCGACACCACCAGGCCGGCGCCGAGGTTGCGGCACAGCTGGCGGAACGGGCGATCGGTGACACCGGCCATGGGGGCCAGGATCAACCGATTGGGCAATGTGTAGGGGCCAATACGTGGGGCCGACATGGGGCGTCCCTGCTTGTTGGTTCGCAGTTGAGACAAAGGGCGATCAACACCTGCCCTCCACTGTGTCCTCAGGGGAAACGATGGTGGGTCGGTGCTCGCGAAAGGGTGGGCATGATACCCGCTCTGGGTGACCGGATAAAGGCTGTTTTGAACAAATTCTGAACAGCTATGGGCTTATCGCCAGTAGTTAGATGGACGGCCTGCGACCACAGGCCGCGTGGCCTCCAGGCTATTCCGGGGAGTGGAAGCTGAGGCTGTAGTTCACCGCGCGGGTGCCCGGGTCGAGGATGTCCAGCGAGATGTGAATGGGCGTCTGCGGCGGCATTTCGCTCTGCCCGGCGAGCTCGCCGGCGAGGTATTCGCTGGGTTTGAAGCGACGACTGGCGACCAGTTGTCCGCCGAGGTCGGCGAAGCGCATTTCCAGCAGCGGAAAGGGCTGGGCGAAGGGCGCGCGGTTGTAGAGGATGGCGTCGACGATCAGTGCGCCGGAGAACTCCGGGTGGCTGCGCACCACCAGGTTGCTGCTGCGGATCTGGCTGATGTCGACCTTCGACGGCAGCTCGCAGCCGATGTTCGGGCAGAGCTGTTCGAACCAGGGGCGATAGCGATCCTGACGCGCCAGTTCGTCGAAGTTGTAGGCGGCGTACTGCGCCAGCAGCCCAGCTGCGGCCAGCAGGTTGAGCAGGCCCCAGCCGAACAGGCGGCCCCAGGCCGTCTCCTTCTGCTGCTGCCAGTCGAGTTGCAGCGGTTCGTCGTCGAGGTCGAACAGGCGTTCCTCGCGCAGTGCAGGCTCGCTGCGTGCGGCGTCGTCGGGCTCGGGCTCGGGCTCGTCGTGAGGCTGGTCGTCCTCCGCATCCGCCGCGTCCAGTGCGCCGATGCGAGGCTCTTGCGGCTGCTCGCGTTCGACGGCACTCGCGGCTGGCGAGGCCGCTGCGAGCGGCTCGTCGCTCTGGCGCGGCGCAGGCTCGGGGGCGTTCGTCGGCTCCAGCTCGAAGCTGTCGCGCTTTACCTGTTCGTCACGCAGCAGTGCTTCGGCCCAGGCCTCGTCATGCACATCGTCGTCGTCCTGTGCCGTGGCGCTGCCGAAGCTCTCGCTGTAGCGCGGCGCGCGCTCCAGGGCGAGGAACTGCTGCGACAGCTGCTGCTCCTGCTCTTCCAGCTTGGCCAGCTCCTCGTCCAGGTCGAGGCTGTCCAGGTCGAGGTCGTCATGAATCCACAGGGTCTCGTCGACGGCCTTCGCCGCAGGTGCCTTGGGGCTGCCTGGCGGCTGCGGCTTGCTGGCGGGGGCGCTGACCGGCTTGACGCTGGTCGCCGCTGCCGCACTGCGCGGGCCGAACAGTTGCTCGGCGGCGTTGAACACGTGCAGGCAGGCACCGCAGCGGACTGCGCCATGGGCCGCAGCCAGCTGCGCCTGGCTGACGCGGAAGCTGGTGCGGCAATTGGGGCACTGGGTGACGTGGCTTTCGCTCATGCGCGGGTCCGGGAAAACGAGGCGGCTAGTCTAACGCAACGGCTATGTGCGGTTCAGCGCTTGACGCCGCTGATGCGCACCCAGCCATCCTTGACGGCCGTCGGGTCGAGGTCGAACGCCTCTGCGTAGGCGGCACGGACTTCCTCGGCCTGCTCGGCGAGAATGCCCGACAGTGCCAGGCGTCCACCGCCCCTGACCAGGCTGGTGATCTGCGCGGCCAGGGCTACCAGCGGGCCGGCGAGAATGTTGGCGACCACCACATCGGCTTGTTGCTGGGGCATGTCCGCAGGCAGGTAGACCGGGAAGCGCGCCGGGTCGATGCCATTGCGCGAAGCGTTGTCGCGCGAGGCTTCCAGCGCCTGCGGGTCGATATCGGTACCGACCGCCTGTGGTGCGCCGAGCAGCAGGGCGGCGATGGCGAGAATGCCCGAGCCGCAGCCGAAGTCGATCACGCTGCAGCCTTCGAGCTGCTGGCCGTCGAGCCATTCCAGGCACAGGGCGGTGGTGGGGTGGGTACCGGTGCCGAAGGCCAGGCCCGGATCGAGCAGCAGGTTCACGGCTTGCGGCTCCGGCGCGGCGTGCCAGCTGGGGACGATCCACAGGCGCCGGCCGAAACGCATGGGCTGGAAGTTGTCCATCCAGCTGCGCTCCCAGTCCTGGTCCTCGATGCGCTCGACCTGGTGCTCGGGCAGTGCGCCGCCGCACAGCAGCTGCAGGTGGGCGAGCAGCGCGGTTTCATCGGTGTCGGCTTCGAACAGCGCCAGCAGGTGGGTATGCGACCACAGCGGCGTGGTGCCCAGGTCCGGTTCGAAGATCGGCTGGTCTTCGGCATCCATGAAGGTCACCGACACGGCGCCCACTTCCAGCAGGGCATCTTCGTAGGTTTCCGCCTGCTCGGGGGTGATGGCGAGACGGACTTGTAACCAGGGCATGGAAAACCTCATGAACGGGGCGCGTTTGGCCGCGCAGCTTACTTGAACGGACGGCCGGCTTGCCAGCGTGCCCGCCGAAACGACAAGGGCCGCCCGTGGGCAGCCCTTGTTGCAACGCGTATCAGGCTCAGTGCCTGTCCATACCCAGTTTCTTTTCCAGGTAGTGGATGTTCACGCCGCCTTTGACGAAACCCTTGTCGCGGGTCAGGTCGCGGTGCAGCGGCACGTTGGTCTTGATGCCGTCGACGACGATCTCGTCCAGGGCATTGCGCATGCGCGCCATGGCCTCGTCGCGATCCTTGCCGAAGGTGATCAGCTTGCCGATCAGCGAGTCGTAGTGCGGCGGTACGCTGTAGCCACTGTACAGGTGCGAGTCGACACGAACGCCGTTACCGCCCGGGGCATGGAAATGCTTGACCTTGCCGGGGCTGGGCATGAAGTTGTCCGGGTCTTCGGCGTTGATCCGGCACTCGACCGAGTGACCGAGGATCTTCACGTCTTCCTGCTTGATCGACAGCTTGTTGCCGGCGGCGATGCTGAGCATCTCCTTGACGATGTCGATGCCGGTGACCATCTCGGTGACCGGGTGCTCCACCTGAACACGGGTGTTCATCTCGATGAAGTAGAAACGGCCATCTTCGTAGAGGAACTCGAAGGTGCCGGCGCCACGGTAGCCGATCTCGACGCAGGCATCGACGCAGCGCTTGAGTACTTCGGCGCGGGCCTTCTCGTCGATCAGCGGGGCCGGGGCCTCTTCGATCACCTTCTGGTGGCGACGCTGCAGCGAGCAGTCACGGTCGTACAGGTGAATGGCGTTGCCCTGGCCGTCGGACAGCACCTGGACTTCGACGTGGCGCGGGTTGCCGAGGAATTTTTCCAGATAGACCATCGGGTTGCCGAACGCGGCACCGGCTTCGGTGCGGGTCAGCTTGGCCGACTTGATCAGGTCTTCTTCCTTGTGCACCACGCGCATGCCGCGACCACCACCGCCACCGGCGGCCTTGATGATCACCGGGTAGCCCACTTCACGGGCGATGCGCAGGGCTTCTTCCTCGTCTTCCGGCAGCGGGCCGTCGGAGCCGGGTACCACCGGTACGCCGGACTTGATCATGGCGTCCTTGGCCGACACCTTGTCGCCCATCAGGCGGATCACGTCGGCTTTCGGGCCGATGAAGGCGAAGCCGGAGTTCTCCACCTGTTCGGCGAAGTCGGCGTTCTCGGCGAGGAAGCCGTAACCCGGGTGGATGGCAGTGGCGCCGGTGACTTCAGCCGCGCTGATGATCGCCGGGATGTGCAGGTAGGACTGTGCGCCGGGTGCCGGACCAATGCAGACGGACTCGTCGGCCAGGCCCAGGTGCATCAGTTCGCGGTCGGCGGTGGAGTGCACGGCCACCGTCTTGATCCCCAGTTCCTTGCAGGCGCGCAGGATGCGCAGGGCGATTTCGCCACGGTTGGCGATAAGGACTTTTTCCAGCTTCTGCATTGCAGGCTCCCCGTGCATCAAACGATGGTGAACAGGGGCTGGTCGTACTCAACCGGCTGGCCGTTTTCCACCAGGATGGACTCGATCACGCCGCTGGCTTCGGCCTCGATGTGGTTCATCATCTTCATCGCTTCGACGATGCACAGGATGTCGCCTTTCTTCACGCTCTGGCCCACTTCGACGAAGTTGCCCGAGGTCGGCGAAGCGGCGCGGTAGAAGGTACCGACCATCGGCGAACGGGCGACGGTGCCGTTCAGCTTCGGTGCGGCAGCCGGGGCGGCTTCAGCGCTGGCGGCCGGAGCCGGGGCGGCAACCGGAGCAGCGGCCGGGGCCGGTGCATAGATGGGCTGCGCGGCGTAGGCCGGCTGCTTGTTGCTGTGACGGCTGATGCGTACGGACTCTTCGCCCTCTTTGATCTCCAGCTCGTCGATACCGGACTCTTCCAGCAGCTCGATCAGTTTCTTGACTTTACGGATATCCATGAAGGTTCAACTCCCAGAGGTGAGGTAGGACTTGTCTACCGAGCGTCGCGTCAGGCGCGCTCGGCCAGTTGTTCGAGTGCCGCTTCCAGGGCCAGCCGATAACCGCTGGCGCCAAGGCCGCAGATCACCCCTACTGCAACGTCGGAAAAATAGGAGTGATGGCGGAATGGTTCACGCTTGTGCACGTTGGACAGGTGCACTTCGATGAATGGGATGCTCACTGCCAGCAACGCGTCACGTAATGCGACACTCGTATGGGTAAAAGCGGCAGGATTGATCAGGATAAAGTCGACGCCTTCACCCTTTGCGGCGTGAATGCGGTCGATCAGTTCGTACTCGGCATTGCTTTGCAGGTACATCAGGTGGTGGCCGGCTTCGCGGGCGCGCAGCTCCAGGTCCTGATTGATCTCGGCCAGCGTGGTGGCGCCGTATTTGTCTGGCTCACGGGTACCCAGCAGATTCAGGTTGGGGCCGTGAAGTACCAGTAGAGTGGCCATGGACGCGTTCCTTGTTGTTCGGGCTGCGCAGGACTATGCCGCAGCCGTGCGATGTCAGCAATAGTCGACACGATGCCTGCCGTTTGCGGCAAGAATATGACTATAGCAGCTGGTCTGGTCGCTATCGGATCGTTGCGCTGCCCCTGTGAGGTCGCAATGTCCGCGGTGTGGCTGGTCAGCGGCTGCTGCGTGCCGCGGCTCGATCCAGGCGCACGCCGAAGGTGGCGGCGTCGACTTCACCTACGACACGCAGATCGAGCAGTTCGTCACCCCGGGCGGAGAACAGCTGGATCGCGGGCGGCCCGAACAGCTGGTAGCGATCCAGCAGGGCGCGCTGCGCGGCGCTGCTTTCGGTGATGTCGAAGCGTATCAGTCTCCAGCCGGCCAGCTTGCTGCCCACTTCGGCATTGCCGAACACTTCGCGTTCGATCACCTTGCAGCTGATGCACCAGTCGGCGTACCAGTCCAGCAGCAGCGGTTGCCCGGCGGCCTTGGCCTCGGCCAGCGCAGCGTCCAGCTCAGCAGGGCTGCTCAGGGTCTGCCAGGCACCGCTCTTGGAGCTGCCCTGGCTGGCAGTGGCCGATAGCTGGCCGAGCGGCTTGAGCGGATCGCTCGTGCCCTGCAGGGCACCGACCCAGGCGGCCAGGGCGTAGACCAGCAGGGCCAGGCCGACGATCTGGCCGAGTTTCTGCCGGTGCGTCTTCGGGCCGAACTCCAGCGCGCCGAGGAACACCGCCACGCCGCCGGCCAGCAGGCCCCACAGCGCCAGGCTGAGGCTGCCCGGCAGCACGCGTTCGAGCAGCCAGACGGACACGGCCAGGAGCATCACGCCGAAGGCGTTGCGCACGGTGACCAGCCACGGGCCGGACTTCGGCAGCAGGGCGCCGCCGCCCGCGCCGAACAGCACCAGCGGCGTGCCCATGCCCAGGCCCAGGGCGAACAGTTGCAGGCCGCCACCGACGGCATCGCCGGTGCTGCTGATATAGAGCAGCAGGGCGGTCAGGGGCGCGGTGATGCAGGGCGACACGATCAGGCTCGACAGCACGCCCAGGGTCGCGGCACCGGCGATGGTGCCGCCGCGGGTCTGGCTGGCGCGCTGGTCGAGGCGGTCGCGTATGAAGGCCGGCAGGCGCAGTTCGAAGACGCCGAACATCGCCATGGCGAACAGGCCGAAGAAGGCGGCGAAGGGTACCAGCACCCAGGGCGACTGCAGCATGGCCTGCAGGTTGAGACCAGCGCCGAACAGCCCCATCAGCGCACCGAGCACGGCATAGCAGGCCGCCATCGGCAGCACGTAGGCGAGCGACAGGATCAGCCCGCGGGCATTGCTCGGGCGACCGCGCAGCACCACGCCGGAGAGAATCGGCAGCATGGGCAGCACGCAGGGGGTGAAGGTCAGGCCCAGCCCGGCGAGGAAGAACAGCGCCAGATCTTTCCAGGTCCACTCGCTCTGCTGCAGGTCGGCGACGCTGGCGGGCATCTCGCCGATTTCGATGTACTCGGTCTCGGGCGGGTAGCACAGGCCCTTGTCGGCACAGCCCTGGTAGCCCACCTGCAGGCGCAGCGGGCGGTTGTCCGGGTTGTCCAGCGGCAGGCGCACGTCGAGCACGCCGTAGTACACCTCGACATCGCCGAAGAACTCGTCGTGCTTGGCCTTGCCGGCAGGCAGTTGCGCCTCGCCGAGGTCGAAGCCGGCCGGCTCCACGCTGAAATTCAGGCGGTGGCGGTACAGGTAGTAGCCCTCGGCCGCGACGAAACGCAGGGTCACGCTCTGCGCATCGCTGCTCACCAGGCTCAGCTTGAAGGCTTCCCGTACCGGCAGGAAATCGCTGCTGTTGTTCAGCGGGGCGCCAAGCGGCGACGCGGCCGGGCGCTGGTCGAACAGGTTGGCGCTGGCCGGCAGGCTCAGGCACAGCAGGAGCAGGGGAAGGAGCAGACGACGCAGTGACATCGGGCGACTATCTCGGCGGAAGGTGGCGGCATGATACCGGAAAGCGCCCATGCACATTTCGCCAGCTGAACGGACTGCCGATCTGCTCGGATGAGCGTCGCTTGGATCGGCGGCCGCGCGCCGAGTTCCAGGCCTGCGCCGGTATGCCGCAGGTCAGACGCGAAACGCCTGCACGGCCTCGTGCAGTTGGCCGCCCAGCTGCATCAGCTGCTCTCCCTGGTCACGCCCCTGGCCGATGCGCTGCAGGTTGTCGTCGCCCAGCTGGTGGATGCGCTCACCGTGTTCGCGGATCTCGCCGACCGAGTCGCTCTGCTGGGCGGTGGCCTCGGCAATGCGTTCGGCCATGCTGGCGATGGTGCGGATCGCGCTGACGATCTCGTCGAGCGCGCCGTCGGCGGCCTCGGCCTTGCCTGCGGTCTGTTCGGCGTGCTCGACCTGGGCGCGCATGGCCTGCACCGACTGGTGCGCCGCCTGCTGCAGACGCCCGATCACGTCCTGGATCTCGGCGGTGGCACTGCCGGTGCGTTGCGACAGCGAGCGGACTTCGTCGGCGACCACGGCGAAACCTCGCCCGGCCTCGCCGGCCCGCGCCGCCTCGATGGCGGCGTTGAGGGCGAGCAGGTTGGTCTGTTCGGCGATGCCGCGAATCACCGTCAGCACGCTGCCGATGGTGGCGGTTTCATCGGCCAGGCGCTCGATGGCCTGGGCGTTGCCCTGAACTTCCGTCACCAGGGCGTGCAGGCCCTCCAGGCTCTGGCCGATGACCTGCTGGCCCTGGACCAGGGCGCGGTCGGCGTCGCGGCTGGCGTCCGCCGTCTGGCTGGCGTCCTGCGCCACCTGGCCGATGGTCGCCTCCAGCTCGCCCAGGGCGTCACGAATCAGGGCCGTGTCGCCGGCCTGGCGCTCGGCGCCGCTGTGCAGGCCGCCACTGAGCTCGGCCAGGGTGCGGCTGGAGCCGGCAACCTGTTCGGCATGGCCGCGAATGCTGGCGACCAGCTCCACCAGGTAGCGGCGCAGGTGGTTGAGCGAATCCTCGATATCGCTCAGCTCGCGGGTGCGCGAGTTGATGGTGATGGCCTCGGCGAAGTCGCCATGGGCCCACTTCGACAGCGCCGGGACCAGGTGCCCGAGGACCCGTGACAGGCGGCGCTGGATACGGTCGATGACCAGGGCGATGAGCAGGATCAGGCCGATCATCAGGCCCTGGATCAGGCGCACCTCGCCCTGGATGCGTGCGTATTCGGCTCTGACCAGCGGTTCCAGCCCGGCCAGCGCCTGCTGCACCTGGGTCACGCGTTCGCTGGTGGTCTGGGCCAGTTGCTGGCGTTGCTCGACCAGTTCGCGTGTGCGTTGCAGTTCATTGGGGTAGCGGCGCACCAGCGTGCTCAGCTCGCGCTTGAGGTCGATGCCCCGGTCCTGCGCCTGCTGTTCCTGCTGGCCTTCGTCCAGGCCGAGCAGGGCGGCGAAGCCGATGCTGGCTGAGCTGTCGGTTTCCTGCACGCCGAGCAGCGGCAGGGCGTCCAGCGCCGAGACCTGCTGGCCGAGCGCCTTGAGCTCGCGCTCGACATCGCCCAGCAGCTCGCTGCGCCCCTGGCTGATGAAGCGCTCGCGTGCATGCACCAGTTTCAGCAGGCGTGAACCCGCCTCCCGCAGGGGCTTGCGGTAGGCGCTGGCGGCTGGCGTGTCGGCGCTATCGGCGTACTGGGTCAGTTGTTCCATCGCCGCGAGCATTTCCCGTTCTGCCTGCAGCAGCAGGCCCTGTGGGTCGCCCGCCAGCTTGCCGGCGGCCAGCAGCTGGTTGCCGCTGAATTCGCGGAGCTGTTCGAGGCTGGGGCGCAGTTCGTCGGCCAGTTGCGGCGGAAGCTGGTCGAGCGCCTGCTTGAACGCGTCGATGGCCTGGGTCGCGGTGCTGTGCTGCACGGCGTTGCCGCTGGCCAGGTAGGCCTGGATGTTGTCGGCGACCTCGCGCTGGAACTGCTGCGACAGCGTCAGGTAGCGCTCCATCAGCTGGACCGGTTGCTGCAGGGCGCGTTGCGACCACCAGAGGGTAGCTGCCAGGGCTACGCAGACGGTGACCAGCAGCAGGGTGTTGAGGTTGGTGAGCAGCTTGAGGCGCATGGCGGGCTCGAACGAAGACTGAACGATGCCTGCGAGGTTATTGCGATTTGGTTACAGCCTGATGACGGCGTGCGCTGCGTCACGTTTTCCGCCTGTCCATCTGCCGCCGTCGATGGGCCGCACGGTCGAGCGTTTCAGTCGCCGCTGTACAGCTCGACCCGGTTGCGCCCGCCATGCTTGGCCTTGTACAGCGCCTCGTCGGCCCGCTTGGACAGGGCGTTGCCGTCCAGGCCCGGTTGCAGCATGGCGATGCCGCAGCTGAAGGTGCAGGAGAGGTCCTGTGGCTGCGCCGGGTAGTGGATCTCGGCGAAGCGCTGGCGGATTTCCTCGAGCACCTTGAGCGCCGACTGCTCGTCGGTGTCCGGCAGCACCACGGCGAATTCCTCGCCGCCGTAACGACCGATGTGATCGGTCTTGCGCAGGCGCTGCTTGAGGAACAGCGCCAGGCTCTTGATCACCCGGTCGCCCATGGGGTGGCCGTAGGTGTCGTTGACCTTCTTGAAATGGTCGATGTCGAGCATGGCGAAGGCCAGCGGCTGCTCTTCGCGGCGGGCGCGGTAGCAGGCGTCGTCGAGCAACTGCAGGGTGTGGGTGTGGTTGTACAGGCCGGTGAGGCTGTCACGCACCATGCGCGCCTTGAGGTTGCGCGCGCGCGCCGCCCGGTTGCGCACGGTGGCGATCAGGTGGCGTGGCTTGATCGGCTTGGTGAGGAAGTCGTCGCCGCCTTCGCTCATCGCGTCGAGCTGCTTGTCCAGGTCGTCCTCGGCCGACAGGTAGATGATCGGCACGCTGACGTAGCGGTCGTTGTGGCGGATCACCTTGGCCAGCTCGGTGCCATTGCACTCGGGCATGTACATGTCGAGGATGATCAGGTCCGGCTGGAACTCGGCCAGCGCGTCCATCGCCTTGATCGGCTCGGTGAGGGTGTGGGTCAGGATGCCGGCGCTGTTGAGCACGCGTTCGGTATGCGTGGCCTGGGCCTTGGAGTCATCGACGATCAGCACCTTGTACGGATCGTACTGGGAGACATGGGTCAGCACCTCGATGCGTTCGAGCAGGCTCGAAGCATCCAGCGAACCGGTGAAGAACTCCTGCCCGCCGGCACGCACCGCTGCCAGGCGGGTCGGGGTGTCGGTGTCGCAATGGCTGAAGAACAGCAGGGGAATCTTCTGTTCCAGGCCCTGCTGGATGGAGTCGGCGAGTTCCAGGCCGATGCCGGCGAAGTCCACGTCCATGACGATGGCCGCCGGGTGGCGTTCGGCGATGGCCGCGCGGAAGGCGCGCTCGTTACCGAGTGGCTGCGCGGCGAGACCGAAGAACTCCAGTTGCTGGGCCAGGCGCTCGGCGCGCTGGGCATCCTGCAGGGCGAGGTAGACCGGCTTGCGCAGGGGCGGCAGGAAGGTCTGCTCGAAGGCATCGCTGTGGCGCAGACCCGTTCGAGACAGGCGCTGCATGGCCTGGTTGAGGCGGGCGATCAGGCTGCTGTTGAGGCGCCCGCGATTCTCCACCACCTCATCCAGGCTGGTACTGATGGTCTTCGCCAGCTGGGCATGCTCGATCTGCTCGAAACGCTCGGCGTAGCGCAGCAGGCGCAGGTTGGCCTCGGTCAGCTCGGCCATGCCGGCATCGCTCCACTCGCTGCGCTGCAGACGCTGCCAGACTTCCAGCACCTGACGCGCCTGATGGATCACGCGCTGGGCGAAGTGGTGCTTGAGGCGGTCGCGACTGGGATCCGGGTGCTCGGTCATGGGCCGACTTCTATCGAGTGTTAAGTCAGTGGTGGCTTGATGCTATCACTTGTCGGCGGTGCTGGCATTGCCGCCGATCAATTGGCGGCGGTATTTCTGTCGAATAGGCGACAAAAATGTGCATTGGGCTATTTTGACGTCGCACGTACCGGCGCGTCAGGCGAGGCGGGTCACAAAAAACGGTTTTCCTCGTACCGGCGGTAAGTTTGCCCGCGTGCCCTGCGTTTTGCTGCGAGCTTGCCTTATAGTGCTGGACAGGCCGCAACCCGTTGGTCGGCTTGTGGTCGAACATTCGAATTCGCTTAAAAAGGACATTGCCATGCTGGACTGGAAGAATCGCGCGGCGAGCTCGCCCGACGGTACCGACAAGACCGCGAAACTGGGGCGTGAGCGCAGCAGCTCCAGCCTGATCGGACGCGCGCTCGGCGGGCTGCTCGGTGTGTACCTGCTGGTGACCCTGGTCGTGGGCTGGTACTGGAGCCAGGAACCTGGCGCCTTTCAGGTGCAACAACATGCCCAGGCGGCCGCGCAGCAGGCGCAGCGGCAGATGGTCACCGGCTATACCACGGTGGAAACGCTCAAGCAGGTCGCCAGCACCCTGCTGGACAAGCCGGGCGGCTATCTGTCCAACGACCTGGCACCGCCGGGCCTGTGGCTGGACAACATGCCGAACTGGGAATACGGCGCACTGGTGCAGGTGCGCGACTTCGCCCGGGCGCTGCGCAAGGACTTCTCTCGCTCGCAGTCGCAGTCCACGGAAGACCCGGACCTGGCCAAGGCCGAGCCGCGTTTCCACTTCGACCACAAGAGCTGGGCGCTGCCTGCCTCCGAATCCGAGTACCGTGAAGGGATCAAGTCGCTGGACCGCTACCTCGCCCGTCTGGCCGATCCGGGGCAGAAGAATGCGCAGTTCTATGCGCGTGCCGACAACCTCAACAACTGGCTGGGCGACGCCGGCACCCGTCTCGGCTCGCTGTCGCAGCGTCTGTCGGCCAGCGTCGGCCAGGTACGCCTGAGCGACAACCAGCAGGTCGGCAACGATGCCGCGGAGTCGGGCCTGATCGGTGAGGGCGGCGTGTACGAGACCCCCTGGCTGCAGATCGACAACGTGTTCTACGAGGCCCGTGGCCAGGCCTGGGCGCTGGCTCACCTGCTGCGTGCCGTCGAAGTCGATTTCGCCGATGTGCTGGCCAAGAAGAACGCCACCGTCAGCGTGCGCCAGATCATCCGCGAGCTGGAGGCGGCGCAGGCGACGCTGTGGAGCCCGATGATCCTCAACGGCAGTGGCTACGGCATCCTCGCCAACCACTCGTTGGTGATGGCCAACTACATCTCGCGTGCCAACGCCGGCATCATCGATCTGCGTCAGCTGTTGAGCCAGGGTTGATGAGCAGGATCTCGGCAGCGGAGGCGGCGCATCGTGCCGCCTCCGACAGCGAGCGGGTCGCCTGGGTCGACGAGAACGACCGGCCGCTGGGTGGCGTCTCGCGGGCGCAGCTGCGTGAGCGTCACCTGATCGGCCGTGGCACCTATATCCTGCTGTTCAACTCTGCCGGCCTGCTGTGCGTGCACCGGCGTACCCTGAGCAAGGCGCTGTACCCAGGCTACTGGGATGTCGCGGCAGGCGGCATGGTGCTCGAAGGCGAGGATTATCGCCTCTCCGCCGAGCGCGAGCTGGCCGAGGAGCTGGGGATCGTCGATGCCGAGCTGGTCGAGCATGCGCACTTTCTCTACGACGCGCCGGAGAGTCGCCTGTGGTGCATGGCCTATTCAGCGGTGTCCGATGCGCCGCTGGTGCTGCAGCCGGAGGAGGTGCTCGAAGCGCGTTTCATCAGCGTCGAACAGGCCCTGGAGGAAACCCGCCATATGCCGTACTGCCCGGACTCGCTGGCGGCGCTGGAACGCTACATGAACAGACCGCCTGCGGCTGTCTGATGCCTTTGTTACTGGGCGGTCGCAGCAAGCCCGGCAACGCCTCGTAGGGCATGCCAGTTGGGCGCTTGCACGCCTGTGGTGTCGCGGATTCCGAGCGCTTCGTGCACGATGGCGAACAGCGTCGCCATCGTGCCGGACAATGACGCAAATACGTACTTAGCAAGCTCGGTCTTTGCCGTTACACTGCGCGACCTTTTCGGCGGACCTCTATCCGCCAGCGCTGCCCCTGCCTGAGTGGGGCTTCGCGGTCGACCTGCGTCGGCCAGTCGCTATCCTGACCCCTACGAGGACAAGCCGGTGGTCAAGAAAGCCTCTTCATTCTCCGCTCTGAGCGGTCTCGTCTATTCCACCGATGGTGGTCGCCATTGCCCGGATTGCAACCAGCCGGTGGATGCCTGTGTCTGCAAGCAGACGCGCATTCCCGAAGGCGATGGCATCGCCCGCGTACGCCGTGAAACCAAGGGGCGTGGCGGCAAGACCGTCACCACGGTGAGCGGTGTGCCGCTGGCCGAGGAGCCGCTCAAGGAGCTGGCCAGCGCCTTGAAGAAGCGCTGCGGCACCGGTGGTGCGCTCAAGGACGGCGTGATCGAGATCCAGGGCGATCACGTCGACCTGCTGTTGGCCGAACTGGGCAAGCGCGGTTTCACCGCGAAGAAGTCCGGCGGCTGACGCGCCATTATTTTCTAAACTTCGATGAAGCTCGGAGGGTCAACCGCCGAGCAAACGTCATCTTGCTTGCTTAAATTTTCCGACTGGCCGCCCGCAGGCCAGGCTTTCTCATGGGAGAACCCGATGTCCGCACGACGCACCCGCAAAGACGACGGCAGCCAATGGACCGTAGCCGATAGCCGCAGTGTCTACGGCATTCGCCACTGGGGCGCCGGCTATTTCTCGATCAACGATGCCGGTCGCGTCGAGGTGCGTCCCAACGGGCCCGACAGCCAGCCCATCGACCTCAGCCAGCAGGTCGAGGAGCTGCGCCAGAGCGGTCTGTCGCTGCCGCTGCTGGTGCGCTTCCCGGACATCCTGCAGGACCGCGTGCGTCGCCTCACCGGCGCCTTCGACTCCAGCATCGAGCGCCTGGAATACCAGAGCCGCTACACCGCGCTGTACCCGATCAAGGTCAACCAGCAGGAAGCGGTGGTCGAGAACATCATCGCCACGCAGAACGTTTCCATCGGCCTGGAAGCCGGCTCCAAGCCCGAGCTGCTGGCCGTGCTGGCGCTGGCGCCGAAGGGCGGCACCATCGTCTGCAATGGCTACAAGGACCGCGAGTTCATCCGTCTGGCGCTGATGGGGCAGAAGCTCGGCCACAACGTGTTCATCGTCATCGAGAAGGAATCCGAGGTGCGCCTGGTGATCGACGAGGCGGCCGAGCTCAAGGTCGCGCCGCAGATCGGCCTGCGCGTGCGCCTGTCCTCGCTGGCCTCCTCCAAGTGGGCCGACACCGGCGGCGAGAAATCCAAGTTCGGTCTCTCGGCCGCGCAGATCCTCCAGGTCGTCGAGCGCTTCCGCGCGGCCGGGCTGGACCAGGGCATCCGCCTGCTGCACTTCCACATGGGCTCGCAGATCGCCAACATCGCCGACTACCGCAAGGGCTTCCGCGAGGCCATCCGCTACTACGGCGAGCTGCGCGCCATGGGCCTGCCGGTCGATCACATCGATGTCGGCGGCGGCCTCGGCGTGGACTACGACGGCACCCACTCGCGCAACGCCAGCTCGATCAACTACGACATGCAGGACTACGCCGATGCCGTGGTCGACATGCTCAAGGAGTTCTGCGACCGCCAGGAAATCCCCCATCCGCACATCTTCTCCGAGAGCGGCCGGGCGATGACCGCGCACCACGCCGTGCTGCTGGTGCAGGTCACCGATGTCGAGCGGCACAACGACAAGGTGCCGGAGATCGATCCGAGCGTCGAACAGCCGGAAATCCTCCAGGTGCTGATCGAGCTGCTCGACGACAGCGATCCGGAAATGGTCGCCGAGACCTACTGGCGTGCCACCCACTACATCGAGGAAGTGGCCGCGCAGTATTCCGCCGGCAAGCTGAGCCTGGCGCAGAAGGCCCTGGCCGAGCAGTGCTACTTCGCCATCTGCCGTCGCCTGCACAACCAGCTCAAGGCCCGTCAGCGTTCGCACCGCGCCGTGCTCGACGAGCTCAACGACAAGCTGGCCGACAAGTACATCTGCAACTTCTCGGTGTTCCAGAGCCTGCCGGACACCTGGGCCATCGGCCAGATCCTGCCGATCCTGCCGCTGTCGCGCCTGGACGAGGAGCCGCTGCGCCGTGCCGTGCTGCAGGACCTGACCTGCGACTCCGACGGCAAGATCCGCCAGTACGTCGACGAGCAGTCCATCGAGACCAGCCTGCCGGTGCACGAGATCAAGGAGGGCGAGGACTATGTGCTGGGCATCTTCCTGGTCGGCGCCTACCAGGAGATTCTCGGCGACATGCACAACCTGTTCGGTGATACCGACTCGGTGAACATCTACCAGGCCGCCGATGGCAGTGCGGTGCATGCCGGCATCGAGACCCACGACACCATCGAGGACATGCTGCGCTACGTGCACCTGTCGCCCGAGGAGCTGATGACGCATTACCGCGACAAGGTGGCCAGCGCCCGGATCAGTGCCCGCGAGCGCACTCAGTTCCTCGACGCGCTGCGTCTGGGGCTGACCCGCTCCTCCTACCTGGCGTCCTGACGCTCAACTGATCGCCTCGGCCAGGCGTCGAGCCAGGTGCAACGCCTGCTCGGCGCTGGCGATGTTGGTGAAGCCCAGCAGCAGCCCGCTGCCGCAGGGGTGCTGCCGCGACCACTCCGACAATGCCATCACCGCCAGCCCGGCGCCTTGTGCGCGGGCTGCCAGGGCGCGGTCGTCCTCGCGCTCGTCGAGCCGGGCCAGCAGATGGATGCCGCCGGCCTGCAACTCGACGCGCAGGCGTGAACCCAGGACGTGTTGCAGCGCCGAGGCCAGATGAGCGCGGCGCTCGGCATAGAGTGCACGCATGCGCTTGAGGTGGCGGGCGAAGTGGCCCTGGTCGAGAAAGTCCGCGGTGATTGCCTGAGGCAACGCCGGACAGCCGTGATCGAAGTCCTGTGCGCAGGCGGCGAAGCGCGCCACCTGTGCCTGCGGTACCACCAGGTAGGCCAGACGCAAGCCGGGGAACAGCACCTTGCTGAAGGTGCCGCAGTACAGCACGCGGCCGGCATGGTCGAGGCTCTTCAGGGCCGGCAATGGGCGACCGACGTAGCGGTACTCGCTGTCGTAGTCGTCTTCGATGATCCAGGCCTGGCGGTTCGCCGCCCAGTCGAGCAGGGCCAGTCGCCGGGGCAGGCTCAGCGACACGCCCAGGGGGCTCTGGTGGGACGGCGTGACCAGCGCGCAGCGGGCATCCGGGGCGAGCGCCCGCCCGCGCTCCACGCAGAGTCCCTGTTCGTCCACCGGCACCGGGACTAGCGTGACCTCGCTGCCCTCGAGCATCTGGCGTGCCTTGAAATAACCCGGGTCTTCGAACCAGCAGCGGTCGCCGGTTTGCAGCAAGGCCTGGCGGATCAGCAGCAGGGCGTTGCGATAGCCGGCGGTGATGAAGATCTGCTCCGGCTCGCAGGCGATGCCGCGCGACACCCCCAGATAGCGCACCAGGCTGCGCCGCAGCGCGGGCAGGCCTTGCGCGGGCGGGTAGTTGAGGTCGGGGCTGCTCAGCTGGCGCAGGTGGCGCGCACCGAGCCGGCTCCAGAGCTTGCGCGGGAAGCTGTCCAGGGCCGGCAGGCCGAGCTGGAACGGCAGCGCCTCTGCGCTCGGCTCATCGCCTGAGCGCGAGGCCTGGTGCTGTTTGGCGGGCAGCACAGGGTTGCCGGGGGCATGCGGCAACTGCGGGGAGACCACGGTGCCGGCCGGCCCGCGCGGCAGCAGATAACCCTCGCCGACCAGCAACTGGTAGGCCGCCTCTACCGTTCCGCGCGCCAGATTGAGCTCGCTGGCCAGGGCGCGAACCGAGGGCACGCGCTCGCCTGGCTGCAGGCGGCCCTCGGCGATCGCTTCGCGCAGGCGCTGATAGAGCTGCAGGTAGATCGGTGTCGCCTTGTCGCGTGCGCTTTCCAGGCGAATGCTGTACATGCCTATGTCCTGATCGATTCGATGATTCTTGGCTCTACTGACTATGCCATGTTCCGCCTAGAGTGGCGGCCATCTTCGATGGAGAACCGCCATGATTTCCGACTACCGCTGCGACTGGCTCGACGACCCGGACGAACTGCGTGCCTGCCTGCCCCTGATGCGCGTATTGCGCCCACACCTGAGCGACGCCGACGATTTCGTCCAGCGCCTGCAACGCCAGGCCGAGCAGGGTTATCGCCTGCTGGCGGCGCGCCAGGGCGACGAGGTGCTGGGCCTGGCCGGTTGTCGCCTGCAGGAGAACCTGCTGCACGGGCGCTTCTTCTATGTCGATGACCTGGTGACGCGCGAGGACCTGCGTTGCCAGGGCATCGGCGAGCGGCTGCTGGATGAGGCGCGGGCCCAGGCACGCCGCCTGGGCTGCGCCAACTTCGTGCTGGACACGGCGCTGGGCAACGCACGCGGGCAGCGTTTCTACTACCGTCAGGGTTTGCTGGCCATCGGCATGCACTTTCGCGAGGTGCTTTGAAATGCAGCGAATCCTCCTGTTGGAATGCGGCCCCTTCGGTCGCCAGAGTCGCGGTAGTGGCCTGGCGCAGGAGCTGGTCGAGCGTCTGCGTCAGCGTCACCCCCAGGCCCAGGTGCTGGAGCGCGACCTGGCGAGCGAACCGTTGCCGGCACTGGCAGCGGCCTATGCCGAGGCACTGGTGGCGCAGGCGCCTGGCGACGATCCGGCGTTGCAGGTCTCCGAGCGACTGATCGGCGAGCTGGAAGGCAGCGACTGCCTGGTGATCGCCACGCCGATGCACAACTTCACGGTGCCGGCGGCGCTGAAGCTGTGGATCGACTACGTGCTGCGCATCGGGCGCAGCTTCGCCGCCACCGAGGCTGGCAAGGTGGGGCTGCTGGCGGATCGTCCGACCTTCGTCGTGGTCAGCTCGGGCGGCTTCTACCGTGGCGAGCAGGCGCGGCAGCCGGACTTCCTCACCTCCTACCTGCGCCATGTGCTGAGTACCATCGGTATCCACGACCTGGAGTTCATTCACCTGCAGGGCCTGGTTCGCGGCCAGGCGCATGCCGAGGCGATGCTGGTGCAGGCGCGCGCGCAGCTGGATGCCAACCCCCATCTTGCTGCGCCAGGAGTCCTGCCATGAGCGCGTTGCGCCAGCCCTATTACGATCTGTCCGGCGAGGCGATGCAGGGTCTGCTCGCCACCAAGGCCGCGCTGGAGCGTGGCCCGCTGGGCAAGGAACTGATCGAACTGCTCTATCTGCGCGTCTCGCAGATCAACGGCTGTGCCTACTGCCTGGAGAAACACAGCGAGTCGCTACGTGCGGAGGGCGTGCCCCAGGCCAAGCTGGACGGCCTGGCCGGTTGGCGCGTGAGTCGTCATTTCCAGGCGCGTGAGCGAGCGGCGCTGGCCTGGGCGGAGTCGTTGAGCGAGATCGCCCGCAGCCATGCCGACGATCAGGACTACCAGCCGCTGGAGGCGCACTTCAGTGCCAGGGAAATCTCCGACCTGACCATTGCCGTGGCCCTGATGAGTGGCCTCAATCGCCTGGCCATCGGCATGCGTCTGTGACGCTCAGCCTGCGCTGATCACGCCATAGCCACGCGCCATCAGCGCGGCCAGCAGGGGAATCACCAGCAACAGCAGCAGTTCCAGGCGGATGCTCCAGGTCACCAGGCGCAGTTGCCTGGGGCTGGGCTCCGGGACCTGGCCGGCCTGAACCGCGTTGCGCCAGTTGAAGAAGACATAGGTCGGCAGGATCGACAGCAGGCCGACCAGGATGAACAGGCCGACCTTGGCATGGAACAGGCTGTTGCCCAGGTAATAGTCGGTGCCCTTGGCGAACCACAGTACGCGGGCGACGCCGGTCGCCAGGACCACGCCGGCACAGATGCCGTAGGCGATGTCGGTGATCATCAGGCTGCGCGCGCGTGACAGGTCCAGCGGCGCCTTGAACAGCACATGCTCGATGCTGAGCAGAGCGAACAGGGCGAAGATCGACAGGTAGTGCAGGTAGGCGACGAGGGCAGCGGCCATGCGGGTTCCTCTCCGGATCAGGGGGCGAGCAGGCTGCGGTTGCGGCCTTCGTGCTTGGCGCGATACAGCGCCTGGTCGGCGCGCTTGAGCGCCGCGCCGCTGCTCTCGCCGGGGCCGAGCAGGGCACAGCCGAGGCTGACGGTCTGCTGCAATTGTGTTTGCTCGAGCACGATGGGCTGGCTGGCGATGGCCAGGCGGATGCGTTCGGCGATCAGCAGCAGCTCCTGGTCATCCTTCACCAGGGCGAGGATGACGAACTCCTCGCCGCCGTTGCGCGTGACCACGTCCTGCGGGCGTACCGTCGCGCTCATGCGCCGTGCGCTTTCCCACAGCACGTGGTCGCCGGCGTCGTGGCCATGCTCGTCGTTGACCCGCTTGAAGTGGTCCAGGTCGCAGTAGATCAGGCCGAGCTGCAAGCCGCTGCGCTCGGCGAGCGCCTGCTCCAGCGGCAGGAAATGCAGCAGCCCGGCACGGTTCCACAGCTGCGTCAGGGGGTCGAGCATGCCCTTGCGCTGCTCGCGGCTCAGCGCATCGCGCAGGTCATCGGCCTGGTGAGCGCAGTGGCGGAGTTGCAGGTAGCCCTGCACCACGTAGGCCAGATCCCTGAGTCGCATCAGCTCCTGGCGATCGAGGCGGCGCGGTGCCGGATCGATCAGGCAGAGCGTACCGAGCGCCTGCTGCTGGGCATCGAACAGCGGGTGGCCGGCATAGAAACGCACGTGCGGGGCGCGCAGTACGATCGGGTTGTCGCAGAAACGGCTGTCGCGGTGGCTGTCCTCGACCACCAGCGGCGTGTCCTGCAGGATCGCGTGGGCGCAGAACGACACCGTGCGCGGGGTCTCGGCGACCTCCAGGCCCTGGCGACTCTTGAACCACTGGCGCTCGTTGTCGATCAGGCTGATCAGCGCCGTCTTGACCCCGAACAGGTCGCGGGCCAGACGGGTGAGCGCATCCAGGTAGGGGTCGGCCGGTGTGTCGAGCACGTCCAGGCTCTCCAGGGCCTGCTGGCGTTCAGCTTCATTCGCGGGTAGCGGCGCACTGAGCATCGGTGATCTCTCCAGGTGGAAACCAGAGGTTGCGACGATTCATGTTCCAAGCATAGCCCCCGAGAACCAGGCTTCGCAGCCCCATGAATGCCAGAAATGCCAACCACAGCCCGTGGTTGCCCAGGCTCTGCAGCCACCAGGCCAGCGGCAGGCTCAGCGCCAGGGCGATGAGCATGGCGTCGCGCATCTCGCGGGCCCGCGTGGCACCGATGAACAGGCCGTCGAGCAGGTAGCTCCACACGGCCAGCAAGGGCAGCACGGCCAGGTATGGCAGGAACACCTGGGCCAGCGCGCGTATCTCGCTGATGTCGGTGAGCAGGGCGACGAACCAGTGGCCGCCGAACAGGAAGAACAGCGCGAAGCCGATGCTGGCCAGCAATGACCAGGCACCGGCCACCAGCAGGGCGCGCCGCAGCGCATGGCGATCACGGGCGCCGAGCGCATGACCGCACAGCGCTTCGACGGCATGCGCCAGGCCGTCGAGGGCATAGGCGGTCAGCGTCAGGCCGTTGAGCAGCAGGGCATTGGCTGCCACCGTGGCGTCGCCCAGGCGCGTGCCCTGCACGGTGATCAGGAAGAACACCAGTTGCAGCGCCAGCGTGCGGATGAAAATGTCACGGTTGACCGCCAGCAGCGGGCGCCAGCTGCTCCAGCGTTGCAGTGCGCGGCCGTCCAGGTGGCCGGGGTAGCGTGCGAGGGCGCCGCGGGTCAGCCACAGGCCGAGCAGGGCGCCGCTCCATTCGGCTATCACCGAGGCCCAGGCCGCGCCAGCCACGCCCCATTCGAGGCCGAGCACGAACAGCAGGTCCAGCCCGACGTTGAGCAGGTTGGCGGTGAGCAGAATGGCCAGCGGCCCACGTGCGCTCTGCGTGCCCAGCAGCCAGCCGATCAGGGCATAGGTCGCCAGGCTGGCGGGCAGGCCGAACAGGCGAATCTGGAAGTACTGGCGCGCCAGTTGATCCAGCTCGGCCGACGGCTGCATCAGGCTCAGCGCCGCGCTGCTGAAGGGAATGGCCAGCAGGCTCAGCAGCAATGCCAGGCACACGCCCAGGCCGAGGCCCTGCAGCAGCACCTGGCGCAGCGCGCCGCCGTCGCCACGGCCGGCCGCCTGGGCGGCGAAGCCGGTGCTGCCCATGCGCAGGAAGCCCATGGCCCAGGTCAGCAGGGTGTACAGGCTGCCGCCGACCGCCACCGCCGCCAGCTGGTGCGCATGCGGCAGGTGGCCAACCACGGCGGTGTCCACCAGGGCCACCAGCGGCACCGAGAGGTTGGAGAGGATCATCGGCGCGGCCAGGGCCCAGACCTTGCGCTGGGTCGGGGCGTGGCGCCAGGCGTCGAGCAGGGCGGACATGGACGGCTCCGGCAAAGCGGCGATTATAGGCACAGCGCTGTGCTGCCCGCATGCCGTGGCAGGAGTGTGAGTGGCTTGGCGAATTCGTCGGGACGGCTCGTCGCTGGGGGGATGCCTCGGCTATAGTTGTCGGCTTCTGCGCCCCCCGATCATGGAGCCCGCAATGCCGAACAAAGGACTGCTTCTGGCCTTGGTACTGAGTCTGCTCAGTGCCTGTGATTCCTCTCAACCTCCCGCCACTGTGACCCCCGCCGCCCCTGCCGCGCAGCAGGCCGAGGCCGCGAGACCCGCAGTCGATCGCGAGGCGCTGGCCAAGCGCTACGCCGGTCGCGAGCTGGAGGTGGTCGACGTTTCCGAAGTGCAGCTCGACGGCGCCAGCACGCTGTCGGTGACCTTTTCCATTCCCCTCGATCCCGAGCAGCCCTTCGCCGAGCGCCTGCATCTGGTCGACAGCACCAGCGGCAAGGTCGACGGCGCCTGGGAGCTGACCGACAACCTCAGCGAACTGCGCCTGCGCCACCTGGAGCCCAAGCGCAAGCTGGTGCTGACCGTCGATGCCGGCCTGCAATCGATCAATGGCGGCAAACTGGCGAGCGAGCATGTCAGCCGTTTCCAGACCCGCGACCTGCAGGCCAGCGTCGGCTTCGCCAGTCGTGGCTCGCTGTTGCCCACCCGCCTGGCCGAGGGCCTGCCGGTGATCGCCCTGAACGTCGACAAGGTCAATGTCGAGTTCTTCCGCATCAAGCCGGATATGCTGCCACGTTTCCTCTCGCGCTGGGGCCGCGCCAGCAACCTGGATACCTGGGAAGCCCGTGAGCTGCTGCCGATGGCCGATCTGGTCTACGGCGGACGCTTCGACCTCAACCCGGCGCGCAACACCCGCGAGACCCTGCTGTTGCCGATCGCCGGCCTGGAGCCGTTCAAGCAGCCCGGCGTGTACCTGGCGGTGATGCGTGAAGCCGGCAGCTACAGCTATTCGCAGCCGGCGACCCTGTTCAGCCTCAGCGACATCGGCCTGTCGGCGCATCGCTACCAGGATCGCCTGGATGTCTTCACCCAGGCGCTGGAGGGCGGCAAGGCCCAGTCCGGCGTGCAGCTGGAGCTGCTCGACGGCGAAGGCGCACTGCTCGCCGAGGGCAAGACCGATTCCGCCGGCCATGCGCAATTGCCGCTGCCGGCCAAGGCCCAGGTGCTGCTGGCCAAGCAGGACGAGCAGACCAGCCTGCTGCGCCTGAATACCCCGGCGCTGGACCTGGCCGAATTCGATATCACCGGTCCCAAGGCCCACGCCCTGCAGTTCTTCGTGTTCGGCCCGCGTGACCTCTATCGCCCAGGCGAGACCGTGCTGCTCAATGGCCTGCTGCGCGATGCCGATGGCAGCCCGGTGAAGGCCCAGCCGATCAGCGTCGAGGTGCGTCGCCCGGATGAGCAGGTCAGCCGCAAGTTCGTCTGGAATGCCGACGAGGGTGGCCTCTATCAATACCAGCTGCCGCTGGCCGAGGAAGCGCCGACCGGGCGCTGGCAACTGCTGCTCGATCTCGGCGACGGCAGCCCGCAACTCTATGAATTCCTCGTCGAGGACTTCCTGCCCGAGCGCATGGCGCTGGAACTCAAGGGCCAGGAGCAACCTTACGCACCGAGCGACAGCGCCGAGTTCGCGGTGACCGGGCGTTACCTCTACGGCGCGCCGGCCGCCGGCAATCGCCTGAGCGGGCAGCTCTACGTGCGCCCGCTGCGTGAAGCCGTGGCGAGCCTGCCCGGCTACCAGTTCGGCGATATCACCGAGGCCGACCTGAGCCAGGACCAGGAGCTCGACGAACAGAACCTCGACGATGAAGGGCGTGCCGTGCTGCGTCCGGAGAACCGCTGGAGCGACGCCAAGTCGCCGCTGCGTCTGATCCTCCAGGCCAGCCTGCAGGAGTCCGGTGGTCGCCCGATCACCCGGCGCCTGGTGCAGCCGGTATGGCCGGCCGAGCGCCTGCCCGGTGTGCGCGGCCTGTTCGACGGTGAAGAGGTCGATGCCGACAGCCTCGCCGAGTTCGAAATTCTCGTGGCCGACGCCGCCGGCAACAAGCTGGCCGCCGATAACCTCAACGTGCGTCTGGTGCGCGAGCGCCGCGACTACTTCTGGAGCTTCTCCGATGGCGAGGGCTGGCGCCACAACTACAACGAGAAATTCCTCACCCTCAGCGACGAGCCGCTGAAGATCGCCGCCGGCGGCACCGCCAAGGTCAGTTTCCCGGTGGAGTGGGGCCCGTATCGGGTCGAGGTGGTGGACAACCAGACCGGTCTGGTCAGCAACCTGCGCTTCTGGGCCGGCTACCGCTGGCAGGACAACGCCGACGGCGGCGCGGTGCGCCCGGACCAGGTCAAGCTGGCGCTGGACAAACCGGCCTACGCCGCCGGCGACGTGGCCAAGATCACCGTCACTCCGCCGGCTGCCGGCAATGGCTACCTGCTGGTCGAATCCAGCGAGG
Source organism: Ectopseudomonas khazarica (assembly GCF_004521985.1). Taxonomy (GTDB): domain Bacteria; phylum Pseudomonadota; class Gammaproteobacteria; order Pseudomonadales; family Pseudomonadaceae; genus Aquipseudomonas; species Aquipseudomonas khazarica. The sequence continues at coordinate 51,936 of NZ_SBHZ01000022.1, forward strand.
GGCCGCTGTGGTGGCAGGAAATCAGCGTGCCGGCCGAAGGCAAGACCTTCGAGCTGCCGATCGACAAGCAGTGGGCGCGGCATGACCTGTACCTGAGTGCCCTGGTGGTGCGCCCCGGTGAGCGCAAGGCGCAAGTCACGCCGAAGCGTGCCGTGGGCCTGCTGCACCTGCCGCTGGAGCGTGCGCCGCGCAAGCTGGCGGTGAGCCTGGACGCGCCGGAGAAGATGCGACCCAAGCAGCCGCTGAAGGTCAAGGTCAGCGCGCGCAACGCCGATGGCAGCATTCCCGAGACGGTGCGCGTGCTGGTTGCCGCGGTGGACGTCGGCATCCTCAACATCACCAGCTACGCGACGCCCGACCCGTTCGCCAACTTCTTCGGGCGCAAGGCCTATGGCGCCGACCAGCTGGATATCTATGGCCAGCTGATCGAGGCGCAGGGCCGCGTCGCCAGCCTGGCCTTCGGGGGTGACGCCGGCCTCGCCGCCGGTGGCAAGCGCCCGGACACCAGCGTGCTGATCGTCGCCCTGCAGAGCGATGCCTTGAAGCTCGACGCCAAGGGCGAAGGCGAAGTCAGCCTGGACATCCCCGACTTCAACGGTGAACTGCGGCTGATGGCGCAGGCCTGGACCGACGAGCGCTTCGGCATGGCCGAGGCCAAGACGGTGGTGGCGGCGCCGCTGGTCGCCGAACTGTCAATGCCGCGCTTCCTCGCCGGCGGCGACGAAACCACGCTGGCGCTGGACCTGACCAACCTCTCCGGCAGCGAGCAGAAGCTCGACGTGCAACTGGGCGTGGAAGGTCAGCTGCGTCTGCTCGGCAAGGGCGAGTCGCCGATCAACCTCAAGGACGGTGAACGCACCACGCTGCGCATCCCGGTACGGGCCGAAGGTGGCCTGGGCCAGGGGCGCATCCATGTCGAGGTGCAGGGCCTGGCGTTGCCGAACGAGGCACTGGGTGATTTCACCCGCGAGTGGACGCTGGGCATTCGTCCGGCCTACCCGGCGCAGCTGCAGCACTTCCGTGCCGTGCTGGGCGAGGGCGAGCCGTGGAGCATGCCGGCTGGCACCCTGAACCAGTTCGAACCGGCCGGTCTGGAGGCGGTGCTGGCGCTGTCGAGCCGGCCGCCGCTGAACCTCGGCGAGCAGATCCGCGCACTCAAGGCCTATCCCTACGGCTGCCTGGAGCAGACCACCAGTGGCCTGTACCCCTCGTTGTACGCCGATGCCGCCAGCCTCAAGCGACTTGGCCTGGAAGGCGAGCCCGACGAGCAGCGGCGCAAGAGCATCGAGCTGGGTATCGAACGCCTGCTCGGCATGCAGCGCCACAGCGGTGGTTTCGGCCTGTGGAGTGCCGAGAGCGAGGAAGAGTACTGGTTGACCGCCTACGTCACCGACTTCCTCCTGCGCGCCCGCGAGCAGGGCTTCGGCGTGCCGGCCGAGGCGCTGAAGAAAGCCAACGATCGCCTGCTGCGCTACCTGCAGCAGAGCAGCCTGATCGAGGCCAGCTACAGCCAGGACTTCGCGCACACCCGTTTCGCCGTGCAGGCCTATGCCGGCTACGTGTTGGCGCGCAGCCAGCAGGCCCCGCTGGGGGCCCTGCGCAGCCTGTTCGACCGGCGCAACGACGCCCGTTCCGGTCTGCCGCTGGTGCAACTGGCGGCGGCGCTGAAGCTGATGGGCGATGGCCCGCGCGCGGGTCAGGCTCTGGCTGCCGGGCTGAGCCGCAAGCGTGATGGCGAGCGCTGGATGGCCGACTATGGCAGCCCGCTGCGTGACCAGGCGCTGATCCTGTCGGTGCTCGAGGAGAACGACCTGGCTGCCGAGCAGAGCGAGCAGCGCCTGTTCGATCTGGCCGATGAACTGGCCGGCAGGCGCTGGCTGTCGACCCAGGAGCGCAACTCGCTGTTCCTCGCCGGTCGCGGCATTCTCAGCAAGCCGGAGCAGAACTGGCGCGCAGCGCTCGCCAGCGGTGCCTTCCAGTTCGAACTGAGCGACCAGCAGCCGGGCATCAAGCTGGAACGCGCCGAACTGGCGGAGCCGCTGAGCGTGAGCAACGCCGGCAGCGCCACGCTGTACCAGCAGCTGACCCTGTCCGGCTACCCGACCCAGGCGCCGCGAGCTGGAGGTGACAACCTGAGCATCGAGCGCGAGTACCTCGGCATGGATGGTCGCCCGCTCGACCTGCAGCGCCTGGACAGCGGCGAACTGGTGCTGGTGCACCTGGCCGTGCGCGCCAAGCAGCGCGTGCCCGATGCCCTGGTGGTCGACCTGCTGCCCGCCGGCCTGGAGCTGGAAAACCAGAACCTGGCGCAAAGCGCCGCGAGCCTCGACGACGCGGGCAGCAGCGTCAAGGAATGGCGCCGCTCCATGCAGAACGCCCGCATCAAGCACCAGGAATATCGCGGTGACCGCTACGTGGCCGCCGTGGACGTCGAGGGCTACGGCACCACCCACCTGCTGTACCTGGCCCGCGCCGTGACCCCCGGCAGCTACCGCGTGCCGCCACCCCAGGTGGAGTCGATGTACCGGCCCAGCTGGCAGGCGCTGGGCAGCTCGCCGGGTACTCTGGTGGTGCGGGGGCGTTAGAAGCGGCCCTCTCCCCAACCCTCTCCCATAAATGGGAGAGGGGGACGACCGCATCAGGTTCTACTTGCGCGTCAGACCGCGCCCTCTCCCGCTTGCGGGAGAGGGCAAGGGTTCAGGGAGGAACCATGACGTTACTCGACAACGCCAAACGCCTGCGTCGCGAGATGACCGATGCCGAGCAACGGCTCTGGTACTACCTGCGTGGGCATCGTTTCCTCGGTCTGAAGTTCAAACGGCAGAAACCCATTGGTCCTTACATCGTCGATTTCATCTGCACCGAGCGCTGGCTGGTCATCGAGCTCGATGGTGGGCAGCACCTGCAGCAGGGGGAATACGATCAACAGCGTGAACGTTATCTGCAAAATCGAGGTTATCGTGTGCTGCGCTTCTGGAATCATCAGCTACTGGCTGAAACAGAGGCCGTACTTGAACAGATTCGTCTTGAAATCGGCGAGCAAGATGGTTCGTGAACGTTGCCGCGAGGCTTCGCAGAATACTGATCTGCTCCCCTCTCCCATTTATGGGAGAGGGGCTGGGGGAGAGGGTTGTGCATGCACCGCCTAGTCCGTCGCTGGCTCCTGATTTTTCTGCTGCCCCTGGCCCTGCTCTGGCTCGCCGACCAGTTGTTCCCGCTGCCCTTGCCCGAGGACGATCTGGCCCGTGTGGTGCTGGCCGAGGATGGCACGCCGCTGTGGCGCTTCGCTGACCATGACGGCGTGTGGCGCTACCCGGTGACGCCGGACGAGGTCTCACCCTACTACCTGGAGGCCTTGCTGACCTACGAGGACCGCTGGTTTCGCCAGCACCCCGGGGTGAATCCGCTGGCGCTGGCACGGGCGGCCTGGCAGAACCTGACGGGTGGGCGCGTGGTGTCCGGCGGCAGCACGCTGTCGATGCAGGTCGCGCGTCTGCTCGACCCGCACAGTCGCGATCTGCCCGGCAAGTTCAAGCAGCTGTGGCGTACCGCACAGCTGGAGTGGCACCTGTCCAAGGACGAGATCCTCGCCCTTTACCTGAACCGGGCGCCGTTCGGCGGCACCTTGCAGGGGGTGGCGGCGGCGAGCTGGAGTTACCTGGGCAAGCCGCCGAGCCAGCTGACCCGCGCCGAGGCGGCCCTGCTCGCGGTACTGCCGCAGGCGCCCAGCCGGCTGCGCCCGGACCGCCATCCGCAGCGCGCCCAGGCCGCACGTGACAAGGTGCTGCGCCGCCTGGGCGAGTTCCAGGTGTGGCCACAGGCGCAGGTGGACGAGGCGCTGGAGGAGCCGGTGTTCCTGGCCCCGCGCCGCGAGCCGAGCCTGGCGCCGCTGCTGGCCAGGCGCCTGAATCGCGCCGGCAGCCCGCCGCTGATCCGCACCACGCTCGACGCCGGCCTACAGCTGCGCCTGGAAGACCTGCTGCTGGGCTGGCGCGCGCGTCTGCCCGAGCGCACCTCGGCGGCGATCCTGGTGGTCGAGCATCCGAGCATGGCCGTGCGTGCCTACCTGGGTTCGGTGGACATCGGCGATACCGCGCGCTTCGGTCATGTCGACATGGTTCGAGCGCTGCGTTCGCCCGGCTCGACGCTGAAACCCTTCCTCTATGGCATGGCGCTGGATGCGGGGCTGATCCATTCCGAGTCGCTGTTGCAGGACGTGCCGCGCCATTACGGCGACTACCGTCCCGGCAACTTCGCTGCGGGCTTCATCGGCCCGGTGTCGGCCAGCGAGGCGCTGGCCACGTCGCTCAACCTGCCTGCCGTGCAACTGCTCGAAGCCTATGGGCCGAAGCGTTTTGCCGGCGAGCTGCGCGGTGCTGGCGTGCCGATCCGCCTGCCGCCGCTGGCCGAGCCGAACCTGGCGCTGATTCTCGGCGGTGGTGGGGCGCGACTGGAGTCCCTGGTGGCCGGCTACAGCGCCTTCGCCCGCGGCGGTATGGCCGCCAAACCGCGTTTGCAGCCCGGCGATGTGCTGCGTGAGCGACGCCTGCTGTCCCCGGGGGCGGCCTGGATCATCCGCCGTATTCTCAGCGGCCAGGCCCGTCCCGACCGCGACCCGCGTGCCTACCTGGCGCAGCGCCCGACGCTGGCCTGGAAGACCGGCACCAGCTACGGTTTTCGCGATGCCTGGGCCATCGGCGTCGGTCCGCGTCACCTGATCGGTGTGTGGATCGGTCGTCCCGACGGTACGCCGGTGCCCGGCCAGTTCGGCCTGGCCTCTGCCGCGCCGCTGCTGCTGCAGGTGCATGATCTGCTGGTCAACCGTGACAGCCAGCGCGGCATCGCCGTGCCGCCCGATCCGCAGCCGGCCGAGGTCGGTGTCGCCGCCGTCTGCTGGCCACTGGGGCAGCCGATGAGCAAGGACGATCCCAACTGCCGGCGCCTGCGTTTCGCCTGGACGCTGGAGGGCACCACGCCACCGACCCTGCTGGCGGCCGATCAGCCGCTGGGCAGCGGCCTGCGCGAGCGCTACTGGGTCAACGCCCAGGGCCAGCGCGTCGGCCCCGGTTGTGCGGGGGCCGAGGCGCGGGAACTGGACCTGTGGCCGGCGCCGCTGGAGCCCTGGTTGCCACGCCGCGAACGGCGCAGTGCGCGGTTGCCGGGCGTGGATGCCGATTGCCCGCCGCCGCCGCGCAACCAGGCGGCGCCGCTGTCCATCGTCGGTGTGCGCGACGGTGACCGCCTGCGCAGGCCGCAGGGCAACCATGAACCACTGCGCCTGAGCCTCTCGGCCCTGGGCGGCAGTGGTCGACGCTGGTGGTTCCTCGACGGTCGACCGCTTGGTGACAGCGCGATGGACGCGACCTTCAGCCAGGTCTTCGACAGCGGTCGGCATCAGCTCAGCGTGCTCGACGACGGTGGCCAGACCGCTCGTCTGGAATTCAGCGTCGCCCCCTGAGTGCGCCCCGCGCCGCGCAGGCAGGCGCCGGCCGCTCTGCGTGGGCGCCTGGCCGAGCGCCGCGGACGGCGCGAGTAAAGTCCGGGCCGGCGCCGCCGATAGGACATCTATCGGTCACTGATTTGCAATATGTGTACAATTTTGTATCCAATTGCTCGGTCGAGCTCAGAACCACCTCCGGGAGAACCCTCCATGCGTCTCTGGCAACGCAGTATCCAGTGGCAGTTGATCCTCAGCATGGGCGCCGCTCTGCTGGCCAGCATCCTGATCGTCGTCGGCATCTACTCGGCGGTGGTCAATCGCCTGACCGAGCGCTACCTGATCGAAGAGGCGCTGCCCGCACGGGTTCTGGCGATACGCAACGACCTGGAGCGGGTGCTGACCGCGCCGATCACCGCCAATGCCTCGATCGCCGAGAACAGCCTGGTGCAGGACTGGCTGGCCGCCGGCGAGGACGCGACCCGGCGCGACGAGTTCGCCCGCTACCTCGAGGGTGTGCGCGCTCAGCAGAACGCCATGACCACTTCCATCGTCGCCCTCGCCAGCGGCAACTACACCACCGGTGAAGGGCTGATGCGCACCCTCGACCGCAGCCAGACGGAGAACCAGTGGTTCTATCGCCTGGTCGACAGCGACCGCGACCGGGCGCTGGAGATCGACATCGACAAGACCACGCGCCTGCCCACGCTGTTCATCAACCAGCGCATCAAGCAGGGCGGCAAGACCCTGGGCGTCTCTGGGCTCGGCTACAGCCTGGCGGACATGTCGAAGATGATCAGCGAGTTCCACTTCGGCGAGCGTGGCCAGGTGTTCCTCGTCGACGGCCAGGGCAGCGTCAAGGTGCATCCGCGCTCGGAGCTGAGCGGCAGCGGCAAGCTGAGCGAACTCTTCGGTGCCGACGCCGCTCGCCAGGTCCTGGCCGGCGACAGCCACGCGGTACGTTTCGAGCGTGATGGCGAGACCTTTCTCGCGGTGGCGCAGAAGTTCGCCAGCATCGACTGGCTGCTGGTCAGCGAGGTGCCGGAGGCGGAAGTCTATGCCGAGGCGCGGCAGGCACTGTGGGTGACCAGCCTGATCGGCGTCGCCGTGGCGCTGCTGTTCCTCGGCCTGGTGGTGCTGCTGGCGCGTGGGCTGGTGCGGCCGATTCGTCAGGTGACTCAGGCGCTGGTGGAAATCGGCGGTGGCGGTGGTGACCTGACCCGTCGTCTCGATGAGTCGAGGGCCGATGAGCTGGGTGATCTGGCGCGCGGCTTCAACCGTTTTCTCGCCAGCCAGCGCGACCTGATCGGTGACGTGCTGGCGACCAGCGAGCGCCTGCGCACGGCGGTCGGCCAGGTGACGCGGGTGGTGGAGAACACGGCCGGGCGCGCCGGCCAGCAGCAGGAAATGACCGACATGGTGGCCACCGCCGTGCATGAGATGGGCCTCACCGTGCAGGAGATCGCGCGCAACGCCAGCAGCGCCGCGCAGTCCTCGCATGCCGCGCGTGACGAGGCGCAGGGTGCGCGCCAGGTGGTCGGGCAGTCCATCGCCCATATCGAGCGGATGTCGGCGGACATTGGCAGCGCTGCCGAGGCGGTCACGGAACTGGCCGACCAGGTGGCTTCCATCGATCAGGTGCTGGCGGTGATCCGCGGGATTTCCGAGCAGACCAACCTGCTCGCGCTCAACGCCGCCATCGAGGCCGCACGCGCTGGCGAGATGGGCCGTGGCTTCGCGGTGGTCGCCGATGAAGTGCGTACCCTGGCCAGCCGCACCCAGGCCTCGACCGATGAAATCCAGCAGATGATCCAGCGCCTCAAACAGGGCGCCGAGACGGCGGTCAGCTCCATGCATGCGGGACAGGCGGCGACCAGCACCGGCGTCGAGTCCAGCCAGCGCACCGGCCAGTCGCTGGGGGCGATCACCGAACAGGTCGAGCGCATCAGCGACATGAACACCCAGGTGGCGGCCGCGACCGAGGAGCAGAGCTCGGTGACCGAGGAGATCAACCGCAACGTGCAGGGCATCGCCGACCTGGCGCATGCCACCGCCGGTGAAGTCCGTGCCTGTCGCGAGGATTGTCAGACCCTCAGCCGCCTGGCCGACGACCTGACGGGGCAGATGGGCAAGTTCAGGCTCTGACCGGCTCGGCCGAGACCAGGCGGTTGCGGCCTTCGCGCTTGGCCCGGTACAGCGCGCTGTCGACGCGACGGAAGAAGGCGTCTGCATCGCTGTCGTGGCGGCTGTTGAAGCAGCCGACGCCGAGGCTGGTGGTCAGCACCAGGCGTTGTCCGGGCAGCTCCAGGCCTTCCTCCTCCAGCTTGCGCCGGAAGTGCTCCGCCAGGTCCCAGGCCTGTGCCAGGCTCGTACCCGGCAGCAGCACGCCGAACTCCTCGCCACCCAGACGCAGCAGGGCATCGGCATCGCGTCGGAAGACCCGGCGCATGCGTTCGGCGAAGGCAGTCAGGCAGGCATCGCCACTGGCATGGCCGTGTTCGTCGTTGACCTGCTTGAAGAAGTCGATGTCCAGCAACACCAGCGACAGCGGTTCGCCCTGGCGTATGGCATTGGCCACCAGGCTGGGGAACAGATTGTTGAACTGATAGCGGTTGCCCAGTTGCGTCAGGCTGTCGGTACGGCTGAGCAGGTCGAGCTGGCGCTGCTGATCCAGGAGTTTCAGTTCCAGCTCCAGCGTGGCGCGGTACTCACGGTGATTGCGCCCCAGCACCAGGACCAGATAGCCCAGGTAGAAGAGCAGGGTGATCAGCACGGCGTGGCGCTCGTCCCAGTTCGACGCCATCACGGCGAGCCCTGGCAGGTAGAGCAGGATCAGCGCCAGCAGGGCACGTCTGTAGCGCATGGCGAAGTTGAAGGTCATCGCTGTGCTGAAGGCCACGGTGGCGAGCGTGGCGATCAGTTCCGAGCCGTCGTAGGCGTCGCTGTAGAGCGCCAGGGCGTGCGCCTGGCCCCAGCAGAACGCCGTCAGCAGAATCAGCCCCCAGTGACGATCCAGCCAGTGTTTCAGCTGCTGCGGATCGTCGATCGCGTTGGGGCGATGCAGCAGCCGGGCGATCAGCAATCCGGCGAACAGGCAGCTGCCCAGCACGCCACTGACGACGACACCTGCCGGAGAGGCGCTGAATATCCAGGTCAGCAGCCAGGCGAGCAGGTAGAAGAGTCCGCCCACGCGGGTGCGGATGCGCGTGTCGTCCACTTCGCGCCACAGCGCGAAGGTCGTTGGCTGGCGCGGTACTTCGGCGTCGGTCATTTCTCTGCTTGGGCCTCGCTGGAGAGGTCGGTGCCCTCTCCTGGAGTTTTTGTGATCACAGAAGCCAGTTCGCCAGAGCATAGCGCTTTTTACGGGGAGATGAGTGTCGAATCGCCACTACTGTGTGCCGCCTGTCGTTGCCGACCCCGGCGGGCAATGTCCCGTTACGTTTGCCTGCCCCTGGCGGAAGAACCCGTGGGTGTTCGTCGCAGTCGGAGACTGCACTGCGCACGATTGCAACAAAACGGGCGCAGGCTGTCGTTCATCCACCTTCATGCGAGCGCTCTGCGATGTTGTCCGCTGCCAAGGGGATGCTTGGAAAGCTTCCTGTCCTCAGCCCATGGAAATGGGCGCTGTTGCTGGCCTTGCTGCTGGCGACCTATTCCCTGCGTCTGCTGCATCTCGATGAGCGGCTGTACTTCTGGATCAAGACCTCCTGGCATGAGGATGCCTGGGAGCATCGCAGCCTGTGGTTGCCCGAATACCGGGTGGCGATCGACGCCAAGCCGGTCGCCGGTGTCGGCAACAACTTCTCCGGGCTCAGCTTCGATGATGATCGCCAGCAGATCTGGGCGGTGGTCAACAACCCGGAGCAACTGCTGCGGCTGTCGCCTGAAGGCGAGCTGATCGCACGCTACCCGCTCGAAGGTTTCGAGGATGTCGAGGGCGTGACCTACCTGGGCGACGACCTCTTGCTGCTGGCCGAGGAGCGCAAGCACGCGCTGGTCGCCGTCGCCGTTCCAACGCAACCTGGAGGCGCGATTCGCCGCACGCAGCATCGGGCGCTGACGCTGAGCATCGACCAGGGAGGAAACCAGGGCTTCGAGGGCCTTGGCTACGACCGCGCCGGCGATCGCCTGTTCGTGGTCAAGGAGCATTCGCCACGCAAGCTCTACGAGGTCAGGGGGCTCAAGAGCAGCCTGCAGGGCCGCTTCAACCTGGAAGTGATCGACCGCCAGGCCTGGATCGACCAGAAGATCTTCGCCAGCGACCTGTCGTCGGTGCATTTCGACGAGCGCACCGGTCACCTGGTGTTGCTGAGCGACGAGTCGAAGCTGCTGATCGAACTCGGCCAGGATGGCCGGCTGATCAGCTTCCGTTCGCTGCTGCGAGGCTTTGCCGGCCTGCACAGCAGCGTGCCGCAGGCCGAGGGCGTGACGTTCGATGGCCAGGGCAATCTCTACCTGGCCAGCGAACCCAATCTGTTCTATCGCCTGCAGCGCCGCTGACTCAGCCGCGGCGGATCATCCAGATACCGGCGACGATCAGCAGCAGGCCTGCCACCTTGCCGAAGGTGATCGGCGACTCGCGAAACCCAGCCCAGCCGAAATGGTCGAGGGTGATGGCCATGGCCAACTGGCCGGCGATCACCAGCACCATGAACAGCAGGGCGCCGACGCGGGGGCCGGCGAAGGCGGCGGTGGCGATGAAGAAGGCGCCGAGCAGGCCGCCACTCCAGTGCCACCAGGTCAGCTCCTTGAGCAGGCCCAGGCCGGGCAGCTCGCGCTGGCTCAGGGTCATCAGCAGCAGCGCCAGGGTGCCGACGGCGAAGGAGATCAGCGCGGCGGCGAATACGCTGGACAGATGGCGGGCGAGCTGGCCGTTGATGCCGGCCTGCAGCGGCAGCACGGCGCCGGCCAGAAAGGGCAGGGCGAGCAGCCATCCGCTGACTTGATTCATGGGAGCACTCCAGAGGCAGGGAAAGGGCGCCATTATGACGCGCCGGCGCACCCGCGCCGCTATCCGACGAGGCGCCTGGCGAAGCCGGAGGCTTCGGCTAGGCTTGAATGCGATGCGCCCGGCAACGCACCGGGCGTCAGCCTGATTCGGAGAACCCACGATGGACATGAACCGTCGACAGTTCTTCAAGGTCTGCGGTGTAGGCCTTGGAGCATCGAGCCTGGCGGCTCTGGGGGTCGCGCCCCCGGATGCCTTCGCCGACCAGGTGCGACATTTCAAACTGACCAGTACCACCGAAACGCGCAACACCTGCCCTTACTGCTCGGTCGGCTGCGGCCTGATCATGTACAGCCAGGGCGATGCGGCGAAGAACGTGGCGCAGAACATCATCCATATCGAAGGGGACGCCGACCATCCGGTCAACCGCGGCACCCTCTGCCCGAAAGGCGCAGGCCTGCTGGACTTCGTCCACAGCCCCAATCGCCTCAAGTACCCGCAAGTGCGCGAAGCCGGCTCCAGCGAGTGGAAGCGCATCGACTGGGACCAGGCGCTGGACCGCATCGCCCGGCACATGAAGGCCGACCGCGACGCCAATTTCATCGAGAAGAACGAGCAGGGGCAGACGGTCAACCGCTGGCTCAGCACGGGCTTCCTGGCCGCCTCTGCGTCGAGCAACGAGGCCGGCTACATCACCCACAAGGTGGTGCGTTCACTCGGCATACTGGGGTTCGATAACCAGGCACGTGTCTGACACGGCCCGACGGTGGCAAGTCTTGCCCCGACGTTTGGCCGCGGCGCCATGACCAACCACTGGGTCGACATCAAGAATGCCGATCTGGTCCTGATCATGGGCGGCAATGCCGCCGAGGCTCACCCCTGCGGGTTCAAGTGGGTGACCGAAGCCAAGGCGCACAACCAGGCCAAGCTGGTGGTGGTCGATCCGCGCTTCACCCGTTCGGCCTCGGTGGCCGACCTGTACGCGCCCATCCGCACCGGTACCGATATCGCCTTCCTCGGCGGGTTGATCAACTACCTGCTGGAGAACGACAAGATCCAGCACGAGTACGTGCGCAACTACACCGACGTCAGCTTTGTGGTGCGCGAGGAGTTCGCCTTCGAAGATGGCATGTTCAGTGGCTACGACGCCGAGAAGCGGCGCTACGACAAGGCCAGCTGGGGCTACGAGATCGGTGAGGACGGCTATGCCGTGGTCGACCCGACCCTTAGCCACCCGCGCTGCGTGTTCAACCTGCTGAAGAAGCACTACAGCCGTTACACCCAGGACCTGGTCAGCAGCATCTGCGGCACACCCAAGGCGCAGATGCTGCAGGTGTGGGAGACCATCGCCGAGTGCTCGGCGCCGGGCAAGGTCATGACCATCATGTACGCCCTGGGCTGGACGCAGCACTCGGTGGGCTCGCAGATGATCCGCACCGGCGCCATGCTGCAGTTGCTGCTGGGCAACATCGGCATGCCCGGCGGTGGCATGAACGCCCTGCGCGGCCACTCCAACATCCAGGGGCTGACCGACCTGGGCCTGCTCTCCAACCTTCTGCCGGGCTACCTCAACCTGCCTGGCGATGCCGAGCAGGACTATGCCGCCTACATCGCCAAGCGCGCGCCGAAGCCGCTGCGGCCGGGGCAGCTGTCCTACTGGCAGAACTACGAGAAGTTCCACGTCAGCCTGATGAAGGCCTGGTACGGCAAGAACGCCACGGCCGAGAACAACTGGGGCTACGACTGGCTGCCGAAGCTGGACATTCCCGGTTACGACGTGCTCAAGGTCTTCGACATGATGTACCAGGGCAAGGTCAACGGTTACTTCTGCCAGGGCTTCAACCCGATCGCCTCGTTCCCCAACAAGGCCAAGGTCGGCGCGGCGCTGGGCAAGCTCAAGTACCTGGTGGTCATGGACCCCCTGGCCACCGAGACCTCGGAGTTCTGGAAGCACGTCGACGAGTTCAACGATGTCGACAGCGCCAGCATCCAGACCGAGGTGTTCCGCCTGCCCACCACCTGCTTCGCCGAAGAGGACGGTTCGCTGGTCAACAGCGGGCGCTGGCTGCAGTGGCACTGGAAGGGCGCCGAGCCGCCCGGCCAGGCCCGCACCGACATCGCCATCATGGCCGGGCTCTACCACCGCCTGCGCGGGCTGTACGCGAAGGAAGGCGGAGCCTTCCCCGCGCCCATCCTCAACCTCGACTGGTCGTACCTGAAACCCGACGAACCCGGCCCGGACGAGCTGGCCCGCGAGTTCAACGGCAAGGCCCTGAGCGACCTGACCGACCCGGCCAGCGGCGCGCTGCTGGTCAAGGGCGGTGAGCAACTGTCCGGCTTCGCCCAGTTGCGCGCCGACGGCAGCACCGCCAGTGGCTGCTGGCTGTTCTGCGGTTCGTGGACCGCGCAGGGCAACCAGATGGCGCGGCGCGACAACGCCGACCCCTATGGCATGGGCCAGACCCTCGGCTGGGCCTGGTCGTGGCCGGCCAACCGGCGGATTCTCTACAACCGTGCCTCGGCCGATGTCAGCGGCCAGCCCTGGGATGTCGAGAAGAAACGCCTGGTGTGGTGGAACGGCAAGGCCTGGGGCGGCACCGATGTGCCCGACTTCAAGGCCGACTCGCCGCCGGATGCCGGCATGAACCCCTTCATCATGAACCCCGAGGGGGTGGCGCGCCTGTTCGCCGTGGACAAGATGGCCGAAGGGCCGTTCCCCGAGCACTACGAGCCGTTCGAGACACCCATCGGGCGCAACCCGATGCACCCGGACAACCCGGGGGCCATCAGCAATCCGGCGGCCCGGGTGTTCCAGAACGACATGGAGCTGTTCGGCAAGGCGGACGAGTTCCCCTATGCGGCGACCACCTACCGCCTCACCGAGCACTTCCACTTCTGGACCAAGCACTGCCGCCTCAATGCCATCGTCCAGCCCGAGCAGTTCGTCGAGATCGGCGAGGCGCTGGCCAGGGAACTGGGCATCGTCGCCGGCGAGCGGGTCAAGGTGTCGTCCAACCGCGGCTACATCAAGGCGGTGGCCGTGGTGACCAAGCGCATCAAACCGCTCACCGTGGATGGCAAGACCGTGCACCAGGTCGGCATTCCCCTGCACTGGGGCTTCGCAGGCGTGGCGCGCAACGGCTACCTGACCAACACCCTCACGCCTTTCGTCGGCGACGGCAACACGCAGACCCCGGAATTCAAGTCGTTCCTGGTCAACGTGGAAAAGGCATAGGAGCAGCGCCATGGCCTCACAAGACATCATTGCCCGCTCCGCCACCACCACGCCGATGCCCTCAGTGCGCGAGCTCGGCGAGGTGGCCAAGCTCATCGACGTCTCCAAGTGCATCGGCTGCAAGGCCTGCCAGGTGGCGTGCTCGGAGTGGAACGACCTGCGTGACGAGGTCGGTCACAACCACGGCACCTACGACAATCCGGCCGACCTCACGGCCAGTTCCTGGACGCTGATGCGCTTCACCGAACACGAGGAGGAAAGCGGCAAGCTGGAGTGGCTGATCCGCAAGGACGGCTGCATGCACTGCGCCGAGCCGGGCTGCCTGGCGGCCTGCCCGAGCCCGGGGGCGATCATCCAGTACGCCAACGGCATCGTCGATTTCAACCAGGACAAATGCATCGGCTGCGGCTACTGCATCACCGGTTGCCCGTTCAACATCCCGCGCATCTCGCAGAAGGACCACAAGGCCTACAAGTGCAGCCTGTGCTCCGATCGCGTGTCCGTCGGCATGGAGCCGGCCTGCGTGAAGACCTGTCCGACCGGCGCCATCGTCTTCGGCAGCAAGGAGGCGATGAAGGAGCACGCCGACGGGCGCATCGCCGATCTCAAGTCGCGCGGCTACGACAATGCCGGTCTCTATGACCCGGCCGGCGTCGGCGGCACCCACGTGATGTACGTGCTGCATCACGCCGACAAACCGTCGCTGTACGCCGGGCTGCCGGACGACCCGGCCATCAGCCCGACGGTGGCGCTGTGGAAGGGCGTGGCCAAGCCGCTCGGCCTGCTGGCCATGGGCGCCACGGCGTTGCTTGGCTTCTTCCACTACATCCGCGTCGGACGCAACCGCGTGGAGGAAGACGAGCCCGTGAGCGGCGATCCTGCGGTGCATCAGGTCGACCCGGCCGTGCACACCTATGATCCGAACCAGCGGCCGTAGGAGACCAGCATGAAACACGATATCCAACGCTACACGGCCGGCGAACGCAGCAACCACTGGGTGGTGGCGATCCTCTTCATCCTCGCCGGCCTGTCCGGCCTGGCGCTGTTCCACCCGGCGCTGTTCTGGCTCAGCAACCTGTTCGGTGGCGGCGTGTGGACGCGCATCCTGCACCCCTTCCTCGGCCTCGGCATGTTCCTGTTCTTCCTCTGGCTGGTGATGCGCTTCGCCGGGCACAACCGCCTCGAAGCCGGCGACCGCCAGTGGCTGGCACAGTGGCGCGACGTGGTCGCCAACCGTGAGGAAAACCTGCCGCCGGTGGGGCGCTACAACGCCGGGCAGAAGCTGCTGTTCTGGGTACTGCTGCTGTGCATGCTGGTGCTGCTGGCGACGGGCATCGTCATGTGGCGCCAGTACTTCAGCCACCTGTTCGGCATCGACCTGATCCGCCTCGCTTCGCTGCTGCATGCGGCGGCGGCCTGGGGGCTGATCATCTGCATCATCGTGCACGTCTACGCCGGCATCTGGGTCAAGGGCTCCATCGGCGCGATGGTCAGCGGCTGGGTCAGCAAGGGCTGGGCCCGCAAGCACCACGCCGCCTGGTACGAGGAAGTGAGCAAGGACAGCCACAAACACCACTGAGTGCGTTGCTGGATGAGCGTTCCATCGCGGCTGAAGCCGCTCCTACATGAAGCCATATCCCGTAGGAGCGGCTTCAGCCGCGATAGAAGCTCGCCGCTAAAGCGCCTCCCACGCCCATCGCCGCACACCACCCCGTAGCCCGGATGCAATCCGGGGCCGCACCCGGCCAAGCACCACCGTACATCTCCGTAGGAGCGGCTTCAGCCGCGATAAAGCGCACCGCTAAAGCGCCTCCCACGCCTATCGCCGCACACCACCCCGTAGTCCGGATGCAATCCGGGGCCGCAGCCGGCCAAGCACCACCGTACATCTCCGTAGGAGCGGCTTCAGCCGCGATAAAAGCGCGCCGCCAAAGCGCCTCCCACGCCCATCGCCGCACACCACCCCGTAGCCCGGATGCAATCCGGGACCGCCCCCGGCCAAGCACCAACGTACGTCTCTGTGGGAGGGGCTTCAGCCGCGACAGCCCTGTAACAGAAACCACACAGCTGACCCTCCAGCAACCTGCCCATCCCCACCGGCAAACCCCATCAGCCTGGTCTAGGCTGATCACAGCCATTTCCACGGGAGCAGTCCCTAAGGAGTCCTGCGTGTCAGGCCAGATTCTCGAGCCGGGGCAGATCGAAGCTGCGGCCAATATTCCGCCCTTTCTCCACTTGCCCGAGCCCGACCTGTTCCGCCGCCGTGCCCAACGCCTGCGCCACCTCGCCGTGGATCACCCCTTGGCCGCCTATCTGCTGCTGATGGCCGAGCTGTGCGAGGCCCAGCAGCGCGTGCTGGACGCGCCGCCCGCATTGCCGGGCCCCTCGGCCGACACCCTGAGTCGTTGCCTGGAACACCAGATGCCGCCGCTGGGCTTCGACACGCTGGTACGTGGCGATGCCTGGCTGCCGGCGCTGGATGCGCTGCTGAGCAGCTTCCAGGGCACCGGCAACCCCTCCGTCAGCGCTGCCCTGGCAGCCCTGCGCGAAGCCGACAGCGGTCAGCGCAAGGTCTGGGCCATCGCTTTGCTGGGCGGCCAGTTCGACCTGTTGCCTGCTGCCCTGGCGCCCTTTCTCGGTGCCGCGTTGCAGGTCGCGTTCAGTCACTGGCTGCTGGCGCTGCCGAGCGAACGTCTGATCGAGTCCGGCAGCCAGACGCAGTGCCCGGCCTGCGGCGCGCCGCCGGTGGCCGGCATGCTGCGCCATCGCGGCAAGTATGCCGGCCTGCGCTACCTGAGCTGTTCGCTGTGCGCCTGCGAATGGCACTACGTGCGGGTCAAGTGCAGCCATTGCGAGTCGTCCAAGCACCTTGGCTACCTGTCCTTGCAGCGCGAAGGCGTGGCTGCCGAGCGGGCGGCGATTCGCGCCGAGGTCTGCCCAGCGTGCCAGGGCTATCTCAAGCAGTGCTACCTGGAGTTCGACGACCAGGCCGATGCCGTCGCCGATGACCTGGCCAGCCTCGATCTGGACATGCGCCTGAGCGAGGACGGGCATCTGCGCCGCGCGCCGAATCTGCTGCTGGCCCCCGGCAATACCGATTGACGGAACGTGACGATGAACGCCGCCCGCCTGCCTTCCATCGACCGCCTGTTGCGCTGCGACAGCGTGGCGCCGCTGCAACGACGCTATGGCCGCGATGCCCTGCTGGCCA
This sequence comes from Ectopseudomonas khazarica, assembly GCF_004521985.1. Lineage (GTDB taxonomy): Bacteria > Pseudomonadota > Gammaproteobacteria > Pseudomonadales > Pseudomonadaceae > Aquipseudomonas > Aquipseudomonas khazarica. Next base: position 68,767 of record NZ_SBHZ01000022.1, read on the forward strand.
CCCTGCGTGACCTGCTCGACGAGCTGCGCGAACCCGCGCGCAGTGGCCAGCTCGCAGCCGTCGAACTGAGCGAGGCCGTGCTCGCCGGCCGCGCCGGTGAGCGGCTGGCGGCGCGCCATGCCAGCCGCGTGCGCCGCGTATTCAACCTCACCGGTACCGTGCTGCACACCAACCTCGGCCGGGCGCTGTTGCCTGAGGAAGCCATCGACGCCATCACCCAGGCCGCGCGCTACCCGCTCAACCTCGAATTCGACCTGGCCAGCGGCAAGCGCGGTGACCGCGACGACCTGATCATCGGGCTGATTCGCGAGCTGACGGGCGCCGAGGCCGTCACCGTGGTCAACAACAATGCCGCCGCCGTGCTGCTGGCGCTGAACAGCCTGGGGGCGCGCAAGGAAGGCATCATTTCCCGTGGCGAGCTGATCGAGATCGGCGGTGCCTTCCGCATTCCCGACATCATGGCGCGCGCCGGGGTCAAGCTGGTCGAAGTCGGCACCACCAACCGCACCCACGCCAAGGACTACGAGGCCGCCATCGGCCTGCGCTCGGGCCTGCTCATGCGCGTGCACACCAGCAACTACAGCGTGCAGGGCTTCACCGCCAGCGTCGCCACCCGTGACCTGGCCGCCATCGCCCACGCCCATGGTCTGCCGCTGCTGGAAGACCTCGGCAGCGGCAGCCTGATCGACCTCACACGCTGGGGCCTGCCCAAGGAGCCGACCGTGCAGGAAGCACTGCGCGATGGCGCCGATATCGTCACCTTCAGCGGCGACAAGCTGCTCGGCGGCCCGCAGGCCGGGATCATCCTCGGCAGCCGGGAACTGATCGGGCGGATCAAGAAAAACCCGCTCAAGCGCGCCCTGCGCGTGGACAAGCTGACCCTGGCCGCGCTGGAGGCGGTGCTCGGCCTGTACCGCGATCCGGACCGCCTGGGCGAGCGCCTGACCAGCCTGCGCCTGCTCAGCCGGGCGCAGGTGGACATTCGCGCCCAGGCCGAGCGCGTCGCCCCGGCACTGGCGGCCAGTCTCGGCGGGCCCTGGCAGGTTGCCGTGGTCGACGCCCTGGGCATGATCGGTAGCGGCGCCCAGCCCGTGGCACGTCTGCCCAGCGCGGCCCTGTGCATTCGTCCGCAGACCTCCAAGCGCCTGCGCGGTCGTGCGCTGCGCGAACTGGAAGGGCTGCTGCGCGAGTTGCCGATCCCGGTGATCGGCCGGGTCGACGACGATGCCCTGTGGCTCGACCTGCGCCAGCTCGACGATGAGGCCGCCTTCGTCGCGCAACTTTCCAGGTTGCGCGAGGCACTGCCGTGATCGTCGGCACCGCCGGCCACATCGACCACGGCAAGACCGCGTTGCTGCAGGCACTCACCGGCCAGCAGGGCGACCGCCGTCCGGCGGAGCGCGCCCGTGGTATCACCATCGACCTGGGCTACCTCTATGCCGACCTGGGCGACGGCCAGCTCACCGGTTTCATCGACGTGCCCGGGCATGAACGCTTCGTCCACAACATGCTCGCCGGCGCCTGTGGCATCGACCTGCTGTTGCTGGTGGTGGCCGCTGACGACGGCGTGATGCCGCAGACCCGCGAGCACCTGGCCATCGCCGAGCTGCTGGGCATTCGCCAGGCGCTGGTGGTGCTGAGCAAGGTCGACCGGGTGGATGCCGTGCGCGTGCAACAGGTGAGCGAGCAGGTGCGCGACTTGCTCGCCCCCGGTCCGCTGGCCGGCGCCGAGCTGCTGGCGGTGGACAGCCTCAGTGGGCAAGGCATCGACACCCTGCGCCAGCACCTGCTGGCGTTCGCGGCCGCGCAGGCGGCGCGCAGCGCGCAGGGCTATTTCCGCCTGCCCATCGATCGTGCCTTCAGTGTCGACGGTGCCGGTGTGGTGGTCACCGGCACGGCCTTCGCCGGGCAGGTGGCGCTGGCCGACGAGTTGCTGCTCAGCCCCTCCGGGCGTCGCGTGCGTGTCCGCGGCCTGCATGCACAGAACCGCCAGGCCGAACGTGCCGTCGCCGGCCAGCGGGTGGCGCTGAACCTGGCCGGTGAGCGCCTGACGGTCGAGCAACTGCATCGGGGCGACTGGTTGCTGGCACCGGCGCTGCTGGCGCCTAGCACCCGCCTGGACATCGAGCTGCAGCTGCTCGCCTCGGAAATACGTGCGCTGGCGCACTGGACGCCGGTGCACGTGCACCTGGCTGCGCAGGACGTCAGCGGGCGTGTCGCCCTGCTCGATACGGACAGCCTCGCGCCCGGCCAGTCCTGCCTGGCCCAACTGGTGCTCAATGCCCCGGCGCATGCCGTACACGGCGATCGCGTGGTGCTGCGTGATCAGTCCGCGCAGCGCACCCTGGGCGGGGGGCAGGTCCTCGACCCTTTCGCTCCGGCCCGTGGGCGCCGCTCATCGCCGAGGCTTGTACAGCTGCAGGCGCTGCGCAGCGCTTCTCTGGAGGAAGCACTACCGGCATTGCTACAGTCTGCCGGCAATGGCCTCGATCCCACCCTGCTGGAGCGCCAGTTCAACCGCCAGCGTGACAGCTGGACGTTGCCCTCTGGTCTCTGCGAGCTGGTCACCCGCCAGGGCACGCGACTGTTCGATGCGACTCAATTGCAGGCGTTGCGCGAGGCGCTGGTCGAGGGCCTGCGACGTTTTCATGCTGAGTCCCCGGACGAGCTCGGCCCGGACCGCGACCGTTTGCGCCGTTATGCCCTGAGCGAACTGGAGCGCCCGGTATTCATTGCCCTGCTGGACGAGGCGTTGGCCGAGGGGCGTATCAGCAGCAGCGGGCCATGGCTGCACCTGCCGGATCACCGCGTGCAATTGGGTGCGGAGGACGAAGCGCTGCGCGAACGGCTCTGGCCGCTGCTGCTCGCCGGCGGCTTCGACCCGCCCTGGGTCCGCGACCTGGCTGGCGCGGTGCAGCAGGATGAAGCCAGCGTACGCCTGCTGCTGCGCAAACTGGCGCGCCTGGGCCTGCTGCATCAGGTGGTCAAGGATCTGTTCTACCCCGAGCCAACGCTGCACAGCCTGGCACTTCATGCCCTGACGCTGGAGCAGCAGCATGGCGGCCTGCGCGTGATCGACTGGCGCGACCGCATCGCCGTTGGCCGCAAGCGCAGCATCCAGCTGCTGGAGTACTTCGACCGCATCGGCTTCACCCGCCGCCTGGCCACCGAGCGCCGCATCCGCAGCGACTCGGCATTGGCCGTTCAACTGATGGGAGTCAAGGAAGAGGAGGGCTGCTTACCCAGTGACATCCATTGACGCACGACGCACGACGGTCGCCATCGGCTACCCTGCGCAAGAACAAAGAGGGCTGCCATGCGCCACGTAGCCAACGAACGAGGAAGGCAATCACGCCCGGTGGCGTGGCCGGGCTTCAACCCTCTGGTTCGCTCTCGCATTGCTCTGCAAAGCCCGGCTTTTCTAGTCTCGGCTTCTATCCATGGGCGCATTGTCCCGCTATCCCTTGCAGCGATTTCGACACTTTCTCGACGCCGCCTTGCGTGACACCTAGCGCCATGTGTATATCGGTCCAGTAGTAATGAAATCCCCAAAATAGGAGGTCAAACGGGATACCTGCCCGGGTTTCTGTCGTGGAATAACCTTCGAATAAGGAATGCTCCTCCGAAAATTTTCAGTTATTCTGTCCAGGAGCTATATCAATTTGTCACTCGTGCATTGGTGTGGAAGTTTATCTAGTTGCTATTAGGGAAAACATGGAGCGTAATCCGATAATACTTGGGGTATTCGCAGCACTAATTGCATTGTTGCTCGTTAAGCTCGTTAAAGCCACGCTGGGCAGCCACCTTGCAAACTTCATGCTGGAAGTTGCATATAACCTTCCATGGTTGGCTGGTGGCTTTGTTGCTGGATACAAGGCAAAACTTACCCCGCTCAAAAATGGCGCGATCACCGGTGCGTTTTATGGGGGCATTCTCTGTCTAATCGGAATGGCTCTGATTTCAACTCAAACGCATGGAGTGCAAGAGAAAATCTCGCAACTTGGCTTCTCCGCGTTGGCTGTTGTGAGGTTTTCTTTTATGTTCTCTTTGGCGTCCGCCTTTGGATATTTACAAAAGGCGACGCGAGCAGCTTTCTAACAGTACTCTAAACAACCACTCAGGATGGGGCTCGCTAAAGCCTGCTCCGTAGCTTAATCGTTAGGTATCACATGGAATCGTGGCGCTCTCTCACCCTCCAGCTAGCCATTTCTCTAGCTTATGCATCTATATTCCCTATCACCAATCTATTAGGTGGCGGCATCATGATGCTTGGGATAATTTTATCTATTCCTTTTCTACCTATTGGCTGGATAGTTGGCATGGCCTTCGTTCAAGCCTTTGGCTCCGAATCTGCATATTTACTAGGAGCTTTTATTGCGGTTGCAATTCAGGCCTTTCTGCTTATCCGTTGGCTTGCTGCCGGTAGAAAAAACGAGGCAAATACCTAACAAGCGGTTCAAACCGTTCGCTTCGCTCACTGGGACGGGCTAAAGCCGCTCCTTAACCAAACGTCATGAATCAAGAGAAAATTCAAGGAAGGACCACTGATGAATAAATTTCTAATTGCACTCGCCCTCGCGCTATTGCCGCAAATCACACTGGCAGCAAATCAATTAATTGAGGATGGGTTTAAAGCATTTAAAGACAAAGGCCCGACCGAAGCCTGGAATGTATGGGCCAAAGGTGGGCCACTCGAAGGCAGCAGAGAGTTACAGGCTCAATCCGCGCAGTTCGGACAAATATCCGCTTTTTATGGGGAGTTCGCAGGTTACGAATATGTTTCCGAAAAGGAAATTTCCCCATCTACAAAATCTATCTATGTAGTGATAAAAATGGATAAAGGGCCGTTGTTCGGGAAATTCATTACATACAAGAGGCCAGACAGTCAGTGGATTATCTCAAGTTTTAATTTCCATACCTATGCAGAGCAGGTATGGCCACCTTGTGTTTACTCAGTATGCAGTAACTAGCCTCATAATAATTGCTTCAAGTCGTTCGCTGTACAGGAAAAGGGGACAGATTTATTTATGGTGCAGCTCCACTGGTCTAAAAATTAATCTGTCCCCTTTTTTCTTTTCTACACGGCGGGAATGTCCTCACCCTGCAAAAGGTGCTCGGCCATGCCACCCTGGTAATGACCATGCGCTATGCCCATCTGGCGCCGGACTACCTCAAGGAAGCCATGGTGCTCGGACCGATCAGGGGTTTTCGACACTTATTCGACACTGACGCCGAACGCGAAAAAGAAGAACGCTAGAACCCGCGTCGTTCGGGGCTTCCAGCGGGGAAAATGGCGGAAGGCAGTGAGAGTCGAACCCGTTTGAACCACTGCCCGCTACTGCCCTTCCCAGCCCAACGCTAGAAAAATCGGGGCTTTCGCCCCTTCCCTCCTGCCCACTGCGGCCTTGTGTCGCCCGTTGATTTCGACACTTTTTCGACACGCCAGCTAGACAGGTTCGGCGGCTATGGCTAGCTTCTGGCCATCACGCCCCTGTGCTTTAGGTCATCGGTGTCGCTTTTCCAACCTGAGCGTGTCGTGTTTCTCACCTTTGATACGCGATAAATCAAAGGCTTGTGCCGACTTATGGTTGATTATCAGATCTTATTGGGGGTGTTATGTGACAGCAATGTCGCCTAATTTATCGTTATGCTTTTTGACAAGACGAAGGGATCACATGTCAGCCCCAAAAGTTTTCATATCCTACTCGCATGACTCACAAGAACATAAAAAGTGGGTTCTAGATCTTGCCACACGGTTAAGAAATAGTGGTGTAGATGCAATAATTGATCAATGGGAGTTGCGCCCTGGGGATGATCTTCCGCATTTCATGGAAACTCACCTGGCTGACTCAGACTACGTAGTTATGATCTGCACTGACAAGTACGTAGAGAAGGCGAACTCAGGCGTAGGTGGCGTTGGGTACGAAAAAATGATCATCACGGCCGACCTGCTTTCAAACATTGACTCCAACAAGGTTTTGCCTGTCATACGGCAATTTGGTACGCACAATGTACCAACATTCCTAAGAACCAAGCTCTTTATAAACTTCTCCCGAGATGATGACTATGAATTCAGTTTTGATGAATTAGTTAGAACCTTTCATAACTCCCCAATCTTTAAGAAACCAGAAATCGGCAACAATCCATTCACTCCTGTAAGTGAGATACCACCAGAAAAAGCAGGCGATCCTATCAGAGATATTATGGAGTTCATCGTTGGTGACTTTGAGCGCGGCGAAGACTTTACCTATTACAAAGACCTAGTCCGCAGAGTAGGCATGTCTCGAATCATGCTAGACATTATTCTGACTGATATAGCAAAGAATGGCTATATTGTACGCGATCGCGACGGTGACATTCACTTACAAAGTGAAGGCAAGAAATATGCAATTCAACACAAATTAGTGATCGTCTAACAAGGGGTTAAAATCGTTCGCTGCGCTCACTGGGGTGGGTTAAAGCCTGCCCCTTAACCAAACGTAGAGTCCGCTATTATGGCTAGCCAACCGTGGGCCTCTGGCCCCAAAGAGATTCTTGAACATGGAATCTCCCTTCTTAGGAAGGATAGTGACAAGAATCGAAGGCTCGCACTTTTAGCCGTTGACAACGCAATCGAGTTAACAATAAAGACATACCTAGGGCTTCCAAAAAGAATCAATGGAATTAATGTGCCGCGAAAGGAATATGCGGAGTTCAGTGAAAGCTTTCCGAAATTACTTGACGCGCTTGAAGCTTACGCAACAGAAAAATTATCCGGCATAGACTTAGGTGAGATTGAATGGTTTCACCGTTTACGAAATCAGCTATACCATCAAGGCAACGGGCTAACTGTCGATAGAGACAAGGTAGAAATTTACTCAGAACTTGCAAAATTATTATTTGAAAATTTATTTGAAACCACGCTCGAATTTGCCGCTGAAGATCAACACCAACTATTAGGTGAATTTCTCGCAGCTTGGGTTTCTTTCGAGAGAGTTGTTGCCGCTATTAGTTACACGCACCAGGACAAACTAAGCACTCTTCGCGGCCGCCCCCGCCCACCATTGATGGCTATATCCGAAATGGTCCGAGTAGGTGTCTTCGAACCGGAAGAAGCAGCTGAGATAAGTGAGCTACGAAAAATTCGGAACGAAGTTATCCATGGAATGGTTGACTACAAAACAGTCCTTAGTCGCAAAGTCATCCAGCGGCTTGAGGCAATCACAACCAAATATGAGAACACTATGTCAGAAGCCTAACAACTGGTTCAAGTCGTTCGCTTCGCTCACTCGGGACTGGCTAGAGCCGGCCCCTTAACCAAACATTAGCAGTTTAAGGAAAACTCCATGACCAGATCAGAAAGAGCAAGTCAAATCTGGGCTGTATTGGCGTTAGCTGCAAAGAACCGCCAATCCCTAACATATGGAATACTTTCAAAGTTAATCGGAGTTCCCGCTGCTGGACTCGGAAAGCTTCTAGAGCCAATTCAATCCTACTGCCTTATCGAAGAACTACCGCCGCTCACAATCTTGGTGGTCCAGCAAGATTCTGGCCTTCCTGGCAGCGGTTTTACGGGAGCAAAAGCAACCGAATATGCAAAAGATCAAATGAGAGTTTTTAGTTTTGACTGGGTGGAGCACGGAAATCCACAGCCAGATAAATTGGAGCAAGCAGCACAGCAACTGCCATCAAACGGTTAAGCCGCTAACAAATGGTTCAAGTCGTTCGCTGCGCTCACTGGGACGGGCCAAAGCCCGCCCCTTAATCAAACGTCAGAAAGGAAAGGGGGAGGACTAATCTGCTTCTGACTGGCGAGCACAATAAATCCGCTCGACATTTGATGGCTCTTTCCCTTGCTCCACGTCAGTTCCTGTTATTCAACTGATACCGCGATTTACAGTCACGCTGCCTTAGGCTTCCATCCTTCCCGACGTATGAGCAGATCCAATCCTCTGGCCTGTTCTGCTCTCCGATCACCATGATCTTCTGTTCTTCCTGGCGTTTTCGGGTTTGTTCGTATGGCTCGGCGGTGCCCCACTCTCTCGCGTCGACAAGGTTTATCGCGCCCTTCGGGGTGTAGTTCTGATCGTTGAATACGGTTTGCTTGGTGGCTGGGCTGTCTGAGCTGGTGGGTTGCTCAGGTTGCTGTCGAGACATTGCGTCTCGCCTTGCCTGCTCTTACACGATCTTGTCCCAGTCGTTCCTGGGCGTTGGCTCTGGTCGGGTAATCTCGGCAACCGGCTTGGGCTTCGGTTGCTGACTGTTCGTGGCCAGGTTCGTGACTGTGTTCTGCATGAAGGCCTGGCCGCAGTGTGAGCGCACCAAGGGTGACGACCATACCTATCACTCCAGCCAGTACCACACCCAGGTTGGCGCGTTTGCGCGGTCGGCTGGTCAGCCAATCGGGGGGCGTCGTCTCCTTTTTCTACGGCTTTGATCCTAATGAGGCTCAGGGGTGGGTGCCGTCCAGGGTGAAGGGTGGAGCGGTGCACTTCATCAACACCAAACCCAAGCGTCGCCGGTCGATCCCGATACCGCCCGAGCTGGAAGCGCGGATACTCCAGCACTTCAAGGCGTACGGCCTGTTCACCAACTGCCGCAACGCCTTCGATGAAGCGGTCGACAAGGCTGGGCTACGACTACCGGCCGGACAGGAAGCCCACGTACTGCGGCACACCTTCGCCTCTCACTTCATGGCCAACGGTGGCAGCATCCTTTCTCTTCAGAAGATTCTTGGGCATTCTTCGTTGAGCATGACGATGCGCTACGCTCACTTGGCCCCCGGACACATGCAGGATGTGTTGTCGTTCGGGCCCAGTCGGGACTTTCGACACTTCTTCGATACTTCCGCGAACGCTGATCCAGCAGGGCAATAAAAGCCTTGTGAATCAATAAGGAAGGCAATCACGCCCGGTGGCGTGGCCGGGCTTCAAACCCGGTGGGGGACGGCATCCGTTCCTGGGTGAGTTCGACTCTCACTGCCTTCCGCCACTTTCAAGGCGCAGGTTCACTCCCTCGTTGCTCGCTACAGGAGCCTGATGATCCTGCGAGGGGGAGGGGCGGTACCTGGTAGCGGATGATTGCCGGCTCAGGCACGTTTCTCGCCTACGTAGGAGACCTCGTCGCGCAGCATGCGAAGGTCTACGGCATCCTGATTGAGGCGGTGGACGAGGCGGAGCATCTGCTGGCGCAGTACCTCGTCCCGGGTGTTCTCTGCGGCGCGCATCAGCGCGAATGCCGCGTCTTCATTGTTGCTTGCTATGGAGTCTAGCGACTTGCGTACGTTGCGGATCAAGGTGAAACCCTCGGTTTAGACGCGTGCAAGGTAGGCAATGAATGTTACTGAAATGTTGCAGCGCATCAGCGTCGGACGAGTGGACAGGCCGAGAAACGCGGCTATCGTCATATTTTTGCAATGTCGTAGAGGGAGATTGGAGTAGCACCCTGAGCACGTGGGTGCTGCTCATACCTACTAGGCAAGGCCAACCGCATGGTTGGCCTTTTTTTTACCCGACCTGCCGATCTGAACCCGTATACCGATGGAGGCAGCATGGATATCTCGATTGAAAAGGTTGAGAGCAAGGGGACCGAGCAATGGATCGTCTGTACAGGCTCGCTGAAGATGAGTTTCAACGATCAGCCGTCTGCAATGGCGTTCTCGAGCAAGCTGAAGGAACGGGTTGAAGCGCCCCACTCGCTGCCAGTGATCGAGTCCGAGGCGTTCGAGCAGGTGACCGAGTTGGACTGCATCATCTGATGAGCCGAGGGTTCTTGCGCTTCGGGCGGGTGTCGGACGCGCCAGGAGTCCTTGAGCAAAGGGGGCATCCCATCGAGCAGAGTCGCCTCTCACTGCCTTCGGCCGGCCTCGGCAACTGTGTCGATAGACGCTGATTCCTCCATGGCCTGTAACATCCGGCTGGTTCCCGAGCCCCAGTTGCTGATGACTTTGATGGCATCCGCCAACGGAATGTCGACGGGATGGACCCGGGCGCCGTCCATGACGTAGGTGGCACCGGCAAAGGGCGTGGGGATCGACGGGACGAAGATGGTGAAGCGTGAGTCGTCGAGTATCTCGATGATGAAGGCCGGAGCCAGTGATCCGTGGATCTCTACGAGGGCTGGTTTCCAGATGCTGTCCTTGTTCTGACCTGCCAGCTGGTGGCTGAGGCTGCGAAACAGGGTATAGCCCGGAATCTTCTCGATGATGGTGCTTTCCAGTCTGACTCTGGCCCTGTGGCCGAGTGTGGTGCGCATGGCCAGGCCAAGGAGGAAGCACAGGGTCAGGACCAGCAGCAGCGACAGAATCTGCTCGGCCGGCAGATCTTCCGGTAGCAGGTGGATGAGTGGGTGGATCAGCCGCTCGGTCGATTGCATGCCCTTGAGCAGAACGATGATCGCCAGATATACGGGGATGATGAGCAGCAAGCCTGCCAGTATGCATTTCCCTGCGAACACAAGCGCCTGCTTCATGGCTGCTCTCCTTCCGTTGGCTGGTTGCATGCTCAGATGCGGCTGCCGAGCTGGCGGCCGTATGAGGTGGATCGTTATTTCGCGGCCCGAATCGTGAGAAAAGGTACGCCCCCTGGAATGCCTTGTTGGGCCCGTACATGCGCCGGATGAGTGACGCATCGCGTTTGTTGTTACGGTGGGCTGAGGCATGCAGAGCTTAGTACATGCGGGTGTTTTGTCATGGCCGACGGGACCTGCCTGGCAGTGCTGAGCCGTTGTCCTTGAGCCGTTGCACGAACGGATCGATGGCGCGTCGTGCCCAGGTGCGTCTGCTAGCCTTTGGCGGTGCACTTCGCATGCCCGACACGCGGCACCGATGCCTGATGCAGCAGGCATTACTCTCACACCCATCGGCCCTTTGGGGCCTTTCAGGCAGGGACGCACGATGAACAGACACGCGTTTGCTGTGGTTTCTTTCCGTTGGTTGCTGGCGCTACTGCTCTGTCTGTCATCACTGGCAAGCGCCGCAGAGCCATTGCCGAGCTGGAAGGAGGGGCCTTCCAGGCAGGCGATCCTGCGGTTCGTCGACGCGGTGACCCGCGAAGGGGCGGAGGACTACGTGGCGCCTGCCGAGCGCATTGCCGTGTTCGATAACGACGGCACGCTGTGGAGCGAGCTGCCCATGTATTTCCAGGTGTTGTTCGCCTTCGACGAGGTCAGGCGCCTGGCACCTGAAAATCCCCAGTGGCAGACCACCCAGCCGTTCAAGGCTGTGCTGGAGGGAGATCAGAAAGCCCTGAGCGAGAGTGGCATGCAGGGTGTCATGCAGATCGTCACGGCCACGCACACCGGTATCACCACTGCGGAGTTCTCTGCCAGGGCTCGCGCCTGGCTGGCCAGCGCCAGGCACCCTGAAAACGGCAGACGGTATACCGAGCTGGTCTTCCAGCCGATGTTGGAGCTGCTCGACTACCTGCGTGCGCATGGCTTCAAGACCTACATCGTGTCAGGCGGCGAGGTGACGTTCATCCGTGCCTTTGCCGATGAGGTCTATGGCATTCCGCCAGAACAGGTGATCGGCACCACCTTCGCTACGCAGTTTCAGGACCAGGGCGGCGAGTTGTCGATCCTGCGCCAGCCCAGGTTGTTGCACAATGATGATGGTCCCGGCAAACCGGTCAGCATCGAGCAGGTCATCGGGCGTCGGCCGATCCTGGCATTTGGCAATTCCGATGGGGATCTGCAGATGCTGCAGTGGACTGCGGCAGGTAACGGCCGGCGTCTGCTGGGCCTGGTCCATCATACCGACGCTCGGCGGGAATGGGCTTATGACCGCGACTCGCATTTCGGCCGCCTGGACAAGGCGCTGGATGAGGCGCGCCGCAGAGGCTGGACAGTCGTCGATATGGCTGGCGAATGGCGTCGTGTTCACCCTTTCGAGACATTGCAGCCCTGACGGCGGCGTTACCTAAGCCCCTGCACGCCATCGTTGCCTGGGTCGAAGCCGTCGCGCGTCATCCGCTCGGCGAATGCCTGACGGGCGGCTGTGCCAGTGAGCAGTTGCGTTTTCAGCAGCGCCAGGTCATCGGCTATCAGCCTCACCAGCCAGCCGCGTCCATAGCAGTCCTGGTTGATCAGGGCCGGTCGCCGGACGACTTCGGCGTTGCTGCTGTGCAGGATGCCGCTCAGCGGGCTGCGTGCGGAGGAGGCGGCCTTGGCGAATTCCACGACGCCGAAGCTGCGGTTCTGCTCGATGCGCTGGCCGTCGCGCTTGGGCGTGAAGGCGAAGATCTGCCCGTATAGCGCGCAGCCATATGCGGTCAGACCCAGAGTGAGGCAGCCATCCGCTTCTTCGCGCAGCCACAGGTTGTGCTCCGGGGCGTAGAGCAGGTCATCGGGAAAGGCCAGGCCGTGCAGGTTCATGGCGGTCCTCAGAGGGTCAGCACGCGATCGTATTCCAGAATCATCTGCGCCAGTTCACCGCCGCTGGCGATCTCGTCCAGCTCGGGGATCAGGGCGTTCTCATCGATGACGACGCCCGGCGCACGGCACATCAGCACGCGCGCTCCCGCCAGTTTCGCTTGCTGAATGAAGTGGCGAATCGGTTCGCCCTGTTCGCTGGCGCGCAGGGTGTCGGCGACCGATAGCTGCGCGAGCTGCGCGGCTTCACCACTGAGGAACAGGGTGACCTCGGCGTCCATGCAGGCCAGCAGGGTCGCGGTGTGAAAGGGTGCGGCGCAGCGGGCCGGGGTGCTGGGGCCGCTGCTGACGATGATCAGCACACGCCGCACCGCACTCACAAGGGTTTCTCCAGTTGCACCAGGGCGACGCGGCTGCCATCCGGGGCGCGGCGCTCGACGATGCCGACGGTGCGGTAGCCCATGCGGCTGTAGAGCAGCAGGCCGCCCGCGTTGGCGTTGAAGCAGGACACCTTCATCAGCGGCACCTTGTAGTGTTCGCGGGCGATGCGCTCCATCACGCTGACCAGGTACTGCGCCACCCCTCGGCTGCGTGCCCAGGGTGCCACCATCAGGTTGCCCAGGGCGCAGAACTCGCCGTGTTGCCACTGGTAGAAGTTGGCGAAGCCGGCGATCTTGCCGTCCAGCTCCACGACGACACTGTCGCGGCGCTCGGCGATGGCGGCGGCGAGCTGGCCGACATCCAGCGGCCAGATGGCCTTGGGGTAGCAGAAGAACAGTTCATCGGCGTTCTGTGGAAAGCCGACCACGGTCTGGAGGTCGGCGGCTGTGGCGGGGCGGTGCTGCAGGTGGGCATTCACGCGCTGCGTTCCTCGTTCAGCGTGGTGGATATTGCGAGAGCACCTGGGTGACGGTGTCGCGGATCGCCCGTTCCCGCTCGGCGGGGCTCGGCGGCTGGTTGCGCATGATCTGCTCGCCGCTGCCGCGCCAGACCAGCTTGCCGTCGCGGGCGTCGTACAGGTCGATCTGCAGGGTGGCGACCTTGTAGTCGACGCGCCGGGTTTCGGTGAAGGCCGGGCCGCCCCAGTAG
>NZ_SBHZ01000023.1 GCF_004521985.1 Ectopseudomonas khazarica
CCGCCATATCCCCGCCCCGATTCCCGCACGCGGCAAAGATTCCCCGGCACGGCGTTGCGCATGCAGAAACCGGCTTGGCATCACAGTTTCAGCTCATCCCAACTTTCCAGCGAACTTATCGCGCCGTTTAGTTATCGGATAGTTTCGAATTAATTAAATCGCGATGTGCCATCATGCATTTTGCAAACTTGCCACTATATTGCGATCAATTAGCCGTTCAGCTCCGGTTCAGCATCAGGACGAACGGTAGGAACTATCGGAAAGCGCCACGACTCATACAGCCCGTAACACATTTCAATACATAACTTTCTTTGTCACTGAACCTGCCTGATTGCGAATTAACTTTCGCCGGACAGATTCGCCCAAACGAAAGTTCCTGTATTCAACAGGGAGATTCACGAACCCGCCAAAGTACTGAAACAGAGGCCTCCCGCGAGGCACAAGCGACAACATCAAAGGGCCACTCTCTTATAAAGGCCCGTACTTGGCACCACTTCCGGTGCCCCACTCTACTTATGCCTGAATGAACTTGCCGCTGTAATGAACAGCAAGTTCACGGACGCGTTTTGGCCATAAGGCCAGTATTTGAAACTGCATCATACGGACGAGGTGAATACCATGCGAATCAGTATCTTCGGTTTGGGTTATGTAGGGGCCGTGTGTGCCGGCTGTTTGTCGGCTCGCGGCCATGACGTGATTGGCGTGGATATTTCCGCGCACAAGATCGACCTGATCAACAACGGCAAATCGCCCATCGTCGAACCGGGCCTGGAAGAACTGCTGCAACAGGGTCTGCGTCAGGGCCGCCTGCGCGGCACCACCGATGTCGCTGCAGCCGTACTGGAAAGCGATGTGTCGTTCATCTGCGTCGGCACGCCGAGCAAGAAGAACGGCGACCTGGAGCTGAACTACATCGAAGGCGTGTGCCGCGAGATCGGCATGGCCATGCGCGACAAGGGCGAGCGCCACACCGTGGTGGTACGCAGCACCGTACTGCCGGGCACCGCGAAGAACGTGGTGCTGCCGATCCTCGAGGACTGCTCGGGCAAGAAGGCCGGCGTCGACTTCGGCCTGGCGGTGAACCCCGAGTTCCTCCGCGAGAGCACCGCGATCAAGGACTACGACTTCCCGCCGATGACCGTCATCGGCGAGCTGGACCGCGCCTCCGGCGACCTGCTGGAAAGCATCTACAGCGAGCTGGACGCACCGGTCATCCGCAAGGACATCGAAGTCGCCGAGATGATCAAGTACACCTGCAACGTCTGGCACGCCGCCAAGGTCACCTTCGCCAACGAGATCGGCAACATCGCCAAGGCCGTCGGCGTCGATGGTCGCGAGGTGATGGACGTGGTCTGCCAGGACCACAAGCTCAACCTCTCTCGCTACTACATGAAGCCCGGCTTCGCCTTCGGCGGCTCCTGCCTGCCCAAGGATGTGCGCGCCCTGAACTACCGGGCCGGCAGCCTGGACGTGGAGGCGCCGCTGATCGGCTCGCTGATGCGCAGCAACGCCGCCCAGGTGCAGAAGGCCTTCGACATCATCTCCAGTCATGACTCGCGCAAGGTCGCCCTGCTCGGCCTGAGCTTCAAGGCCGGCACCGATGACCTGCGCGAAAGCCCGCAGGTGGAGCTGGCGGAAATGCTCATCGGCAAGGGCTTCGACCTGAGCATCTACGACCGCAACGTCGAGTACGCCCGCGTTCACGGCGCCAACAAGGACTACATCGAGTCGAAGATCCCGCACGTCTCCTCGCTGCTCAACAGCGACCTGGAAGACGTGGTGGCGAAGGCCGACATCATCGTCCTGGGCAACAGCGACGAGCGCTTCGCCAAACTGGCCGAGCAGGCGCCGAGCGGCAAGCGCGTGATCGACCTGGTGGGCTTCATGCCCCACGCCAGCAATGGCGTGGCCGAAGGGATCTGCTGGTAAGGGCCTGGCGTGCCCGCGTGCCAGGCACGCGGGCACCGAGAGACACATATGGACAAGCTCAAGAACGGCCTCAACGAAGCCAGCGGCTGGCTGCTCTATCTCAGCCTGCTGATGCTCCTGGCCCTGGCGTTGCCACGCACGGTGTTCGACCCCGAATCGCGGGACTTCCTCCTGCTCATCGGCATCGTCGGCATCTGGCGCTACTCCATGGGCGCCATGCACTTCGTGCGCGGCTGCCTGTTCCTCTATCTGGTCTACCCCTGGTATCGCCGCAAGGTGCTCAAGCTGGGCAAGGCGGCGGACCCTTCACATGTCTTCCTGATGGTCACCAGCTTTCGCATCGACGCGCTGACCACCGCCATGGTCTACCGCTCGGTGATTCGCGAAGCCATCGACTGCGGCTACCCGACCACCGTGGTGTGCTCGATCGTCGAGCTCTCCGACGAGCTGCTGATCAAGAACCTCTGGGCGCAGGCCGAGCCCCCCGAGCACGTCAAGCTGGACATCGTGCGCATCCCCGGCACCGGCAAGCGTGATGGCCTGGCCCACGGTTTCCGCGCCATCTCCCGGCAGATGCCGGACGAGCATGCGGTCGCGGCGGTGATCGACGGCGATACCGTGCTCGACCCGGGCGTGGTCAGGAAGTGCGTGCCCTGGTTCAAGCTGTTCCCCAACGTCGGCGGCCTGACCACCAACGAGTTCTGCGAGGTGCGCGGCAGCTACCTGATGAGCGAATGGCACAAGCTGCGCTTCGCCCAACGCCACCTCAACATGTGCTCGATGGCACTCTCCAAGCGCGTGCTGACCATGACCGGCCGCATGTCGGTATTCCGCGCCAGCGTGGTGACCAACCCCGAGTTCATCACCGACGTCGAGAGCGATCACCTGGAGCACTGGCGCCTGGGGCGTTTCCGCTTCCTCACCGGCGACGACAAATCCAGCTGGTTCAGCCTGATGCGCCTGGGCTACGACACCTTCTACGTGCCCGACGCCAGCATCAACACGGTCGAGCACCCGCCGGAGAAGAGCTTCATCAAGGCCAGCCGCAAGCTGATGTTCCGCTGGTACGGCAACAACCTGCGGCAGAACTCGCGCGCCCTGCGCCTGGGTGTGAAGCGCCTCGGCGCCTTCACCAGCCTGGTGCTGTTCGATCAGCGGGTATCGATGTGGACCTGCATCCTCGGCCTGTGCGTGGCGCTCATCGCCAGCATCAAGTACAGCCTGATGTACCTGCTGATCTACCTGCTGTGGATCGGCAGCACGCGCCTGATCCTGACCCTGCTGCTGATGCTCTCCGGGCATCGCATCGGCCCGGCCTACCCGGTCCTTCTCTATTACAACCAGATCGTCGGTGCGCTGGTGAAGATCTACGTGTTCTTCCGCCTCGACCAGCAGTCCTGGACCCGTCAACCGACCAAGTTGAACCGTGGCCTGTCCAGCTTCGCCAGCTGGTTCAACAGCTGGTCGTCACGCGCCATGACCTTCTCTGCCGCCTCCGTCTTCATCGCCGCGCTGCTGGCGCTGGTGTGACCGTACTCGAATAGGAATTAGCCACCATGAACTCTGTCGCCAATCTCAACGTCGTCCATGAGTCCGAAGCCCAGCGCCAGCACGCCCGCGTCAAGCTGCCCGGGCGCCTGCGCTACAGCAATGCCCAGCGCGAGCGCATCGACGCGCGCCTGCAGGATGTCTCCGCGGGTGGTTTCAGCTTCACCAGCGAGAACGCCACGCACAAGGTCGGCGACTTCCATCGCGGCCAGCTGCAGTTCCAGCTCGACAGCCTGGTCCTGGGCCTGGACATCGAGTTCCAGGTCACCTCGGTGCAGCCCGAGCACAACCGCGTCGGCTGCCAGTTCCATGGCCTCGGCGCCCGCGAGACGGCCGCCCTGCGCCACCTGATCAGCGCCCACCTGGCCGGCGAGCTGGTCAATGTCGGCGAAGTGCTGCACATTCTCCAGCGCGACAACTTCACCAAGGCGCGCAAGAACGGCTCCGGCAGCGGTATGGGCGTGTTCGGCCGTCTGCGTGCGGTCACCTTCAGTGGCGCCATCTTCCTCATCGGCCTGGCCGCCTTCGGCTACATCGGCAAGTCGATCTACGGCCTGTACTTCGTCACCCATGCCCAGTCGGCGCAGATCAGCCTGCCGGCGCTGCAGGTGACCATGCCGCGCGAGGGCAGCGTGCAGAGCCTGGCCCAGCCTGACGGGATGATCGAGAAAGGCGCGCCGATCGCCACCTTCACCACCAGCATGCTGGAGATGCTCAAGGGCCACCTGGGCGACGACCAGCTCGAGCCGAGCCAGATCGAGGCGCTGTTCGCCCGCGAGATGCAGGGCACCCTGACCAGCCCGTGCAACTGCAAGATCGCCCGTCAGCTGGTCGCGGACGGCCAGTTCGCCAGCAAGGGCGACGTGATCTTCGAGCTGGTGCCGCAGGATGGCGTGGCCACTGTCAGCGCCAGCTTTCCCTACCGCCACCTGGAGCAGGCCCGCCCGGGCACGCCGGTGACCTTCAAGGTCGCGGGTGAAGAACAGTCGCGGCGCGGCGAGATCGTCAGCAGCAGCCTGCACGACGGCGGCCTGAGCTCGGACATCCGCGTGGTGATCAAGCCGCAGGACACCCTGCCCGCCAGCCTCGCCGGACAGCCGGTGGACGTGGTCATCGACCGTGGTCCGTCGCTGAGCTGGCTGGTCGATCGCGCCGTCGCCGCAGGTCGATAGGGTCTGTTGAAGTTTATTCGCGGCCGCGCCGGAGCCAGTTTTTGCGCGGAGCAAGGCATGAGGAGAGAAGTTTGGTTATTCCAAATGAACGACGAATAACGCAGCACCGCGCAAAAACTGGCCCGGCCCTTCCGGGTTGCGCGGCAAATGTCGCCAGGCTGCGTTGCGGAGCTTGGCAAGGGAACGACCATTACCGGCGCTCCACGCCTTGCCTGGCGACATTTGGCGCAGCAACGCGACGCGCGATGAAACATCAACAGCCCCTACGGAGATCGCCGTGAGCATGCCACTTCTTCGCCCCGCCCTGCTCGGTTTGGCCGTCGGCGCCACGCTGGCCGGTTGCGCCGGCCTGCCGGACGAGCGCCTGGCCCGTGAAGCCCTGCACAGCGGCGACCAGCAGACTGCCGAATGGCATTTCCGTCAACTCGCCGAGATGGGCTACAGCGACGCGCAGATCGGTCTGGCCGATATCTACGCGGCCGGCGGCCAGGACCAGGATCTGGATCAGGCCGAGCGCATCTACCGCCAGGCCCTGGACGGTTCGCCTCGGGCCAAGGCACGCCTCGGCAAGCTGCTGGCACGCAAGCCCGGCAGCAGCCTGGCCGAGCGCCAGGAAGCCGCCGAGCTGCTGGAAAGCGCCAGCCGCGCCGGCGAGCCGAGCGCGCTGCTGCCGCTGACCGAACTCTACCTGTTCTACCCACAGGACTTTCCCGCCATGAACATCGCGCAACGTATCCAAGACTGGCGCCAGGAAGGCCGGCCGCAGGCCGAGCTGGCGCAGATTCTCCTGTACCGCACCGATGGCACCTACGACCAGCACCTGGGCGAGATCGAACGCATCTGCCAGGCCCGCCTGGCCAGCAACGACGCCTGCTATGTGGAACTGGCGACTGTGTACCAGAAGCAGAATCGCGAAGACGACCGCGAAGCGCTGCTCGAGCAACTGCTGGCCGGCTACCGCACGGGCACTGTCTCGCCCAACCAGGTCGAGTCCGTGGCCCAGGTGCTCAGCGATGCCGAGCTCGGCCAGCCGCAGCCGCAACGTGCCCAGGACCTGCTCGAAACGATCGCCCCGGACTACCCGGCGGCCTGGGTCAGCCTGGCGCGTCTGCTCTACGACTACCCGGCGCAGGGCGATACCGAGACCCTGCTCGGCTACCTGGACAAGGGCCGCGAAGCCGCCGTGCCGCGCGCCGAGCTGTTGCTGGGGCGCCTGTACTACGAAGGCAAGCTGCTGCCGAAAGAACCGCACAAGGCCGAGCAGCACCTGCGCAAGGCCGCGCCCAGCGAGCCCAGCGCCAACTACTACCTGGGACAGCTCTACCTGCGTGGCTACCTCGGCGAGGTCTACGCCCAGCAGGCCCTGGACCACCTGCTCAGCGCCGCCCGCGCCGGCCAGCTCAGCGCCGATTTCGCCCTGGCGCAGATGTTCAGCCAGGGCCGTGGCGTCAAGCCCAACCCGGTCAACGCCTACGTCTTCAGCCAGCTGGCCCTGCCGCGCAACACGCCGCCGACCTTCGAGCTGGCGCACGCGGTGGCCGAGAGCCTGACCCCGGCGCAACTGGCCGAGGGCCAGCGCCTGCTGCGCGAGGAGCGCGATGCACGCGGCATCGTCCTGCAGCAACAGGCCGCCCTGCAGGTCAGCCAGCCATGAACAAGGATGCCCGCATGCAGCTAAACCGTATCGTCAGTCAACTGGGACTGGGCGCCAGCCTGCTGGCAGCCAGCACCGCCCCAGTCTGGGCGGCGGATGCAACGAAGAACTTCGGCCTGGACGTGAAGATCACCGCGCAATCGGAAGACGACCGCGACCTGGGTACCCGCAGTGGTGGTGACGTCAACGGCCTCGGCCTCGACGTTCGGCCCTGGGTCTACGGCGAGCGTGGCAACTGGAGCGCCTTCGCCATGGGCCAGGCGGTGACCGCCACCGATACCATCGAGACCGACCCGTTGCAGGACGATGGCGAAACCAGCGAGCAAGGCAACGACGCACGTCAGCCGGACAAGAGCTACCTGGCGCTGCGCGAATTCTGGGTCGACTACGCCGGCCTCACCGCGTACCCCGGCGAGCACCTGCGCGTCGGGCGCCAGCGCCTGCGCAGTGACGAAGGCAGCTGGTGGGACACCAATATCGAGGCCGTCAACTGGCGCTTCGACACCACCCTGCTGCAAGCCACCGTCGGTGTCGCCGAGCGCTTCTCCGACTACCGCACCGACCTCGACGACCTGGCGCCCGAAGACGAGGATCGCCAGCACGTCTTCGCCGGCCTCGACTACCAGTGGACGCCCGGCCATCGCATCGGCGCCAAGCTGCACCACAGCCGCGACGACGGCCACCTGGCCAACCCCGGCGAGCGCATCGACGAGCTGAGCAAGCGCTACACCGGCGACCTCACCTGGTTCGGCGTGCACGCCGACGGCGGCTTCTTCGAGCGCAACTCGCGCAACCGCCTCAACTACTGGGCGCAGTTGACCTGGCTGCAGGGCGACACCGACCAGCTGCAACAGCAGGTGGTCGGCGACGAGCGCCTGGCCACCGGCTCGCGCAGCCAGGACGTCGACGCCTGGGCAATCGACCTGGGCCTGCGCTACAGCCTCGATGACAACTGGAAGGTCGGCGCTGCCTACGCCCGTGGCAGCGGCGGTGGCGATGACGATACCTCGCACCAGTTCATGCAGACCGGCCTGCAGAGCAACCGTGCCAACTTCACCGGCGTCGAATCGCGCCTGCACCGCTACGGCGAGGCCTTCCGCGGCGAGCTCTCCAACCTGCAGGTGGCCAGTGCATTCAGCTCCTTGCAGCTGGGCGAGGACTACGACGCCAGCGTCGTCTACCACCGTTTCTGGCGCGTCGATGACGATCAGGACGTCGGTGACAGCGGCATCACCGCGCCGCTGCAAGCCGGCGAGAAAGACATCGGCCAGGAAGTCGACCTGGTGCTGACCCGCTACTTCAAGCAGGGCCTGCTGCCGGCCGCCGTGGCCGAACAGCTGGACGAACGCTCGGCACTGGTACGTCTGCGCGCCGGCGTGTTCCTGCCCGGCGATGCCTATGGCAGCGGCACCGACTCGGTGATGCACCGCGCCTTCGTCGACTTCATCTGGCGCTTCTGAGGGATCGGACCATGCAACCCAACGGCTTAGCCCTACCCCTGCTGCTCGGCGCGCTGTGCCTCGGCGTGCCGCTGGCCCAGGCCAACCCGCAGCACCACCAGTTCGACTACCGCGTGCGCAGCGCTCCGGCCGAGGAGCTGCACATGGAAACGCCCAAGCTGCCGGACCTGTCCGGCTACACCAAGGACGCCGTGCTGGCGAAGATTCCGCGCGGGCACAAGGGCAAGGTGGTGGTGCGGCGCATGCTGCGCCAGGACGCACTGAAGGACTTCACCGGGGGCAACGAGCGCCTGCGCGAATGGATCGAGCGCCAGCAAGGCATGCCCCACGCGATCTTCATCGAAGGCGGCCTGGTCACCGCCCAGGACCTGGCCGAGGCACTGCCCGACAGCCAGTTCGCCGAGCAGGCACCGGGCGTGTACATCGCCCGCCTGCCCATCGTCGTCGCCGCGGGCGCCGCGCTGCACGTCGGCAAGGAAACCCGCGAGTTGCGCCTGTCGCAGGAACGCGGCGCGTTTCTGGTCAACGACGGCCTGATGTTCCTCACCGACACCCGCGTCACCGCCTGGCGCGAGGTGGACAACGGCCCGGCGACCTTCCGCGAGGCCAAGGAGTTTCGCCCCTTCCTGGTGTCCTGGGGCGGCAGCGAGCTGTACATCGCCAGCAGCGTGCTGACCAGCCTGGGCTACGACAACTCCAAGTCCTACGGCGTGTCGATCACCCAGTACACGCCGAACATGCACGAGCGCCTGCAGCGTGCAGAGCCGACCGGCTGGCTGATCGACTCGGAGTTCGTCGACCACTGGTACGGCTTCTACTGCTACGAAGCGCAGAACGTGGTGATCAAGGGCAACACCTACCGCGACAACATCGTCTACGGCATCGACCCGCACGACCGCTCGCACGGCCTGATCATCGCCGAGAACACCGTGTTCGGTACCAAGAAGAAGCACGGCATCATCATCTCGCGCGAGGTCAACGACAGCTGGATCATCAACAACGAGAGCTACGACAACAAGCTCTCCGGGGTGGTGATCGACCGCAGCAGCGTGCGCAACCTGATCGCCTACAACCGCGTGCACGGCAACCATTCCGACGGCATCACGCTGTACGAGAGCGGCGACAACCTGCTGTGGGGCAACCAGGTGCTGCGCAACCGGCGCCACGGCATCCGCATTCGCAACAGCGAGAACATCCGCCTCTACGACAACCTGTCGGCGATGAACCAGCTGACCGGCGTGTACGGCCACATCAAGGACCTGAGCAACACCGACCGCGACCTTGAGCTGGACCCGTTCGACACCAAGATCTCGATGATCATCGTCGGCGGCACCCTGGCCGGCAACGGCTCCAGCCCGATCAACATCGACTCGCCGCTTTCCGTCGAGATGTACCGCGTGAAGATGCTCGCGCCGAGCAAGGCCAGCGGCATCCAGCTGGCCGGGATTCTCGGCGAGAAGCAGGACGAGATTCTCGACCTCATGGTGCGCCAGCGCCTGCCCGTGCTGATCGACCCGATCGAGCCCGAGAAACTGACCAATTGATGAGGCCAAAGATGACACCATCGCCCTTCAAACTCCTCTCCCTGAGCATGGCCTGCGCCCTGGCCAGTACGGCGCTGCAAGCCGAAGAGCGGCAGGCGCCGCAGTATCAGGTCGAGGACTGCTGCTCGCTGTGCCCGGCAGCGCACGACGCCAGCCGCTACACCAGCAACTACATGAAGAACTTCGTCACCCTGCTCGATGCCGACGAAGGCTGGCTGTTCCGTAGCGTGGAAGACCTGCGCACCGAGTTCGGCACCAGCGAGGTCGGCTATCGCCGCCTCAAGGAACTGCGCGACGGCCTCAAGCAGCGCGGCGTCGAGCTGGTGGTGGTCTACCAACCGACCCGTGGCCTGGTCAATCGCGACAAGCTGCGCCCCGCCGACTACCAGCGCTTCGACTACGACAAGGCCCTGCGCAACTACCGCCAGGCCCTCAACCGTTTCGAGCAGTTGGGGATCTGGGTCCCCGACCTGAGCGGGCTCACCGACGAACACAGCGAGCAGGACTTCTACTTCCGCCGCGACCAGCACTGGACCCCCTATGGCGCCGAGCGCACTGCGCGCCTGGTGGCCGAAACGATCAAGCGCATTCCCGGCTTCGAGGACATCCCACGCAAGGAATTCGTCACCCAGCGCGTCGGCCTGATGGGCAAGACCGGCACCATGCAGAACGTCGCCAGCCAGCTGTGCGGCACCGGCTACGCGGTGCAGTACGTCGACCAGTTCATCACCGAACCCAAGGACGCCAGCGATGGCGACGCCCTGTTCGGCGACGAGAGCAGCCCGAGGATCACCCTGGTCGGTACCAGCCACAGCGGCAAGAACTACAACTTTGGTGGCTTCCTCGAGGAGTACCTGGGCACCGACGTGCTCAACGCCGCCTTTCCGGGCGGTGGCCTGGAAGGCGCGATGCTCGAATACCTGGGCAGCGAGTCGTTCCAGAACGACCCGCCGCAGATTCTCATCTGGGAGTTCTCGCCGCTGTACGACCTGGCCTCGGACAAGATCCACCGTCAGCTGATGGCCACCCTGAACAACGGCTGCGCAGGCCAGACCGAGCTGCTCAGCAGCGAGAAGCGCCTGCATCCCGGCAGCAACGAGGTGCTGGTCAACGGCCAGAACAAGCTGCTGACCCTGGCCGGCAATCGCCACCAGCTCGACCTGCGCTTCAGCGATCCGTCGGTCAAGCGCGTCGACGCCACCATCTGGTACCTCAACGGCCGCCGCGAGCAGATCAAGCTGGAGAAGCCCAACACCGTCGATACCGACGGACGTTTCGCCGTCGAACTGCGTGACGAGCCGGGCTGGGGCGACGAGAACTTCTTCGCCCTGGAAATCGAGAAACCCGCAGACAGCGACGACGACCTGAAAGTCCAGGCCAGCCTGTGTCAGCGCCCGACTGGCGCCGCCCAGCAGGTTGCCCGGCACGGCGCGGACGACTGAGGAGGCCACCATGCCCATGCGACTAGCCCCACTCACGCTCATGAGCCTGCTGCTCAGCGCCCCGGCCTTCGCCGCGCTGCAACCGCCGCCCGGCTACCACGCCGCCGTCGGCCAGCGCGGCGGCGAAGCGCCCAGCTGCCAGGCCGTGCCCCGTCCCTATACCGGCGACCTGCAGTTCACCAGCAAGTACGAAGGCTCGAACAGCGCGCGCGCCACGCTCAACCGCAAGGCCGAGAAAAACTTCCGCGAGCAGACCGCGAACATCACCCGTCTGGAGAAGGAAGCCGGACGGATGATCACCTACTACATGCGCACCGGCCAGCAGGGCCACCTGGACTGCGCCGTCGAGTGGCTCGACCAGTGGGCCAGCGCCGATGCCCTGGAGTCCGAGCAGTTCAACCACACCGGCAAGTCGATGCGCAAATGGGCGCTGGGCAGCCTCGCCGGCGCCTGGCTGCGCCTGAAGTTCTCCGAGTCGCAGCCGCTGGCGGCCTACCCGCAGCAGAGCGCGCGCATCGAGGCCTGGTTCACCCGCCTGGCCGAGCACACGGTGCGTGAATGGAGCGGCCTGCCGCTGCGCAAGATCAACAACCACAGCTACTGGGCCGCCTGGTCGGTGATGGCGGTGGCCGTCATCGCCGATCGTCGCGACCTGTTCGACTGGTCGGTGGAGCAGTTCCGCGTCGCCGCCGGCCAGGTCGATGCCGACGGCTACCTGGCCAACGAGATGCGTCGCAGCCAGCGCGCCCTGGCGTACCACAACTACGCCCTGCCGCCGCTGGCGATGATCGCCGCGTTCGCCCAGGCCAACGATGTCGACCTGCGCGACGCCAATCACGGCGCCCTGCAACGCCTGGCCGAACGGGTGCTGCAAGGTGCCCGCGACCCCGCTGCCTTTGCCCGCCGCAGCGGCGCCGAGCAGGACATGGCGGAGCTGCACAAGGACTACAAGTACGCCTGGCTGGCGCCTTACTGCAGCCTCTATGCCTGTGACGAGCAGACCCGCGAGCTGAACCAGGAGCGGGGGCCGTTCAACAGCTTCCGCCTCGGCGGCGAGGTGACGCAGGTGTTCGAAAAACCCTAGAGGCGGCTTGCCGGCGATGCTTTCAGAAGCCGATCGCCGGCAAGCCGGCTCCTACACGTAGCAAAACAAACCCTCCGCTCGCGGGGGGAAAGGGGGGCGCTGCCCCGGCTGTTCACGGAGAAGCACGGATGGTCTTTTCATCCAACGTATTTCTGTTCCTGTTCCTGCCGATCTTCCTCGGCCTGTACTACCTGTGCCCGAACCGCGGGCGCAACCTGCTGATCCTGATCGGCAGCTACACCTTCTACGCCTGGTGGCGGGTGGACTTCCTCCTGCTGTTCGCCGCCGTGACGCTGTGGAACTACCTCTTCGGCCTGCGTATCCAGGCGCATGCCGGCACCCAGGCAGCGCGCCGCTGGGTGGCCGTGGGGGTGATCGGCAACCTGGCCACCCTGGGCTATTTCAAGTACGCCAACTTCGGCGTGGCCAACATCAATGCCCTGCTGGAAGCCGCCGGCATGCAGCCGTTCGTGCTGACCCAGGTGATCCTGCCGATCGGTATTTCCTTCTACATCTTCCAGTCGATCAGCTACCTGATCGACGTGTACCGCAAGGACACCGAACCCACGCGCAACCTGATCAACTTCGCCGCGTTCATCGCCCTGTTCCCGCAGCTGATCGCCGGCCCCGTGCTGCGCTACAAGGACCTGGCTGACCAGTTCACCGACCGCACGCACAGCCTGGACAAGTTCTCCGAAGGCGCCACGCGCTTCATGCAGGGCTTCGTCAAGAAGGTATTCATCGCCGACAGCCTGGCACCGCTGGTCGACCACTGCTTCGCGCTGGACAACCCGACCACCGGCGAGGCCTGGCTGGGCATGGTCGCCTACACCGCGCAGCTGTACTTCGACTTCTCCGGCTACAGCGACATGGCCATCGGCCTGGGCCTGATGATGGGCTTCCGCTTCATGGAAAACTTCAACCAGCCCTACATCAGCCAGTCGATCACCGAATTCTGGCGACGCTGGCACATCAGCCTGTCCACCTGGCTGCGCGACTACCTGTACGTACCGCTGGGGGGCAACCGCCACGGCACCTTCAACACCTACCGCAACCTGTTCCTGACCATGCTGCTGGGCGGTTTCTGGCATGGCGCGAACTGGACCTTCCTGATCTGGGGCGCCTGGCACGGCACCTGGCTGGCCATCGAGCGCGCACTGGGCGTGAAGGCCGCGGCCACCCAGTTCAACCTGTTCAAGTGGGCCTTCACCCTGCTGCTGGTGATGCTCGGCTGGGTGATCTTCCGCGCCGAGAACCTCGAGGTCGCCGGGCGCATGTACGCCGCCCTGTTCGCCTTCGACGACTGGCACCTGAGCGAGCTGACCCTGGCGCGCATCACCGGCCTGCAGATGAGCACGCTGCTCCTGGCCTGGGTGGTGATCGCCCTGTGCGGCGCCCGGCAGTTCCTCGCCGGTCGTCGCCACGCGCCGGGGATGACCCTGGCCGGCGCCGGCGCTGCCCTGCAGGCCGTGGACATGCGCACGGTCGCCCTGCGTGGCGCGCTGCTCCTGCTGTTCTGCGCCTCGCTGCTCAAGCTCTCGGCGCAGAGCTACTCCCCCTTCCTCTACTTCCAGTTCTGAACGGAGGCCGATGATGAACCGCCCCATCAAGACGCTCTACGTCGTACTGTTCAGCCTGCTCCTGCTGCCCGTCAGCCTGCTCGCGCTGGCCAACCTCGCCGACTACCGCATGCCGGCCAAGTCCAGCGTGCTGGATGGCGGCCTGGCCAAGAGCATCGAGCAGCACTACGACGAGCAGTTCCCCCTGAAGCAGGCTGGCATCAACCTGTGGGCAGCGCTGGAGTACCTGGCCTTCGGCGAAGGGCGCAGCGGCCTGGTGATCGGTGACGGCGGCTGGCTGTACTCGGACGAGGAGTTCGACCCGGTGCCCGACGCCCAGCGCCAGATGCGCGACAACCTGGCGCTGATCCGGGGCGTGCAGCGCCAGCTGGAACAACGCGACATCCACCTGGTGCTGGCCATCCTCCCGGCCAAGACCCGCCTGTATCCGGAACACACCGGCGAGCACCACCCGAGTGCCCTGCAGACCAGCCTCTACCCGCGCTTCCACCGTGCGGTGCGCAACGCCGGAATCGCCGCGCCCGACCTGCTCGGCCCGCTGCTGGCCGGCAAGGGCAAGGCGCAGATGTTCCTGCGTACCGATACCCACTGGACGCCTCAGGGCGCCGATGTCACCGCACGCGCCCTGAGCGACGTGGTGCGCAGCGCGGTGCAGCTGCGTGGCGACCCCCAGCGGTTCGTGACCGAGACCGTCGAGACCCGCGCGCACCAGGGCGACCTGACCCGCTTCCTGCCCCTGGCGCCGCTGTTCGAAAGCCTGTTGCCGCGAGCCGATCAGCTGCAACAGCGCGAAACCCACAGCACCCAGGCCGGCAGCGACGACCTGTTCGCCGACAGCGACATGCCGGTGGCCCTGGTCGGCACCAGCTACAGCGCCAACCCGGCCTGGAACTTCGCCGGCGCGCTGCGCCAGCACCTGCAGCGTGACCTCGGCAACTACGCCGAGGAAGGCGAAGGCCCGCTGGTGCCGATGCTCAAGTACCTGCAGAGCGAGGAATTCGCGGACAACCCGCCGCAGCTGGTGATCTGGGAGTTCCCCGAGCGCTACCTGCCGATGACCAGCGATTTCACCGATTTCGACCCGCAATGGCTCGCCGCCCTCAAGGCGGGCGGCGAGCGCCAGGGGCTGGCTGCGGCCAGTCACTGATTCATCCCCCAAGGAGGACTATCCAATGACCAAACCAACCACCCTGCGCCGCTTCACCCTGGGTACCTGCGCGCTGGCCCTCGGCCTCGGCATGCTGCAGGCACACGCCGCCGATGACGGTGCGCTCTACGGGCCCAAGGCGCCCAAGGGCTCGGCCTTCGTCCGTGCGTACAACGCCAGCAGCGCCGAACTCGATGTCAGCGTCGGCCAGACCCAGCTCAAGCAGATCTCGCCGCTGGGTTCCAGCGACTTCAAGTTCCTCCCGGCGGGCAGCTACCAGGCTCAGGTCGGCACTGCGCAGATGCCGGTGCAGCTGCAACCCGAGCACTACTACACCCTGGTCAGCCAGAGTGGCGCCAAGCCGCGCCTGGTCGAGGAGCCGCCCTTCAGCAGCCGGCAGAAAGCCATGCTGCGCGTGCAGAACCTCAGCGACAGCACCCTCAGCCTGAAGACCGCCGACGGCAAGACCGCCGTGGTCGCCGACGTCGCACCCGATGGCCGTGGCGACCGCGAGATCAACCCGGTGAAGGTCGGCCTGGCGCTGTTCGAGGGCGAGCGCAAGGTCGCCGACCTCAAGCCGGTCACGCTGGAGCGCGGCGAGGTGGTCAGCCTGTTCGTCACCGGCGGCCAGGGCAAGTTGTCGCCGGTCTGGGTCAAGCGCCCCATCGATGGCTGAGGCCATCCACGGCTTCTGCAGAACAAGGAAAACGGCGGGTACACGTCGCACCGACACGACACGGGCAAACCACTTGATCAATCGTTCAGGAGAGACACAACCATGACCCCTATCATCCTTTCCGGTGGCAGCGGCTCGCGACTCTGGCCTCTTTCGCGCAAGCTGTACCCCAAGCAGTTCCTCGCCCTGACCGGTGAGCAGACGCTGTTCCAGCAAACCCTGCAGCGCCTGTCCATCGAAGGCATGCAGCCTCCGGTACTGGTGTCCAACCAGGAACACCGCTTCATCGTCCAGGAGCAGCTGGAGCAGATCGGCCAGCAGGCGCAATTGCTGCTGCTCGAACCCTTCGGCCGCAACACCGCGCCGGCCGTGGCCATGGCAGCCCTGCAACTGCTGGCCGAAGGTCGCGACGAGCTGATGCTGGTGCTGCCGGCCGACCATGTGCTGGATGACCAGCAAGCCTTCCGCCAGGCGCTGGCGCTGGCCACCGTGGCCGCCGAGAAAGGCGAGATGGTGCTGTTCGGCGTACCGGCCAACCGCCCGGAGACCGGCTACGGCTACATCCTCGGCGAGACCGACGGCGAGCTGCCGGACGGCGTCGCACGGGTCTCCAGCTTCGTCGAGAAACCCGACGCCAAGCGGGCCTCCGAGTACGTCGAGAGCGGCAACTACTACTGGAACAGCGGCATGTTCCTGTTCCGCGCCAGCCGCTTCCTGGAAGAGCTCAAGCAGCATGACGTGGATATCTACGACACCTGCCTGCTGGCCCTGGAGCGCAGCCAGCGCGAGGGCGAGCAGATCGCCATCGACCCGGCCACCTTCGCCTGCTGCCCGGACAACTCCATCGACTACGCGGTAATGGAAAAGACCGATCACGCCTGCGTGGTGCCGCTGTCGGCAGGCTGGAACGACGTCGGCAGCTGGTCGTCGATCTGGGAAGTGCACGACAAGGACGCCGCCGGCAACGTGGTCAGCGGCGACGTGCTGCTGGAAGACAGCCGCAACTGCCTGGTGCACGGCAACGGCAAGCTGGTGTCGGTGCTCGGCCTGGACGACATCGTCGTGGTGGAGACCAAGGACGCCACGATGGTGGCGCACAAGGACCGCGTGCAGGACGTCAAGAAGCTGGTCGGCAAGCTCGACGCGCAAGGCCGCAGCGAAACCCAGAACCACTGTGCCGTCTACCGCCCCTGGGGCTCGTACGACTCGGTGGACATGGGCGGTCGCTTCCAGGTCAAGCACATCACCGTCAAGCCGGGGGCGCAGCTGTCGCTGCAGATGCACCACCACCGCGCCGAACACTGGATCGTGGTATCCGGCACGGCCCGCGTGACCTGCGACGACCGCGAGTTCCTGCTCACCGAGAACCAGTCCACCTATATCCCGATGACCTCGGTGCATCGCCTGTCCAACCCGGGCAAGATCCCGCTGGAGATCATCGAGGTGCAGTCCGGCACCTACCTGGGCGAAGACGACATCGAGCGCCTGGAGGATGTCTACGGCCGCAGCGACGCGGTGGCGGCACATGGCTAGGTAAGCGCCCCACGCAGGAGCCGGCCTGCCGGCTCCTGCGCACATCCCCGGTAACGCCTCGGCGGTTACCCGTGCGACGACAGCTTGTGTACGATGAGCACAGACTTCAATCAGGGCTGTTCTCATGCTGTTCGGTGTCGCACTCGTCATTACCTGGCTGATCCTGCTGATCCGCTATCCGGGCAAGGCCTTGCCGGTTTCCATGGCGGCGCTGCTCGGGCTCGGCCTGGTCGCCACCTGGGTGCTCTGGCAGGAAAGCCGCGACGAGCGCTACCTCGCCCACCTCGAACTGCGCCTGAACTACGACCCGCAGCGCTGCCCCGCCGACCGCCCGCTGGCCATCGCACTCAGGAACGGCAGCGATGCCGCCCTGCTCGAGCTGCGCTGGGAGGTCGCCGCCTACCGCCCCGGCAACGCCACCAACCTGGCCCAACGCCTGTACGAGTCGCCACGCTACAGCGGCCCGGGTGAACTGCTGCCGGGCGCCAGCTGGAACGACTGCCTGCCCGTGCCCGATCTGCGCAGCGGTTATCGCCCGTCCACGCTGGAATTTCGCGCCGAGCGCCTGCAGGGCAAGTTCGTCCCATGAACGCAGAAACACCGGCAGCGGACGTTGGCCATGACTGCAGCCGTGGCTGCTAAGCTGCAGCCCCATTCGCGTCTCAGGGAGTCCCGCGCATGCCTCAACCCAGCGTCCTCATCACCGGCTGCTCCAGCGGCATCGGCCGCGCCCTGGCCGATGCGTTCAAGGCCGGCGGCTATGCCGTCTGGGCCACGGCGCGCAAGGCGTCCGACCTGGCCGAACTGCAACAGGCCGGCTTTCATGCGGTAGCACTCGACGTCAACGATGGAGAGGCCCTGCAGCAGTTGGCCGAGCGCCTGGGCGAGGAGATCGGCGGCCTCGACGTCCTGATCAACAACGCCGGCTATGGCGCCATGGGCCCGCTGCTCGACGGTGGCGTGGACGCGATGCGCCAGCAGTTCGAGACCAACGTGTTCGCCATCGTCGGCGTCACCCGTGCGTTCTTCCCCCTGTTGCGCCGCAGTCGTGGCCTGGTGGTGAACATCGGCAGCGTGTCGGCCATCCTGGTCACCCCTTTCGCCGGCGCCTACTGCGCCTCCAAGGCGGCGGTGCATGCCCTGAGCGATGCGCTGCGCATGGAACTGGCGCCCTTCGCCATCGAGGTGATGGAAGTGCAGCCCGGCGCCATCGCCTCCAGTTTCGGCGCCAGCGCCAGCCAGCAGGCCGAAGCCCTGATTCGCGAGGATTCGCCCTGGTGGCCATTGCGCGAGGGCATTCGCGCACGCGCCAGGGCCTCGCAGGACAACCCGACTCCGGCCAGCGATTTTGCCGCGCACCTGTTCGCCGCCGTCCAGCGCGACAAGCGCCCGCGCCTGCTGCGCCTGGGCAACGGCAGCCGCGCCTTGCCCCTGCTCGCCGCGCTGTTGCCGCGCGCGCTGCTGCAACGGGTTCTGAGCAAACGCTTCGGCCTGGCCAAGGCGCTATGAGCGAGCCCCTGCACCTGCGCTACTACGCCGCTGCCGGCGTGATCACGGCTGTGCTGCTCAACCTGCTGCTGCGCACCTTCGTGCGCCTCGGCGGGATGATCACCACCCTGCTGATTGCCGCCGCCATCGCCGCCGGCCTGGCGCTGGTATTCCACTGGCGCCAGGGGCGTGCGCCCAGCAACGCGGAGCGCTGGCGCTTCACGGCGCTCTATGGCGGCGTACTGGGGCTGCTCTACCTGGGTCTGCTGGGCATGATGTACCTGCAGGACACGCCCAGCCCCATGGGCCTGTTTCTCTTCAGCCTGCACTACCTGTGCTACCCGCTGCTGGCCTGGTGGGCCTTTGCGCCGCGCCATGGCCGCCGCTAACCCGTCAGGACGACATTCATGCTGCACACCCTCGCCGTTGCCAATTACCGCTCGATCAACCGCCTGATCCTGCCGCTGGGGCGGCTCAACCTGATCACGGGCGCCAATGGCAGCGGCAAGTCCAACCTGTATCGCGCTCTGCGCCTGCTGGCGGAGACCGCGCAAGGCGGCGTGGTCAACGCCCTGGCCCGTGAAGGTGGCCTGGAGTCGAGTTTCTGGGCCGGGCCGGAGAAGGTGTCCCGGCGCATGCGCAATGGCGAGGTAGCCGTGCAGGGTGGCCCGCGACAGGGCGCCATGCGCCTGCGCCTGGGGTTCGTCGGGGATGATTTCGGCTACAGCATCGCCCTGGGCCTTCCCGAGTCGAACTCGGGTGAGGATCGCACCACGCCCAGCGCCTTCGCCCTCGACCCGGAGATCAAGCGCGAGTGCATCTGGGCCGGCGCCAGCTACCGACCGGCGTCGCTGCTGGTGGATCGCGCCGGCCCCATGGTGCGCATGCGTGAGGGACGCAGCTGGGAGGTACTGGCCCAGCACCTCCCGAACTACGACAGCCTGTTCGATCAGATCGGCAACGACCCCGGTTGCCCGGAAGTCTTCCAGCTCCGGGAAACCATACGCCGCTGGCGCTTCTACGATCATTTCCGCAGCGACGCCGACGCGCCGGCACGGCAGCCACAGCTGGGCACCCGCACGCCGGTGCTGCATCACGATGGCCGCGACCTGGCCGCAGCCCTGCAGACCATCCGCGAGATCGGTGACCCCGCCGCTCTGGACGCCGCCATCGACGACGCCTTCCCCGGCAGCCGCCTGCGCATCGACTTCCAGGCCGGCGGGCGCTTCGTCGTCGAGCTGCACCAGGAGGGCCTGCTGCGCCCGCTGGGAGCCGCCGAACTGTCCGACGGCACGTTGCGCTACCTGCTGCTGGTCGCCGCCCTGCTCACGCCACGGCCACCCTCGCTGATGGTGCTCAACGAGCCGGAAACCAGCCTGCACCCGGACCTGCTGCCTGCGCTCGGGCGCCTGATCATCGCCGCCTCGCGGCAGACCCAGGTATGGGTCGTGTCCCACGCCAGCCGCTTGATCGCCACACTCAGGGAAAGCCCCGAATGCAACATCCTGGAGCTGGACAAACAGCTCGGCCAGACCTGCATCCGCGGCCAGGGCATGCTGGACGAGCCGCCATGGCACTGGCCGGACTGAGCAGCCCGAGCGCAGCCCCGCAGGAGCTTGTCGGCCGGTGATCAGCCACTGCTGCGCAGCGCCGGCAAGCCGGCGCCTGCGACGACCGCGAGCAACGCGGTCAAGGCCTCAGAGCCCGTCGAGATAGCGTTCCACGTCCAGCGCGGCCATGCAGCCGGCACCGGCCGAGGTGATCGCCTGGCGATAGACCGAGTCGGCCACGTCACCAGCGGCGAACACGCCGGCGACGCTGGTCGCGGTGGCATTGCCCGCACGACCGCCGTCGACCACCAGGTAGCCATCCTGCAAGGCCAGCTGGCCGTCGAACAGGCCGGTATTGGGGGTATGCCCGATGGCCACGAACAGACCGTCCACACTCAGCTCGCGGTACGCGCCGCCGTATTGCTTCAGGCGCACGCCGGTGACGCCACTGGCATCGCCCAGCACCTCGTCGACCTCGGCATTGAGCTGCAACTCGATCTTGCCCTCGGCAATGCGCGCACGCAGCTTGTCCTGGAGGATTTTCTCCGCCCGGAAGGTATCGCGGCGGTGGATGAGCGTCACCTTGCTGGCGATGTTGGCCAGGTACAGCGCTTCCTCGACGGCCGTGTTACCACCACCGACCACCGCCACCTCGCGACCGCGATAGAAGAAGCCGTCGCAGGTGGCGCAGGCCGACACGCCGCGCCCCATGAAGGCCTCCTCGCTGGGCAGGCCCAGGTAACGCGCACTGGCGCCCGTGGCGATGATCAGCGCGTCGCAGCTGTAGGTAGCGCTGTCGCCCACCAGGGTGAAGGGCTTGCCAGCCAGATCCACGGCATTGATATGGTCGAAGACGATCTCGGTCTCGAACCGCTCGGCATGCTCCTGCATGCGCTGCATCAGGGCCGGGCCGGTCAGCCCGTGGGGGTCGCCAGGCCAGTTGTCCACTTCGGTGGTGGTGGTCAGCTGCCCACCCGCCTGGATGCCGGTGATCAGCAACGGCTTGAGATTGGCCCGCGCGGCGTACACGGCGGCGCTGTAACCGGCCGGACCGGAACCCAGGATGATGACGCGGGCGTGACGAACGCTGGACATCGCTAACTCCTCGCCGACCCGTCGCGCCGGCTGCAATAAAAAGGGGACTTTCGAAGCGCTAGGGGAAGGCTTGTGAAGAGTGAAAGCCCCGCGAAAGTGAAGGTGCGGCCCAGACTATCGGGCAGCCTGAACGGGCGGAAATACCTATCGCCAATGCCCCGGATAGAGAGGCGCTATCGTTCATGCACGGCCCCGGAGCCTCACTATACTGAGGCTGTAGCGACGAGGACGAAAACCCCGATGAGCCTGCGCAAACGCCTGTTTTCACTCTTTGCGCCGCTGCTGGTAGTGACCCTTCTGATCGTCCAGCTCCTGTCGGACCACCTGCTGCTGCGCCGTTTCGACCAGCAGGACGAACAGAACCTCCAGGACGCGGCCAGCAAGGCACAACAGATCCTGTTCGACCACATCGAGCAGGCCGCGCAGCTGCTGCGCAGTTACAGCTGGTGGGACCAGAGCTACGCGGTCGCCCAGGCGCGCAGCCCGGTGGAACGCTACCTGGAGGAAGACCTCGACGACACCGAACTGGACAACTACGACTTCGACTTCATGGTCATGTTCGATGCCCAGGGACGCCTGCTGCTGGAGCGCTGGGGCACGTTCGACACCCGCGAACTGCTGGTGCTGGGTCCGGGCGGCGAACCGAGCCGTGAAGACCTGCGCAACGACGTGTACGCACGCAGCGCGGCGACAGGCATCCTCGACGCCAAGGGCGATCCGCGCTTCACCACGGCGCAGTTCCTGCTGGTCCATGGCGTGCCCACCCTGCTGCTGAGCAGTGCCGTCACCGACAGCGACGGCACTGCGCCGGCGGCCGGCGCCTTTATCGCCGGACGCTTCTTCACCACGTCGCGCATGACCTCACTGGCGCACCAGTTCGTCGGCCAGGTCGCCTTCATCCCCGCCGTGGCCGACACGACGGGCTGGCAGCCCAGGCACGAGGCACCCCTCGGCGCCGAAGTCAGCCCCCGCGAGCTGCTGTCCGACAAACGGCAGAGCATCCTGCTGCAGCTCGACAACCCGTGGCAGGCACCCGAGCTGGCCCTGCGCATCACCACCGAGCGCAGCAACTACAACGGTGCGCACGACGCCTTGCACTTCTTCCTGGCGATCAGCTTCGTCATCGTTCTCGGTGCTGCCCTGGTTGTCTACATGGGCCTGGAGTTCTGGCTGCTCAGGCGCCTGGAGGTGCTCAACCGGGAGATCGACGGTATCGGCGAGCAGACCCGGCTGCCGAAGCTGGCGGACCTCGGCAGGGATGAGCTGGGGCAGCTGGGCAGCGCCCTCAACAGCATGCTCGAGCGCCTGGAGCAGAGCGAACAACGTGACCGCGCCATTCTCGAGTCGATCCAGGACGGCTACTTCGAGGTGGACGAACACGGCCAGGTCCAGCGCATCAACGGCGCCATGGTGAAGATTCTCGGCTACAGCAGCGAGGAACTGCTGGGCCGCCCCTTCACCCAGCTGCTGCTGCGTGGCCATACGGCAACGGCCCTGCAGTACTTCCAGAACGCCCGCGATGACAGCAGCCTGCGCACCCTCTGCACGCCGATGCGGCGTCACGACGGCACCCTCGGTGACTTCGAGGCGCGCCTGTCGGTGATACAGGACACCGACGGCACCTTCCGTGGGTATCGCGGCATCCTCCGCGATGTCAGTGCCCAGGCCTCGCAGCGGCGCAAGCTGCACACCCTGGCCTATCACGACACCCTGACCGGGCTGGGCAATCGCAAGGCCTTTCTCGAACACCTGCCGCAGCAGATCGCCGAGGCCCAGAGCCAGGGCAAGCAACTGGCGCTGTTCTTCATCGACCTGGATCACTTCAAGCAGGTCAACGACCGTTTCGGCCATGATGCCGGCGACGAGCTGCTGCGCGCCATTGCCCTGCGCC
Organism: Ectopseudomonas khazarica; assembly: GCF_004521985.1. Taxonomy (GTDB): domain Bacteria; phylum Pseudomonadota; class Gammaproteobacteria; order Pseudomonadales; family Pseudomonadaceae; genus Aquipseudomonas; species Aquipseudomonas khazarica. The sequence goes on from NZ_SBHZ01000023.1 coordinate 22,794, forward strand.
TGCAGCACACCCTGCGCCAGCCGGACCAGCTCTACCGCCTCGGCGGCGACGAGTTCACCCTGCTGGTCTCCAACGCCAGCGCCGAAACCGCACGGATCGTCGGTGAGCGCCTGATCGCCGCGCTGCGCAAACCCTTCGACATCGCCGGTACATGCATCGACTTCGTGACCCTGAGCATCGGCATCGCCCTGTGCCCGCTCGATGGCCAGGACGCGGTCACGCTGACCAAGGCGGCCGACAGCGCGATGTACCTGGCCAAGCGCCAACGCAGCCACATCGTGATCGGGCCGGCGACGCAAGGCACCCCGCAAGAGTGACTGAACTTTCACCCGCGCGCTGAAATCGGTATGGTCGCGCCCATTGACCACTCCGGAGTCTTCCATGCCCGCCGCCCCCGTACTGTCCGGCCCGCAATACCTGCGTGAAGGACTGAAACTCATCCTCAGCCCCGGCCTGCGCCTGTTCGTGCTGCTGCCGCTGGCGGTGAACCTGCTCCTGTTCGCCACGCTGATCGGCTTCGCCGTGCAGCAGTTCAGCGGCTGGGTCGACACCTTCATGCCCAACCTGCCGAGCTGGCTGAGCTTTCTGCAGTACATCCTCTGGCCACTGTTCGTGGTACTGGTGCTGCTGATGGTGTTCTTCACCTTCACCATGCTGGCCAACATCATCGCGGCGCCGTTCAACGGTTTCCTCGCGGAGAAGGTGGAGGTGGTCGCCCGTGGCCAGGACCACTTCCCGCCGTTCAGCTGGGCCGAACTGGCGGCGATGGTGCCGCGCACCATGGGCCGCGAGATGCGCAAGCTGGGCTACTTCCTGCCGCGTGCCATCGGCCTGCTGATCCTCAGCTTCATCCCCCTGGTCAACCTCGTGGCCGCACCGCTGTGGCTGCTGTTCGGTGTGTGGATGATGGCGATCCAGTACATCGACTACCCCGCCGACAACAACAAGATGAGCTGGCAGGACATGCTCGCCTGGCTGCGCGAGAAGCGCTGGCAGAGCCTGAGCTTCGGCGGCATCACCTACGCCGCGCTGCTGGTGCCGGGGCTGAACATCCTGATGATGCCGGCCGCCGTGGCCGGCGCGACGCTGTTCTGGGTACGCGAGCGCGGCGAGCAGGCATCAGCGGCTGGCCAGGACCTCACGTAATGCCTGCATGGAGGCCTGCGACTCGCGCTCGATGCGGCGGCGCATGAACAGGCCGTTGAGCAGTCGCATCGGCCAGCCCTCGAAACCGTACTCGAGGGTGCGCACGAACTCGCAGCCCCCTTGCTCCTCCACGCAGGCGTAGGTCAGCAGCAGGTGCAGGCCATGTTCGCCACGGGCACTGGCCTGCCAGCACCGGCCCGGCTGATGGTCGAGCACGTCCCAGCGCAGGTGCCCGGCGCGCCCACCCGCGTGGATGTCTTCCTCGAATCGCTCACCGGCGAGCAACGCGCCCTCGCGACCGTAGATGCGCAGTGACGACGGGTGCCAGTCCGGCCAGTGAACCGGCGCGGCGGCGTAGCCCAGTACCTGCTCGGCGGGTAACGCGACACGGATGCGATGCTGCTGGCGGTTCTGCTGGTGAATCGCCTCGGGCTCCCAGTGCAGGGTGCCGTAGAGCCAGTCCATCAGCGGATGGACGATGCCGAAGTTGCGCGCATGCATCAGCTCGCGACGGTGGTGCAGCGCATGCAGGCGGCGCATCTGGCGAATCCACGGCAGGCGCGAGAGCGGGTGCTCGGCGGGCAGGTGCTCGCAGGCATGCACCACTTCGTAGCTCATGTAACCCAGCAGCATGCTGCCGGCGAACAAGGCGGCGAGATTGCCATCGAGCCGGGACAGCAGCCACCAGAGCGCGAACAGGGGCAGGCTGTAGAGCACGATCAGCCAGGCCGGGAACAGAATCACGCGCCAGTCGCGCGCGGTCTCGTAGGGCATCAGCGTCTCGACGAAGAAGCTGTGGTGGTCGCCCGTGTGGCGCTTGTAGAAGAGTCTGCCGAAGCGCGTTCGGTTGTGGCCGAGGCGCCTGTGCACCAGGTACTCGCCCCAGCTGAAGAACACCAGCGTCGCGGGTATCAGCAGCCACTGCCAGGGCGCCACGGCCTCCAGCGAGCGCCACAGCAGGCCGATGCAGAGCAGGCCGTACGCCAGCACGAACGCGGCATGCAGCCAGGGGCTGTACAGCGGATGGATGGCAGCCCGGTAGTCGCTGCGAAAAGCCTGGGCATTGTCGTTGTTGTAGGCCATGGCGCTCTCCTGTGGATTGACAACAGTCTAGGCCCGGCCAAATCATTCGAATAATGGATATTCTGAAAGAGCATTATCCTTGATAACGAATTTGCGCCAGCTCGACCTCAACCTGCTGCTGGTCTTCGACGCGCTGATGCAGGAAGGCAACCTGACCCGTGCCGCCCTGCGTCTGCACCTGAGCCAGTCGACCGTGAGCAATGCCCTCGCCCGCCTGCGCCGGCAGCTGGGCGAAGAGCTGTTCCAGCGCACCGCCCGCGGCATGACGCCGACAGCGCGTGCCCTGGCGCTCTATCCGCCGGTCCGCCAGGCGTTGCACCTGTTGCAGTCCGGCCTCGGTCCGGCGGAGCCCTTCGCTACCGATGCGCCGCATGTCTTCAATCTGTCGCTCAACGACTACGCCCAGGCGGCGCTACTGCCGACGCTGCAAGCGCACCTGGCGGACGTCGCGCCGCAGGTGGAGCTGGTGGCACAGGGCGACGATGCCGACAGCATGCTCGCGCGCCTGGAGAGCGGCACCCTGGACCTGGCCATCGACTACCTGCACCTCGACTCGCCCGACCTGCAGTACGCCCCGTTGCGCGAGGAGACGCTGGTAGTGATCGGCCGCAAGGACCACCCGGCATTCATCGGCGGCCTCAGCCTCGCGGACTACCAGCAGGCCCGCCATGCGATCGTCACGCCACGCGCCGGACGCGGCTCGCCGCTGGAGATCGTGCTCGGCTCCGCCAGGGTCAGACGCCAGGCTGCCCTGCACCTGCCCAACTACCTGCCGATTCCCGCCATCGTCGCCCAGACCGACCTGCTTGGCACGGTGCCGGAGCGCCTGGCCGCCAGCTTCGCGCCGATCTTCGGCTTGCAGGTCGCGCCCCTGCCGCTGGATATGCCTGCGGTGCAGATCAGCCTGATCTGGCATCGCCATCGCCAGCACGACCCGGCGCACATCTGGCTGCGCGACCAGCTGCACGGCCTGCGCCTCTGACACACAAGCGTCATCCGAGCGTCATGTTCACTACATGACCCGCGCAGAGACTGCGTACATGAACGCACCGTCCCTGCACATCGCGCTGATCAGCGAAACCTTCCCGCCGGAGATCAACGGCGTCGCCAACACCCTCGGGCGCCTGGTCGATGGCCTGCGCGGCCTTGGCCATCGCGTGCAGCTGATACGTCCGCGCCAGGAGGCCGATCAGGCCACGACGGCCGACGCCGACCTGCTGCTCACGCGCGGCTGGCCGCTGCCGGGCTATCCCGGCCTGCAATGGGGCCAGTCCTCGCTGCACAAGCTGCTGCGGCGCTGGAAACGCCAGCGCCCGGACGTGCTCTACATCGCCACCGAAGGTCCGCTGGGGCTCTCCGCGCTGCGCGCGGCCAGGCGCCTGGCGATCCCGGTGGTCAGTGGCTTCCACACCAATTTCCAGCAATACACCGGTCACTACGGCGTCGGCCTGCTGACCCGGGCGATGACCAACTACCTGCGCTGGTTCCACAACCGCACACAGATGACCCTGGTGCCGAGTGTCGGCCAGAAGGTCGAGCTGGAACGCCGCGACTTCGAGCGCCTGGCGCTGCTCGCCCGCGGGGTCGACAGCCAGCTGTTTCACCCGGGGCGGCGCTGCGATGCGCTGCGCGAAAGCTGGGGCCTGGGGCCGGACGACCTGGCGGTGCTGCATGTCGGTCGCCTGGCGGCGGAGAAGAACCTGGGGCTGCTGGTGAAGGCCTTTCAGGCGCTGCGACTCAAGCACCCGCACAGGCACATGCGCCTGATCCTGGTCGGCGACGGGCCACTGCGCGCCAGCCTCCAGGCACAACTGCCGGATGCCCTGTTCTGCGGCCTGCAACGCGGCGAGACGCTGGCGAAGCACTACGCCTGTGGCGACCTGTTCCTGTTTCCCAGCCTCTCGGAAACCTTCGGCAACGTGGTACTGGAAGCCCTCGCCTCGAGCCTGGCCGTGGTGGCATTCGATCAGGCCGCAGCCGCCCAGCACATCCATCACGGGCACAACGGCATGCTCGCGCGTCCCGCCGACGAGGCCGGCTTCTGCGACGCAGCCTGCGAACTGCTGGAGGACGCCGAGACCCTACGCGGCATGCGCCTGAATGCCCGCCGGCATGCCAGCCATCTCAGCTGGGAGGGCATCGTGGCACTGTTCGAACAGCATCTGCGCAACGCCATGCAGCCACGGGCGGAAATCAGCGTGAATACGCAACTGGCTCCTGGGGCAGGCGACAACCGCCCGTGAGGGCAACGGGCGGATCGCACGTCGCCCGCCTGCAGACGCAAAAAAGCCCCGATGTGCCGCAATGCTGTTTACACCAGAAGTGGTCAGACGCGATCAGTCCCCTCGCCCCCTTGGGGAGAGAGGAAAACTGGCAGTTCTGCGGCATCTTCAGCCCTCTCCCCCAGCCCCTCTCCCATAAATGGGAGAGGGGAGCCAAACGCGTGCAACCTTAGATGAACAGCATTACCGACGTGCCGGGGCCGAAAACTGGGCGTCGGATCACGACGCCCAGTTCACAGGGGCTCAGACCAGGGTGGTCAGCGCATCCCGGCTGAATGGCAGGATGTCCTGCTCACGCCCTTCGCGGACCTTCAGCGCCCAGTCCGGGTCGACCAGCAGCGCGCGGCCCACGGCCACCAGGTCGAATTCCTCCTTGCTCAGGCGCTCGAGCAGGTTCTCGATGCTGGCCGGCTCGGCGACCTTGTCGGTCTTGACCATGAACTGCAGGAACTCGCCGTCCAGGCCGACGCTGCCGACGGTGATGGTCGGTTTGCCGGTGAGCTTGCGCGTCCAGCCGGCCAGGTTGAGGTCGCTGCCCGCGAACTCCGGCTCCCAGAAACGACGGGTCGAGCAATGGAAGATGTCCACGCCAGCCTCGGACAACGGCTTGAGGAAGGCCTCCAGTTCTTCCGGGGTCTGCACCAGGCGTGCGCTGTAGTCCTGCTGCTTCCACTGCGAGAAACGCAGGATGATCGGGAAGTCCGGGCCGACCGCCGCACGGACCGCCTGAATCAGCTCGATGGCGAAACGCGAGCGCGCGGCCAGGTCGCCGCCGTACTGATCGCTACGCTGGTTGCTGCCTTCCCAGAAGAACTGGTCGATCAGGTAACCATGGGCACCATGGATCTCCACACCGTCCATGCCGATGGCCTTGGCATCGCGCGCGGCCTGGGCGAAGGCGGCGATCACCTCGTCGATATCGGCCTGGGTCATGCCGTGCACGACCACCTGGCCGTCCTTGACCTTCTCCATCGGACCATAGCCGGGAACGGCGGCATCCGGCTCGGTGCCCAGGCGGCGCACATTACCGACGTGCCAGAGCTGCGGGACGATCTTGCCGCCCTCGGCATGCACCGCGTCGACGACCTGTTTCCAGCCGGCCAGGGCATCTTCACCGTAGAAACGCGGCACGTTCGGGTAGCCATTGGCGGCCTGGTGGCCGACGGTGGTGCCTTCGGTGACGATCAGGCCCACGCCCGCCGCCGCGCGGCGACGGTAGTACTCGATGACCTTGGCGTTGGGCACGCCGCCCGGCGAGAAGGAGCGGGTCATCGGCGCCATGACCACACGGGTCGGTAGCTCGAGGTTTCCGAGACGGAACGGGGCGAACAGGGCTTGAACGGGAGCGCTCATGATCTTTCCTCTGCGATTTGACGGTTATCAGGCCTGCAGCAAGCGCTCCAGGCGGGTGACGAAAGCTTCCAGCGGTTGCAGGCTGTGCCTGACCTTGAGGCGCGCGAGCACGCCCTGCCAGGCATCGCTGATGAAGGTGGCGAGATTGCCGCAGTCCTCGTCGGCCGGCAGTTCACCGGCGGCCTGCGCCTGTTCCAGGCAGCCGCGCAGGATGTCCACCGAAGCCTGCTGGATGGCCGCGACCTCGGCGCCGATGGCCGGCAACATCTCGCTCATCTCGAAACTCAGGCTGCCGATGAAGCAGTGATACTGCGGCGTGTCCTGGCGCGCGAAATGCGCCAGCAGCTCACGGTAATAGCCGAGGATGCGCGCACGCGGGCTCAGTGACGGGTCACTCAGCGCCTGGGCGTAGCGCTGCAGACGCGGGCGGTAGATGAACGCCAGCGCCTGCAGGGCGAAGTCTTCCTTGCTGGCGAAATAGTGATAGAAGCTGCCCTTGGGAATGCCGGCAGCCTGGACGATCTCCAGCACACCGGTACCGTGATAGCCGCGACGGGTCATCACCGCCGAGCCCTTGCTCAGGATCAGGTCACGCTTGTCGAGTCGAATGCTGTTCATGGCGCCGAGCATATGACCGGTCGTCTCGCCCGGCCCAGCACTATTGATGATGGTGATCAAGGGCTAGAACGAAAGCCTGCCTGGACAGCCTTTTCGAACCCGATACCACGCTGGACCGATGGGGCGTATCCACTAGCGACGAAGTAATGACAAACCTGCAGGAGCGGCTTCAGCCGCGAAATGCATCGCGGCTGAAGCCGCTCCTACGGTCCGCACAGACCGCTCTGCCAGTTTTTTTCCGGATGAGACTGGACGAACGCTGTTCTGCTGGACCGACAAGGCGCGATCCACCCTGCGCTCAGGGCTGCAGCCAGATCAGCGAGGCGAAACGCCCGGTGCGGGCGCTGCGGCGATAGGAATAGAAACGCGCGTCGTTGTAGGTGCACAGCCCGCCACCGAACACCGCGTTGACGCCAATGGCCGCCAGACGGATGCGCGCCAGCTGATAGATGTCGGCCATGAACTTCCCGGCGTTGGCACCGGGCACGAAGGCAGCGGCCGCCGCGCCATGCTGCTGCACGAAGGCGTCGCGCACTTCGCCACCGACCTCGAAGGCCGCCGGACCGATGGCCGGACCGAGCCACACCAGCAACTCCTGCGGTGCGACGTTCAGCGCCTGCACGGTTGCCTCGAGCACGCCGCCTGCCAGCCCGCGCCAGCCGGCATGGGCCGCGGCAACCCGGCTACCGGCGCGGTCGCAGAACAGCGCCGGCAGGCAGTCGGCGGTCATCGCCGTACAGGCGATACCAGGTTGTTCGGTCCAGTTGCCATCGGCTTCGATGACCCTTGTCGGGTCCGCCTCGGCCACGACGATGCCATGCACCTGGCGCAGCCAGGCCGGTTGGCAACCCAGGGTTGCGAGCAGATGGCGCCGATTGGCCAGCACCGCAGCCGGGTCGTCATCGACATGATCACCGAGGTTCAGGCTGTCGAACGGCGCCTGGCTGAAACCGCCATTGCGGGTGGTGACACAGGCCCGCACGCTGGCGGGCGCCGGCCAGTCCGGGCGCAGCCAGTCGTGGGCCGTCACCCGACGAACGCCTCGCGGTCCTGGCGCAGCAGGGTCAGCAGCCAGACCAGGTCATCCGGCAGCGCCGACTCCCACTTCATGCGCTTGCCCGTTGCCGGGTGATCCAGTTCGAGAAAGCGCGCATGCAGGGCCTGGCGGGGAAATTCCTTGAGGCTCTGCACCAGGCTCGGGCTGGCCGCCGGCGGGATGCGGAAACGCCCGGCATAGACCGGGTCGCCCACCAGCGGATAGCCGACGTGGCTCATGTGCACACGAATCTGGTGGGTGCGCCCGGTTTCCAGCTTGACCCGCACATGGGTGTGCGAACGGTAACGCTCCAGCACCCGATAGTGGGTGATCGCCGGCTTGCCGCCGTCGGTCACCGCCATGCGCTGGCGCTGGCTGGAACTGCGCCCGATGGGGGCATCGATGGTGCCACCCGCGGTGATCACACCCACGCTGATGCACTCGTAGATACGGCTGACGGTACGCTTCTGCAGTTGCTCCACCAGGTTGGTCTGCGCCTGCAGCGTCTTGGCCACCACCATCAGCCCGGTGGTGTCCTTGTCCAGACGATGGACAATGCCGGCGCGCGGCACATTGACGATGTCCGGCACGTGATGCAGCAGGGCATTGAGCAAGGTGCCATCGGCATGCCCGGCGGCCGGATGCACCACCAGCCCTGCTGGCTTGTCGATCACCAGCAGGTGCTCGTCCTCGTAGACGATATCCAGCTCGATATCCTGAGCCACCCACTCGCCCTGCGCTTCCTGCTCGGCATCGAGCACCAGGCTCGAGCCCGCATGCACGGTGTCACGCGGACGCGCCACGGCGCCATCGACGGTCAGGCGTCCTTCCTTGATCCAGGTGGAAAGGCGCGAGCGCGAGTACTCGCCAAACAGCTGCGCGGCCACCTGGTCGAGGCGTTGGCCGCCCTGTTCGAAAGGGACGACGGCCTGGAGTTGGATCAGTTGCTTGTCTATAGAGGTCATCTTCAGAAACCGTTCAAAAATCTGCTGCGCGTCTGCCCTGCTGCGTTGAAAACAGGCTCGGATGCTCATTTACGGCGCGTAAACTCCGCGTCCTCGCCTTGCATTGCTCCAGCTCGCGAAACGTTGAACAGGCTCTTGGGCAACGGCGGGAGCCTGGCCTTTGGTTTCGGCGACAGGCTTGTGGTTAAATACGGCGTCTTTGCCCCAGGGTTTTCCGGGGGCGTTCATCATAACAGGACGGCCGCGCGGCCGTCACAGGGACGCAAGCCGCCATGCAAGTGAAACACCTGCTGCTGATCGCCATCCTCGCCCTTACCGCCGCCTGCTCTTCCAAGCAGCCGGAGGTCGATGAAAACCTCAGCGAGGTGGAGCTGTACCAGCAGGCCCAGGCCGACCTGGACAACCGCAGCTACACCCAGGCCACGGCCAAACTGAAGGCGCTGGAATCGCGCTATCCGTTCGGCCGCTACGCCGAGCAGGCCCAGCTCGAGCTGATCTACGCCTACTACAAGAATGCCGAACCGGAAGCGGCCAAGTCGGCGGCCGAGCGCTTCATTCGCCTGCACCCGCAGCATGCCAACGTCGACTACGCCTACTACCTCAAGGGGCTGGCTTCGTTCGACCAGGACCGCGGCCTGCTGGCGCGCTTCCTGCCGCTGGACATGACCAAGCGTGACCCCGGCGCCGCGCGCGACTCCTACAACGAGTTCGCCCAGCTCACCAGCCGCTACCCGACCAGCCGCTATGCCCCGGACGCCAAGCAGCGCATGATCTACCTGCGCAACCTGCTGGCCGCCTACGAAGTGCACGTCGCCCACTACTACCTGACCCGTCAGGCCTACGTCGCCGCCGCCAACCGTGGTCGCTACGTGGTGGAAAACTTCCAGGAAACCCCGTCGGTCGGCGATGGCCTGGCGATCATGACCGAGGCGTACCAGCGCCTGTCCCTGGACGACCTGGCCGCCAGCAGCCTGGAAACCCTCAAGCTCAACTACCCGGATCATCCGAGCCTGGAAAGCGGCGAATTCGTGCCGCTTGAAGAAGAGTCCGACAACCGTTCCTGGCTGGCCAAGGCGACCCTCGGCCTGATCGAAACCGACACGCCACTGCCGCCGGGCGAAACCCGTGCGAGCCAGGACGTCATCCGCCAGTATGAAGAAGCCGAACAGCAGATTCCGAGCGAACTGCAGCAGGATGCCAAGACCGGCGAGACCGAGAAGAAGCGCTCGTTCTGGAGCTACCTGACCTTCGGCCTGTTCGACTGACCGACAGGTCATGCGATAAGGGAGGCCATGGCCTCCCTTTTTATTGCCTGGAAACAGCTCACAGGCTACTCCCCTGCCACTGTGCCGATGCCATCAGCTTGGCTAAACTGGCGGCTTTGAACGGATAAAGAGCACGATATGGGCCTGTTTCGCCTGCTGTTCTGGGTCGCCATCATCTTCGCCGGGATCTGGATCTGGCGTCGCTTCATCAGCAACGCCAGGAAACCCAGGTCCCGTGAGGACGCGGCAGCGCCCATGGTGCGCTGCGCCCACTGCGGGGTGCACATTCCCAAGACTCAGGCGCTGAGCCAGGACCAGCAGTGGTACTGCAGCCAGGGCCACCTCGAACAAGGCCCTCGTACCGGTGATCGCTGAGGCAGGCATGCAGGATGGAGCCCAGGGGCGACGCATCCTCCGGCTCTATCATTTCTATCGTCTGATCATCGGCCTGGCACTGGTTCTGCTGATCTCCAGCAACCTCGACGAACAACTGCTGGATGTCGTGCACATCGGCCTGTTTCGCACCGGCAGCTGGGCCTACCTGATCCTGAACATTTTCATCGCAGTGCTGGTGCAGAAGCCCAAGCACCTGGCGCAGCTGTTCAGCCTGGCCCTGGTCGACGTGATCTTCCTCTCCGGCCTCTTCTACGCGGCCGGGGGCACGCCGAGCGGCATCGGCAACCTGCTGGTGGTCGCGGTGGCGATCGCCAACATCCTGCTGCGCGGGCGCATCGGCCTGCTGATTGCCGCCGTCGCCGCCATGGCGCTGATCTACCTGACCTTCTACCTGAGCCTCAGCCGCCCCGTTGCCGTCGCCCAATACGTCCAGGCCGGCGCGCTGGGTGCGCTGTGCTTCGCCGGTGCACTCTTCATCCAGGGCATCACCCGTCGCCTGCAGTTGAGCGAGACCCTCGCCGAGCAGCGCGCAGCCGACGTGGCCAACCTGGAGGAGCTCAACGAGCAGATCATCCAGCGCATGCGCACCGGCATCCTGGTCCTGGACACCCAGCACCGGGTGCTGCTGGCCAACCAGGGCGCGACGCAGTTGCTCGGACGCGGCGAACTCAGCGGCAAGATCATCGACCCGCACTGCCCCGAACTGCTCAAGCGCCTGCAACAGTGGCTGCACAACCCGAGCATGCGCCCGGACAGCCTGCAGGCACAGGTCGACGGCCCGGTGCTGCAGCCCAGCTTCATCTCCCTGCAACGCGGCGAGCAGCAGCACACCCTGGTGTTTCTCGACGATATCTCGCAGATCGCCCAGCAGGCGCAGCAGCTCAAGCTGGCCTCGCTCGGCCGTCTGACGGCAGGCATCGCCCACGAGATACGCAACCCGCTCGGCGCCATCAGCCACGCCGCGCAGTTGCTGCAGGAGTCGGAAGACCTGCAAGGCCCGGATCAGCGCCTGGCGCAGATCATCCAGGATCATTCCAAACGCATGAACCTGGTGATCGAGAACGTGCTGCAACTGTCGCGCCGGCGCCAGGCCGAACCGCAGTTGCTTGACCTGAAGTACTGGCTGCACCGCTTCGCCAGCGAGTTCCGCAGCTCGGCGCCAAGCGACCGACAGATCCACCTGGAGACCCGGGGCGGCAGCCTGCAGACGCGCATGGACCCTCACCAGCTGACCCAGGTACTGACCAATCTGGTGCAGAACGGCCTGCGCTATAGTGCTCAGCAGCACCGCCTCGGCCAGGTCTGGCTGCAGCTGTTCCGCGACGAGAAGAGCGACCTGCCGGTGCTCGAAGTGCTCGACGATGGCCCCGGCGTCTCTGCGGAGCAGGAGCAGCACATCTTCGAGCCGTTCTTCACCACCGAGAACAAGGGAACCGGGCTCGGCCTGTATATTTCCCGTGAACTGTGCCAGAGCAATCAGGCCCGCCTCGACTACAAACCTCGCGAGGGTGGCGGCAGCTGCTTCCGCATCACCTTCGCCCACCCGCGCAAACTGAGCTGACCATGACCCGCCAGAGAGCCCTGATCGTCGACGACGAACCCGATATCCGCGAACTGCTGGAAATCACCCTCGGACGGATGAAGCTGGACACCCGTAGCGCGCGCAACGTCAAGGAGGCGCGCGAGTGGCTGGCGCGCGAGCCCTTCGACCTGTGCCTCACCGACATGCGCCTGCCGGATGGCACCGGCCTCGATCTGGTGCAGCACATCCAGCAGCGCCACCCGCAGGTACCGGTGGCGATGATCACCGCCTACGGCAGCCTGGACACGGCAATCAACGCCCTCAAGGCCGGCGCCTTCGACTTCGTCACCAAGCCGGTCGACCTCGCCCGCCTGCGCGAGCTGGTCGCCGCCGCGCTGCGCATCCGCTCCCCGGAAGGTGACGAGGCGCCGGTCGACAGCCGCCTGCTGGGCGACTCGCCACCGATGAAGTCGCTACGCAAACAGATTCAGAAACTCTCGCGCAGCCAGGCGCCAGTTTATATCAGTGGCGAATCCGGCAGCGGCAAGGAGCTTGTCGCGCGCCTGATCCATGAACAGGGGCCGCGCATGGAGCACCCCTTCGTGCCGGTCAACTGTGGCGCGATCCCTTCGGAGTTGATGGAAAGCGAATTCTTCGGCCACAAGAAAGGCAGCTTCACCGGCGCCATCGAAGACAAGCAGGGCCTGTTCCAGGCCGCCAATGGCGGCACGCTGTTCCTCGACGAAGTAGCGGACCTGCCGCTGCCGATGCAAGTCAAGCTGCTGCGCGCGATTCAGGAAAAGGCCGTGCGCGCGGTCGGCGGCCAACAGGAAGTGGTGGTCGACGTACGCATCCTCTGCGCCACCCACAAGGACCTGGCCGCCGAAGTCGCCGCCGGGCGCTTCCGCCAGGATCTCTACTACCGTCTCAACGTCATCGAGCTGCGCGTGCCGTCCCTGCGCGAGCGCCGCGAGGATATCGCACAACTGGCCGAGGTCATGCTCGCGCGCCTGGCGGAGGGCTCCGGACTGGCCGCAGCCAAGCTGCAACCCGATGCGCTGGAGAAGCTCAAGAACTATCGTTTTCCCGGTAACGTGCGCGAACTGGAGAACATGCTCGAGCGCGCCTACACACTGTGCGAAGACGACCAGATCAGGCCGTCCGACCTGCGCCTGGCCGACGCCAGTGCCCCCACTGGCGAAGTCGGCGAAGCCTGCCTCGCGCAGATCGACAACCTCGAGGACTACCTCGAGGAAATCGAGCGCAAGCTGATCATGCAGGCCCTGGAGGAAACCCGCTGGAACCGCACGGCAGCGGCGGAGCGCCTGGGCCTGACCTTCCGCTCGATGCGCTACCGCCTGAAGAAGCTGGGTATCGACTGACGAGACGGGCCTGCGTTGTCATGCAGGCCCTTTCATCTACTGCAGGCGCGCGGCAGGCGCATAAGGCGCCGGATCGATGATCGGTTCGCGACCGAGCATCAGGTCGGCCAGCAACTGACAGGACGCCGGCGCCAGCACCAGCCCGTTGCGGAAATGCCCGCAGTTGAGCCACAACCCGGGGTGCGAGGCCAGTTCGCCGATGAACGGGATGCCTTCCGGCGAGCCCGGTCGCAACCCCGCCCAATGCCCGACCACCTCGGCATCCCTGAGCGCAGGCAGCAGCTCCTCGGCGGAGGCCTTGAGGCTTTCCAGCGCGTCAGCGGTCGGCGTCTTGTCGAAACCTGCGTACTCGAGCGTGCTACCGACCAGGACGTGCCCGTCGCGCCGCGGGATCGCATAACGCCCCCTGGCCAGCACCATGCTCGGCAGAAAACTCTCGGCGCACTTGTAGAGGATCATCTGCCCTTTCACCGGCTCGACCGGCAAGCGCAGACCCAGCGTCGCGAGCAGCTCGCCACTCCAGGCACCGGCAGCGAGCACCACTCGTTCGGCACGCACCTCACCCTCAGCGGTGGTCACCCCGCGCACGCGTCCGCCTTCGTGCACGAAGCCGCTCACCGGACAATGCTCGCGCACCTCCACGTTGGGCATTGCCGCCAGGGCTGCGCGCAGCGCCTTGACCAGCCGGGGGTTCCGCACGTTGGCCACACCCGACATATGAATGGCGCGGGAGAACCCCGGCCCCAGCACCGGCACCTGTCGGTACGCCTGATCGATGTCCAGCGACAGCAGAGGACGTCCCTGACGCCCGGCCCACGCCAGCGCCTCGGTCTCGTCATCCATGTCCAGCCAGTACAGACCCGTGACATGCACCTCGGGGTCGATCCCCGTTTCATCCAGCAAGCGCTGTCCGAACCCCGGATAGAAGTCCTGCGACCAGTGCGCCAACGCCGTGACCGCGGCACTGTAGCGCCAGGGGTAAAGCGGCGAAACGATCCCGCCACCGGCCCAGGAGGATTCCGACCCGACCTGCGAGGCCGCCTCACACAGAACCACCCGGGCTCCCTCCGACGCCAGGTTGCAGGCACTCAGCAAACCGATCACCCCGCCACCGACAACAACTACATCAGCCCCCACTGCGCCCCCTTATACCGAACGACGATTTGACAATACCCAGCCTTGCTGTAGAACCGATGAGAGGCCAGGAAGGCCCCAGATCATTTGTGCAAAAGGATACTTGCCATGCTCTGTCTACAACGCGCCCAAACCCTGCCCGAGTTGCTCATCACTCTAAGCGTTCTCGCCGGCGTGCTCGGCTTAATCACCCCTGCACTCAGCACTATGCTACAGAACAGCAGGCATACCAGTGAAATCAACCAGCTCCACAGCAGCATCAACTACGCCAGAGCGATGGCCATCCGCACAGGCACGATGGTCAGCATCTGTTCTGGCGACGACAGATGCGCAGGCACTCGCCGCTGGCGAGGAAAACTATTGATATTCGTTGACGCGAACCAAAGCGGAACGCTTGACGGAGATGAACAGCTGTTGAAGGTCATGGATATCGATCCACGTCACAGCTGGGACTGGGCAAACTTCCGCCAGCGCACCTACCTGAGCCTTCGCCCCAACGGCATGACTCACAGCCTCAATGGCACCTTCACACTCTGCGACGGAGATCTCGCGATTCGCGGTATCGTGATCAACATCACAGGCAGGGCAAAGGCCAGCGAGCGGGCCGATCCAGATAGATGCCGGGATTAGCCGTTCGCTCTGACGAAGTGACCAAATATCCCTGCGGGCTTCATCTTGGACGAAAGCCCTGCAATGCTCTACTGGTCGATAATTCCAGGACCGGTCATGCACTATTCCAGAGCTTTCACCCTGATAGAACTGATGGTCACTCTCGCCGTATTGGCGGTGGTCATCAGTCTCGCTGCACCGTCATTCAGCAATATGCTTCAGGAGAATCGCCTCTCCGCGCTGACCAATGATCTTCAGGGCGCATTGCAGCTTGCTCGGTCCGAGGCCGTGAAACGTCGCGCCAACATCACCATTTGCCGCAGCAATGCCGATCAAGACAAGTGCGAGAATGGCACGAACTGGGCCGGCGGCTGGCTGATGATGGCCGGCAATGAAGTCCTCAAGATCTGGGACCCCGTTCAGGGTGTCGTCGTTACCGGCCCCAATACCGGCATCATCTTCCGTAGTAATGGCATGGCCTCAGCACAGAACTGGACAGTGACCCACTCAGCCTGCTCGGGCCAACAGAAGCGCACGCTTTCCGTCAGCGCCACCGGAAGCACGACCCTAACGAAAGGCAGCTGCTAATGACCCCATTCACAGTTCCGCGTCAAAACGGTGCCACGTTGATCGAGGTGCTGATCGCTATCGTCGTACTCTCGATCGGTTTGCTCGGCCTGGCCGGTTTGCAGGTCACCAGCGTCCAGAGCAACCACAGCGCCTACCAACGGTCACAGGCAACCTTGCTGGCTTACGACCTGGCTGACCGCATGCGCGCCAACCGCACCGAGGCCCTGACCAACGCCTACTTGGTCGACTTCCCGACCTCCTCCAGCAGCAACGCTGTCACCGGTACTCGTGGAGAAAAGGATAAAGCCGAATGGCTCAACAACCTTGCCCTCAAACTGCCAGAGGGCACAGGCAAGGTAGAAAAAGACGGTTCGATCGTCATCATCCACGTCCGCTGGAATGACGACCGTGGGCGCATCGCAAAAAGTAACGCTGCAGCAGGCTCTCCCCAGCTCTTTACCTACCGGACAGAAATATGACTCGTACATTCCAACGCAGCCAGTCCGGACTCTCGCTGGTCGAGCTGATGATCGCCATCACCCTCAGCCTACTTCTGATCGCAGGCGTACTGCAGATATTCCTGTCCAGCAAACAAACCTACAGCACCAACAACGCACTCTCCCGCGTCCAGGAAAGCGGAAGATTTGCGATGGACTTTTTAACCTATGACATTCGCAATGCGGGCTACAAAGGGCAATGCATGGGCGAGCCCAACAACATGCTGGACACCTCAGACAACCTTTTCGACTTGAATGATCCTATACAAGGCTGGAACAACTCAGCCCCCTCTCATCTTAGCGGGCAAAGCGTAGTGGCCAATACGGATGTCCTGCTATTGAAACTTGCGACTGGCTTGGGCGACTTTATTGCGGATGGAGGAAATACCACAGGACAGCCGAATCTGGATGTAGACCAGGCAAAAAGTGGCTCCAATGGCACGGGCATTCCTGCTGGCACCATCACGCTCGTTTCCGACGCGTTGGGCTGCGACATATTCCAGAACACGGCCGACAACAGTGCCAATGTCTTGCAGCAGAGCGGCGGCAATGTAACGCCGGGAAACAAGAACCCTCCTGGCGGCCCAAACAAAGAATACTGGAGCCATGCTTACACCGGTGAAATGGAAATATTGACGCTTCAAAATGCCATCTACTACATACAAAACAACAATGGCCGGCCACCTTCGTTAGCCCGTAGGCGCCTGCAAGTTTCCGGCACCACTTCCGGCTTTATTGCCGAGGAACTGGTGGAAGGGGTCCAAGACATGCAGATAACCTACGGCATTGCAGGCATAGACAAGCAAGTCACCAACTATGTGGATGCCAGCGCAGTGACCAACTGGGACAATGTGGCATCAGTGCGCATTGAACTCCTGGTCGTGAGCGCTGACACCAATGTCGTACCCGAGAATCAGGTTGTCGCCTTCAACGGCTCTAACGTCACAGTATCCAACCGCCGCCTTGCTCAAGTCTTTTCTACAACGATCGGCATCCGGAATCGTCTGCCATGAACCCAACATCACATATCAGCCTTCCGAAAAGCGAACGCGGCGCCGTATTGATCGTCGCCCTGATCATGCTGTTGCTGCTCACGATCATTGGCCTGAGCAGCATGCGCGGCACCGCCCTGCAAGAGAACATGGCCAGCAACATGCGAGACAGCAACCTGTCACTGCAGGCCTCGGAAGCTGCCTTGCGCAAAGGCGAAGAGGCGGTAACCAAGAAGTTTCTAGACGGCACGCTGAACACCTTGGAAACCGCAGATGTTACAGCCACCTATAGCAACTTCCCCGGCACCAGCAAAGACCCTGAATACAAGATCACTTTGCTGGCAAAGATCAGAACCAGCACCGAAGCAGGTGCGCCTATCGATGACGAAGGCGCAATGGTTCGCGTTGAGTCCGATGGTTACGGACTCAACGTAAACGACAGCAGCGCCCCCACGTCACAGACCCAACTCCGCTCCACCTTTTTGGTCGAGCAGTAAACATTTGCGACTCGACTAATGCTACCGGAGTGCAAGACATGATTTCTCGCCAATCGACCTTTGACACACTGAAAGCCAGTTCAAGCTTTCTTTTGACACTTTGCATAGCAATAACCAGCACATACTCGCATGCCGATATTTCGCAGAAGCCCCTGCTGCTTGGTGGCGGCAGCGTGCCTGGCAACCTGGCATTGGTGCCGTCCGTGGAATGGCCAACGATCCTCAGCATGGCCAACCTTGGCGACTACTCCACCACGACAAAATTCACAGGCTACTTTGACTCCGACAAGTGCTATCGGTACTCGCACGACTCCGCCAATAGCGACCGTCGCAACAGTCACTTCTACCCGGTATCCAAGACCAGCACGCGCAACTGCAGTGGCAGCGACTGGAGCGGCAACTATCTGAATTGGGCGGCGACTCAAACAATCGACCCGTTCCGCAGCGCCCTGACGGGGGGGTATCGTGTTAGAGATACACCCACCGAAACGTGGCTAGAGAAAGCACGCCACACAGGGCAGAACGGCACCGGCAATCGAAGCATCTCGGGGTCGAGCACTGTACAGAATGCCGGCCCCGCCAACTGGAGCAGCCTGAACACCCGAGTTTCGGGGCTGGGCAACCGACTGCGCTTCACAAACAGCGGGAACTGGAGCGGGACTATCTATGATTACAACCCTTCAGACAGCATCCGTAGTGACAGGGTCTACGAGGTCTATGTTCGAGTAAAGGTTTGCGATCCAAACGTTGGGCTTGAGAGCAATTGCGAACGCTACTCTCAAGGTTACAAGCCCGAGGGGCTGATCCAGCAGTATTCGGATCAGATTCGCTACAGTGTGTTTGGTTACCTGAATGATTCGTCGATTTACCGTGACGGTGGCGTACTGCGCGCGCAGCAAAAGTTCGTTGGTCCGAACACCCGTACGCCAGGTGTATCAGGAACACAAGTCAACGCTGCGAAAGAGTGGGACGAAGTAACGGGGGTGATGATTCGCAACCCTGACACAGCGTCTGCCTCCGCGACAAACGCAGACATCCTCGATAGCGGGGTCATGAACTACCTCAACAAGTTTGGGCAAATGACCACCGCGAATCACAAGAGCATCGACCCGGTCAGCGAGTTGGTCTACACGTCCCTGCGTTATTTTAAAAATCAAGGAAATGTGGCCGCGTACTCGGACATATCCGGTAACGCCAGTACACGATACACCCTTGCTGATGGCTTTCCGGTCATTACCAACTGGAACGACCCGATTCAATATGCCTGCCAGAAAAACGTCATGCTGGGCATTGGCGACGTCAACACCCACAGAGACAAGAACCTTCCCGGCAACACGAACATGCAAGACGAGCCGGCAACACCGGCCGAGGTGAGCAGTGATTCGACCATCAACGTCGTCACCGCCACGCAAAAGGTTGCCGCACTTGAAGGCATAACAATCAACACACCATTTACTGGGCGGAGTAACTCCGCATACATTGTAGGCCTTGCCTACGATGCCAACACCCGTGACCTGCGCCCCGACGTGGCAGGAAAGCAAACGGTCTCCAGTTACTGGGTGGACGTTCGGGAAAATGAAGCCCTGGCAGGCAGAACGAGCAACCAGTATTGGCTGGCCGCCAAGTATGGTGGCTTCAAAGTCCCCGACGACTTCGGCGACCCCTACGCTCGGACCGCCCCGCTAGAAACCGACTGGTGGCGCACCACCACCGATATGCTGGCAACCAACTACCCTCGCCCCGACAACTTCTTTGTCGCAAGCGACGCCGCCAACATGGTAGAAAGCCTGCGAAAGGCCTTTGCTCAGATATCCAAAGAAGTAGAAAGTACAACCGCCTCTCTGGCCACCAACTCCACACGCTTGGAAACGGATACTGCCGTTTTCCAATCGCGCCTGAGTAACACTTTCTGGAGCGGAGACCTCCTGGCCCGGCGAGTTGGCACTGATGGCGTTGTAGAAAGCACTGAAGCCTGGCGCGCGGCTCAGAAGCTTGATAATGCCAGCGTTGCCTCTCGCAAAGTGTTTACAGTCACGCCCGCCACGACAACGGGTAGCTCTAATGAACAGATCGCTACCAATGGCGTGAACTTCGACTGGAGCAGTATTGCAAGCTCTCAAAGGGCACTGCTGCAAAGGACCTCAGAGGCCACCTCCACTACCGCCGAGGCTCGCCTGAATTACCTCCGTGGAGATCGTACCAATGAAATCAGTAGCACCAACCGGACCCTGCCATTCCGCCAGCGCGGCAGCCGTTTAGGCGACATTATCAACTCCGACCCCCAGTTCATTCACAACCAGGATTTCGGATACTCTCGTCTTGCCTGGAATAATGGTGCTGTGGGAAGCGCCTACACCAGTTTCCGCTCCACGAACGCCTATAAGAATCGTACGCCCATGCTAATAGTGGGGGCGAATGACGGCATGCTGCACGGCTTCGATGCGCGGGTCGGCACCACGGCAGCTACTAACGGCGGCGATGAGCTTTTCGCCTATGTCCCCAACAGCGTATTCGGCAACCTCATAGAGTTGACTGATCCGGCATACTCACACCGTTACTATGTAGACGGAACTCCACGCGTTTCCGACGTATGGATCAGTGGCTCCTGGAAGACCATGGTAGTTGGCACCACTGGCGCAGGTGGCAAGAGTGTTTTCGCCCTGGATGTCACCAACCCGAGCAGCATGAGCAGCAACAGTGTGATGTGGGAGTTCAGCCATCCCGATATGGGCTACACCATGGGCCAGCCCGCGTTGGTCGCCCTGCCCAATGAGAAATTCGGCGTTATTGTCAGCAGCGGCTATCACGACAACGCGCCTCAGGATGGCAAAGTCTGGATTCTGGATGCGGCGGACGGCAGCATCATTCGCCAGATCACACTACCGACAACTGGCAACCTGGGCTCCCCTCTTGCATCAGACACTGACTACAACCAGGTAGCCGATCGTGTCTATGTAGCCGACACGCTGGGTAATGTGTGGCGGATTGACCTTTCGGGTAGCAACCCATCCAGTTGGGGCATTCCGAGCAGCCTCGGCAACGACCCTCTGTTCGTAGCGAAAGATGGCAATGGGGACCGGCAAGCCATTACTGCACCGCTGTCATCGGCGTTCAGCGACAAGAATGAGCACATGGTGTTCTTCGGAACCGGGAGTTTCTACCGCTCTGGCGATAACGAAATACCCACCAACCCCAAAGTCGACAGTTTCTACGGCATCATTGACAGAGGCACGGCCATCGACGGTCGCAGCACGCTGCTGAAGCAGTCCGTGATCAAAGAGGACACGGTGAATGGCAATCGGGTCCGAGCCATTACAAACAACTCGATAAGCACGCAGAACGGTTGGTATCTCGATCTGGGCTGGCTGGAGGGGGCAGGGGCTACAGGCGCCAAAGGCGAGCGTGTGATCGCCAAAGCGACACTGCGCACTGACCGCGTGATATTCACCACCATGACACCTTCGGCCGACCCCTGCGCCTTCGGAGGCACGAGTTTCATCATGGCGATGAGCCTGTCCAGCGGCTCACGCTTGAACTATGTCTATTTCGATACGAGCGGAGACGGCAAGCTGGACAATGACGATACCTACAGTGCCGGTAACGAAAACATCCCCTGGTCGGGCATTTCTGACACCGATGACGGCGTTGTCAAAGGCGTAACGCCACTTTACAAATGGCTATGCTTCGCTGGCTCCAGCGGCGCCACGCCGCAATGCATTCCTGTTGCAGGGTCACAGCGTTTTGGTCGCCACTCATGGCGTGAAGTGAGGAACAACTGATGTTTGGAAAACGTACGTGCGCCACCAGTCTGGGTCGCAAGGCTTCGGGTTTCACCCTGATCGAACTGATGATCGTGGTGGCGGTCATCGGGATCATTGCCGCCGTTGCCTACCCGTCCTACCAGGCTCACGTTCGCAAGACCAAGCGGGCCGATGCTCAAGCCGCTCTGATGGAGCTGTCACAGTTCATGGAGCGGTTCTACACCGCCAACGGCAGATACTTGAAAGCAGACAACAGTGCGCCGGACCTGCCCTTCACCGAGGCCCCGAAAGATGGTGGCGGCACCTATGATCTAGCGTTTGCTGCAAGCAACCCGAAAGCAAACAGCTACATACTCCAGGCGACTCCAAAAGGCTCCATGGCAAATGACAGCTGTGGGACATTGACCCTCAGCAACACAGGCGCAAAGGGACAAACTAGCGGCACCCTTGCCGACTGCTGGCGACGTTAAGGCATGAAAAAGGTCGGCTATGCCGACCTTTTTCCTATCCTGACAGGCACAAGCAGTTACAACGCCTTCACCCTCAACTCCTTCGGCATGGAGAACGTCACGTTCTCCGGCCGCCCTTCCAGTTCGCACTCCCCTTCTGCGCCCCAGGCGCGGAGTTGTTCCACCACGCCGCGCACCAGGACTTCCGGGGCGGAGGCACCGGCGGTGATACCTACACCTGCGGCACCCTCAAACCACTCGGACTTGAGATCTTCGGCGCCGTCGATGAGGTAGGCCGGCGTGCCCATGCGCTCGGCCAGTTCGCGCAGGCGATTGGAGTTGGAGCTGTTCGGGCTGCCGACCACCAGCAGCACATCGCACTCGCTGGCGAGCTGCTTGACCGCGTCCTGGCGGTTCTGCGTGGCATAGCAGATGTCGTCCTTGCGCGGCCCGCCAATGGCAGGGAACCTGGCGCGCAGGGCGTCGATCACCTTGCTGGTATCGTCCATCGACAAGGTGGTCTGGGTCACGAACGCCAGGTTCTGTGGGTCGCGTACCTGCAATTCGGCGACGTCCGCCTCGTCCTCCACCAGGTAGATGGCGCCACCGTTGCTGGCGTCATACTGGCCCATGGTGCCCTCGACTTCCGGGTGGCCTTCGTGGCCGATGAGGATGCACTCGCGACCTTCACGGCTGTAGCGCACCACCTCCATGTGCACCTTGGTCACCAGCGGGCAGGTGGCGTCGAATACCTTGAGACCACGGTTCGCCGCCTCGTCGCGCACCGCCTTGGAAACACCGTGCGCACTGAAGATGACGATGACATCGTCCGGCACCTGATCCAGCTCCTCGACGAACACCGCGCCACGGGCGCGCAGGTCCTCGACCACGAACTTGTTGTGCACCACTTCATGGCGCACGTAGATCGGCGGACCGAATACCTCCAGGGCACGGTTGACGATCTCGATGGCGCGGTCGACACCGGCGCAGAAGCCACGGGGATTGGCGAGTTTGATATACATGCAAGGCATCTCGGCGTTGATCGAGAGTCGAAACGACGCAATCGCGTCGATCCCGGAAGGTACAGCCTGCGCGGGATAAGCCCAGGCTGCAAGAAGAGCGTCGCGGCTGAAGCCGCTCCCGCGGGAGCGGCAAGGCGGGCTAGAGCGCTTTGACCTCGATGATTTCCACATCGAACTGCAGCACCTTGCCGGCCAGCGGGTGGTTGAAGTCGATGGTCACCTGAGCGTCGTCGAAGGCTTTGACCACACCCGGCAGTTCGGTATTGGCGGCGTCGTTGAAGATCACCAGCAAGCCCTCGGACAACTCCATGCCCTCAAACTGGCTGCGCGGCATGACCTGCACGTTCTGCGGGTTGGGCTGGCCGAAGCCCTGCTCCGGCTGGACCTGCACACTGCGCTTGTCGCCGGCCTTGAAGCCGTACAGCGCCTGCTCGAAGCCCGGCAACAGGTTGCCATCGCCGACCTTGAAGGTGGCCGGCTGCTTGTCGAACGTGCTGTCGACCACATCGCCGTTTTCCAGCTTGAGGGCGAAATGCAGGGTGACCTCGCGATCCGGGCCGATGCGTACATCGCTCATTGCGCTGCCTCCTTCGCGGACTTGTCGCTCTTGAACATATCCAGTGCCAGCAGGATGGCGCCGAGGGTGATGAAGGTGTCGGCCAGGTTGAAGGCCGGGAAGAACCAGCGGTTCTGCCAGTGCACCAGGATGAAATCGACCACATGACCGAGCACGACGCGGTCGTACAGGTTACCCAGCGCACCGCCCAGGACCATGGCCAGCGCCACGGCGAGTAGGGTTTCGTGGCGCTTGAGACGCTTGACCCAGACCACCAGCACGACGCTGACCACGATGGCGATGGCGGCGAAGAACCAGCGCTGCCAGCCGTCGGCATCCGCCAGGAAGCTGAATGCCGCGCCGGTGTTGTAGGCCAGGGTCCAGTCGAAGTAGTCAGGGATGACCTGAATACGCTGGTACATGCTCAGGCTGCCTTCGAAGAAGTCCTTGCTGACCCGGTCGACGACCAGGATCAGCACGCTCAGCAGCAGCCAGGGCAAGTGCCCGAAACGCGAAGACTCAGGCATGCTTGCGCACCTCGCCGTCACCCTCGATGTTGCTCACGCAGCGGCTGCACAGTTCCGGATGCGCGGCGTGGCTGCCGACGTCGGCGCGCAGGTGCCAGCAGCGACCGCACTTGGCATGCGCGGATTTGACGATCTTCAGCTTCAGGCCCGGCACCTCGGTGCTGACGGCATCGGCCGGCGCATCCGCCAGTGGCGCGGTGGTGGCAGCGGAGGTGATCAGCGCGAAGCGCAGCTCGTCACCGAGCTTGGCCAGATCGCCGCTCAGGGCGTCGTCGCTGAACAGGGTGACCTCAGCCTGCAGGCTGGCGCCGATGGTCTTGCTCGCACGCATGGCCTCCAGTTCCTTGTTGACCGCGCCCTTGACGTCCATCACGCGCTGCCAATAGGCCTGATCCAACTCGAAGCCTTGCGGCAGACGCGCCAGGTTCTCGTACCAGGTGGCCAGCATCACCGACTCGGCGCGCTCGCCCGGCAGGAACTGCCAGATTTCCTCGGCGGTGAACGCCAGGATCGGCGCCACCCAGCGCACCAGCGCCTCGCAGATGTGGAACAGCGCGCTCTGGCAGGAGCGACGCGCCACGCTGTCGGCCGCCGTGGTGTACTGGCGGTCCTTGATGATGTCCAGGTAGAAGCCGCCCAGCTCCTGCACGCAGAAGTTGTGCACCTTGGAGTAGACGTTCCAGAAGCGGTACTCGCCGTAGGCCTCGGTCAGCTCGTCCTGCAGGCGCGCGGTGGCGTCCACCGCCCAGCGGTCGAGGTCGAGCATCTGCTCGGGTTGCAGCAGGTCCCTGGCCGGGTCGAAACCGTTGAGGTTGGCCAGCATGAAGCGCGCGGTGTTGCGGATGCGGCGGTAGGCATCGGCACTGCGCTGCAGGATCTGGTCGGAAACGGCCATCTCGCCGGAGTAGTCGGTCGATGCTACCCACAGGCGCAGGATGTCGGCGCCCATGCTGTCGATCACCTTTTGCGGCGCGACCACGTTGCCGAGCGACTTGGACTGCTTGCGGCCCTGCTCGTCGACGGTGAAGCCGTGGGTCAGCAGCTCCTTGTACGGCGCGTGGCCGTCGATGGCGCAGCCGGTCAGCAGGGAGGAATGGAACCAGCCGCGGTGCTGGTCGGAACCTTCCAGATAGAGGTCGGCCACCGGACCGCTGCGGTGCGCCAGGTCGGCGTGGGAGCCGCGCAGCACGTGCCAGTGGGTGGTGCCGGAGTCGAACCACACGTCCAGGGTGTCGCGGCTCTTGTCGTACTGCTCGGCCTCGGCGCCCAGCAGCTCGGCGGCGTCGAGCTTGAACCAGGCTTCGATGCCCTCCTGCTCGACGCGCCCCGCCACCTCTTCCATCAGTTCGACGGTGCGCGGGTGCAGCTCGCCGCTCTCCTTGTGGGTGAAGAACGGGATCGGCACGCCCCAGTTGCGCTGACGCGAGATGCACCAGTCCGGGCGACCGGCGATCATGCTGTGCAGACGCGCCTGGCCCCAGGCCGGGACGAATTTGGTTTGTTCGATGGCCGCCAGCGAGCGCTCACGCAGGGTGCCGCCCTCTTTCGGCTGGCTGTCCATGCCGACGAACCACTGCGCGGTGGCGCGGTAGATCAACGGCGTCTTGTGGCGCCAGCAGTGCATGTAGCTGTGGCTGATGGTGGCGTGCTTGAGCAGCGCACCGGCTTCTTCGAGCTTGCTGACGATGGCCGGGTTGGCCTTCCAGATGAACTGGCCGCCGAAGAACGGCAGCGACTCGGCGTACACGCCGTTGCTCTGCACCGGGTTGAGGATGTCATCGTTGCTCATGCCGTACGCCTTGCAGGTACGGAAGTCGTCCTCGCCGTAGGCGGGTGCGGAGTGAACGATACCGGTACCGGCGCCCAGCTCGACGTAGTCGGCCAGGTACACCGGCGACAGACGCTCGTACAGCGGGTGGTGGAAGTTGATCAGGTCCAGCGCCGCGCCCGGCGCGGTGGCCACCACCTCGCCCTGCAGGTCGTAGCGCTGCTGGCAGCTTTCCACCATCTCTTCGGCCAGCAGCAGCAGGCGGTCACCGACGTCGACCAGGGCGTAGGTGAATTCCGGATGCACGTTCAGCGCCTGGTTGGCCGGGATGGTCCAGGGCGTAGTGGTCCAGATGACGATGGCGGCCGGCTTGCTCAGGCTGGCCAGACCGAAGGCGGCGGCCAGCTTGTCGGCATCGGCGACCGGGAAGGCGACGTCGATGGCTTCGGACTTCTTGTCCATGTACTCGACTTCGGCCTCGGCCAGCGCCGAGCCACAGTCGAAGCAGAAGTTGACCGGCTTGAGGCCCTTGAACACGAAACCGTTCTTGACCATCTCGGCCAGGGCACGGATCTCGCCGGCCTCATTGGCGAAGTTCATGGTCAGGTAGGGGTTGTCCCAGTCACCCAGCACGCCAAGGCGGACGAAACCGGCCTTCTGCTCTTCCACCTGTTCGGCGGCATAGGCACGGCAGCGCTCGCGGGTCAGGTCGGCCGGCTGGTTCTTGCCGAAGGTGGTCTCGACCTTGTGCTCGATCGGCAGGCCGTGGCAGTCCCAGCCCGGCACGTAGGGCGCGTCGAAGCCGGCCATGGTCTTGGAACGGGTGATGATGTCCTTGAGGATCTTGTTCAGCGCGTGGCCGATGTGAATGCTACCGTTGGCGTAGGGGGGGCCGTCGTGCAGGATGAACTTCGGACGCCCCTCACCCGCCTTGCGCAGCTTCTCGTACAGGCCAATATCAATCCAGCGCTGCAGGGTCTGCGGCTCGCGTTGCGGCAGGCCAGCCTTCATCGGGAAGGGGGTGTCGGGCAGGTTCAGCGTGGCTTTGTAATCGGTCATGTCGGACTCTTCATCAGCGGGTGGCTCTGCCAATATTCACGGGCAGTTGCAATATCGGCGGCAATTGCCGCCTTCAAAGCCTCCAGCGAGGCGAAACGCTGCTCATCACGCAGCTTGTGGTGGAAAGCCACCGAGAGGCGCCGGCCATACAGATCGCCGGCAAAATCCAGAAGGTGTACTTCCAGATGGGCGCTGCCGTCACCGGCAACGCTGGGGCGCACGCCAATATTGGCGACGCCTGGTTGAATCACGCCATCGACGTCACAGCTCACCAGATAGACGCCGGTCAGCGGCACCTTGCGCCGCTTGAGCTGGATATTGGCAGTGGGGGCATTCAGCTGGCGACCGAGCTTCTGCCCGTGCAGCACCCGCCCGACGATGCGAAACGGCCGCCCCAGCAGGGCTTCGGCCAGTTCGAAATCACCATCGGCCAGCGCCTGGCGCACGCGTGTGCTGCTGACCCGGCCACCGCGCACCTCGACCGTGGTCGAGGCATCGACGCTGAAGCCATGACGCTGGCCAGCCGCCTTGAGAAATTCGAAATCGCCGGCCCGGTCGCAACCGAAGCGGAAATCATCGCCGATCTCCAGGTCCCTGACCTTGAGCCCGTCAACCAGCACGCGCTGCACGAACTCGGCTGCCGACAACTCCCGCAGCCGGCGATTGAAGGCCAGGCACAGCACCATGTCGACGCCTTCCGCAGCCAGCAGGGCAAGTTTGTCACGCAGGCGGGTCAGGCGCGCCGGAGCGGTATCCGGGCCGAAGAATTCTCGCGGCTGCGGCTCGAAGATCACCACGCAACTGGGCACGGCCAACTCCGCGGCACGCTCGCGCAGGCGCGCCAGAATGGCCTGGTGCCCACGATGAACGCCGTCGAAATTACCGATGGTGACCACACAGCCCCGCGCCTGGGACTGCAGGTTATGAAGACCTCGAACCAGCTGCATAGCACGCTTCTTGTTCACAAAGTGGCCGATTATACGCACAGCACGCCATGCACAACAGGCGTCAAAGCGCCCGTCGGGCAAAGTCGCGCAGACGGAATCCCAGCAGCAGCAACATGCCGAAGTAGGTGATCAGGCCGGCAACC
The DNA here is from genome assembly GCF_004521985.1 of Ectopseudomonas khazarica. Taxonomy (GTDB): domain Bacteria; phylum Pseudomonadota; class Gammaproteobacteria; order Pseudomonadales; family Pseudomonadaceae; genus Aquipseudomonas; species Aquipseudomonas khazarica. Next base: position 50,373 of record NZ_SBHZ01000023.1, read on the forward strand.
ACCAGCCCCGCGAGGCGCAACAGGCGCAGCGGCATCTCGCCATCGGCCCAGGCCGGCATGACCTGCAGCAAGCCCAGCAACACCGCGACCATGGCCACCACAGCCAGCACCAGCTTGAGCAGGAACAGGCCCCAACCGGGCAACGGGCGGAAGATGTCGGCGCGGCGCAGCTGCCAGTACAGCAGGCCGGCGTTGAGGCAGGCTGCCAGGCTGATCGCCAGCGCCAGGCCGGCGTGCGCCAGCGGGCCGACCAGCGCCAGGTTCATCAGCTGGGTGAAGAGCAGCGTCACCACGGCGATCTTCACCGGCGTCTTGATGTTCTGCTGCGCGTAGAAGCCGGGCGCGAGAATCTTCACCAGGATGATGCCGAGCAGCCCGATGGAATAGGCGATCAGCGCCTGCTGGGTCATCAGCGCATCGGTGGCGCTGAATTTGCCGTACTGGAACAGCGACACGGTCAACGGCTCGGCCAGCACCGCCAGCGCGAGCGCACTGGGCAGCACCAGCAGGAAGCACAGGCGCAGGCCCCAATCGAGCAGGCGCCGGTACTCCTCACGGTCGCGACTGGCGTAGGTCTTGGACAGCGCCGGCAGGAGGATGGTCCCCAGCGCCACGCCCAGCACCCCGGAGGGCAGCTCCATCAGGCGATCGGCGTAGTACATCCAGGACACCGAGCCGGCCACCAGGAACGAGGCGAAGATGGTGTTGATGATCAGCGAGATCTGGCTCACCGAGACGCCGAAGATCGCCGGCCCCATCTGCTTCAGCACCCGCCACACGCCGAGGTCGGAGAAATTCAGCCGCGGCAGGACCAGCATGCCGATCCGTTTCAGGTGCGGAAGCTGCCAGACCAGTTGCGCCACGCCGCCAGCCAGCACCGCCCAGCCGAGTGCCATGATCGGCGGGTCGAAATAGGGGGTCAGAAACAGCGCGAAGACGATCATGCTGACGTTGAGCAGGGTCGGCACGAAGGCCGGCACCGAGAAGCGGTTCCAAGTATTGAGGATGGCGCCGGCCAGCGAGGACAGGGAAATCAGCAATATATAAGGAAAGGTCACCCGCAACAGATCGACGGTCAGCCCGAAGCGCTCGCCATCCTCGGCGAAGCCCGGCGCCGAGGCCCAGACGATCCAGGGGGCGGCCAGTACACCGATGGCGGTCACCAGCGCCAGCACCAGCGTCAGCAGGCCGGAGACATAGGCGACGAAGGTGCGCGTGGCCTCCTCGCCCTGCTGCATCTTGTACTCCGCCAGAATGGGTACGAAGGCCTGGGAGAACGCGCCCTCGGCGAAGATGCGACGCAGCAGGTTGGGCAGCTTGAAGGCCACGACGAAGGCGTCCGACGCCACCCCGGCACCGAAGGTGCGGGCGATGATGGTGTCACGCACGAAGCCCAGCACGCGGGAAACCATGGTCAGAGAGCTGACGGCGGCCAGGGATTTGAGCAGATTCATGAAGGTCAGGGCTTTTCCGAACGGCGGCGAACGTGGACAATCCGCCGCTCGCAAAAGCGTCGAGTGTAGCGAGCCACCGCTGGTCAGGCCAGCGGCGAAAAGCACCCGCGGACTTGACAGCCGATAGTCATGTCGGCATGATTCGCGGCCTTAATTTGTGTAAACCCCCCAGTTTTCGAGGAGCTTGACGGTGGCCAACTCACCTTCTGCCAAAAAACGCGCCAAACAGGCTGAGAAGCGCCGTAGCCATAACGCCAGCCTGCGCTCGATGGTCCGTACCTACATCAAGAACGTGGTCAAGGCTATTGCTGCCAAGGATCTCGAGCTTGCCAAGACCGCTTACACCGCAGCCGTTCCGGTCATCGACCGCATGGCTGACAAAGGCATCATCCACAAGAACAAAGCCGCTCGTCACAAGAGCCGCCTGAACGCGCACATCAAGGCGCTGGGCGAAGCTGCTGCCGCCTGATCGCGACAGGTTCTTGAAAAACCGGCCCCTGTGGCCGGTTTTTTATTGCCCCGGATCCCTGCTCCGCAGGCCATAAAAAATGCCCGCGCTCCCAGGGAGGCGGGCATTTTTCTGCAAGGTCCTCAGCCGCGCGCGGCCTTGATCACCTCGATGTAAGGCTCGGCATTGCGCTGGTCCTGGATCAGCGCAACGAAGTCGTTGCCCTGCGCATCCGTCGCGGCGAGATCATGGCCGGCGGCCACGAAGAAGCCCACGAAGCGCTCGAAGTCATCGACACGCAGGCCACGGTAGGCCTTGACCAGCTTGTGCAGCGACGGCGGCGTGGCGTCCGCCGGCTCCACCGCAAGGAACAGCTTGATCGAGTCATCGCTGATTTCTTCGCCAATCACCTGCTTCTTGTCTTTACGCATCGCCTGCTCCCGCCAGCATTACAGAGGGCCGGCAGTGTACCGCCGAGCCGGGCGCCGCTCAACGCGCAGCCGGACACGCTAACACCGGCACGACTGCCGCAACAGCCGACCTAGGTCATACCGCGCACGGCATCCTGGCTCCTATAATGCGCCAAGCCACCCTGGAGCCAGCATGTCACGTCAATCGTTACCGCTGTTCGCCGCCTGGCGTCAGACCCGACGCGCCGGTTATTCGTGGAAGGCCCTGCGTGGCGACCTGAGCGCCGGCCTGACGGTCGGCATCATCGCCATTCCCCTGGCCATGGCGCTAGCCATCGCCGTGGGTGTGGCACCCCAGCACGGCCTCTACACCGTCCTGATCGCGGCGCCGCTGATCGCCCTGTGCGGTGGCTCGCGCTTCAACATCTGCGGCCCCACGGCCGCCTTCGTGGTGATCCTCCTGCCGATCACCCAGCAGTACGGCCTGGGCGGCCTGCTGCTGTGCACGATGCTCGCCGGAGCCATTCTGATCGCCCTGGGACTGCTGCGCGCCGGACGCCTGATCGAGTTCGTGCCCTACCCGGTGACACTGGGCTTTACCGCCGGCATCGGTATCGTCATCGCCATCCTGCAGATCAAGGACCTGTTCGGCCTGCACCTGGCCAGCACACCCCATCACCTGCTGGAACAGCTGAAGCTGCTGGCGCAGGCCCTGCCCGGCCTGCAACCGGGCGACAGCCTGGTCGGCGCAGCGGCCCTGGCAACGCTGCTGATCTGGCCGCGCCTGGTGCCGAAGGTCCCGGCGCACCTGGTCGCCCTGGCGCTTGGCGCACTGCTGGCCATCGCCCTGGAACAGCTCGGGCTGCCCGTGGCGACACTCGGCGAGCGCTTCAGCTATCAGCTCGATGGCGTCGAATACCCCGGCATCCCGCCGTTCCTGCCGGACCTGGCCCTGCCCTGGAACCTGCCCGGCGCCGACGGCCAACCCCTGACGCTGTCCTTCGAACTGATCCGCCAGCTACTGGCCCCGGCATTCGCCATCGCCATGCTGGGCGCCATCGAATCGCTGCTCTGCGCCGTGGTCGCCGACGGCATGACCGGCAGCAAGCACGACCCCAATGCCGAACTGATCGGCCAGGGGCTGGGCAACCTGGCCGCGCCCTTCTTCGGCGGCATCACCGCCACTGCCGCCATCGCCCGCACCGCTGCCAACGTGCGCGCCGGTGCCTTCTCGCCACTGGCCGCCCTGGTGCATGCCGGTGTGGTGCTGGCGGCGATCCTGCTGCTGGCACCGCTGTTCAGCTACCTGCCGATGGCGGCGCTGGCGGCGTTGCTGCTGATGGTGGCGTGGAACATGAGCGAGCCGCAGCATGTCCTGCACACCCTGCGCATCGCGCCGCGCAGCGATGTGCTGGTGCTGCTCGTCTGCCTGGTGCTGACGGTGCTGTTCGACATGGTGCTGGCCGTGGGCGTCGGCCTGCTGCTGGCCGCCGGGCTGTTCATCAAGCGCATGAGCGAACTGACCGACACCGCGAGCCTCAACCGTCAGCAGCGCCAGGCCCTGCAGGACCTGCCCGAGCACGTACTGGCGTACGCCATCCGTGGCCCGCTGTTCTTCGGTGCGGCGGAAAAGGCGCTGAGCGTGCTGCGCCGCTTCACGCCGGGGGTGCGCATCGTGATCGTCGACATCACCGCCGTACCGCTGCTGGACATGACAGCCCTGGCCGCACTGGACAACGTCCTGCGCGACTATCGCCAACAGAACGTGGCGCTGATCCTCAGCGGCGCGACGGCTCAGGTGCGCCTGCAGCTGCGGCGCGCCGGGGTGCTGCGCCGCGAAGGCGAACTGGCCTACGTGCGCGACCTGGCACAGGCGCGTGCGAAGGCGTTGCGCTGGTTGGGGGAAAAACCTCAGGAAGCCTAGACACGCCCAAGGCGGGGCAGCGGCTTACAGGCCCTTGACCGCGAAGATGCCGGCAGCGTTGCGCCAGTAACCCTTGTAGTCCATGCCGTAGCCGAAGATGTAGCGGTCGATGCACTGCAGGCCGACGTAGTTGGCCTTCAGGTCCGGGCGCGCCTTGCGGTCATGCTCCTTGTCGATCAACACGGCCGTGTGCACGGCACGGGCACCGGCATGGTGGCAGAAGTCGATGATGGCGCCGAGGGTATGCCCCTCGTCGAGGATGTCGTCGATGATCAGCACGTCGCGGTCGATGAACGAGACTTCCGGCTTGGCCTTCCAGAACAGTTCGCCACCGCTGGTTTCATTGCGGTAACGGGTCGCGTGCAGGTAGGACGCCTCGAGCGGGAAGTTCAGCTTGGGCAGCAGCTTGCCGGAGAAGATCAGCCCGCCGTTCATCACGCAGAACACCACCGGGTTGCTCTCGGCCAGTTCGGCATTGATCTGACCGGCGACCTTGTCGATGGCCGCTTCGACCTGGGCGTCGGTGAACAGGCAGTCGGCTTCCGCCATGACTTGGCGGATGTGCGCGAGATCGGCGGACATGATGGCGTTCTCTCTTGATCGGGCTGATGAATGGCGCTGAACAGCCTGAAAGCTGATCGAGTCGTCAAATAAAAGCGGGCAAAGGTACAGGCCTGGACAGCGCTTGCCAAGTCTCGCCTGACCAGCGTAGCCCATGCAGGACGCCGTGTGCCGTGACCCGCAAGTCACCCACCACTTGGCACGAGCAATGCTTTAATCTAACGCGATTTTTCCCAGAGCCCCGTTGGAGATCCCAGCCCATGCCCACTCGCGAGATCCGCCATCCGCTGATCCGTCACAAGATCGGCCTGATGCGCCGCGCCGATATCAGCACCAAGAATTTCCGTGAGCTGGCCCAGGAAGTGGGCGCCCTGCTGACCTACGAGGCGACCAACGACCTGCCGCTGGAAGCCTACGAGATCGAAGGCTGGGCGGGCGCCGTGCAGGTCGAGAAGATCGCCGGCAAGAAGATCACCGTCGTGCCGATCCTGCGCGCCGGCATCGGCATGCTCGACGGCGTGCTCAGCCTGATTCCCGGTGCCAAGGTCAGTGCCGTGGGCGTGGCGCGCAACGAGCAGACGCTCGAGGCGCACACCTACCTGGAGAAGCTCGCACCGGAGATCGACTCGCGCCTGGCCCTGATCATCGACCCGATGCTGGCCACCGGCGGCTCCATGGTCGCCACCATCGACCTGCTGAAGAAAGCCGGCTGCAAGGACATCCGCGCCATGGTCCTGGTCGCTGCCCCCGAGGGCATCGAAGCGGTCGAGAAGGCGCATCCCGATGTGACCATCTTCACCGCCTCCATCGACCAGTGCCTGAACGAGCACGGCTACATCATCCCGGGCCTGGGCGATGCGGGCGACAAGATCTTCGGCACCAAGCAGAAGGACGCCTGACATGTCGCAGACGGAATTCAACGATCCGCTGTGGCGCCAGGGCATCTCCGGCGCACAGATGCTCTTCGTGGCTTTCGGCGCGCTGGTGCTGATGCCGCTGATCACCGGCATGGACCCCAACGTCGCGCTGTTCACCGCCGGCATCGGCACCCTGCTGTTCCAGCTGGTGACCAAACGCCAGGTGCCGGTGTTCCTCGCCTCCAGCTTCGCCTTCATCGCACCGATCCTGGCCGCCAAGGGCGAGTTCGGCCTGCCGGCCGTGATGGGCGGGATCATCGCTGCGGGCCTGGTCTACATCCTACTGTCGGTGGTGGTCAAACTGCGCGGCCCGAGCTTCATCGACCGCCTGCTGCCGCCGGTGGTGATCGCACCGGTGATCATATCCATCGGCCTGGCGCTGTCGCCGGTCGCGGTGAACATGGCCATGGGCAAGGCCGGTGACGGCAGCGTGGAACTGGTGCCGTACCAGACCGCCATGCTGATCTCGATGCCGGCGCTGATCACCACCGTGCTGGTCGCCGTGCTCGGCCGTGGCATCTTCCGCCTGGTACCGATTCTCGCCGGCATCGCCGTCGGCTGCTCGATTGCCGCCCTGCTCGGCGTGATCGACAGCAGCGCCGTGAGCCAGGCCGCCTGGATCGCCATGCCCAACTTCATCGCGCCGGAGCTGCACTGGGGCGCCATCCTGTACATGGTGCCGGTCGCGCTGGCACCGGCCATCGAGCACATCGGCGGCGTGGTGGCGATCGGTAACGTCACCGGCAAGAACTTCGTGAAGAAGCCCGGCCTGCACCGCACCCTGCTCGGCGACGGCCTGGCCACCTCGGCCGCCGGCCTGTTCGGCGGCCCGCCCAACACCACCTACGCCGAAGTGACCGGCGCGGTGATGCTGACCAAGAGCTACAACCCGAAGATCATGACCTGGGCCGCCGTGTTCGCCATCGCCCTGGCCTTCATCGGCAAGTTCGGCGTGGCCCTGCAGAGCATTCCGGTGCCGGTGATGGGCGGCATCCTCTGCCTGCTGTTCGGCTCCATCGCGGTGGTAGGCCTGAACACCCTGATCCGCCATCAGGTCGACCTGTCCGAAGCACGCAACCTGATCATCGTCTCGGTGACCCTGGTCTTCGGCATCGGCGGCATGGTCATCGGCGGCCAGGAGTTCGCCCTGTCGGGAATTTCCCTGTGCGCCATCAGCGCGCTGCTGCTCAACCTGCTGCTCCCTGGCGGTGCCGGCTGGCGCAACCGCGACCTCGAAGACGCGTGACCCCGCCGTAAAGAAAAGCCCGCGACCAGGTCGCGGGCTTTTTCGTTGCAGCGGGCTCGCGACGGGTCTTACCAGCCGACGCCGAAGCCCAGGGTATAGCGGGTCTCGTCCAGGTCGCCTTCGGCGCCGCTGACGATGTCCTTTTCCGCCTTCATGTTCAGCGATGCCCAGTCGGTGACCTTGTAGCGCAGGCCGACCTCGGCATCCAGGCTGTATTCGGCGGCGCCATTGAGTGGCCGGCCGACCTCGCCGACACTGAACAGCTGGACGGTCTTGCCGACCAGGTAGCGGTTGTAATCCCATTTCACGCTCAGCGCGTAGAAGCGGTCCTGCTCACCATTGCTGTAGCGGTAGTCGCTGCGGTTGGCCAGGGTGGCGACGGAGAAGGCACCCAGCTCGTCATCCCAGAACTGGTAACCCGGGCCCGTACCGATGGTGCGCTGACGCTCGACCTCCTCGACGCGGTCGCGCTTGTACTCGAAGCGCCCCTGCCAGAACAGCTTCTCGTTGAGGAAGCGGTCCAGCGCGTACTCCGCACTCCAGTTGTCGGTGCTGACCACACCGTCCTTCAACTCACGGTTGTAGTCGGCCAGCGCGTTGTGCCGCCAGCGTCCGTGACGCGCCTGGGTCTTGATGTCGACGTCGTAGTCGTCGGAGTCGCGCTCGCCACGCTTGTAGTCCAGGCCGAGGTCGACGTTGCCCTTCCAGACGAAATCCTCCACCAGCGGCTTGGGCTTCATGATCTGCTCGATCTGCGCCAGCTCGACGGTCTTCGGCGCCTCGCCGTTGGCCAGGGTCACCTTGCCCGGCTCGGCGGCCAGCAGCGACTTGGCTCGTTCCCCCTCGAGCGGGCCGAGCTTGACCAGCAGCTCGTGGTCACTTTCCAGGGTGGCGATCTTCTTCCAGTCCAGCGGAATGGAACCGCCGTAGTCAGTCTGCAGCAGCAGCCGGCTGCCGTCGAAGACGCGGATGGTGCCGGTGAGGCGGTCGCCGTTCTTCAACCAGACGGTATCGGCGAAGGAAGCGGAACTGCACAGAGCGATGCTCAGGCCAAGCAGGGACAGCGATGTAGAGCGAGACATAGGTTGGGCGAAGGCGTTGGTGGGCGAAGGCCGGGCATTATCCGCAAGCCCGGCGACAGAGCAACAGCTGACCGACCGGAATACCCAGAGTTCAGCTTTATCTGCCGGGCGGCGTTCCGCTGGGCGGCACGCCGTTACCAGCCCACGCCGATACCGATCAGATAATGTCGATCGGCAACCGTCCTGCCCTGGCCACGCACCTGATCGAGCTCGTACAGCAGCGACAGGCGCGCCCACTGGTTGACGCGGTAGCGCAGGCCGAACTCGCTGTCGAGCACGTAGTCGATCTCGTCGATATGCGGAACCTGCAACTCGGCATTGGCGTAGAACTCGAAGCGGGTCCCCCACAGCAGGCGCTTGTAGTCCAGTTCCAGCGAGCTGGTATTGAATGCCAGGTCGTCGACATCCGACTCCAGGCGCACCCGGTTGAACTGGGCGATCAGATCGAAGCGGCCGAGCTCGTCGTCCCAGAAGCGATACCCAGGGCCCGTGCCGACGATGCGCTGCCGCTGGATGGCCTCGAACTCGTCCTCGCTCTGCTCGATGCCGCCACGCCAGAACCAGTGCTGGGTGAAGAAGCGGTCGAGGTCGTATTCCAGCTCCCAGTTGTCCTCGACCTTCCTGCCGTTCTTGGTCTCGTGCTCCAGTTCGCCACTGAGCACATGGCGCCAGCGCCCGTGCTCCACGCGGGTGTTGCCCTTGAGCTTCCATTCATCGACATCGTTCTGGTTGCGCTTCATGTCCAGCTTGGCATCGAGGTTGCCCTCCCAGACGTTGTCCTCCAGCAACGGTCGTGGCGGCACCAGGCGGGTGATCTGCGCCAGCGGCAGGGTGTATTCCCGCGCCCCCTGTACCCGGACCATTCCGCTGCCGGCGGCCGCCAACCTTTCGCTGTGTTCGTTGTCGAAACCGCTGCGACGCACCAATAGGGGCTTGTCCGAACTCAGGGTGTCGATATCCTTCCAGTCGATGAGCACCTGGCCGGCATAGCGGGTCTTGAGCGCCAGCTTGCCGCCGTCGAGCAGGATGACTTCACCGCTGAGGCGGTCGCCATTGTTCAACCACACGGTGTCGGCCCAGGCCGGAGCAGCCAGGGCAATCAGGAAGCAGGCAAGCAGTACGCGCATGATAAGGACGAATCTCATGGGTAAAACGAAACCGCCAGAGTCTGCATGGCCGGGATCACCACCGGCAAGCGCGGAGGCGCGTCGCGAGGCACTGTATCTGGTGCTGGCGCAGATTCCGCAGGGCAAGGTCGTCAGCTACGGCGAACTGGCTCAGCTGGCCGGCCTGGGCCGCGCAGCGCGCTGGGTCGGTCGCACGCTGAGCCAGTTGCCCGAAGGTACCCGTCTGCCCTGGCACCGCGTGATCGCCGCAGGCGGACGTCTGAGCCTGGCCGCCGGCAGCCCGTCGGGCGCCGAGCAGCGCGCGCGCCTGCGTGCGGAAGGCATCAGCATCCTGAACGAACGTGTGGATATGCGCCGCCACGGCTGGCGCCCGATGGAGCGCAGCAGTTAGAGTGCGCCCTACCAACCTCCCCCCCGACCCAGACTCGAGCCTGATGCCACGCAAATCCTGGCGAGAAGCCCTCGCGACCTACGCCAACCCCGCCACCCTGGCCCTGCTGCTTCTCGGCTTCGCTGCCGGCCTGCCCTACATGCTGGTGTTCTCGACCCTGTCGGTGTGGCTGCGCGAAGCCGGTGTGGCGCGTGAAACCATCGGTTTCGCCAGCCTGATCGGCCTGGCCTATGCCTTCAAGTGGGTCTGGGCGCCGATGCTCGACCAGTGGCGCCTGCCGTTGCTGGGCAAGCTGGGACGACGCCGTTCCTGGCTGGTGCTGGCGCAGGGCCTGGTCGCCATTGGCCTGGTCGGCATGGCCAACTTCGACCCGCAGACGCACCTGTCGTCGCTGATCGCCCTGGCCGTGCTGGTCGCCTTCGCCTCGGCCACCCAGGATATCGCCGTCGATGCCTATCGCCTGGAGATCCTCGGTGACGAACACCAGGCAGCCCTGGCGGCCGCCTACATGACCGGCTATCGCGTCGCCGCACTGCTGGCGACGGCGGGCGCGCTGTACTTCGCCGAGGGCTTCGGTTCGACGGCGGACAACTACCGCTTCGGCGCCTGGACCGGCACCTACCTGGTCTTCGGCCTGCTGATGCTCCCCGGCCTGCTGACCTCCATCTGGATGCGCGAGCCACCAGCACCGCCACACATCCACGCGGCTCCGCCCAAGCACGGTTTCTTCCACCAGTTGCTGGCGATCGCGGCGGTCATCGTGCTGGTGATTGCCGTACCGACGATGTTCATCCAGTTCTACCAGAGCGACCTGGTGGCCATGCTGCTGGGTGAGGTCAGTGCGCAGGAGCTGCTCTACAACGACCGCGCCTTCCTCCGTGCCATGCTCTACAGCACGCTGGCGTGCGTCTGTGCGTCGGGGCTGTTCTGGGGCGGCCTGGCGCCGGTGCTGAAGACCGCTGCGGCGAAGTACGGTTTCTTCCATCAGTTGCTGTCCGTACTGCTGCTGATCATCCTGCTGATCTCCGTGCCGGCGATGCTCACGCAGTACTACGAGAGCGACCTGGTTCTGCTGTTCCAGGGACAGATGAGCCTGCAGGAGCTGCTGTACTACGATCGCGCCTTCCTGCGCGCCCTGCTCTACACCCTGCTCACCGGCCTCTCCATCTCCAGCCTGTTCTGGGGCGGCATGGCCCCGGTGCTGACGCCGGTCAACGACTTCATCCTGCGCTATCGCTGGCAGGCCCTGCTGCTGCTCAGCCTGATCGCCACCTATCGCCTGTCCGACACGGTGATGGGGGTGATGGCCAACGTCTTCTACATCGACCAGGGTTTCAGCAAGGAACAGATCGCCAGCGTCAGCAAGGTCTTCGGCCTGGTGATGACCCTGCTCGGCGCGGGCGCCGGCGGACTGCTGATCGTGCGCTTCGGCATCATGCCGATCCTGCTGATGGGCGCGGCGGCCTCGGCAGCCACCAACCTGCTGTTCATGATGCTGGTCGGCATGGGCCCGCACCTGAACATGCTGATCGTCACCATCAGCTGCGACAACTTCAGCGCCGGCCTGGCCACCTCGGCCTTCGTCGCCTACCTGTCGAGCCTGACCAACCTGAAGTTCTCCGCGACCCAGTACGCCCTGCTCAGCTCCATCATGCTGCTGCTGCCGCGCCTGATCGGTGGCTACTCCGGGGTGATGGTCGAGCACCTGGGGTATGCGCAGTTCTTCTTCGCCACCGCGCTGATGGGCATACCGACGCTGATCCTGATCCTGATCCAGTGGCGACGCGACAAGCGCCAGCCGCAGGTCGCCGCGACGCCGGCGAACGCGGAACAGGCCTGACAGCCAGGCAAAAAGAAGCCCCGGACCTGCCGGGGCTTCTTCGTTGCGGCGGCTGCCTCACTCGGCCTTGGCCAGGTGTACCACGCGCTGCGGGAAGGGAATGCCGATCCCGGCCTCGGTCAGGCGCTCCTTGGCCAGCTCGGTGAAGGAGAAGGTCACCGGCCAGAAATCGCCGGTCGCCACCCAGACGCGCAGCGACAGGTTCACCGCGCTGTCGCCCAGCCCGGTGACGAATACGACGGGCTCAGGATCGAGGTGTACGCGCGGGTCCTTGGCGATCTCCAGCAGCACCTCACGGGCGCGCTTGATATCGCTGGAGTAGTCGATACCGACGTTGATGTCGGCACGCCGCCGCGGTTCACGCGAATAGTTGGTGATGTGGCCGTTGGACAGATTGCCATTGGGCACGATCACCACCTTGTTGTCGGCGGTCTTCAGCGTGGTGTGGAAGATCTGGATGTTGTCGACGCTCCCGGAAACGCCCTGCGCCTCGATCCAGTCGCCGGCACGGAAGGGCCGGAACAGCATGATCAGCACGCCGCCGGCGAAGTTCGCCAGGCTGCCCTGCAGCGCCAGACCGATGGCCAGGCCGGCGGCACCGATCATGGCGATGAACGAGGTGGTCTCCACGCCGACCATCGAAGCCACGCTGATCAGCAGCAGAATGCGCAGGACGATGCGCACCAGGCTGCCGATGAAACTGCCCAGGGCACGGTCCACGTTACGCGCCTCGAGAATCCGCCCGATGCTGGCAGTGAGCTTGCTGATCAGCCACCAGCCGATCAGCAGGGTAATTACCGCCAGAGTCAGCTTGCCGCTGTACTCCAGCACGACTGGCAGCCAGGCCTCTGACAGCTTGACCAGTTCGTCGACGTTCATCTCCATGGAGGGCTCCTGTTTCCTGTGCATGAAACGAAACCGCCATGGCATGCCATGGCGGTCAAAGTGCTATCAACCTAGGGTGCGACGCCCGAGGGCCGCAAAAGGTTCAATCGCGGAAGTTGTTGTACTGCAGCGGCATGCCGAACTCGTGACCACGCAGCAAGGCGATGGCTTCCTGCAGGTCGTCGCGCTTCTTGCCGGTGACCCGCACCTGCTCGCCCTGGATGGCGGCCTGCACCTTGAGCTTGGCATCCTTAATATGGGCGACGATCTTCTTCGCCAGCTCCTTGTCGATGCCCTCGCGGAAGGTCACTTCCTGCTTCATCACCTTGCCGGACGCGTAGGGGTCCTTGGTTTCCATGCACTGGCAATCGATCTTGCGCTTGATCAGGCTGTTGCGCACGATGTCGAGCACCTGCTCCAGCATGAACTCGGCCTCGGCCGTGATGGTGAGGGTCTTGTCCTTGCTTTCGATGCTGCATTTGCCACGCAGGTCGAAACGGCGTTCGAGTTCCTTGGTGGCGTTGTCGACCGCGTTGGTCAGTTCGTGTTTGTCCAGTTCAGACACGACGTCGAACGAAGGCATGAGTAGGCTCCTGATGGACGGCGCGATACTCTTCACGGAGTGAACGCGCCTGACTTGACGATAACTAAGACGCGCCCATTATAACCAGACTGATACACGCCGCTTGGCGTCCTTCCTATCTGCCTACGAGCCAGCCCCAATGCCAAACCCCCATCTCAGCATCCTGGTGGTGGATGATGCCAAGTTTTCCAGTGCCATGATCGGCCGCGCGCTCAGCCAGGCCGGCTACCAGGACGTGCGCTTCGCCAGCAGCGCCACCGAGGCCCTGCAGTTGCTCGAACAACGCCCGGCCAGCGTGCTCCTGGCCGACTGGCTGATGCCCGAGATCGATGGCCTGGAACTCACCGCGCGGGTGCGCCAGCTGGACGAGACCGCCGATCACTACACCTACATCATCCTGCTCACCGGCAAGGAAGGCGAAAACGTCCTGGGCGAGGCCTTCGACCGGGGTGTCGACGACTTCATCAGCAAGGCCGCGATGAACGAGCAGCTGGTGCCCCGCGTCTACGCTGCGGACCGCCTGTGCAACACCCTGCAGCGCCTGCTGCATGAGAACCGCATGCTGACGCAGAACATCGCCAGCCTGGAACGACGCAACCTGATCGACCCCCTCACCGGCCTGGGCAACCCCCGCTACCTGCGCCAGAAGCTCACCGACAGCCTGCGCCAGGTCGAGTCGCGCGGCGGTGCGGTGTGCTACCTGCTGATCGGCCTGCAGGAGGCCAGCCAGCTGCGCAGCCGCTACGGCGACCGCTTCTTCAACGAACTGCTGCACGGCGTGGCGCGACGCCTGCAGCAGCTGGTCAGGCCGCTGGACGTGCTGACCCGCCTGGACGACAACCACTTCGGCCTGATCACCCTGCTCGAAGACCTCCACGAATGCTCGCCCAGCAGCTTCAAGCGGCTGCACGAGGGCCTGAACCTCAAGGCCTTCAAGACCAGCGAAGGCTTCATCACCCTGAAAGCCGGCATCAGCCTGGTCGGCCTGGACGCCAAGGCCCTGCCCACCACCCCCGAGCAGCTGCTCCAGCACGCAGAAACACTCCTGGCCGAATCCTACGCCAGCGGTCGGGTCGCCGCCGTGCGCCTGCCGCTGCCGTGACCTGGCACATCCTCGGCGCAGGCAGCCTGGGCAGTCTCTGGGCCACGCGCCTGGCCCGCGCCGGCCTGCCGGTCCGCCTCATCCTGCGCAGCCCGCAACGCCTGGCGGCCTATCGCGCTGCAGGCGGCCTGACCCTGATCGAGGCGGGCCAGCGCAGCCAGTACGCGATTCCCGCCGAGCTGGCAGAGGCCGACACGCCAATTCATCGCCTGCTCCTGGCCTGCAAGGCCTACGACGCCGAACCCGCAGTGGCGAGCATCGCCTCGCGCCTGGCAGCGGACGCCGAGCTGCTGTTGCTGCAGAACGGCCTGGGCAGCCAGGATGCCGTGGCGCAGCGCCTGCCCCGGCAGCGCTGCCTGTTCGTATCCAGCACCGAGGGCGCGTTTCGCCCCGCCGACTTCCAGGTCGTGTTCGCCGGCAATGGCCACAACTGGCTGGGCGATCCGCGCGACCCTCTGCCGCCCACCTGGCTGGACGAACTGCAGCATGCCGGCATCGCCCACCAATGGAGCCCGGACATCCTCACCCGGTTGTGGCGCAAGCTGGCGCTCAACTGTGCGATCAACCCGCTGAGCGTGCTGCATGACTGCCGCAACGGGGGGCTGAGCGAGCACCCCGCCGAAGTGGCTGCGCTCTGCGCGGAACTGACCGAGCTGCTGCAGTGCTGCGGTCAACCGGCGGCGGCGCAGGACCTACACGCCGAGGTGCAACGGGTGATCAGCGCCACGGCGGCGAACTACTCCTCCATGCATCAGGACGTGGCCCAGGGCCGCCGCACCGAGATCACCTACCTGCTGGGTCATGCCTGCGCCGCCGCGCAGCGGCACGCCCTGCACCTGCCGCACCTGAGCCACCTGCAGCAGCGCCTGCTGCGGCACCTGCGCGAGCGCGGGCTGCCGCTGGACTGAGTGCCAGGTGAGTGCAACCCGCCACTCACCCCGGCCTGACGTGGCAATGCCCCGGCAGCCGCGTTAACCTGCCGCTTCCATCCGCGACCACGACACGCCCATGAGACTGCGCCAACGCCTCGACAACCTGCCGGTCGGCCGCAAACTGCTCGCGGCGCTGCTGGTGTTGCTCGCGGCGGTCCTGCTGGTCGCCAACCTGGCCTTCATCAGCGCCGCCTACTGGATCACCCAGGAGAGCATGGCGCCTCAGGCCCTGCACACGCTCGCCCGGCTCATAGCCAGCCCGGCGCTGAGCAAGGAGGCCTTGCACTCGCCCGCCTCCGCCCAGGCGCTGCTCAAGCGCCTGGATGAATACGCGCCGCTGCGCGCCGCCGTGATCTACGACAGCAACGGCACCAGCCTGGCGCAGCTGCAACGCGGGGAAAAACTGCAGTTGCCGGAGCAGCTGAGCGAACTGCAGAACTGGCGCAACACCGCCTTCCGCACCAACCTGCTGGTGGACCTGCCACACCCCAGCGGGCGCCCTGGCGCACTGCTCCTGGTCGCCTCCAGCGAGCTGCCCGGGGCGTTCTACACCGGCACCCTGACCGCAAGCCTGGTGATCCTGGCCTTCAGCGTGCTGCTCTGGCTGCTGGTGGCCAAGCAGATCAGGCGCCTGGTGACCAAGCCGATCCGTCGCCTCGAGGAACTGTCACGCCAGGTGACCCGCGAAGAGAACTACGCCCTGCGCGCCACCCGCGGCAACCGCGACGAGATCGGCAGCCTGGCCGAAGCCTTCAACACCATGCTGATGCGCATGGAGGCACGCGAGCAGCAGCTCAGGCGTGCCCGCGACGATGCCCAGCAAGCCTTCGACCAGGCGCAGAGCCTGGCCGAGGAAACCCGTCACTCCAACCGCAAGCTGGAGCTGGAAGTCCAGGTGCGCGGCAAGATCGAGAAGAAGCTAACCGGCTTCCAGAACTACCTCAACAGCATCATCGACTCCATGCCCTCGGCGCTGATCGCCCTGGACGACATGCTCTACGTCACCCAGTGGAATCAGGAGGCCAGCGCGCTGTCCGGCACGCGCCTGGATGAGGCGCTGAACCAGCCGGTATTCCTCGCCTTCCCGCCGCTCAAGCCGTTTCTCGCGCAGCTCAAGCGAACCGCCGAACAGCACAAGGTGGAAAAGATCGAGCGCGTCACCTGGCACAAGGACGAGGAACCACGCCACTACGCCCTGACCTTCTATCCGCTGATGGGCAGCGCCGGCCGTGGCGTGGTGATCCGCATCGACGACATCACCCAGCGCCTGGCGCTGGAGGAAATGATGGTGCAGTCGGAGAAGATGCTCTCCGTCGGCGGCCTGGCAGCGGGCATGGCGCACGAGATCAACAACCCGCTCGGCGCCATCCTGCACAACGTGCAGAACATCCGCCGGCGCCTGTCCGCCGACCTGGAGAAGAACATCGAACGGGCCGAGCAGGCCGGCGTCAGCCTGGAGGCCATCCAGCACTACATGGATGCGCGGGAAATCCCCCGCCTGCTCGACGGCATCCAGCACGCCGGGCAGCGCGCCGCCAAGATCGTCAGCCACATGCTCAGTTTCAGCCGGCGCAGTGATCGTCAGCTGTCGCCCTGCGAGCTGCCGGCGCTGATCGACCAGGCGCTGG
Source organism: Ectopseudomonas khazarica (assembly GCF_004521985.1). Taxonomy (GTDB): domain Bacteria; phylum Pseudomonadota; class Gammaproteobacteria; order Pseudomonadales; family Pseudomonadaceae; genus Aquipseudomonas; species Aquipseudomonas khazarica. The sequence goes on from NZ_SBHZ01000023.1 coordinate 66,903, forward strand.
AGATCGCCGGCAACGACTTCGACCTGGCCGACGGCTTCGACTTCAAGACCCTGCAGATCGAACGCCACTTCGAAGCCGGCCTGGGCCCGATAGCGGGCACCGCCAACGAACTGGAGCAGGTGCTGCTCAATCTGCTGAAGAACGCCGCGCAGGCCATTCACCAGCGCGACGACGACAGCGAGCCGGGGCGCATCATCCTGCGCACCCGGCAGACCGGGCAATGGGCGGAAGTGCAGGTGGAGGACAACGGTACGGGCATGAGCGAGGTGGTGCGCAAGCGCATCTTCGAGCCCTTCTTCACCACCAAGGAAGTCGGCCAGGGCACGGGCCTCGGGCTGGCCGTGTCCTATTTCATCATCACCAACAACCACAAGGGGCAGATGGAGGTGCATTCCACGCCGGGCCAGGGTACCTGCTTCACCCTGCGCCTGCCGCTGGCCACCCTGCTCGACAACACAGGACACTGAACCATGGGTTTCCGCCTCTCCAAGATCTACACCCGCACCGGTGACCAGGGAGAAACCGGCCTGGCCGATGGCCGTCGGGTCGGCAAGGACCATCCGCGCATCGAGGCCATCGGCGAGCTGGACAGCTGCAACAGCCAGCTCGGCCTGCTGCTGGCCGAACTGGACGAGGCGAGCGCCACCTGGCCGGGCCTGCGGGAGGTCAGCGATGCGCTGCGCCCGTGCCAGCATCGCCTGTTCGACCTTGGCGGCGAACTGGCGATGCCCGACTACCAGGCCCTGCAGCAGGAGGAAGTGGAGCGTCTGGAAGCGCTGATCGACCGCTGGAACGAAGAAGTCGGCCCACTGCAGAACTTCATCCTCCCCGGCGGCTCGCGCCTGATCGCCCAGGCCCACGTCTGCCGCAGCTTCGCCCGCAGCAGCGAACGCCGCTGTCAGCACCTCAACGCCGTGGAGCCGCTGCGCGCCGTCGGCCTGGCCTACGTCAACCGGCTATCCGACCTGCTGTTCGTCGCTGCGCGCCTGATCGCCAGGCGCCAGGGCGTCGCCGAGGTCCTCTGGCAGGCTGCCGAAAAGCCCTGAACCGCGTTTACAGGGCGGCGTCTGGCCAGAGCGCGCGGATACCGGCGACACCCTGCGCGCCGACCTGCCAGGCGCGCTCGATGTCGCTCGGGCCAACGCCCCCCAGCAGATAGGCCGGCAGGTTGCAGCCCGCGAGCAGCTCGCTGGCGGCGTCCCAGCCCAGGGGTTGTGCCTCGGGGTGGGTGGCAGTGGCCTGTACCGGCGACAAGGTGACGAAATCCACCCCCATCTGCGCGGCCAACGCCAGCTCCTCGGCGGCGTGGCAGGATGCAGCCAGCCAGCGCTGCTCCGGGAAAGGCCGCCCACCTGCCGCATACTTGCGCAGCTGTTCGGCCGTCAGGTGCCAGCCGGCAGCGGGGAAGTCTCCCAGCCACTCCAGCGGCCCCTTGAGCATCAGTTGCGCCTTGCCTGCGCACAGCCCCTGCACGTCCACCGCCAGGTCGCGGTACTGCGGGTCGAACATGTTCGGCGCGCGCAGCTGGATCAGCCGTACGCCGGCGTCCAGGGCCTTGCGTACGCCGGCGAGCAGCTCGGCGGACTGCAGCCCGTCCGGGGTGATCAGGTAGCGGTCAGGCAAGCGTGCAGCGGCGACTATCGGCGTGTTGGCAGCGGGAAACTCGTACTCCAGCAACTGCCGCTCGCTGACCCAGGCCAGCGGCTGTCCCTCGGCACCGTGGGGCTCGCCGGTGAACGCCGTGACCTCCCAGACATCCAGCAGGACCTGCTTGTCCGGATAGTCATGGCGAATCTGGATCAGCGGACGGCTGGCCGTCGGGCGGATCGCCAACTCCTCTTCCAGCTCGCGAGCCAGGCCCACGCTCACCGCCTCGCCCGCTTCCACCTTGCCACCGGGAAACTCCCACAGGCCGCCCTGATGCTTGTCCTCGGGGCGCCTGGCGATCAGGATGCGCCCATCGACGCCCCGAATCACCGCTGCCGCGACATGCACACGCTTCACCGCTTTACCTCCTGCAATGCTGCCTGGTACCAGCGCTGAAACGCTGGCCAGCGATAGATGGTTTCGACATAGGCCGCCGCCGCTGTCGGCAGGGCCACATGGTAACTGCGCAGACGCGCGGCGACCGGCGCATAGAAGGCGTCGGCGATGCTGGCCGGGCCGAACAGGTAGTTGCCCTTGGCCGCGAAGCGCTCGCGACAGCCCGCCCAGATCGCGCAGATGCGATCGATATCGGCCTGGGCGTCGTCCGCCAACTCGGTCAGCGCCTGGTCGCGTGCAAGGTCCATCGGCAGCTGGCTGCGCAGGGCGATGAAACCACTGTGCATCTCCGCGCAGACGCTGCGCGCCAACGCCCGGGCCTGGCGCTCCGCCGGCCACAGCTGAGCCTCGGGGTAGCTTTCGGCCAGGTATTCGGCAATCGCCAGGGAGTCCCACACCGGCCCCTGCTCGGTGATCAGCACCGGCACCTTGCCGGTGGGCGAATGGCGCAGCAGTTGCGCACGGCTGTCCGGCTGGTACAGGCGCACCAGCACCTCGTCGCAAACCGCACCCGACAGATCCACCGCCAGCGCGGCGCGCAGCGACCAGGAGGAGTAGTTCTTGTCGCCGATCACCAGTTGCATTGCCATGTCGCGTCTCCCGAGCATTCCATCGTTGAAGTCAGCCGACGTTAAGAGCCCGCTCGCCCAATAGCAAATTCCCGCGCGTCATGGGCTCATGAGGCGCGGGAATAGCTGGAGAACGACGGGCGAGGGACGAAACACCCAGGCGGTTGCCGCCTAGGGTCTGACGCTCATCGCTGCCTCTGTCAGGTGCGATATTCGGCGTTGATCTTCACGTACTCGTGAGACAGGTCGGTGGTCCAGATCGTCTCGCTGCAGGCACCACGGCCGAGCTCGATACGGATGCTGATCTCCTCCTGGGCCATCACCGCCGCGCCCTGCTCTTCGGTGTAGGTGGTCGCACGGCAGCCCTTGCTGGCGATGCAGACCTCGCCCAGGAACACGTCGATCTTGCTCACGTCCAGTTGCGGCACGCCGGCATAGCCCACCGCCGCGAGGATGCGCCCCCAGTTCGGGTCGGAGGCGAACAGTGCGGTCTTGATCAGCGGCGAATGCGCCACGGCATAGGCCACGTCCAGGCATTCCTGGTGCGTGCCGCCACCGTTGACCTGCACGGTGACGAACTTGGTCGCCCCCTCGCCGTCACGCACGATGGCCTGGGCCACTTCCATGAACACCTCGAATACCGCCTGCTTGAGCTTGCTGAACAGCTCGCCGGAAGCCTCGGTGATTTCCGCCAGCGCGGCCTGGCCGGTGGCGATCAGCATGCAGCAATCATTGGTGGAGGTATCGCCGTCGATGGTGATGCGGTTGAACGACTTGTTCGCCGCATCGCGCACCAGGTCCTGCAGCACACCCTGGGCGACCTGGGCGTCGGTCGCGATGTAGCCGAGCATGGTGGCCATGTTCGGACGAATCATGCCGGCGCCCTTGGAGATGCCGGTGACGGTCACTGTCACGCCGTCATGGGAAAACTGGCGGCTGGCCCCCTTGGGCAGGGTATCGGTGGTCATGATGCCGGTGGCGGCGGCTTCCCAGTTGTCCGCCTTGAGATCGTCGAGAGCGGCCTGCAGGGCGGACTCGATCTTCTCCACCGGCAGCGGCTCGCCGATCACGCCGGTGGAGAACGGCAGCACCGCGTTCTCCGTGACGCCTGCCAGTTCGGCCAGGCGCGCGCAGGCACGACGGGCACGGGCCAGACCATCGGCACCGGTGCCGGCGTTGGCGTTGCCGGTGTTGGTCAGCAGGTAACGCACCTCGCCGCCCAGGCGCTCGCGGGTGAGCAGCACCGGCGCCGCGCAGAAGGCATTGGTGGTGGTGACCCCGGCGATCCGCGAACCTTCGGCACAGCGCATCACCACCACATCCTTGCGCCCCGGTCGCTTGATGCCGGCAGAGGCAATGCCCAGTTCGAAGCCGGGAACCGGATGCAGGGTAGACAGCGGGCCAAGACCAACAGCCATGAGATGCGCTCCTTCAAATAGATGGTGATCGCCTCGGCGACCGAATGAGATGGTAAAACGCCGCGAACGGTCGAACCGTTCGCGGCGCTGTCAGGGCGCTGGCAGCATAGCCGAAGCGCCCGCTACTGCAAGCAGTCGGATCAGCCAATCTGACCGTGGCAGTGCTTGTACTTCTTGCCCGAACCGCAGGGGCACGGCTCGTTGCGCCCGACCTTCTGCTCGCTGCGCACCGGAGCGGAGGCGACCGCGACATCGCCCTCTTCGGCGTTGCCTTCGTCAGCGGCCAGCGCCGACGCATCGGCGTGCTGGAACTGCATGCGCTCGGCCATGGCCTCGGCCTCGCGACGCAGGCGGGCTTCCTCTTCCGCCGGGTCCTCGCGGCGCACCTGGACGTGGCAGAGCACACGGATGGTGTCGCGCTTGATCGACTCCAGCAGCTCCTGGAACAGGGCGAAGGACTCGCGCTTGTATTCCTGCTTGGGGTTCTTCTGCGCGTAACCACGCAGGTGGATGCCGTGACGCAGGTGATCCATGGTGGACAGGTGGTCCTTCCACAAGTCGTCGAGCACGCGCAGCAGAATCTGCTTCTCGAAGGTGCGCAGCGCTTCGGCGCTGGCCTGGGTTTCCTTCTCGTTGTAGGCGGTGATCAGCTCGGCGAGGATGCGCTCGCGCAGGGTTTCCTCGTACAGCTTGTCGTCTTCGTCCAGCCATTGCTGGATTGGCAGCTGGATGCCGAAATCGCTCTGCAGCGTCGACTCCAGGCCAGCGATATCCCACTGTTCCGGCATCGACTGCGGCGGGATATGGCCGTTGATGGCGGCGGTCAGCACTTCCTCGCGGAACTCGGCGATGGTGTCGCCAACGTTCTCGGCAGCCAGCAGGCTGTTGCGCATGTGGTAGATCACCTTGCGCTGCTCGTTGGCCACGTCGTCGAACTCGAGCAGCTGCTTGCGCATGTCGAAGTTGCGGCCTTCGACCTTGCGCTGGGCCTTCTCGATGGCATTGGTGACCATGCGGTGCTCGATGGCCTCGCCGGACTGCATGCCGAGTGCCTTCATGAAGTTCTTCACCCGGTCGGAGGCGAAGATGCGCATCAGGTTGTCTTCCAGCGACAGGTAGAAGCGGCTGGAGCCCGGGTCACCCTGGCGACCGGCACGGCCACGCAGCTGGTTGTCGATACGACGCGACTCGTGGCGCTCGGAGGCGATCACGTGCAGACCGCCGGCTTCGATCACCTGCTGGTGGCGCTTCTGCCAGTCGGCCTTGATCTGCGCGACCTGCTCGTCGGTCGGGTTCTCCAGTGCCGCGACTTCCACTTCCCAGTTGCCACCGAGGAGGATGTCGGTACCGCGACCGGCCATGTTGGTGGCGATGGTCAGCGCACCTGGGCGGCCGGCCTGGGCGATGATCTCGGCTTCCTTGTCGTGGAACTTGGCGTTGAGCACCTTGTGCTCGATGCCTTCCTGGTTCAGCAGCTGGCTGACGTACTCGGAGGTCTCGATGGTTGCGGTGCCGACCAGGATCGGCCGGCCCTGGGCCTGGCAGTCCTTGATGTCGGCGATGATCGCCTGGTACTTCTCTTCCTGGGTCAGGTAGACCAGGTCGTTGAAGTCCTTGCGCGCGATCGGCTTGTTGGTCGGGATCACCATCACGTCCAGGCCATAGATCTGGCGGAACTCGAACGCTTCGGTATCGGCCGTACCGGTCATGCCGGACAGCTTGTTGTACAGGCGGAAATAGTTCTGGAAGGTGGTCGAAGCCAGCGTCTGGCTCTCGGCCTGGATGTTCACCCCTTCCTTGGCCTCGATGGCCTGGTGCAGGCCTTCGGACAGGCGACGCCCCGGCATGGTACGGCCGGTGTGCTCGTCGATCAGGATCACCTGGCCGTTCTGCACGATGTATTCGACGTTGCGGTGGAACAGCGTGTGCGCGCGCAGGCTGGCGTAGACGTGGGTCAGCAGGCCCAGGTTGTGCGCGGAGTACAGGCTTTCACCCTCGGCCAGCAGGCCGGCGGCGGTGAGCATTTCCTCGACGTACTGGTGACCCGCCTCGTTCAGCTCGACCTGGCGCGACTTCTCGTCGACCTTGTAGTGACCTTCCTGGGTCACCACGCCCTCTTCTTCCTCGATGTGCTGCTTGAGGCGCGGGACCAGCTTGTTGATCTCGATGTACAGCTTGGAGCTGTCTTCGGCCTGGCCGGAGATGATCAGCGGGGTACGGGCTTCGTCGATGAGGATGGAGTCGACTTCGTCGATCACGGCGAAATTCAGCTCGCGCTGGAACTTGTCTTCCAGGCTGAACGCCATGTTGTCGCGCAGGTAGTCGAAACCGAATTCGTTGTTGGTGCCATAGGTGATGTCGGCGGCGTAGGCGGCGCGCTTGTCTTCCGGCGGCTGGAACGGGGTGACGATGCCCACGCTCAGGCCGAGGAATTCGTACAGCGGACGCATCCAGTTGGCGTCGCGGCGGGCCAGGTATTCGTTGACCGTGACCACGTGCACGCCCTTGCCGGACAGTGCGTTGAGATAGACGGCCAGGGTGCCGACCAGGGTCTTGCCCTCACCGGTACGCATCTCGGCGATCTTGCCCTCGTGCAGGGTCATGCCGCCGATCAGCTGCACGTCGAAATGGCGCATGCCCATGACCCGCTTGCCGGCCTCCCGGGCCACGGCAAAGGCTTCGGGCAGCAGTTGGTCGAGGGTTTCGCCCTTGGCCAGACGGGCCCTGAACTCTTCGGTCTTGCTCCGCAGCTGATCATCCGAAAGGGCGATCATCTGTTCTTCAAGGGCGTTGACGGACTGCACCGCCTTGAGCATGCGTTTGACTTCACGCTCATTCTTGCTTCCGAAAAGTTTTTTCAACAGAGGCGCAAACATATCGACAGGACTTCCGGCGAATGGATTGAGGTCGGCGCAAATCGCGACCTGGCAGCCAGCATGGCTGCGGGCGAAGGGGGCATTCTACCCGGAAAAGCCGGGGAGGAAAGTGACGTTGTCAGCCGATCGCTACCGCGTGATGGCACAGACAGCACAGGTCCCCGGACCAGCCCGGAAACACGGCCTGGCCTTATAGATGGGGACGATTGCGAACAATTCAAGAGAGGGCAGGCGCCACTCGATCACTCGACGCCGCTGGTACGCGCGATGTACAGCGCCGGGTTGACCTGACGGCCGTCCTTGCTGACTTCGAAATGCACGTGATAGCCGGTGGAACGGCCGCTGCGACCGACCTTGGCGATTGTCTGACCGCGCTGCACCAGGTCACCGATCTGCACGGTGTTGCTCTGGTTGTGCGCGTAGAGGGTGACGTAACCGTCGGCGTGGCTGATCTCCACCACATTGCCGTAGCCGTTCTTCTTGCCGGAGAAGGTGACGATGCCGGCGGCCACCGACATCACGTCGCTACCCGGCTTGGAGGCGAAGTCGATGCCCTTGTGCACGCTGACCCGCCCGGTCAGCGGATGGATGCGGCTGCCGAACGGCGACGACACGTAGCCCTGCAGAACGGGACGACCGGAAAGGGTCTCGGCCTCGTTCAGGCGGCGCTCGCCGAGCAACTGCTCGAGCACCTCCAGTTGCTGCTCGCGGCTGTCCACGCGCAGCGCCAGCTCATCCAGCGCATTCATGAACGGCGGCGGCGAATAGGCCGAGGCGCCGAGCGCATCTTCCGCACCACCCTGGCCAACGCTGAGGGAGAAATCGAATTCGCCGGCATCCAGTTCGGCCAGCTCGGTGAGGCGCTCGCCCAGGGCATCGAGACGTGTCAGTCGTGCCTGCAGCTCCGCCACATGCGCGGCGAAGGCGTCCAGCTGACGCTGCGCGTCCTGGCGCACCGCGCCAACCTGCCTGCGCTGCTGATCCAGCGCCTCGACCAGCGACGTGTCGACCACCGGTTCTGCGGTCAACCACTTGGCACCCAGCGCGGCGCCGGCGCCCAGGCTCAGTGCCAACGCCAGGAAAGCGGCCAGCAACAGCCAGCGCAGATCCAGGTTGATCGTTCGCGCCGAACCATGGCGGCTATTGAGTAGGATGATTTGCATGGCTTCCCCTCTCGCGGAGCACTATCGGCAGCACGCTCTGCTACCATGACCGCTCTGCAACCTAAGGCCTCCTGCCATGACGTTTCGTCCCTTGCCGGCCCAGGCACCCGCTACGCTGCTACGCGAAGCCAAGCCCCTGAAAGCGCTGTTCGGTCAGGCCCAACGCCTGACCAACCTGCAGCGTCTTGTGGAAAGCCAGCTACAACCGGCGGCCCGGGAACACTGTCATGTAGCGTCCTGGCGTGACGGCTGTCTGCTATTGATCGTGACCGATGGCCACTGGGCAACACGCCTGCGTTATCAGCAAAGAAGGCTGCAACGACAACTACAGGCACTCGAAGAATTCGCGACCTTAACGAAAATACTGTTCAAGGTGCAACCTTCGACAGGTCCGAATCGTGGAACCGTTCGCAGCGTTCGCCTGTCCAATAGCGCCGCACAGAGTATCCAGGCGACGGCCGAGGGCATCAGCGACCCCAGCCTGAAGGCCGCCCTTGAGCGCCTGGCAAGCCGCAGCGACAGCCAGACGCCCTGACCCGGAACTACTGCGTACCCTTGCGCCGCAGGCTGGCGGGGGTGAAGTAACTCGCCGGCGGCGGCGACAGATGGTACTGGCGCGGCGCCTTCTCGTTGTTGCGCAGGCCGATCACCGTATAGCTGCGGGCGATGAGGTCGTGGTAGACGATGTTCACCGGGGCGATGACCGGCACCTCGTAGGCATTCTTGGTGAACGCCAGGTTGACGTGCCACAGCTCGCCACGGGCGTCGTAGTTCTCCACCATCAGGGCGTACCAGCTGTCTTCGTCGAGGTAGAAGCGGCGCTTGGCGTGCACGTGGCGCTGGCCCGGACGCAGGGTCGCTTCGACCACCCACACGCGGTGCATCTCCCAGCGGGTCAGGTCGCTGTTGAGGTGGCCCGGCTTGACCAGCTCAGCGGCGTCCATGCCCGGTTTCTCCATGGCGTAGTTATGGTACGGCACCAGCAGCGAACGCTTGCCGACCAGCTTCCAGTCGTAGCGGTCGGTGGCACCGTTGTACATGTCGGTGTCATCGGCGTAGATGCCATCGATCGGCATGTCGTAGGCCAGGGTCGGCGCACGCCGCACACGGCGCTGGCCGGGGTTGTAGATCCACGCCGAGCGCGGCTCGGCGACCTGGTCGATGGGCTCGTGCACCAGCAGCGCGCGGCCCACGTCGCGCGACGGCGGCAGCAGTTCGCTGGCGAAATAGTAGAGGCGATTGCCCAGGCTCCCGGCGTCCTTCTTCGGGTCGTAGTAGCTGGACAGCAGCTGGATGCGCTCGCGCAACAGCGAGTAGCTGCCGCTGGTGGTGACCTGCGCGGTCACCGCCACCTCGTCGGTGTAGCGCGCCTGCCAGCGGGCGATGTGGTTCCAGATCGCCTCGCGGCCATCGGCCGGGATCGGGAACGGAATGCCGCCATAGGCGCCCACCAGGCCGTAGCCGGAGTCGCTCAGTTCGGCCTGCTGCGCATTGACGGCGGTGTTGCGGTAGATCTCCTCCGGTGCGGAAAAGCTGCGGTGGCTGGGGTAGACCGGCAGCTTGAAGGTCTGCGGATAGGCCTTGAGCAGCGCCTTGACGCCGTCGCTGAGGTTGTCCGCATCGGCCTGCATGGTGCTGGCGTCGATCACCCGCAGCGGCGTTTCCTCGGCATAGGGATCGACGTGGAAGCTGCCCGGGCCGCCATAACCGGCCGGCGGCTGCGTCATGCCACCGGTCCACTGCGGAATGCCCTTGGCCGCATCGCCCTGGCGCTCGGCGCCGAAGGGGGTCAGCGTGCCCTGCAATTGCGTCGCCTGTTCGGCACTCACCCTGGCCTGGGCCGCCAGGGGCAGCAGCAGGCCGAGAGAAAACAGGACCGTACAGGTCCGTAGAAGGGTTCTGGTCATTGCGGGTCCTGCCATCAGAAGGAGTAGGAGACGTTGAGCGCGAGGTGATCGCGGTCGATCAGCGCGTTATCCTTGCGTGCGCCCCAGAACGAGGTGTAGGACAGCTTGCCGGCCAGCTTCTGGCCGTACCTGGCACCCAGTTCGACGGTGGCGGACTTGCGCCCCTGGATGAAGTTCTCGTTGAGCGCCGGCGAGGTGCCGGACACGTCCTGGCGGAAGGTGATCGCCGGCATCAGGTCGAAGTTCGGCGTCACGTCCTGGACCAGGCCGGAGAGGTTCACCGTGTAGCCCCAGGCGAAGCTGTCCAGGTACGCGTAGTTGAGCGTGTCGAGCAGGCCGCCCGGCACATGGTTGAAGGCCGCCTCGGCCAGTACCACCAGATCGTCCAGGCCGGCGCTGGGACCGAAGGCGTGGATCGCGGAGATCGAACCGGTGTACAGCTCGTGGCGCTTGTACAGGTCGATGCTGCGGCGTGGGTCGTTGGCCGAGCCGTCGCCGAACTCGCCCAGGTCGATGCTCCCGCCACTGGCACCGCCGGCGCCGAGGGCGCTCGCGGCCAGTTGTTCCAGCTCGTAGGTCATCGACGGTTCCAGCGGCGCGTTGGGCCGGTAGGTCAGCTCGCCTGCCAGGCTGGTGTCGCCGATGGTGCCGGACACGCTGAGGCCGAACAGGCGGATGTCTTCGGGGTAGACGAAGTCGTAGTAGGTGCTGTCGAGCATGGCCAGGCCGTCCACCAGCGGCACCGAGGCCGGGTCGAGCAGCTTGGTCAGGCCGCACAGGTCGGCGAAGCGCCCGCCGCTGCCGGCACTGCAGGCCATGGACTGGCCCTTCTGCACACGCAGGAACGGCACCTTGCTGTGGTAGTTGAGGTAGTAGAGGCTGAACTCGGTGTTGTTCCACTGCTCCACCAGGTAGCGCAGGGCCAGGCCGTACTGGCCGTCGTCGCGGGCGTCGTGCTCACGGCCATAGCGGGCGCCGGCGACGATGCCGTTCTCGCCATTGAGCCCCGGGGCCAGCTCGGCCAGCGCCCCCAGCTCGCTGCGCAGGTCCACCAGTACGCCGTTGCTGCCCTTGCCGAAGTAGTCCTGGTTATTGAGGAAGGCACCGGTGGGGATCATCTCGTGACCCTTCCACTCCAGCCCGTAGAAGGTCTCGACGTTGAGCGCGTCGGTCAGGCCGAACTGCGCGGAGACCATGTTGGTCGGCAGCAGCGCGTCCTTGAGGCTGGCGTTGGGCAGCACCACGCGGCCGATGTCCACCGGGTTGATCACGTTGAGACCGTCGGCATAGAAGATGCCCTCGCCCCAGTTGATCACCTGGCGACCGAGTCGCACGCTGACCGGCATCTCGCCAAGGTAGCGGTTGGTATAGAGGTAGGCATCGAGCAGGCGCGCGCGATGGCCGGCGCGGTTTTTCAGGTCCGAGGGGTAGCGCTTGTCGCTGTCGGTGTTGTGGGTAGCGAAGTCATCACCGCTGGGCGCGTGGTCCATGATCTGGGTGTCGTACCAGGCGGTACCGCGGACGAACAGGCCGTCCTGCTCGGTGCGCACGTGCAGCTCGGAGGTCAGCTTGAATTCGTTGGAGACGAACCCCTTGCCGTAGTACTCGCTGCCGTCGTTGTTGTTGATGAAGACGTTCTGCCCAGCGCGCGTGATGTGCTCGGGCGAACCGGTGCGGTACACCGATGTGAATTCGACGACGCTCTCGAGCGAGGTCGTCAGATCGGGACCGGTCTCGATTTCGAAAGCCTGCAGCTGCGTCCCCCACAACCCCAGCCCCACCGCCAATGC
>NZ_SBHZ01000024.1 GCF_004521985.1 Ectopseudomonas khazarica
ACTGCTTTAATAACGGTCTGATCATGCGCGCCGTGGGCGACACCATGATCATCGCGCCGCCGCTGGTGATCAGCCAGGCGGAAGTGGACGAACTGGTGGAAAAAGCACGCAAGTGCCTGGATCTGACTTTGCGTGACCTGTCGGTCTGAAAAAGCCGCAGTCACGGAAAGTTGTCAGCGGTGCCATGACCTTGCCAGACTGCGCCAGAGCGCGTTGGCCAGCCTGATTCGAGCGGCTTGCGCGACGTCTGGAATACCGACACAACAACAGGAGCTGTACGCATGAAAACATTCGGCAAGACCCTTCTCGCGTTGTCCCTGACCGCGGCCGTGGCTGGCGCTGCTCAGGCTGACGACAAAGTGCTGCATGTCTACAACTGGAGCGATTACATCGCCGAAGACACCCTGGCCAATTTCGAGAAGGAAACCGGCATCAAGGTCGTCTACGACGTCTTCGACAGCAACGAGGTGCTGGAAGCCAAGTTGCTGGCCGGCAGCTCCGGTTATGACGTGGTGGTACCGTCCAACCCCTTCCTGGCCAAGCAGATCAAGGCTGGCGTATTCCAGAAGCTGGACAAGTCCAAGCTGCCGAACTGGTCGAATCTGGACAAGGACCTGCTCAAGGCCCTGGAGCCGAGCGACCCGGGCAACCAGTACTCGATCCCCTACATGTGGGGCACCATCGGCATCGGCTACAACGTCGAGAAGGTCAAGGCCGTGCTCGGCGCCGACGCTCCGGTCGACTCCTGGGACCTGGTGTTCAAGCCGGAGAACATGGAAAAGCTGAAGTCCTGCGGCGTTTCCTTCCTCGACTCGCCGACCGAGATTCTGCCGGCCGCGCTGCACTACCTGGGTTACGCCCCGGATAGCAGCAACAAGGACGAGCTGAAGAAGGCCGAGGAACTGTTCCTCTCCATCCGTCCTTCGGTGGCTTACTTCCACAGCTCCAAGTACATCTCCGACCTGGCCAACGGCAACATCTGCGTTGCCATTGGTTACTCGGGCGACATCTACCAGAGCAAGGCGCGCGCCGAAGAAGCGAAGAACGGCGTTGAAGTCGGCTACAACATCCCGAAAGAGGGCGCGGGTTCCTTCTTCGACATGCTGGCCGTACCGGCCGATGCGAAGAACGTCGAGGAGGCGCACACCTTCCTCAACTACCTGATGAAGCCGGAAGTGATGGCCAGCATCACCAACTACGTGCAGTTCCCCAACGGCAATGCCGCGGCCACGCCGCTGGTGGACGAGGCACTGCGCACCGACCCGGGCGTCTACCCGACCCCCGAAGTGCTGAAGAAGATCTACACCTTCCCGGATCTGGCGCCTGCCGTGCAGCGCACCATGACCCGCAGCTGGACCAAGATCAAGTCCGGTCGCTAAGCGACGAAGCAACGCCGCCTGGCGGGTTCGCCCGCCAGGCACTCAAAAAGCCCGAAGAGGAAACGTTATGCGTCGTTCTACCCTGCTGGCTGGCCTGATCGCCGCCGCCCTCGGTATGTCCGTAGCTCAGGCAGCCGATCGCGTGGTCAAGGTCTACAACTGGTCCGACTACATCGCGCCAGACACCATCGCCGATTTCGAGAAGGAAACCGGTATCAAGGTGGTGTATGACGTTTTCGATTCCAACGAAACCCTCGATGGCAAGCTGGCCACCGGCCAGAGCGGCTACGACGTGGTGGTCCCGACCAACCACTTCCTGGCCAAGCAGGTGCGTGCCGGCACCTACATGAAGCTGGACAAGTCCAAGCTGCCCAACCTGGTCAATCTCGACCCGACCATCATGAAGAACCTGGCCGCGGGTGACCCCGGCAACGAATACTCGGTGCCCTATCTCTGGGGTACCAATGGCATCGGCCTGAACGTGACCAAGGCGCGCGCCGTGCTTGGCGAAGACGCCCCGCTGGATTCCTGGGAGCTGCTGTTCGATCCGAAGTACGCCGAGAAGCTCGCCTCCTGTGGCATCGCCCTGCTCGACTCGGGCGACGAAGTGCTGCCGCAGATGGTCAACTACCTGGGCATGTCGCCGCACACCAAGAAGCGCGAAGACTACGAGAAAGCCTACGAGCAGATGATGAAGGTGCGTCCTTACATCACCTACTTCCACAGCTCCAAGTTCATCTCCGACCTGGCCAACGGCAACATCTGCGCCGCGTTCGGCTATTCCGGCGATGTGCTGCAGGCGGCCGATCGCGCCGAAGAGGCCGGCCGCACCGACGAGATCGCCTACATCATTCCCAAGGAAGGCACCGCCATGTGGGCCGACCTGCTGGCGATCCCGAAGGACTCCAAGAACGTCGATGAGGCGCACGCGTTCATCAACTACCTGCTGCGTCCCGAAGTGATCGCCAAGATCAGCGATTACGTGGCCTACGCCAACCCCAACAGCAAGGCCACCGCGCTGGTCGACGAAGACGTGCGTGACAACCCCGGCGTCTATCCCAGCGCCGAGGTCATGGCCAAGCTCTACGTCGCCCAGGAACGTCCGCGTGACGTACAGCGCTGGCTGACCCGCGACTGGACACGAATCAAGAGCGGTCGCTGATCGTCGGAAGATTTTCCTATAAAGTGCCGCGCCTTTTTCCGGGCGGCACACAAAAACGAGGATGAAACTGTGCGAGTTACCCTGCCCAAGTCTCTGATCGCCCTGGCGGCTTCCGCCTTCTGTGGTGTCACCCTGGCCCAACCTTCGGTGCACATCTACAACTGGAGCGACTACATCGGCGAAGAGACCCTGGCCAAGTTCGAGGCGAAAACCGGGATCAAGCCGGTCTATGACGTCTTCGACTCCAACGAAACGCTCGAAGGCAAACTGCTGGCTGGCCGTAGTGGCTACGACGTGGTGGTGCCCTCCAACCACTTCCTCGGCAAGCAGATCCGCGCGGGTGCCTTCCAGCCGCTGGATCGCGCCAAGCTGAGCAACTGGGACAACCTCGATCCGGCCCTGCTCAAGCAGCTGGAAACCAACGACCCGGGCAACCAGTATTCCGTGCCCTATCTGTGGGGCACCAACGGCATCGGCTATAACGTCGAGAAGGTCAAGGCCACCCTGGGCATCGACGAGATCGACTCCTGGGCCGTGCTGTTCGAGCCGGAGAACATCAAGAAGCTGAGCGAGTGCGGCGTCGCCTTCCTCGACTCCGGCGATGAAATGATCCCGGCCATGCTCAACTACCTGGGCCTCGACCCCAACAGCACCAAGGCCGAGGATTACGCCAAGGCCGAAGCCAAGCTGCTCGAAGTGCGTCCTTACGTCACCTACTTCCACAGCTCCAAGTACATCGGCGACCTGGCCAACGGCAACATCTGCGTGGCGGCAGGTTTCTCCGGTGACATCCTGCAGGCTGCCGACCGTGCCGAAGAAGCCGGCAAGGGTATCGAGATCGCCTACAGCATTCCCAAGGAAGGCGCCAACCTCTGGTTCGACATGATGGCCATCCCGGCCGACTCCGCGAATGTCGAGCAGGCCCACGCGTTCATCAATTTCCTCCTCGAGCCCGAAGTGATCGCCGAAGTCAGTGACTACGTCGGTTATGCCAACCCCAACGTCAAGGCGGGCGAGCTCATGGATCAGGAGGTTCGCAACGACCCGTCCGTGTACCCGCCGCAGGCCGTACTGGACAAGCTGTACATCTCCGCTGAATTGCCAGTGAAGGTACAGCGCCTGATGACCCGTACCTGGACCAAGGTCAAGTCGGGTCAGTAATCGTTTCCAGCCCGGCCGCAGGGGCCGGGCACAATCTTCCGGGAGTTTTCCTAAATGGCTGTTGCCTCCAGCGCCTACAAAAAAGCCCTCGAGGGGGATCAGACACCGAAAGAGGTGTTGGTCAAAATCGATCGGGTGACCAAGAAGTTCGATGAGACAGTAGCAGTCGACGATGTATCGCTGACCATCAACAAGGGCGAGATCTTCGCTCTGCTGGGCGGTTCGGGTTCGGGCAAGTCCACGCTGCTGCGCATGCTCGCGGGCTTCGAGCGGCCCACCGAGGGGCGCATCATTCTCGATGGCGTGGACATCACCGACATGCCGCCGTACCAGCGGCCGATCAACATGATGTTCCAGTCCTACGCGCTGTTCCCGCACATGACCGTGGCGCAGAACATCGCCTTCGGCCTGCAGCAGGACAAGCTGCCCAAGGCGGAGATCGACGAGCGCGTCAGCGAGATGCTCAAGCTGGTGCACATGACCCAGTACGCCAAGCGCAAGCCGCACCAGCTCTCCGGTGGCCAGCGTCAGCGTGTGGCCCTGGCCCGCTCGCTGGCCAAGCGGCCGAAGCTGCTGCTGCTCGATGAACCCATGGGCGCACTGGACAAGAAGCTGCGTTCGCAGATGCAGCTGGAACTGGTGGAGATCATCGAGCGCGTGGGCGTGACCTGCGTGATGGTGACCCATGACCAGGAAGAGGCCATGACCATGGCCCAGCGCATCGCCATCATGCACCTGGGCTGGATCGCCCAGACCGGCAGCCCGGTGGATATCTACGAGACCCCCACCAGCCGTCTGGTGTGCGAGTTCATCGGCAACGTCAACCTGTTCGAAGGGCAGATCACCACCGACGAAGCCGACCACGCGATCATCGACTGCCCGCACGTGGACAAGCCGATCTACATCGGTCACGGCGTCAGTACCCGTGCCGAGAACAAGTCGGTCAGCTACGCCCTGCGCCCGGAAAAGCTGCTGATGGCCACCGCCCTGCCGGACGACCACGAGCATCCCGAGTACAACTGGAGCCATGGCCACGTCCACGACATCGCCTACCTGGGCGGTCACTCGGTGTACCACGTCAAGCTCACGTCCGGGCAGGTCGTGCAGTGCTTCATCGCCAACGCCGAGCGCCGTGGCAAGCGTCCGACCTGGGATGACCCGGTGGTGGTGTACTGGGAAGACGACAGCGGCGTGGTACTGCAATCATGAAACCGAGCAAACTCCTGCGCTATCTGCCCAGGGGGCGGCATGCCGTGATCGGCATACCCTTCCTGTGGTTGTTCATGTTCTTCCTGCTGCCCTTCATCATCGTGCTGAAGATCAGTTTCGCCGAGGCCGACGTCGCGATTCCGCCCTATACGGAAATCTACGAATGGGCGGACGGCAAGCTGACGTTGCTGCTGAACTTCGGCAACTACATCTTCCTCACCGAGGACGCACTCTATCTGTCGGCCTACCTGGGCTCGCTCAAGGTCGCGTTCTTCAGCACCCTGCTGTGCCTGCTGATCGGCTACCCGATGGCCTATGCCATCGCCCGTGCGCCGAAATCGCAGCAGACCGTGCTGCTGCTGCTGATCATGATGCCGACCTGGACCGCGATCCTGATCCGCGTCTACGCCTGGATGGGCATCCTCGGCAACAACGGCCTGCTCAACAGCCTGCTGATGGGAATCGGCCTGATCGACTCGCCGCTGCAGATCCTCAACACCAACATCGCCGTCTATATCGGCGTGGTGTATTCCTATCTGCCGTTCATGATCCTGCCGCTCTACGCCAACCTGGTGAAGCATGACCCCAGCCTGCTGGAGGCCGCTTCCGACCTGGGCTCGAGCAACCTCAACAACTTCTGGCGCATCACCGTGCCGCTGTCGAAGAACGGCATCATCGCCGGCTCCATGCTGGTGTTCATTCCGGTGGTCGGCGAGTTCGTCATCCCCGAACTGCTTGGCGGTCCGGAGACCCTGATGATCGGCAAGGTGCTGTGGCAGGAATTCTTCAACAACCGCGACTGGCCGGTGGCTTCCGCCCTGGCGGTGGTGATGCTGGCGATCCTGATCGTGCCCATCATTCTGTTCAACCGTAACCAGGCCAAAGAACTGGAGGGCCGCCCATGAAGCGTTTCAGTTTCTCCAGTCTCATGCTCTGGGCGGGCCTGGTGTTCATCTACCTGCCGATGGTCATCCTGGTCATCTACTCGTTCAACGCCTCGCGTCTGGTCACCGTCTGGGGTGGCTGGTCGGTGAAGTGGTACGTCGGCCTGCTCGACAATACCCAGCTGATGAACTCGGTGATGCGCTCGCTGGAAATCGCCTGCTACACCGCCATCGCGGCGGTGGCGCTGGGCACGCTGGCGGCCTTCGTGCTTACCCGTATCACCCGCTTCAAGGGGCGTACGCTGTTCGGTGGCCTGGTCACCGCACCGCTGGTCATGCCGGAGGTGATCACCGGTCTGTCGTTGCTGCTGCTGTTCGTGCTGATGGCGCAACTGATCGGCTGGCCGATGCAGCGTGGCATGACCACCATCTGGATCGCCCACACCACCTTCTGCTCGGCCTACGTGGCGGTGGTGGTGTCGTCGCGTCTGCGTGAGCTGGACCTGTCCATCGAGGAAGCGGCCATGGACCTCGGCGCCAAGCCATGGAAGGTGTTCTTCCTGATCACCGTGCCGATGATCGCGCCGTCGCTGGCGGCGGGGGCGATGATGTCCTTCGCCCTGTCGCTGGATGATCTGGTGCTGGCCAGCTTCGTCTCCGGTCCGGGTTCCACCACGCTGCCGATGGAGATCTTCTCCGCCGTGCGCCTGGGTGTGAAGCCCGAGATCAACGCGGTGGCCAGCCTGATCCTGCTGGCGGTGTCCTTCGCCACCTTCCTGGCCTGGTTCTTCAGCCAGCGTGCCGAAGAGAAGCGCAAGAAGGCCCTGCAGCAGGCCATGGACGAGACCGCCAACAGCGTCAATCCGTCCTGGCAGCAGGTAGTCGACAGCCGTCGCAGCGACAGCTGAGCCTGGTGCTGCAATGAAAAACGGGCCCTTCGGGGCCCGTTTTTCGTGGGGAGCGGCAGCGCTTCAACCGCGACGAACGGCTCGCCGGCAAAGCGCCTGCCACAGGGGTGTGGCGGTCATTTCACCAGCGCTTTCCAGGCCTTGAGGCTTTGTACGACCTGAGTCTGGGTCATGCGCAGCTGGCGCTGCTCGTCGTCCAGGGGTTGCAGGGCCAGCCCCTGCAGCTTGCTCAGCTCGCCGTAGAGGCGGTCGACCTCGGCGACGTCCAGCACGCCGCGCGCCAGGCGCAGCCAGACCAGCAGGCGCTCCAGGCGTGGCATCTGTTCGGCCAGGTCTTCCGGTTGCTGCTGGTAGCGGCGTAGTTGCAGGGCCGCCCCTTCCTCGGCCAGCAAGGTCGGCAGCCAGCTGCCCAGGGCCGCTTTGCCCTGACGCTCGCCCCGTGCATTGCGCGCCGCCGTCCAGCTGCGTTGCAGCAGCCAGTACGACAGCTTCAGCGACAGCAGGCCCCAGCGGCAGCCGTCCAGCTCGGCGGCGAACAGGGCCGGCGCGTTGCGGCGCATGCTGTCGTCGTTCTGCCCGGCAGCCAGGCGCGGGCGCCAAGCATCGAGCAGGCTGTCGAGCGCTTCGCGCAGCTCCCGCGAGCTGGCGCGCGGGGCGGCCTGGCCGAGACTGGCGAGCAGGGCGCGCAGGTCGACCAGTTGCTCCAGCCACTGCTGCAGCAGGCTCCAGTGGCCGTTCCAGCGGTACTGCTCGGCCAGGCGCTGGCTGGCGCCGAGCAGGTGCCAGGCCAGCGCGGCGACGGTGTCGTCGAGGCTCATCTCGGCATCCAGCGCGGGCGCTGGCAGGCTCAGGCTGTAGCTGCCGGCGTCGAACAGGCGATAGCCGCGTTCGGCCTTGCTGATATCGCAGGGCATCAGCGGCAGGTCGGCGGCCAGCTCGCAGGCCAGCTCCAGCAGCGCGGCCGGCTCGCCCTGGCGCAGCTCCAGTTCCAGCTCGCAGATTTCCTCTTCACCCTCGCCAGCCAGCACCTTGCCCAGGTCCAGCGCCGCTTCGATGACGACCTTGGCCTTGCCGCGGCCCCAGGCGATTTCCGCCTTCTCGCGCACGAAATCGGTGGTGAACAGCGGCTGCAGGCTCTTCTTGTCCAGCTCGGCCAGGCTGGCGGGCCAGCAGCTGTCATCGAGCTTGCTCAGGTCGAGCTTGGCCTTGCTCAGGTACCAGTCCCACTCGTTGCGTTCGGACAGGCCGGCGACGCTCTGTCCACGCGATTTCAGGGTCTGGATGAACTGTTCGCCGTCACGCCGCAGGCGCAGCGCAACCTTGGCGGCGGCCAGGTCGCGCGCTGGCGTGTCGTAGTACTGGTTGAACAGTTCGACGCGTTGCCAGCCGCTCTTGTTGCGTTTCTTCAGCAGCGGGTGTTCGCGCAGTGCGGCCAGGGTGGCGCGGCTGGCACGCAGTTTGATTTCGGTTTCTTTGACCATGGTGGAGAGCTAGATAGCCTTTTATGAAAATGTGACAGACCGATGACGCGCGCTGGCGGATGACGAAGTCGGTCCCTATACTTGCGGCCTTCTCAAAACGGGGGCTTACCCTATGCCTATCAATCCCTTTGTCAGCCTGTTCGGCCGTTCACCCATCGGCCCCATGCAGCAGCATATCGCCAAGGCCCACGAGTGCGCGGCGAACCTGGTGCCCTTCTTCGAGGCCGTGATGGCCGAAGACTGGACCAGGGTTGAACAGGTACAACAGGAGATGTCCCGGCTGGAGCACGAGGCGGACAAGCTGAAGAAAAGCGTGCGCCTGCATCTGCCCAAGAGCCTGTTTCTGCCGGTGCCGCGCTCGGACCTGCTGGAGCTGCTCAGTGTACAGGACAAAGTCGCCAACCGTGCCAAGGACATTGCCGGCCTGATGCTTGGCCGTCAGATGAGCATTCCGCAGGCACTGCAGCCGCTGATGGCTTCCTACGTGCAACGCAGCGTCGATGCCAGCGCCCAGGCGCTGAAGGCGATGAACGAACTGGATGAGCTGCTCGAGACCGGTTTTGCCGGGCGTGAAGCGGTGCTGGTGGAAACCCTGATCGAAGAGCTCGGCAATATCGAAAACGATACCGATCGCCTGCAGATCGAGGTCCGCCGCAACCTGTTCAAGCTGGAGAAGGACCTTCCCCCGGTCGATGTGATGTTCCTCTATCAGATCATCGACTGGATCGGCGATGTCGCCGACCGTGCCCAACGAGTGGGCAACCGACTGGAACAACTGCTGGCGCGCTAAGCGCCAGTGTCCTTTCTGGGATCTACGGATAATTCATTATGTCTCTGATTGCGGACTACGGGCTGGTTCTGCTCGTTCTTGCCTGCCTTTTCGGTTTTTTCATGGCCTGGGGTGTTGGCGCCAATGATGTCGCCAATGCCATGGGTACTTCGGTCGGCTCACGTGCGCTGACCATCAAGCAGGCGATCCTCATCGCCATGGTCTTCGAGTTCGCCGGTGCCTACCTGGCCGGCGGTCAGGTGACCGAGACGATCAAGAGCGGCATCGTCGATGCCTCGATGATCAGTCCCAACCTGATGGTGCTGGGCATGATGTCCGCGCTGCTGGCGGCGGGCACCTGGCTGCTGGTCGCATCGACCAAGGGCTGGCCGGTGTCGACCACCCATTCGATCGTCGGTGCGGTGATCGGCTTCGCCGCGGTCGGCGTGTCGATGGATGCCGTGCACTGGGGTGGCGTCGGCCCGATCGTGGCCAGCTGGGTGATCTCGCCGGTGCTCTCCGGGGTGGTGGCGTTCGGCGTGTTCATGAGCGTGCAGAAGCTGATCATCGACACCGAGACGCCCTTCGCCAACGCCAAGCGCTACGTGCCGGTGTACATGTTCCTCACCGGTTTCATGGTGTCGATCATGACCGTCACCAAGGGCCTCAAGCACGTCGGCCTGCACCTGAGCGGCGGCGAAGGCTTCCTGCTCTCGGCCGGTATCGGTGTGCTGGTCATGCTGATCGGCATCGCCCTGCTGAGCCGCATCAAGATCGACGTGGAGGCTGACAAGAGCTTCCACTTCGCCAGCGTCGAGAAGGTGTTCGCGGTGCTGATGATCTTCACCGCCTGCTCCATGGCCTTCGCGCATGGTTCCAACGACGTGGCCAATGCGGTCGGCCCGCTGGCAGCCATCGTCGGGGTGATCCAGAGCGGCGGCGAGATGGTCGGGGCCAAGGCGGCCCTGCCGGCCTGGGTACTGTTGCTGGGTGCGATCGGCATCGTCGTAGGCCTGGCCACCTACGGTTACAAGGTGATCGCCACCATCGGCAAGGAAATCACCGAGCTGACCCCCAGCCGTGGCTTCGCCGCCGAACTGGCGACCGCCACCACCGTGGTCGGCGCCTCGGCCATCGGCCTGCCGGTGTCCACCACGCACACGCTGGTCGGCGCCGTGCTCGGCGTGGGCATCGCCCGGGGTATCGGCGCGCTGAACCTGGGCGTGATCGGCAAGATCTTCATGTCCTGGCTGATCACCCTGCCGGTCGGCGCCGCGCTGTCGATCTTCTTCTTCTTCATCCTGCGCGGGCTGTTCGGCGGCGTCTGATTCGGCGCCGGCGGTTTCCCCTGAGGTTGGATGCTCCTATGATGGGAGCTCCGACCCAGGAGAGCGCCGATGCCCTTGCCGTCCTTTCAGGAGCAGTTCGCCGCGTTGATTGCAGCGCCCTCGGTGAGCTGTACCCAGCCGAACTGGGACCAGACCAACGCACCGGTGATCGACCTGCTCGCCGCCTGGCTGAGCGATCTCGGCTTCCGCTGCGAGACCCAGCAGGTCGCGCCGGGCAAATTCAACCTGCTGGCCAGCTATGGCAGCGGCCCTGGCGGCCTGGTCCTGGCCGGGCACAGCGACACCGTGCCTTTCGACGCCGCGCTGTGGCAGAGCGACCCGCTCAAGCTGACCGAGGTCGGCGACCGCTGGGTCGGTCTCGGCAGTTGCGACATGAAGGGTTTCTTCGCCCTGGTCATCGAGGCCGTTCGGCCGCTTCTCGAACAACCTTTCCAGCAGCCGCTGCTGATTCTCGCCACCTGTGACGAAGAAAGCTCCATGGCCGGCGCCCGTGCCCTGGCCGATGCCGGCCGGCCGCTGGGCCGGGCGGCGGTGATCGGCGAGCCGACGGGGTTGAAGCCCATCCGCCTGCACAAGGGGGTGATGATGGAACGCATCGACATCCTCGGGCAGAGCGGCCATTCCTCCGACCCTGGCCTTGGCCACAGTGCGCTGGAGGCCATGCAGGACGTGATGGGCGAACTGCGCGCCCTGCGTGCGCAGTGGCAGCGCGAGTTCAACAATCCGCAGTTCGGCGTGCCGCAACCGACGCTCAACCTGGGCTGCATCCACGGCGGCGACAACCCCAACCGTATCTGCGGGCAGTGCGCGCTGGAGTTCGACCTGCGCCCGTTGCCGGGCATGGACCCGGAGGCACTGCGCGAGGCGATCCGCGGCAAGCTGCAGCCGCTCGCGCTCAAGCATCAGGTGCGCATCGACTACGGGCCCCTGTTTCCCGCCGTGCCGCCGTTCGAGCAGGCTGCGGATGCGGAGCTGGTGCGCGTGGCCGAGCGATTGACCGGACATGCGGCGCAAGCGGTGGCATTTGGCACCGAGGCGCCTTATCTTCAGCACCTTGGCTGCGAGACCCTGGTGCTTGGCCCGGGCGACATCGACTGTGCGCATCAGCCCGGGGAACACCTGGCACTCTCCCGTATCGAACCTACGGTGACACTGCTGCGCCAACTGATCCAACACTATTGCCTGATTCGGAGTGAAGACGTGCAGCGACGATGAGCGGACCTCTCGAACCGAACATGGCGGGTGATTTCCGCCCTACGTCTCGACGCTAACGGATTTGTCATGCACGACTACGTCAACTGGCTACGCCACGCTTCGCCCTATATCAATGCTCACCGTGACTGCACCTTCGTGGTCATGCTGCCGGGGGAGGGCGTCGCCCACCCGAACTTCGCCAACATCGTCCACGACCTGGTGCTGCTGCACAGCCTCGGCGTGCGCCTGGTGCTGGTCCACGGCTCGCGCCCGCAGATCGAGACACGCCTGGCCGCGCGTGGCCTGACCCCGCACTACCATCGCGACCTGCGCATCACCGATGCGCCGACCCTGGAGTGCGTGATCGATGCCGTCGGCCAGCTGCGCATCGCCATCGAGGCACGCCTGTCCATGGACATGGCCGCCTCGCCGATGCAGGGCGCGCGGCTGCGCCTGACCAGCGGCAACTTCGTCACTGCGCGGCCAATCGGCGTCGTCGACGGCATCGATTACCACCACACCGGCGAAGTGCGCCGCATCGACCGCAAGGGCATCAACCGCCAGCTCGACGAGCGCAGCATCGTGCTGCTGTCGCCGCTGGGTTATTCGCCCACCGGGGAGATCTTCAACCTGGCCTGTGAGGACGTCGCCACCCGCGCTGCCATCGACCTGGGGGCGGACAAGCTGCTGCTGTTCGGCGCCGAGGACGGCCTGCTCGACGAGGCGGGCAAGCTGGTGCGCGAGCTGCGCCCGCAGCAGGTGCCCGCGCACCTGACGCGCCTGGGCGGCCACTACCAGGGCGAATTGCTCGACGCCGCTGCCCAGGCCTGCCGGGGTGGCGTGAAGCGCAGTCACATCGTCAGCTACGCCACCGATGGTGCCCTGCTCAGCGAACTGTTCACCCGCACCGGTAACGGTACCCTGGTTGCCCAGGAGCAGTTCGAGTCGCTGCGCGAGGCGAGCATCGAGGATGTCGGTGGTCTGATCGAGCTGATCAGCCCGCTGGAGGAACAGGGCATCCTGGTGCGTCGCTCGCGCGACGTGCTGGAGCGCGAGATCGAGCAGTTCAGCATCGTCGAGCGTGAAGGGCTGATCATCGCCTGTGCGGCGCTCTACCCGATCGCCGATTCCGACTGCGGCGAGTTGGCCTGCCTGGCGGTCAATCCGGACTACCGCCATGGCGGTCGCGGTGACGAGCTGCTGGAGCGTATCGAGGCGCGGGCACGGGCGCAGGGGATCAAGACCCTGTTCGTGCTCACCACCCGCACGGCGCACTGGTTCCGCGAGCGCGGTTTCCAGCCGAGCAGCGTCGAGCGCATGCCGACGGCGCGCGCATCGCTGTACAACTACCAGCGCAATTCCAAGGTGTTCGAGAAGGCGTTGTAACCCGCAACGCCGCGACCGCTGGGAGCGGCTTCAGTCACCAGCTCGAGAAGCGTCGATCAGGCGCTGTGCTGCTGCAGGCGCATCTGTTCATGGCCGTCGTCCCAGCCGGCCTCCCAGGCGGCGGCGGGGATTTCGTCGGGGTAGGGTTGGCGGTTTCTGGCCTGGCCGGTAAGGCCGGCCATATAGCCTTGCTGGTAGGCCTTGGTCAGGCTTTCCAGGCTCCATTGCGGCGTGGCTTCGTCGGCCATGGGGCGCTGCTCGTCTTTCGTCCGTTACCCGGCAATGCTAGCTGGCCGGGCGGCCTGCAGTGTGGCCGCCCATCCCGGCTTTTGCTCCGCTGGTTGGCTTTGTGACGCAGTCGACTATTGCCGTTTCGTTACACCGCCAGTGCCAGGATGCTCGCCTGGTAGGCGGCGACGAACGCGTCGAAGTCGCCAGCGGGCTGCGCTTCCAGCTCGGCCTGCTCGGCCAGCGAGTTCTGCGCGGCCTGCTCGAAGGCAGCCTGCTGCCCGGCGTCGAGCGGCTGGGCGCGGAAGTACTCGGCGTGCTGCAGGCTCTGCTGCAGGGCGAACTCGGCGAAGCTGGTGCCCTGGCGCAGGATCGCCAGCACCTGCGCCGACGGCGTCAGCTCGACATCCGCGACCTTGGCCTGCTGATGGGCCAGCGCCTCGACATGGGCCTGGCTGTCCTGGCTGCGGTCGAGCAGCTCGGCCAGCGGCAGGATGCGCTCGAGCAGTTCGCCCGCCCAGGCCTTCAACTCCACCGAGCGCCCCTGGCGCTGCAGGTGCAGGCCGGGACGACGCCCTTCCTTGACCACCTTGAGGAAGTTGCGGGTGCAGTCGCCGCACTCGCCGTTTTCCAGCAGCGGGCTGTCTTCCAGTGCACAGAACAGCAGGAAGGCGTCGATGAAGCGCGCTTGCGCCACGTCGATGCCCAGCGGCAGGAAGGGGTTGATGTCGAGGCAGCGTACTTCCACGTACTGCACGCCACGGCTGGTCAGCGCCTGGATCGGGCGCTCGCCGCTGTGGGTGACGCGTTTCGGGCGGATGCTCGAGTAGTACTCGTTCTCGATCTGCAGGATGTTGGTGTTCAGCTGCAGCCACTCGTCGCCACGCTTGGTGCCCGCCTCGACGTAGGCCGGGTAGGGCGTGCCGACCGCCAGGCGCAGGCTGTCGGTGTAGCTGGCCAGGTCGTTGTAGCACGGCGTCAGGCCGGACTGGGCGCTGCTCTGGTAGCCCAGGTCGCTCATGCGCAGGCTGGTGGCGTAGGGCAGGTACAGGGTGCTGGCGTCCAGCTCCTGCAGCTGGTGCGGGCGACCGCGCATGAAGCCCTTGTCCAGCGCCGGCGAAGCACCGAACAGGTACATCAGCAGCCAGCTGTAGCGACGGAAGTTGCGGATCAGCGCGATGTAACGCGCCGACTGATAGTCGCGTGCGCTCAGCGTGTCGCCTTCGGCCTGCTGCTGCAGTTGCCACAGGCGCTCGGGCAGCGAGAAATTGTAGTGAATGCCGGCGATGCACTGCATGGTCTTGCCGTAACGCAGGGCCAGGCCCTTGCGGTACACGTACTTGAGGCGGCCGATGTTGGAGCTGCCATAGCGGGCGATGGGAATGGTCGCCTCGTCCGGCAGGGCGCAAGGCATCGACGGGCTCCACAGCAGTTCGCTGCCGAGCTTGTCGTAGGCGAAGCGGTGGATACGCTCCAGCTCGCCCAGGGTCTCGGCCGGGTCGGCGGCCGTTCCGGTGATGAACTCCAGCAGCGACTCGGAGTAGTCGGTGGTGATCTGCGAATGGGTCAGCGCCGAGCCCAGCGCTTGCGGGTGCGGCGTCAGGGCCAGTTGGCCGTCACGGTCGACGCGCAGGCACTCGCGCTCGATACCATGCAGGCACTCACCCAGCAGGGACAGGTTGGCCGGCTCGCCGAGCTGGGCCAGGCGGCGGGAGAGAAGATCGCTCAAGATGCAATTCCTAACTGGGCAGTCGCCACAATATGGGGATCGCCCCCGCACTCTGCAAGGGGCACAGTTTCACCCACAGTAGACGAGTTCGCTCAGCGCGGATTACACGCAGGCGAAGGTGCCTTGTGCCTTGGCGACCAGCTTGTCGTCCTGCCAGACCTCGGCTTCGACCACCTGGGTGCGGCGGCCGGCGTGCAGGACCTTGGCATGGCACAGCACGCTGCCGTCGGAAACCGGGCGGATGTAGTTGATCTTGCATTCCAGCGTGACGCTGCTCGGGCCGCCGTCGCCCAGGCTGTGGCTGGCCTGGCCCATGGCGGTGTCGATCAGCGAGAACAGCGCGCCGCCATGCAGCTTGCCGTGCAGGTTGCGCAGGTCATCGGTCAGGGCCAGGCGGATGCGCGCCTCGCCGCCGCCGACCTGCAGGATCTCCAGTCCGAGCAGGCGGGAGAAGGCGCTGCTCGCGCCCACCTCCTGCTTGCCGCTCATCGCTTGAGCTGCTTGGCGTTGGCGAACAGCGCCGCCATGCCGCCGGTGGCCGGGGCCGGTTTGTCCTGGCTGGAGTGACGCTCGCTGCGCGGCGTGTTGCCGCCACGGTTGCCATTGCCACGCTGGCCGCCGCGTGCGCCCTCGACCTTCTCGCCGGGGGTGTCGCCCATGCGCATGGACAGGCCGATGCGGTTACGCGGGATGTCCACTTCCATCACCTTGACCTTGACCACGTCGCCGGTCTTGACCGCTTCGTGCGGGTCCTTGATGAACTTCTCCGACAGCGCGCTGATATGCACCAGGCCGTCCTGATGCACACCGATGTCGACGAAGGCGCCGAAGTTGGTCACGTTGGTCACCACGCCTTCGAGCACCATACCGGGCTTGAGGTCGGCCAGGGTCTCGACGCCTTCCTGGAACTCGGCGGTCTTGAACTCCGGACGCGGGTCGCGCCCCGGCTTGTCCAGCTCCTTGAGGATGTCGCCGACTGTGAGCAGGCCGAAGCGCTCGTCGGTGAACTTGGCCGGGTCGAGGCGCTTGAGAAAGCCCGAGTCGCCGATCAGCGAGCGGATGTCGCGGCCGGTGTCCTGGGCGATACGTTCCACCAGGAGGTAGGTTTCCGGGTGCACCGCCGAGGCGTCCAGCGGGTTGTCGCCGTTCATCACACGGAGGAAGCCGGCGGCCTGCTCGAAGGTCTTGTCGCCCAGGCGCGGTACCTTCTTCAGCGCGGCGCGCGAGGCGAACGCGCCATTGGCGTCACGGTATTGCACGATGTTCTGCGCCAGGGTCGCGTTGAGGCCGGAGATGCGCGCCAGCAGGGCGGCGGACGCGGTGTTCACGTCCACGCCGACGGCGTTCACGCAGTCCTCGACCACGGCATCCAGCGAGCGTGCCAGCTTGAGCTGCGACACGTCGTGCTGGTACTGGCCGACGCCGATGGATTTCGGGTCGATCTTCACCAGTTCGGCCAGCGGGTCCTGCAGGCGACGGGCGATGCTGACTGCGCCGCGCAGCGACACGTCGAGATCGGGGAATTCGCGGGCGGCCAGCTCGGAGGCCGAGTACACCGAGGCGCCGGCCTCGGAGACCATCACCTTGGTCAGCTTCAGGCCCGGTACCTTCTTGATCAGCTCGGCGGCCAGCTTGTCGGTCTCGCGGCTGGCGGTGCCGTTGCCGATGGAGATCAGGTCGACGCCGTGCTTGGCGCACAGCTTGGCCAGGGTCGCCAGGGTGCCGTCCCAGTCGTTGCGCGGCGCGTGCGGGTAGACGGTGGCGGTGTCCAGCACCTTGCCGGTGGCATCGACCACGGCCACCTTGCAGCCGGTGCGCAGGCCGGGGTCCAGCGCCAGGGTGGCACGCGGGCCGGCCGGCGCGGCCAGCAGCAGGTCGTGCAGGTTGCGGGCGAACACGGAAATCGCCTCGTCCTCGGCCTTCTCGCGCAGCTCGCCGAGCAGGTCGGTTTCCAGGTGGTTGTACAGCTTGACCTTCCAGGTCCAGCGCACCACCTCGGCCAGCCACTTGTCGGCGGCGCGACCCTTGTTCGCGAGGCCGAAGCGCTCGCCGATCATCAGCTCGCACGGGTGCAGGGTGCCGGGCAGTTCTTCGCCGACCTTCAGGCTGGCACTGAGGATGCCTTCGTTGCGCCCGCGGAAGATCGCCAGCGCGCGGTGCGACGGCACGCCCTTGAGCGCTTCGTCGTGTTCGAAGTAGTCGCTGAACTTGGCCCCTTCGTTTTCCTTGCCGGGCACCAGGCGGGCGCTGAGGGTGGCGTTGTCCTTGAGGAAGCTGCGCAGCTTGTCGAGCAGCGCGGCATCCTCGGCGAAGCGCTCCATGAGGATGTACTTGGCGCCTTCGAGCACGGCCTTGACGTCGGCGAAGCCCTTCTCGGCGTCGATGAAGCGCTCGGCTTCCTGCTCGGGGGTCAGGTTCGGGTCGTTGAACAGTGCGTCGGCCAGCTCGCCGAGGCCGGCTTCCAGGGCGATCTGGCCCTTGGTGCGGCGCTTCTGCTTGTACGGCAGGTAGAGGTCTTCGAGGCGAGTCTTGGTGTCGGCCAGGTCGATCTCGCGCTTGAGTTCCGCAGTCAGCTTGCCCTGTTCCTCGATGCTGGCGAGGATCGCCCCGCGCCGCTCGTCCAGCTCGCGCAGGTAGCGCAGACGCTCTTCCAGGTGGCGCAGCTGGGTGTCGTCGAGGCTGCCGGTCACTTCCTTACGGTAGCGGGCGATGAAGGGCACGGTGGAGCCTTCGTCGAGCAGGGCCACGGCGGCGGCAACCTGTTGCGGGCGCACGCCCAGTTCTTCGGCGATGCGGTTGTTGATGCTGTCCATATAGTGCTACCCACGCTGGTACGACAAGGCGGCCGCGCCAGGGCGGCCAGATACGAAAGCGGCGCATTATAAACACCGCATCCACCGACGCTGAGAACCGTTCGGGGAAAAATCTGCTAACAATGGCTAAGGCGCCCATCCATGCGCCTGAGCGATAATGCCGCCACTCGCCGTCCATCGTACGGCTGTCCAAGGAGACGCCATGACCCAGTCCGCCCCCGCCGCCGAAGGCGAGAAGATCCTCATCGTCGATGATGACGCCCGTCTGCGCCGCCTGCTCGAGCGCTTCTTCGACGAGCAGGGCTACCGGGTACGTGCGGTGGAGAACGTCGAGCAGATGGATCGTCTGCTGGCGCGCGAACTGTTCAATCTGGTGGTGCTCGACCTGATGCTGCCGGGCGAGGATGGCCTGTCCGCCTGCCGTCGTCTGCGTGAGTCGAACAATCAGATCCCGATCATCATGCTCACCGCCAAGGGTGATGAGTCGAGCCGTATCCAGGGCCTGGAACTGGGCGCCGACGATTACCTGGCCAAACCCTTCAACCCGCGTGAGCTGCTGGCGCGGATCAAGGCCGTGCTGCGCCGCCAGGCGCCGGTGGTGCCGGGCGCGCCGGGCTCCGAGGACGAGAGCGTCAGCTTCGGCGACTACGAGTTGTCCCTGGCCACGCGCGAACTGAAGAAAGGCGACGAAGTGCACATGCTCACCACCGGTGAGTTCGCCGTGCTCAAGGCGCTGGTGCAGCACGCGCGCGAGCCGCTGACGCGGGACAAGCTGATGAACCTGGCGCGTGGCCGCGAGTGGGATGCGCTGGAGCGTTCCATCGACGTGCAGATCAGCCGCCTGCGCCGCCTGATCGAGCCGGATCCGTCCAAGCCGCGTTATATCCAGACCGTCTGGGGCGTGGGCTACGTGTTCGTGCCGGATGGCAATAAGTGAAGTTGCACGCTGCCAGTCACACGCTGCAGGTGATCGGAGGTTGGGCGGCTTCTTCTTGCGGCTTGCAGCTTGAGGCTTGCCGCTCGTGAAGACTCCCGTCTGGTTCCCGCAAAGCTTCTTCGCCCGCACCCTCTGGCTGGTGCTGGTGGTCGTGCTGTTCTCCAAGGCACTGACGCTGGTTTATCTGATGATGAACGAGGACGTGCTGGTCGACCGCCAGTACAGCCATGGTGCGGCGCTGACCCTGCGCGCCTACTGGGCGGCCAACCCTGATGACCGCGACCACATCGCCCAGGCGGCAGGGCTCAAGCGCATCCCGCGTGACAAGGTGCCGGCCAGCGAACAGCACTGGCCTTACAGCGAGATCTTCCAGCGGCAGATGCAGACCGAGCTCGGTCCCGACACCGACACCCGGGTGCGTGCCACCACACCGCCTGCGCTGTGGGTGCATGCCCCCAGCCTCGGCGACGGCTGGGTGCGCGTGCCGATGTACCCGCACCCGCTGCGTGGCCAGCGCATCTGGAGCGTGCTGGGCTGGTTCCTCGGCATCGGCCTGCTGTCCACCGCCGCCGCCTGGATCTTCGTGCGCCAGCTCAGCGCACCGCTCAAGCGTCTGGTCTACGCGGCTCGCCAACTGGGCCAGGGGCGCAGCGTGCGCCTGCCGATCAGCGACACGCCCAGCGAGATGACCGAGGTCTATCGCGCCTTCAACCAGATGGCCGAGGACGTCGAGCAGGCCGGACGTGAACGCGAGCTGATGCTGGCGGGCGTCTCGCATGACCTGCGCACGCCACTGACCCGCCTGCGTCTGGCCCTGGAGTTCATGCAGAACGATGCGGAAACCGAGGACATGGTGCGCGACATCGAGGACATGGACGCGATTCTCGATCAGTTCCTCGCCTTCATCCGCGACGGACGCGACGAGCCGGTGGAGGAGGCGGACTTCCCCGAGCTGGTGCGTGAAACCCTGGCGCCCTACAACCAGGGCGGCGAGCGTGTTCGCCTGTGCCTGGAGCCGATTCCTCCCTTCCCGCTGCGCCGCGTCTCGACCAAGCGGCTGCTCACCAACCTGGTGGAGAACGCGCTCAATCATGGCGGCGGCGATGCCGTGGAGGTGGTTGCCAGCCTGGCCGGTGACCACAGCGCGCCCTATGTGGTGCTGAGCGTCCTCGACCGTGGCAACGGCATCGACCCGACCGAACTGGACAGCATCTTCAACCCCTTCATTCGCGGTGACCGGGCGCGTGGCGGGCGGGGCACCGGTCTCGGCCTGGCCATCGTCAAGCGCATCGCGGCCCTGCATGGTGGCAGTGTCGAGCTGCGCAACCGCAGCGGCGGTGGCCTCGAGGCGCGCGTGCGGCTGCCCCTCGGCCTGCTGCTGCCGCGTGACGCGGTGTAGCTGAGCGGCCTGCCCGGCGGCGGCGTGCTGGCAATACGCTGCCAAGCGCTCTGGCGCTGGGCTATGCTGTGCCTGCGAATCGATTCGAGGCCCGCATGTCCGCCGCCTTCCCTGACCGCCTGCCCAGCTGGACCTGGTGGCTGCCGCTGCCGATCTTTCACCTGGGCACCTGGATATCCCTGGCAACCCGCCTGAACGATGGCGTGGCGCTGTGCTACCTGCCGCTGGTGCTCGGCCTGACGCTGTGCCTCTGGTGGGGGCCGCGGGTGTTGCCGGCGCTCTACCTCAACGCCCTGTTCAGCGTGCCGTTGTGGGGCCTGCCCTGGCAGTGGGCGCCGCTCTATGCCTTGCCGGAAACGGCGGCGGTCGCCCTGGGCTGGTGGTTGCTGCAGCGGCAGGTCTTCGACCCCGCGTTGGGACGCTTGTCGGATCTGCTGCGTTTCTTCGCCCTTGGTGTACTGGTGCCCGCCACCCTGCTGGCCCTCGGGCTGCAGACCAACCTGTGGCTGACCGGCCTGCAGATCGGCGAGCGCTGGGCGCTGGCCAGCCTGTCGATCTGGCTGACCGACGCGATCAACCTGCTCGCCCTGTGTGCGCCGCTGCTGGCCTTCGCCACGCCGCTGTTGCGCGCGCGTGGCTGGCTGCGCAAATGGGCCGAGACGCCCGGGACGACCTCGTTGCTCAGTGCCTCGCCGTCCGCCTGGTTGCTCGCCGCGGGCGTATTCGTGCTGCTGCTGGTGTTGCTGGGCAGCCTGCCGTTGCTGCTCGCCCTGCCGGTACTGGGCATCAGCATGCTGGTGTTGGCGCTGCGCCATGCGTTCGTCGGCGCCCTGTACGGCGTCATCCTCGGCTATTGCGCGACCCTGGTGCTGCCCCTGCTGCGTACCAGCCTCGGTCAGGAGGACCTGGACCTGCAGCGCAACCAGTTGCAGCTGGCTGTCCTCCTGCTGATGGGCGCGGTCCTGCTGGTGGGCCGGGCGCTGAGCGACCTGCGCCAGACCCTGGCACTCAGCGCGCAGATACAGCAGCAACTGGCACGCGCCAACCTGGCGATGGAAGCCAGCCCGCTCGGGGTGACCATCGCGGATGCACGGCAGGCCGACATGCCGCTGGTCTACTGCAACCCGGCCTTCACCCAGATCACCGGTTACTCCGCCGCCGAGGCCGAGGGGCGCGAGTGCCTGTTCCTGGCCGGCGATGAACACAACCAGCATGGCCTGCAGAAGCTGCGCACGGCGCTGCGCGAAGGGCGCGCCGCACAGGCCGTGGTACGCAACGTGCGCAAGGATGGCAGCCGCTTCTGGAACGAGGTGGTGCTGGCCCCGATGCGCGACGAGCAGGGCATCAGTCATTTCGTCGGCCTGCAGCACGATGTCAGCGAGCGCGAGGAACTGGCGGCGCAGGTCGAGCGGCAACGGCTGGCCATGCTGCGCCAGAGTCATCTGTTCACTCAGACCGAGGACATCGCCAACCTGGGCGGCTGGGTGCTGGAGCTCAGCGACTACGGCATGTTCTGGAGCGAGGGCTGCTACCGCATCGTCGAACGCGACATCCAGCAGGGCCCGCCCGACCTGCAACAGGCGCTCGACTACTACGACACGCCGAGCCAGGCGCTGATCATGCAGACCCTGCAGGCTGCACTGGGCGGGGTCGAGGAGCTGGACGTCGAGGCGCGCCTGGTCGCGCGCCTGGGCGGCCGGCTGGTGCGCCTGCGCGGGATTCCCGAGCGCGATGCCGACGGCACCCTGGTGCGCATCTACGGCGTGGTGCAGGACATCAGCGAACGCAAGCGCGCGGAGTCGCAACTGCGTGAGCGCGACGAGCGCCTGCGCCTGTTCTTCGAGGCGCCGCTGATCGGCATGGCGCTGACGACCCAGTCGTTCGGCTGGGAAGAGGTCAACCAGAAGCTGTGCAACATCCTCGGGCTGGAGCGCGACGAACTCCTCGCCAGCTCCTGGCAGCAGCTGTCGCACCCGGGCGACCTGCCGACGGAGCAGTCGCGGCTGGAACCCGTGCTGCAGGGCTCCAGCGACGGTTTCGAGATGGACAAGCGCTTCCTGCGCGGCGATGGCCAGGTGGTCTACACCCGCGTCAGCCTGAGCGTCGTGCGTGGCACTGGCGGTCGTCCGACCCTGTTCCTGCTGCTGGTCGAGGACATCAGCGCACGGCGCGAGGCCGAGGCGCGTTACCGCACCCTGGTCGAGCACGCCCCCGAGGCGATCCTGCTGTTCAGCCCCGATGGCGGCATCGTCGAGTTCAACGAGAATGCCTTGCAGCTGTTCCGCTACCGCCGCGAGGAGCTGCTCGGGCGCTCGATCCAGAGCATCAGTCCGCTGCGCCAGGGCGACGGGCGGCTGTCCTCACGGGCCGGCCAGGAGTACCTGAAGCGCGCCATCGAGGGCGAGGCACCGGTGTTCGAGTGGAACCACCGCGACAGCGCCGGTCGTCAGTTACCCTGCGAGGTGCGTCTGGTGCGCATGCCGGGCGAGCAGCTGCTGATCCGCGCCAGCGTCACCGACATCTCCGAGCGCCAGCGCTACCAGCGCGAGATCGAGCGCCTGGCCTACAGTGACGAGCTGACGGGCCTGCCCAACCGCCGGCTGCTGCTCGACCGTCTGCAGCACGCCATGGACCGCGAGCACCGCGAGGGCAGCCTGGGCGCGTTGCTGTTCATCGATCTCGATCACTTCAAGACGGTCAATGACAGCCTCGGCCATCTGGTCGGCGATGCCTTGCTCTGCGAGGTCACCACCCGCCTGGCGGGCGAGTTGCGCACCGAGGACACCCTCGCCCGTCTCGGCGGTGACGAGTTCGTGGTCCTGCTCGAGGCCCTCGGCCAGGAGCCCAAGGCCGTGGCCGAGCATGCGGCGGCGGTTGGCGAGAAGCTGCTTCGGGGCCTGCAGGGCAGCTGCCTGATCGACGGGCATGAGCTGGCCATCAGCGCCAGCATCGGGATCGCCCTGCACCCGCTGGGGTTGCAGCAGGCCTCGGACATTCTCAAGCAGGCCGACACGGCGATGTACCGGGCCAAGCACGCCGGGCGCAACGCCCTGCATTTCTTCGCCCCGGAGATGCAGGCGGCCATCGACCAGCGTCTGCAGCTGCAGAGCGAGCTGCGCCAGGCACTCGCCCGCCAGCAGTTGCAGCTGGTGTTCCAGCCGCAGCTGATGCTGGCCGACGACTCCGTTGCCGGTGCCGAGGTGCTGCTGCGCTGGATGCACCCCGAGCGCGGCGAGATCGGCCCGGACCAGTTCATCCCCCTGGCCGAGGAAACCGGCCTGATCCAGGAGATCGGCCAGTGGGTGCTGGAGCAGGCCTGCGCGGCGCTGGCGCGCTGGCAGACGCAGTGGCCGCAGCTGGTGCTGGCGGTCAACCTCAGCCCGCGCGAGCTGCGCCAGAGCGAGTGCGTGGAACGCGTCGAGGCCTGCCTGCAGCGGCATGGCGTGCCGGCGCAGGCACTGGAATTGGAGATCACCGAAGGCGTGCTGCTCGAGGACGTCGAGCGCTGCATCGGCAACATGCAGCGCCTCAAGGAGCAGGGCGTGCGCTTCGCCATCGATGACTTCGGCACCGGCTATTCGTCGCTCACCTACCTCAAGCGCCTGCCGCTGGATCGCCTGAAGATCGACCGCAGTTTCGTCGCCGACCTCGATGGCGACAGCAGCGGGCGCATGCTGGTGCAGACCATCCTGATGATCGCGCGCAACCTGGGTCTGGAGTGCGTGGCCGAAGGCATCGAGCGCGACAGCCAGCTACAGTTGCTACGCGAGCAGGCCTGCACGTTGGGCCAGGGCTATCTGTTCGGCCGGCCCATGGCCGAGGCCGAGTTTCTCGCCTGGATGGACAGCCGCGTCACCAGCTGAGGCGGTTGCCGCCCAGGCGCGCCTGCTGGCCGCAGGGCCAGGGGAAGTTGCTGTCGCCGTGCCCGCTGGGCAGCTCGCTGTAGAGCGCGATGCCCAGCGGCGTCAGGTATTCGCTGAAGATCTGCTCCAGGCTGTGGTGCACGCCGCGTCGCGGGCAGTCGGTGAAGCCGCCGAGGCACACCGCACGCGGGCGTTGCCCGGCGAAACTCTGGAGCAACTGCCAGAGGCTGCGCTCCAGGCGGTAGTAGGGCTCGCCGACGTCCTCCAGGATCAGGATGGCATCGTCCATCAGGTGCAGCTGCGCTGTGCTGCCGCAGGCACTGGCCAGTGCCGTGAGATTGCCGCCCTGCAGGCGGCCCTCGAGGTGCTGCGCAGGGCCGCTGACATGGCGCACGGGCAGTTCCTGCGGTTGCCCGTCGAGCAGGCGCCACAGCGCCTGCATCGAGGCCAGGCGCTCGCGCTGGCCACCTGGCGCCGCCAGCGCCTGGTGCCCGAGGGCGCTGGCCACCGGGCCGTGAATGGCTGGCAGGTCGTGCTGGCGGAAGGCGTCGAGCAGGATCGACAGGTCGGAGAAGCCGATCAGCGGGCGTGGGCTGGCCTGGCGCAGCAGGGCCCAGTCGATGTCGGCCACCAGCTGCGCGCTGCCATAGCCGCCACGCAGGCACCAGACGGCATCGATGTCGGGCAGGGCGAAGGCCTGGTGCAGGTCTTCCAGGCGCTGCTGCGGCGTGCCGGCCAGGTAGCGGTGCCGAGCGCGCACGTGCCGGCCCAGGTGGTAGCGGATACCCAGGACGTCGAGCTGCGCCAGGGTCGCTTCGAGCACATCTTCGGCAAGCGCCGCTGCCGGGGCGATCAGCGCCACGCGGCCGTCGAACGCAGGGCTCATCCGCGACCCTTGGTGCGGGTCTGGCCGGGCTCGGCGTTCTTCTCCAGGTACTGGATGATCATGCCGGCCACGTCCTTGCCGGTGGTGGTTTCGATGCCTTCCAGGCCTGGCGAGGAATTCACCTCCATCACCAGCGGGCCGTGGTTGGAGCGCAGGATGTCCACCCCGGCCACGTTCAGGCCCATCACGCGGGCGGCGCGCACGGCGGTCATGCGTTCTTCCGGGGTGATCTTGATCAGGCTGGCGCTGCCGCCACGGTGCAGGTTGGAGCGGAACTCGCCGGCCTTGGCCTGGCGCTTCATCGCCGCGATCACCTTGTCGCCGACCACGAAGCAGCGGATGTCGGCGCCGCCGGCCTCCTGGATGTACTCCTGGACCATGATGTCCTGCTTGAGGCCGAGGAAGGCCTCGATCACCGACTCGGCGGCCTTGTGCGTCTCGGCCAGCACCACGCCCATGCCCTGGGTGCCTTCCAGCACCTTGATCACCAGCGGTGCGCCGCCGACCATCTGGATCAGGTCGGGGATGTCGTCCGGCGAGTGGGCGAAACCGGTCACCGGCAGGCCGATGCCCTTGCGCGACAGCAGCTGCAGTGCGCGCAGCTTGTCCCGCGAGCGGCTGATGGCCACCGACTCGTTGAGCGGGTAGACGCCCATCATCTCGAACTGGCGCAGGACCGCGCAGCCATAGAAGGTCACCGAGGCGCCGATGCGTGGAATGACCGCGTCGAAGCCCTCCAGCGCCTGGCCACGGTAGTGGATCTGCGGCTTGTGGCTGGCGATGTTCATATAGGCGCGCAGGGTGTCGATCACCTGCATGTCATGGCCCCGTTGCTGACCGGCCTCCACCAGACGGCGGGTTGAATACAGACGCGGGTTGCGCGACAGCACGGCGATCTTCATTGGGCACCTGGAAGGGACGAGGAGAGAGAGGGTTTTTCCTGCACATAGCTGAGTGCCGGATTGACCACCAGTTGGCCGGTGATCAGCGCCTTGGAACCGAGCAGTACGCGATAACGCATGGTCTTGCGGCAGGCCAGGGTGAACTCCACCGGCCACAGGCGATCGCCCAGGGCCAGGTGGGTACGGATGACGTAGCGGCTCTGCGCCTGGCCATTGGAACTCTTGATGCGCTTCACCGAGACCAGTTGTGCCTCGCAGCGGTGGCGGCGCTGCACCTGGGTGCCGAGGTAGGCGGTGAAGCGCACCCAGTCCTCGCCGTCGCGCTGAAAGGGCTGGATATCGCTGGCGTGCAGGCTCGACGTGCTGGCGCCGGTGTCGATCTTGGCGCGCAAACCGATGATGCCGAGCTCCGGCAGGTTGATCCACTCGCGCAGGCCGATCACGCTGAGCTGGTCGAAAGTCTTCAAGGCAGTGGTATTCCCCTGA
The DNA here is from genome assembly GCF_004521985.1 of Ectopseudomonas khazarica. Taxonomy (GTDB): domain Bacteria; phylum Pseudomonadota; class Gammaproteobacteria; order Pseudomonadales; family Pseudomonadaceae; genus Aquipseudomonas; species Aquipseudomonas khazarica. The sequence continues at coordinate 26,126 of NZ_SBHZ01000024.1, forward strand.
GGCGACAGCGCCTATGATTCCGCGCATTCTAGTTGTGTGGTGTGACAACTGCATCTGCCGCGCTTGGCGAATGCGAAATCCCTTCAGAGAGTGAGATGAGCGAGAAAGACGACGACAAGGTCCGCCTGGACAAGTGGCTGTGGGCGGCACGCTTCTACAAGACCCGGGCGCTGGCCAAGGCCGCCATAGAAGGTGGCAAGGTGCATCACCGGGGGGAACGCTGCAAGCCGGGCAAGGAGCCGAAGATCGGTGACGAGTACGTGCTGCGCACCGGCTTCGACGAGCGCACCGTGCAGGTGCTGGCGCTGTCCACGGTGCGCCGGGGGGCGCCCGAGGCGCAGTTGCTGTATCGCGAGACGGACGAGAGCATCGCGCGCCGCGAGCAGGCCGCGGCGATGCGCAAGGCCGGGGCCATCGGCGTGCAGACCGACGGCCGGCCGAGCAAGAAGCAGCGGCGGCAGATTCAGCAGTTCAACGAACAGCAGGGTGGCGGCTTGCGCCACCCCTGGGCGGACGAGGAATAGCGCGCGGCGCGGTCAGTGTCCGCTGACCACGCTGATGCGCCCGAGCAGTGGCAGCCTGGCCAGGCGCGAAGTGAGCGGCAGGGTGATCTTCTCCAGCCACTCGCTGGCGCGGTAGCCCAGCGGGGTGAAGCAGCCCCAGGCCAGGCCGGTCAGGCTCAGCAGCACGCCGCCGACGAAGGCATCCGAGCCCCAGTGTGCACCGGCCACCAGGCGCGGCAGCATGCCGATCACGGCAATGGCCCAGACCAGTGCCAGGCGCCAGCCACGGGCGAAGAAGCTGAGGAAGAAGGCCCAGATCATCAGCACCGAGGCGTGATCGCCAGGGAAGCTGCGGCTGGCGCTGTCCTTCAGGTCCCAGCGTTCTTCCCAGGCCGGGAACATCTCGGTCAGGCGCGCACTGCCTTCTACGGCCAGCGAGGCGCTCTGGCGTTGCCAGCCCATGTAGTCGACGAGGTCGGAAAACAGCACGCGGACCAGCAGCATCACGATCAACATCGCCAGGAAGGCGTAGAGCGCGCGGCGCACCTGCGGGCCTTCGAACACCAGGCCGGCCTTGAGCATCACCGCCAGCATCACCACGCCGACACCGGCGTCGACCGGGCGCATGCTGCCGATGGCCCAGATGTGCGCCCACAGGCCGGCGGCATGCACCGGGTCGTTGAGCAGGTGGAACAGCTGCAGATCGAAGGCGTCCCACAGCTGGCGCGTCGGCTGCCACAACCAGCTGGCGAGCAGCAGCAGGCTGACGACATGGCAGGCCAGCAGGGGCTTCACGCGCCACTGCGTATTGAGAAAGACGGTCGACATGAGAAGTCCCTTTGCAGAAATATGACAGCTCTACCCGAGCGCGCGCATGGTAGACCCTTATGGCCAGGATGCAATGTGACTCCGTGCTCGGTTCAGGTCAGGTTCAGAGCAGGCCCCGGCTTCCGCGCAGGTGACGCTCGGCGCCTGGCCCTTGGTTGTGCGGGCATTTGTGCATAAAATCGCCAGCCTTTTTTTGCAGACCCTGAGCCCGCCGCTATGAACGACTTCAGCCAACGTTTCCTGTTCGACGACACCGACGTGCGTGGTGAGATGGTCGCGCTGCGCGAGAGCTACGCTCACGTGCTGGCCAAGCACGCCTACCCGCAGCCCGTGGCGCAACTGCTGGGCGAGATGATGGCGGCCGCCGCGCTGCTGGTCGGCACGCTCAAGTTCGATGGCCTGCTGGTGCTGCAGGCGCGCTCGGAAGGGCCGCTGTCGCTGCTCATGGTGGAGTGCTCCAGCGCGCGCGAACTGCGTGGCATCGCCCGCTACGACGCCGAGCAGATCGGCGCGGACGCCGACCTGCACAGCCTGATGCCCAACGGCATGCTGGCGATCACCATCGACCCGGCCAAGGGCCAGCGTTACCAGGGTATCGTCGACCTCGACGGCGTCGACCTGGCCGAGTGCCTGAGCAACTACTTCGCCAGCTCCGAACAGCTGCCGACGCGCTTCTGGCTCAAGGCCGACGGCCAGCGTGCCCGTGGCCTGCTGCTGCAGCAGTTGCCCGTGCATCACCAGACCGAGCCGCAGGAGCGCGAGGAAAGCTGGAACCATGTGCTGACCCTGGCCGATACCCTGACCGCCGAAGAGCTGCTGGGCCTGGACAACCCGACGCTGCTGCATCGCCTCTACCATGAAGAGAACGTGCGCCTGTTCGACGAGCAACTGCTGCAGTTCCGTTGCAGCTGCTCGCGTGAGCGCTCGGCCAGCGCCCTGATCAGCCTGGGCCAGGCCGATGCCGAGCTGCTGCTGGCCGAGCAGGGCGGCCAGGTCGAGATCGACTGCCAGTTCTGCAACGAGCGCTACCTGTTCGACGCCGCGGACATCGCCCAGCTGTTCGCAGGGGCCGGTAGCGAGGCGCCGTCGCAGACCCGTCATTGATGAACTTTTCCACCTTATAGAAGTTCTCTATCGGATCGGAGGATGCCAAGAAGTTCGCTTTTCTGGCATACTCCCGCGACTTTTTTACCGTGTAGTCCGGTTGCCCCTGGACTACACAACGTTCGGAAGACTCGGCCCAGCGGCCGACGGGGACCCTCATGACGCAAGCCAACAACGCCGTGTACACCGACATCAGCGCCGCGCAACTGGTCGAAGAAGCCATTCGCCGTGGTGAAGGGGAACTGGCCGCCAATGGCGCCCTGGTGGTACGCACCGGCCATCGCACCGGCCGCTCGCCGGCTGACCGTTTCATCGTGCAGGAGCCGAGCACCGAGGCGCAGATCGCCTGGGGCAACATCAACCGTCCGTTCCCGGCCGACAAGTTCGATGCCCTGTGGGATCGCGTCGAGGCGTTCAACAATGCACAGGAGCATTTCGTCTCCCACGTGCACGTCGGCTCTGCCGAAGCTCACTACCTGCCGGTGAAGATGACCACCGCGACTGCCTGGCAGAACCTGTTCGGCCGCCAGCTGTTCATCAATCCCGAGGCCTACAACCCGGCCGGTCGGGAGCAGTGGCAGATCCTCAACGTCGCCAACTTCGAGTGCTCGCCCGAGCGTGATGGCACCAACTCCGACGGTTGCGTGATCATCAACTTCGCCGCCAAGAAGGTGCTGATCGCCGGCATGCGTTACGCCGGTGAAATGAAGAAGGCCATGTTCTCCGTGCAGAACTTCCTGCTGCCGGAAAAAGACGTGCTGCCGATGCACTGCGCCGCCAACATCGGTGAAGAAGGCGACGTGACCCTGTTCTTCGGTCTGTCCGGCACCGGCAAGACCACCCTGTCCGCCGACGAATCGCGTTACCTGATCGGTGACGACGAGCACGGCTGGGGCGAGGGTGTGGTCTTCAACGTCGAAGGCGGCTGCTACGCCAAGTGCATCGACCTGTCCGAGAAGAACGAGCCGGTGATCTGGAAAGCCATCCAGTTCGGCACCGTGCTGGAAAACGTCGTGCTCGACGAGCAGCGCACGCCGGATTACGCCGATGACAGCCTGACCCAGAACAGCCGTGCGGCCTACCCGCTGGAGTACGTCGAGAAGCGCAGCGAGAAGAACCTGGGCGGCGAGCCGAATGCCGTGATCTTCCTGACCTGCGACCTGACCGGCGTACTGCCGCCGGTGTCGATCCTCAATAACGAGCAGGCGGCCTACCACTTCCTGTCCGGCTACACCGCGCTGGTCGGTTCCACCGAAATGGGTTCGGGCGGCGGCATCAAGTCGACCTTCTCCACCTGCTTCGGCGCACCCTTCTTCCCGCGTCCGGCCGGCGTCTACGCCGAGCTGCTGATCAAGCGCATCAACGCTTTCGGCTCCAAGGTCTACCTGGTCAACACCGGCTGGACCGGCGGTGGCTATGGTGTCGGCAAGCGTTTCAACATCCCCACCACCCGTGGCGTGATCTCCGCGATCCAGAGCGGTGCGCTGATCGGTGCCGAGACCGAGCACCTGCCGATCATCAACCTGGACGTGCCGAAATCGGTACCTGGCGTCGAGACCAACCTGCTCAACCCGCGCAACACCTGGGCAGACAAGAACGCCTACGACGAAGCCGCCAAGGGCCTGGCCAAGCTGTTCATCGACAACTTCACCAAGTTCGATGTCAGCGACGCCATCAAGAGCGCCGGCCCGCAGCTGTAAGCGCTGTGCAAGCAAAAGAAACCGCCTTCGGGCGGTTTCTTTTTTGGGGCTGCAGGCAAGAGCAAAGGCAGTTGTCCGCGGGCTGGCAGTCAATGCAGTAGGCTTGTAGCCAATGTGGCGGGTTTCACCCGCCCTACGAAGTTCGTAGCCGCAAGGCGCACGACCCGTATCGCCATTTCGCCCTGGGGCAGGTGCAACCCGCCGTAACCGACGGGACTCTCAGCCTGCCGCCTGAAGCATTTCAAAGGAGTGATCGCGCATGTCCACCCTCAAACGTGTCTTCGGCTTCGATCATCTGCGCCCCGGTCAGGAGGCGGTGATCAGCGCCGTGCTGGCGGGGCGTTCGGCGGCGGCGATCTTTCCTACCGGTTCGGGCAAGTCGCTGTGCTATCAGTTGCCGGCACTGCACCTGCCGCACCTGACCCTGGTCATTTCGCCGCTGCTGGCGCTGATGCAGGATCAGCTGGCCTTCCTCCATGCCCATGGCATTGCCGCCGCCAGCATCGACTCGGCGCAGGACCGCGAGCAGACCCAGCAGGTGATGAACCGTGCGCGCAGTGGCGAGCTGAAGATCCTGATGATCTCGGTGGAGCGCCTGAAGAACGAGCGCTTTCGCCATTTCATCGGCCAGGTGCCGATTTCCCTGCTGGTGGTCGACGAGGCGCACTGCATCTCCGAATGGGGGCACAACTTCCGCCCGGACTACCTCAAGCTGCCGGACTATCAGCGCCAGTTCGGCATCGCCCAGGTGCTGCTGCTGACCGCCACGGCCACTCCCAGGGTGATCGCCGACATGCGCGACAAGTTCGCCATCGCCGAGGCCGATGTGGTCACCACCGGCTTCTACCGCGCCAACCTCAACCTGCTGGTCGAGCCACAGCCCGGCGGCGCCAGGCTGCAACGCCTGCAGCAATGGCTGGCGCCGCGCCGGGAGCAGGCGAGCATCGTCTACGTCACCCAGCAGAAAACCGCCGAGCAGGTCGCCGAGCACCTGCAGGGACAGGGGCTGGCGGTCAGTGCCTACCACGCCGGCATGGGCCATGAGGCGCGTGAGGCGATCCAGCGGCGCTTCATGGCCGGTGAGCTGGCGTGCATCGTCGCCACCATTGCCTTCGGCATGGGCATCGACAAGCGTGACATCCGCAACGTGGTGCACTTCGACCTGCCCAAATCGGTGGAGAACTACAGCCAGGAAATCGGTCGTGCCGGGCGCGATGGCCAGCCTTCCGACTGCCTGGTGCTGGCCAGTCGCGATGGCTTGAGCGTGCTGGAGAACTTCGTCTACGGCGATACGCCGGAGCCCGGCGGCATTCGCGCGGTGCTCGAGGATCTGCGTGCGGTCGGCACGGGCGGGCAGTGGGAGCTGATGCTCGGGCAACTGGCGGACCAGAGCAACATCCGCGCATTGCCACTGAAGACCCTGCTGGTGCAGCTCGAACTGCGTGGCGTGATCGCGCCACGCTATGCCTACTTCGCCGAATATCGCTTCAAGTTGCTGCTAGATGACCAGGCGTTGCTGGCGCAGTTCGAGGGCGAGCGGCGGCAGTTCGTCGAAGCGCTTCTCTCCAGCTCGCGTCGCGCGCGGACCTGGAACACCCTGGACTTCGACCTGCTCTACCGCGAGCACGGCGCCGAGCGCGCGCGGGTGGTCAAGGCGCTGGACTACTTCCAGGAGAAGGGCTGGCTGGAACTGGAAAGCAAGCAGATGACCGAGGTCTACGCGGTGCTCGATGGCGCCTTCGACCTGGAAGCGCTGACGGCTGAGCTGCATGCGCATTTCGTTGCCCACGAAGCCAGCGAGATCACGCGTATCCAGGCCATGCTGGGACTGTTCGAGAGCCGTGAGTGCCTGAGCCGACGCCTGGCGCTGTATTTCGGCGACGAGCAGGCCCCCGAGCGCTGTGGGCATTGCTCGGTGTGCCTGGGGCGCGTCGCCGTCCTGCCAGCTCCGCCGGAGCTGCCGTCGCTGCAGGGGCGTGATGCCCAGGCGCTGTGCGCGGCGTTCGTCGAGAAGCACGTGCAGCACGCCGGGCAGGTGCCGAGTCGGGAATGCCTGACGCGCTTCCTCTGTGGCATCAGCACGCCGCTGTTCACCAGGCTCAAGGCGCGCCAGCTGGCCGGTTTCGCCGCGCTGGAGGACTATCCCTACGCCCAGGTGCGTGACTGGCTGCAGGGCGCCTGGGCCACATAAAACAGTGGCCGTGCCCTACCCGGTGTCGATCAGCGCTTGCGCTGTCCTTCGCTCAGGGTCCAGTCCACCAGCTCGCGAGACAGACGATCGCCGGCCTGGCCGAATGCGGCCACCACCGCCGTTATCGAGGTGTCGGTCGCCGGCTGACTGGCGCTGAAACGGCGGCTGGCGAGGATGCGCTGATCGCGCGGGTTGACCAGGCGCGCATCGAGCTGGATCAGCGCCACCGGGCGACCGTCCTGATACTGGCTGTGAAAGCTGCGCAGGTCGCTGACCAGTTCCAGGTCGGCCTGCAGGCGCTGTTCATCGTTGCTCAGCGCCTGTATCCGCCCGTCATCGTGAAAGGCGTCCAGCAGTCGGCCGCGCAGCAACTGCGGCGTACGTTCGCTCCAGCGCGCGCCCTGGTAGGTGTTGACTCGCCCGGGCTCGGGCAGCACGACGATGCGCGTGCCATCGAGCAGCTGGCCGCTGCTCGGGCTGCTCACCCGCAATGACCAGTCGACGCGCTGCTGCTGCGCCGGCAGCGTGCCGCCGGGCAGCAGGTAGATATCCAGCGGTTCGCTCTGCGGCAGGATCGAACAGGCGCCGAGCAGGCCGGCCATCAGCAGCGGCAGCAGGTGCTTCATGGTTGGAACTCCTTGATGCTGTCGTTGCGCAGCAGGTAGCCGGTGGGGTCCTGCTCCAGGCGGCGGGAGAAGCCGCGCAGGGCGCTGAGGGTTTCGTGCAGCTCGGCGATGGCCGGGCCAAGCTCGCTGAGCCCCTGCATGCCGTTGTCCAGGGCGCTGCGGTTGTTCGCCAGCAGCTCCTCGATGTTGCGGCTGCTGCGTTCCAGCGAGGCCATCAGGCGTTCGGCGTTCTCCATCACCTGCGTGCCCTGGCCGTCGAGCAGGCGGTTGGCCGTACGCATCAGTGCGGCGGCTTCGCGGGTGGCGGCGCCGACCTGCTGCATGGCGGCGCCGAGATCGTCGCGCTGATCGGCCAGCCCGGCGGTGGTGCGCTCCAGGTTGTCCAGGGTGCGCGACACCCGTTCGGCATTCTCCCGCGACAGCATGCGGTTGGCCCGGTTGAGCAGGCGGGTGATGTTGACCAGCAGGTCCTCGCCGTTGGCCATCAGGCGTGACAGCGGCGAGCGATCGGCGATGATGATCCCCGGTTGGCCGTGCTCGCCTTCCAGCGCGGGGCTTTCCGGGCTGCCACCATGCAGCTGGATCACCGCCAGGCCGGTGATGCCGGTGATCGCCAGGCGGGCGCGGGTGTCCTGCTTGATCGGGGTGTTGCCGACGATGCGGATGCGCGCCCGTACGGTGCGTGGATCGTTCGGGTCGAGGCCGAGGCTGACCACGTCGCCGACCTTGATGCCGCTGTACTGCACGGCGCTGCCCTGGGACAGCCCGGTGACCGCCTCGTTGAAGATCACCTCGTAGTCGGTGAAGGCGCGATCGGAGCTGCTGCTGTTCAGCCACAGGCCGAACAGCAGCGCGGCACCCACCGTGAGCACGGTGAACAGGCCGATCAGCACGTGATGGGCTCTGGGTTCCATTCATTGACTCCCTGCCGCGGTCGCGGCCTGTGCGGCTGCGCGTCCACGCGGGCCGTGAAAATATGCCTGAATCCAGCTGTCGTCGGTGGCGGCCACCACCTCCAGGCGGTCGGCCACCAGCACCTTTTTCTGCGCCAGCACCGCGACCCGGTCGCAGATGCTGTAGAGCGTGTCGAGGTCGTGGGTCACCAGAAACACGCTCAGCCCCAGGCTGTCGCTGAGGGTACGGATCAACTGGTCGAAGGCCGCCGCACCGATTGGGTCGAGGCCGGCAGTGGGTTCATCGAGAAACAGGATGTCCGGGTCCAGCGCCAGCGCGCGGGCGAGTGCGGCGCGCTTGGCCATGCCGCCGGACAGCGAGCTGGGGTATTTGTCGGCGGCGTCCTGTGGCAGGCCGGCCAGGGCGATCTTGACCCGTGCCAGGCGCTCGGCGGCGGCGCGTGACAGACCGGCATGCTCGATCAGCGGCAGGGCGATGTTCTCGCTGACGGTCAGCGAGGAGAACAGCGCGCCGCGCTGGTAGAGCACGCCGAAACGGCGCTCCAGCTGCGAGCGCTTCTCGGCCGGCAGGCTCAGCAGCTCTTCGCCGAATACCCGCACGGTGCCGGCGTTGGGACGGCGCAGGCCGACGATGCTGCGCAACAGCACCGACTTGCCGGTACCGGAGCCGCCGACCACGCCGAGAATCTCGCCGCGATAGAGATCGAAATCCAGGTGCTCGTGCACCACCTGGCTGCCGAAGCGGTTGCTCAGGTCGCGCACCTCGATGATGGCCTCGCGCGTCACCAGCCCATCTCCATCAGGAACAGGGCAGCCAGCGCGTCGAGCAGGATGACCACGAAGATCGACTGCACCACCGCCGAAGTGGTGTGTTCGCCCACCGACTGGGCGCTGCCGCTGACCTTGAAGCCTTCCAGGCAGCCGATCAGGGCGATCAGGAAGGCGAAGATCGGCGCCTTGAGCAGGCCGACCAGGAAATGCCGCAGCAGGTCGCTGTCCTGCAGGATCGACAGGTACATCGCCGACGGAATGTCCAGCGCCACTGCGCAGACCAGGGCGCCGCCGAGCATGCCGCTGAGCATGGCGATGAAGGTCAGGATCGGCAGGGCGATGAGCATGGCGAATACCCGAGGCAGCACCAGCAGCTCGACGGGGCTCAGGCCCAGGGTGCGGATGGCGTCGATCTCCTCGTTGGCTTTCATCGAGCCGATCTGCGCGGTGAAGGCGCTGGCGGTGCGTCCGGCCATGAGGATGGCGGTGAGCAGCACGCCGAACTCGCGCAGGAAGGAGAAGGCGACCAGGTTTACCGTGTAGATGCTGGCGCCGAAGTCCGCGAGGATGGTGGCGCCGAGGAAGGCCACCACGGCGCCGACCAGGAAGGTCAGCAGGGCGACGATGGGCACGGCGTTGAGCCCGCACTGCTCCAGGTGCGCGGCCAGCGACGTCAGGCGCCAGCGCCGTGGGCGTATCAGGATGGCGAGCATGCCGCTCAGGGTCAGGCCCATGAAACCGAGCAGCGCCCGCCCCTGGTGCCACATGCCCTCGACGACCTCGCCGATATGCCCGAGCACTTCGCGCAGCACCGACGGTTCGCCAGGTGTCTGCGCCTGCCGGCTGTCGGCCATGGCATCGGCCACCGCCAGCAGCAGCGCACGGCGCTGGCTGTTCAGCGCGCTCCGCTCCGTGAGCTGGCGCAGGCGCGCGCTGCCGAACAGCTCCACCAGCAGCGCGGCCCCCGCGGTATCCAGTGCGGCCAAGGTGCTGAGATCGACCGGCTCCTCGCCCTGCAGGCGCTCGCGCAGAGCCAGCACCTGGGGTTCTAGCCGGGCGTAGTGGGCCAGCGTCCAGTCGCCGCCAATCCGCAGGCCGTTGGCGGCATCCTTGCTGCTGGTCTGAAGCGGGGTCAGGTAGGGCGTGGTCATGGCGACAGCTTAGCGCCGCAGAGGCCTCGCCGGCCAGTCGAGGCACGCGCGCGCCGTGACGGACCAATCGAAGGTCGGATGACAGGGCGATGAACTAAGGTGAGTCTGTGTCGACCGTCCTTCTCTCGCGAGTGAGTGCCATGTCCGTGGAACACCTGGATGTCCTGATCATCGGTGCCGGCCTGTCCGGTATCGGCGCCGCCTGCCATCTCAAGCGCCTGTGCGCCGACAAGCGTTTCGCCATTCTCGAGGGGCGACAGGCCATGGGCGGGACCTGGGACCTGTTCCGCTATCCGGGCATCCGTTCCGACTCGGACATGTACACGCTGGGCTACAACTTCAGGCCCTGGAGCGATCCGCAGGCCATCGCCGACGGGCCGTCTATTCGTCGCTACATCGAGGACACCGCCCGTGAGCAGGGTGTCGATCGGCTGATCCGCTATCAGCACCGGGTGCTCGAGGCGAACTGGTGCAGTGCCAGCGCCACCTGGCAACTGCGGGTGCAGCGGGGTGACGAGGACGAGCCGCTGCGCATGAGCTGCCGCTTCCTGATGATGTGCACCGGCTACTACCGCTACGAGGCCGGCTACACCCCGGCGTTCGCCGGGCGCGAGGCCTACCGGGGCACCTTCATCCATCCGCAGTCCTGGCCGCAGGGCTTCGACTGCAGCGGCAAGCGGGTGCTGGTGATCGGCAGCGGTGCGACTGCCGTGACGCTGGTGCCGGCGCTGGCCGAGGCGGGCGCGCAGGTCACCATGCTGCAGCGCTCGCCCAGCTACGTGGTCAACCTGCCGCAACGCGATGCGCTGTCCAACGCGCTGCGCCGGGTACTGCCGGAAACCTGGGTCTACCGCCTGGCGCGCGGGCGCAACGTGACCTTGCAGCTGATCTTCTACAAGCTGGCCAAGCGGTTCCCGGGGCTGGTGCGCCGGGTGCTGCTGGGACTGGTGCGGCGGCAGTTGGGGACGGTCGATCCGCAGCACTTCAGCCCGAGCTACAAACCCTGGGACCAGCGCGTGTGCGCGGTGCCGGACGGTGATCTGTTCCGCGTGCTGCGGCAGGGCAAGGCGCAGGTGGTGACGGCCGAGATCGAGCGTTTCACCGCGCACGGCGTGCGCCTGAGCAATGGCGAGGAGCTCGAGGCCGAGGTGGTCGTCAGCGCCACCGGCCTGCAGCTGCAGTTGTTCGGCGGCATTGCCGTGAGCGTCGATGGCGCGCCGTTCGAGGCGCCGAAGAGCATGGGCTATCGCGGCATCATGTTGCGTGATCTGCCCAATCTGGCGGTGGTGATGGGCTACACCAACGCCAGCTGGACGCTCAAGGCCGACCTGTCCAGCGAATACTTCTGCCGCCTGATACGGCACATGGACGCCACCGGCATGCGCCAGGTGACGCCACGCGACGGCGACGGCCAGGTGCGTCCACAGCCGTTTCTCGACCTGCAGTCCGGCTACATCGAGCGCGCTGCGCACCTGCTGCCGGCGCAGGGCGACCGGGTGCCCTGGAAGTTGCACCAGAACTACCTGCTGGATCTGCTGCAACTGCGCTACGGCAGGCTGGAGGACGACTACCTGGTCTTCTCGGCGGAGCAGGATGAGGGGCAGGCGGAACTGGCACAGCCCTGATGACGCGGGGGGTATAGCGAATGTCCTACAAAAAAATGCACGATCGCGCCGCTGACAGCCCTGGCACAGGGCTACTACCATTTTGCGATATGCGTCACGGATGAGTCAGCGGGTGTGAGATCACCCATTCAACGAGAGGTCGGCCATGAAGGAACAGCGCCATTTACCTGCACTGCGTGCCCATATCGAGCACCTGCTCAGCAGCGGCTGGGTGATCTCCAGCCGTACACCCTTGACGTTGCAGAACGGACGACGCTGTTATCTGGTCTCCCACGGCATGCTGATCAGCGAATCCGCCTCGCGCGCTGCCTGAGCAGGTTTCCCGACCGCTGCGCCCCCCATCCCGCCTTGGCGCAGCGGCGTTTTTGGTTACCGGATATTGCGCCGCCAACCCCCTCGCTTCACGCCTGCATCCCGGTTCATCTGGGCTGCGCCCATCCTGCCCCTCTTTGCTGATGATGCGTCGATCGCTGTAACGCCTTGGTCCGGGCGTGGTCTGTGCCTATAACCCTTCGGTCACCGTTAGAGGTTCCACGCCATGCCCAGCCGTCGTCGATTCCTGCACGGTAGCGCCAGCCTGGCGGCGCTCGCCGCCCTGATGCCCTGGTTGCCATCATCCGCCTTCGCCTCCAGCGGCCTGATGAGCAGGCCCATACCCAGTACCGGTGAGCTGCTGCCGGTGGTGGGGCTGGGCACGTCGCGCACGCACGATGTCGCCATGACGGACGCAGCGCTGGAGCCGTTGCGCGAGGTGCTGCGCACGCTGGCCAATGGCGGTGCCAGCCTGGTGGACACCGCGCCCAGCTACGGGCGGGCGGAGGCGGTCTGCGGTGCGCTGGCGGCGGAGGACGACATGCGCAAGCGGCTGTTCCTGGCCAGCAAGGTATCGTCCACCGGGCGTGCGGCCGGGGAGCGCCAGGTCGAGGCCAGCTTCGCCGCGTTGCGCACTGACACCATCGACCTGATGCAGGTGCACAACCTGCAGGACACCCGCACCCAGCTCGACCTGCTGCGCGAACTGAAGGCGCAGGGGCGGGTGCGCTACATCGGCGTCACCCATTACCTGGACTCCGCCCATGAGCGCCTGCTGCAGGTGCTGCGCCAGGAGCCGGTGGACTTCGTCCAGTTCAACTACTCCATCGGCGAACGCAACGCCGAGCGCGAGCTGTTGCCGTTCTGTGCCGACAAGGGCATCGCGGTGCTGATCAACCGCCCCTTCCAGCGCGCCGCACTGTTCGACCGGGTGCGCGGCAGGAGCCTGCCCGACTGGGTGGCCGTGGAGCTGGGTGCGACCTCCTGGGCGCAGTTGATGCTCAAGTTCATCCTCGCCCAGCCCGCCGTGACGGCGGTCATTCCGGCCACCTCCACGCCGCGCTACATGGCCGACAACCTGCTGGCCGGGCAGGGCAAGCTGCCCGACGCGGCCCAGCGCCAGCGCATCGTCGAGCTGTTCGCCTGAGATGCAGGCGCTCACACGGCGCCTGGCACGGGCAGTCAATGCCGAAAGCGGGGAACTGCCGGCGGTGCTCGCCGGTTTCGCCCTGTTCTTCTGCCTGTTCGCCGGCTATTTCATGCTGCGGCCGATCCGCGAGGCGATGGGCATCACGGGCGGGGTGAGCAACCTGCAGTGGCTGTTCAGCGCCACCTTCGTCGTCATGTTGCTGGCCGTGCCGCTGTTCGCCTGGCTCAACTCGAAGGTCCCGCGCATTCAGTTCATCGACTGGGTGTACGGCTTCTTCTGCCTCAACCTGCTCGCCTTCGTCCTGCTGTTTCGCCTCGATCACGACAGCGTCTGGCTGGCGCGGGTGTTCTACGTGTGGATATCGGTCTACAACCTGTTCGTCGTGTCGGTGGCCTGGAGCCTGATGGCCGATGTGTTCGATGCGGCCCAGGCCCGCCGCCTGTTCGCCTTCATCGCCGCCGGCGCCAGTGTCGGTGGGCTCTGCGGTCCGCTGCTGAGCACGCTGCTGGTGGGCGGCGTCGGTGAGTCGGGCCTGATGCTGATGGCCGCCGTGCTGCTGGGCGTGGCCATCTCGCTCAAGCGCTACCTGATGGGCTGGCGCGAAGGGCGGGGCGCCGGCCGGCCCGGGGCGCAGGCCAGTGAAAGCCCGCGCCGGCCGGTAGCGGGCAATCCGTTCAGTGGCCTGACCCGCCTGCTGCGCTCGCGCTACCTGCTGGGCATCGGCGCCTTCATTCTGCTGCTGACCTCGGTGAGCACCTTTCTCTACTTCGAGCAGGCACGTCTGGTGGCTGCGCTGTTCCCGGACCGTGCCGAGCAGGTGCGGGTGTTCGGGGTGATCGATTTTGTGGTGCAGGCCGGTGCGCTGAGCGCGCAGCTGTTCATCACCGGGCGGCTGGCGCAGCGGCTCGGGGTGCGGGTGTTGCTGGCGCTGGTGCCAGCCCTGGTCAGCCTCGGTTTCATCGGCCTGGCGCTGGCGCCGACCTTCGCCATGCTGGCGGGGCTGATGATCGTGCGGCGCATCGGCGAGTACGCCTTCGTGCGTCCGGGGCGCGAGATGCTGTTCGCGCCGCTGGATGCCGAGAGCAAGTACAAGGTGAAGAACTTCATCGACACGGTGGTCTATCGCGGCGGCGACGCCCTCAGTGGCTGGGCCAAGGCCGGCCTGGACATGCTCGGCCAGGGTACCTGGTTGATCGCCGTGGTCGGCGCGTTCTGCGCCGCGCTGTGGGGCCTGCTCGGCTGGCACCTGGGTGGTCGCGCCGATGCACAGGCGCGTGAGCGGCAATAGCGCGGTGTGCTGATCAACCGGCCACCGCGATGATCTCCTCGATCAGCCATTGCAGCGCGGCGTCACGCTGGCGCTGGGCCAGGCTGACCATCTCCAGGTGGAAGGGGCCGAGGGTGAAGGGCAGGTCGAACAGCCGCAGCGGCAGCAGGCTGGCGAAATGCCGGGCCAGGGCGGTGGGCAGCACGGCGGTCAGCTCACTGCCGGCGACGATGTGCGCGGCCTGCAGGTAGTTCGGCGTGGTGTAGAGAATCTGCCGCGACAGACCCTGTTCGCCGAGCCACTGATCGACCATGCCACGGGTCTGTCCACCGTGGACCCAGAGGTGGCGCAGGCGCAGGAACACACTGAGGTCCGGCGCCTCCTGCAACAGCGGATGGTCGTTGCGCGCCGCCAGCTTGAGCGTCTCGCTCATCCAGTGGCGGCGGGCGAAGCGTGCGGGCAGCTCGTCGAAGCGTCCCAGCACCAGGTCCAGCTCGCCCTTGTCCAGCGCTTCCATCGGCAGGCTCGGGCTGAGGTGGCGAATGTCGATGCCGACGCCCGGTGCGTGACGGCTGAGGCGGTCGAGCAGGCGAGGCATGCACACCAGCTCGACGTAGTCGGTGACGGCGATGCGAAAGCGTTGGCGGCTCTCGCCGGGCACGAAGGACTCGCCGGCGCTCAGGCTCTGCTCCAGCTGGCGCAGGGCGCTGCGGATCGGCGCCTCCAGGGCCAGTGCCCGTGGCGTGGGTTGCATGCGCCTGCCCACGCGCACCAGCAGCGGGTCGTCGAGCAGCTCGCGCAGGCGGTTCAGGGCATTGCTCACGGCCGGTTGGCTCAGCGCCAGGCGTTCGGCGGCGCGCGAGACGTTCTGCTCGCGCAGCAGGGCGTCGAGCACGCGCAGCAGGTTGAGGTCGAAGTTGCTGAAATTCATCTGCTGAATACGTCGTATCACAAGACTAAATTTCAAAAATAGTAGCGGCTTGCTTATCGTGACCCAAGCTTTTGGGCGCTTTCGAGAGGAACAACAATGAACAACACCGTCTCGCCGCTTCGCTGTGCCGCCGTGATCGGCGCCGGCACGATGGGCCGCGGTATCGTCATCAGCCTGGCCAATGCCGGCCTGCGCGTGCTCTGGCTGGACAACAACCGGCAGATGCTCGAAGCCGGTCTGCAGATGGCCGAGGAGACCTGGGCGCACAACGTCGCCAAGGGCCGTATCGATGCGCCCGAGGCGGCCGCGCGGCGTGCCCTCATCGAGGCGGTGGATGGCTATCCGGCGCTGGCCGATGCCGACCTGGTGATCGAGGCGGTGTACGAGAATCTCGAGCTCAAGCAGCAGATCTTCCGTGAGCTGGACGCGGTGATGAAGCCCGGAGCGTTGCTCGCCAGCAACACCTCGGCGCTGGACATCGACGCCATCGCAGCGGTCACTACGCGCCCCGAAGCGGTGCTCGGGCTGCACTTCTTCAGCCCGGCGCACATCATGAAACTGCTGGAAATCGTACGCGGCGCCAGCACCGCGCCGGCTGTGTTGCAGGCCGCCGTGGCACTGGGCACGCGCATGGGCAAGGTGGCGGTGGTCGCCGGCAACTGCCACGGCTTCATCGGCAATCGCATGCTGCACACCTACGTACGCGAGGCGCGCATGCTGCTGCTCGAAGGCGCCTGGCCGCACCAGGTGGACGCGGCATTGCAGGGGTTCGGTTTCGCCATGGGGCCGTTCCGTATGTACGACGTGGTCGGTATCGACCTGGAGTGGCGGGCCCGCGAGCTGTCCGGGCAGGGCCAGGACGACCCGGCCGTGCAGGTGGATAACCGCCTGTGCGAACTGGGACGCTTCGGCCAGAAGAGCGGCAAGGGCTACTACCTGTACGCGCCGGGCAGCCGTCAGGCGGAACATGATCCGGCCGTCGACGGCCTGGTGCAGATGCAATCGGAGCGCCTCGGGTTCGTCCGTCGCGATGTCGGCACCGAGGAGATCGTCGAGCGTTGCCTGCTGGCGCTGGTCAACGAGGGGGCGAAGATCCTCGAGGAGAACATCGCCGTCAGCAGCGCGGATATCGATCGGGTCTACCTCAACGGTTATGGCTTCCCCGCCGAGCGTGGCGGGCCGATGAGCTGGGCCGATGCTCAGGGCCTGGCCGCCATCCGCCAGCGCCTGTTGCTGCTGGCCGAACGCTTCGGCGCACACTGGCAGCCTGCGGCGCTGATCGAGCGCCTGGTGCAGGAGCACAAGACCTTTGCCGATGTTCAGGAGGGTAAGGCATGAGCTACCAGGCACCTCTGCGCGACATGCGCTTCGTGCTGCACGAACTGTTCGATGCCGCCGGCCACTGCGAACGCCTGGGCAACGGCCTGGATCGCGAGCTGATCGACGGGGTTCTCGAGGAGGCTGCCGCCTTCGCCACGGGCGAGGTCGCTCCGCTCAATCGCAACAGCGATGAAGAGGGCTGCCGGCTCGAGGATGGCTGCGTGACGACGCCCCGGGGCTTTCGCGAGGCCTACCGGCAGTACGTGGACAACGGCTGGGCGAGCATGACCGGGCCGCTGGAACATGGCGGCCAGGGTTTCCCGCAGCTGGTGGCGTTCGCCTTTCACGAGATGCTGATGGGCGCGTCGCTGTCCTTCCGCGTGTACTCCGGGCTCACCGAAGGGGCGGTGCTGGCGCTGCACCGGCATGGCAGCGAAGCGCTCAAGCAGGGCTACCTGGACAAGCTGGTCAGCGGTCAGTGGGCCGGCACCATGTGCCTGACCGAGCCGCAGGCCGGCACCGACCTGGCGCTGCTGCGCACCCGTGCCGAACCGCAGGCCGATGGCAGCTACCGGGTGAGCGGCAACAAGATCTTCATCAGTGGCGGCGAGCAGGACCTGTCGGAGAACATCGTCCACCTGGTGCTGGCGCGCCTGCCGGATGCGCCTGCCGGGGTGAAGGGCATCAGCCTGTTGCTGGTGCCGAAGTTCATCGCCGCGGCCGACGGCACGCCGGGCGAGCGCAATGCCCTGAGCTGCGGCGCCATCGAGCACAAGATGGGGATCAAGGGCGCCTCCACCTGCGTGATGAACTTCGACGGTGCGACGGGCTGGCTGGTCGGCGAGGCCAACCAGGGCCTGGCGTGCATGTTCACCATGATGAACGACGCGCGCTTCCAGGTCGGTCTGCAGGGCCTGGGGATCGGCGAGGCGGCCTTCCAGGGCGCGTTGCGCTATGCCCGCGAGCGTTTGCAGTCGCGGGGGCTGACAGGCGTGCAGGCGCCGGACAAACCGGCCGATCCGATCATCAATCACCCTGACGTGCGGCGCATGCTGCTGACCCAGAAAAGCCTGCTCGAAGGCTGCCGCATGCTCGCCGCCTATACCGCGCGCCAGCTGGACCTGGAACACGCCGCCGAGGACGGCGAGAGCCGCAAGGCGGCTGGCAAGCGTGCGGCGCTGCTGATCCCCGTGGTCAAGGCGTTCTTCACCGACATGGGCCAGGAGGTGGCCAGCCATGCGGTGCAGGTCTACGGCGGCCATGGCTTCATCCGTGAATGGGGCATGGAGCAGCTGATGCGCGACAGCCGTATCACCCAGCTCTACGAAGGCACCAATGGCATCCAGGCGCTGGACTACATCCGCCGCAAGGTCCTGGGTGATGGCGGCAGCGAACTGTCTGCGCTGCAGGCCGAGTTCAGCGAGCTGTGCGATGCCCAGGCCGCGCATCCGCGCCTGGCGGAGATGGCCAGGGTCGTGCAGGGCCGAATCGGCGAGTGGCGGGAGCTGAGCGCGGCGCTGCTCGCGGCTTGCCAGCGCGACCCGCAGGAGATTGGCGCCACCTCGGTGGACTTTCTCCAGTACTCGGCCTACGTACTGCTGGCCGGCTTCTGGTTGCAGGCTGCGGCGCGAGCCCAGCAGGCGCTGGACGCCGGCAGCGCCGAGGCGGACTTCTACCAGGCCAAGCTGCACAGCGCGCAGTTCTACCTGCGCCGTGTGCTGCCGCGCGCCAGCGCCCACCGCGAGGCGCTGCTGGGTGGTGCGGACTGCCTGATGGCCATGGCCGAGGAGAGCTTCGCCTTCTGACCGAGCGACGGTGCAGGGGCCGGCAAGCCGGCGTCTGCACCGTCAGTGATACCCGAGGTCACGACTACAACAAGAGGAGCACTGCATGCACCCTTTCAGCTTCACCACCACCGCGCAGATTCTCTGCGAATCCGGCGCCAGCCTGAGGCTGGCCGAACTCTGCCATGAGCGCGGCGCTCGCCGCGTGCTGATCGTCACCGATCCGGGCATCACCCGGCTCGGTCTGCTCGACCCGCTGTTGCCGGGCTTCGCCCGTGCCGGGATGGACGCACGGGTATTCGATCAGGTGCTGGCCGACCCGCCCGAAGCGGTGGTGCTGGCCGCCGTGGCCCAGGCCCGCGAGCAGCAGGCGGAGCTGGTGATCGGCTTTGGCGGCGGCAGTTCGATGGACGTGGCCAAGCTGGTGGCGCTGCTCGGGCATCCCGACTGCGACCAGGCGCTGGCGCAGATCTACGGCGTGGGCAACGCGCGTGGTCGGCGCCTGCCGCTGATCCAGATACCGACCACCGCCGGTACCGGCTCCGAGGTTACCCCCATCGCCATCGTCACCACCGGCGAGACGACCAAGATGGGCGTGGTCTCCCCGCTGCTGCTGCCCGATCTGGCACTGCTCGACGCCGACCTGACCCTGGGGCTGCCGCCGACGGTGAGCGCCGCGACCGGCATCGACGCCATGGTGCACGCCATCGAGGCCTACACCAGCGCGCTGAAGAAGAACCCCATCTCCGATCTCCTGGCGCGTGAGGCGCTGCGTCTGCTGGCCGGCAATCTCGACGAGGTGGTGGGTAATGGCGGCAACCGCCAGGCCCGTCAGGCCATGCTGCTCGGCGCCTGCCTGGCCGGTCAGGCATTCGCCAACGCGCCGGTGGCGGCGGTGCATGCGCTGGCCTATCCGCTGGGCGGGCACTTCCATATTCCCCATGGCCTGTCCAATGCCCTGGTGCTGCCGCAGGTGCTGGCATTCAATGCGCCGGTTGCCGCACCGCTGTATGCCGAGCTGGCGCCGCTGGTGCTTGGCGATCGACTGCGACCTGGCACTGCGGCTGCGCAGACCGGGCAACTGATCGAGGCCCTGGCCGCCTTCAGCGAGCGCAGCGGCCTGCCGACGCGCCTGCGCGACGCCGCTGTCAGCGAGGCCATGTTGCCGACGCTGGCGGCGGACGCCATGCTGCAGCAGCGCCTGCTGGTGAACAATCCACGTGAGATGAACGAACAGCAGGCCCTGGCCATCTACCAGGCCGCCTACTGACGCGCCAAGGAACCTGCATGAACCCACCCCAGCACCTGCGTGGCGACTACCGCCATTTCCAGCCGATCACCACGCGCTGGCACGACAACGACATCTATGGCCACGTCAACAACGTGACCTACTACAGCTACTTCGACAGTGCGGTGAATGCCTACCTGATCGCCGAGGGCGGCCTGGATATCCATGCCGGCGAGGTGGTGGGCTTCGTGGTCAGCTCCAGTTGCGACTACTTCGCTTCCATCGCCTTCCCAGATGCCATCGAGGTGGGGCTGCGCGTCGGCAAGCTGGGCAACAGCTCGGTGCAGTACGAACTGGCGATCTTCCGGGCGGGCGAGGAGCAGGCGTGCGCGGCGGGGCGCTTCGTGCATGTCTTCGTCGAGCGCACGAGCAATCGCCCGGTGGCCATACCCGATGCTTTGCGCGCGGCGCTGGCGAGCCTGCTCAGCGCCTGATCGACAGCGCCGGCTGGCGCACTGGCAGAAGATGGCCGGTGACCTGCAGTGAAGCCGCGATGTGACGCTGCTTTCAGCGCTACCTTGCCGGCATAGGTAGTTCTGCGATGGCCTGCTAGGCTGTGGGCAGTCATTCGCCAGGGAGTGCCCATGTCCGATTTCGAGCGTGAGCAGGCGCAGCAGCGCGCTGCCCGCATCGCTGCGTTCCGCGAGGAGTTGAGCGCACTGAGCGCGGAGCAGGTCCTGCAACTGAGCGAGGCTCAGGCGCAGGCGGTCAGCAGCCATCATCAACGCCTGCTGGCGCACTTTCGCCAGACGCTGGACATCGACGCCGACGTTCGTGCCCGCCAGCTGTCGCTGGGCATGCGCCTGGCCTCGCTGTTCGGCGCGCTGGCGCTGGCCGCCGGCCTGTTCTTCCTCTTCTACCAGTTCTGGGGGTTGTTCGCCGCTTCCGCTCAGGTCGCCATCCTGCTCGGCAGTACCCTGGGCAGCCTGCTGCTGTGCCACTGGCTGCAGCGGCGCGACAGCTCCGGCTATTACGCCAGGCTGGCAGCCGTGCTGGCGTTCGTGTGCTTCGTGCTCAACCTGTCGATGCTCGGGCAGATCTTCAACATCGCCCCGTCCGACAAGGCCTTGCTGCCCTGGGGCGCGCTGGCCCTGCTGCTGGCCTATCAGTGCCGCCAGCGCCTGCTGCTGGTGGTGGCGCTGCTCTGTTTCGGCCTGTTCGTCGCCGCGCGCCTGGGGAACTGGGCCGGCTGGCACTGGTGGTCGCTGGCGGAGCGACCGGAGCTGTTCATGCCGCTGACCGCATTGCTGCTCGTGCCGCAGGGGTGGGATCAGCGCCGCTACCTGGGGTTCGCGGCCTGCTACCGGGTGATGGGGCTGCTCTATCTGCTCGGCCCGGTGCTGGTGCTGTCCTACTGGGGCGGCGGCAGCTATCTCGGCTGGTCCACGGGGTGGATCGAGGCGTTCTATCAGACCCTCGGCTTCGCCCTGTCAGGGTTGGCGATCTGGCTGGGCATTCGCCGTGGCTGGAGCGAAGTGGTCAGCACCGGTCTGGTCTTCGCCCTGATCATGCTGTTCGCCAAACTGTTCGACTGGTGGTGGCAGCTGTTGCCACGCTACCTGTTCTTCCTTCTGCTCGGTCTGATCGCGTTGCTGCTGCTGGTGCTGCTGCAGCGCTGGCGGCGCACGGCCAATGGCGGTGCAGCATGAAGCGCTCCCTGTGGCTGGCCCTGGGGATCGTGCTGCTGAGCAATGCCGTTGCCCTGGGCGGCGTCTGGTACAACCGCAGCGGTGAGCCCGAGGCGCGCCTGTCGCTCAGCGAGCGCGAGCTGCAGCGCGTTTCCAGTGGCTGGCTGGCGGATGAGGGGGACACCGTGACGCGTCTGCAACTGCTCTGGCGCCGCCCCGGTGACGACTGGCAGCTGCCCTGGCTGGACGCGGCCAAACTCAGGGCGCTGGGGTTCGCTGTCGGTGACGGGCAGGTCGAGCTGGGGCGACAGCCGGCGCGCGAGGTCTGGCTGGTGCTGGAACTGGATGGGCCGAGCTACCGGCGCCAGGTCGAGCAGGTGCGCCAGGCGCTGAGCCTGGCCGAGGCCGAGTTGCAGGCCAGTCCCGACAGCGAACTGCTGCAGCAGGAGCGGGACGAGCGCCGCCGTCGTCTGGAGCACGAGGAACAGCGGGCCAGTCGCCTGATGCTGGTGGATGCGGGGGTGGACCCTGAGGCGCTGCGCCAGCGCTGGCCGGATCGGCGGCATCAGGTGTTGCTGGCCGGGCGCATCGAGCCCTACCGCCATTCGGCGCAAGGCGGTTATGGCGCCAGCATCCGCCTGGACAATGGACGCCTGAGTGTTCCCCATGCCTACCGGGAGCAGGCGCGCGGCTGGACGCCGGCCTATCAGCAGTCAGGGTTCAAGGCGCAGGTCGATGTCGCTTTCGGTCGCCGCCACGAACCCTGGGTACTGGGCGTACGTTAGCGACGGTGCCAGTGCTTGTGGTGTTTCCGCTGCTTCTTGCCGTTGTAGTGGCGATGCTTGCCACGGCGATCGTCATCGTAGCTGGCGTTGCCCATGTAGTTGCCCAGCGCACCACCGGCACCGCCGCCGACCGCGGCACCGACCACGCCGCCGGTGTTGCCGCCAACCTGCTGACCGACCACGTTGCCGCCCGCCGCACCCAGTGCGCCACCGATGGCTGCTTCCGTACGGCTGCGGCGATCGGCGCCGACCATGCTGCCGGCGGCGCCGCCCAGGCCAGCGCCCACGGCGGCACCGGTGTTGCCACCGACCTGCTGGCCCACCATCGCACCCACCGCTCCGCCCAGGGCGCCGCCGAGGCCGGCTTCGGTGCTGCCGGCAAAGGCATAGCCCGCGCTGCTCAGGCCAAGGGAAAGGAAGAAGAGTTGCACAGACTTCATGGACACCTCGAATGCAGAAACCGCCAGATGGCAGGGGTTACGCCATTGACCGGCGATTTCCGTTCGAGGTTCCTGGCCGCCGGTCAGCTGGTCGCGCTGCTGCCCAGCAGGTTGCTGCCGTTCGCTGCCGCGAGGCAGATGGCAACGAACTTGGAGGTCGGCGTGCTGCTGCCGACACCGGCACTTTCCAGCGGCACCAGCGGGTTGGCCTCGGGGAAGTAGGCCGCAGCCTGGCCGGCGGGAATGTCGAAGGCCAGCAGGGTGAAGCCGCTGACGCAGCGCTCGACACCGTCGTTCCACAGCGAGCGGATGTTCACTTTCTGGCCGGGCTTGAAGCCCAGGCGCAGGATGTCCGCCTCGTTGGCGAACAGCACGTCGCGCTGGCCGCGCACGCCCCGGTAGCGGTCATCGAGGCCGTACACCGTGGTGTTGTACTGATCGTGCGAGCGCAGGGTCTGCAGGATCAGGTCCGGGGTCTCACCGCTTTCGCGAACCTGCGGGGGGAGCAGGTCCTCGAGCAGGGCGTTGGCCTTGAAATTGGCCTTGCCGGAGGCGGTGCTCCACTGCCGGGCCCCGGCCGAGTTGCCGAGGTAGAAGCCCCCAGGGTTGGCGACACGCCGGTTGAAGTCCTGGAAGCCGGGAATGGTGTCGGCGATCAGGTCGCGGATGCGGTCGTAGTTGGCGATCAGCGCGTCCCAGGCCACCGGGTGATCACCCAGCGTCGCCTTGGCGATGCCGGCGATGATGGCTGGCTCCGAGCGCATCTCGCTGCCGGAAAGCGGTTCCAGCTGCCCGTAGGAGGCGTGGATCATGCTGAACGAATCCTCCACCGTCACCGCTTGTGGGCCGTCGATCTGGCGGTCGATGTCGGTGCGGCCGAGGCACGGCAGGATCAGCGCATCCTTGCCCACGGTCAGGTGGCTGCGGTTGAGCTTGGTGCTGATCTGCACGGTGAGGTCGCAGCTCTGCAGTGCCTGGTGGGTGCGCGGGCTGTCCGGGGTGGCCTGGGCGAAGTTGCCGCCGAGGCCGATGAACACCTTGGCCTGGCCGTCGATCATGGCGTTGATCGCTTCCACGGTGTTGTGCCCGTTCTCGCGCGGCACCTTGAACTGGAAACGTTCCTCGATGGCGTCGAGCAACGCCACCGGTGGGCGGTCGTTGATGCCCATGGTGCGGTCGCCCTGCACGTTGCTGTGGCCACGCACCGGGCACAGGCCGGCGCCGGGGCGGCCGAGGTTGCCGCGCAGCAGTTGCAGGTTGACGATTTCCTGGATGGTGGCCACCGAATGGTGGTGCTGGGTGATACCCATGGCCCAGCAGATGATCACCCGCTCGGCACGGCGGTACATGCGTGCGGCCTGCTCGATGTCCCTGAGGCTCAGCCCCGACTGTTTCTCGATGGCCTCCCAGGCGGTGTCGTCGAGCAGCGCCAGGTAGGCGTCGACGCCATCGGTGTGTTCGGCGATGAAGGCATGGTCGAACAACGCGGGCTCGCCCTTGGCCTGCGCCTCGCGCTCCCACTGCAGGAGGAACTTGGCGATGCCGCGCAGGGCGGCCATGTCACCGCCCAGGGCCGGACGGAAGAAGGCGGTATTCAGCGGCTCGGAGCCGTTGGTGAGCATCTCCAGGGCGTTCTGCGGGTGCTGGAAACGCTCCAGGCCACGCTCCTTGAGCGGGTTGAAGCAGACCACCTGGGCGCCACGCTTGACCGCCTCGCGCAGCGGTTCGAGCATGCGCGGGTGGTTGGTGCCGGGGTTCTGGCCGAGCACGAAGATGGCGTCGGCGTGTTCGAAGTCGTCGAAGGTGACGCTGCCCTTGCCGATGCCGACGCTCTGGATCAGCGCCACGCCGCTGGCTTCGTGGCACATGTTCGAGCAGTCGGGGAAGTTGTTGGTGCCGTAGGCGCGGACGAACAGCTGGTAGAGGAACGCGGCCTCGTTGCTGGCGCGGCCGGAAGTGTAGAACTCGGCGTGATCCGGGCTCGGCAGGGCCTTGAGGTGCTGCGCGATCAGGGCGAAGGCGTCGTCCCAGCTGGTCTGCACGTAGCGGTCGCTGGCAGCGTCGTAGCGCATCGGGTGGGTCAGGCGGCCCTGATATTCGAGCCAGTAGTCGCTCTGCTCGCGCAGCTGGCTGACGCTGTAGCGCTTGAAGAACGCCGCATCCACGCGACGTTTGGTGGCTTCCCAGTTGACCGCCTTGGCGCCGTTCTCGCAGAACTTGATGCGGCCGTCCTCGGGGGAGTCGCCCCAGGCACAGCCGGGGCAGTCGAAGCCGCCATTCTGGTTGGTCTTGAGCAGGGCGCGCAGGTTCTTGAACGGCTGCTTGCTGTCCAGCCAGAAGCGGGTGACGGCGTTCAGCGCACCCCAGCCCGCAGCGGGGCCGTTGTAGGGTTTGTAACGAGGGTTGACGGGTTGCAGGCTCATGGTCGGTCTTCTTCGTCAGGCGCCGGGCTGTAGACGCGCGGCGTGCTGTGATGAGGCAGGTGGATCAGGTTGAGGCGATGGCGCCGCGCCCATTCCACGGTCAGTGCCGTGGGGGCGGACAGGCTCACCAGGGTGCCGATGCCGGCACGTACGGCCTTGTGCAGCAGTTCCAGGCTGCAGCGGCTGGTCACCAGGGCGAAGCCGCCGCGGGTGTCGATACGTTCGCGGGCCAGGGCGCCAATCAGCTTGTCGAGAGCGTTGTGGCGGCCGATGTCTTCGCGGCACAGGCGGATCTCGCCCGCTGCGTCGATGAACAGGGCGGCATGCAGGGCGCCGCTGTGGCGTGCCAGCTGCTGCTGTTCGCCAATGCGCTCGCGCAACCCGCTCAGGTGCTGCAGTGCCGGCAGCGGTGCGCCGGGCAACGCCTGCAGGGCGGGCAGGGCCTGCTCCAGGGCATCCACGCCGCACAGGCCGCAACCGCTGCTGCCAGCCAGTTGCCGGCGCTGCTGCTTGATGGCCCAGAATGCGCGGCTGCTGACTTCCAGGCGGGCTTCGCGGCTGTCGCCGAGACCGCGCAGCTGGATGTCATAGATATCGTCGATGGACGAGATCAGACCATTGCCGAGGCTGAAACCCACGGCAAAATCTTCCAGGTGATGGGGCGAAACCATCATCACGGCTTGGTTCAGGTCGTTGTAGCTGATCGCCAGGGCGCATTCTTCGGCGAGTGCGGCATGCTGCGCACGGCCGTCACCAAGTTCGGCGTAGGCGTAGGCACTGGCAATCTGCGGCGAGGCGTCTGGCTTGGCCATCGAGGCGTGCTCTGTGACAGATTGACACAGGCAAGCCTAGGCTCATGGACGAGGAGCGTCTAATCGTTGGCTTTGATACCTTGATCGAGCGTATCTATCGTGGTGTTTGCAGCCAGTCCCGGGCCTCTTCGAAACAGGCCTGGGCCAGGGGCGAGCCTGGCGCGCTGCGGCGCATGATCAGGCCCTGCGGGGCCAGGGTGTGGGCATCTTCGATGGGCAGCAGGCGCAGATGGCCTTCGGCCGGGGTGCCGTCTATCGGCAATGGCATGATGCAGCAGCACAGCCCGGCGCTGACGGCTTGGGTGAGGTGATGGACGGCGTCGGCTTCCACGCGCACCTGCGGGCTCAGGCCACGGGCGCGGAAGCTGTGGTCGATGGATTGGCGGAAGTGCATGCCGGTCGACAGCAGCCCCAGGGGTAGGCCGGCCAGTTGCTCCCAGCGCAGGCTGCTGCTGGCGAAGTGAAAATGGCGCTGGTCGTAGAGCAGGCCCATGCGGGCTTCGGCCAGCTCCAGGCCGGCGAAGTGTTCGCGGTCCAGGCGGTCGAGATAGGACAGGCCCAGGTCGAGCTGATTGCGCGCCAGCTGTTCGAGAATCTGTTCGCTGCTCAACGCCTGCAACTGGAAGCGCAGGCCCGGATGGCGGGCGGCGAACAGGCCGATCAGGCGCATCGGGTCGAAGCTGGCCAGCGGCACGACGCCCAGGCGCAGGGTACCTACCAGGTGACCGCGACAGGCCGCCGCTTCCGCGAGCAGGCCATCCTGGGCTGCCAGCAGGCTGCGTGCCCAGGCCAGGATGCGTTCGCCTTCGGCGCTGAACCCTTCGAAGCGCTGGCCGCGACGCACCAGCTCCAGACCCAGCTCGTCCTCCAGCTGGCGCAGGCGCATGGACAGCGTTGGCTGGGTCACGTGGCAGCGCGCGGCCGCCTGACCGAAGTGGCGTGTTTCGTCGAGGGCGACGAGAAATTTCAGTTGCTTGATATCCATGGGAACTCCTGGTCTGGGCGGATTCTAATGTGCGCGGGCCAATCCGGGGCGTCTGCTGAACTAGACTTTGCGCTCCGGGAGCTGTGCCCGGTCATCCACAAGGAAAGAGAGGAATTGCCATGAGTCTGTTTGCCTTTGTCAAAGATGCTGGGGTCAAACTGTGGGAGTCACTGGTGGGGCAGGAGGCGCAGGCCGCCGAATCGCTCAAGGAACATGTTGCCAAGGTCGGCCTGGGCAACCCGAATATCGACGTCAGCGTCGAAGGTGACAAGGTCATCGCGCGCGGCGAGGTGGCCACCCAGGAAGAGAAGGAGAAGATCCTGCTGGCTCTGGGCAACGTGGCCGGCGTCGGTGAGGTCGAGGATCAGATCAGCGTGACCACACCGGCCCCGGCCGCGCGTTTCGTCACCGTGAAGAAGGGCGACACCCTGAGCGCCATCGCCAAGAGCGAGTACGGCAACGCCAACGCCTACATGAAAATCTTCGAGGCCAACAAACCGATGCTCAGCCATCCGGACAAGATCTATCCGGGCCAGGTGTTGCGCATCCCCTAGGGCGCAGCCCGCTTCTCGCCGCCGCCTTCGGCGGTCTCGGGTGGAAAGCCTTCGCGGTTTCCACCCTACAGCCCCCGCAGCAGCGCGCGGTAGTCCTCCACGGCGGCGAACTCTTCGCTGTCCTTGGGGCCGGCCTGGCTGTCCGGCTGGCGCACGGCGAGCAACTGGGCGACGCCGAAGCGCCCGGCGCTGCGCAGGATCGGCAGGCTGTCGTCGATGAACAGGCTGCGTGCCGGATCGAAGTCGACGTCCTGGCGCAGGGCGGACCAGAACTGCTGGTCTTCCTTGGGATAGCCGTAGTCGTGTGAGCTGATCAGGCGTTCGAACCAGGCCGCCAGTTCCACGCGCTCCATCTTCAGCGACAGCGAATCGCGGTGTGCATTGGTGATCAGCACCACGCGCTTGCCGGCGTCGCGCAGCGCGCGCAGGAACAGCTCGGCATCCGGGCGCAGGGCGATCAGGTGGGCGACCTCGCGTTTGAGATCGCGGATCGACAGGCGCAGTTCGCGACTCCAGAAGTCGGTGCAGTACCAGTTCAACGTGCCGGCATGTTCGCGAAACAGCGGCAGCAGTTCGGCCTCGGCCAGCGCCAGGCTGATGCCGTGGTGCTCGGCATAGCGCCGTGGCAGATGGCTCAGCCAGAAGTGGTTGTCGAAGTGCAGGTCGAGCAGGGTGCCGTCCATGTCGAGCAGGACGGTGTCGATCTGGTGCCAGGGCAGTGCGGGCATGCTGGCCTCGTGCAAAGAGTGAATCCGTCGACCTGTTTCGCCTTGATGCAATCTCGGCCAGGGACAATGACAAAAGCCGCTGTATGATAACCGACCAGGTCACGCCAAGGAGTCAGCCCATGCGTCAGAAGCCCACGGTACTCGCCCGTGAAATAGTCGCCAGCAGTCGTCTGTTTCGTGTCGAGGAAGTGCAGTTGCGCTTCTCCAACGGCGCGGAGCGCACCTACGAACGTCTGGTCGGCAAGGGCTCGGGCTATGGTGCGGTGATGGTGGTGGCGATGCTCGATGCCGAGCATGCGGTGCTGGTGGAGGAATACTGCGGCGGCACCGACGACTACCAGCTGTCGTTGCCCAAGGGCCTGATCGAACCGGGTGAGGACGTGCTGGTGGCGGCCAACCGCGAGCTCAAGGAGGAGGCGGGCTTCGGCGCCCACGAGCTGGAATACATCACCGAGCTGAGCCTGTCCCCCGGCTACATGAGTCAGAAGATCCAGGTGGTGCTGGCGCGCAACCTGTTCGAGGAGCGTCTGCCCGGTGACGAGCCGGAGCCGATGCGGGTGGACCGCATCAGCCTGCGCGAGCTGTCGAGCCTGGCCCGGCATGAGCAGTTCAGCGAGGGGCGTGCCCTGGCGGCGCTGTACCTGGTGCGTGATCTGTTGAGCGCACGCGGGGAGTTCAGCCTGTGAGCCATCCTCTCGTTCCGCGGGTGATCGAACTGGTGCGCGCCGCCGGTGCGGCGACCCTGCCGTACTGGCGCAGTGGCGTCGCGGTGACGGAGAAGGCCGATGCCTCGCCGGTGACCGCTGCCGACCTGGCCGCGCACCACATTCTCGCCGACGGACTGAAGACCCTGGCGCCGGAAATTCCGGTGCTGTCCGAGGAAGCCGCCGACATCCCCCTGAGCGAGCGCTCGGCCTGGACGCGCTGGTGGCTGGTCGATCCGCTGGACGGCACCAAGGAGTTCATCGCCGGTTCGGAGGAGTTCACCGTCAATGTCGCGCTGATCGAGCAGGGGCGCGTGGTGTTCGGCGTGGTCGGCATCCCGGCCAATGGTCGCTGCTACCACGGCGGTACCGGCCTGGGCGCCTGGTGCAGCGACGTGGTGGGTGACGAGCGTCCGATCAGTGTTCGCCTGGCGCCGGCGCGGGGCTTTACCCTGGTGGCCAGCAAGCGCCATTCGAGCCCGGCACAGGAAACCTTGCTCGCGGGCTTGACCGCCCGTTTCGGCGCGCCGCAGCTGGCCAATATCGGCAGCTCGCTGAAGTTCTGCCTGCTGGCCGAAGGTAACGCCGATTGCTACCCACGCCTGGCGCCCACCTCGCAGTGGGATACGGCGGCAGCACAGGGCGTGCTGGAGGGGGCCGGGGGCGAGGTGCTTGATCTGGCCGGCGAGGCACTGACCTACGACGCGCGTGAGTCCTTCCTCAACCCGTCGTTCCTGGCGCTGCCGGCCGCGGCCGAGTGGCGCGGCGAGCTGATCGAGCTGGCGCGCGATCTGGAAGGTTGAGGCATCTTCTGCGGGGGTGGCGGGTTGCACCCGCCCTACGTGAGGGCGCGGCGGCGATGCGCTGCGACGACGGGGAATCGCGGCTGAAGCCGCTCCTACCTAGCGTGTCTCTGGCGGGGAGTGGCGTGGAGTGGCGGGTTGCGCCCGCTGAGGCTGCTGGGTGTGGCCGTGGGAGGCGCTTCAGCGGCGACTTGCGCGGCGAAAGCCTCTCCCTTGTGCATCACGCTCAGTCGAGCATGTCGCTGTAGCGCTCGTCCTTCCTGAACACCAGCGGCTGGTCGAAACCGGGCACCTTCACTTCGTCGCGGGTGATGGAGATCGCCTGGTCGTCGATCATGTCGTTGCCGAAGTTGTAGATGATGTCCAGCTTGCCCTGCAGCGCCTGACTGTCGTACGCCGCTGCCGCAGTGCGCGTGCCCTCGCGGCGCGCCAGGTAGGCGTCGAAGGCGGCCTGGCCGTGGCGTTTGCGCAGCATGCGCTCGGTCACGTGCGGGGCCAGCACCAGGGCGCTGGCGTTGTTGCCGCCGAAGCCCTTGGAGTTGATGAAGGCCACGTCCAGTGCCTGCTCGCCGACCTTGCGGTCTTCGGTGGACAGACTCAGGTGCTTCTGGTGCACGTCGTCGGCCACCGCGTCGATGGTCTTCAGGCCGGGCACGATGCCGTACTTGAAGGCGCCGAGTGCAGCGATCACCTGGTCACCGCTGGCGGTGGCCAGGGAGTGGCCGACGAAGGCCTTCACCGCAGTGATCGGCCACTGCTCGATGCCGAAGGCCTCGGCGACGCGGTCGAGGATTTCCGACTCGGTGACGCGGTTGGCCGGGGTGCTGGAACCGTGTGCGTGAACGAAGCTGCGCTGCTGCACGGCATCCAGCCCCAGCAGCTGCACGGCGCTGGCCACGGCCTTGGCCACGGTCAGGTAGTTGCCCGGGCCCGGGGCGGAAATCGACTTCTTGAAACCGTCGGCGTTGATGAACACGTCCGGCACCGCGCCGTGGATCTCGGCACCCAGCTCCAGGGCCAGTTCGTCGTCCATCAGCACCACGAACTGGCAGGCCTCGGCCAGGGTGAAACCGCAGTTGGCACCGAACGGGCGGCTGGCGCGGCGGAAGTCGACGCTGTCGCGGCCTTCGAGCTGGCGCAGGCCATCCTCGGTGGCCAGTGCGCCCATGGCGCCGTAACCTTCGATGCACTCCTGGTTGATCGGTGCCTCGCTGCTGCCGACGATCACCACGCGGGCCTTGCCGCTGGCGATCTGCTCGATGCCTTTCTGCAGGTTGTAGAGAAAGGTGGCGCAGGCGCCGGTGATGCTGCCGGTGGTGCCGACGCTGCCGAGCACGTAGGCGTTGATGAAGTCGGCCGGCATGGTGTTCAGGCCGAGAGCCAGCTGCTTGGCGGTGACGCGGCCACCCTTGAGGCGCGACTGCATCATGCCGCCGAAACCGTTTTCGTCGAGCTGGCTCATGATGCAGCTGGCGAACACGGCGATTTCATCCGGCGCGACATGCTGGACGATGCGCTGCCAGTCGATACCCACCGAACGCAGCGCATCGGTGACGCCGACCACGGTCATGGCCAGGCCGCGTGGGTGGAAGCGCGAGTTGTACAGTTCGCTCGGCTCGAAGCCGGTGGGCAGTTGCCCGGCGGATTTCACGGCCAGCGGGCGGTAGCTGTCGACCTTGAATTCGCAGCTGTCGTGCAGGGTGACGCGTACGTCGTTGCCGTCGAGCGTTTCCAGCGACCAGTTGGCCGGCAACGGCTCGGGCAGCTGCTTGCGCTGGGTGACGAAGCTCAGGGCCGTGCCGTTGGCGGGCGCGACGCCGATGTTCTTGTGCCAGTGGGCGGCATCCGGATCGAGGTGCTGCTTCTCGATACGGCGGACCAGCGTGCCGGCGAGGATCTGCTCGGCGTAGCGGCTTTCGATGTCTGCCAGGCTCAGTGGCTGGCCGTCCTGGTCCCGGTACTGGCCATCGACCACGCGCACCAGTTTCATCATCTGTGCCAGACCGGCCAGCGTCTCCTGGCGGGCCTGGGGCAGCAGCGACTCTTGTACGGTGCGACGGAAACCATGGTGGAAGGAGCTGCGCCCGGCTGCGTTGTAACCCCCAAAACCCACGATCACAGGTAAGCGCGACATAACTCAAAAGCTCCTGAACAAGGCCAGCGCGACGCCAGGCCGGCGCCTTGGGCGCGGGCGGGAGTCATAGGGCGGTGGCGTTTGGAAAATCTCGGCTGCCTAACCTGACGTGGATCATGACTGTCGAGTCACTCATTCGTCCAATGTCGTGGCGCGGGCAAGGCATGTCGCGGATGAGACAGGCCGTGTTCAGGGCGATACGTGGGAGGCGGGGTGCGCCCCGCGAGGCGCGCGCCCGCCGGGTGGCGGGCGCGGAGGGCTCAGCTCTGGTAGCTGATGTGACCATCGACCAGCGTATAGCGCACTGCCGTAGGCAGGCGGTGGTCGAGGAAGGGGCAGTTCCTGCCCTTGGAGTACCAGCGCTCGCCCGCCAGGGTCGAGGCCTGCGGGTCGAACAGCACGATATCCGCGGCGCTGCCGACGGCCAGTTGCCCGGCTGGCAGGCGCAGTGCAGCGGCCGGTCCGCTGGACAGGCGTGCGAGCAGTGTCGGCAGGTCCAGCAGGCCATCCTGCACCAGCGTCATGGCCAGCGGCAGCAGCAGTTGCACGCTGCTGATGCCCGGCTCGGTGGCGGCGAAGGGCGCCAGCTTGGCATCGCGCTCGTGCGGCTGGTGATGGCTGGCGATGGCGGAGATCACGCCGGCCTTGAGCGCCTCGCGCAGGCCGTCACGGTCCTTGCCGGAACGCAGCGGCGGTTGCACGTGGTAGAGGCTGGAGAAGTCGATCAGTGCCTCGTCGGTCAACAGCAGCTGGTACAGCGCCACGTCCGCCGTCACCGGCAGGCCACGGGCCTGGGCCGCGGCGATCAGCTCGGCGCCACGGGCACTGGTGATCTGGCTGAAGTGCGCGCGCACGCCGCTCTGTTCCACCAGCAGCAGGTCGCGGGCCAGGGCCACGGTTTCGGCGCTTTCCGGGATGCCGGCCAGGCCGAGGAAACTGGCGGTGGGCCCCTCGTGGGCCAGGCCGCCTTCGGCCAGGTCGAAGTCCTGCGAGTGGAAGATCACCTGCAGGTCGAAGGTCGCGGCGTATTCCAGCGCGCGGCGCAGGGTGCGGCTGTTGCGGAAGTTGTCCAGGCCGTTGCCGAAGGCCACGCAGCCGGTGTCGCGCAGGGCCACCAGCTCCGCCAGCTGTTCGCCGGCCAGGTTCTTGCTCAGCGCGCCGATGGGGAACACCTTGGTGTGCCCGGCCTCGCGGGCGCGGTCGAGAATCAGCTCGGCCACCGCCGGGGTGTCCAGCACGGGTTTGGTGAACGGCGGGCAGCACAGGCTGGTGACGCCGCCGGCAGCCGCCGCCAGGGT
Organism: Ectopseudomonas khazarica; assembly: GCF_004521985.1. GTDB lineage: Bacteria > Pseudomonadota > Gammaproteobacteria > Pseudomonadales > Pseudomonadaceae > Aquipseudomonas > Aquipseudomonas khazarica. Next base: position 58,885 of record NZ_SBHZ01000024.1, read on the forward strand.
CTCGGTGGCGATGCTGCCCTTGCGGCTGTAGCCGGGTTCGCGCAGCGCCACGGACAGGTCGACCAGGCCGGGGGCGGCGACCAGTCCCAGGGCGTCGAGGGTCTTGTCGGCAGTGAAGCCGGCGGGCGCCTGGTCAATGGCGACCAGCTTGCCGCCGTCGAGGTACAGGTCGCTGACCCGATCCAGGCCGCTGCTGGGATCGATCACGCGGGCACCGAGGATTGCGGTACGCATCAGTTGGCCTCCTCGGCGTTGAGTTGACGTTGCGCGTTCTGCCCGCTCATGGCCATGGACAGTACGGCCATGCGGATGGCGATGCCGTAGGTGACCTGGTTGAGAATCACCGATTGCGGGCCGTCGGCCACCGCCGACTCGATCTCCACGCCGCGGTTGATCGGCCCCGGGTGCATCACCAGGGCATCGGGCCTGGCCAGGGCCAGGCGCTGCTCGGTCAGGCCGAACAGGCGGTAGAACTCGCCCTCGCTGGGCAGCAGGCCACCCTGCATGCGTTCGCGCTGCAGGCGCAGCATGATCACCACGTCGACGTCCTTGAGGCCTTCGTCGGCATCGCTGAACACGCGCACGCCGTAGCTCTCCTCCAGGCCGATGGGCAGCAGGGTCTTCGGCGCGATCACGCGGATGTCCGGGCAGCCCAGGGTCTTCAGGGCGAGCATGTTGGAGCGCGCCACCCGCGAATGCAGGATGTCGCCGACGATGGCCACCGAAAGGTTCTCGAAGCTGCCCTTGTGCCGGCGAATGGTGAGCATGTCGAGCATGCCCTGGGTCGGGTGGGCGTGACGGCCGTCGCCGCCGTTGATGATCGCCAGGTTCGGGCACACGTGCTCGGCGATGAAGTGGGCGGCGCCGGAGTCGGAGTGGCGCACGACGAAGATGTCGGCGGCCATGGCCTCGAGGTTGCGCAGGGTGTCGAACAGGGTTTCGCCCTTGCTGGTCGAACTGGTCGACACATTGAGGCTGATGACGTCAGCCGACAGGCGCTGGGCGGCCAGTTCGAAGGTGGTGCGGGTGCGCGTGGAGTTCTCGAAGAACACGTTGCACACGGTCTTGCCGCGCAGCAGCGGGACCTTCTTCACCGCACGCGCGCCGACCTCGAGGAAGGAGTCGGCGGTGTCGAGGATTTCGGTCAGCAGCTCGCGGGGCAAACCGTCGAGCGAGAGGAAATGGCACAGCTGGCCTTGGTCATTGAGCTGCAGCGGGCGCTTGGCGGCGAGTGGCGTCATCGCGGGGGTCTCAGTTGGCGAGCGTCTGGAGTTCGAGGGTCAGGGGCGTGGGGCCGGACAATTTTACCCGCTCGTTGGCCGCCAGTGACAGGGTGGCGCCGACCACATCGGGGCGAATCGGCAGTTCACGGGCGTTGAGGTCGAGCAGGCTGACCAGGGTCACGCTGGCCGGGCGGCCGTAGTCGAACAGTTCGTTCAGGGCGGCACGGATGGTGCGGCCGCTCATCAGCACGTCGTCGATCAGCACCAGGTGCTGGCCTTCGATCTCGAATGGCAGCTCGGAGGGCTGCACCTGCGGGTGCAGGCCGTTCTGGGTGAAATCGTCACGGTAGAAGGAGACGTCGAGGATGCCCAGTGCGTCTTCGCGGCCGAGTGCCTGGAGCAGGGCCTGGGCGACCCAGACGCCGCCGGTGCGGATGCCGATGAAGCGTGGCTCGCTGATCTGCCGCTGGTTGAGGTGCTGGGTCAGGGCGCTGGCCATGGCCGGCAGCAGGTCGTTGGGGTTCGGTAGCATGGCGAAACTCCTTGATTAAACGGCTGCTGAGAGCGTGAGCGAGGCTGCCGAGCGCCGGCAGCGCAACCGGTTCTCAGCCCGTGCAGTTTTCCTCCAGCCAGCCCTGCAGCAGCAGGGCGGCGGCAATGGCGTCGACGGGGCGCTCGCGGTAGCCGCCGCTCTGGCCCTCGCGCAGGCGCTGGCCCTTGGCCTCGAAGGTGGTCAGGCGCTCGTCGTGGGTGTAGGCCGGCAGGTTGAAGCGGCCGTTGAGGCGGCGCGCGAACTTTTCCGCACGGGCGCTCATCTCGCTGGGCGTGCCGTCCATGTTCAGCGGCAGGCCGACCACCACGGCGTCGGGCTGCCACTCCTTGATCAATGCTTCCACGCGGTTCCAGTCCGGCACACCGTTCTGGGCCTTGAGCACGCACAGTTCACGGGCCTGGCCGGTGATCATCTGGCCGACGGCGACGCCGATCTGCTTGCTGCCGTAGTCGAAGCCCAGCAGCAGGCGCAGTGGTTTGTCGCTCATCAGGCGTGGCCCGTCTGCGAGGTGAGCAGGCTGAGATTGACGCCCAGGCGTGCGGCGGCGGCATTCAGGCGTTGGTCGTAAGGCAGGTCGAAGAGGATGCTGCTGTCGGCCGGGCAGGTCAGCCAGGCGTTGTCGACCAGCTCGGCCTCCAGCTGCCCGGCGTCCCAGCCGGCGTAGCCCAGGGTGATCAGGTACTGGTCCGGGCCGCTGCCGTCGGCGATGGCGAAGAGCACGTCCTGCGAGGTGGACAGGCCCAGCTCGCCCAGCTCCAGGGTGGCCTGGAACTGCGGGCCGGCGGGGTGGAGGACGAAGCCACGGTCGGTCTGCACCGGGCCGCCGGCGAAGATCGGCAGGCTGTGGCACAGCGCGGCGGGCTCCTCGTCCGGGCGCAACTGCTCCAGGACGTCGGCCAGGTTGAGGCCGTTGGGCTTGTTGATCACCAGACCCATCGCGCCCTGGTCGTTGTGCTCGACCAGGTAGGTCACGGTCTGCGCGAAGTTCGGATCGGCCATGTGCGGCATGGCGATCAGGAAATGGTGCTTGAGCGAGGTCGGGGCTGATGTGTTCATGACGCCTAGTTTGGAGCGGCTGGCGACAAGCTACAAGCGCGGCCGCTCAGGCGGGTGCATCGTCCCGGCGCGGGGTCAGTTGCTCGACAGCCGGTCGCCGCGCTCGAAGCGCCAGGTGCGAATGATCTCCAGGCGGTCGATATCGGCCAGGTCGCCGGTGAACGGGGCGTAGGGCGCAGCCAGGCGCACGATGCGCTGGGCCGCCTGGTCGAGTTCGGCATGACCCGAGGACTCCAGTATCTGCACCTCGTAGAGACTGCCGTCGCGGTTGATCGACACCAGCAGGCGCAGGCTGCCGTAGATGCGCTTGCGGCGCGCCTCGTCCGGGTAGTTGAGGTTGCCGATGCGCTCGACCTTCTTGCGCCACTCGTCCTTGTACCAGGCACCCTTGTCGCGCATGGTCGAGGCGGCGTTGAGGCGATGGATCTTCGGGCGTTTCGCGTACTGCTGGACTTCCTGGGCCAGTTCGGCCTCGAGGCTGGCGATCTCCGCCGACAGCTGCGCGGAGTCGAAGACCGGCGCCGGGCGCGTGTCCGGCACAGGCTTGGCTTCCTCGCGCTTGACCGGGGTCTTCTGCTGTTGTGGTGTACGCGTGGCCACCGCCGCCTTGGGCGCTTCCTGGCGGGTGGCGGGTTGCTGCGGGGTGGCCGGCGGTGTGACCTTGCGCACCTCGCTGTCCTGGAACGGCGCCTGCTCCGTGGTCTTGGGGGCGGCGACGTGTTCCAGGGTGCCGCTGCCCTGCTGGTTGTCCTGGGCGAGGAAATCGGCCTCCTTGGGCTTTTCATCGCTCTTGAAGGTGGACAGGGTGATTTCCAGCGTCTTGCTGATGTCCGGTGGCGACTCCAGGCCGAAGCCGATGCCGAGAATCAGTGCCACGTGCAGCGCAGCGGCGAGAAACAGGGTGAACCCCAGGCGATCCGCCGGACGGACGGTGGC
>NZ_SBHZ01000025.1 GCF_004521985.1 Ectopseudomonas khazarica
CCCCTGCAAAACGCGCCCCCGCAAATGGTCGAGACCGCTCCGAGGAGGATGCCCGCCATCCATTCGCGGGCGGTATGGACCCGCAATGCAAACAGCAGCACGGCGATAGCTGGTTGGGGGTACCGCAAAGGTCAATCCCTTAACGACAGAAGCCTAAAGGGACTCAGCCCAGTAGTACAGGTTAGATTCAGCCTTTGCGGAAGCAATGTGGTCAGTAAGACTGGCCAACTAGGCAGCGATATGAAAACCCGCACATTTTCCCGGTTTTCTGTTATTTCGCAAGCATGACAAAGGGATGACGCCGGAAAGCGGTTCAGCAGGCCCTGCGGATCAGGTCACTCGTCTTCATTGACCCGATCCCGCAGCTCCTTGCCTGGCTTGAAATGCGGCACGAACTTGCCGTCCAGGCGCACCGACTGGCCGGTTTTCGGGTTGCGCCCTACGCGCGGGGCGCGGTAGTGCAGGGAGAAGCTGCCGAAGCCACGGATCTCGATGCGATCCCCTGTCGCCAGCGCCTGGGACATCTGCTCCAGCATGGTCTTGATGGCCAGCTCGACATCCTTGGAGGAGAGCTGACCCTGGTGAGTGACGATTCGTTCGATCAACTCCGACTTGGTCATGGTTTTCCCTTCTTTTTCAAGCGGCTAGAAGACTCGATGGATCGGTTTTAGCACGCTGGTCAGCTTTTGAACAGCCCAAAAAACAAGGTGTTAGCGCAATATCCGGATTGAGAGTTGATGACTCAGGCATAAGCGCCGCATCAGGCACACATTCAGCGGGCGCAGCGAGTGCCACCGTCGCCGCATGCCAGCGGACCGATGAGCGCTGCAGAAACGAAAAAGGGCGGCCCGAGGGCCGCCCTTTTCTTCGATGAATTACCTGAACTTAGTTCTGGTTTTCCATCTGAGCACGGATCAGATCACCAATGGTGGTCGGGCCGGTGCTTTCAACGTCTTGCTTGTTACGCAGTTCCTTCATCGCGTCCTTCTCGTCCTCGACGTCTTTCGACTTGATGGACAGGCTGATAACGCGGGACTTGCGGTCAACGCTGATGATCTTGGCTTCTACTTCGTCGCCTTCCTTCAGGACGTTGCGCGCGTCTTCAACGCGGTCACGGCTGATTTCGGAAGCTTTCAGAGTGGCTTCGATCTCGTTGCCCAGGTCGATGATGGCGCCCTTGGCATCCACTTCCTTCACAACGCCGCGGACGATGGTGCCCTTGTCGTTGAGGGAGACGTAGTTGCTGAACGGATCGTCTTCCAGCTGCTTGATGCCCAGGGAGATGCGCTCGCGCTCCGGGTCGACCGACAGGATGACGGTTTCCAGCTCGTCGCCCTTCTTGAAGCGACGCACGGCTTCTTCGCCGGCTTCGTTCCAGGAGATGTCGGACAGGTGAACCAGGCCGTCGATGCCGCCGTCCAGACCAATGAAGATACCGAAATCGGTGATCGACTTGATGGTGCCGGAGATCTTGTCACCCTTGTTGAACTGACCGGAGAAGTCTTCCCACGGGTTGGTCTTGCACTGCTTGATACCCAGGGAGATACGACGACGCTCTTCGTCGATGTCCAGAACCATGACTTCCACTTCGTCGCCGACGTTGACGACTTTCGACGGGTGGATGTTCTTGTTGGTCCAGTCCATTTCGGAAACGTGCACCAGACCTTCAACGCCTTCTTCCAGCTCAGCGAAGCAGCCGTAGTCGGTCAGGTTGGTGACGCGCGCCATGACGCGGGTGTTTTCCGGGTAACGGGCTTTGATGGCAACCCATGGGTCTTCGCCCAGTTGCTTCAGGCCCAGGGATACGCGGTTGCGCTCGCGGTCGTACTTCAGAACCTTGACGTCGATCTCGTCGCCAACGTTGACGATTTCGGACGGGTGCTTGATGCGCTTCCAGGCCATGTCGGTGATGTGCAGCAGACCATCTACGCCGCCCAGGTCAACGAACGCACCGTAGTCGGTGAGGTTCTTGACGATACCTTTGACCTGCTGGCCTTCCTGCAGGGATTCCAGCAGAGCTTCGCGCTCGGCGCTGTTCTCGGCTTCCAGGACACTGCGACGGGAAACGACAACGTTGTTGCGCTTCTGGTCCAGCTTGATGACCTTGAATTCCAGCTCTTTGCCTTCCAGGTGAGTGGTATCACGCACCGGACGGACGTCGACCAGGGAACCCGGCAGGAACGCGCGGATGCCGTTGACGTCAACGGTGAAGCCGCCTTTGACCTTACCGTTGATAACGCCCTTGACCACTTCTTCAGCGTTGAACGCAGCTTCCAGAACCAGCCAGGATTCAGCGCGCTTGGCTTTCTCGCGGGACAGCTTGGTTTCACCGAAGCCATCTTCAACCGCGTCCAGCGCAACGTGGACTTCGTCACCGACCTTGATGGTCAGCTCGCCTTGTTCGTTGAAGAACTGGTCGAGCGGGATGACGCCCTCGGACTTCAGGCCGGCGTGTACGGTAACCCAGTCACCGTCGATGTCGACCACGATACCGGTGATGATGGCACCCGGCTGCATGTCGAGGGATTTCAGGCTTTCTTCAAATAGTTCTGCAAAGCTTTCGCTCATGTTGATTCCTGTTGATCAAGGGCGGGGATTCGCCCAAACCACATTCCAGACCATGTGGGTTCGTTCATGTAAAAAGAGGCCTGCGGGACAAGGACTGGTCTCCCGCATGCCTCCTTGCGAGCTTTCCGACTTAGGACAGCCGGAGCTCTTACCCGGCGAGATCGCGCTCGGCGACCTCACGCAGAATTCGTTCTAGCACTTGCTCGATGGAAAGCTCGGTCGAATCCAGCAGGATTGCGTCTGCGGCAGGCTTCAGCGGTGCCACTGCGCGCTGGGTATCGCGCTCATCGCGCGCCCGAATCTCATCGAGAAGACTCGCGAGATTAACATCATCGCCCTTGGCCTTCAACTGCAGGTAGCGGCGGCGAGCACGTTCCTCGGCGCTGGCCGTAAGGAAAACCTTCAGCGGCGCCTCGGTGAACACCACCGTTCCCATGTCGCGGCCATCGGCGACCAGGCCCGGCATTTCCTGGAACGCGCGCTGACGCTGCAGCAGCGCTTCACGCACCGCCGGCAGCGAGGCGACCATGGAAGCGCCCGCCCCCACCTGCTCGTTGCGGATGGCGTCGGTGACCTCCTCGCCTTCGAGGATGATGCGCTTGTCGATGAACTGCACATCCAGATGCGCCGCCAGTTGCTTGAGCGCTTCCTCGTTGGTCAGGTCGATGCCGTGATTACCGGCGGCGAAGGCCAGCAGGCGATACAGGGCGCCGGAGTCGAGCAGGTTCCAGCCCAGCTGCTTGGCCAGCAGCGCGCAGAGCGTGCCCTTGCCCGAGCCGCTCGGCCCGTCGACGGTGATGACCGGGGCGCTCATGCCTTGCCCTCTTCTGCCACGTTGATGCCCACTTCGGCCGCCAGGGCGAGGAAGTTGGGGAAGGACGTGGCGACATTGGCACAGTCGTGAATGCGGATCGGCGCGCTGGCACGCAGCGAGGCGACGCTGAAGGACATGGCGATGCGGTGATCGCCGTGCGCCCAGACCTCACCACCACCGATGGCGCCGCCTTCGATGACGATACCGTCCGGGGTCGGCTCGGCCTTGACGCCCAGCGCGACCAGACCATCGGCCATGACCTGGATACGATCGGACTCCTTGACCCGCAGCTCTTCGGCGCCGCGCAGCACGGTGCGGCCTTCGGCGCAGGCAGCAGCCACGAACAGCACGGGGAACTCGTCGATGGCCAGCGGCACCAGATCTTCCGGGATATCGATGCCCTTGAGCCTGGCCGCGCGCACACGGATGTCCGCAACCGGCTCGCCGCCGACTTCACGCTGGTTCTCCAGGGTGATGTCGCCGCCCATCAGTTTGAGGATGTCGATCACACCGGTACGGGTCGGGTTGATGCCCACATGCTCGAGCACCAACTCGGAACCCTCGGCGATGCTGGCAGCGACCAGAAAGAAGGCCGCCGAGGAAATGTCGGCCGGCACCTCGATACGGGTCGCGCTGAGTTTGTGCCCGGACTCGACGCACGCCGTGGCACCCTCGACGCTGACGGGATAGCCGAAGCCGCGCAGCATGCGCTCGGTGTGGTCGCGAGTCGGCGCCGGCTCGGTCACCGAGGTGCTGCCAGCGGCGTACAGGCCGGCCAGCAACAGGCAGGATTTGACCTGGGCACTGGCCATCGGCATCTCGTAAGCCATGCCGGTCAGGCGCTGGCCACCCTTGATGGTCAGCGGCGGACGACCTTCCGGAGCGGTCTCGATCACCGCGCCCATTTCCCGCAGCGGCTTGGCCACGCGATTCATCGGGCGCTTGGACAGCGAGGCATCACCGGTCAGGGTGGTATCGAACGGCTGCGCGGCCAGCAGCCCCGAGAGCAGGCGCATGGAGGTACCGGAGTTACCCATGTACAGCGGGCCGGCCGGCGCCTTCAGGCCATTGAGCCCGACACCATGGATGGTCACGCGGCCATGATGCGGGCCTTCGATGACCACGCCCATGTCGCGAAACGCCTGCAGGGTAGCCAGGGCATCTTCACCCTCGAGGAAACCCTCGACCTCGGTCGTGCCTTCGGCCAGCGAACCCAGCATGATCGAACGATGCGAGATGGATTTGTCACCGGGTACGCGAATACGGCCGGCCAGCGAGCTACCGGGTTTTGCCAGGAAAATCAGATCGGTCGAGTGCATAGCGTCCACATAGGCCCTGCGGGCCAGAATTTTGCTGAAATGTTCGCGGGCCACACGGGCGCGGGTGAACACGCCCAGCAGTTGATGCCCATCCCCAGCGTCGACCGCGTCGCGCAGGGCGTCGAGGTCGTCGCGAAACGTGTCCAGCGTACGCAGCACGGCCTCGCGATTGGCGAGGAAGATATCGTGCCACATCACCGGATCACTGCCGGCGATCCGCGTGAAATCGCGGAAACCACCAGCGGCGTAACGGAAAATCTCCAGGTTCTCGCTGCGCTTGGCCAGCGAGTCGACCAGGGTGAAAGCCAGCAGATGCGGGAGATGACTGGTCGCGGCGAGCACCTGGTCATGATGCTCCACCTCCATCACCTCCACAGCCGCCCCCAGCTCGCGCCACAGGCTCTCGACCAGCGCCACGGCTGACTCATCGCTGTGCTCGCAAGGCGTGAGGATGACCTTGTGCCGGCGGAACAAGCCGGCGTTGGCAGCCTCCACACCGCTCTGCTCGGAACCGGCGATCGGGTGCCCGGGCACCAGGCGCACGTGCTTGCCGGCGAAGGCCAGGCGCGCGGCGCGCACGACATTGCCCTTGGCACTGCCGACATCGGTCAGCACCGCCGTGCCGAGATCGAGCTTCGCCAGCTCGGCGAGCAGCTTCTCCATGGCCAGGATAGGCACTGCCAGCTGGATGACATCGGCACCCTGACAGGCGGTGGCCAGGTCAGACTCGCAGCGATCGACCACCCCCAGCTGCACGGCCAGTCGCCGTGACTCGGCATCCAGGTCGACCCCCACCACTTCGCGACACAGGCCACGCTCACGCAGCCCCTTGGCGAAGGAGCCACCGATCAACCCGAGGCCCACCACCACGAGGCGGCCGATCTTAGGAGCATTCGATTGCACGGCCGTTACAGTCACGCCGAGAGCACCTTGGCCAGCGCCTCGAGGAAGCGTGCGTTCTCCCTCGGCAAACCGATGGAAACGCGCAGGAAGTTCGGCATGCGGTAGCCCGCCATCGGCCGCACGATCACCCCTTCGCGCAGCAGCGCCTGGTTGATCGCGGCGGTGTCACGCCCGAAGTCGACGGCAATGAAGTTGCCCTTGGACGGAATCCAGCCGAGCCCCAGGGCACGCAAGCCGTCTTCCAGCTGCTGCATGCCGGCGTCATTGAGACGACGGCTCTCGGCCAGGTAGTCGCTGTCGGCCAGGGCCGCGCAGGCGGCGGCCAGCGCCAGGCTGTTGACGTTGAACGGCTGCCGCACCCGGTTGAGCACGTCGGCGATGGCCGGCGAGCTGATCGCGTAGCCGACCCGCAGCGACGCCAGGCCATAAGCCTTGGAGAAGGTACGCGAGACCAGCAGATTGGGATAACGCGCCAGGTAGTCCAGACCATCCGGCAGCTCATCACCCTCGGCGTACTCGATATAGGCCTCGTCCAGCACCACCAGCACCGACTCCGGCACCTTGGCCAGGAAGGCTTCCAGCGCCTCGGGACCGAACCAGGTACCGGTCGGGTTGTTGGGGTTGGCGATGAACACGACGCGGGTGTCGTCGTCGATCGCGGCGAGCATTGCGTCCAGATCGTGACCATAGTCCCGGGCCGGCACGATCTTGCCCTGGGCACCGACAGCCTGAGTGGCGATGGGGTACACGGCGAAGGCGTAGTCGCTGAACACGGCATTGAGGCCCGGCGCCAGGTAGGCGCGAGCGACCAGCTCGAGGATGTCGTTGGAACCATTGCCCAGGGTGACCTGCGCTGCATCGACAGCATAGCGGCTGGCCAGGGCAGCCTTGAGGGTGAAACCGTTGCCATCCGGATAGCGGGTCAGCTCATCCAGTTCGGCACGAATCGCCGCCAGCACCTTGTCGCTGGGGCCCAGCGGGTTCTCGTTGCTGGCCAGCTTGACGATACCGGCCGGATCGAGCCCCAGCTCGCGAGCCAGCTCATCGACCGGCTTGCCTGGAACGTAGGGGGAAAGCTTCTGCACGCCTGGCTGGGCCAGGGTCAGGAAATCACAAGTCATAGCTGCAAGCCTCAAGCTCTAAGCCGCAAGCCAGGAGCCAGAGCGCCGCTCACTTGCAGCCTGTGGCTCGCAGCTTGTGGCTGCAGTTTAAAGTACCGCCTTCGGATAGGAACCCAGCACCTTCAGCGCCACGGCTTCCTGAGCCAGTTTTTCCAGCACGTCCTTGATCAGCGGATCGCGGTGGTGGCCGATGAAGTCGATGAAGAACACATAGGTCCACTTGCCGCTGCGCGACGGACGGGTCTCGATGCGGGTCAGATCGATGCCGTTGTTGTGGAACGGCACCAGCAGCTCGTGCAAGGCACCCGGCTTGTTGCGCATGGAGACGATGATCGACGTCTTGTCGTCGCCGGTCGGCGGCACTTCCTGGCTGCCGATGATGAGGAAGCGCGTGGAGTTGTCCGGGCGATCCTCGATCTTCTCGGCCAGCTTGGTCAGGCCATACAGGTTGGCGGCCATGTCACCGGCGATGGCCGCGCTGTTCCACTCGCTCTTCACGCGCTTGGCCGCATCGGCATTGCTGGAAACCGCCACGCGCTCGACGTTGGGGTAATGCGCATCCAGCCACTTGCGGCACTGCGCCAGCGACTGGGCATGGGAATAGATACGGGTGATCTTGTCGGTCTTGGTGGTCTCGCCCACCAGCAGGTGATGGTGAATGCGCAGCTCCACCTCACCGCAGATAACCATGTCGTGCTCGAGGAAGCTGTCCAGCGTGTGGTTGATCGCCCCTTCGGTGGAGTTCTCCACCGGCACCACGCCGAAGTTCACCGCGCCGGCGGCGACCTCGCGGAACACCTCGTCGATGGCGGCCATCGGCACGCTGACCACCGCATGGCCGAAGTGCTTCATCGCCGCTGCCTGGCTGAAGGTGCCTTCCGGGCCGAGGTAGGCGACTTTCAGCGGGTTCTCCAGGGCCAGGCAGGAGGACATGATTTCGCGGAACAGCCGCGCCATCTCCTCGTTGCCCAACGGCCCCTGGTTGCGCTCCATCACGCGCTTGAGCACCTGGGCTTCACGCTCGGGACGGTAGAAGACGGGCGACTCGCCCTCCTTCAGTTCCTTCATCTTCACCCGCGCGACTTCTTCGGCGCAGCGCGCACGGTCGCTGATCAGCTCGAGGATGCGCTCGTCGAGGTTGTCGATGCGAACCCGCAGCGCCTGCAGTTCCTGCTCGGACATGTCAGCCATGCTCCTTCTCGAACTCGACCATGTAGGCCACCAGCGCCTCGACCGCATCCAGGCCGACGGCATTGTAGATGGAGGCGCGCATGCCCCCCACCGAGCGGTGCCCCTTGAGGTTGAGCAGGCCACGCTCGTCGGCGCCGGCCAGGAACACCTTGTCCAGCTTCTCGTCGGCCAGACGGAATGGCACGTTCATCCAGGAGCGCGCATTGTGCGCAACCGGGTTGCTGTAGAAGTCGCTGTCGTCGATGGTCTTGTACAGCAGGTCTTTCTTGGCGCGGTTGATGCGCTCCATGGCCTCGACGCCGCCCTGCTCCTTCAGCCACTGGAACACCAGGCCGGAGAGGTACCAGGAATAGGTCGCCGGGGTGTTGTACATCGAGCCGTTGTCCGCCGAGACCTTGTAGTCGAGCATGGTCGGGCAGCTCGAACGAGCGCGGCCGAGCAGGTCTTCACGAACGATCACCACCACCAGGCCGCTGGGGCCGATGTTCTTCTGCGCACCGGCGTAGATCAGGCCGAACTGCGAGACATCCAGCGGACGCGAGAGGATGTCCGAGGACATGTCCGCCACCAGGGGCGTGTCGCCCACCTGCGGAATCCAGTCGAACTGCAGGCCGCCGATGGTTTCGTTGCTGCAGTAATGCACGTAGGCGGCATCTTTCGACAGCTGCCAGTCGTTCTGCCCGGGAATGGCGAAATAGTCGTGCGCCTTGGCGCTGGCGGCGACATTGATGGCGCCATAGCGACGCGCTTCTTCGATGGCCTTCTTCGACCAGATACCGGTCTCGACGTAATCCGCCACGCCGTCTTCCGGCAGCAGGTTCAGCGGGATCTCGGCGAACTGCTGGCTGGCACCGCCCTGCAGGAACAGCACCTTGTAATCACTGGGCACAGCGAGCAGATCGCGCAGGTCCTGTTCGGCCTGGCTGGCGATGGCCACGTACTCGTCGCTACGGTGACTCATCTCCATGACCGACAGGCCCTTGCCCTGCCAGTCGAGCATTTCGGCCTGGGCACGTTGCAGTACAGCGGTCGGCAGCGCGGCCGGGCCAGCGCAGAAGTTAAAAGCTCGCTTGCTCACTTCTCTTCTCTCAATTCATTTCGATGGGTTCACCCCATCCTACGACCTGAACCCGCGATCTGTGGGACGGGCCTCAGCGGCGACAGTCGCGGCTGAAGCCCCTCCCACGAGGCGCGCATTTATTCCTCGCTGCCTTCCTCGGCGTCGGCGACCGGTACCTCGGCGCCTTCTTCGGCGACCTCGACGCCCTCCTCACCGTCGAGCAGTTCGTCGTCCTCGACCGGCGTCGGCTCCTGCACACGCTCCAGACCGACCAGGGTTTCATCCTTGGCCAGCTTGATCAGCGTCACGCCCTGGGTGTTACGACCCGAGCTGGAGACTTCGTCGACGCGGGTACGCACCAGCGTGCCCTGGTCGGAGATGAGCATGATTTCCTCGCCGTCCTGCACCTGGATGGCACCGACCAGCTTGCCGTTGCGCTCGCTGGTCACCATGCCGATGACGCCCTGACCACCACGACCGCGACGCGGGAACTTGCCCAGGCCGGTGCGCTTGCCGAAGCCGCGCTCGGATGCCGTGAGGATCTGCGCACCGGACTCGGGAATGAGCATGGAGATCAGTTCCTGATCCTTGCCCAGGCGCATGCCACGCACACCGCGCGCAGTACGACCCATGGTGCGCACCTTGCTTTCGGCGAAACGCAGCACCTTGCCAGCGTCGGAGAACAGCATGACTTCCTTGGCGCCATCGGTGATCGCGGCGGCGATCAGGGTGTCACCCTCTTCCAGGCGCAGTGCGATCAGGCCGGCGCTGCGCGGACGGCTGAACTGCACCAGCGGCGTCTTCTTCACAGTACCGAAGGCGGTGGCCATGAAGATGTAGGCGCCCGTCGGCTCGGCGACCAGCTCGGGGGTTTCGCCCTCGACTTCCTCGACTTCCTCGACCTCGGCGACTTCGACGGCTTCGCCTTCGATCACCACGCCTTCTTCGTCCAGGTCCTCGTCGGCACCGGCACTCTGCTGCAGGGCCTCGAGGTCGATCTGCAGCATGGCGGTGATGCGCTCACCCTCGTCCAGCGGCAGCAGGTTGACCAGCGGGCGGCCGCGCGCAGTGCGCGACGCCTCGGGGATCTCGAACGTGCGCAGCCAGTACACCTTGCCCTTGCTGGAGAACAGCAGCAGGGTGGCATGGCTGTTGGCGACCAGCAGGTGCTCGACGTAGTCCTCGTCCTTCACCCCGGTGGCCGACTTGCCCTTGCCGCCACGGCGCTGGGCCTCGTAGGCCGCCAGCGGCTGGCTCTTGGCATAACCGCCGTGGGAGATGGTGACGACGCGCTCTTCCTCGGTGATCAGGTCGGCGATGGTCAGGTCCTGACGCGAGGCGATGATCTCGGTACGACGGGCATCGCCGAACTCGGCCTTGACCTTCTCCAGCTCCTCGCGGATGACTTCCATCAGGCGCTCGGGGCTGGTCAGGATACGGATCAGCTCACCGATCAGGGCGAGGATTTCCTGGTACTCGGCCAGCAGCTTCTCGTGCTCCAGACCGGTCAGGCGGTGCAGACGCAGCTCCAGAATGGCTTGCGCCTGTTCCGGCGACAGGTAGTACTTGCCGTCACGCAGACCGTATTGCTCGTCCAGCCCTTCCGGGCGGCAGGAGTCGGCGCCGGCGCGCTCGACCATGGCTTCCACCGCACTGGATTCCCAGGCCGTGGCAAGCAGGCGCTCCTTGGCCTCGGCTGGCGTCGGCGAGGCCTTGATCAGCTCGATCACCGGGTCGATGTTGGACAGCGCCACGGCCTGGCCTTCGAGGATGTGGCCACGCTCGCGGGCCTTGCGCAGCTCGTAGACGGTCCGGCGGGTCACCACTTCACGGCGGTGACGGACGAACACCTCGAGCATGTCCTTGAGGTTCATGGTCTTCGGCTGACCGTCGACCAGCGCCACCACGTTGATGCCGAACACGCTCTGCATCTGGGTCTGGGCGTAGAGGTTGTTCAGCACCACGTCCGGCACTTCGCCACGACGCAGCTCGATCACCACGCGCATGCCGTCCTTGTCGGACTCGTCACGCAGCTCGGTGATGCCTTCGATCTTCTTCTCCTTGACCAGCTCGGCGATCTTCTCGATCAGACGCGCCTTGTTCAGCTGGTACGGCAGCTCGGTGACCACCAGCTGCTGGCGATTGCCGGACTTGTCGATGTCCTCGACCTCGACGCGGGCACGGATGTAGATGCGCCCGCGACCGGTACGGTAGGCCTCGATGATCCCGGCACGGCCGTTGATGATGCCGGCAGTGGGGAAGTCCGGGCCCGGGATGTACTGCATCAGGTCATCGACGCTCAGCTCGGCGTTGTCGATCAGCGCCAGGCAGCCATCGATCACCTCGGTGAGGTTGTGCGGCGGGATGTTGGTGGCCATGCCCACGGCGATACCCGACGAGCCGTTGACCAGCAGGTTCGGCACCTTGGTCGGCATCACCGCCGGAATCTGCTCGGTGCCGTCGTAGTTCGGCACCCAGTCCACGGTTTCCTTGTCCAGGTCGGCCAGCAGCTCGTGGGCCAGCTTGGTCATGCGCACTTCGGTGTAACGCATGGCGGCGGCGTTGTCGCCGTCCACCGAACCGAAGTTGCCCTGACCGTCGACCAGCAGGTAACGCAGGGAGAAGTCCTGCGCCATCCGCACGATGGTGTCGTACACCGCAGTGTCGCCGTGCGGGTGGTATTTACCGATCACGTCACCGACCACACGGGCGGATTTCTTGTAGGGCTTGTTCCAGTCGTTGCCCAGTTCGCTCATGGCGTACAGCACACGACGGTGGACGGGCTTCAAGCCATCGCGCGCATCCGGCAGCGC
Organism: Ectopseudomonas khazarica; assembly: GCF_004521985.1. Lineage (GTDB taxonomy): Bacteria > Pseudomonadota > Gammaproteobacteria > Pseudomonadales > Pseudomonadaceae > Aquipseudomonas > Aquipseudomonas khazarica. The sequence goes on from NZ_SBHZ01000025.1 coordinate 11,790, forward strand.
ACGCCCGACGATCACGCTCATCGCGTAGTCGAGGTAGGACTGTTTCAGCTCGTCTTCGATATTGACCGGGAGGATTTCTTTGGCCAGTTCGCCCATGAGAAGCCTGGTTCCTTTTTCTGGTGAAACTCCGCGTCATTCTTCCTGAACGCCATGGAGCACGTCGCGATAGCTTCGAGCCATCAGCGACTCACGACAAATCAACGAGTTATGTCACGATTCGATGCAGTGAAGGCGGCTGTGACCAGCCCCCCTGAAAACTGCCGGAGATTACCACAAAGCGTGCCGCACACCTACCCCGCGACAGGGAGTGCGCGGCGCACTCAGTGCAGGCGCTTGCGGCACATCAGTTGCGTCATCTTCGCGCTGTCCGGGCGCTCGACCACGCCCTTTTCGGTCACGATGTAGTCGACCAGGTCAGCCGGCGTCACGTCGAACACCGGATTGACCGCATGCACATCCGCCGCCATCCGGTGCCCGGCAACGTCCAGCAGCTCACGCCCATCGCGCTCCTCGAGCAGGATGTCCTCGCCACTTTCCAGGTTCATGTCGATGGTCGAGCTGGGCGCCACCACCATCAGCCGCACGCCATGGTGCATGGCGTTGACCGCCAGCTGATAGGTCCCGATCTTGTTGGCCACGTCGCCGTTGGCAGTGATGCGATCGGCGCCGACTATCACCCAGGTGATGCCCTTGGTCTTCATCAGGTGCGCGGCCGCCGCATCGGCGTTGAGGCTGACCGGCACGCCGTCGCCGGCCAGCTCCCAGGCGGTCAGGCGCGCGCCCTGCAGCCAGGGACGGGTCTCGTCGACGTAGACATGCTCGACCAGCCCCTCCAGGTGCGCAGCGCGGATCACCCCGAGCGCGGTGCCAAAACCGCCGGTGGCCAGCGCCCCGGCATTGCAATGGGTCAGCAGCACCTGCGGATTGCCCTGGTGCTTGCGAATCAGCTCCATGCCGAGCTGCGCCATGGTCAGGTTGGCCTCACGGTCACTGGCGTGAATGCCGATCGCTTCGGCCTCCAGCTGCTGCAGCGCCTGCTCGTCATCCTTGAGCCGCGCCAGGCGCTCGCGCATACGCTGCAGGGCCCAGGACAGGTTCACTGCGGTAGGACGCGACTGTTCCAGGCGAGCGAAGTCGACCTCCAGCGCAGCGCGCCAGTCACCGCCCGCCTGCAGCCTGGAGCGCGCCGCCAGCACCAGGCCATAGGCCGCCGCGATCCCGATCGCCGGCGCACCGCGCACCACCATGTCGCGAATCGCATCCGCCACCGCCGCCGCGGAGTCGTAGCGCAACCAGGTCTGCCGATGCGGCAACAGGCGCTGGTCGAGCAGATAAAGCGCACCATCGCGCCACTCGATCGCCTGGACCTTCTCCACCGCCAGCAATTGCTCGCGCATCGCGCACCCCACCCTTAACCATCAAAAAATCGCGGATTATACGCAGAGAAGCAGGCGCCAACCGAACAATCCAGCAGCCCCGGCGACTTCAAGCAACGCGCGTTCATCTATACACTGGCGGCCTTCCATGCAGCCTTCAAGCCAGACGGACACGCTCCCATGCCCCAAGCCCCTCTCGACCTTCTGCTCCTGCCGACCTGGCTGGTGCCCGTGGAGCCGGCTGGCGTGGTGCTGCGCGAGCATGGCCTGGGCATTCGCGACGGGCACATCGTGCTGATCGCCCCGCGCGCCGAAGCCCTGCGCCATCCCGCCAGCGAGGTGCGCGAACTGCCGGACTGCCTGCTCGCCCCCGGCCTGATCAACGCCCACGGCCATGCGGCGATGACCCTGCTGCGCGGCATCGCCGACGACCTGCCGCTGATGACCTGGCTGCACGAGCACATCTGGCCGGCCGAGGGCAAATGGGTCGACGAGGCTTTCGTCCGCGACGGCACCGACCTGGCCATCGCCGAACAGATCAAGGGCGGCATCAGCTGCTTCTCCGACATGTACTTCTACCCGCAGACGGCCGTCGAGTGCGTGCACAAGGCGGGCGTACGCGCGCAGATCACCGTACCCGTGCTGGACTTCCCCGTCCCCGGCGCGCTCAACGCCGCCGAGGCGCTGCGCAAGGGCCTGCAACTGTTCGACGACCTCAAGCAGCACCCGCGCATCCGCATCGCCTTCGGCCCGCACGCACCCTACACGGTCAGTGACGACAAGCTCGAACAGGTGCGCATGCTGGCCGACGAGCTGGATGCCGGCATTCACATGCACGTGCATGAAACCGCCCAGGAAGTGGCCGAGGCCGTCGCCAAGCACGGCGAGCGCCCCCTGGCCCGCCTGGCCCGCCTGGGCCTGCTCGGCCCGCGCTTCCAGGCCGTGCACATGACCCAGATCGACGACGACGACCTGGCCCTGCTGGTCGAGCACAACTGCAGCATCGTCCATTGCCCGGAGTCCAACCTCAAGCTGGCCAGCGGCTTCTGCCCGGTCGAGCGCCTGTGGCAGGCCGGCGTCAACGTCGCCATCGGCACCGACGGCGCCGCCAGCAACAACGACCTGGACCTGCTCGGTGAAACGCGCACCGCCGCCCTGCTGGCCAAGGCCGTATCGGGCTCGGCCACGGCCCTGAACGCCCACAGCGCGCTGCGCATGGCCACGCTCAACGGTGCTCGCGCCCTCGGCCTGGACGCCCAGGTCGGCTCGCTGGAAACCGGCAAGCTGGCCGACCTCGTCGCCTTCGACCTCTCCGGCCTGGCCCAGCAACCGGTCTACGACCCGGTATCGCAGCTTGTCTACGCCAGCGCTCGCGACTGCGTGAAACACCTCTGGGTGGGCGGCAAGCAATTGCTGGACGAGGGCCGCCTGACCCGCATGGACGAGCGCGAACTGATCGCCAGGGCCAGGGACTGGGGCAGGAAAATCGGCAGAGGCTCGCCCGAACCTGCGACAAACTGACATACATTGAACGAACCCGCGCCGCCCCACGCCAGGACTTAAACTGGCAACATGACGGCGATACGCTTTCCATGCTTTGAAAGAGATGCTTATGAGCAACGTCGACCGCGCCGAAATCGCCAAATTCGAGGCCCTGGCACACCGCTGGTGGGACCGCGAGAGCGAGTTCAAACCCCTGCACGACATCAACCCGCTGCGGGTCAACTGGATCGATGAACGCGTCAGCCTGGCCGGCAAGCGCGTGCTGGACGTCGGTTGCGGCGGTGGCATCCTCAGCGAGGCCATGGCCCAGCGCGGCGCGACGGTCACCGGCATCGACATGGGCGAAGCCCCGCTCTCCGTCGCCCAGCTGCACCAGCTGGAGTCTGGCGTCGAGGTCGAATACCGGCAGATCACCGCCGAAGCCATGGCCAAGGAGATGCCCGGCCAGTTCGACGTGGTCACCTGCCTGGAGATGCTCGAGCACGTGCCGGACCCCTCCTCGGTGATCCGCGCCTGCCACAAGCTGGTCAAGCCGGGCGGCCAGGTGTTCTTCTCCACCATCAACCGCAACCCCAAGGCCTACCTGTTCGCCGTCATCGGCGCCGAGTACATCCTGCGCCTGCTGCCACGCGGCACCCACGACTTCAAGAAGTTCATCCGCCCCTCCGAGCTCGGCGCCTGGAGCCGCGCGGCGGGCCTCGAGGTCAAGGACATCATCGGCCTGACCTACAACCCGCTGACCAAGCACTACAAGCTGGAAGCGGATGTCGACGTCAACTACATGATCCAGACGCTGAGGAAAGACTGATGCGTTTGCGCGCAGTTCTGTTCGACATGGACGGCACCCTCCTCGATTCGGCGCCGGACTTCATCGCCATCACCCAGGCCATGCGCGCCGCTCGTGGCCTGCCGCCGCTGGCGGACAAGGCCATTCGTGACCAGGTTTCCGGCGGTGCTCGCGCCATGGTCGCCTGCGCCTTCGACGAGGACCCGGATTCCGCGGCCTTCGAGACCCTGCGCCAGGAGTTTCTCGAGCGCTACCAGGAACACTGCGCGGTCCTGACGCGCCCGTTCGACGGCATCGAGGCACTGCTCGGCGACATCGAGCTGGCCCGCCTGCAGTGGGGCGTCGCCACCAACAAGCCGGTGCGCTACGCCGAGCCGATCATGCAGCGCCTCAATCTCGCCGAGCGTTCGGCGGTGCTGGTCTGCCCGGATCACGTCAAGCAGAGCAAGCCGGCCCCGGACATGCTGCTGCTCGCCTGCCAGCAGATGAACGTCAAGCCCGAGGAAGTGCTGTTCATCGGCGATGACGCCCGCGACATCGAATCGGGTCGCGCCGCCGGCTGCCGTACCGCCGCCGTGACCTACGGCTATATCCACCCCGAAGACAACCCGCGCAACTGGGGGGCCGACGTCGTGGTCGACCACCCGCAGGAACTGCGCGCGGTGCTCGACCGCGCCCTGTGCGGCTGCTGACGCAGCAGCCGCACGCGCCACACCAGGCATGCTGCCTGCCCCCGTCTTTCGCTTTATCTTGAGACTTGCAGCCCGAGGCTTGCAGCTCGCCGAAGGAGATTGTTCATGTTCGATTACAGCGCCCGCCCAGACCTGCTCAAGGATCGCGTCATCCTGATCACCGGCGCCGGCCGGGGTATCGGTGCCGCCGCTGCCAAGAGCTTCGCGGCCCACGGCGCGACCGTGCTGCTGCTGGGCAAGACCGAGGCCAACCTGAGCCAGGTCTATGACGAGATCGAGGCGGCCGGTCACCCGCAGCCGGTGGTGATCCCCTTCAACCTGGAAACCGCCCTGCCGCACCAGTACGACGAGCTGGCGGTGATGATCGAGAACGAGTTCGGGCGCCTCGACGGCCTGCTGCACAATGCCTCGGTCCTTGGCCCGCGCACGCCGCTGGAACAACTCTCCGGCGACAACTTCATGCGCGTGATGCACATCAACGTCAACGCCATGTTCATGCTCAGCAGCACCCTGCTGCCTCTGCTCAAGCTGTCGCAGGACGCCTCCGTCGCCTTCACCTCCAGCAGCGTCGGCCGCAAGGGGCGCGCCTACTGGGGCGCCTACGCGGTCTCCAAGTTCGCCACCGAAGGGCTGATGCAGGTGATGGCCGACGAACTGGACGGTATCAGCAACGTGCGCGCCAACAGCATCAACCCCGGCGCTACGCGCACCGCCATGCGTGCCCAGGCCTATCCGGGGGAAAACCCGGCCACCCGCCCGCTGCCCGAAGACATCATGCCGCTGTACCTCTACCTGATGGGGCCGGACAGCAAAGGGGTCAACGGTCAGGCCTTCGACGCCCAGTGACCCGCCCACTGCGGGCCGCAGGCAGCTGCGGCCCGCAGCATGACAGAAATATGCCACCACCCTGCCCTGGCGGCAGCACATTGCCAGCATTGGCGTCAGACAACCGGCAAACGCTTGCCACGTGACATTTTTTCAACCGGCTAAGTGACTGACTTCACAGGATTTTCAGCTCACTTGAACCACTTGGCATGATATTCGCTCTAACCCTCTCGTCGCACCATCGCGCCAGAGGTTCTGCTCCATGGTCCCCCCCAGCCGTTCCAACACCATCGATTTCGACGCGGCCAAGCTGCAGCGTCTCGGCTTCGCCGGCAATCGCAACCTGCCGCTCAAGCCCGCCAGCCTTGTGGAGCTGTACCATCAGCTGAGCCTGCAACTGCAGACCAGCCTGGATGCCGAGCGCATCCTCAACCTGTTCTTCCGCGAAGTGCAGCGCCTGGTGCCACTCGACGCCCTGGCCTTCCAGCACCCGTCGCAGGACCTGCGCCTGGAACTGGGGGAACGCGCGCCGCACTCGGCCGGCTATCGCCTGAGCCATGAGGGGGAATACCTGGGCGAACTGATCTTCAGGCGCAAGCAGCGCTTCTCCGAAGAGGAACTGGTGCAACTGGAGGCGCTGCTGGCTTGCCTGCTGTTCCCGCTGCGCAATGCGCTGCTCTACCGCACGGCCCTGCAGAGCGCGCTGCGCGACCCGCTGACCGACACCGGCAACCGCATCGCCATGGACCAGGTGCTGCAGCGCGAGGTGGATCTGGCCCGCCGCAACCTGCAGCCGCTGTCCCTGCTGATGCTGGACATCGACCACTTCAAGTCGATCAACGACAACCATGGCCACGCACTGGGCGACGAAGTGCTCAAGGCCGTGGCCCAGACCCTGAAGAATCAGCTGCGCAACATCGACATGGTGTTCCGCTTCGGCGGCGAGGAATTCCTGGTCGTGCTCTCGGGCACCAGTCGTGAGGGCGCAGCCCTGGTCGGCGAACGCCTGCGCTTCGCGGTGATGGAGCTGCAATGCCTGGACGCCGGCCGCCCCATCGACGTGTCGATCAGCCTTGGCTGCGCCTGCCTGCTGCCCGGCGAGTCGAGTGACAGCCTGTTGCGCCGCGCCGACAACGCCCTCTACGTGGCCAAGCGCGAAGGACGCAACCGCCTGTCGATGGCAGGCTGAAAGCGCACCACGCCGGCAATGAAAAAGGGACTCCATGGAGTCCCTTTTTTCATCACTCAGCGCTTGCGGCCAAAGCCTGGGCGCTGACCATCGCCAGTGGGCGAACGCTTGTCCGGCCCTGCCGGACGCGGCTTGCGGGCGGGGCGATCGGCGAGTTCGACCGCCGGGCGCGGCTGGCGCTTCTTGGTATCGCTCGGACGCTCGGCGACCGGCGTACCACGCCCACCCTCACGGCGTTCATCGGCACCCTTGCGCGGCGCACGCCCCGGACGGGCCTCGCCAGCGGCTTCGTCCTTGGCCGGACGCAGCACGCGCTTGCCGCGCACGTCCACCGGCTTGGCCGACTTGCGCTGCAGGCGGTCGAGCTTCTCGCGGGTCTTTTCCTTCATCGCCGGCAACGCCTGCGGGGTGAGCCCGACTTCGGCGCTGAGGATGTCGACCTCGCGCTGATCCATCTCGCGCCAGCGCCCCATGGTCAGGTTGGAGGTCAGGAACACCGGGCCGAAGCGCACGCGCTTCAGACGGCTGACCACCAGCCCCTGGGATTCCCACAGACGGCGCACCTCGCGGTTGCGGCCTTCCATCACCACGCAGTGGTACCAGTGGTTGAAGCCTTCACCGCCAGGCGCTTCCTTGATGTCGGTGAACTTGGCCGGACCGTCCTCGAGCATGACGCCCTTCTTCAGGTTCTCGAGCATTTCCTCGGTCACCTCGCCGCGTACCCGCACCGCGTATTCGCGGTCCATCTGGTAGGACGGGTGCATCAGGCGGTTGGCCAGCTCACCGTCGGTGGTGAACAGCAGCAGGCCGGTGGTGTTGATGTCGAGGCGGCCGATGTTGATCCAGCGGCCTTCCTTCGGTCGCGGCAAGCGGTCGAAGACGGTCGGACGGCCTTCCGGATCGTCGCGGGTGCAGATCTCGCCATCGGGCTTGTTGTAGATCAGCACGCGGCGTACCGAGCCGGCGATCTCTTCGCGCTTGAGCAGGCGCCCATCGAGCGCGATGGCGTCGTGACTGTCGACGCGCTGACCGAGGGTCGCGGCAACGCCATTGACCTTGACGCGGCCTTCGCCGATCCAGGTCTCGATCTCACGACGTGAGGCCAGCCCCATGCGGGCCAGGACTTTCTGCAGTTTCTCGCCTGCAGGGCGTGGTTGTTCGTGTTCGTTCATCTGGGCACCTCCCGGTGTGACAAGGGTAGAAACGGGCGCGAATCATACGCGTGTGGGCTCCTGAAGCCTAGCAGGCCAGGCGCAAGCGGGGAAAATCGCTAAAAATTCCCACCCAGCGGGAACCCGATTTCACTAGACGAAAAAAATCATCAAGGATGCCGAGCATGAACTATTCGAACCCCACCGACCGCCTGCTGCAGATTCTCGTCACCCTGGGCCGCTCGCCACAGGCGCTGTCGGCCAAGGAACTGTCGGCCAGCCTGGGCCAGCCGCTGAGCAGCACCTACCGGCACCTCAACACCCTGCTGCGCTGGGGCCTGGCCGAAGACCAGGGCCACGGCCGCTACCTGCCGGGACCGGCCTGCCTGCTGCTGGCCAAGCGCTTCGACCGCGACTCGACCCTGGTCAGCCTGGCCAAGCCCGAGCTGCGGCGCCTGGCCGAGCTGAGCAAGGAAAGCGTAGGGCTGATGCTGCCGAGCAACGGCCAGGTGATCTGCGTGGAGCTGATCGACAGCCCGCAGCCGCTGCGCTGCTGCTACCAGAAAGGCCTGGCCCAGCCGCTGCTGCACGGCGCCTCGGCCAAGACCCTGCTGGCTCACCTGGAGCCCAGCGAGCTCGAGGCGCTGCTGACCCAGCAGGGGCTGGGCGCCAGTCAACACGCAGCGCTGCGCGAAGAGCTGGAGCAGATTCGCGCCTGCGGCTACAGCACCAGCCTGGGCGAAATCGACGAGGGCGTGTGGGGCGTGAGCGCCGCCCTGCTCGACAGCCGTGGCCGCCTGCACGGCGCGCTGAGCCTGATGGGCCCGGCCAGCCGCGTGCAGGCGCGCGCAGAGCAGCTGCAACGCTGGACCCTGGAGAGCGCCGCGCGAGTCAGCGCGCGCCTGGACTGAGACGAGAGAGAACGAACCCCATGCACGCACACCTGGACATGACCCCCTGGCAAGGCCGCATCGACGCCGGCGAAGGCAGCGACGCCCGGCGCTGGCACCAGTGGGTACAGCCACTGGACCACGCGCCGCAGCCCCCAGGCGTAGCCCTGCTGGGCTTCGCCTGCGACGAGGGCGTGCAGCGCAACCAGGGGCGCCCCGGTGCCTGCGAAGGCCCGCTGGCCCTGCGCCGGGCCCTGGCCAATCTCGCCTGGCACGCACCCCATGCCCTCTACGATGCCGGTGACGTGCGCTGCGAGGATGCCGACCTGGAGCAGGCCCAGCAGCGCTTTGCCGCCGATATCCGCCACCTGCTCGACGCCGGCCACCTGCCGCTGGGCCTCGGCGGCGGCCATGAGATCGCCTTCGCCAGCTACAGCGGCCTGGCCGATCACCTGGCAGAACACGCCCCCGAGGCACGCATCGGCATCCTCAACTTCGATGCCCATTTCGACCTGCGCCACGCCGAGCGGGCCTCCTCGGGCACGCCGTTTCGCCAGATCGCCGAGCGCTGCGCGCGCCAGGGCCAGCCTTTCCACTACTGCTGCCTGGGTGTCAGCCGGCCCAACAACACCGCCGCGCTGTTCGCCGAGGCCGAACGCCTCGAGGTGCGCTACCTGCTCGACCACCAGATGCACGCCGGCAACCAGGCGCAGATCGAGCAGACCCTGGAGCGTTTTCTCGGCGAGATCGACCAGCTCTACCTGACCCTGTGCCTGGACGTGCTGCCCGCCGCCCAGGCGCCCGGCGTCAGCGCCCCGTCCGCGCATGGCGTGGAGCTGGCGCTGGTGGAACGCCTGCTGCGCCTGGTCAAGGCCAGCGGCAAGCTGCGCCTGGCCGACATCGCCGAACTCAACCCGCGTCTGGACATCGACGCCCATACCGCTCGCTGCGCCGCACGCCTGGCCGCCTGCCTGCTCGAGTGACCCCTGCCACCGCCCACCCCTAGAGAACAATGACAATGATGACTCTGAACCTCGACGCCCTGACCACCACGGCGCTCGCCTTGCTGCTGCTCGGCGGCGGCGTGCTGCTCAAGCGCCACAGCCGCGTGCTGACCTTCCTCTGCGTACCGGCACCGGTAGTCGCCGGTTTCGGCTTCGCCCTGGTGATCTGGCTGCTGCGCAAGCTCGACGTGCTCGAGCTGACCCTCGACACCGCCCTGCAAGGTCCGCTGATGGTGGCCTTCTTCACCACCGTCGGCCTCGGCGGCAGCCTCGGCCTGCTGCGCCACGGCGGCAAGACGCTGTTCATCTACCTCGGCGCCTGCTGGGCGCTGGCCATCCTGCAGAACCTGGTCGGCGTCGGCGCCGCCGGGCTGTTCAACCTCGACCCGCTGCTGGGCCTGATGGCCGGCGCGGTGTCGCTCGAAGGCGGCTTCGGCGCGGCGGCGGCATTCGGCCCGGTGGCCGAAGGGCTCGGCGCCCAGGGCGCGGCCACGGCGGCGCTGGCCGCGGCCACCTTCGGCATGGTCGCTGGCGGCCTGCTCGGCACACCGGTGGCGCGCTGGCTGATCAGCCGCCACCAGCTGCGCCTGGACAGCCACAACAGCGCCGAGCTGAGCCAGCTCGAACGCGCCAGCCAGGGCAGCGTGGGCACGCTCGACAGCGCCACCCTGCTGCGCCTGCTGACCTGCATCCTGGTGATCATGGTGCTGGGTTTCTGGCTCGGCGGCGCGCTCGACGCGCACCTGGGCGTGGTCCTGCCGAGCTACGTCGGCGCCATGTTCGTGGCCATCATCGTGCGCAACCTGAATGACCGCATGCGCCTGCTGGAACTGCCCGACAGCGCCATCAGCACCCTGGGTGACGTCAGCCTCGGGCTGTTCCTGACCATGGCGATGATGAGCCTGAAGTTCTGGGAGCTGGAACAGCTCGGCCTGCCGCTGCTGGGCGTGCTGTTGATCCAGGTGGTGATCATGCTGCTGCTGACCCTGTTCGTGCTGTTCCGCCTGCTCGGCCGCGACTACGACGCCGCCGTGCTCTGCGCCGGGTTCATGGGCCACGGCCTGGGCGCCACGCCCAACGCGGTGGCGAACATGGGCGCGGTCTGCGAACACTACAAGGTGTTTTCCTACAAGGCGTTCATCATCGTGCCGCTGTGCGGCGCCGTGCTGATCGATATCGTCGCGCTGCCGGCGATCACCTGGTTCATCAACGCCTTCGCCGGTTGATACAGCGGGCGGCGGACCTCAGTCGTCCGCCGCCGGCCGTGGCTCGGGCTCGTCCGCTTCCAGCGCCTCGGGTTCGGGCTCGGACTCCGGCTCGGGCAAGTCGTCGAAATCGGTCTTGAGCCCCAGCTCCATGGTGTCGAGTTCGGCCAGCAGGCTGCGGAAACTGGTTTCCTCCCGTGGCTCGGCGGCCTCGCCCTCCTCCTGCAGCGCCAGATCGGCGCGCGCCTGCAGCCCTTCCGGCACTTCCGCCTCGTCATCCAGCGCCAGTTGCGGCTCGGGCTCCAGCTCCCGCAGCGCGGCCAGCGGCGGCAGTTCGTCGAGGCTCCTGAGGTTGAAGTGATCGAGAAAGCCCTTGGTGGTGGCGAACATCGCCGGCCGCCCCGGGACGTCGCGATAGCCCACCACGCGAATCCACTCGCGCTCGAGCAGGGTCTTGGTGATGTTGCTGTTGACCGCCACGCCGCGTACATCCTCGATCTCGCCACGGGTGATCGGCTGCCGATAGGCGATCAGCGCCAGGGTTTCCAGCAGCGCGCGCGAGTAGCGCTGCGGCCGCTCCTCCCACAGCCGTCCGACCCAGGGGGCGAAGCGCTCACGCACTTGCAGGCGGTAGCCCGAGGCGACTTCCTTCAGTTCGAATGCACGCCCCTCGCAGCTGCGCGCCAGGATGCCCAGGGCCTCGCGAAAGACGCCGCTGTCCGGACGCTCGTGCTCCTCGAACAGCTCGAACAGGCGCTCCAGGGACATGGGCTTGCCCGCCGCCAGGAGCAGGCCTTCGAGCACGGTGGCAAGCTGGTGCGGATCGGACAGCGTCATGATCAGGTAAACCTGGGGGCAAGAAGTGAAAGGGGCCACATTAAATGCGGCCCGGCAGTCTAGCAAATGCCGAGGGGCGCTTCAGGCCGGATTGGCCTCGTGCGCCGCGATGATCTCGGCGACCAGCAGCGGGTCCGGCCCGTCGAGAAAGTATTCCTCGGCCAGCGGCGCCCGCAGGCGCATGAAGGCGTCCTCGCCGACCTGCAGGGTGTGCCCGGGGGCCATCTGCGCGCCGCTGCTCAGCAGGTAGCTCATCACGTTGTCGAACAGCTCCGAGTAGCGTTCGCCCTCATGATGCCCCTCGGCCAGCACGGCGAAGTCGGCGATACCGAACACGCCACCGCCGTAGGTACGCATCCAGGTGCCCTGCACGCCTTCGACGTCGTATTTGACGAAGCCGCAGTAGAGCGCGGTCAGCGGCATGCCGCGCAGCACGTCCAGGCTCTCGCGTCCCAGTCCCTGGTCATTGAAGATCGCTGCGGGCAAGGAGGTCCTGCCACTCTCGTTGAGCACCGCGATGGCACCGAAATGCGCCAGCGCACCGGCGACCGCGGCCAGCACCACGTATTGCTCCAGGGGGTCGTCGTCATGCCCGGCGTAGTACAGCAGGACATGGCTGGCATGGGCGCGCACCTCATCCTTGAGCGCCTGCGGGTAATGCGCGGGGGCCACGCAGGACTCCAGCGATTGCGCAGGGAACGGCGCATCGAAGCCGAGCAGCCGCACCACGTGCTCTCCCCAGCCGGCCAGGGCGAAGAACTGTTCGACTTCGTCGGACACCTCGCAGCTCGCTGCGGCCATTTCCGGGTGATAGGCACGCAAGACGCGGGTCAGCTCGTCCTGATCCAGCTGCAGCGCGGCCGGGAACAGCACCTGCAGGCTGACTCGCCCTTCGCTGGCGGGATTGGCGACCAGACGGGCCGGCTCTGCGGCAGCGTCGTCGCGGCGACCGAAGAAACGCGAAAAGATACTCACCTGAAACTCCCTTTGTTCAACGCTTCCCAGGACGACTCGCGCGTTACGCCTCCACATCCTGCTCGATGCGGGCTCGTACATGGATGGCGGCAAACGGCGCATTCTGCACCAGTTCGACCAGCGATTCCTTGATCAACTCGAGAATTGCCATGAAGGTCACAACCACGCCGAGCCGCCCTTCTTCTGCAGCGAACAGCTCGACGAAGGGCACGAACGCGCCGCCCTTGAGACGCTCCAGCACCTCGCTCATGCGCTCGCGGGTAGACAGCGCCTCACGGGTGACCTGATGGCTTTCGAACATGTCGGCGCGGCGCAACACCTCGGCCATCGACAGCAGCACCTCTTCCAGGCTGACATCCGGCAGCAGCTTGCGCGCCCTGGCCTCGGGGGCATCCAGCCTGGGCACGATGACGTCGCGACCGACTCGCGGCAGCTCGTCGAGGTCTTCGGCGGCGGCCTTGAAGCGCTCGTACTCCTGCAGGCGGCGGATCAGCTCCGCGCGCGGGTCATCCTCTTCGTCCTCGGTCTCGGTCGAGCGCGGCAGCAGCATGCGCGACTTGATCTCGGCGAGCATGGCGGCCATCACCAGGTACTCGGCGGCCAGCTCCAGGCGCACCGACTTCATCAGCTCGACATAGCCCATGTACTGCTTGGTGATTTCCGCGACGGGGATGTCGAGGATGTCGATGTTCTGCTTGCGGATCAGATAGAGCAGCAGGTCCAGCGGCCCCTCGAACGCTTCGAGAAACACCTCCAGGGCGTCCGGGGGGATGTACAGGTCCAGCGGCAGTTCGGTGACCGCTTCGCCATACACCAGGGCGAACGGCAGCTCCTGCTGGGCACCAGCCTGGTTGTCCATCGACGGCGTGACGGGTTCACTCACGGCGAGCGCTCCTTCAGCGGTAGTTCAGGCCCATGGCCATGCGCACCTCGGCCAGGGTGTCGCGTGCCTCGTCACGTGCGCGCTCGGCCCCTTCGGCGAGGATGCTGCGGACCAGGTCCGGGCTGTCCTCGTAGTCGATCGCACGCCGCTGCAAGGGCGCCAGCTCGCTCTGCAGCGAGGAGCACAGGCGGCTCTTGCAGTCGAGGCAGCCGATCGCAGCGCTGCGGCAGCCTTCGATGACCCAGTGCAACTGCTCGTCGCTGGAGTACAGCTGGTGCAGCGACCACACCGGGCATCGCTGCGGTTCGCCCGGATCGTCGCGGTGCACGCGCGCCGGGTCGGTAGGCATGCGCCGCAGTTTTTCCTCCAGCTCGGCATCACTGTCGCGCAGGAATATCGCATTGCCGCTGGACTTGGCCATTTTCTGCCCGTCCAGGCCCGGCACCCGCGAGAACTCGGCGAGAATCGGCTGCGGCTCGGCCAGGATCACCTTGCCGCCACCCTCCAGATAGCCGAACAGGCGCTCCTGGTCCCCCAGGGTGAGGGTGCTCTGCTCCTTGAGCAGGGCGCGGGCGGTTTCCAGCGCCTGCGCATCGCCCTGCTCCTGGTAGGCCTTGCGCAGATTGCTGTAGAGCTTGCCGAGCTTCTTGCCGAGTTTGCCGACGGCGGCTTCGGCCTTCACCTCGAAGTCCGGCTCGCTGCCGTACAGATGGTTGAAACGCCGCGCCACTTCGCGGGCGAACTCGATGTGCGGCAGCTGATCAGCGCCGACCGGGACCTGCCCGGCGCGGTACAGCAGGATGTCGGCGGCCTGCAGCAGCGGATAACCGAGGAAGCCGTAGGTGGAAAGGTCCTTGCCGGACTGACCGTCCTGCTGTTCCTTGTAGGACGGCACGCGTTCCAGCCAGCTCAGCGGGCAGATCATCGACAGCAGCAGGTGCAGCTCGGCGTGCTCGGGCACCTGCGACTGCACGAACAGCGTCGCCGAACTGGGGCTGACGCCGGCCGACAACCAGTCGACCGCCATGTCCATGACATGCTGGGACAGCTGACCGACCTCCGCGTACTCGGTGGTCAGCGCATGCCAGTCGACGATGCAGAAGAAGCAGTCGTACTCGTGCTGCAACCTGACCCAGTTCTTCAGCACGCCGTGATAGTGCCCGAGGTGCAGACGACCGCTCGGACGCATTCCAGAAAGCACCCGACGTTCGGAGTCGTTAAGGCTCAAACCGTTCTACCCAAATTCCAGACAAGGCCACGGAGTATAGGGCAGCAGCGGTCACAACGGAAAAGGCGCGTGACAGGCCGTCTCAGAGATCGTGAAACGGCGCGGGATCGCCGCAGCCGACCCGCACGACCTCGGGGCTGTCGTCCGCCAGATTGACCACGGTGGAGGCCTCCAGCCCGCCGAAGCCGCCGTCGATGATCAGGTCGACATGATGCTCGAGCACCTGGCGCATCTCGTACGGGTCGGACATCGGCAGCTCGTCGCCCGGCATGATCAGGCTGACGCTCATCAGCGGTTCGCCGAGCTGTTCCAGCAGCGCCAGGGCGATGGGATGGCTGGGCACCCGGATACCGATGGTGCGGCGCTTGGGGTGCAGGAGCATGCGCGGCACTTCGCGCGTGGCATTGAGGATGAAGGTATAGGGGCCGGGGGTGTGATTCTTCAGCAGGCGGAAGGCGGCGGTATCGACCTTGGCGAACAGGCCGATCTGCGACAGGTCGCGGCAGACCAGGGTGAAGTTGTGCTTGTCGTCGAGCTGGCGCAGGCGACGAATGCGCTCGACCGCATTCTTGTCGCCGATGGCACAACCCAGGGCATAGGACGAGTCGGTCGGATAGACCACCACGCCGCCGCCACGAATGATCTCCACGGCCTGTTTGATCAGGCGTGCCTGGGGGTTTTCCGGGTGCACCTGGAAAAATTGACTCACGCTTGCTCCCTGCTCATTGAGTGACAGCGGATGGCTGTGCATGTTCGAAGCGCTCCCAGAGCGCCGTCAGGTCATCGGGCAACGGGCGGTACATGCCCAGTTCGGACCAGTCGCCCGGCGCATGGAAATCGCTGCCGACACTGGCCATCAAGCCAAATTCACGCGCCAGGATCGCCAGGCCACCGACCTGCTCGGCCGGTTGCATGCCATTCACCACTTCCAGGGCATGCCCACCCAATGCCGCGAAGTCGGCCACCAGGCGTCGACGCTTACTGCGAGTAAAGTCGTACTGCCACGGATGCGCCAGGCTGATCCAGGCCCTGGCCGAACGCAAGGTGGCGAGGGTTTCCTCCAGCGTTGGCCAATGCTGTTTGACATCGCCCAGCTTGCCCGAGCCCAGCCACTTGCGAAACGCCTCGGCGCGGTCACGCACATGGCCGGCGCGCACGAGGAATTCGGCGAAATGCGGCCGCGCCGGCGCGTTGCCACTGTCGCCCAGTTCCTGCTGCACGGCCCGGGCACCCTGTAGCGCACCCGGCATGCCCTTGGCCGCCAGGCGCCGGTCGATTTCCTCGGCGCGCTGCCAGCGCCCATGGTGCAGGGCCTCGATGGCATCGCGCAGCGCCGGCGCCTCGCGCTCGAAGGCATAGCCGAGCACGTGGATGGTCGCACCACCCCAGGTGCAGGACAGCTCGATGCCGTTGATCAGGCGCATGTCCAGGGCAGTCGCCGCACGCCGCGCCTCGTCGAGGCCCTCCAGGGTGTCGTGATCGGTCAGCGCCAGCACCCGCACGCCACGCTCATGCGCCCGGGCCACCAGTACGGCGGGGGCCAGGGCGCCATCGGAGGCGGTGCTGTGGCAGTGCAGATCGACAATCATGGCGGCGCTTTCGTTGAGATTGATGTTTGTTATTATGCCCCACATCCGCGCCAACGCTGTCGCCGTATGGCGCAAATGCTTCATCCCTCCCCCGCTTCGACCCTGAATTAAGGATTGAGATGCTCTACGCCATCATCGCCACCGACGTCGAAAACTCCCTGGAAAACCGCCTGGCCGCGCGCCCTGCGCACCTCGCCCGCCTGGAACAGCTGAAGCAGGAAGGCCGCCTGCTGCTGGCCGGTCCGCACCCGGCGATCGACAGCAACGATCCGGGCCCGGCAGGTTTCAGCGGCAGCCTGATCGTTGCCGAGTTCGACTCCCTGGAGGCAGCGCAGAGCTGGGCCGACGCTGACCCGTACCGTGCCGCGGGCGTCTATGCCAACGTGCTGGTCAAACCCTTCAAGAAAGTGCTGCCCTGAACGGACAGCCACCACGCTGCTCGCGCCTACAAGGAATCGCCATGCGCTCGATCCCGTTGTCCCTGCTGGTCGCCCTGGTGCTGATCGGCTCTGCGGCACAGGCAGAAGAGGAAACCGTTCCGCCTGCTCCTGCGCCAGTCAGCGTCGACGCCGACCACCAGCTGCTCGAACAGCGCCTGGCGCAAAGCGAACAACTGCGCAGCGAGCAGGAAGCGAGCAGCACCGTGCAGTTGCAGCGCCTGCGCCAGGAGAACCAGCGCCTGCGCATGCAGCTCAAGGAAAGCCAGGCGCAGGTGCAACCCAGCCTGCTGAGCGACACGCAGACCTGGTTCGCCCTGGGCGCCGGGCTCAGCCTGGTCTCGATCTTCGTCGGCGCGTTGCTGCGCGGCAATCGCAAGAGCCGCCGCGAGTGGATCAACTGAACCATGAGCCGACTGCTGCTGATCGACGATGACCAGGAACTCTGCGAGCTGCTCGCCAGCTGGCTGACCCAGGAAGGCTTCCAGGTCACCGCCTGCCATGAAGCCGGCAGCGCCCGCCAGGCCCTCGCCTCGCAGGCGCCCGACGCCGTGGTGCTGGACGTGATGCTGCCGGACGGCAGCGGCCTGGAGCTGCTCAAGCAGCTGCGTGGTGAACATGCAGAGCTGCCGGTACTGATGCTCTCGGCCCGAGGCGAGCCGCTGGACCGCATTCTCGGCCTGGAGCTGGGCGCCGACGACTACCTGGCCAAACCCTGCGACCCACGCGAGCTGACCGCCCGCCTGCGCGCCGTGCTGCGGCGCACGGCGCCCGCACCGGCGAGCAGCCAGCTGGAGCTGGGCGACCTCAGCTTCAGCCCCAATCGCGGCGTGGTCAGCATCGCCGAACATGACGTGCCGCTGACCCTGTCCGAAAGTCGCCTGCTGGAGGCTCTGCTGCGCCAGCCCGGCGAGCCGGTGGACAAGCAGGCCCTGGCGCAGCTCGCCCTGGGCCGCAAGCTGACGCTCTACGACCGCAGCCTGGACATGCACGTCAGCAACCTGCGCAAGAAGCTCGGCCCGCACCCGGATGGCCGCCCGCGCATCGTCGCCCTGCGCAGCCGTGGCTATTACTACGCCCCCTGAGCATGCTGCCGGCGCTGCGTAAACAGCCTGCAACATCGCCTTTACCCAAGCTTTACCGTCGCCTGACCGCCCTTGACCTTGACCGCCGCATACTGAGCCCATCCGGTCGTTACCGGTTTCGAGACAAGGAGAATCACCATGCGCAAGACCCTCACCGCCCTGCTGTTCGCCGCGACCCTGCCGACCCTGGCTTTCGCCATGCCCATGGAAGACGGCGGCCCGCGTCATCACGACCGTGGCCCCGACATGTTCAAGGAGCTGAACCTGAGCAAGGAGCAGCGCCAGGAGTTCCGCAAGCTGATGGGCGAGCAGATGAAGAGCCATCGCGACATCACCAAGCGCTACCTGGACAAGCTGCCGGAAGCCGAGAAACAGGCCATGAAGAAAGAGCTGGACAAGGCCCGCGCCGACCAGCACAAGGCCCTGCGTGACCTGCTCAACCCGGAACAGCAGAAGGCGTTCGACGAGCACCAGAAGAAGATGGAGGCACGTCGCGCCGAAATGGCCGAGTTCAAGGCCTGGAAGGCCGACAAGGACAAGAACGCCAACTGACATCCATCTCCATCGATCCGCCGCCGCGCCCTCCGGGCCCGGCGGCTTCTGCATGAGGACATCGCGTGCGTTCATTGTTCTGGCGCATCCTGGCGACATTCTGGCTGGCCATCGCCCTGGTGGCCGGCCTGTCCCTGCTGCTGGGCCGCGCCCTCAACCAGGACGCCTGGGTCCTCAGCATGCACCCGGGCCTGGACGGCCTCGACAGCGAGTGGGTCCGGCGCTACGAACACGATGGGCAGGAAGCCGCCCAGGACTTCCTCGAACAGCGCAAACGCCGCTACCGCATCGACACCCAGGTGCTCGGCGAAAGCGGCCAGTCGCTGGTCAGGGGCACCTTTCCATCACGCGCCGCCGCCTTCGAGGCGCGCCAGCGCGATGAACGACGCCTGCCCTGGCGCCGTCTGACGGCCGAGTACACCAGCCCGGAAAGCGGCGAGAGCTACCTGTTCATCTACCGCATCCCGCACCCCGAACTCGCCGCCTGGCACCGGGGCAGCCTGTTCTGGCCGCTCAGCGCGCTGGTGATCGCCCTGGTGGTACTGACGCTGTTCAGCCTGCTGCTGACGCTGTCGATTACCCGCCCGCTGGACCGCCTGCGCGGCGCCGTGCACGACCTGGGGCAGACCGCCTACCAGCAGAACAGCCTGGCGCGTCTGGCCACGCGCCGCGACGAACTGGGCCTGCTGGCCAAGGACTTCAACCGCATGGGCGAACGCCTGCAAGGACTGATCGGCAGCCAGCGCCAGTTATTGCGCGACGTTTCCCACGAGCTGCGCTCGCCCCTGGCCCGCCTGCGCATCGCCCTGGCCCTGGCGGAACGGGCCAGCCCTACGGAACGGGACAAGCTGTGGCCGCGCCTCAGCCAGGAATGCGATCGCCTGGAAGCGCTGATCAGTGAGATCCTGGCCCTCGCCCGCCTGGATGCCGACACCGGTGCAGCGCAGCCGGTCGACCTCGCCGCCCTGCTCGACAAGCTGCAGGAGGACGCGCGCCTGACCGCTCCCGAACAGCGACTGCAGATCGACCTGGAGCCGGGCATTCAGCTCATGGGCTGGCCGGACATGCTCGAACGTGCGCTCGACAACCTGCTGCGCAATGCCCTGCGCTTCAATCCACCCGAGCAGCCGGTGCTGATCCGGGTGCAGCGCCAGCAACAGCGCCTGCTGCTGAGCGTGCGCGACCATGGCCCGGGCGTTGCCGAGGCGCACCTGCAGCAGCTGGGCAAGCCGTTCTTTCGCGCGCCCGCTCAGAGCGCAGCCGGGCATGGCCTGGGGCTGGCCATCGCCCGCCGCGCGGCACAGCGCCACAGTGGCGAGCTGCTGCTGGCCAATCACCCGGAGGGTGGCTTCATCGCCACCCTCAGCCTGCCGCTCAAGCAGCAGGCGGGCTGATCAGCGCAGCGCTCAGCCGTTCCAGGCGCTGACGAAATCCTCGAGCGCCAGCTCCGGCGCGCGACGCAGCTCGCGCTCCGCTGTGCCGAGGTAGAGATAGGCGATGATCTGCTCGTCCGCCGCCAGGCCCAGGCCCTTGCCGACATGCGCGTCGTAGGCCATGTCGCCGGTGCGCCAGACGGCACCGATACCCTGGGCATGAGCGGCCAGCAGCATGCCGTGCGCCGCACACCCGGCGGCGATCACCTGCTCGGACTCGGGAACCTTGGGATGCGCCTGGACCCGTGCGATCACCACCACCAGCAGCGGCGCACGCAGCGGCATGCCACGGGCCTTGCTCAGCGCCTCGGGCGTCGCCTGGGAATCCTTCACCTGCAGCGCCTCGGCGAACAATTCGCCCATGCGCTCACGCGCCTCGCCCTCGATGGTGAGAAAGCGCCACGGACGCAGTTGCCCGTGATCAGGGGCACGCAGGGCGGCGCGGAACAGCAGCTCACGCTGCGCCGCATCCGGCGCCGGGTCGACCAGACGGGGAACGGAAACACGGTTGAGCAGAGCGTCGAGAGCCTCCATCGGCCACCTCCTTGAAACGAAGAACGCGCATTCTCGGTGCTGCACGCTACAGGCTGCAAGCTCAGGCGGAGGCCTGAAGCCCAGCAATGCGGCACCGGCGCTGCTGGAGGCGACGGTCAGGCGACCCGGTCGGGCGATATCACCGGTTTCACCGGTGGCGTCAACGGCGGCAGCCCATGTGCCTTGCGGGCCTCGTCACAACGCGGGTTGTGCACGCCGTTCTCCCAGGAGGCCTGGAAGTCGCGGCAACTGCTCGAACGCTGCTCGTACAGGGTGCAGCGCACGCCGCCGCCGACATCGCCGAGCAGCTGGACACAACGTGCCGGCTTGCTCTCGGTGCCACGCATCGCGACATAGTGAGGGCTGATCTGGATCACCTGTTCATCGGGGACGCTGCCGCCAGCGGATTGGCATTCGCCCCAGAAGAAGGACACACGAAAGAACGCGCAGCAGGCGCCGCACGTGAGGCAGGGATTAGCTTCGGACATTTTGGGGAAGGACTCGGAAACCGACGGACGCCGGCAACGGACGGCTATTCTATGCGCGGCCATGCGCTTGTAAAGCCCCCTCCCACGGCTCGCGAGAAAAGCGCTGCAAGCGGCCCTGCCCGGGCGCTGAGAGGCGCATGCGCGAGCACGCTGGAGAGGCTCGTTTACACTGTCCGCAAAGCGCGTTCTCGCCTGCCAGCGCCACGCCCGCCTGGTTTTCACCCAGCCGGGTTGCAGCGGTTTACAGCCGCCCGTCGGTGGGTAGAATGGCGCATTTCCAACCGCCAGAGCCCCCTACATGGCCTTGCCGACGCTGCGCATCATCGGATTCATCATCGGCATATTCCTGATTACCCTGGCGGTGAGCATGGCCATCCCCATGCTGACCCTGCTGATCTTCGAGCACCCCGAAGACCTCAACGCCTTCCTCTGGTCCAGCCTGATCACCCTGATTGCCGGCCTGGCGCTGGTCATCCCCGGACGTCCGCAGAATGCCCAGCTGCGCCCACGCGACATGTACCTGCTCACCACGGGCAGTTGGAGCGTGGTGTGCAGCTTCGCCGCGCTGCCCATGATGCTGATCGCGCACATCAGCTACACCGACGCGGTTTTCGAGACCATGTCGGGTATCACCACCACCGGTTCCACGGTGCTGACGGGGCTGGATCACCTGTCGCCGGGCATCCTCATCTGGCGCTCCATGCTGCAGTGGCTCGGCGGCATCGGCTTCATCGGCATGGCAGTGGCGATCCTGCCGCTGCTGCGCGTGGGCGGCATGCGCCTGTTCCAGACCGAATCGTCGGACTGGGGCGAGAAGGTGATGCCGCGCTCGCACGTGGCCGCCAAGTACCTGCTGCTGGTTTACGTGGCCCTCACCCTGCTGGGCATTCTGGCCTACTGGGCTGCCGGCATGAACCTGTTCGACGCGGTCAACCATGCCATGACCTCGATTTCCACCGGTGGCTACTCCACCTCGGACTCGTCGCTGGCCAACTGGCCACAACCGGCCGTGCACTGGACGGCCGTCGTCCTGATGCTGCTCGGCGGCATGCCCTTCATGCTCTACGTCGCCTTCGTCCGGGGCAACCGCCAGGCCTTGTTCAAGGATCATCAGGTGCGCGGCTTCATCGGTTTCCTGCTGCTGACCTGGCTGGTGTTCGGCACCTGGCTGTGGATCAACTCGGAATACGCCTGGCTGGACGCCATTCGCATCGTCGCGGTGAACGTCACCTCGGTGGTCACCACCACCGGCTTTGCCCTCGGCGACTACACCACCTGGGGCAGCTTCGCGGTCCTGCTGTTCTTCTACCTGACCTTCATGGGCGGCTGCTCCGGCTCGACCTCCGGCGGCCTGAAGATCTTCCGCTTCCAGGTCGCCTACGTGCTGCTCAAGGCCAACCTGATGCAACTGGTGCACCCACGGGCGGTGATCAAGCAGCAGTACAACAACCACAACCTGGACGAGGAGATCGTGCGCTCGCTGATCACCTTCTCCTTCTTCTTCACCATCACCATCGGCGTCCTCGCCCTGGCACTGACCCTGACCGGCCTGGACTGGGTCACCGCCCTGACCGGCGCCGCCACCGCGGTGTGCAACGTCGGGCCGGGCCTCGGCCCGATCATCGGCCCGGCCGGCAACTTCGCCAGCCTGCCCGACTCGGCCAAATGGCTGCTGTCCATCGGCATGCTGCTGGGCCGCCTGGAAATCCTTACCGTCCTGGTGCTGGTCACCCGCAGCTTCTGGAAACACTGATCGATGCCTCTGTCCAGCCTGCGCATTCTCGCCTTCATCAACGGCATTTTCCTCATCACCCTGGCGCTGAGCATGCTGGTGCCGGTGATCACCCTGCTGATCTTCGAACAGCCACAGGGCATCAATGCCTTCCTCTGGTCCAGCCTGATCACGGCCCTGACCGGCATCGTCATGATCGCCCAGGGCCGACCGCAGCAGACCCAGCTGCGCCCGCGCGACATGTACATGCTGACGGTTTCGAGCTGGGTGATGGTGTCGATCTTCGCCGCCTTGCCGTTCATCTTCGCCGAGCGCGCGAGCATCACCGACGCCTACTTCGAGAGCATGTCCGGCATCACCGCCACCGGCGCGACGGTCTTCAGCGGCCTGGACGACATGTCGCCGGGCACGCTGATCTGGCGCTCGCTGCTGCACTGGCTCGGCGGCATCGGCTTCATCGCCATGGCCGTGGCGATCCTGCCGATGCTGCGCATCGGTGGCATGCGCCTGTTCCAGACCGAGTCCTCGGACCGCTCGGAGAAGGTCATGCCGCGCTCGCACATGGTCGCCAAATACATGGTGCTGGCCTACGTCGGCCTCAGCGCCATCGCCGTACTGGCCTTCTGGCTGGCCGGGATGGGCCTGTTCGATTCGATCAACCACGCCATGTCGGCCATCGCCACCGGCGGCTTCTCCACCTCCGACTCGTCGCTGGGCAAATGGCAGCAGCCCGCCATCCACTGGGTCGCGGTGCTGGTGATGATTCTCGGCAGCCTGCCCTTCGTCCTCTACGTCACGGCGATGCGCGGCAATTACCGGCCCCTGCTGCGGGATGCCCAGGTGCACGGCTTCCTGCTCCTGCTGCTGGGCAGCTGGCTGGTGCTGGCCTGCTGGAAATGGATGACCACCGACCTCTACTGGCTCGATGCCCTGCGCCTGGTGGCGGTGAACATCACCTCGATCATGACCACCACCGGCTTCGCCGTCGGCGACTACCACCTGTGGGGCCCCTTCGCCAGCATGATCTTTTTCTACCTGGGCTTCGTCGGCGGCTGCTCCGGCTCGACCGCCGGCGGCCTCAAGGTGTTCCGTTTCCAGGTGGCCTACATCCTGCTCAAGGCCAACCTCAAGCAGCTGATCCACCCGCGCGCGGTGATCAAGCAGCAGTACAACCGCCACCGCCTGGACGAGGACATCGTTCGCTCGATCCTCGCCTTCGCCTTCTTCTACACCATCACCATCGCGACGCTGGCGCTGGCCGTGGCCATGTGCGGAGTGGACTGGATCACCTCGCTCACCGGCGCCGCCGCCATGGTCTCCGGGGTGGGCCCGGGGATGGGCGAGATGGTCGGCCCGGCAGGCAACTACGCCGGCATCCCCGACCTGGCCAAGTGGCTGCTGACCCTGGGCATGCTCCTCGGGCGCCTGGAGATCCTCACCGTGCTGGTGCTGCTGTTCCCTGCTTTCTGGCGCCACTGAGACGGCAGCGCGCCTCTCTCACTGGCCAGGCACACGCCGGCTGCGGTATTCCCCCGGCGTCTCGCCGAACCAGCGGCGAAACGCCCTGAAGAAGTTGCTGGGGTCGGCAAAGCCGAGCAGATAGGCGACCTCCAGCAGCGTCAGATCGACCTGCCCCAGGTACTGCTCGGCCAGCTCGCGGCGAGTGTCGTCGAGCAACTGCTGGTAGCTGGTGCCCTCCTCCTGCAGCCGTCGCTGCAAGGTGCGCTGCGACAGGTGCAGCGCCTGCGCCACCACCTCGCGTCGCGGCTCCCCCTGCGGCAACAGGCGACACAGCACCTGGCGCGCCTGATGGGTCACCCGGCTGCTGCAGAAGCGCGCCAGGTACTCCCCGGCAAAGCGGTCGTGCAACTGCGCCAGGGCCTCGTTGGCGCTGGGCAGCGGGGCCTCCAGGTCGGCGCGCTCGAAGATCAGCCCGTAGTGCTCGGCATTGAAGCGCAGCGGCGCCTGGAACACCTGCTGATAGGGGGCCAGGTCGGCAGGCGCCGGGCCTTGCAGGCGGATTTCACGCGGGCGGATGAGCTTGCCGGTCATCCAGCGACAGAATGCCAGGCAGTAGGCCAGCGAGGCCTCGGCGCTCTGCCGCGCCGGCGGCAGGCGGTCGCCATGGATGGCCAGGGTCAGTGCGTAACCGTCGGGCTGCGCCAGGAAATTCAGGTCGGCCCCTTCGCCGATGATGCGCTGGTAGCGCACCAGGCGGGTGAAGCCGTCGCGCAGGTTGCGGCTGGACATCAGCGCGTAACCCACCACATGGAAGGACGCAGGACGCACCACCTGCGCCATGTTCAGACCGATCGCCGGGTTGCCGGACAGGGCCACGGCGCGCTGCCACAGGCGGGTCATGCCATCTTGCGGAAAGCGCGCATCCGGGTCGTTCAGCGCGGCGTAGTCCATGCCCAGTTCGGCGAACAGCCCGGCACAGTCGACACCGCCCAGCTCCAGTGCCTGCACGATGGCCAAGGCCCAGTTGGAAGATGTGGTTCTTTCACTCATCGTCTTGTTCTTATGTAGATCAGGCCAGCAAGGTCAGAGTTGGCGGCCCAAGGATACTAGACTGGCACCTTAAGTCAGTGGCCCATGGAGACAGCCGCTCTAGACTGACACTGACAATAACAGGAGGTGCGCCATGACCGCCCAGACCACCGAACGCTTCCAGAGCTTCGCCGCGTTCTACCCCTACTACCTGCAGGAACACAGCAACCCGGTGTGCCGTCGCCTGCACTATGTCGGCAGCCTGCTGGTGCTGACGATCCTCGCCTACGCCCTGGCCACCCAGCAATGGCTGTGGCTGCTGGCCATGCCGCTGGCCGGCTATGGCTTCGCCTGGGTCGGCCACTTCGTCTTCGAGAAGAACCGCCCCGCCACCTTCCAGTACCCGCTCTACAGCCTGATGGGCGACTGGGTGATGCTGAAGGACGCCTTCACCGGGCGGATTCGCTTCTGACCCCGGCGCCAATCCAGAACAACAAGAACGAGAACGACCATGAATAGCCGAGCCCGCTTCACCCACATGGAAGACGGCCAGGCCGAGGACTGGGCCATCATCGCCCAGGATTTCGCCGCCTATGCCGCCCAGCTGCCTGCGCGCATTCTCGACCACCTGCGCCTGCTCGATGGCGACTTCGGCGGCTTCCCCGTCGACCGCCTGACCCACTCGCTGCAGACCGCCACCCGCGCGCATCGCGACGGGCGTGACGAGGAGTACGTGGTCTGCGCCCTGCTCCACGACATTGGCGATACCCTCGGCAGCTACAACCACCCGGATATCGCGGCGGCGATCCTCAAACCCTTCGTCAGCGCCGAGAACCACTGGATGGTGGAGAAGCACGGGATCTTCCAGGGCTACTACTTCTTCCATCACCTGGGCATGGATCGTCACCTGCGCGAGCAGTTCAAGGACCACCCGCAGTACCAGGCGACCATCGAGTTCTGCGCCCGCTACGATGCCGCCGCCTTCGATCCGGACTACGAAAGCCTGCCCCTGAGCTACTTCGAACCCATGCTGCAGCGGGTCTTCGCCAGGCCGAAGAACTCCATCTACCTGGCGGCCATGGACGACGCGAACGCCTGACCGCCGGCCACTGTTACGCCACCGTTCGGCGGTCATGCTTGGCTGGCCGCCGTACCCTTGGTTATGATCCCTGCCCTGTAGAGCCTCTGGCTCAGGTCTTGCAGACCAGCCAGGCGTCCAGCAGAGACGCCAGAATTCCAGCAGGGACAGTTCCAGCAGATGAAGTCAGTCACCCTCAGCCGTGCCAACGGGCTGCCGACGCCGCCGTTGCGCGAATACTATTCGCGCGTGCTGGCCTATATCGCCACGGCCGCGGCCATCGCCGCCGGAACCTACGTCGGGCATTTCACCTACGACGTCCTCTGGATGGTGCCCTACGCGCTGCTCTACCCGCACCTGGCGCACAACCTCAGCCGCCGCTTCAAGCGCGACTATCCGCAACAGACCGACCTCACCCTGCTGTTCCTCGATGCCATCCACGCCGGCGCGGCCTGCGTGCTGCTGGGGTTCTCCACGGTACCCAGCCTGATGTTCATGCTGACCCTGTGCTTCAGCGCCCTGGTCATCGGCGGCATGCGCTATCTGGGGCTGGCGCTGCTGGTCGCCGGCAGCGGCATGGCGCTGTGTGCGGCACTGGTGGAGATCCACCCCAATACCAGCACGCCGACTCCCGTGGCCCTGGTCAGCATTCTCTTCGCCACCTTCTACATCTGCATCACGGCGTACTTCGTCAACCAGCAGGGGTTGCGCCTGGCGCAGGTGCGCAGCGAGATCAAGCGCGAGCAGGAAAAGGCCGCACGCCTGGCCCGCAACCTGGCCAAGTACCTGTCCCCGCAGGTGTGGGAGTCGATCTTCACCGGCAAGAAGACCGTGCGCCTGGAGACCCAGCGCAAGAAGCTCACCGTGTTCTTCTCCGACATCAAGGGTTTCACCGAGCTCTCCGAAGAGCTGGAAGCCGAAGCGCTGACCGACCTGCTCAACACCTACCTCAACGAGATGTCGAAGATCTGCCTGAAGTACGGCGGCACCATCGACAAGTTCATCGGCGACTGCGTCATGGTGTTCTTCGGCGACCCCAGCAGCAACGGCGCCAAGAAGGATGCGGTAGCGGCGGTTTCCATGGCCATCGCCATGCGCAAGCACATGAAGGTGCTGCGCCAGCAGTGGCGTGCCCAGGGCATCACCAAGCCGCTGGAAATCCGCATGGGCCTCAACACCGGCTACTGCACGGTAGGCAACTTCGGCGCCGACACGCGCATGGACTACACCATCATCGGTCGCGACGTGAACCTCGCCAGCCGCCTGGAAAGCGCGGCGGAATCCGGCGAGATCCTCATCTCCCACGAGACCTACTCGCTGGTCAAGGACGTGATCATGTGCCGCGACAAGGGCCAGATCACGGTCAAGGGCTTCACCCGTCCGGTACAGATCTACCAGGTGGTGGATTTCCGTCGCGACCTGGGCGCCACCTCCAGCTACGTCGAGCACGAGCTGCCGGGCTTCTCCATGTACCTCGACACCAACGGCATCCAGAACTTCGACAAGGAACGTGTGATCCAGGCGCTCAACCAGGCGGCCGAGAAGCTGCGCGACAAGGTCATTCTCTGAGCTGAACCCTCCGGCGTAGCCAGGACAGTGCCTACAGCGCGGTATCCGCCAGGGCCTCGTCCAGCACCACCGGCTCACCGTCGATCAGCGGCTGCAGCGCCAGGAACTCCAGCGCCGAGGCACGCCAGGACTGTGCCGCCGCCAGCTCGGCGCAACGCCCGCGATCCAGTTCCAGGGCCGCCAGGCAGGCCGCTCCCAGGTCCTCGTCCATCACACCACTGAGCCCCTGCTGCAACACGTCCAGCGGCCCTGCGACGGGGAACGCGGCAACCGGCGTGCCACAGGCCAGTGCCTCCAGCATCACCAGGCCATAGGTATCGGTGCGCGAAGGGAAGACCAGCACCGAGGCGTCCTGATAAGCCTCGGCCAGCGCCTGGCCACGGCGATAGCCGAGAAAGCTCACCTGCGGGTAGCGCAGCTGCAGCGCTTCACGCTGCGGGCCATCGCCTACCACACGCTTCTCGCCGGGCAGCGCCAGGTCGAGAAACGCCTGCAGGTTCTTTTCCGGCGCGATACGCCCCACGTAGAGAAACACCGGCTGCGCCTTCGGCTGGCGCGTCCCGTTCGGGCTGAACAGGCCGGTGTCCACGCCCTTGCGCCACAGTTGCAGGCGCTGCAGGTCCCACCCGGCGAACTCTTCGCGCAGGCGTTCGGTGGTCACCAGCACCGCCTGGCTCGGGCGATGGAAGGCGCGCAGCAGAGCATAGCCCCAGCGCGGCGCGATCCAGGGCCAGCGGGTGCTGACATACTCGGGGAAGCGCGTGTGGATCGCCGTGGAGAAGGCCAGACCACGCTTGACCAGCCAGCGCCGCGCCGCCCAGCCCAGCGGCCCTTCGGTCGCCAGGTGCACGCAGTCGGGGCGAAAGTCGCGAATCAGCGCGCCGACCCGCCAGAGATTCCACACCAGCGGAATCTCCGGGTAGGTCGGGCACGGCACGGAGCGGAAGTCGGCGGGCGACAGCAGCTTGACCTGATGACCGAGGCCGCGCAGCTCTCTGATCAGCGCCGCCAGACTGGTGACCACGCCATTGACCTGAGGCGCCCAGGCATCGGAGACGATCAGTATTCTCATGCACTGGTCTCGAGCGCCACGGCCTGCGCGTCGCTGGCTTCGCGCGCCTGCGCCTCGGCCAGGCGGTAGAGCTCGATCTGCCCGTCCCAGTGCTCGATCAGTGCCGTGCAGGACTCCACCCAGTCACCGCAATTCATGTACTCGACACCACTCACCTGGCGGATCTCGGCGTGGTGGATATGACCGCAGACGACGCCCTGCAGGCCACGCTTGACGCACTCGTGTGCGATGGCTTCCTCGAAGTCGCTGATGAAGTTCACCGCCGTCTTGACCTTGTGCTTGAGGTACGCCGACAGCGACCAGTAGCCGTAACCCCAGCGGCTGCGCCAGTGGTTCAGCCAGCGGTTGAGGGTCAGGGTGAATTCGTAGGCCGAGTCGCCGAGAAACGCCAGCCAGCGGTGGTAGCGGGTGATCACGTCGAACTGATCACCATGGATGACCAGCAGCTGGCGGCCATCGGCGGTGACATGCACGGCCTCGTCCACCAGCTGAATGTTGCCCAGCAGCAGGCTCGAGTAACGGCGCAGGAACTCGTCGTGGTTACCGGTGACGTAGATCACCTCGGTGCCCCGCTTGCTCATGGTCAGCAGGCGGCGAATGACGTTGGTGTGCGCCTGCGGCCAGTAGATACCGCCGCGCAGCTTCCAGCCGTCGATGATGTCGCCCACCAGGTAGATGCGGTCGGCGTGATAGCGCTTGAGGAAGGCCGCCAGGTGCTCGGCCTGACAGTCGCGAGTGCCGAGATGCACGTCGGAGATCCACAGGGTGCGGACACGTTGCTTGCGGGTGGGCTTGGCGAGCTGGGCGCTGGTCATGGGCTGCCTCCGGCTGGGTTTAGACGAGCTTGAGGCGTGGCGGTGAAAGGATTGTGACGGGCAAAAGACCGTTCGATGACGCAGCACGCCGTCGCCCCAAGGCGTTACACTCCTGCGTTCACCGAGGAACCGCCATGCTCCCTGCCCTGTCCCTGCGCCACTACAGCCATGAAGTGCTCTGCCACAGCCATGACCACGCCCAGCTGGTGTTCGGCCTGACGGGTGAGCTGCAGTTCGAGGTGGAGGGCCTGGGCAGCCGCGTGCTGCGTCATCACCTGGCGGTGGTACCGGCCGAGGCCCGCCATACCTGCGGCAGCCCGCGTGGCAGCCAGTGCCTGGTGCTGGACCTGCCAGCCAACGACTGGCTCGCACGGCAGCTCGGCCATCACGCGGACAACATCCAGCGCCTGCTCGAACGCCCCGGCGCCCTGCAGCTCGACCCGGCCCAGGGCCAGTTGCTCAACTGGCTGGCCAACGGCCCGATCAACGATGCGGTGATCGCCGGCCAGGGCGCCGCCCTGCTGCTCGGCAGCCTGGCGTGCCAGCAGCCCGCCGGCGAAGCGGCACGCTTGCCACTGTCGGCGCTCGACCACTATATCGAGCAGCATGTCGCCCATCCCTTGCAGGTTGCCGACCTGGCCCGACTGGCCGGCCTGTCGGTCGCCCGCTTCCATGCCCGCTTTCTCGCCGATACCGGGCGCACGCCCATGGAGCACATTCGCCAGTTGCGCCTGCAACGGGCCGAACAGCTGCTGCGCGACAGCGAACTGCCCGTCGGCGAGATCGCCGCCCGCGTCGGCTACACCTCGCAAAGTGCATTCACCGCCGCGCTGTCCCGCCACCTGGGCATGACCCCACGGCAACTGCGGCGCGATCGCCAGGCCCTGCGCCACGGCTGAGAGCCTCGCGACAAAAGCCGTCACTCCCGCGACAGACAGCCATCGCCAGCCCCTCTAGACTGCGCGGCATCACCGAGGAGTACCCCATGCAAACCATCGAATGGCAGGATTTCGAAAAAGTGGAGCTGCGCGTCGGCACCATTCGCAGCGCCCGTCCCAACGAAAAAGCGCTGAAACCCGCCTACGTGCTGGAAGTGGATCTTGGCGAGTTGGGCATCAGGACCTCCAGCGCGCAGATCACTGCGCACTATGACTGCGACGGCCTGATCGGCCGCCAGGTGCTGTGCGTCTGCAACTTCGCCGTCAAGCGTATCGCCGGCGTGCGCTCCGAAGTGCTGGTCACGGGCGTCTACGACAGCGAAAACCGCGTGGTACTCGCCGGCTTCGACAAGCCGCTCGACAACGGTGCGCGTCTGGCATGAAGGAACGTAACGCCCTGCTGGCGATTCACCTGGGCGCCCTGCTGTTCGGCCTGTCGGGCATCTTCGGCAAACTGGCAGCGACCACACCGGACATGATTGCCGGCGGTCGCGCCTTCTTCGCCGTGCTTGCCCTCGGCCTCGCGACCCTGCTCTGGCGCCGCACCGACTCGTCTCGCCCCAGCTGGCCCCAACTGGCCCGGCTAGTGCTCGGCGGCCTGCTGCTCGGCACCCACTGGCTGGCCTTCTTCGAGGCGGTGAAAATCTCCGGCGTAGCCATCGCCACCCTGGGCTTCGCCAGCTTCCCGGCGTTCACCGTACTGCTCGAAGGCACCCTGTTCCGCGAGCGCACACGCCCCATCGAATTCCTCATGGTCGCCCTGGTGTGCCTGGGGCTGATCCTGGTGACTCCCGAGTTCAGCCTGGGCAGCGATGCCACCGTGGGCTTGCTCTGGGCCATCCTGTCGGGCCTGCTGTTCGCCCTGCTGTCGCTGCTCAATCGGGCCAGCACGCATGGCCTCGACCCGATACAGGCGGCCCTGTACCAGAACGTCACCGTGCTCGTCGTGTTCATGCCCCTCGCGGCCCCACTGGTGCCCAGCCTGCGCCCGCTGGACTGGCTCTGGCTGGCGATGCTGGGGATCTTCTGCACGGGCCTGGCGCACAGCCTGTTCGTCGCCAGCCTGCGTGTGCTCAAGGCACGTACCACGGCGGTGATCTTCGCCCTGGAGCCGGTCTACGGGATTCTGTTCGCCTGGTGGCTGTTCAGCGAACAGCCCACCCTGCGCATGCTCGCGGGTGGCTTGCTGATCATCAGCGCCATCTTCGTCTCGGCGCGGATGGCGCGCTGAGCCGGCCGGCATCAGGCTGCAGCGCGCAGCGACCCCGCCGATGACGTCAGCCGCTCAGTTGACGCTGTAGCCACGCCCCGTCAGGCAGGCACCCAGGGCGCGACGGTAGCGCTCGGTGGAGTCGGCCCCCACCGGGCGGGTCGCCGTGGCGGGGTCGAAACCGCTCTGCCCCACCGCCCAGCTGTGGCACTCGTAGCGATCACGCCCCTGCAGCTCGGTGCTCTGGCCGTTGGCCGGGTAGGCGATCACTTCATAGCTGGCGACGCTGTTGCCCTGCACCGCAGGTGGCGGCGTGACCACGACGTAGCGCTGAGCATTGGCGTTCCACAGGTAATAGGTACCAGCGGCGACGAAATACAGCGCGCTGCCGATCCACAGTTCACGGGCACCGTCCGGCAGGCCGTGGCGATGTCCACCAGCCGGACCGGGACCCGCGCTGCCCCAGCCCGGCCCGCCAGGGCCACCCGGACCTCCAGGCCCGGGCGGACCGGCCAGGGCCTGGGTAGACAGCGCCAGAGTCATCAAGGCCAGGATCATTGAACGTTGCAGCGACATGTTTCACCTCTTCACGTGACGGCCTGATCGGCCCGAGGCAAATTATTCGCGCGACGCCGTGGCAGCGGGGTAAGCCCTGTGTAAAGAGGGGGTAAAACTCCTGATACACGGCTCTCAGGGACGGTCGTTGTGGCCCAGGTCACGCGCCGGGTCGATCAGGTCGCGCACCCGCCGCTTGAGCTCCTTGGCTTCGGGAAAACCGCCGTCGGCCTTGCGCTCCCAGACCTGCTGGCCATCGCACAGGATGCGGAACACCCCTCCCGTGCCCGGCTCCAGGCTGACTCGTCCCAGCTCGTCGGAGAAGGTGCTGAGCAGCTCCTGGGCCAGCCAGGCGGCGCGCAGCAGCCATTGGCACTGGGTGCAGTAGGTGATGATGACTTCTGGCTTGTTATCGGACATGGAGAGGCTCTGGGACTGGACGGACGGTGCCTATAATAGCGGCCCTCGAATACGTCTCACCCGGTATCTGTCATGCGCCGCCTGCTCTGCTCGCTGTTCTGTCTTCTCGCCCTTCACGGCCTGCCCAGCCACGCTGCCGAACGCGTCGGCCTGGTGCTCTCCGGTGGCGCGGCTCGAGGTCTGGCGCACATCGGCGTGCTCAAGGCGCTCGAGGAGCAAGGCATCCGCATCGACGCCATCGCCGGCACCAGCATGGGCGCCGTCGTTGGCGGGCTGTACGCCGCCGGCTATTCGGTGGAGGAGCTGGAACGCCTGGCCCTGGAGCTGGATTGGCAGCAGGCGCTGTCCGATTCGCCGCCACGCGAGGACATCCCCTTTCGCCGCAAGCAGGATGACCGCGACTTCCTGATCAAGCAGAAGCTCAGCTTCCGCGACGACGGCAGCCTCGGCCTGCCGCTGGGCGTGATCCAGGGGCAGAACCTGGCGCTGCTGCTGGAAAGCCTGCTGGTGCACCGCAGCGCCACCCGCGACTTCGACAAACTGCCGATTCCCTACCGGGCCGTGGCCACCGACGTGGTCAGCGGCGAGCAGGTGGTCATGCGCAGCGGCCACCTGCCGCAGGTCATGCGCGCCAGTATGTCGATTCCTGCCGTGTTCGCGCCGACGGAAGTCGACGGCCGCCTGCTGGTCGATGGCGGCATGCTCAACAACGTACCGATCGACGTGGCGCGGCAGATGGGGGTGGACCATGTCATCGTGGTCGACCTCGGCATGCCGCTGAAGCCGGCCGACGAACTGCATACCGTGGTCGATGTGATGAACCAGTCGATCAACCTGATGATGCGCAGGAACTCCGAAGAACAGCTGGCCACCCTGGTCGATGACGACGTGCTGATCCAGCCGGCGCTGGCCGGCTTCGGGGTCGCCGATTTCAATCGCGGCGAGCAGATGATCCTCGCCGGCTATCGCGCCACGCAGATCAAGGCCGAAAGCCTCGCCCGCCTGCGCACCAGCAGCGCCGGCAGCCCGGCACTGGCCATGGCGCGCTCGCTCGAGCAGCGCAACCCGGTGATCCGTGAAATCCACGTGGAGAACGATTCCAAGGTCGGCGACGAGGTCATCCGCAGCCACATCCGTCAGCCCCTGGGCGAACCCCTCGACGTGGAGCGTCTGCAGAAGGACATGGGGACGCTGTACGGCCTGGACTACTTCGAGCGCGTGCAGTACCGCGTGGAGGCGCTGGACCAGCGCGGCAGCGCCCTGGTGATCGATGCCCGTGGCAGGCGTACCGGCACCGACTACCTGCGCCTGGGGCTGAACCTGTCCGATGACATGCGCGGCGACAGCGCCTTCAACATCGGTGCCAGCTACCGTGTCAACGGCATCAACACCCTCGGCGCCGAATGGCTCACCCGCCTGCAGCTGGGTGACCGCCAGGAGCTGTACAGCGAGTTCTACCAGCCGCTCGACGCCGGCTCACGCTACTTCGTCGCTCCCTACCTGTTCGGCGAGGCGCAGAACGTCGAGGCGATACTGGATAACGACCCCATCGCCGAATACCGCCTGGAGCGCTATGGCTACGGCCTCAATCTCGGCCGACAGATCGCCAACAACGGCGAGATCCGCTTCGGCATCGGCCAGGCCTGGGGCGAGGCCGACGTGCGCGTGGGCGAGCGTGACCTGCCCAGTTTCAGCTTCAGCGAGGGCTACTACGAACTGAAGTACTCCTTCGACACCCTGGACAACCTCGACTTCCCGATCAAGGGCGAAGACATCGGCCTGCTGTTGCGCCAGTACGACAAGGGCCTGGGCTCGGACGACGAGTACAGGCAGTGGCAGCTGGAGCTGAACAAGGCGCTGACCCATGGCCCCAACACCTGGCTCCTGGGGGGTCGCTACGGACGCACGCTGGACGAAGCCGAGGTGGTGACATCCGGCTTCATCCTCGGTGGTGCCCAGGAACTCTCCGGCTTTCGCCAGGACTCCCTGAGCGGGCAGAACATGGCCCTGGCGCGCATGATCTACTACCGTCGCCTGACGCAGAGTTCGCTGCTGCCACTGGACCTGCCGCTCTACCTGGGTTTCTCGCTGGAACGGGGCCGCGCCTGGAACAACGACAATGCCTTCGACAGCGGCTACATCAACGCCGCCAGTGTCTTCCTCGGCCTGGACACGCCCCTGGGGCCGCTGAACTTCAGCTACGGCTTCAACGACGAGCGCGAGAAAGCGCTGTACCTCAACCTCGGCAAGAGTTTCTGAGGCCAGCAACGACCAGGCCGCGCATGAGCGCGGCCTGGTCGGCCAGCACGGTGAACGGGCTCAGGCGATTTCCGCCAGCAACTGGCGAGCGGCCCGCTTCTGCTCGTCATCGCCCTGATCGATCACCTCGTTGAGGATGTCACACGCGGTGGCGACATCGCCCTGCTTGATGTACGCCAGGGCCTGATTGAGCTTGGCCATGTGCGCGGGGTTGCCGGCCAGGTGGTCGAAATCCCCCTGCAGCGCGGCGGTGGCATCGGCATCGCCGGCGAACGCATCGAGGAAGTTGTCGTCCAGCTGTTCCTCGTCGTCGAGCAGGACCATCTCCATCTCGCCAAACGCGCTCAGTTGCTCATCCTCGTGCGGCAGCTCGAAGACCTCCGGCAGCTCCTGCAGGTTGCTGGAGAACGACGCGTCGAGCTCAGGCTCGGCGGCCGCCTTGGGCTTGGCCTGGACGGTGGTCGAGAACGGGCTGACCAGGTCCCAGTCGGCATCCAGGGACAGATCATCGAGGTTGAGCTGAAAGTCGGGCTCGGTGAGCGGCTCGTCCGGTGCTGGCGCCGCTGTCTGAACGACAGGCTCGCTCGGCTCGGGCTGCGCCGTCCGCAGGTTGGGATGCCTGGCTTGCAGGGCGTCCAGACGCGCCTCGTCGAAGCCCTCGGCGCGCAGAACCGCTTCTTCGCGGGCGAAGGCCTGGCCATCGCCCTGCTGCGCCAGGACTTCCAGCAGGCGGAAGCGCAGGTCGCTGCGTTGCGGCTCCTGCAACAGCGCCTTGTTCAACTCGCCGCGCGCCTCGCTGAGGCGGCCATAGGCGATGTAGACGTTGGCCGCCTCCAGCGGATCGGTCGGTGCCTGCGGGCGCTGCACGAGCGGGGCCGGCGTTACCCTGGCGGCCGGCGCCACGGCGGCGACAGGCACCGCCTCGACGACCCTGGGGCGAGTCACAGGCTGCGCCTTGGCGGCAACCTGCACCACCGGCGAGGCCTTCTCGCGACGCCGTGCGGCCCAGAACAGCGCACCGAGCAGCAGCAACAGACCTGCGCCACCGGCGAGCAGCGTGGAGAACCAGCCACCGGTTTCCGTCGCCGGTGCCTGCGGCTCGGCCGGCACCTCGGCTGCGGGTTGCACGACAGGCGCTTGCGGCGTGCGCTCGGCGGCGAGCTCGGCCAGTTGCGCGTCTTTCGCCGCCAGCTGGTCCTGCAGTTGCTGAACCTGCAGCTGCAACTCGGCCAGGCCCTGCTGCAGTTGCAGGTTCTCGGCGGCCTGGCTGGCCAGTTCCAGATCGACCTGGCGCTGTTTCTCGGCCAGCAGTTGCAGGCTGTCCGCCTGCTCCGGCGTCGGCTCCAGCGCGGTCAGCGGCGCACTCACCGGCCCCTCGGCACTGAGGCTGCTCTCGGCAACGGGCTCCGGTGCTTGCTCCGCCACGGGCGCGGTCGGCGCGCTGGCCGCAGCGGCGCGCGCGGCATCGGGCAGCAGCAAATCGGCACCGGCCTGCAGCAGGCCTGGGTCGCCGCCGATGAAGGCTCCCGGATTGAGGGCAAGAATGCCTTCCATCAGCGCCTGCTGAGACAGCCCGCTGCCCTCCTCGCGCAGACGCGCCGCGATCGACCACAGGCTGTCGCCGCGCACCACCTGATGACGATGCCCCGCCACGGCAGCCGGCGGCGTCACGCTACGTATCGACGATGCCGGTGCGGCCTGGCGAGGCGCCTGGGCAACGGGCGCCGCAGTGGAGGCTGCCACCGAGGAATAGGCGGAGGAACCCGGCGGGTCGAGCAGCACGGTGTATTCACGCAGCAACTGGCCGTTGGGCCGTGCCACCTCGACGATGAAGTTCAGATAGGGTTCACGGACCGGGCGACTGGACACCACCCGGATCACGCTGCGCGAACCGCGCAACAGCGGTGTGAAGCGCAGGTCGTTGAGAAAGTACAGGCGCTCGACACCCGAGCGACTGAATACCTCGGCAGGCGCCAGGCCGACGCGTACGTCCTGCGCACCCAGGTCGCCGACCTCGAGCAACTCGATCTCGGCCTCCAACGGCTGATTCAACGCCGAATGCAGCGTGATATCACCCAACCCAAGCGCCGGTGCCATTCCCGAATAGAGAGCGGAACCCGACGCCAAACCCAACATCAACTGACGCACCCGAGCCATGTGACCTCCAGGGTTATCCAGGCTCGAACGCCGCCTCCTCGACTTCCTGTCCGGGCTTCCCTTGGCCGGGAGGCTGGCGCCCTCGAAAAACGCAAAGGACGATCAACAGAGTCCCTGTCCAGACCGTCCTGAATTGCATTATGGCTACTAATTCACAAAGTAGCGGATTGGGCGTCAGTTTGCCGACGAAAGCACAGTGCCATCAACCAACTTCAGTCAAAAGTAAGGCACAAAAAGCGCTTGACCGAGCGGGCATGAAAATGCCAACCAGGTCTCATTTCACCAGGTTGGCCAGCACCCGCGCGTGGACCTGCTGGCAGCGCCGCAGGTCGTCTTCGTCGATACCGGCGAAGACCTCATGGCGCAGTTGGGTGGAAATCGCTTCGATCTTCTCGATCAGCGGCTGCGCCTTGGGTTGCAGCGCGATCTTCTTGGCGCGGCGGTCCTCGGGTACCGCCACGCGGGTCACCAGTTCCTGACTTTCCAGGCTGTCGAGCAGGCGCGCCAGGGTTGGCCCCTCCACGCCCACGCTCTGCGCGAGCTCGCGCTGGGTGGGCATCTCAGTGAAGCGGGCCAGGTGCAGCAGCACCAGCCAGCGGGCCTGGGACAGTCCCAGGCCGACCAGGCGGCGGTCCAGTTCCGAGCGCCACGCGCGTGACAGTTGGGCGACTTGCATGGCAAAGCGATGTTGATCGGGGTAAGACATGGGCAAGCGAACTCATACAAAGGTAAAAAACTAATTATTAGCCAGCTAGCCATAACCCGAGGCGCAGAGCAAGCACGGATTTCGCCGCTCCGTTGCAGAATAAGACGGTCGCCGCCTCAGGCTGCGACCTGATTGCGCCCGAACGCCTTGGCCTCGTAGAGCGCACGGTCCGCCTGCTCGTAGAGTTGCTCCAGTTCGGCCTGGACGCCCGGAGTCAGGCACGCGACGCCGATGGACATGGTCAGCACCTCGGCGCTGTCGGAGCCGCGATGGGCGATGGCCGCCGCTTCCAGCGACTGGCGCAGGGCCTCGGCACGCTGCCGGGCCTCGTCGGCAGCGATGTCGAACAGCAGCAAGGCGAACTCCTCGCCACCCAGGCGCACGCCCATGTCCAGCGGGCGCCGTGCCGCCTGCTCGATGAGCATGCCCACGCGTTGCAGGGCCGCATCGCCGGCCTGGTGGCCGTAGCAGTCGTTGTAGGCCTTGAAATGGTCGATGTCGCACAGCAGCAGAGCCAGCGGCTTGCCGTCACGTTGCGCCTGGCGCCACAGGCGCTCGAACTGGCGGTTGAAGCTGCGCCGGTTATGCAGGCCGGTCAGGCTGTCGTGATAGGCGAGCAGACGCATCAGGCGACTGACCAGAAAGTGCTCGCGCGATTTGTATTCCAGCAGGTAGCAACCGACGGCGCCGGTGAGATTGCCGAACGCGAGGAACAGCACATTGTTGATCAGCCTCGCCGCCGGCAAGCCGGCGAGCAGTTCCGCCACCACGTAGGCTGTCAGCACGACCAGCGAACAGGCGAGCGCCTCGCTCAGGCGCAATCCCACCAAGAAATAGGCAGCCATGCTCACCAGCAGCAGTCCCTCGTAGGGATAGCCGGGATCGACCTGATGAACGATACCGACGATCAGCGCGGCCCCCACGCCCAGGGTGAGGATGCACGCCATGCTCAACGGCAGCAGCAGATGGGTGTGGCGACGCTGCAGGATCAGCGCGGCACAGACCAGCAGGATGACCAGCACCACGAACCTCACGCCGAGCACCCAGGCGAGGTGCGACGCGGGCACCACCAGCAGGTCCAGCACCGCCAGTGCCAGCCAGATGACCATGGCGACACTCAGCGCGAAACGCTTGAGTTCGAAGCTGTCGTCGAGCAGGTGGGCGCGGTATTCACGCTCCAGCGCGCGCGCGAAGCGCAGACCACGAAACCCCAGGCTCAGCTGGTCTGCGTAGGGGCTCGGGCGGACTTCATCGAGCCAGGCGTGAAAGTTGGGCACTGCTACCTCGTCGTCAGGCGGCCTGCTCCACACCTTAGCCGCGTCATCGTGATGCCGCCAGAAACAGCCAAGCGCTAGAGTTCGAACTCGGCCTGCAGGGCCGCGCGCACGCAGTACAGCACCGCCTCGTCGACCCGCCCGGCGAACAGCGGCGCGATCTCACTGACCGCCGGCAATTCGCCCTCACCGTCGAGGAAACTCTCCTGGATCTCGCCCAGCAGCTCTTCCGGCAGGTCCAGCGCCTGCTCCAGACTCAGTTGCTGCTGCGCGATGGCTTCGGCGAGCAGGCTGTAGACATTCTTCTCGCTGCAATTGAGCTGGCCGGCGATCTGCGCCGGGGTCATGCCGGCGCGTGCCAGGCTGACCAGCTCGTGACGCAGGTCCGCGACCGGCGCCGGTGCCTCGTCCTGGGCGTTGCCAGCCAGCACTTCGAGGAAGGCCTGACCATAACGCTCCAGCTTGCGCGCGCCCACGCCGCTGACTTCGGCCATCTCGCTCAGCGAACCCGGCTGGCTGCGCAGCATCTCCAGCAGAGTGGCGTCGGGGAAGATCACATAGGGCGGCACGCTGTGCTCCTCGGCCAGCTTGCGGCGCAGGCTGCGCAGGGCCTCCCACATCTCCCGCTCGTGCCCCTGCACCAGCTGGCTGGCCGCACTGCTGGAGGCCTTGACCGCCTGCGCCGGCTTGGGTTCGCGACGCAGTTGCAGGGTAACCTCGCCTCGCAGCAGCGGCCGGCAGCTCTCGTCCAGGCGCAGACCACCGAAGCCCTCGAGGTCGACATCGGCCAGGCCACGCGCGACCAGCTGGCGGAACAGGGTGCGCCACTCGACCTCGGAGAAGCCCTTGCCCACGCCGAACACCGCCAGGTGCTGATGACCGGAAGCGCGGATCTTCTCGTTGTCACGCCCCAGCAGGATGTCCACCAGGTGGCCGACGCCGTAGCGCTGGCCGCTGCGATAGACGGCCGACAGCGCCTGCCGCGCCGGCTCGGTGGCGTCCCAGGTTTCGACGCCGTCGATGCAGTTGTCGCAATGCCCGCAGGGCTGTTCCAGCACCTCGTCGAAATAGGCCAGCAGCGCCTGGCGCCGGCAGCGGGTTTCCTCGCAGAGGGCCAGCATGGCGTCGAGCTTGTGCTGCTCGATGCGCTTGTGGCGCTCGTCGCCCTCGGAGTTGTTGAGCATCTGCTTGAGGAAGATCACATCCTGCAGACCGTAGGCCATCCAGGCATCGGCAGGCAGGCCGTCACGCCCGGCACGACCGGTTTCCTGGTAATAGGCCTCCAGCGACTTGGGCAGATCCAGGTGGCAGACGAAACGCACGTTGGGTTTGTCGATGCCCATGCCGAAGGCGATGGTGGCCACCATGATCAGGCCTTCTTCATTGAGGAAGCGCTTCTGGTGGTAGGCCCGCAGCTCGTTGGGCAAGCCCGCGTGATAAGGCAGCGCCGGGAAGCCCTGACTGCTGAGGAAATCGGCGACCTCCTCGACCTTCTTGCGCGACAGGCAGTAGACGATGCCGGCATCGCCCTTGCGCGCCGCCAGAAAGCCCAGCAACTGCTTGCGTGGCTGATCCTTGGGCTGGATGCGATAGAAGATGTTGGGCCGGTCGAAGCTGGAGAGAAAGCGCTCGGCATGCTCCAGGTGCAGGCGCTGGACGATCTCCTCGCGGGTACGCTTGTCCGCCGTGGCGGTCAGGGCGATGCGCGGCACCGCCGGGAACAGTTCGGCGAGCTGGCCGAGCTGCAGGTACTCCGGGCGGAAATCATGCCCCCACTGCGACACGCAGTGCGCCTCGTCGATGGCGAACAGGGCGATGTCGAGGCCCTGCAGGAAATTCAGCATCCGCGCCTGCACCAGGCGTTCCGGAGCCAGGTAGAGCATCTTGATCTGGCCACGGCGAATGCGATCGGCGATTTCGCGCTGCTCATCGGGGCTCAGCGTGGAGTTCAGCGCCACGGCCGCCACACCCAGCTCATCCAGCGTCGCGACCTGGTCGTCCATCAGCGCGATCAACGGTGATACCACCACGGCCAGGCCGTCGCGCATCAGCGCGGGAACCTGATAGCACAGCGACTTGCCGCCGCCCGTGGGCATCAGCACCAGGGCATCGCCGCCACCGGCCACGCGCTCGATGATCGCGGATTGATTGCCGCGAAAGGCGTCGTAGCCGAAAACGTCTTTGAGAATGCGCTGGGCGTGGTCGAGCATGAAGGCCTCCGAATGAAGCCGGCTATTATGCCGCACTCTTGCCGGTGACGGTTCCTCACCCCGTCCGAAGCCGTTCTTTTTCTGCCCCCTCGGACTTGCCGCTATGGCCGCAAGGCCCCGTGTAGACTAGAATCCAGCCTCGTTTAATCCTTCAAGGTAGCCCCACGATGTCCTTCGCTGAGCAACTGTCCCGCCTGCAAGCCTTCCTCGATGCCGACGAGCTGCACGAAGAAGCGCTGGACTACGTGGCCGCCCATGGCTACCTCACCGCCCTGTCGATCTGCCCGGACCAGGTGCCCGAGCGCGAGTGGATCGACGCCCTGTTCGCCGAGCCGCCGCACTACCGCAGCGACGCCGAGCGCGAAGAGATCGAAAGCACCCTGGTTCACCTCAAGGCGCATATCGCCCGTCAGCTGGCTGGCGAGGAAGAACCCGAGCTGCCTTGCGACCTGGACCTGGGCGACGAGCCGGACGACTCCGACCTGCGCGGCTGGTGCATCGGTTTCATGGAAGGTGTGTTCCTGCGCGAAGCCGTATGGTTCGAGGACGCCGAAGACGAAGTCAGCGAGCTGCTGCTGCCGATCATGGTCGGCTCCGGACTGTTCGACGAGCAGCAGGAATTCGCCGAGATCGCCCGTGACCGCGACCTGGTCGACAGCATGATCGACCAGATCCCGGAATTGCTCACCGCCCTGTTCCTGCTGTGCCAGGCACCGGAAGAAAAGCCGGCGCTGCTCAAGCCCCGCCACTGATTGGCCACGGCCGGGGTCAACCCGGCTGTTTCCGCCCATGCCACGTGATATCCAGCCCAGTCGCCATCGCAGCGTCCGTTACCTGTTGCTGGGCATCGGCTGGCTGAGCGTGGCCCTGGGCGTCATTGGCATCTTCCTGCCGGTGCTGCCCACCACCCCGTTCCTGCTCCTGGCCGCGGCCTGCTTCGTGCGCAGCTCGCGACGCTTCTACATCTGGCTGGTCACCCATCGGCACCTCGGGCCCTGGATTCGCGATTACCTCGAAGGCCAGGGCATCCCGCTCAAGGGCAAGGTCTATGCCCTGCTGCTGATGTGGGCGAGCATCGCCCTCTCCTGCTACCTGGTGCCGCTGCCCTGGGCGCGCGCCTTCATGCTGACCAGCGCCGTACTGGTCAGCCTGTACATCCTCAAGCAGAAAACCCTGCGCACCCGCTGACGGCGTCTTGCGGCCGGCAGATTGCCAGCCCATCGCCTAGACTTCCTCGATCAGACCCAGAGACCCGACCCCATGCGACGGCTACGCGTTCAGGGATGGCGGTGGCGGCTGCTGATCCTCTCGATCGGCGGCGGGTTGCTGGCCGGCCTGTCGCTGGCGGACTGGGATTTCGCGCTGATTCTCAAGAATGCCGAGAGCCGCTACGGCAACCTCGGACCGGCGCGCGAACGCATTCTCGACTGGGAGGCGTTGCTCAAGAGCAGCGCGGCGCTGACCGAGGCCGACAAGCTCAACGAGGTCAATCGCTTCTTCAACCGCAAGTTCCGCTTCGTCGACGACATCAAGCTGTGGCGCGAGAACGACTACTGGGCCACGCCGGTCGAGGCGCTGGTCAAGGGTGCCGGAGACTGCGAGGACTACTCCCTGGCCAAGTACTTCACCCTGCGCCGACTCGGCATTCCCAGCGAGAAGCTGCGCATCACCTACGTCAAGGCCCTGAACTACAACCAGGCGCACATGGTGCTGACCTACTACGCCAGCCCGACGGCCGAGCCGCTGGTGCTCGACAACCTGATCAACGATATCCGTCCCGCGTCTCAGCGCAAGGACCTGCTCCCGGTGTACGCCTTCAACGCCGAAGGGCTCTACCTGCCGGGTTCGAACGCCCGCAAGAGCGACTCGAAGAAGCTCTCGCGCTGGCAGGACGTCCTGAAAAAAATG
The DNA here is from genome assembly GCF_004521985.1 of Ectopseudomonas khazarica. Taxonomy (GTDB): domain Bacteria; phylum Pseudomonadota; class Gammaproteobacteria; order Pseudomonadales; family Pseudomonadaceae; genus Aquipseudomonas; species Aquipseudomonas khazarica. The sequence goes on from NZ_SBHZ01000025.1 coordinate 54,846, forward strand.
CGTGCCGAGGGCTTCGCCGTGGGCGAAGGCTAGGAGGAAAGACATGTCTCTACTCAAGCAACTGTTCCTGGCCATCTGCCTGTTCCTCGTGGTGGCCTTCACCGGCAGCTTCGTGGCCAGCGTCGAGACCTCGCGCGAGCAACTGCTCAGCCAGCTGCGCTCGCACGCCCAGGACGCCGCCACCGCCCTGGGGCTGTCGATGGCACCGCATGTCGACGACCCGGCGATGCTCGAACTGATGGTCAGTTCGATCTTCGACAGCGGTTATTTCGCCAGCATCCGCGTGGTCGACATCGCCGACGGCAAGGTGGTGGTCGAACGCAGCAACGACGCCCGGCCGGAGAACGTTCCGGGCTGGTTCATCGATCTGGTGAACCTGCAACCCGAGGGTGGCGATGCGCTGATCATGCGCGGCTGGGAGCAGGCCGCGCGGGTCGAGGTGCTCAGTCATCCGCAGTTCGCCCTGGCCAGGCTCTGGGACAGTGCCATCGGCAGCCTGCTCTGGCTGCTGCTCTGCGGCCTGGTCAGTGCCATCCTCGGCGGCTGGCTGCTGCGCACGCAGCTGCGTCCGCTGGACAACATGGTGCGTCAGGCACAGGCCATCACCCGTCGGGAGTTCCTCACCCTGCCGCGGGTACCACGCACGCCGGAGCTCAAGCGCGTGGTACTGGCGATGAACCAGATGGTCGACAAGCTGAAGACGCTGTTCGCCGAGGAAGCCGCACGCAGCGAGAAGCTGCGCGCCGAGGCCTACCAGGACAGCCTCACCGGACTGGCCAACCGCCGCCAGTTCGATATCCGCCTGAACAATCAGCTGGTGCAGAGCGAACAGAATGCCGAGGGCTACCTGCTGCTGCTGCGCGTCAACGATCTCGCCGGCCTCAACCAGCGCCTGGGCGGACAACGCACCGACGCCCTGATCGAGGCGCTGGGCGAACAACTGCGCAACCTGTTGAGCGCCCCGGGGCGCAGCAAGTGGCTGGCGTCGCGCAACCGTGGCGGCGAATTCACCCTGCTCGCCCCGGGCCTGAGCGGCGACGATGCGGACCACCTGGCGAACGAGATCAGCGACGCGCTGCACAGCCTGAAGCAGACCGGTGCCAGTGACTGCGAGCCAGTCGCGCACCTGGGCATCGCCGCCTTTCGCCCCGGCGAGCAGGCCACTGCGGTCCTCGGCCGCGCCGATCAGGCCCTGGCCCAGGCGCAGAGCCACACGGACAGATGCTGGGCACGCCTGGACGACTTCACGGCGCAGAGCAACCAGGGCCTGCACGACTGGCGCGGCTGGATCGACGACGCGCTGAACCAGGGCAAGCTGCAGCTGTATTTCCAGCCGGTAGCCGAATGCCACGGCGGCACGGTGATGCAGTACAAGGTACTGGCGCGTCTGCTCGATGCGCAGGGCGAGGCGATCACTGCCGGCCGCTTCCTGCCCTGGATCGAGCGCCTGGGCTGGTCAGCGCGCTTCGACCTGGCGATGCTCGAACACAGCCTGCAGCACCTGGCGCGACATCCCAGGCCGCTGGCCCTGAGCCTGTCTGCGGCCACGTTGCGCAACGCCACGGACAAGGCCCGCCTGCTGGAAGTCCTCGCCCGTCATGCCGAGCTGGCGCACCTGATGACGCTGGAGATCGACGAACACTATCTGCCGCCGCCTGCCGAGCTGGAGGCCCTGAGCCAGAGCATTCGGGGGCTTGGCTTCAACCTGGGGCTGCAGCACTTCGGTGGTCGTTTCAGCCTGATCGGCAACCTGACGCACCTGGGCCTGGCCTACCTGAAGATCGACGGCACCTACATCCGGGCCATCGATCAGGAAAGCGACAAGCGGCTGTTCATCGAAGCCATCTATCGCGCGACCAACAGCATCGACCTGCCATTGATCGCCGAGATGGTGGAAACGCAGGGAGAGCTCGCGGTGCTGGCGGAACTTGGCATCCACGGGGCCATGGGCCGACTGATCGGTGCGCCCACCCCCTGGAGCGATCGCTAGAGACCGGCGCCCCGGTCAGACGCAGCGGCATGGCCCTCGTGCGCTGCGGGGCCGGGAATCAGACCAGATGGTGCTCGTCGTCGCCGAGCAGGCCGCTGAGACCTTCGATCTCGGCACGGGCGATGGCACGCTGGTCGAGCTTCTGGCGCGCCGCTTCAGGCAGGTCCGTGTAGCGAATGACGCCGCGCTCCACCAGCACGCTGACGACGTCCTCGAGTACCCGCACCAGCTCCAGGTCGGATTGTTTCAGGCTATCCAGGCGGGCCTTGACCTCCTCCTTGGCGGCCAGCCAGTTGTGCAGTTCCTCGCTTTCGACTGCCAGGTTTTCCGTCATGCCCTCGAAGGGTTCGTATTCGACTCGCAGCAAACGCCCGGCGGCGTCACGCTGTACATAGACCATGCCTGCTCTCTCCCGGCCAAAAAAAACCCGCTACCTGAAAAGGTAGCGGGTCGATCATATAAGTGAAGGTCAGACCGTATCTACATTTAAAGTACCGTCATTGAGCATGGCCAGGATCACGCTACCGGTATCCCCCCCGGCACCGTATCCACCCACGCCGCTGTCACCCAGCAGGTTGACGTCCTGCAACACGATGGTCTGATCCGGGCTGCTGAAGTCGCCCGTGCCCATGGCACTGATCTTGATCGTCGTATCCCAGGCCGAAGTCCCCTGGCCGGGCAGCTCACTGGAGGTGATCTGCAGGTAGTCGAGCAGGTTGCCGATATCGCCGGCGGAGCCACTCTCTCCGACCAGCAGGTCGGAGAGATCCAGGCGATCACCGTCGCCCCCCGCGTTGAAGTTGCGCACGAAGTTGAGCACCGTATCGATACCCGTGTCGCCGTTGAGCCAGACGAAGGAGTCCTGGCCACTGCTGTTGACCAACGACCCACCGCTCATGGTGTCGTTGCCGCGACCGCCGATCAGCACATCGTTACCGCCGCCACCGTACAGCGTGTCGTTGCCCAACAGGCCGCCGAGCACGTTGTCCTGGTTGCCGCCAACGAGAGTGTCGTTGAAGTTCGAACCGATCAGGTTCTCGATACTGCTCAACTGATCACCCGAGGCCCAGCCACTCACGCTACCGCCATTGGCGTTGCCGAAGTTGCTCAGTGTGATGTTCACCCCACTGGTGGCATCGATATAGCTGGCCGTGTCATTGCCATCGCCACCGTTGAGCGTGTCGCTGCCCGTACCGCCTACCAGGATGTCGTTACCGTCACCGCCATTGAGCGTGTCATTGCCGCCATTGCCGATCAGGATGTCGTCACCGCTGTAGCCGTTGAGAGTCCTGCCGCTGTCGCCATCGATGAGTATCTCGTCGAGGAAATCACCGTCCAGCGAACCGCTGGTGTCGACATCGAGGATCGTCACCTTGGCCTGTGCAGTCTGGCCTCCGGCCTGGCTCTGGTAGACGAAGGACTCACCATCGCTGGCCGACGACACCGCGACCGAGGAACTGCCGTGGACTGCCGTCAGGCCTGCAGTCGAGACGATGCTGGTGATCGCCTGGATCGAGCTGTTGGGCCCACCGTCATTGGCCAGCAGGGCCCAGTCCGGGATGTCGAAGCTGCTGCTGCGTGCGATCACATAGTCATCGCGCGCCACCATCGGGCCGTCCGCCGGATCGACCGTGATGGTCAGGTTCGCCAGGCCGCTCTGGTCGCCATCGTTGTCGATCAGGATGAAGCCGACCTGCTGGGTGGTGCCGCTACCCACGTTGGCGGCAGACACATAGCTGTACTCGCCCGTCGCCATGTTCACCGAGAGCATCGCCCCGGCGGCCAGGACCAGATTCAGGGTCATGCCATTGACCACGCTGCCGTCCGAACCGGTGATGGTCGGGTTGACACCGACATTGAAGGTGTAGGTCACGCCATTGACCACCACCGACTTGACCCGCCCGCCATCGGCACCGAAGCCATTGACGCCGTCGGTCAGATTGCCGCTGATCGGTGTCGCTTGCGCGGTCTGGACCAGAACATCTTCCAGATCGGCGAAGTCGTTCACCGCGATGGCGTTGGTGTTGCTCCCTGAAGTGCCATCGTAGGCAATCGGATCGAGCTGATCGTTGTTGCTGTAGTTGCCGGGCGGGTTGTCATTGACCTCTGCCGCCGGTCCCATGCCCAGGGCGTAGGACTGGATCTGCTGGGCATTGAGGAAGTCGATCCATTCGGCCTCCTCGGCGGGGTTGATACCCGCGCTGCCATCCGGCTGGTTCGGCACCCCGTCCGACAGGAAGTACGAGACGTTCTGCAGCGGCTCGCCCGGGTTGTCGGTGAGCGTCAGCTTGCCAGCCGACTGCCAGGCACTCATCGCCGTGTCCAACGCGGCATCGTAGTTGGTCGTCGCACTGTTGGAGGATTCCGGGAAGCCGATCACCGCCGCCTTGGCCGCATCCACCGTCATCCAGGTGGTGCCGTAGGCAGCCGCGCCGCTGGCGAATGTCACCAACCTCACCTTCACGTCACCCATCGCCTCGTACTGCTCCAGCAGTTCGAGCACCGCCAGCTTGGCAGCCTCCAGGCGCGACAGACCGCCGAAGTCAGCCGAGCTGTTCATGCTGCCGGAAACGTCCAGCACCACCAGCAGGTTGGTGTTGACGTCGCCGGACGCCTCGCGGCTCTGGCTGAGGTTCTGGGCCAGTGGAGAGTCGTCATCCACGGAGATTTCCAGCACACCCTCGGCCGGTGAACCATTGCCGTCGACCATCTGGTAGTCGAACTCGAAGTTCAGGTTGTTCTCCACGCTCCCGGAGCCTGGGGCCGGATGGTCCAGAGGCTCGAACAGCTGGAACTGGAAGCCACCCGTTGCCGGATTGGTGAGCGTCACGGTGAACACCGGCTGTCCGCTGCCTTCGATCTGCGCGGTCAGCACCTGGCCGTTGCCACTGACCACGTACTCGACCGTCTGACCACCCGAGGTGATGCTCGGCAGGTCGTCCGTCAGCCAGGTGAAGCTGCCGAAGCCATCGCCACCGTAGTCGTAGCCCAGACTGCCGGTCACCGTGGTGGCAGCCCCGGCATCGTCCTCGACGCCACCGATGATGCCGCCGGACAGCCCTTCCTCGTCGACCAGGTCGAACGCGTAGCCGCCAGTCGGCGTGTCATCGACGAAGCAGACGTCGAGCTGCGTGCTCACCGTATCGTTGTCGCCGTCGACGACATCGATCTGGAAGGACAGGTCGAGGTCTGGAGGCAGGAATGTCTGCTCCAGGGTGATTTCCTGAATCCGATAGTCACCGTCATTGGAGCCGAAGGTCAGCTTGATGAAGCCATTCAACAGCGACGCTGCCGAACCGGTGGTGAAGTCGGAATCGGCCAGGTTGAAGCTGAACAGCGAGCTCTCGGAGCCCTGGCCGGTGTAGGTACCCGCCGCCACCAGGACGTCGTTGCTGTCATAGGCCTGCCAGAACAGCTCGTCACCGGAGGACAGCTTCTGCACATCCACCTCCGCCGAGTAGACGGTGGTGCTGAAGGTCATGTGCAGCTCTTCGCCGACGTCGATGAGGTTGTTGCCACCGACACCGACCCCCTGTGTGGACGGATTGACCAGGCCGTTACCCGTCAGGGTGACCGCAAGGCCCTCGCCACTTTCCACGTAGAAGGACGGCTGCGGCTGCCCCGCAGAGATACCCGTCAGGTTGAAGTCGGCGGTGGTGACCGGACGCGAATTGACGATCTCCAGCTGGTAGTTGTTCCCGTTGCCGAGCGCATCGGGGTCGTCATACACGGTGAGGATGAAGAACGTCTCACCGCTGGCGTCACCCACCGTTGCGGTCAGCGTCGTCACGCCGTTCAGCTTGACCACGGTATAGAACAGGCCATCCGCGGTCGGCCCGCCATTGGCGGAGAGGTCGAAGCCACCGCCATCACTGCCGTAGTCGGCTTCGATGACGCCTTGCGTGACATAGCCGTTGACCTCCTCGACTTCGGCGCATTCGGGCGGAGTCACGGTCGGGCCGTCGTCGTCGAAGGTCAGGATCGAGCCTTGTTCGTCAGCCAGTACCAGGGTTTCCGAGGCGGTGACCTGGTCGCCGTCGCCATCGGTGCGTACCACTTCGTAGGTCAGGCCCAGGCTGGCACCGTCGTCACCGAGCAGCAGGTTCAGTGCTTCGTCGAACGTGGTGGTGGTGCCGTCATGGCGGATCGCTTCGTACAGGGTGGTCTGCAGTTGCGGACCATCGAGCGTGTCGATGATTTCCAGGCGGAAGACCACGT
>NZ_SBHZ01000026.1 GCF_004521985.1 Ectopseudomonas khazarica
AACGACGCATCGCCGATGGTAGTGTGGTGCTTCACCATGTGAGAGTAGGTCATCGTCAAGCTCCTATACGAAACCCCAGATCTCTAACGAGGTCTGGGGTTTCTTCTTTGCGCGGCAGAAAGTCGGGCGTGGGCAGAGCCGGGCATGTGGGCGGAGGCTGATCGCCGGCAAGCCGGCTCCTACGGGAACTTCGCCAGGCCGCGTCCTGTAGGAGCCCGCTTGCGGGCGATGCGGTAGTCGCCGGCAAGCCAACTCCTGCAGGGGCGGAAAGTTACAACCTTGCCGGATACGGACGAAATGGCTCGGTTAGAATGCGCGCATGCATTCAGGGGACCTTCATGTCTGCTCCGTTATCCTCCTTGCCTGTGCACGAGCTGGTTGCCTGCCATGAGTGCGACCTGCTCATGCGCAAGCCACAGCTTGCCGATGGCGAGAGCGCTCAATGCCCGCGCTGCGGCTACGAGCTGTTCAGTCACCGCCATCAGGTAGTGCGCCGCAGCCTGGCTCTGGTGGTGGCGGCGTTGCTGCTGTACATCCCGGCGAATTTCCTGCCGATCATGCAGCTCAACCTGCTGGGCCAGACCTCTCAGGATACGGTCTGGAGCGGCGTGCTCGGGCTGTACGACAGTGGCATGCAGGCGATCGCCGTGGTGGTGTTTCTTTGCAGCATGGCGGTGCCGCTGCTCAAGCTGCTGTGCCAGTTGCTGGTGTTGCTGAGCATTCGCCTGGACTTCGGACGCAGCTATGGCCTGCTGCTGTATCGGATTTACCACCACCTGCGCGAGTGGGGCATGCTCGAGGTCTACCTGATGGGCATCCTGGTGGCGATGGTCAAGCTGATGGACCTGGCAGATCTCAGCCTGGGCCTGGGCCTGTTCTGCTTCATTGCGCTCCTGTTGATACAGATCTGGCTGGAGGTGACGATGTCGCCACAGCAGATCTGGCAGGCGCTGTCCGGGGAAGACGTTCATGCGTGCGATTGATGCCGGTCTGCTGGTCTGCCACGAGTGTCACCAGCTCAATCCGATCGAGCCCGAGGTCGAGCACCAGCACTGCAGCCGCTGTGGTGGTTTGGTGCATGCGCGCAGGCCCAACAGCCTGGTTCGGACCTGGGCGCTGCTGCTGACCTCGGCGTTGCTGTACATCCCGGCCAACGTGCTGCCGATCATGACGATCAACAGCCTGGGCAAGGGCGCACCGGCGACGATCATGGAAGGGGTGGTCGAGCTGCTCCAGCACGGCATGCTGCCGATCGCTGCCGTGGTCTTCATCGCCAGCATTCTGGTGCCGACCTTCAAGCTGGTCGGTATTGCCTTGCTGCTGTATTCGGTGCAACGGCACCAGCCGATGTCGGCCCGGCAGCGTATTCTGATGTATCGCTTCATCGAGTGGATCGGGCGCTGGTCGATGCTCGACATCTTTGTCATCGCCATCCTCGTGGCTCTGGTCAACTTCGGCAGCCTGGCCAGTATCGAGGCCGGTGCCGGTGCGGCTGCCTTCGCCAGTGTGGTGATCCTCACCATGCTGGCTGCACTTACTTTCGATCCCCGCCTCATCTGGGACAACACGGAAACCAACCATGACTGATCTTCCTATGGCCAAGACGCGTCCTGCTTCCAACTGGTCGGCCATCTGGGTCTTGCCCCTCATCGCCCTGCTGATCGGCGGTTGGCTGGCCTGGCGCGCCTACAGCGAGGCCGGCATCCAGGTCGAGCTGATCTTTGTCAGCGGCGAAGGCATCCAGGCCGGCAAGACCGAGTTGATGTACAAGGGCATGGCCGTGGGCAAGGTGGTCTCGATCAGTCTCGATCAGACCGGCAAGAATCGTGGCGTGGTGGCGCAGCTCGAGGTCAACAAGGATCTGGAGCAGTACCTGCGCAAGGGCACGAGCTTCTGGCTGGTCAAACCCAATGTCAGTCTGGCCGGGATCAGCGGGCTGGAGACGCTGGTGTCGGGCAACTACATCACCTTCAACCCGGGTGACGGCGAGGCGAGCCGTACCTTCACCGCGCTGACGCAAGAACCGCCGATGGGCGACGACGTGCCGGGCTTGCACCTGACCCTGAAGGCCGATCGGCTGGGGTCGCTCAACCGTGACAGCCCGGTGTTCTACAAGCAGATTCAGGTCGGCCGGGTGAAGAGCTACACCCTGGGTGACGATGAGAGCACCGTCGAGGTCAAGGTCTTCATCGAGCCCGAGTACGCCAGCCTGGTACGCAAGCACACGCGCTTCTGGAACGCCAGCGGCATCAGCATCGATGCCGACCTGTCCGGCTTCAAGCTGCGCAGCGAGTCGCTTGCCAGTATCGTCGCCGGTGGCATCGCCTTCGCCACGCCGGAACATCGCAAGGACAGTCCGCCGACCGATCCGTCGCTGCCTTTCCGCCTGTACGAGAGCTACGACGCCGCACAGGCCGGCATCAAGGTGGTGGTCAAGCTCACCGACTTCGATGGTCTGCAGGAAGGCAGAACGCCGGTCATGTACAAGGGGATCGAGGTCGGCACCCTGAAGACCATGAAGATCGACCGCGACCTCGCCAGCGCCACTGCCGAGCTGACCATCAACCCCTTGGCCGAGGACTATCTGGTCGAAGGCTCCGAGTTCTGGGTGGTCAAGCCTTCCATCTCGCTGGCGGGTATCACCGGGCTGGAGGCACTGGTCAAGGGTAACTACATCGCGGTAAGGCCGGGTGAGAAGGGCAGCCCGCCCGCTCGCAGCTTCGTCGCGCGGAGCAAGGCGCCGCCCCTGGACCTCGGCGCACCGGGGCTGCATCTGGTGCTGTTCAGCGATCAGCTGGGCTCCATCGAGGTTGGCAGCCCGGTGCTCTATCGCCAGATCAAGGTGGGCTCGGTACAGAGCTATCAGCTGTCCAGGGACAATAGCCAGGTGGTGCTCGGCGTGCATATCGAGCCGGACTACGTGCATCTGGTCAACACCTCGACGCGTTTCTGGAATGCCAGCGGCATCACCCTCAAGGGCGGGCTCTCCGGGGTGGAGGTGAAGAGCGAATCCCTGCAGACGTTGTTGGCCGGCGGTATCGCCTTCGAGACCCCGAACCCCGAGGCCCCCGCTTCGGGGCGCCAGGTGCAGCGCTTTGCGCTGCATGCGGACCGGAACAGTGCCCTGCAGCCCGGCACGCAGATTCGCATCCGGGTGAACGATGGCGATGGCCTGCAGCCGGGGACCCTGATCCGCTACAAGGGGCTGGAAGTCGGCAAGGTGGAAAGCCTGGCCCTGACCGATGACCTGCAGGCGGTGATGCTCGATGTGCGCCTCACCCAGGCGGCAGGGCAGATCGCCCGCGAAGGCTCGCGCTTCTGGGTGGTCAAGCCCGAACTGAGTCTGACCCGCGCCGCCAACCTCGGCACGCTGGTCAGCGGCCAGTACCTGGAGGTGCTGCCGGCGTTGCAGGGCGGTGCCCAGCGCCTGCAGTTCACGGCACTGGATGGCCCGCCCAACCAGGCGGTACGCGAGCAGGGGCTGCGTCTGGTGCTGAGCGCGCCACGACGCGGTTCGATCAAGCCGGGGGTGGTGGTCAGCTACCGTGAGGTGCCGGTGGGCAAGGTGGTGGATTTCGAGCTGGGGCCGACCTCGGATCGGGTGTTGATCCACGTGCTGATCGAACCGCGCTATGCGCCGCTGGTGCGTTCGGGCAGCCGCTTCTGGAACGCCAGCGGCATCGGTGTGGATGCGGGGCTGTTCAAGGGCGTGAAGGTGCGTACCGAGTCGCTGGAGGCGCTGATCGAAGGCGGTATCGCCTTCGCCACGCCGAACAATCCGGAGATGGGCGGTCCGGCGCAGCCGGGGCAGACCTTCGCGTTGTTCGATGAGCCGCAGGACGCCTGGATGCAGTGGGCGCCGAAGATCGTCCTGGAGTAGGATGGGGCGCGCGACGGCTGCCGGGAGCGATGTAAGAACGACATCCTCCCTGCGCAGTAACGAGAAGGGCCGCATTGTGCGGCCCTTTCTCTTGGGGGGATGTGAACAGCGGCATCCAGCCGGCTGGTAGATACAAGCTCGCGGCTGAAGCCGCTCCTACGCTCATGTCCCGAGCCGTGGGAGCGTCTTCGGCCGCGACGAGTCAGGCCGGTTCGGCCGTTTCTGCCTGCTCGGGCGCCTGCGCCTTGGCATTCTCGCGGGGCTTGATGAACTTCCAGTCCGCCTCGTCGATGTAGATACCGTTGGGGCCGCTGCCGCCTTCCAGATCGATGGCCACATGGGCCGAGACCTGCGGCTTGACCGAGGCCAGGATGGGCACGAAGCCCAGCTGCAGGCTGGTCTCGATCAGCGCCTGCTGGTTGCGTTCATCGATGTCCGCCGCCTCGTCGAGGTAGTAGGGCAGGCGTACGCGCCCGGCCTGCTCGCGATCCATCAGGTGCAGCAGCAGGTACATGTTGGTCAGCGCCTTGATGGTCATGGTGGTGCCGTTGCTGGCTGCGCCATCGATGTCGGTGTGAATCACAGGCTGGCCATGCACCTTGGTGATCTCGAAGGCCAGTTCGAACAGGTCCTTCAGGCCCAGCTGGTTGCCGTTGGCGGCCACCAGGCGCGACAGGTAGTCCTTGGCTTCTTCGTTCCTGGCGTCCTGCTCGGCCGACTGCGACAGGTCGAACACCGACAGGGTCTCGCCTTCCTCGTACTGGCCGGCGCTGTGGATGATCTGGTCGATGTGGCGCAGGGCTTCCTTGTTCGGCGCGAGGACGATGCGGAAGCTCTGCAGGTTGGAGACCTGACGCTTGTTGATCTCGCGGTTGAACAGGGCCAGCTGGTGTTCCAGGTTGTCGTAGTCGCTGCGGATATTGCGCAGGGTACGGGCGATATCGGTGACCGCTGCGCGTCTGGCCTTGGCCAGCGTGAGGGCTTCGTCCTGGCGGTGGGCATAGGCGTTGACCAGCAGTTGCAGGCGGCGCTCGACGTCGTCTTCGCTGTCGAACTTGGCCACGCCCTTGAGGCGAACCTGGGCGTACAGCGCCTCGATCTGGCCGTCGATGCGTTGCAGTGCCTGCCAGGTGTCCTGGTAGTCGTTGAGCAGCGGCAGCAGGTTGTCCAGCGAGTCGTCCACCGGTTCCATGAACGGTGTGCCGAACGGCAGATCGGCCGGCAGCAGCTGGCGACGGCGCAGGGCGTCCTCCAGGGTGCGTTCCTTGGCTTCCAGATCGGCCAGTTGGCGACCAACGAGCTGCAGCTTGGCGGAGAGCTGCTGCACCCGCTCGGCGAAGGCATCGCTGGCGCGCTTGAGTTCGTCCTGGGCGCCTTCCAGTTCGGCCAGACGTTCCAGCTTCTGCGGCTCCTCGGCGGCCAGAGTCTGGCTCTTGCGGAAGTCTTCCAGGGCTTTCTGCGCGTCCAGCACGGCCTGGTACAGGGTTTCGGCCTGGGCCTTGCTGGCGGCGCGGTCGGCGGCGACCGACTGCTGGGTCTTGAGCTGCTTCAGCTCGCGCTCCAGGCGATCCTTCTGGTCACGCAGGGCGGCGCGGTCAGCCAGTGCCTGCAGGGCCGGCGGCTCGATATGGCTGAGGTCGATGGACAGGCCGGGCACGGCGAAGGTGTCGCCCTTGAAGCGGTCGAGCACGGCTTCGACCGCCTTGACCCAATCGTCGCCGTCGGCCTGGATGCCTTTCTCGCCCAGCGGCAGGCTGAACAGCTGGCCGTTGAACAGGCGCATCAGGCGGTCGACGTCGGCCTGGCTGAACTCCTCGCGCAGACGCGAGTAGCTGTTGTTGTCGGCGTGGTCGAGCTGCTGCCGGACCGACTTGAGGCGTTTTTCCAGATCGCGCAGACGCTCGTCGAGGTCCTCGCTGGAGAACTGCCGCGACTGCGCCAGGGCGCCAGCCAGCTCGTCGTGGGCGTCCTTGGCGGCGAGCAGTTGCTCTTCCAGCACCTTGGCGTCTTCGACCAGGGCGAAGCGGTTCTTCAGCACCGCCAGTTCGCCCAGCCAGCGTTGGATTTCGCTGATCTCGCGCTCCAGGCGCATCAGCTCGCTGGTGCCGCCGCGCTGTTCGTTCTGCAGGCCGTCCTGTTCGTTGCGGTAATGCTCGGCCTGGATCACCAGCTCTTCCTTGCGCGCATCGGCATAGTCGTGCCAGGTGCCCAGCAGGTTGTCGAGCAGCGGCGACAGGCGATGCAGCTTGCCGCGCAGTATCTCGCGCTGGCCGACGCCGGTGGCCAGCGCTTCGATCAGCGGGCCGGCAGTGACCAGTGCCTGGTAGTCCTGCTCCATGCGGCGCACGTCGCGGAAGGCTTCTTCGGTGGCGGCGATGTAGTCGACGCTGCCCGAGCGCAGGCTGTGCTCGAAGGCATCGAGGAACAGCTGCTTGAGCTTGGCTGCAGTGATTTCGCGCATGTGCAGCAGGTTGATGAACAGCGCGCGGAAGGTCTTCAGGCTCTGCTCGCTGGTCGAGCGCAGCGGGATCAGGGTCAGGTCCAGCGGGATGCTGGTGTGCCCACCCACCAGCAGGCGGCGCAGTTCGTCGGGCTTCAGCTCGTAGGCGGTGATGCCGGCCTGGCCGAGGTTCTTGAACAGTTCGCGCTGACGCAGGCAGGTGCCGTTCTGCTGGTAGTGCTCCAGGTCCAGCTCGCCGGCGTAGGCAAAGAACTGGTGGCCGAAGCCGCCGCCCGGGCCGCGTCCGGCCACGCCGATCACGTGCGGGCCATGGGGCAGGGCAACCTCGACGAGAATGTAGCTGGTGTCGCTGGCGAAGTAGAACTTGCGCGAGGCTTCCAGGCTGTACTTGCCGAAGCTCATGTCCGACATGCGCGCCAGGATGGGGAACTGCAGGGCGTTGATCGAAGCGGACTTGCCCAGGTTGTTGGCGCCGTACACCGACAGCGGGTTTTCCAGCGGGAACAGGCCGAGGCTGTAGCCGGCGGTGTTCAGCAGGGCGAAGCGGCGGATGCCGTAGCGTTCCTGGCTCATGCGTCCATCTCCTGTGCAGCGCGTTCTTCTGCCATGGCGCGGGCCAGGGCGTCTTCCTCGGATTCCTCGGTGTCGCTGGCCTCGGCCACTGTGGCGTCACCGTCATCGTCCAGCAGCACCGGTGCCGGCAGCGGCAGGTCGCTGCTGTGCAGGCTGGCGGCCAGGTCACGGTCGTGCTGCACCGACAGGCAGACGTCGAGGAAACGGTGCATCGGCGGCAGGAAACGGTACACGCCGTTGCTGTCCTCGGCGAAGCCGAGCTGGGTCAGGCGGCGGATGATCTTGTCTTCCAGCTCCTCGAAGGTGGTCACCTCGGCCTGCAGGAACAGGTCGCGGTACTTCTCCAGCAGGGCTGGCAGTTCGTCACGGCCGATGCTGCCGCCGTCGAGCACGGAGAGCGGGTCGCGGCCCTGGTCGGCCAGGTGCTCGACCAGGATGAAGGTGAACAGCGCCAGGCGCTGGGCGGTCTTGTTCACCTGCGGTGCGACCTGCTCGGGGACGAAGTAGTAGAAGCCGCGCGGGTCGCAGACCAGTTCGAAACCGAGGGCGCGGAACAGGGCACGGTACTGGTCCTGCATGCTCGACAGCTGGGCGTAGCACTCCGGCTCGCTGCGGGAGATGTGGTAGCCCTTGAACAGATCGCGGAACGCGGCTGCCAGCTGGGTCATTTCTTTCAGGTCGATATTCATAGACGGTGCTCACGGGCAAGCATTGGGTCGAGTGCGCCTGGGCGCGCTCCACCTGAGAGTTCGGGGTGGCCGATGGCGGGCAGGCGCAGGGTGGACGACGCTTGATGCCTCCACGGCCCGGCCAGCAGCGAGATGGACAAGCAGAGCGTTGTCCACCCTACGAGGTGCTCATGCATCGGGGCGACCCACCAGGGCGTAGGAGCTGATGCTGATTTCATGCTCGCGGGTCAGGTAGGTCTGGCGCTGCAGGCGGTCACGCTGGAAGCGCGATTCGCGCGACAGGCGCGAGAACCAGTAGAGCAGTTCGTCGGTGGCGCCTTCCGGTTCCTGCTCCAGCAGCCAGGTCATCAGGTCCGGCAGCGGCAGGGCCTGTTCGCAGCGTTCGATCATCTCCCGCGCGGTCTTCGGCGCCTTGGGCGCGCCGCCCTTGCGGCTGCTGCTGGCCTTGGGGAAGTGCGCCGGCTTGGCTTCGAAGCGGGCCAGGGCGTAGACATAGGCCTCGACCTGGCTGGCCGAGCCCAGGAAGTTGCTCTGCGGTCGGGTGAACAGCGGCATGGCGGCCTGGGGCACGGCGTCGATACCCTTCTTGCGGATCACCGACAGGGCCAGCGCCGCGCCACGGGTCACGGCGTTGTGCCGGCGCGCTTCCTCGCGCAGCGGCAGCAACAGTTCGCGGGCCTTGCGCAGGGTCAGCTGGGCGGTGGTCTGCATTTCCAGGATGCGCGCGTGGGTACGCAGCAGCAGGTCGTCGTCGACCAGTTGGCCGAGGCGCTGCTGGTCACCGAGCAGGCGCAGCAGCACCTGTTCGACCCGGCGTACACCTTGCTCGAAGGCGCCATCGGCGGCGACCAGCTGGATCATCGGCTCGACGTATTCGTCCCAGGTCGCCAGGACCTCGGCGTAACGCTGGCGCAGGGGAATCTGCCGGTCGCTGGTCTTGGCCCGGTCGGCCACACCGACCAGCGCCTGTTCGTCGTTGCCGAGTTTCTTCAGCACGTCGCGCACGCGCATGTCGAGCAGGCGCAGCTGGCGTGCCAGGTCGTTGGCGTCGCGTACCTCGAAGGCGTCCTGGATATAACCGGCCAGGCGCTCCAGATGGCGCAGGTAGGCCTCGATCTCCAGGCACAGGCCCAGGCGGTGCTCGCGGCGCAGATAGGCGAGGAAGTCGTGGATCTGCGCGTTGAGCTCGAAACGGTTGGGGCTCTTCGCCACCGGCACCAGGATGTCCAGGCGAATCCAGGTGTCGAGCAGGGCGGTGGTGTCACTGGGCGTCGCGTCGGGCAACTGGGCTGCGAGCTGGCCGCGCAGCTCGACCAGGCTCAGGGTGCCCGCGTCGAAGCGCTCGCACAGCGGTTCGAGCAACGTCCAGTGTTCGGCGAGGGCGCGCAATACGCGCTTGGGATCGATCATCGAGGCGCCGGGTTCCAGGCAAGTGAAAAGGAGCGATTGTACTGCAAGGCGGATGCCTGTTTTGAGCCCGAATCGATCAGTTGCAGGTGACGTTATTCGGCACATTGGGACGGGCTGCGGTTCGCTGGTAGCTGCAAACCCTTGAAATGCCGCAGAAATCGGCACTCTGGCGGATGGCACGCTTTCTGCCATGTCCCTGAGGAGAACCTGCCAGTGGAGTCACCATGTCCGCCCTTGCCCTAAATGTCGATGCCCGTTGGCACGAGTTGCAGCATCAGCGCGACCTGGATTGGGACCTTCACGCCATCACCGATCGCGCCCAGGCGATCGCGTTCCTGCGGCGTTTCGAAAACCGCCTGTGCATCTACTCCAGCTACGTCGAGAAGCTCTACAGCAACTACAGTTTCGTGGTGCCGCAGGACGAGCAGGGCGGCATCACCATCCTGCCCGACGAGATGGCCTGGCACGACATCTTCCATGACATCCCCGCCGACGCGGTGGAGCCTACCGGCGTGCACGTCCTGCCGGGTGAGGCCATCGGCTGTGACGGGCTGTACATCAAGGTTCCGGGGGAGTCGCGGCTGGTGGCCTCGCGCGAGCTGCCGTTTCAGGAAGGGTTGCGCCTGCTGATCGAGCGCTACCGCCAGCGCGGCGAGCATTTCCTGCCCGTGCTGGTGAAGGGGGATCTGCGCGAGTACGAGGCGCGCATGCCGTCGTTACACCTGCACCGCATCAACCCGAGCAAGCTCGGGCACTGCTCCCGGCTGAGCATCGACGCCATTCGCAGCGCAATCGCCGAGCACCTGCTGAGCCTGTTCCGCCAGCGTTGACCGGCAGTGGTGTTACGCCGATGTGACAGCTGGTAACACCCGCCTTGCCGTCATTCTCCCGCTGCAGGCCGTTTGCCAGCCTTTTCTCGACTATGGGTCGGGCCGCTTTTGCCGGTGCCCTTCTATAGTGGCTTCAAGAAATCGAGTCGGAGCGCTCGATGCCACCATAAGAAAAAGGGGGGGTTGCCATGCGTCGGTCCTTTCGCTTCGCCAGACATGCCCTGGCGCTGGTTTGTGCTGGAGTTCTGAGTGCCCAGGTCCAGGCCAAGATGGTCGAGCTCGAGGACAGCGAGCTGTCGGACATCACCGGGCAGGCCTTCATCAACCTGACCACCGACAGCAATGCCGGCATCAATTACACCCGCGTCAATTTCGGCCTGAACATCGACACCCAGCTGAACGTCAAGAAACTGCAGCTCGGCCAGTACACCCGTCCCGGTGAGGCCGCCGGTTCGTCCGACATTCTGATCAACAACTTCGCGCTGGGAACGGTGGGGCCGAACGACACGATCAACCCGTTCAAGATCTCCAATCCCTTTCTCGAACTGGCTTACGAAGGCGATCGCGTCGTCGGGGTGCGCATCGGCTTCGGCGAGGCCAAGGGTACACTGTCCGGGGATATCCGGAGCCTGACGGGCAATATCCCGGTGCATATCAAGGGTACTGGCGATGCCATCTACGACAAGGCGACCTTCGCCCAGCGCGCAGCGTTGCTGCTCGCCGGGGTGTATCGCAGCAGTACCGTCGAGGCCGACGCCATGTTGGTCAACTCCGGTGGCAAGGTAGACCCGATCAGGGGCACCATGGCCGGTATCAAGAATGGCGATGGCCTGACCTGCACCTCCGGCTGTGCCGGCGGCTGGACCGATGCCCTGCTGGGGGTCTTCGCCTCGGGCAATTGCAGTATCCTCGGCATCCAGACCTGCTTCAATCTGTCCCAGTTCCAGTCGCTGCCGGTGGGTAACACCAGCGACATGAGCAACATGCAGAACGCCGCCAAGGGCTTCTTCATCTCTCTGCAGACCCAGGACGTCGCCTGGCGAGACATGGACAGCAATGCTTTCATCACCGCACTGCAGGGCGCGTTCATGAACCTGCCCAAGTACCGTGACGCCAACGGCAACCTTGTGTCGCCGATCAATATCGACTTCGACCAGGCCTTCAACGGTATTCCCCGGCAGGATACCTGCGTCGGTAGCGCCACTGCGGGGTGCTGAACATGCGTAACGGGGTGCTGCTGATGGCGCTGCTCCACGCCGGAACCACGCTGGCGATGGAGCCGCTGAGTGACGCGGAAATGTCCGACGTGCAGGGCGCCGGCCTGGGCTTCGTGCTGGATCAGGTGCTGCTGGATGGTTCCGGTGCGCAGATCGTGATCAACGACATCACCGACGGTCAGGGGCGCAACGTGCCCATCTCCCTGAATAACCTCTATCTGGGGGCCGCCGGCAGTGACAAGGGCAGCAACCTCAATCCGGTGACCATCGGCAGCCTGGACCATCCCTTCGAGCTGGAGCTGGCCAAGGGTGAGGAGCTGCGCAGCCTGCGTGACGACGGGCAGTGGGTGCAGACCACACCGAACGACATCACCGTGCTGTCACTGAAGTTCCCTGAGCGTCTCGTTTCGGGCGGCAATCCCTGCATCGCCGGCTATGCCGGTGCCGGCTCCAACTGCTCGACCGGCCCCAGCGGGCGTGCTGACCTAGGCATGCGTTTCGATTTTCAGGTATCGGCCGGGCGTACCGAGATGCTGGCGCTGGACATCCACCAGTTGGTGATGGACGGCTCCTACCTGCGGCTGTGGGGTGACCCAGGGCAGAATGGCAATGGCGAGCTGGTCGGCGAGGCGCGGATCAACATCTTCGCCAAGACCCTGGAGGTGATGTCCTGCGCCCAGGCCAACTGCGATACCGCTGGCGAAACCGCTGCGCAGCGCGGCGCGCGCACCCTCTATATCACCAACGGTTACGCCAACATTGCCCTGGGCTACGGCAAGTCGCAGCCGCTGCGGTTGCGGGCGAGCGCTGACGGCCAGTTCGTGCTGGAGTTGCAGAACCCGACGGCGACCGGCACCACGGCGGCACAGCGGCAGGCCCTGGCCAGCGACTTCTATGCCAATGCGCCGCGGACCAACCTGGTGTTCGAGAACCTCACCATGGGCGGCACGCGCAGCAGCCCCACGGCGGTTCCCACCGGCGGCTACAACTTTGGTCGCAACGAGATCTCCGGGTTGAGCTTCAACTACCTGAAGGTGAGCAGCTATGACCTGCATTAGTCGAGCGATTGCCGTGCTGGCGCTGCTGCCAGGTCTGGCGCTGGCGGAAATGCAGGCCCTGGATGACGATGCCCTGAGCGAGCTGAGCGGCCAGGGTGGTGTCTACCTCTCCGGCGAATTCAGCATCAACAAGAACGGTGGCGTGCTCTGGGATACGCCCGCCAGCAACAACCCCGCGCAGTGGACGGCCAACCAGCGCAGCTGTGCCCTGGTCGGTGCCAGCAGCCCGGAAAGTTGCGGCATGCGGGTGGCAGTGCGCTCCGGTGCCAATGCCGGCTGGTATGTGCTGGACAACATCAAGGGCATCTTCAGTTTCGAGGGCCTGACCCTGGATACCCGTACCCTCACCAGTGCTGGCGGTGAACGTGAGGTGCTGGCGTTGGGGCTGCCCAACGAGATTCGCTTCAAGGACGGCAACTTCGCCTTTGCCGTGGCCAGCCAGGGCGGTTGGAAGAACAAGGCGCTGAGCGCCGCCAATGGCGGTGACCCGAGCTACCAGCAGACCACGATCTTCTCCGCCAAGATCGATGGCAGCATCCGCATGCAAGGCAGCATGCTGGTGTTCCCGACCAACTGAGGAGGCCGTTATGCAGCGTTACGGATGGCTTTCTGCGCTGTTGCTCGGCAGCACGCCGGTCTGGTCGATGCAGGCGCTGGACGATGCCGGCCTGGCCAGTGTCAGTGGCCGTGGTGGCATCAGCATCGAAACGAGCGGTGGCGGCTGGTCCGCCGATAGCCTGGAGTACCGCGAGGACGGCCAGAGCCTGCGTGTCGAAGGCATCTCCAGTCGTGCACAGCAGGCAGGCAGCCGCTCCACGACGCAGATCGACGTGATCGACGACCGCTTGCATGTCGAGCACCAGGGCCGAGCGAACGAACTGGCGGTGAACGGTATCGGTTTTGCCGGCAGTGACAGGAGCTTTGGCGCCTTCCGGGCCTTCTATACCCTGGGGGCCAGCCTACAGTTGCGCGGTGGCGGCGCCAGCGGTGTCGCCGGGTTCAGCGTCGATGACAGCCGCCTGAGCCTGGATGCGGTGACCTTCTACTACCGCGACAACGGCTTCGACCTGATCGTGCGCAACGCTTCGTTCGATGCCTACCTGAACAACGCCTATCTGGACATCGTCAGCGGCGGCAACGGCTCGGCGGTGCGGCTCGATCTCGGGGACACGCGCTTCGTCGCGCAGATTGGCGGCATCGGTCTGGATCTCGCCCATGGCGACCCTGATCCGGGTGTCGCGGTGACACCGAGTGCGCCGGATACCCGTCATGTCGACCATGCGCGCAGCTTCGGTCAGCTGGATATGGATCTGCGCCTGGGCGGCAGTGTCCGCATCGCCGGCGGCGGCGCGAGTGGCCAGGGCGTGCGCCTGATCCCCCAGATCACCATCGCCAACAGCCTGTTCCAGTACAAGGATGATGGCGTGCTGCGCGCCGAGAATTTCGCCGGAGTGCTCAGCAGCCAGAATGGCATCACCCTCGACCTGGGTGAGGACGGCAGCGGGCGCTATGCCCAGTTGGCGTTCCAGGACCTCAAGCTGAACGCCAGCCTTGGCGGGTTGATCATCGGTAACCCGAGCAATCAGAAGATCGGCAGCCTGGCCCTGGACCTCAACTTCCAGGATCAGGGCGCGCGGCAGAACTGGTTCAAGCTGCGCCCCGGCGGTGACCCCAATTCCGGCTTGCAGGGCATCACCGCCGATGTGTCGTGGAACATGGTCAGCAGCTCGGTCTCGCTCACCGATAACGGTAACAGCATGTGGTTCAGCGGCCTGCGCACCCATGGTGTCGGTCAGCTCACGCTCGACCTGACCCGTAGCTGTGCCGGCGGCGTCAGCACCGGCTGCTACGCCGGCAGTGTCGACACGCAACCCGGCAGTGGCGGCTATGACGGACACTTCGACGGCCTGCGCCTGGGACTGAAGAACGTCAGCGGTGGCTACAGCTTCGATGGCCTGCGGGTCGGCGGGGCCGACGCGCCGTTGCAGGGTGGCACCGAACTGCTGGTCCTGCTGGAGATCTTCCCGGCCTACGACTTCACCCTCAACGGCCAGCTTACGCTGCGTCCCGGCGGCGCCAGTGGCGACGGTGTGCGCTACAACGCCGACTTCTTCGTCACCGATGCCAACGCGGCGGTCACCGTCGATGAGACCGGTCGCGGCCTGTGGCTGGCGGGCACGCGCTACGACATGCACTTTCGCGATGGGGCGCTGGACGTGACCCAGGCCGGTGTGCAATTGAGCAAGGGCACCTACTGGTCGACCCTGGATGTGCACGATGTACGCTGGGGCGACCGAGCCGCTGGACAGAGTCTCGGCCGCATCGTGCTGCGCCGCTACGAGCAGGGCTCCACCCTCAGCCTCAGCTCCGGTGGCGCCGGCGCGCTGTGCGTCGGCGGCAGTGGCAGCAACGCTTCGGCGTGTGCCGCCAGCGGCGGGCGCTGGGAGGATCGCGGCAACGAAGGCCTCACCGCCGGGCTGAAGAATGTCTTCGTCCGCGATGCTTCGGGCAACCCGGCGGGGAGCGTGTCGAACAGCGAGAAGCGCAACCAGCTGATCATCGAGACGGACCGGGTGAACGGCGTCGACGGCACCGGCGCGCAACTGGTGGTGGACAACTTCTACACCTCCGATGCCAACCCCGGCGATGCCAATGCCAACAGCTATGGGGTACGGGTCGACCTCAACCTGGACGTGGCGCCGACCAGCGTCTGCAACAAGAGCACCAGCGGCTGCCCACCGGTGTCGCCGGATCCGTTGGGCTTCGCCGTCAACGGGCGGGTGCATTTCAAGGAGATCAACATCGACCGTATCCAGAACGTTCACCCGAGCGGCGGGGCGGTCACCTCCATGTACGGCATCAAGCTGCAGAACGCCGATATCCGCGCCAACCTCACCGCCACCCCCATGAACTGAAGCGGAGCCTGCAACGCATGGCCCCTGCCGCCATGCGCTCGTCGCGGCCGAAGCCACTCGCACGGGGCAACCGGGCGCCCCGTCATACCGCTGTAACCGCGCTGTCCTAGCGTGCTCCTCCAGGCGGGCCAGCTTCCGGTCATCACCGGTTGTACAAAAAATCTCCAATGCCCTTTCGATATGCGCCGGTTATCGGCACAATTCGCGTCCACTTTTTTCCGGGGGGCAGAATGTCCCTCACTGGCTGACCTTGCTGGGGCGACGAGATGATCCAGACGCCGTACTACCTCATCGACAAACAGAAGCTGCTGGTCAACCTGGAGAAGATCGCCTACGTGCGCGAAAACTCCGGTGCCAAGGCGCTGCTGGCGCTGAAATGCTTCGCCACCTGGTCGGTCTTCGACCTGATGCAGCAGTACATGGACGGCACCACGTCGTCCTCGCTGTACGAGCTGAAACTGGGGCGGCAGAAGTTCGCGGGCGAGACCCATGCCTACAGCGTCGCCTGGGCCGACGACGAGATCGAAGAGATGGTCGCCAACTGCGACAAGATCATCTTCAACTCCATTGGCCAGCTGGAGCGTTTCGCCGAGCGGACCTCGGGCAGCATCCGTGGCCTGCGCGTCAATCCGCAGGTGAGCAGCTCCGACTATCTGCTGGCCGACCCGGCGCGTCCGTTCAGCCGCCTGGGCGAGTGGGACCCGGCCAAGATCGAGACGGTCATGGGGCAGATTTCCGGTTTCATGTTCCACAACAACTGCGAGAACGGCAGTTTCGAGCTGTTCGACAAGATGCTGGGCACCATCGAGGAGCGCTTCGGTCATCTGCTCGCGCAGGTGGAGTGGGTCAGCCTCGGTGGCGGCATCCACTTCACCGGCGAGGGCTACCCGATCGATGCCTTCTGTGCGCGACTGAAGGCCTTCTCCGAGAAGTACGGCGTGCAGGTCTACCTGGAGCCGGGCGAAGCGGCGATCACTCTCAGCGCCTCGCTGGAAGTGACCGTGCTCGACACGCTGTACAACGGCAAGAACCTCGCAGTGGTCGACAGTTCCATCGAGGCGCACATGCTCGATCTGCTGATCTACCGCCTCAACGCCAAGATGGCGCTCAACGATGGCGAACACACCTACATGGTGTGCGGCAAGTCCTGCCTGGCTGGCGACATCTTCGGCGAATACCAGTTCGACAAGCCGCTGCAGATCGGTGATCGCCTGTCGTTCATCGACGCCGCCGGTTACACCATGGTCAAGAAGAACTGGTTCAACGGCCTGAAAATGCCGTCCATCGTGGTGAAACAACTCGACGGTAGCGTCGAGGTGGCTCGCCAGTTCGAGTTCGACGACTACCTGTCCAGCCTGTCGTGATATCCCCTGGGGTGGATGAGGCTTTGCTCGTCCACCCCGGTGCGGCGCTGAGGTGGACGCTGAAGCGTCGTCCACCCAACGGCTCGCACTTCCCTTGCAACGCAATACCTATCTAGAAACGCAGTACTCAGGAGGTGAAACAATTGAAGAAGAACGTTCTTATCATTGGTGCAGGAGGTGTCGCCAAGGTGGTGGCCCACAAGTGCGCGCAGCATAACGACGAGCTGGGTCGTATTGCCATCGCGTCACGGAACATCTCCAAATGCCAGGCCATCATCGACAGCGTACAGGCCAAGGGCAGCCTCAAGCAGCCCGGCGAGATCAAGGCCTATGCACTGAACGCCCTGGACGTGGAAGCGACCAAGGCGCTGATTCGTGAAACCGAATCGCAGATCGTCATCAACGTGGGCTCCGCCTTCCTCAACATGTCCGTGCTGCGCGCCTGTATCGATACCGGCGTGGCCTATCTGGACACCGCGATCCACGAAGACCCGAGCAAGATCTGTGAAACCCCGCCGTGGTATGGCAACTACGAGTGGAAGCACCTGGCCGAATGCCAGGACAAGGGCGTGACCGCCATCCTCGGTGTCGGCTTCGACCCGGGCGTGGTCAATTCCTATGCCGCACTGGCGCAACAGCAGTACTTCGACAAGATCGAGTCGATCGATATCCTCGACGTCAACGCCGGCTCGCACGGCAAGTACTTCGCCACCAATTTCGACCCGGAAATCAATTTCCGCGAATTCACTGGCACGGTCTACAGCTGGCAGAACAGCCAATGGACCAGCAACAGCATGTTCGAAGTCAAACGCACCGACGATCTGCCGGTGGTTGGCGTGCAGAACCTGTACCTGACCGGCCATGACGAGGTGCACTCGCTGTCCAAGCACCTCGACGTGCCGAACGTCCGCTTCTGGATGAGCTTCGGCGACCACTACATCAACGTCTTCACCGTGCTGAAGAACCTCGGCCTGCTCTCCGAGCAACCGGTCAAGACTGCCGAAGGTCTTGAAGTGGTACCGCTGAAGGTGGTCAAGGCCGTGCTGCCGGATCCGTCTTCGCTGGCGCCGGGCTACAGCGGCAAGACCTGCATCGGCGACCTGGTCAAAGGCACCAAGGATGGCCAGCCGCGCGAGCTGTTCATCTACAACGTGGCCGACCACAAGGAAGCCTACGTCGAGACCGACAGCCAGGGCATTTCCTACACCGCCGGTGTACCGCCGGTTGCCGCCGCCCTGCTGGTGGCGCGTGGCGAGTGGGACGTGTCGCGCATGGTCAACGTCGAAGAGCTGCCGGCCGAGCCGTTCCTCAAGCTCCTGGATGTGATGGGCCTGCCCACCCGCATCAAGGACGAGCACGGCGATCGTCCGTGGGACCAGGCCATCTGAGCCCGTCCCCAGCATGAAAAAAGGATCGCCTCGGCGATCCTTTTTCGTTTCAGGTCGGGCTCAGAGCGTGACCACGCCCAGCAGCACGGCGGCGGCCAGCATCACCAGGCTGATTCCCCACGCCCACAGCAGGGTGTAGCGAATGTGCCGGTACAGTTCGACCCCCGCCAGGCCGATGGCCAGGTACACGCTGGGCACCACCGGGCTGATGCCGAAGCCGGTGTTCTCGCCGATCAGCAGGGCCTTGGCCACCGCAGCCGGATCGACCCCGGCCGCCACGGCGACGTCGCGGATCACCGGCAGCAGGGCGAAGTAGTAGGCGTCCGGGGAGAACAGCATGCCCAGCGGTACGCCGAAGGCGCCGATGATCAGGTGCAGCCAGTTCGCCGAGCCGTCGGGCAGGATGTTGATCATCCAGTGCGCCATGCCGTCGGACATCCCGGCGCCGGCCAGCACGCCGAGCAGAATGCCGGCCGCGAGCATCACCAGAGCCATCTGCATGGCGTCGCTGGCGTGACGCAGCACGGCCTGGTTCTGCTCTGCCAGGCTCGGGTAGTTGAGCAGCAGCGCGACACCGAGGCCGACCATGAAGCAGGCGAACAGGGGGAAGGCGCCGGTGAACAGGCAGGCGAGGATGATCAGGGTCAGCGCCAGGTTGGCCCAGTAGCGCCAGTGGCCGAGACTCAGCTGGCGGCTGTCGTCGGGTTGTTGCGCGGTCTCCGGCAGCGGCCCGCCGGCCACCCGGCTATCGCCGCTAATGCTGCGTTGGGCACGCAGGCCGAGAAACGCCGCCAGCGCCAGTACCAGGGCCAGACCCACCGCTTGTACCGGAATCAGCGCGATCCACAGCTGCGAGGCGTCGATGCCGGTCACCGCCGAGGCGCGTGCAGTGGTGCCGCCCCAGGGCACCATGTTCATCACCCCGGCGCTGAGCACGACCAGGCACAGGAGCATTTCGCGCGGCATGCCCAGGCGCAGGTACAGCGGCAGCAAGGCGGGAATCACCAGCAGGAAGGTGGCGGCGCCGATGCCATCGAGGTGGGTCACTGCCGTCACCGCGACGGTGACCAGTGCCACGGCCAGCGGCTTGCCGCCCGTGCTGCGCAGCAGGAAGTTGACCAGCGGGGCGAACAGGCCACGCTCGCGCATGACCCCGAAGTAGAGGATCGCGAAGATGAACAGGGTGGCCGTGGGCGCCACGGCCTTGAGCCCGTCGGTGGCGAACTTGCCGATCTCGCTCGGGGTGAAACCGGCCATGGCGCAGGCGATCACCGGCAGGGTGACGAAGGCCACCAGCGGGCTGATGCGACGCAGCAGAATCAGGGTGACGATGAGGAACATCAGGCCGAAGCCCAGGGCGGTGATCATGATGATCTCTCCGGTGTTGTTATTGTTGGAGACAGGGTGAGAGTGAGCGCTCAGTCGGGAGGCGGCAGCCTCAGGCCGAGCAGGGCGTAACTCAGGCTCTTGCCGTGACGGTCCAGGCCGGGACTGGCATTGACGCCACCTTCCAGGGCGTTCTCCACGACGAAGTTGAAGCCGCCCAGGTTGGGCAGTGCGTAGCGTGTCACCGCGCCGATGGCGCGATGGCCCAGGCAGGCCGCCACGCGCTCGCAGGTCAGCTCGCGCTCCAGCCAGGTGTAGTGCTCGGCGGCGAAGGCGAATACCGCCACGCTGAGGGTGTTGCCCTTGTCGCCCGCGCGGGCATGGGCGTAGTCGCACAGCAGGACGTCGATCATCAGAACCACTCCAGTCGTTGTTGCACCGCTGTGCGTTCGATAAGGAAGCTGGCCGTAGCGAGCGATTCGCCGATATGCCGGCGTACCCCGCCACCGCCGGCAGGGCCGTTGGTGTAGAGCGATTCGGCATCGAGCAGCAGGCGCTCCAGCAGCGCCTTGTCGTGATCCAGGAAGCTGATGCGCAGGCGCGCGTCCTGGCAGTCGGATGCCTGTGCCAGGCGCTGCTGCAGCCACTGGCCGGCGGCATCGTTGAACAGGCTGGCGACACCGATGACATCGATCCATGGCGTGAGCCGAGGGGCCAGCCTGGCGCAGCGTTGCAGCAGGATGTCGCGTGCCAGTGCGGCGCGGGCTGCCGCGCCTGGGCCGGCGTAGGAAATCTCCGCCTCGGCGAACCACTTGCCGCGCAGGCCGATCAGCCCCTTGAGCTGCGTGGGGCGTGGTTTGCCCTGCACGCCGCTCACCTCGACCTGGTCGATGGCGACCTGGCGCACGCGCACCTGGCTCAGGTCCATGACCACGTCCGGGGTCAGGTAGGCGGCCGGATCATGCACTTCGTAGAGCAACTGTTCCTTGACCGTGCGCTCGGTGACGCAGCCGCCGGTACCGGCCGCCTTGCCGATGACCACGCGGCCATCGGCCGCGACCGTGGCGATGGGGCAGCCGACGTTGGCCAGGTCCGGCACGTCCTTCACGCCCGGATGGGCGAAGTAGCCGCCGCTGACCTGGGTGCAGCATTCGAGTAGATGGCCGACCGCCGTGGCCTGGGCGATGCGTTGCCAGTCATCGGCCGCCCAGCCGAAGGCATGACGCAGCGGGCCGACCGCCAGGCTGGGGTCGGCGACACGACCGCAGAGCACGATGTCGGCCCCCTGGTCCAGTGCCTCGGTGATGCCATCGGCCCCGCTGTAGACGTTGACCGAGACCACCTCGCCATCGAGCGACGCGGGCAGCCAGCGTTGCAGCTCGATGCCGGCATCCAGCAGGTCGTCACCCAGTACGCAGGCGATGCGTGCCGCTGCGTGGCGCGTGGTGTCCAGGCGCTGGCGCAGGCGGCGGGCTGCGGCAACCGGGTTGGCGGCGCCGCCATTGGTGATGATGGGGATGCCGGCGTCCAGGCAGGTCTCCAGCACCGGCTCGAGGAAGTCGAACAGGCGCAGGGCGTAGCCGCTCTGGGCGTCGTTGAGGCGGCGCAGCTGGGATTCGGCCAGGGTGCGTTCGGCCAGCAGCTCGAAGAACAGAAAGCGCCGGCCATCGCGAGCGGCGAGGTCGTTGGCCAGGGCCAGCGCGGCATCGGGACGGTCGTTGGCGAAGCCCGCCCCGCACCCGATATGGACTGTTGTGGTCATTGTCGATCCATTTAACGGTCAGGTCTGGGGCAAGGTTGACCTGTGGCGATTTAGTTGTGAATTCGAAATGTGATATGAATTAATAAGCATGTTTTATAAGTTGCCTCGTCATGGATATCAGCTTCCGTCAGCTTCAGGCGTTCGTCCTGATCGCCGAACAGCGCAGTTTCAGCCGCGCCGCCGAACAGATTCACCTGTCGCAACCCGCGTTGAGCTACAGCCTGCGCAAGCTCGAGGACGCCCTCGGCCTGTCGCTGCTGGCGCGCAACACGCGCAGCGTGGAGCTGACCGATGCCGGCCTGCGTTTTCTCGAGCAGGCGCGGCGCCTGCTGCGCGACATGGACAACGCCGTGCACGATGCCCGCGAGCAGTTGCATCTCGAGAGTGGCTCGCTGCGCATCGCCGTGTTGCCGTCGGTGGCGATCGAGCCGTTGCCACGGGTGCTGCAGGAGTACCGACGGCGCTATCCCGGCATCGACATCAGCCTGTGCGATGGCCGTGCCGGAGAGATCCGCCAGTGGGTGAGCGCCGCCGAGGTGGATTTCGCCATCACCTCGGCGGCGGACGATCTCGGGGCGCTGGATTTCCGGCCGCTGTACGACGACAGCCTGGTGCTGCTGGTACGTGGTTCGGCTCGCCTGCACGGCAAGGCCCTGCTGTCTGCGCTGCGCGAGCAGGACTACATCGCCACCACCCGTGACACCAGCCTGCGCGGCATGGCCGATGCCACGTTGCAGCGCATGGGCCTGCTGCGCGAGCCGGCGTGGGAGGTGGCCTACATGAGCAGCGCCGCAGCGCTGGCACGCTCCGGGCTGGGCTATGCGCTGCTGCCGGCGAGTGTCGCCGATACCTTCAACGGCGATGGCAGCCTCGCCGTGCACGTTCTGGCCGAGGCGCCCGTGCGCAGCATCGGCCTGCTGCAGCGCAAGCCCTGCTACCTGAGTCCGCCGGCGCAGGCCTTCGTCACGCTGCTGCAGCAACTGACGCGGGGTGCTCAGGGACTATCCGCAGGCGTCGATTCACGCGACAATCCCACCTCTTTCAACTGACTGCACTGGATACCGCTGGTTTGAACACCGAGCTGCGCCGTCGCGCCTACCTCGATGCCATGCAGGTGGCCACCTGGCTGCCGCGTGCCGAGCTGCCTTTCGCCGCGCCGTCGCGTCAGGAACTGCTCGCGCCGCCGCCCGCTGAAGAACCGCAGCCGGCGCAGGCCGAGGCGCCGCTGGCGGCCGTCGAAGCGGTACGCGAGGCGCCTGCCGAGCGCCCCAGGATCGAGATTCCACGACCAGCTGCTCAGCCGCGTCAGGCGGCTGTCGAGACGCCTGTCGCCGCGCCGGAGGCGGTCGAGGAGAAGCCGGCGCGGGTCAACGTACCACCGCCGCGCTTCGCCCTGCAGCTGCTGCGTGCCGGCGACTGCGCGCTGCTGGTGGAGCTGCCCACTGGCGAGCCCTTCCAGAGCCGTGACCCGGCCTACATCCTGCTCAAGGACCTGCTGCGTGCCGCCGGCCTGCCGGACAGCCCGCAGCTGCTGGGCGAGCCGGTGCGCTGGCCGCTGCTGGTGCGCGGCAACATGGACCAGGGCCCGCAGGCGGCGCTGGAGTTCGTGCAGAGCTTCGTCGCTGCACGCCTGGAGGAGCAGCCAAGCACCTGCCTCTGGCTGGTCGGCCTGCCGGCCATTCGCTTCGCCGGTGAAGCTGACGAGCACAGCTACAACCGCGAGTTGCAGATCGATGGCCTTGGCGCCTGCTGGGCGTTGCCGGGCCTGGAGCTGCTGATGGAAGAGCCCACGCGCAAGCGCGAACTGTGGCAGGCCATGCGGCGTGTCCGGCAGCGCTGGCTGGCACCTGCTCGTTCCTGAGAATCCCACCTTTGCGCCCGAGTGACGCCCCATGAGCGATGCGATTTCCTTCCGCCCGATGACCGAGGCGGATCTCGATGCCGTGCTGAAAGTGGAGTACGCCGCCTTCAGCCACCCGTGGACGCGCGGCATCTTCAGCGACGCGCTGAAGTCCTACAACTGCTGGCTGATGTTCGAAGGCGGGCAGCAGGTCGGGCATGGCGTGATCAACCTGATCCTCGATGAAGCGCACCTGCTCAACATCACCGTCAAGCCCGAAAGCCAGGGCCGTGGCTTGGGGCTGTGTCTGCTCGAGCACCTGATGAAGGAAGCTCACGAGCTGGGCGGGCGCGAGTGCTTCCTCGAAGTGCGCGCCAGCAACCAGGCGGCCTACCGCCTGTACGAGCGTTTCGGCTTCAACGAAGTGGGGCGCCGCCGCGACTACTACCCGGCCGTGGGTGGTCGCGAAGACGCCCTGGTGATGGCCTGCACCCTGGTCGAGTGAGACGTCTCGGCGTTGCCGTTCAGCCGGGATGCCCGTCCAGCCGCGCCCGGCACAGCATGGGCGCGTAGTTCAGGCTGAACAGGGCGAACGCCATCCCCCAGCACAGCGCCGCCAGCCACAGCCAGTCGCCGCCGGCCGCGACCCGAAGCAGTGCACCCAGGTTGAGCAGGGCGAAGGCCCAGGCCATGGCCCTGGGAGGCTGCAGCGGACGCCCGGTATGCCCGAGGCTGACCCGCGCCATCATCGCCAGGATCAACCCACCCATCGCCCCCACTGCCAGTGCGTGGCTGGCCAGGCTGGCCTGGGGCAGCCAGCCCAGGTGCCAGGCTGCCATGCCGAGGGCGGCCAGCAGCAGCCAGGCATAGGCCAGGTGCAGCGACCAGAGCAACGGCACGCGCCAGATGCCGGGCAGGTACCAGCGCCACAGGCGCAGGCCGTGCAGCGTGGCCAGGCCGACGAACAGCGTGGCCAGCCAGGGCTGCGCCTGCAGGCCGTATCCGCTGGCATTCAGCGCGGCGGCCAGCACACCGCCGAGCAGCAGCGCGCGGTCCTGCCAGGGATGGGGGGCAAAGGCTTCGCTGCGACCCAGGCCGCGCTGGGTGAAGAAGGGGATCACCCGCCCGCCGATCAGGCTCAGCAGCACGGCGATCAGCCACAGGGCGGCCAGTGCCCCGCGACGTTGCAGGTCGTCGTCGCCCTGCGCCAGGCCGGCGAGGGTCAGTGACTGGCACAGGGCGAGCAGGGCCAGCACCAGCAGGATCGGGTAGTTGCTGCGCTGCCTGGCGCTGATCAGCTGGCGCGCCATCTGCATGATGAACAGACCGACGAAGGCCAGTTGCAGGCCGATCAGGACAGCCGGCGGCACGGGTACGAACCAGGCCAGGCGTGCTGCCAGCCACAGCCCGAACAGGGCGATCAGTGGCCGCCCGCTGAGGCCGGGGCGTCCCGTCCAGTTCTGTACGGCCGTGAGCAGGAAGCCGGCGATGATCGCCAGGGCGAAGCCGAACGGCATCTCGTGGCGATGCCAGGCCAGCATGCCGCCGGGCACCGCCACGAGGCTCACCGCACCCTGCAAGGCCAGGGCCCAGAGGGCGATGGCGAGCAGGGCGAAGATGGCACCGGCGAGGAAGAAGGCGCGAAAGCCCAGGCGCCAGAGCGGCAGTACCGCCAGCGCCTGTTTGCGATCAAGCAACTGCATGCGTACCCGCTCCTTCTGCCAGCCGCGCCTGAGCGATCAGGCGCAGCACGTAGCCGATCTTCAGCACGCTCGGGCCGATCAGTGTCAGGCTGTGCGCCAGTACCAGCGCGGCCAGGTTCAGCTGCTTGTCCAGGCCGTAGGCCGCGACCAGGCCCAGGATCAGAAGCAGCAGGCCGGCCCAGAGCAGGCGGGTGGACAGCAGCAGGATCTGTAAGGGTGGAAGATTGAGCGGGTACATGATTCACCTCCTGATCGATCAGCTGTCCAGTGCCGAAGCCGGGCCGAAGAACTCGTAGCGGCTCTGTTCGTCCGGTACGCCCAGTGCCTGCAGATGGCGCTTGACCTGGGCCATGAAGGGTTTGGGGCCGAGGAAGTAGGCGTCCAGGTCGCGTTCGGCGGGCAGCCACTGCTCGAGCAGCTCCTGGCTGAGGTAGCCGGTGGCATCGGCCTGGTCAGCGGCGCCTGGCTCGCTGTAGCAGACGTAGTGGCGGATCTGCGGGTGCTCGGCGACCTGGGCGTCGACCCAGTCGCGGAAGGCATGCACGTCCGCATTGCGCGCGCAGTGGATGAAATGGATGGGCCGCCCGGAGTGGCGCGCCGCGTCGAGCATCGCCAGCGCCGGCGTGATGCCCACGCCGGCAGTGATCAGCGCCAGCGGTTTGTCCGACTCGCTCAGGGAGAAGTCGCCGGCTGGTGGGAACAGGTCCAGCTCATCGCCTTCCCGGACGTTGTCGTGCAGGTGGTTGGAGACGCGCCCGCCCACTTCGCGCTTGACGCTGATGCGGTACTCGCGGCCGTTGGCCAGAGCCGACAGCGAATAGTTGCGGCGGACCTCCTCGCCGTCCAGCAGCAGGCGCATGCCGATGTACTGGCCCGGCAGGTAGTCGAGCAGGGGCCCGCCATCGACCGGTACCAGGTGGAAGGAGGTGATCTCGTCGCTCTCGCCGACCTTGCGAGCCACCCGGAAGCGGCGCGCGCCACGCCAGCCGCCGGGGGCTGCGGCGTTCTGCTGGTACAGCTGTTCCTCGGCGCCGATGAAGATGTCGGCCAGTTGCTGGTAGGCCACGGCCCAGGCGTCGATCACCGCATCGGTGGCGACTTCGGCGCCCAGCACTTCGCGGATGGCGCGCAGCAGGCAGCCACCGACGATAGGGTAGTGCTCCGGCAGGATCTGCAGGGCAACGTGCTTGTTCACCACCTGCTTGACCAGCGGTCCCAGGGCCTCGAGGCGGTCGATGTGACGGGCGTACATGAGCACGCCGTTGGCCAGGGCGCGGGGCTGATCGCCGCTGGCCTGGTGGGCCTGATTGAACAGCGGGCGCACCTGCGGAAACTCGCTTAGCATCATCCGGTAGAAGTGAGTGGTCAGCGCTTCGCCGCCGCTTTCCAGAAGCGGGACGGTGGCTTTGATCAGGTCGCGTTGGGTGGTGGTGAGCATGGGGAGGGTCTCCGCAAGGCAAATAAAGGCGCCGGGGTGGCTCGTCTGGCCATTGCCGACGTGCTAGCGTTAGCGCTCTATTCATTCCATTAAGCGTGCCATTTATTTTGTTGTTTAAAATCAATGGTTTATATGTTTTGCGGTATTTATGACAGCAACTCTTCTTGTGTCATAAAGACTTCTGGTAGTCGGTATGACCACTAATCCCTTGCTCGAAACGCTGATCCCCCTGGTCGCCGACCTGTCCCGCGAACTGGACGATGGCGAGCGCTACCGGCGCTTGCTGGCCGCATTGCGCCGGCTGTTCCCCTGCGATGCGGTGGCGCTGCTCAAGTTCGATGGCGAACTGCTGTTGCCGGTGGCGGTGGAGGGGCTGAGTGCCGATACCCTGGGGCGGCGTTTCAGGATCAGTGAGCATCCCCGCCTGGCGGCACTGGTGGAGCATCGTGGCCCGACCCGTTTCGCCGCCGACTGTGGCTTGCCCGACCCCTACGATGGGCTGGTCGACGGCCTGCACGGTCACCTGGAGGTGCACGACTGCCTGGGCTGTCCGCTGTACCTGGATGATCAGCTGTGGGGCCTGCTGACGCTGGACGCGCTCGACCCGTCGAGTTTCGCGCACGTCGACCTGGACAGCCTGGATGCGTTCGCCAGCCTGGCGGCCGCCACGGTCAAGGCCAGCGAGCGCATCAGTGGCCTGGCCCAGCGCGTCGAGACCGAGCGCCAGCTCACCGAGCTGTACAAGCAGGCGCGTCAGCAGCCGCGCGAGCTGGTGGGGCAGAGCGCGGCGTTGCGCAAGCTGCAGGATGAGATTCGCCTGGTGGGCGACAGCCCGCTCACCGTGCTGATCACCGGCGAAACCGGCGTCGGCAAGGAGCTGGTGGCCGAGGCCATTCATGCCGCGTCACCGCGTGCGCGGCGGCCGCTGGTCAGCCTCAACTGCGCTGCGCTGCCCGATTCGCTGGTGGAAAGCGAGTTGTTCGGCCACGTGCGTGGCGCCTTCTCCGGCGCGGTGAACGAGCGCAGCGGCAAGTTCGAGCTGGCCGACGGCGGCAGCCTGTTCCTCGACGAGGTCGGCGAGCTGCCACTGGCGGTGCAGGCCAAGCTGCTGCGCGTGTTGCAGAGCGGGCAGCTGCAGCGGGTCGGCTCGGACCGCGAGCACCGTGTCGACGTGCGGGTGATCGCCGCCACCAACCGTGACCTCGCCGCCGAGGTACGCGCCGGGCGTTTCCGCGCCGATCTGTACCACCGCCTGAGTGTCTACCCGCTGCCTGTGCCGCCGCTGCGTGAGCGCGGCCGTGACGTGCTGCTGCTGGCGGGGTACTTCCTCGAAGAGAATCGCGCGCGTCTCGGCTTGCGCAGCCTGCGCCTGGCGGCCGAGGCGCAGAAGGCGCTGCTGGCGCATGACTGGCCGGGCAACGTGCGCGAGCTGGAGCATCTGGTGGGCCGCGCCGCGATCAAGGCGCTGGCACGGCATGACGAGCGGCCGCGCATTCTCAGCCTGGAGGTGCAGGACCTGGACCTGCCGACCGGGGCGGTGAACAGCGCCGTGGAGGCGACGCTGGCCAGTGCAGAGCCGGTGCCGGCAGGCCTGGAGCTGCGCACGGCGGTGGACGCCTTCCAGCGCCAGCTGATCGAACAGTGCCTGGCGCGTCATCACGGCAAGTGGGCCGATGCGGCGCGTGAGCTGGGGGTGGATCGAGCCAACCTCAGCCGCCTGGCCAAGCGCCTGGGCATTCGCTAGGCCGGGTTGCACCTGGCTACAGCTCGAACACCAGCGCCTTCAGGCCGCTTTCCGGCGAGATGTCGGGAAACTCCGGCGGGTTGTCCAGGCGCTCGACGAAACGCAGCTGTGGCGCCTCGGCGGCCATGCCGGCGATGAGGAAGTCCGGGCCGGTGTCCGGGTCATTGACGCAGGCCAGTACCGTACCCCGTTCGCCGAGCAGCTCCGGCAGGCGACGGAGGATGCGGGCGTAGTCCTGGGTGAGGGCGAAGCTGCCTTTCTGGAAGCTCGGCGGGTCGATGATGATCAGGTCGTAAGGCCCGCTCTTGCGCACCTTTCCCCAGGACTTGAACAACTCGTGACCGAGAAACTCCACCTGGCTCAGGTCGTGCTGGTTGAGGCGGTGATTGTCGCGTCCACGGGTCAGGGCGGCGCGCGCCATGTCCAGGTTGACCACCCGCGTCGCCCCGCCGGCAATGGCTGCCACGGAGAAGCCGCAGGTGTAGGCGAACAGGTTGAGCACGTGCTTGCCGGCCGCCTGCTGGCGCACCCACTGGCGGCCCAGGCGCATGTCGAGGAACAGGCCGCTGTTCTGTTTGCTGCCCAGGTCGAGCAGGTAGCGCAGGCCGTCCTCGCGGATCGTCCACTGCGCCTGCTCCTCGCCGGCCAGCCATTCGCTCTCGCTGCCGTGCACGTAGCGATGCTGCAGCAGCAGGCCTCGGGCGCCGCTGGCCTGCCACTCTGGCGTGTCCAGCAGTTTCAGGAGCAGCGGGCGCAGGGCGGCATCCGGCTCGCGGAACAGCATGACCAGGACGATGCCCGACAGCCAGTCGACGGTGATCTGCTCCAACCCCGGCCAGCAACGGCCACGGCCATGGAACAGCCGCCGGGTCTCGTCGCCGGGCGGGTTGTGCAGCGCCTGCAACAGGTGCTGGCGCAGGGTGGCGAGGGGCGCGTCAGTCATCGCGGGTCAGCACTTCCAGCAGTTCGATCTCGAAGGTCAGGTCGGCGTTGGGAGGGATCGAGCCGACGCTGCGTTCGCCGTAACCCAGGTGCGCCGGCACCTGCAGCTTGCGCTTGCCACCGACCTGCATGCCCATCAGGCCCTGGTCCCAGCCCTTGATCACCCGCCCGGTGCCGATCACGCACTGGAACGGCTTGCCGCGCGAGAAGGACGAGTCGAACTCGCTGCCGTCGGCCAGCCAGCCACGGTACTGGGTGGTGATCAGGGCGCCCTTGACCACGGCCTTGCCGTCGCCAGGTTGCAGGTCTTCGATGATCAGTTCGTTGCTCATGTCGGGGTTTCCTTGCGGTGACGATTCTGACTGGCCTGCACCGAGCGTTCGGCAGGCACGCGCAGTTGCCTCAGCAGGTAGTCGGCGAATGCCGGCGCATAGCCCTGCAGGGCGATGGCGCCGGCCATGCAGCTCAGCCAGCTCTCGGCCAGGGCCTGGTCGATCGGCCACTGCGAATGGAAGGCCGGAATGCTGATGCTGCCGTATTTCTCGGCGAACAGGCGCGGCCCGCCCAGCCAGCCGCTGAGAAAGCACGCCAGCTTGTCCCGCGACGCGCTCAGGTCGGCCGGATGCAGGGCGCGCAGGGCAGCGGCCTCGGGACGTTCGTCCATCAACCGGTAGAAGTCGTCGACCAGCCGGCGCAGGCCATCGATACCGCCGGCAGCCTGGTAGGACGCGTCGAGAGTGCCGTAGGGCAGGGTGTCGCTCATCGCGTCCCTCCTGAAAAAGGCGCCATTGTAACCGCTGGCGTAGAATGGCCGGCCATTTGAAGTGCACGCCCTGTGGGAGGCGCTTTAGCGGCGACGGTCGCGGCTCAAGCCCCTCCCACACGTAGCACGTAAGCACCGAGTTTGAATCCGCAGCCCATTCCCGATGACCCAACCCCGACAAGGCTTCGTGCTCAGCCGCCATTGGCGCGATACGCCGCAAGGCACCGAGGTGGCCTTCTGGCTGGCCACCGATGCCGGCCCGCTACAGGTGCGCCTGCCGTTGCAGGAGTCGGTGGCGTTCATTCCAGTCGAGCAGCGCGCCTGGGCCGAGCCGTTGCTGCGCAATGAACAGGGCGCCGAGTTGCGCGAGCTGGCCTTGCGTGATTTCCGCCAGCGCCCGGTGCTGGGCCTGTACTGCCGTCAGTACCGCCAGTTGCTGCAACTGGAGAAGAAGCTGCGCCAGGTCGGCGTGGATGTCTACGAGGCCGATATCCGTCCGCCGGAGCGTTACCTGATGGAACGCTTCATCACCGCCAGCGTCGCCTTCGAGGGTGTCGAACAGGCGGACGGCAGCCTGCTGTGCAAGTCGCTCAGGCCGGCCGCCGACTACCGCCCGCGCCTGCGCCTGGTCTCGCTGGATATCGAGACCAGCGCCCGTGGCGAGCTGTACTCCATCGCCCTGGAGGGCTGTGGCCAGCGTCAGGTCTACATGCTCGGCCCGGCCAACGGTGACGCCAGCGGCGTCGACTTCGACCTCGCCTACTGCGACAGCCGCAAGGCGCTGCTCGAGTGCCTGAATGCCTGGCTGGAGCGGCATGACCCCGACGCCATCATCGGCTGGAACCTGGTGCAGTTCGACCTGCGCGTGCTGCGTGAGCACGCCGAGCAGCTCAAGGTGCCGCTGCGCCTGGGGCGTGGTGGCGACGTGCTCGGCTGGCGTCAGCACAACAGCAGCCAGCACTACTTCGCCGAGGCGGCCGGGCGGCTGATCATCGACGGCATCGAAGCCTTGCGCTCGGCCACCTGGAGCTTCCCTTCGTTCAGCCTGGAAGTGGTGGCGCAGACCCTGCTGGGCGAAGGCAAGGCGATCGACACACCCTATGCACGCATGGACGAGATCCAGCGCATGTTCGACGAGGACAGGCCGGCGCTGGCGCACTACAACCTCAAGGACTGCGAGCTGGTCACGCGCATCTTCGCCCACACCGAACTGCTCGCCTTCCTGCTGGAGCGCTCCAGCGTCACCGGCCTGGCCGCCGATCGCAGTGGTGGCTCGGTCGCGGCGTTCACCCATCTGTACCTGCCGCCGATGCATCGCCTCGGCTTCGTCGCGCCCAACCTCGGTGACATCCGCGGCGAGAACAGCCCGGGCGGTTTCGTCATGGATTCGCGTCCGGGGCTCTACGACTCGGTGCTGGTGCTGGACTACAAGAGCCTGTATCCGTCGATCATCCGCAGCTTCCTGATCGATCCGGTGGGGCTGGTCGAAGGCCTGCAGCGCCCGGACGACGCGCATTCGGTGGAAGGCTTTCGCGGCGCGCGCTTCTCGCGCACGCAGCACTGCCTGCCGAGCATCGTCGAGCGCGTGTGGCAGGGGCGCGAGACGGCCAAGCGCGACGGCAATGCGGCGCTGTCGCAGGCGCTGAAGATCATCATGAACGCCTTCTACGGTGTGCTTGGCTCCAGCGGCTGCCGCTTCTTCGACCCGCGCCTGGCGTCGTCCATCACCCTGCGCGGGCACCAGATCATGAAACGCACCCGCGAGCTGATCGAGGCCGAGGGGCACGCGGTGATCTATGGCGATACCGACTCCACCTTCGTCTGGCTCGGTCGGGCGCATGACGAGGACGAGGCGGCGCGCATCGGCCGCGCGCTGGTGGCCCGCGTGAATGCCTGGTGGCGCGAGCACCTGCAGCACGCGTACGGGCTGGACAGTGCGCTGGAGCTGCAGTTCGAGACCCACTACCGGCGCTTTCTGATGCCCACCATCCGTGGCACCGAAGAGGGCAGCAAGAAGCGCTATGCCGGTCTGGTGCGCGACGCCGCTGGCGCCGAGCGCATGGTGTTCAAGGGGCTGGAAACGGTGCGCACCGACTGGTCGCCGCTGGCGCAGCGCTTCCAGCAGGAGCTGTACCGGCTGGTCTTCGCCGGCGAGCCCTACGAGGCGTACGTGCGCGACTATGTCGAGCGCACCCTGGGCGGTGAGCTGGATGAACTGCTGGTCTATCGCAAGCGCCTGCGCCGGCGCCTCGACGACTACCAGCGCAACGTGCCGCCACACGTGCGCGCCGCGCGCCTGGCCGACGAGCACAACCAGCACCTGGGCAGGCCGCTGCAGTACCAGCGCGGCGGCTGGATCAGCTACCTGATCACCAGGGGCGGGCCGCAACCGCTGGAGCGCCTGCTGTCACCCGTCGACTACGAGCATTACATCAGCCGCCAGCTGAAGC
This sequence comes from Ectopseudomonas khazarica, assembly GCF_004521985.1. Taxonomy (GTDB): domain Bacteria; phylum Pseudomonadota; class Gammaproteobacteria; order Pseudomonadales; family Pseudomonadaceae; genus Aquipseudomonas; species Aquipseudomonas khazarica. The sequence goes on from NZ_SBHZ01000026.1 coordinate 31,754, forward strand.
CGGTGGCCGATGCCATCCTGCCGTTCGTCGGTGGCGACTTCGAGCGCCTGCTGGACGGGCAGTACAGGCTGTTCTGAGTGCTGCTGGCGGCCGCTCTGGCGGGCGTCTCCCGCGGATGAGGCGGATGCCGCTGGCAGGAAATAATTTGCAAAGCTCGTCCCGTTGAGCGGCGTTCACGGCCTGAATATATTGGCGCCCGTGATGCCGGGCCCCTCTGGCGGTTAACACCGCGATGTCGGAATCACAGTCTGTTCAATCTGACTGTAGGAGGGGCTCATGACTGCCCTCGAACCGTTCCTCTTCGCCGACTTCCTCGGTACGGCCACCTGGTTGTGGCTGGTCTTCATCGCTGTCGTCATCTCCCTGCTGGCCTTCGACCTTGGCGTGCTGCATCGCGACAATCGCGAGATCGGCGTGCGCGAGAGCCTGTTGCTGTCCGCCGGCTACATCAGCGCCGGCCTGCTGTTCGGCGTCTGGGTGTTCTTCCAGAAGGGCGGCGACGCCAGCATGGATTACCTCACCGGCTTCCTGATCGAAAAATCGTTGTCGATGGACAACGTGTTCCTCATGGCCATGATCTTCAGCTTCCTAGCGATCCCGCGGCAGTACCAGCACAAGGTGCTGTTCTGGGGAATCATGGGGGTGCTGGTGCTGCGCGCGATCATGATCGGCCTGGGTGCGGCGCTGATCCATGAATTCAGCTGGGTGCTCTACCTGTTCGGTGCGTTCCTGTTCTTCACCGGGGTGAAGATGCTGTTCTCCAGGCTGGACGACGCACCGGACCTGCAGAACAACCTGCTGGTCAGGTTCCTGCGCAAGCACCTGCGCGTGACCGACGGCCTGCACGGCCAGCGCTTCTTCGTGCGCCAGGACGATGGCAACGGACGCCGCGTGCTGTGGGTGACGCCGCTGTTCCTCGCGCTGATCCTGATCGAGTGTGCCGACCTGGTGTTCGCCATCGACAGCGTGCCGGCGATCTTCGCCATCACCCAGGATCCGTTCATCGTCTACACCTCGAACATCTTCGCCATCCTCGGCCTGCGCGCCCTGTACTTCGCCCTGGCCGCGCTGATCCATCGCTTTGCCTATCTCAAGTACGCACTGGCCCTGGTGCTGGTGTTCATCGGCACGAAGATCTTCCTGGTGGGCATCATCGGCAAGATCCCGGCGGCCGTATCCCTCAGCGTGACCCTCGGCCTGCTGGTCGGTGGCGTGGCGCTGTCGCTGTACAAGACCCGTGGCCAATCGCAGCCACACGAACATTGATGCTCGCCCCGGCCACGCCGCTGGCGTGGTCGGAGGCAGCCCGAAACTGGAGAATCACTGATGAATAGCTGCCGCAAACGCCCCCTGGCATTCGCTGCCTTGGGCGCCATTGTGTTCACCCTGGCCGGCTGCGAGGCCGCCGAGCAGTCGGCGCAGAAACTGGCCGACGAGGCGAAGAAGGAAGCGCAGGCGTTGATCGAGGGCTCGGTCGGAGAGGTGGTGGACGAGGTCAACCGCCAGGTGGACGCCTTGCAGGACTCCACCAACCGCGCCCTGGGCAAGGCCGAGGAGGAGGGCCGCAACGGGTCGCACGACGAACCATCCGCCGAACGTCCCGTCGAGCCGGGCGTGGAAACCTGATGAGGCGTCAGCCGAGCAGCCGCTGCGGGCTGAGCATGGCGGCGGTCAGGCCGGCGGCGATCAGCTGTTCCGGCAGCGGCTGCCTGCGGATCAGCGCGGCGCAGGCCTGGCCCATGGCCGCGCTGGTCTGGATGCCGTAGCCGCCCTGTGCGGCGACCCAGAAGAAGCCCGCCGCCTGCGCATCGAAGCCGCCGACCAGGTCGCCGTCGGCAACGAAGCTGCGCAGGCCGGCCCAGGTGTGCTCCGGGCGGCGAATCTGCAGGCTGGTATGGGTTTCGATCTGGTGGATGCCGAGGGCGATGTCCAGCTCTTCCGGTTGCACGTCGTGGGCTGCCACCGGGTCGGCATTGGCCGGTGAACCCAGCAGCAGACCGGCATCGGGCTTGAAGTAGAAGGATTCGTCCAGGCTGACCAGCGCTGGCCAGCTCTGGCAGTCGATGCCCTCGCCGGCTTGGAAGGTGAAGGCGGCGCGTCGTTTGGGTTGCAGGCCGATACCGGGCAGCCCGGCCAGCTGGGCGATCTGGTCGCACCAGGCGCCGGCGGCGTTGATCAGCAGCGTGGCGCTGTAGCGTTGCCCCGCGCAATCCACCTGCCAGCCCGCGGCGCTGCGGCTGATCGCCAGCACCTCGCGGTCGCAGTGTATTTCGCCACCCTGCTGGCGGATGCCGCGCAGGTAGCCCTGGTGCAGGGCGGCGGTATCGATGTCGGCGGCGCTGGGGTCGTACAGCGCCCCCCGGACCCGTTCGCGACGCAGCACCGGCACCATGGCGCAGGCCTGCTCGGCGCTGAGCAGGCGAGCCTCGGCGACCTGTTGGCGCGCCTGCTCGAACTGGCGCTGCAGCTCGGCCGCATCGCCGCTGAAATCCACCACCAGTTCGCCACGCGGGGTGAGCAGCGGATGGTCGCTGAAGCCAGCGGGTGGCGCATCGTAGAAGGCGCGGCTGGCGGCGGTCAGTGCGCGTACCTGAGGCGTGCCGTAGGCCACGGTGTAGAGCGCGGCCGAGCGACCGGTGGAGTGGTAGCCCGGTTGCGCCTCGCGCTCCAGGACGATGGTCTTGCCGTGGCCGGCGAGAAAGTAGCCGGTGGAGGCGCCGGCGATACCGCCGCCGATGATGAGGTAGTCGCAGTGCTGCATGTCGTGTCGTTCGATGGGGTCAAATGAAAAAGGCGAAGCCACAGGCTTCGCCTTTGTTCGCTCGCCGTCGCTTCAGTGCTTGCGCGGCACGGCCTTGAGCAGCTCGTCCGGCGGCATCTCGCACTGGATCTTGCGCCCGATCAGTTCTTCGATGGGCGGCAGGGCGAAGGCGTCGTCCTCGCCGGCGAAGCTGATCGAGGTGCCGCTGGTGCCGGCGCGGCCGGTACGACCGATGCGGTGCACGTAGTCGTCCGGGTCTTCCGGCAGGGTGAAGTTGATCACGTGGCTGATGCCGTCGACGTGGATGCCGCGACCGGCCACGTCAGTGGCGACCAGTACGCGGATGTGTCCGGCACGGAAGCCTTCGAGCACCTTGATGCGCTTGTGCTGCGGCACGTCACCGGACATCTGCGCGGCGCTGACGCCGTCACGGGTCAGGCGTTCCTCGATACGGCGCACTTCGTCCTTGCGGTTGGCGAAGACCATCACCCGGTCCCAGGCGTTCTGCGTGACCAGGTTGTACAGCAGCTTGTACTTGTCGCTGGAGGCGACGGCGTAGACGTGCTGCTCGACGGTGTCGCTGGCGACGTTCTCCGGCTCGATCTCGACGATGGCCGGGTTGACCGTCCACTGCTTGGCCAGGTTCATCACGTCTTCGGTGAAGGTGGCGGAGAACAGCAGGGTCTGGCGGTCACCCTTCATCGGCGTCTGGCGGATGATCTGGCGCACCTGCGGGATGAAGCCCATGTCGAGCATGCGGTCGGCTTCGTCGAGGACCATCACCTCGACCATGTCCAGGTGCACCTCGCCGCGCTGGTTGAAGTCCAGCAGACGGCCCGGGGTGGCCACGAGGATGTCGCAGAAGCGCGACTCCAGCTGCTTGAGCTGCTTGTCGAAGTCCATGCCGCCGACGAAGCTCATGACGTTGAGCCCGGTGTACTTGGTCAGCTCGGCGGCGTCCTTGGCGATCTGTACCACCAGCTCACGGGTCGGCGCGATGATCAGCGCGCGCGGCTCGCCCATGTAGCGCTCTTTCGGCGCCGGGGTCTGCAGCAGCTGGGTGATGATCGAGATGAGGAACGCGGCGGTCTTGCCGGTGCCGGTCTGGGCGCGGCCGATGGCGTCCTGGCCCTTGAGGGTGTAACCGAGGACGCCGGCCTGGATCGGTGTGCAGTAGGGGAAACCCAGGTCGTGGATGGCATGCATCAGCTCGGGCGCGAGCCTGAAATCATGGAAGCGCACCTTGCCTTCGGCGGGCTCGACCACGAAGTCTTCCAGTTTCCAGGTGTCCACCGGCTTGGCCGGGCGTTCGCGACGGGGCTTGTCGGCCTTGGCGGGGCGTGGTTGCTGCTGCGGGCTGGGCGTGCCGGCGTTGTCGCTGGCGGCACGGGCGGGTTTGTTCTTGCGGGAGCGCTGGTCGTCTGTGCCGCGGGCCGGGCTGGGCGCTGCTACGGGGGACGCTTGTGGCTGCTCGTCTTCGGCCTTGCCGAACATTTTCTTGAGTGCTTTGAGCACGGGCTTCTCATCGACTGGTTAAGGAGTGAACGCTCGCCAGTGTAATGCAAGACGCGAGCGTGGCGAAGTGCTTCGCTCGCGTCTGTCAAGGGGACCGAGTGGTCAGCGCCTCATTGCTCCGGCAGGCTGGCCAGCAGCAGGCGCTGCACGTTGCCGCCCATGATCGCGGCGATGGCGCTGTCGTCGAAGCCGGCCTGCTGCAGGCCTTCGGTGATCTGCGCCAGGCCGGTCACGTCGAACGGCGTATGCACGGTGCCGTTGAAGTCCGAGCCGAGGGCGACATGCTCGACCCCGACCAGGTCGACGGTGTAGCGGATGGCCTTGACGATGGCCGCGACCGAGGTGTCGCACACGGCGGTGCTCCAGTAGCCGATGCCGATGACCCCGCCTTTGGCGGCAATGGCCTGGATATGCTTGTCGCTGAGGTTGCGGGTGCCGGGGCAGGTGCCTTCGACACCCGTATGCGACACCAGCACCGGGCGCGTGGCCATGGCCAGCACGTCATCGATCAGCGGGCGCGAGGCGTGGGCCAGGTCCACCAGCATGGCCTTTTCTTCCAGGCGTGCGATCACCTGACGCCCCAGCGGCGTCAGGCCGCCCTTGTTCAGGCCATGGGCCGAGCCGCCGACTTCGTTGTCGAAGAAGTGCGTGAGGCCGGCGATGCGAAAGCCGGCGTCGTACAGCACGTCGATGTTCTCCAGCTTGCCCTCGATGGGTTGCAGGCCCTCGGTGGCCAGCAGCCCGGCGACGCGGCGAGGGTCCTGCTGCCAGGCGGCGATGAAGCCGGCGAGGTCCTCGCGGCTGCGGATCAGCACCAGGCGTCCGTCGCTGCCGGCCGCGGCATCGCGCAGTTTCTGCGCCTGGTACAAGGCGCGCTGCAGCAGGCTGCTCCAGGTTTCCCGTGGCCAGCGCTGGGCCATCGCCAGCAGGGTGATGTTGTCGCTGTCGGCGCCATTGCTCTCCATGTTCAGCCCGCGCGGGGTCTTGGTCACGGTGGAGAACACCTGCAGGCCGAGACGCCCCTCGAGCATGCGCGGCAGGTCCGAGTGCCCGTAGTCGTAGCGCTTGAGCAGGTCGCGCTCCCAGAGCAGGGCGTCGTCGTGCAGGTCGGCGACGAACAGGCCCTGGTGCAGTTTCTGCGCGCTGGCGCTGGTGCTGTAGGGCGGCGGGCTGGCGACGCTGTTCATCTTCGCGTCGAGCAGCGACGGCAGGCCGAGAACGGCCAGGGCGCAGAGGGGAACGAGGAGCAACAGGGCGAGCAGGAGTTTGCGCATGAGTGGCCATCCAGGCGTGTTGTTATGCCGGGCACTCTAGCAGGGAAGTTCTACTGCGGGCGTGTGCGGGGGCGATTCAGCCGCAGAGGCAGTTGCGCCCCTGCTGCTTGGCCTGGTACAGCGCGGCGTCGGCGCGGGCAATCAGTCCCGACAGGCTGTCGCTGTGCTGCATCTGCGCCAGGCCGATGGAGATGGTGACGCCCGGCAGCACGCCGACCGGCGAGTAGAACGAGTCGATCTGCTCCAGGCTGGCACGCAGTCGCTCGCCGATGGTGCGGGCATCCTGATCGGCGATCTCCGGCAGCAGGATGACGAATTCCTCGCCGCCGAAGCGTATCAGGCTGTCCTTGGGGCGGAGCTGGTTGCGCAGGGTGTGGGCGACCAGGCACAGGGCGTAGTCGCCGGCGAGGTGGCCATGCTGGTCGTTGTAGGCCTTGAAGTGGTCGACATCCAGCATCAGCAGCGACATCGGCTCGTCGTTGAAGGCGCAGCGGGTGCTCTCGCGCTCGAACACATGCTCCAGCCAGCGCCTGTTGAAGCAGCCGGTGAGGGTGTCGACATTGGCATTCTGCTCGCTGTCGAGAATCTGCCGGTTGCCCTGGCGAACCCGTTCGCAGAGCAGCTCCAGCAGGTTCTGCATCAGCTGCGGCGATTGCTGGAACAGGGCGATCAGCGACTCACGGTGCAGGCGCAGGACGACCGAGGGACGCTCGGCCACCACATAGGCGGAAGGATGCTCGTTGTCGATGAAGCTGATCTCGCCTGCGCAGTCGCCCACTTCCAGGGTGCTCACGGCCTGGTTGTCCAGTGAGCCGAGGTAGACGCGCAACTGGCCTGAAATCAGCAGGTAGAGGTGTTGGTTGCGATTGAAGGGGGAGAGCAGGACTTCGCCTGCTTCCAGCTCACAGGCACGAAACTCCCGCAGCAGCTGATCGAGGCTGCTGGCCGCGACGTTGTGAAAAAGCCGCAGTTGCTGAACTTGCTGCAGGTCTGCCTGCCAGTGCGCCGATTTCATCGCGATCTCGTCGTGCCAGACCGGGCAAAAACGCCGGAAGGCAAAACCAACGCTCCCTGTCATGTCCACGAATAATCTCTGACATTATTCTTGGGCCGCAGGCCTGGCAATGCTCGGGCAAAGCCTCACCGACCAATGGTTGTACCTCGGTGCGAAGCTGTTAACTGATGCCTGTTCGTGTGTGCTCGAGATCACGGCGCGAAATGAATGCGGTGGCCGACGGCGTAGCCGGCCAGACGCTCGCCGATGGCCGATGCCAGCGCCTCGTCCTGGTTCGGCACATGGACATGGGCCAGCTGCCCGGCCTGGTCATCGCTCAGCACCTCGACGCGGATGGCGGGATGCAGCGCGGCGAGGTCACTCTGGTAGACACGGGCGATGGCGTCGAAGCGCAGTGCCGGCTTGAACGTCTTGCCCACCGCGGTCAACGGGATGGCGTCGACGATCCAGGCGTTCTTGGGGATGGCCGCGCGCTCGGGGATGTGCGCCGCCGCGTGCTCCAGCAGCTCCGCCTCGCTGGCCTGGTTGCCGGGTTTCAGTTGCACGTAGACCACCGGCAGCTCGCCGGCTTTCTCGTCCGGTTTGCCGACGGCTGCGGCCATGGCTACGGCGGGGTGCTTGTGCAGCGCTTCCTCGATCATCTGCGGGTCGATGTTGTGCCCGCCACGGATGATCAGGTCCTTGCTGCGGCCGGTCAGCCAGATGTAGCCATCGGCATCGACGCGGCCGAGGTCGCCGGTGTTGAACCAGTCACCGTCGACCCAGATGCCGGCATTCTTGCTCGTCTGCAGGTAGCCCTTGAACACCGTCGCGCCACGGATGCACAGGTTGCCGATCTCGTTCTGCGCGGCGTCACGCAGGTAGCGGCCCTGGTCGTCGAGGACCTTGATGCGCACCTCGCAGTAGGGCATGCGCAGGCCGATGGAGCCCGGGCGCCGTTCTCCGGCCGGCGGGTTGGCGCAGCTGCCGCAGGTGCCTTCGGTCAGACCGTAGCCTTCGATCAGGGTCAGGCCGGTCTTGGCCTCGAACTGACGGATCAGCTCGACCGGCATCGGCGCCGCACCGCACAGCGCGTACTTCAGCGAGGACAGGTCATGGCCTTCGCTGGGCACCTGCAGCAGCCCGGCATAGATGGTCGGTACGCCACTGAAGAAGCTGACCCGGTGACGCTCGATGACTTTCCAGAAATTGCCGATCAGCGTGGTGTTGCGATAGCCCTGTGGCGTCGCCAGCAGCACCTCGGCACCGCCGATGAAGGCAGCCAGGCCGGTGACCACCACGCCGTTGACGTGGAACAGCGGCAGGCCGCAGAGCGTCACGTCGCCCGGACCGAAGCGGGTGACCAGGTTCATGCTGTAGGCCATCGCCACTTCGTTGCCGTGGCTGTGCGGGGCGAGCTTGGGCGTGCCGGTGGTGCCGCCGGTGTGGAAGTAGCTGGCGACGTCGTTCGCGGCGATGATGCGGCCGCTTTCCAGGTGGTCGTTCGGGCAGGCGGCGATGGTCTCGTCGAAGTCCAGCGCGCCTTCCGGCCATGCGCCGCGCTGGGCCTTGAGCGCACTGCGTTGCGGCTCGGGCAGCAGGTTGGCCATGTCCACGCAGAGAATCGCCTTCAGCTCGGGCAGTTGCCCGCGCAGGGCCTGCACCTTGTCCCACAGGTCGGTACCGGGGAAGGGGGCGAGGGTCACCAGCAGTTCGGAGTCCGAGGCGTGGATCAGCTCGGCGATATGCTCGGGATCGAGCAGCGGGTTGATCGCGTTGACGATCCCGGCCGCTTCGCCGCCCCAGATGGTGTAGTGGGTCTGCGGCAGGTTCGGCAAGAGGAACGACACGGCCTTGCCCGGGCGCAGGCCCAGGCGGTGGAAGGCGTTGGCGGTCTGGGTGAGCTTGCCCAGCAGCTCGGCGTAGCTCAGGCGCAGCGGGGTTTCCTCGCCACTGCCCTGGAGAATGAACGACAGCGCCGGGGCATCGGGTTGCGCACTGGCCGTCCGGCGGATCAGCTCGAAGGTGCTCGGTGGCAGGTCGCGTTCGCTCAGTGCGACGGCCTCGATCTGCTCGATGTCCTGCAGGGTGCGAATCAGGGGCGCTGTGCTCATTTATTGTGCGTCTCTTCGGTTCGGTCAGCCGGCTTGCAGCTGGCTCAACCAGTCGGCGATATCGCGAATCTCCTCCGGCAGTACCTCATGCGCCATCGGATAGTCGCGCCATTGCACCGGCACTCCGCAGGCGTGCAGGCGATCATGCGCGGCGCGTCCCATGTCGGGCGTCACCACGTCATCGAATTTGCCATGCAAACACAGCACCGGCAGTTGTCTTTTTGTATCCGTCAGCTGCATTTCATCGCTGAAGGTCGGGGCGTAGGTCGACAGCGCCAGCACGCCGCCGAGCGTTTCGGCGTAGCGCAGGAAGGCGGTATGCAGCACCACCGCTCCGCCCTGGGAGAAGCCGGCCAGGACGATGCGTTCGGCGGCGATGCCGCTGTCCCGCTCGGCTTCGATCAGGGCGATGACCTGGTCGGCGGAGGCCTCCAGTTGCGCCTGGTCGATGGCGCGGGCCGGGCTCATGGCGAGGATGTCGTACCAGCTGGGCATGCTCCAGCCGCCATTGATGGTCACCGGGCGTGTGGGGGCCTGCGGCAGGATGAAACGGGTGGTTGCCAGCCGCTCCTGCAGCATCTCCGCGACCGGCAGGAAATCGTAGCGATCGGCCCCCAGCCCGTGCAGCCAGATCACACTGGCATCGGCGGTTTGTGGGGGTTGCAGAATCATGGGTGCGGTCATTGGTAGCTCCAGTGTGGTGCGAGTGCCCGATGTTGGGGCGGCGCTATGTGCCAGTCTCGACTAATCTGTGAATAAGTTGTCGCAAGGGTGAACATTTTGCTCTTGACCCTTGTTCATCCTGCATTTTGCAGGCTGCTGGTACGGGGCTTGCTAAGGCAGATGTGGACTGACGATGCAGTGCGGCAAAGGTAACACTGTGCCATTGCCGACTGCTCAACAGGCAGGAATCTGCTGTGTGGGGTTCCTTAGTAGACCGTCCGGGTGGCACGCCGCCCAGGCGGATGACGATCCGTCTCTGGCCCGTTCAACCAATGGGCAGGGCAGGGGCAGTTGGCCAGCAGAGGGCATTGCCGACTAGACTCCCGCCTGACGTCCGATTTTCTCGCCGACCTCGTTGCTGCCAGCGGGGCGTGCACCTCAAAAGGGTTGGGAAGCCGGACTGAGACTCCAACACAACAAGAGCAACTGGAGGTTTTTGATGAAGATGGTGAAATCCACCCTGGCTATGCTGACCACCGCTGCGGTGCTTGGCGTCAGTGGCTTCGCTCAGGCGGGCGCCACCCTGGACGCCGTGCAGAAGAAAGGCTTCGTGCAGTGCGGTATCAGCGACGGTTTGCCGGGCTTCTCCTATGCAGATGAGAAAGGCAACTACCTGGGTCTGGACGTCGACGTCTGCCGCGCTGTTGCTGCCGCGGTCTTCGGTGATGCCAGCAAGGTCAAGTACAGCCCGCTGACCGCCAAGGAGCGCTTCACCGCGCTGCAGTCCGGCGAGGTCGACATCCTGTCGCGCAACACCACCTGGACCAGCTCGCGCGATGCGGCACTGGGCCTGAACTTTACCGGCGTGACCTACTATGATGGCCAGGGCTTCCTGGTGAACAAGAAGCTGGGCGTTTCCAGCGCCAAGGAGCTGGACGGCGCTACCGTCTGCATCCAGGCCGGTACCACCACCGAACTGAACCTCTCCGACTACTTCCGTGCCAACGGCATGAAGTACACCCCCATCACCTACGATACCTCCGACGAGAGCGCCAAGTCGGTCGAGGCCGGCCGCTGCGACGTGCTGACCTCCGACCAGTCGCAGCTGTACGCGCAGCGCATCAAGCTGGCCAACCCGAACGAGTACGTGGTGCTGCCGGAAGTCATCTCCAAGGAACCGCTGGGCCCGTCCGTCCGTCAGGGTGACGAGGAGTGGTTCGATATCGTGCGCTGGACCCTGTTCGCCATGCTCAACGCCGAAGAACTGGGCGTGACCTCGGCCAACGTCGAAGAAACCGCCAAGACCACCAAGAACCCGGACGTCGCCCGTCTGCTGGGTGCCGAGGGTGAGTTCGGCAAGGACCTCAAGCTGCCGAAAGACTGGGCCGTGCAGATCGTCAAGCAGGTCGGTAACTACGGCGAGTCCTTCGACCGCAACGTGGGTGCCGGTAGCGAGCTGAAGATCGAGCGTGGTCTCAATGCCCTTTGGAACAAGGGTGGTCTGCAGTACGCACCGCCGGTGCGTTGACCGTCCACAGCGGCAGGCGGGAATCTGTTCATAGGCTCGTGCGCGCCTATGGACCGGTTCTCGGGGTCTGCCGCTGTCGTTTCCGCTGATGTGAACTCCGGCCGGCTTGCGTGCGGCCGGGGCTTCCAAGAGGGTTGTTATGCAAACGACTGCTAATGCCCCGCGCCCGCGAGGATCGTTCCTGAACGATCCGCAGGTGCGCGCGTGGCTGTTCCAGATCATCGCCGTTGTCGCTGTCGTGGCGCTCGGCTGGTTTCTCTTCCAGAACACCCAGGCCAACCTGGAGAAGCGCGGGATCATTTCCGGCTTCGCTTTCCTCAACAACAGTGCCGGCTTCGGCATCGCCCAGCACCTGATCGATTACACCGAGAGCGACAGCTACGTCCGCGTCTTCGTGATCGGGCTGCTCAACACCCTGCTGGTCTCGGTCATCGGTATCGTGCTGGCCTCCATTCTCGGCTTCCTGCTCGGCGTGGCGCGCCTGTCGCCGAACTGGCTGATCAACAAGCTGGCCACCGTCTACATCGAGATCTTCCGCAACATCCCGCCGTTGCTGCAGATCCTCTTCTGGTATTTCGCCGTGTTCCTCGCCCTGCCTGGTCCCCGGCAGAGTCTGGATGTGGGTGAAACCTTCTTTCTCAACAGCCGCGGCCTCTACCTGCCTGCGCCGAGCCCGTCGGAGAACTTCGGGCTGTTCGCCGTGGTGCTGCTGGCGACCATCGTCGGCATCGTCGCCCTCGGGCGCTGGGCCAAGAAGCGGCGTGAGGCCACCGGCCAGATATTCCCGCTGCTGTGGACCTCGCTGGCGCTGATCGTGGTGCTTCCCGGCCTGACCGTGCTCGTCGGCGGCAATCCGCTGCAATGGAGCGTGCCGCAGCTGGCCGGTTTCAACTTCCGTGGCGGCTGGGTGATGATCCCCGAGCTGATGGCGCTGACCCTGGCCCTGACCATCTACACCGCCGCCTTCATCGCCGAGAACGTGCGCTCCGGGATCATGGCCGTCAGCCATGGCCAGACCGAGGCCGCCCGCTCGCTGGGGCTGCGTCCGGGCATCACCCTGCGCCTGGTGATCATCCCGCAGGCCCTGCGGGTGATCGTTCCGCCGCTGACCAGCCAGTACCTGAACCTGGCGAAGAACTCGTCGCTGGCCGCCGGTATCGGCTACCCGGACATGGTCTCGCTGTTCGCCGGCACGGTGCTCAACCAGACCGGCCAGGCCATCGAGGTGATCGCCATCACCATGAGCGTCTACCTCGCCATCAGCATCAGCATTTCCCTGCTGATGAACTGGTACAACAAGCGCATTGCGCTGACCGAGCGGTAAGGAGCAGCCATGCAATCCCATACTTTCAAACCGGACCTGCCGCCCCCGCGCATGAGCGTTGGCGTGCTGGGCTGGCTCAAGGCGAACCTGTTCTCCAACTGGTTCAACAGCCTGTTGACCGTCTTCGCGATCTACCTGATCTGGCTGGTGGTGCCGCCGCTGCTGCAGTGGGCGATCATCGATGCCAACTGGGTCGGCAGCACCCGCGCCGATTGCACCCAGGAGGGCGCCTGCTGGGTGTTCATCCAGCAGCGCTTCGGCCAGTTCATGTACGGCTTCTACCCCAGCGAACTGCGCTGGCGCGTGGACACCACCCTGTGGCTGGCAATCGTCGGCGCGGCGCCGCTGTTCGTCCCGCAGATGCCGCGCAAGGCGCTGTACGGCCTGGCGTTCCTGGTGCTCTATCCGCTCATCGCCTGGAGCCTGCTGCATGGCGGCGTGTTCGGCCTGAGCGTGGTCGCCACCAGCCAGTGGGGCGGCCTGATGCTGACGCTGGTGATCGCCTCCGTCGGCATCAGCGGGGCGTTGCCGCTGGGCATCCTGCTGGCGCTGGGGCGACGCTCCAACCTGCCGGCGATCAAGGTCCTCTGCGTCACCTTCATCGAGTTCTGGCGCGGCGTGCCGCTGATCACCGTGCTGTTCATGTCCTCGGTGATGCTGCCGCTGTTCCTGCCCGAGGGCATGCACTTCGACAAGCTGATGCGCGCCCTGATCGGGGTGATCCTGTTCCAGTCCGCCTACATCGCCGAAGTGGTGCGTGGCGGTCTGCAGGCCATTCCCAAGGGCCAGTACGAGGCCGCTGCGGCCATGGGCCTGGGCTACTGGCGGATGATGGGCCTGGTGATTCTGCCGCAGGCGCTCAAGCTGGTGATTCCGGGCATCGTCAACGTGTTCATCGCCCTGTTCAAGGACACCAGCCTGGTGATCATCATCGGCCTGTTCGACCTGCTCAACAGCATCAAGCAGGCGACCACCGATCCGGCCTGGCTGGGCATGGCCACCGAAGGCTATGTGTTCGCCGCACTGATTTTCTGGATTTTCTGTTTCGGCATGTCCCGCTACTCCCAGCGACTGGAGAGGAAGCTGGATACCGGCCACAAGCGTTAGGAGCTGATCAGTATCCGCTGCGCGTCGGTCAGGCGGCGTTGAAAACGGTCCCGGAATGCTCAGGTACACCAGTACGCTGCGCGTCCTCACCTGTTTTCGCCTTGCCTGGCTGCAGCGCCAGATCCTGAATCGGTCCCTCGAGAGGAGTGAATTATGAGTGAAGCAGTCAAGCAACCCAGCGCCGAGCCGATGATCCTGCTGCAGGGCGTGAACAAGTGGTACGGCCAGTTCCACGTGCTCAAGGACATCAACCTGAGCGTGCAGGCGGGTGAGCGTATCGTGCTGTGCGGGCCTTCCGGCTCGGGCAAGTCGACCACCATCCGCTGCATCAACCGCCTGGAGGAGCACCAGCAGGGGCGCATCGTGGTCGATGGCACCGAGCTGACCGGTGACCTCAAGCACATCGAGGCGATTCGTCGCGAGGTGGGCATGGTGTTCCAGCACTTCAACCTGTTCCCGCACCTGACCGTGCTGCAGAACTGCACCCTGGCGCCGATGTGGGTGCGCAAGATGCCCAAGCGCCAGGCCGAGGAAATCGCCATGCACTTCCTTGAGCGCGTGCGCATCCCCGAGCAGGCGGGCAAGTACCCGGGACAGCTCTCCGGCGGCCAGCAGCAGCGTGTGGCGATCGCCCGTGCGCTGTGCATGAAGCCGAAGATCATGTTGTTCGACGAACCCACCTCGGCACTGGACCCGGAAATGGTCAAGGAAGTGCTCGACACCATGATCGGTCTGGCCGAGGACGGCATGACCATGCTCTGCGTGACCCACGAGATGGGCTTCGCCCGTACCGTGGCCAACCGGGTGATCTTCATGGACAAGGGCGAGATCGTCGAACAGGCCGATCCGGATACCTTCTTCACCAACCCGCAGAACGAGCGTACCCAGCTGTTCCTCAGCCAGATCCTGCACTGAGCCAGCGCCACGCGAGTCATCAGGGAGCCTGCGGGCTCCCTTTTTCGTGGTCGCCCGGTGGGCGGGTCAGCTGCTGCGCCGCATGCGTTTGCGGAACGCGCCGGGCGTTTCGCCGCACAGTTGCTTGAAGCGCTTGGCGAAGGTCGCGCGATCACTGAAACCGACCTGGCAGGCGACCTGCTCCAGCGACTGCGTCGACTCGGCCAGCGCCTGCTGCGCCTGGCTGATGCGCAGGCGTTGCAGGTATTCGCCCGGAGTCATCCCGGTGGCCAGGCGGAAGCGGCGCAGCAGGGTGCGCGAGGAGCAATGCGCCTGCCGGGCGAGACGGGGCAGGTCGAGTGCCTCGGCATGGTGTTCGCGCAGCCACTGCAGCAGCGGCGCCAGCGTTCGGTCTTCGCTGTGCGGCAGCAGCGGGGCGAAGCGGGTCTGCGTACCGCGCTGGCGTTCGATCACCATGGCGGCGGCCACCTGCTGGGCCAGCCATTCACCGGCGTGCAGGGCGATCAGGTGCAGGCACAGGTCGAGTCCCGCCTGGGCGCCGCCCGAGCAGAACAGCGGGCCATCCTCGGTCAGCAGCAGGTCGCTGCGCAGGTGCACCTGGGGGTAGTGTCTGGCGAAGGCATCCGCCAGCGCCCAGTGCGTGGTCGCCTGGCGACCGTCGAGCAGGCCGGCGGCGGCCAGCAGGAAGGCGCTGCTGCACAGGCTGGCAACTTGCTGGCGGTCGCGGCGTGCCAGCCAGGGCAGCAGCCTGGCGTTGCTTTCCAGGGTCAGGCCGACCGCGCTGCCGGTGGCCGGCACGATCAGCAGGTCGGCCTGTTCCGCCAGCTCCAGTCCGCCATCGACCTGGATCTGGGCGAACTCCAGCTGCACGGAACGGGCATCGAGGCTGAAGCGCTGGAGCCTGAAGCAGGGCGCGGCTGCCAGGCGGTTGGCCAGGGCGAAGGCGTCCTGCGCCATGCTCAGGCTGGAGCAGATGGTCTGGGGGCAGACGTACAGCGCGATGCGCAGCATGGCGGTATCCGATGAAAAGGTTGGCGATTATTGACACAAAGTTGTCCTGATCGCCAATCGTCTTCAGAGCGGGCGACGCACAGACTAGGCTGCATTCATCAGCGATTCGCAGGAACGCCCATGAGCCACCCCAATGCCGAACTGATCCAGCGCTTCTACAGCGCCTTCCAGCGTCTCGACGCCGAGAGCATGGCCGGCTGCTACGCCGAGGACGTGCACTTCTCCGACCCCGTGTTCACCGATCTGCGAGGTGCGCAGGCGGGGGACATGTGGCGCATGCTGTGCAGCCGAGCCGAGGGCTTCTCGCTGACCTTCGACGGGGTGGAGGCCGACGAGCATGGCGGCCGCGCGCGCTGGGTGGCCAGCTACCGCTTCAGCGCCACGGGGCGACAGGTGGTCAACCGTATCCAGGCGCGCTTCGTGTTCCGCGATGGCCTGATCGTCGAGCACCACGACCACTTCGATCTCTGGCGCTGGTCGCGCCAGGCGCTCGGCCTCAAGGGCCTGCTGCTGGGCTGGGCGGCGCCGGTCCAGGCGGCCATCAGACGACAGGCGGCACGTGGTCTGGAGCAGTTTCGCGCGTCGCGCTGAGGCGGGCGAAGGAACGCAGTGGTAGGCTAGCCGGTCTCAATTGCCAATAGCGTGCGCACACGGTGTGCTGCACCACCACTGCCCATCGAGACCTGCCGTGACCGAACTGATCGTTGCCGTTAAACAGGCCAAGGCCTGGGGGGTTCATGCCGTCACTGCCAGTGGCGTGATCCTCGCCCTGCTGGCCCTGCTCTCCGTACTCGATGGCCAGCCCAAGCAATGCCTGTTGTGGCTGGGCCTGGCCCTGCTGGTCGACGGCCTGGATGGTTCGCTGGCGCGGCGTTATGACGTCAAGAGCGTACTGCCGCACTTCGATGGTTCGACCCTGGACCTGGTGATCGACTACCTGACGTACGTGTTCATTCCGGCGATCTTCCTCTACCGCTTCATCCCGTTGCCCGATTACACCCCGTTGTTCGCGGTCGGGTTGATCCTGCTGTCGTCGCTGTTCTGTTTCTGCAACCTGAACATGAAGAGCCAGGACAACTACTTCGTGGGGTTCCCGGCGGCCTGGAACGTGGTGGTGCTGTACTTCTACATCCTCGATGTGCACCCCTGGATCACCCTGGGCATGATCGTGCTGCTGGCCGCGCTGACCCTGACCAAGATGAAGTTCCTGCACCCCTTCCGGGTGCGCCAGTTCATGCCGCTGAACATCTTCGTGACCTTCGTCTGGATGCTCTCCAGCGCGCTGCTGATCCTGCAGTACCCGCACGACTCGGTGTGGATACTGGGCCTGTGGTTCGCCGCCTCGACCTATTTCGTCGGCATGTGCCTGTGGCGCTCGGCGCGCGAATGGTTGCCGCGGCGCGCATGAGTGCCGCGCCGGACAAGGCCTGGTTCGTCTACCTGGTACGCGCCGCCAACGGTGCCCTGTACTGCGGCATCAGCGATGACCCGCAGCGGCGTTTCGCCCAGCATCAGGCCGGCAAGGGCGCGCGTTTCTTCCATACCAGCCCGGCGCTGGCGCTGGCCTACGTCGAGGCCTGTGCCGGCAAGGGCGATGCCCTGCGTCGCGAGCGGGCGATCAAGCGCCTGAGCAAGGCGGCCAAGGAATCGCTCATTCTGGCCATTGATGGCGACGCATCAGCCCAAGACGGTGTGCGCGACCCCCTGGCGCGGGTAAGCTGACGGCTTGGAGTCTTTTCAACGTCTGCGAGCCTGAGTCGCTGCCCGCGTCACATGGCTGAGAGAGCGCAGACCTTGAACGGGCATTCGGACCTGATACGGAGCGCCTCATGCACGAGTTGATTCTTCACCATTACCCCACTTCGCCGTTCGCCGAGAAAGCCCGCCTGATGCTGGGCTTCAAACAGCTGTCCTGGCGCTCGGTGATGATCCCTCCGCTGATGCCCAAGCCCGATCTCACCGCGCTGACCGGCGGCTACCGCAAGACCCCGGTGCTGCAGGTCGGTGCCGACATCTACTGCGATACCGCGCTGATCGCCCGTCGCCTCGAGGCCGAGAAAGCCGCGCCGGCGCTGTTTCCCGAAGGGCAGGAGTTCAATGTCGGCCTGCTGGCACAGTGGGCCGACTCGGTCCTGTTCCAGCATGCCGTGGCGCTGGTGTTCCAGCCCGAGTCCATGGCCCTGCGTTTCGCCAAGGTGCCGCCGGAATTCGCCAAGGCCTTCGCGGCCGACCGCAGTGCGCTGTTCTCCGGTGGCACGGCCACCCGCGTGCCGCTGGAGCAGGCCAGGCACCAGTGGCCGGCCCTGATGGGGCTGTTGCAGCAACAGCTGCAGCGCGAACAGGGCGACTTCCTCTTCGGCGAACCCTCGCATGCCGACTTCGCCGTGGCCCACTGCCTGTGGTTCCTGCGTGGTACCCCGGTGACCTCGCCGCTGGTCGACGACTACCCGGAAGTCGCCGCCTGGCTCGGCCGTGTGCTGGGCTTCGGGCATGGCTCGTTGAGCGAGATGAGCAGCGAGCAGGCCATCGCCATCGCCAGCGAGGCGAGCCCGGCGGCGCTGCCGGACGAGGCGTTCAGCGACCCCAACGGCTTCGTGCCCGGTCAGGCGGTGAGCATCGCGGCGGTGGACTATGGCGTCGATCCGGTGCAGGGCGAGCTGGTCTTCGCCGGGCGCGACGAGCTGATCCTGCGTCGTGAAGACGAGCGCGCAGGCACCGTTCATGTGCATTTCCCGCGCCTTGGCTTCCGTATCGAAGCACGCTGATCGCTCGTAAGGATCGCGGCTAAGCCGCTCCCGCAGAAGCCCCTGCCACTGCCGCGGAGGGGCTTTGGCCGCGACAGCTGCGGTCCTTGCCCACCTTGCGGCGGCCGGCAGTGCGCAGGGTTCATCCAGCACCCTGTTCGCGGGGCGCGGTGAGCGACCGCCTCAGCGCTGATCGGGCAACAGGAAGTTGCCCGGCCCGCTGTCTTCGAGCGTCGGCACCTCGGCTTCGTCCTTGAGGTCGACCCCCGAGAGCTGGCGCCGGCAGGCCTCGCGCATCAGGTACATCAGGCGGAAGGTGGCCATGCCGTAGCTCAGGCCCTCCAGGCGCACGTTGGAGATGCAGTTGCGGTAGGCGTCGTTGAGGCCGACTTTCGGCCCGTAGGTGAAGTACAGCCCCAGGCTGTCCGGGGAGCTCAGCCCCGGCCGTTCGCCGATCAGGATCACCGTCATCTTCGCCCCGAGGCGTTCGCCGATCTCGTCCGCCACCGCGACCCGGCCTTGTTCGACCAGGGTGATCGGCGCCAGCGACCAGCCTTCTTCCAGTACCTGCTCCAGCAGACGATCGAGAAACGGCAGGCTGTGCCGCTGCACCGCCAGCGACGACAGGCCGTCGGCGATGACGATGGCCAGGTCGTAGCCCCGGCCGTGCTCCTCGGCATAGTCGACCAGCAGCTGGGCCGCGTCTTCGTGCAGGCGCCTGCCGAGGTCCGGGCGCTGCAGGTAGGTGTGGCGGTCGGCGGCAGCGCTGTGCAGCAGCAGGGTCGGCAGCTGGCGGTCGTGCAGCGCTTCGCGCAGAGCCGTGTGGTCGAACGGCAGGTGCACGGCGTCACGCGCCTGGGCGTGGGCGAACTGGAAATCCAGCTGGGCGCTGGTCGGCAGGCTGGTGCCGGCCCGGCCCAGGGCAATGCGCGCCGGTGTCAGCTGGCGCAGCTGCTGCCAGGGGTTTTCGGTAGCGGGGGACTTTTCGCTCATGACAACCTCGAATGATCAGGCCAGCTGGGCCAGGGCCTTGCGGAACGCCGGGGGCAACTCGTCGCCCATGCGCAGCTGTCCGCCCTGTTGCTGGAAGATGCCCATGCGTGCCAGCCACGCCTCGAACTCCGGCGCGGCGTGCAGGCCGAGGACCTTGCGCGCGTAGAGCGCGTCGTGGAACGAGGTGGTCTGGTAGTTGAGCATCACGTCGTCGGAGCCGGGAATGCCCATGATGAAGTTGATGCCGGCCGCGCCGAGCAGGGTCAGCAGCATGTCCATGTCGTCCTGGTCGGCCTCGGCATGGTTGGTGTAGCAGATGTCGCAGCCCATCGGCACGCCGAGCAGCTTGCCGCAGAAGTGATCCTCCAGCCCGGCGCGGATGATCTGCTTGCCGTTGTACAGGTACTCCGGGCCGATGAAGCCGACCACGGTGTTGACCAGGAACGGATTGAAGTGACGGGCCACCGCATAGGCGCGGGTCTCGCAGGTCTGCTGGTCGACGCCATGGTTGGCGTTGGCCGACAGCGCGCTGCCCTGGCCGGTCTCGAAGTACATCAGGTTGTTGCCCAGGGTGCCGCGCTTGAGGCTCAGGCCGGCTTCGTAGCCTTCCTGCAGCACCTTGAGGCTGACGCCGAAGCTGGCGTTGGCCGCCTCGGTGCCGGCGATGGACTGGAATACCAGGTCCAGCGGCGCACCGCGCTCGATGGCGGCGATGGAGCTGGTGACGTGGGTCAGCACGCAGGACTGGGTGGGAATCTCGTAGCGCTGGATGACCGCATCGAGCATCTCCAGCAGGGTGCACACCGCGCTCATGCTGTCGGTGGCCGGGTTGATGCCGATCATGGCATCGCCGTTGCCGTAGAGCAGGCCGTCGACCACGCTGGCGGCGATGCCGGCCGGGTCGTCGGTCGGGTGGTTGGGCTGCAGGCGCGTGGACATGCGCCCGCGCAGCCCCTGGGTGTTGCGAAAGCGGGTGACCACGCGGGTCTTCTGCGCCACCAGCACCAGGTCCTGCACGCGCATGATCTTCGATACTGCGGCGACCATCTCCGGCGTCAGCCCCGCGGCCAGGGCGGTGAGGGCGGCTTCGTCGGCGGCGTCGCTGAGCAGCCAGTCGCGCAGGCCGCCGACCGTGAGGTGGCTGACCGGGGCGAAGGCTGCGCTGTCGTGGCTGTCGATGATCAGCCGGGTGACCTCGTCCTGCTCGTAGGGAATCAGCGCCTCCTGCAGGAAATGCTTGAGCGGCACCTCGGCCAGGGTCATCTGTGCGGCGGCGCGCTCGGCGTCACTGCTGGCGGCGACGCCGGCCAGGTAGTCGCCGGAGCGCGCCGGGGTGGCCTTGGCCATCAGCTCGCGCAGGCTGTCGAAGCTCCAGATCATGCTGGCGATGGTATGGGTGAAGCGGGCCATGCAAATCCTCCTGTCGCGGCCGCCCGTGGGCGGCCGCTTGAGCCTGTCAGCGCAGCGAACGTTCGGCGGCCTGGATGGCGGCGAACTCTTCCTCCGGTGTGCCGGACACCAGATGATGACGGCTGTACAAGGCGAAATAGGCGATGAACAGAGCGTAGATGACTGCCGCACCGATCACGACCCGTGGATCGACCAGGAAACCGGCGACCAGAGCCACCGCCGCCAGTACCAGCGCGACCGATGAGGTCAGCACTCCACCGGGCGTACGGTACGGACGCGGCATGTCCGGGCGGCGGATGCGCAGGGTGATGTGCGCCGCCATCATCAGCACGTAGGAGATGGTCGCGCCGAACACCGCTACCAGGATCAGCAGGTCGCCCTGGCCGCTCAATGACAAACCAAAGCCGATAATCCCAGGCACGATCAGTGCCAACACCGGCGCCTTGTTGCGGTTGGTCAGCGACAGGCTGCGTGGCAGGTAGCCGGCGCGGGAGAGGGCGAAGATCTGCCGCGAGTAGGCGTAGATGATCGAGAAGAAGCTGGCGACCAGCCCGGCCAGGCCGACCAGGTTGACGAACTGGCTCATCCAGGTGGAACCGCCGTAGACCTTCTCCAGCGCCTCGACCAGCGGGTTGCCCGAGGCCATCAGCGCCTGGGCACCAGCGCCGCCCGGACCGACCAGCAGGATCAGGCCGGCGAAGGCCAGCAGCACCAACATGGCGCCGATCAGGCCACGCGGCAGGTCGCGTTTCGGGTTCTTGGTTTCCTCGGCGGCCAGCGGCACGCCCTCGACCGCGAGGAAGAACCAGATGGCGTAGGGCAGGGCGGCCCAGATGCCCAGGTAGCCGAACGGCAGGAAGGTGCTGGCGCCGGTCGCTTCGGTGGCGGGGATGTCGAACAGGTTGGCCAGCTGGAAGTGCGGCACCATGGCGACGATGAACACACCCAGGGCGATGGCCGCCACGGCGGTGATGACGAACATCAGCTTCAGCGCCTCGCCGGCCCCGAGCACATGGATGCCGATGAAGACCACGTAGAACGCCAGGTAGACCACCCAGCCGCCGATGCCGAACAGCGACTCGCAGTAGGCACCGATGAAGCAGGCGATGGCAGCGGGGGCGATGGCGTACTCGATGAGAATCGCCGTGCCGGTGAGAAAGCCGCCCCAGGGACCGAACGCGGTACGGGTGAAGCCGTAGCCGCCGCCGGCCGTGGGGATCATCGACGACAGTTCGGCCAGTGAGAAGCACATGCACAGGTACATGGTCGCCATCAGCAGCGTGGCGACGAACATGCCGCCCCAGCCGCCCTGGGCCAGGCCGAAGTTCCAGCCGGCATAGTCGCCGGAGATCACGTAGGCCACGCCCAGGCCGATCAGCAGGATCCAGCCGGCGGCGCCCTGTTTCAACTGGCGGCTGGCGAAGTAGTCGGCGCTGACCGCTTCCGTTTCCACGCCGCCTGCCGAGGCAGGCGTGGCAAGGGTTTCTTTGCTCATTGAGGTAACTCCTTGGCACCCCGTGACGAGGTCACGGGGTGAGGTTGTCGGGGGAATGGCAGATCAGAAGAACCCCAGCGGATTGATGTCGTAGCTGACCAGCAGGTTCTTGGTCTGCTGGTAGTGGTCGAGCATCATCTTGTGGGTCTCACGCCCGACCCCGGACTTCTTGTAGCCGCCGAAGGCAGCATGCGCCGGGTACAGGTGGTAGCAGTTGGTCCATACGCGGCCCGCCTTGATCGCGCGACCCATGCGGTAGGCGACGTTCATGTCACGGCTCCACACGCCGGCGCCCAGGCCGAACTCGGTGTCGTTGGCGATGGCCAGCGCCTCGGCCTCGTCCTTGAAGGTGGTCACGCCGATCACCGGGCCGAAGATCTCCTCCTGGAACACGCGCATCT
>NZ_SBHZ01000027.1 GCF_004521985.1 Ectopseudomonas khazarica
GCGTTGCGTCGGGTGGGGTGGGCGCCCGGTGGAGCAGCGACGCGACGCCGACTCTTGCCTGCTCGGGTGGCGCGCCGCGCTTCACCTGCGACGGCGCTGACCCACACCGGGACGCTGCGCGTGACTTACTTCGGGTATCCCGCGCGCTTCATTTCCCGCGCCGTGCTCTGCTGCGCGGCCTGCAGGGCCTGCTCCGGCTGCATCTGGCCGGTCAGCGCGGCGGCGAACAGCTTGCCGACACTGGTGCCGATGGCCTGGAACTCGGGAATGGTCACCAGCTGAATACCCACGTAGGGCACGGGCTTGGCGCTGGGGTTGGCCGGGTCGGCCTGCTTCAGCGAATCCAGGGTGACCTTGGCGAACGGCGCCGCCTGCATGTAGGCATCGCTGTAGGTCGAGGCACGGGTGCCAGGCGGTACGTTGGCCACACCGTCGGTGTCGGCCACCAGCTTGGCGTAGGCCTGCGAAGTGGCCCAGGCACTGAAGGTCTTGGCGGCAGCCTTGGACTTGGAGCTGGTGGGAATCGCCAGTGCCCAGGAGTACAGCCAGGAAGCACCCTTGTCGGTGACCTGGGTCGGCGCGAAGGTGAAGCCCACCGCGTCGCTGACCTTGCTCTGCGACGGGTCGGTGACGAACGAGCCGGCCACGCTGGCGTCGACCCACTGCGCGCACTTGCCACTGTTGAACAGCGCCAGGTTTTCGTTGAAACCGTTGCTCGAGGCGCCCGGCGGGCCGTACTTCTTCATGTTGTCGACGTAGAAGTTCAGCGCGTTCTTCCATTCGCTGCCGGTGAATTCCGGCTGCCATTGCTCATCGAACCAGCGCGCACCGTAGGCATTGGCCAGGGTGGTGATCAGCGCCATGTTCTCGCCCCAGCCGGCCTTGCCGCGCAGGCACAGGCCGTAGACGCCCTGCTCCGGCTGGTGCAGCTTGCCGGCGAACTCGGCGAGCTGTGCCCAGGTCGGCTGCTCCGGCATCTGCAGGCCGGCCTGCTCGAACAGGTCCTTGCGGTAATAGGTGATCGAAGCTTCGGCGTAGAACGGCAGGGCGTACAGCGTGCCCTTGGCCGACAGGCCTTCACGCACCGAGGGGAACACGTCGTCGAGGTGATAGTCGGCCGGCAGATCGGTCATCGGCTCCAGCCAGCCTTTTTCGCCCCACAGTGCGGCTTCGTACATGCCGATGGTGAGGACGTCGAACTGGCCGCCCTGGGTGGCGATGTCGGTGGTCAGGCGCTGGCGCAGCACGTTCTCTTCGAGCACCACCCACTTGAGCTTGATGTCCGGGTTCTGTTCTTCGAAGGTCTTCGACAGGCGCTGCATGCGGATCATGTCGCTGTTGTTGACCGTGGCGATGGTCAGGGTTTCGGCGCCCTGGGCGACGACGGTGAGGGACAGGCAAGAGGCTGCAACGAGGGCTTTGATCGAGTTGTTCATGCTTGTGAACTCCTCTCCCGCGCCGGTACGGCTACGGAAGAACGTTATTGTTTTTGTTTCGCTCGGCCCGGATTACACCCCCGCTGGGCCGCGCGGACAAATCCTTGAGCGCACAGTGGCCGATACTTTTTTGCACTCGATGGGCAATGCTCAACCCGCCTGGCGAGCAGCGGAACTGCCTGAGATGAGGGGCTGTGGCGATATCGGGGGACAGGGGCGCTGCCGATTCAGTACAGGTTTTGCTCGGTCAGGCGCTGCACCGCCAGCTTGCGATAGCCGGAGGGCGTCATGCCCTTGAGCTGCTGGAAGCGGCGGTTGAAGTTGGAGATGTTGCTGAAGCCGGACTCGAAGCAGACCTCGGTCACCGGCTTGTCGCTCTTGCTCAGCAGCTCGCAGGATTTGCTCACCCGCAGGCGATTGACGAACTCGACGAAACAGCGCCCGGTGGCCTGCTTGAAGAAGCGCGAGAAGTAGGTGGGTGTCATGCCCAGGTGCTCGGCGACCTCCTCCTGGCTGATGCCCTGTGCATAGTGCTGAAAGATGTAGTCCACCGCCCGGTTGATGCGTTCGACGTGCTGCTCGTCGCCCAGCTCCGACGAGGTCACGGCCGAGAGCAGCTGGTAGTCCTCGCTGCCGGCGAGCAGCTCCATGAGGATGAAGAAGTGGCCCAGGCGGGTGATCCCACGGCTGCTGGCGATCCTGCCCAGCAGCACGGCGGCTTCGCGAATCAGCTGCGGGTCGCGGAACTCGATGCCGAACTGCGCGCGGGCGAGCAGGGGCTGCAGGGTCTTGAGTTCGGCGAACACGGCGGTGCCGCTTTCCAGCACCTCGTCGGTGAAGTTGACCAGCATGTCGCGGGTTTCCACCCGTTCGCCTTCCTCGACCTGGCTGATCCAGTTGTGCGGCAGCCCCGGGCCGGTGAGAAACAGGGTGTTGGCGGAGAAGTTGCCGATGTAGTCGCCGATGAACACCTTGCCCGAACTGGCGACGATCAGGTG
Organism: Ectopseudomonas khazarica; assembly: GCF_004521985.1. Taxonomy (GTDB): domain Bacteria; phylum Pseudomonadota; class Gammaproteobacteria; order Pseudomonadales; family Pseudomonadaceae; genus Aquipseudomonas; species Aquipseudomonas khazarica. The sequence continues at coordinate 2,435 of NZ_SBHZ01000027.1, forward strand.
CAGCTCGTATTCCTTGTGGAAATGCCAGCGCACCAGTGGCGAAGGGAAACCGTGCTGACGGTAGATCAGCGAATGGCCTTCATGGTCGTCCATCAGTTCGTAGGACGGGTCGGCTACGCGGGATGTGCGGGTCATGGGGTGCGCCGGTCAATGCCTCGGTTGACCACGTTTTAACATATCGGCGCCCGCTGCCAAGTCAGAGCAGACTCAATTGCGCACCCGGCGGGCAGAACTGCGTGCAATCCAGCACCACGCTGCCCCGGCGGTCCAGGCCGAACTTGCGGCGCGCCAGGCGGAAGCGCTGTTCCAGCAGGTCGGCGAACTGCCCCTCGCCACGCATGCGGCTGCCGAAGCGGCTGTCGTAGTTCCTGCCGCCACGGCTCTGGCGGATCAGGCTCATCACATGGGCGGCGCGCTCCGGAAAGTGCACCTGCAGCCATTCCTCGAACAGGTCGGCGATTTCCAGCGGCAGGCGCAGCAGCACATAGCCGGCCGAGCGGGCACCGGCATCCCGGGCGGCCTCCAGCAGCGCTTCCAGTTCCATGTCGTTGATCATGGGAATCATCGGTGCGCAGAGCACGCTGACCGGCACACCCGCCTCGTGCAGCGTGCGCATGGCCCTCAGGCGCGCCGCTGGTGCTGCGGTGCGCGGTTCCATGATGCGCTTGAGCTCGTCGTCCAGGGTGGTCAGGCTGAAGGCCACGCTGACCAGGTTGTGGCTGGCCAGTTCGCCGAGCAGGTCGAGGTCGCGCAGGATCAGCGAGCCCTTGGTGATGATGTGCAGCGGGTGCTTGTAGCGCAGCAGGATTTCCAGCGCCTGGCGGGTCAGGCGCTGTTCGCGCTCGATGGGCTGGTAGGCGTCGGTGTTGATGCCCAGGGCGATGGGCTGCGGCACGTAACCGGGTTTCTGCAGCTGCTCTTCGAGGCGCTCGGCCAGGTTGGTCTTGGCGATCAGGCGGGTCTCGAAGTCGATGCCCGGTGACATGTCCCAGTAGGCATGGGTCGGCCTGGCGAAGCAGTAGATGCAGCCATGCTCGCAGCCACGGTAGGGGTTCACCGAGCGATCGAAGCCGACATCCGGTGAGTTGTTGCGGGTGATGGCCGTCTTCGCCTTTTCCTTGCGCACCTCGGTGGCGCGGCTCGGCGGCGTTTCCTCCTGATACCAGCCGTCGTCCTGCTGCTCCGAACGGGTCGGTGCATAACGGTTGTGTGGGTTGCTGGCGGTACCACGGCCTCGTGGCGGCAGGCTGACGGACATGAACGGGCTCCTGAGAATACTGTATAAAAATACAGTCATCTGGCGCCCGGGCAAGTCCCTTTTGTCGCGGCGCCGCTCAGGCGGTCGCCGGTTGCGTCCCGTCCTTGCGCTGGGCGTAGCGCTGCGCCAGTACCGCGCAGACCATCAGCTGGATCTGGTGAAAGAGCATCAGTGGCAGGATCAGCACGCCGATGGCGCTGCCGGCGAACAGCACCTGGGCCATGGGCACGCCAGTGGCCAGGCTCTTCTTCGACCCGCAGAAGAGGATGGTGATGCGGTCCTCCAGGTTGAAGCCCAGCCACTTGCCGAGCAGGTGGGTCAGCAGCAGCGCCAGGGCCAGCAGCACGCAGCAGGCGACGACCACCGCCAGCAGCGTGACCAGCGGCACCTGCTGCCAGAGGCCGCCGATCACCGCGGCGCTGAAGGCGGTGTAGACCACCAGCAGGATCGAACTCTGGTCGACGTACTTCAGCCAGTTCTTGTTCTGCGTCACCCAGCCGCCGATCCAGCGTTGGGCGATCTGGCCGAGGATGAACGGCAGCAGCAGTTGCAGGCTGATCTTGCCGATGGCGTCGAGGGTCGAGCCGTTGTCGCCGTGCACGCCCATCAGCACTGCCACCAGCAGCGGCGTGATGAAGATGCCCAGCAGGCTGGAGGCCGCCGCACTGCAGATCGCCGCCGCGACATTGCCGCGTGCCAGGGAGGTGAAGGCGATGGCCGACTGCACCGTGGCCGGCAGCGCGCAGAGGTAGAGCATGCCCATGAACAGCTCGCTGCCCAGCAGCGGCTCCAGGGCAGGGCGCAGCGCCAGCCCGAGCAGCGGGAAGAGGATGAAGGTGCAGGAAAATACCAGCAGGTGCAGGCGCCAGTGACCGGCACCGGCGACGATCGCCTGGCGTGACAGCTTGGCGCCGTGCATGAAGAACAGCAGGGCGATGGCCAGGTTGGTGATCCATTCGAACGCGGTGGCGACCTGGCCGCTGGCGGGCAGCAGCGTGGCGGCGAGTACCACGGCGAGCAGGGTCAGGGTGAAGTTGTCAGGCAGCAGACGGCGCAGGAACATGGCGAATCTCGGACTTGCGATACAGGAGGGCGTCAGACTATCGTCGTCGAAAATTTCCGGCTAACGCTAAAGAGCCAGCAAGTGTCGCTAAGCAGACATCCCGCTACCCTGCATCGCAGCCTGCCCGAGTTGCCCAGCCTGCCTCGGCCGCTCTATGGCCGGGTCGAGTCGCTGACCAACCGTGCGCTGACCTTCCGTCATACCCACCCCTGGGTGCAGCTGTCCTATGCCATCGCCGGGGTGCTCGAGGTGCAGACCGCTGGGGCCCGCTTCGTCGCCCCGCCGCAGCGCGCGGTGTGGGTGCCGGCAGGTGTCGAACATCAGGTGCTCAGCTCGCCTCGTACCGAGATGCGCAGCCTGTACATCGACGGTAGTGCCGTGCCCTGGGGTTCGCCCGACTGCCGTGTGCTGGCGGTCAGCCCGCTGCTGCGCGAGCTGATTCGTGGTTTCAGTGCACTGCCCGCGGAGTACGATGAGCAGGGCGCGCCGGGCCGGCTGGCCGCGGTGCTGCTGGACGAACTGCGCGCTGCCCCGGATGTCGCGCTGATGCTGCCGTTGCCGCAGGACGCACGGCTGCGCGACGTGTGTCAGGGGTTGGAGGATGCGACGCTGCGCCAACTGGGCCTGGGTGAATGGGGCGAGCGGCTGGGGGTTTCGGAGAAAACCTTGAGTCGCCTGTTCCTGCGCGAAACGGGCCTGAGCTTTCGTATGTGGCGCCAGCGCCAACGCCTGCTCGATGCGCTTACCCCGTTGGAGCAGGGCGAGCGTGTCACCGATGTGGCGCTGGCCTGCGGGTATGACTCGCTATCGGCCTTTATCGCCGCCTTTCGCCGCCAGTTTGGCGCAACTCCAGGAGAGTTCTTTCGCGAGTAGCGTGTAACTTGCGGGATGAATCTTCACTTGCCTTGCGCAGTCAGTGAGCAGATCAGCGCAGTTCCACGGGCAGCGCCTTGCCGCCTTGCTGCTGCCAGGTGCCGGTTAGTGAGCCGTCCGGCTGCAAGTGCAGGTCGAAGATGGCAGGGTTGTCGCCACCTTCGTACAGGCGAACCTGATTAGCACTGATGGTCCGCTGGCTCAGTTCGATCTGCCGGGCGTAACGCTCGTAGAAGTAGCTGCTGGAGGCATAGACGTTGCCCTCCAGCACCAGGCTGATCGCGTAGCGGCCATCGATCTTGCCTCGGTAGGCGCCACCGGCACGCAGATCGGCAGGACGCTGGCAGTCGCTGCGCTGCTCCAGCAGCAGGCAGCGACCGTAGGGGCTGAAGTCATCGGCCAATTGCGCATAGGGAATGCTGTTGCTGTACTCGCTCAGGTCGTCCAGTGCCAGCACGACATGCGGTGCGCAGCCTTCGGCGATCAGCTTCAGGCTATCGCGACCCAGCTCCACCCGGTTGTATGTCAGATCGCTGTTGCTGCGTCTGGGCAAGCACTCTTGATACATCGAACGCTGGGTTTCGAGGCGCTCGTCATCCTCGTCCAGCTCTGCCGTGGCGTCGGCCGGAGGCGGCAATTCGGCGAGAAATGCCTCGATGCGCTGGCCGCGTTCATGGCCCACACGTTCGCCCAGCCGTTGCAGGCCCGCTGGCGTGAACAACTGCTCGAGGCCGATGGGGCGGCCGCTGGTCAGGTCGAAGGGGTAGGTAAAAGTACCCATGCTGGTATAGGCGCCGGTGTATTCGCCAGTCACGCTCAGGGACAGGTAACCCGGCCCCTGGCCATCGATCATGTAATCGATGTTGTTGGTCCCCCAGATTTCGCCCTCCTTGGGCCAGATGCGTTCGAATGGCGAGCGCTCGAAGCGCCCAGGCAGGCCGTTCAGCACGACCGCATGCAGGTAGGTATTGATGCGCCCGATGGCAGGGCTGTCACCGTTGAACAGGGGGAAACGGTAGGCTTCCCACTCGCTACGCTTGGCTTCCTGGTTCTCGACACGCAGCTCGGCCGCCACCGGCAATGCGGCGCTGAGCAGTAACAGGGGTAGACAACGCATACGGCCCTCCATGGCCAGAAGTGGGACTACTCGCTGGGCTTCTTCAGCTTAGGATTGGGGAAGAACTGCACCGCCTGCACGTTCGGATCGGCCGCCTTGGGCTTCAGGCCGCTGACGTTGACCCGCGTGGGCAGTTCCCTGGGCACCGAGTTGCCACGGGCGTCGAGGGTGTCGGCGTAGCCGCACTTGACGCACTCGCGGTGCGGCACGCCATCGACGTTCCACATCTTGATGCTGTCGGTCTCGCTGCACGCCGGGCACACGGCGCCGGCGATGAAGCGTTTCGGCGTGCTGTTCACAGGCGCATCGCTCATGCGGCCTCCTGGCTCAGGCCGAGGTGACGCAGCAGGGCGTCGATGCTCGGTTCGCGGCCACGGAAGTCGACGAACAGCACCATCGGCGCCTGCGAGCCGCCACGGGCGAGGATGGCCTCGCGGAAGGCGCTGCCGGTGGCGCTGTTGAACACGCCTTCTTCCTCGAACTTGGAGAAGGCATCGGCACTGAGCACTTCGGCCCACTTGTAGCTGTAGTAACCGGCTGCGTAGCCGCCGGCGAAGATGTGCGCGAAACCATTGGCGAAGCGGTTGTAGGCCGGCGGTCGCATCACCGAGACCTCGCTGCGCACGCCTTCGAGCACGTCCAGCACGCTGCGGCCGTCGCCGTGGGTGGCATGCAGCTCGAAATCGAACAGGGAGAACTCCAGCTGGCGCACCATCATCAGCCCGGACTGGAAGTTCTTCGCCGCCAGCATCTTGTCCAGCATGGCCTGTGGCAGCGCTTCGCCGGTTTCATGGTGGCCGGAGATCAGCGCCAGGCCTTCCGGCTCCCAGCACCAGTTCTCCATGAACTGGCTGGGCAGCTCGACCGCATCCCAGGCCACGCCGTTGATGCCCGAGGCGCCGGCGTGCTCGACGCGGGTCAGCAGGTGGTGCAGGCCGTGGCCGAATTCGTGGAACAGGGTGGTGACTTCGTCGTGGGTCAGCAGCGCCGGCTTGCCGCCGACCGGCGGGGTGAAGTTGCACACCAGGTTGGCGACCGGGGCGATCAGCTTGCCGGAGGCATCACGCCGCTTGTCGCGGGCGCCATCCATCCACGCGCCGCCGCGCTTGTTGGCGCGGGCGTAGAGGTCGAAGAAGAAACGCCCGACGTGCTCGCCGTGTTCGCTGATCTCGAACAGGCGCACGTCCGGGTGCCAGGTGTCGAAGTCGTGCAGCTCGCGGATCTGGATGCCGTAGAGCTTCTGCACGATGGCGAACAGGCCGTTGAGCACCTTGTCCACCGGGAACCAGGCGCGCACTTCCTCCTGGGAGATGCTGTAGCGCTGCTGGCGCAGCTTCTCGCTGTAGTAGCCGACGTCCCAGCTTTGCAGGTCGCAGAGGCCCTGCTCGGCGGCGAAGGCCTTGAGCTCGGCCAGGTCCTGCTCGGCGAAGGGCTTGCTGCGCACCGCCAGGTCACGCAGGAAGCTCAGCACCTGATCGGTCGACTCCGCCATCTTGCTGGCCAGGCTCAGCTCGCTGTAGTGGGCGAAGCCGAGCAGGCGGGCCAGCTCCTGGCGCAGGTCGAGAATCTCGCTCATCAGCGGACCGTTGTCGTTCTGCCCGGCGTTCGGACCCTGGTCGGAGGCGCGGGTGCAGTAGGCGGCGTACACCTCTTCGCGCAGGGCGCGGTCGTCGGCGTAGGTCATCACGGCGTAGTAGCTGGGGAACTCCAGGGTGATCAGCCAGCCGTCCAGGCCCTTGGCCTGAGCCGCCTGCTGCATCTGCGCCTTGGCCGAATCGGTCAGGCCGACCAGCAGCGCTTCATCGGTCACCTGCTTGGTCCAGGCCTGGGTGGCGTCGAGCAGCTGGTTGGAGAACCTGCTGGTCAGCTCGGACAGACGCATCTGGATTTCACCGTAGCGCTTCTGCTGTTCGGCCGGCAGGTCGATACCCGACAGGCGGAAGTCACGCAGGGCGTGCTCGAGAATAGTCGTCTGCGCCACGTCGAAAGTGGCCGCCTGCGGGCTCAGCGACAGCGCTTCGTAGGCCTGGAACAGCGGCTTGTTCTGGCCCATCTCGGTCCAGTATTCCGACAGTTTGGGCAGGCAGGCCTCGTAGGCGGCGCGCAGTTCCGGGCTGTTGCACACGGCATTGAGGTGGCTCACCGGGCTCCAGGCGCGGCCCAGGCGCGCACCCAGTTCGTCCAGCGCCAGGACCAGGCCGTCCCAGCTCGGATTGGCCTGCTGGCGCTCGAGCAGCTTGGCGATGGCGACGCGGCTGTCGGCCAGGATCTGCTCGACGGCAGGTTCGACGTGCTCGGGTTTGATCTGCGAGTAAGGCGGCAGGTCGAAGTCTTGCAGCAGGGGATTGTTCGCGGTCACGACGAGGCACCTGTAACGAAGGGAGATTGGGTTGAGAGCGTGGCAGCGCAGCGAGGCGGCACGATAACAACCGACATGGGGGCCATATTAATTACAATCAAGCCTTCCCGCAGCCTTGGAGATTTCTATCATGGCGATTCGCAGTTACCAGCAATTCACTCCGCAGCTCGGTGAGCGGGTATTCGTCGATGCCAGCGCCGTGGTGCTGGGTGACGTCGAGATCGGTGACGACAGCTCGGTCTGGCCGATGACCGTGATCCGTGGCGACATGCACCAGATCCGCATCGGCGCGCGCACCAGCGTGCAGGACGGCAGCGTGCTGCACATCACCCATGCCGGGCCGTTCAATCCGGAGGGCTACCCGCTGATCATCGGCGACGAGGTCACCGTCGGGCACAAGGTCACCCTGCACGGCTGCACCCTGGGCAGCCGCATCCTGGTCGGCATGGGCAGCATCGTCATGGACGGCGCCGTGGTCGAGGACGAGGTGATCATCGGCGCCGGCTCCCTGGTGCCGCCGGGCAAGCGCCTGGAAAGCGGCTACCTGTACGTCGGCAGCCCGGTCAAGCAGGCACGGCCGCTGACCGACAAGGAGCGCACCTTCTTCAGCTACACGGCGGGCAACTACGTGAAGCTCAAGGACCTGCATCTGGTCGAGGGCTACTAGCCGTGAGTGATGCCGAACTGCGCATTCGTCCTCTCGAGGCCGCCGATTTCGACCAGGTCTGGCCGATCATCGAAGGCGTGGTGCAGGCGCAGGAAACCTACGCCTTCGATCCGGACATGGATCGCGAAACGGCCTGGAAAACCTGGGTCGAGCTGCCGCGTGCCACCTTCGTCGTCGAGCAGCACGGGCAGATCCTCGGCACCTACTACATCAAGGCCAACGCCGCCGGTCCCGGCGATCATGTGTGCAACTGCGGCTATATGACCGCCCCTGCCGCGCGCGGCAAGGGCGTGGCCAGCGCCATGTGCCGGCACTCGCTGCAGGTCGGCCGCGAGCTGGGCTTCAGCGCCATGCAGTTCAACAGCGTGGTGGCGAGCAATACGGTGGCCGTGGCGTTGTGGCAGAAGCTCGGCTTCGCCATCGTCGGCACCCTGCCCAAGGCCTACCGGCATGCGCGACTGGGGCTGGTGGACTGCCATGTGATGTTTCGCAGCCTGACCTGAGCCGCCCGCGCCGGGCGTGTCGACAGCACAGTTCTGCATGCGGGCGCTTTTGTCCGCCATGCAGGGTGGCTAAGCTCGCCAGACCGAACAGGATGCCTGCACCGACAAGGATTGCCATGACTCAAACCAACCCCTTCGCGGCCGACCCGCTCGTTCCATCCGCTGCGCCCCGCCCGCTGCCGGCACTACCAGGGCATCTGGTGGCCGTGGCCCTGTCGATGAGCGTCATCGCCATGCTGCTGTCGATGATCGGCTGGTGGAGGAGCGATCTCGAGAACGATTTCAGCGTCTGGCTGAGCTACGTCGCCCCTTACTGGGTCAATCACCTGCTCATGGCGGGACTGGGTGTCTACTGGCTGACGAGCGCATACCTGGAACGTCATCGCCTGGCCGGCTACCGGCAGCCGGCGCGACTGCTGGTGAGTTATGGCGTGGTTTACCTGCTGCTGTCCTGGGGGCTCGGTTTCGTCTCCGGCCAGCTGTACATGTGGCTGTACGAGCTACTGGACGATCAGTACAGCGGACGCCTGCTGACCAGCCTGGGCTGGTCGGTCATTGGCCTGCTGAGCTTTTGCCTGGAGGTGCTGGTGCCGCTCTGGCTGCTGCTGCAGCTGTTCCGGCGCAGCGCCGAGGTGACCGACGGTGACCTGCAGATGGCCGCTACGTCGCTGGCCTGGTGTTTCGCGCTGGCCATCATGGTGGGATACCTGCAGGTGATGGGCCTGGCGCTCGAGCTGATGGACGGTGCGTTCTACGGGTTCGAGCTGGAGAGCTGGGCCGGCGTGATCAATCTGCTCCATGGCGGCGTTTACATGCTGGTGGCGTTCTTCGCCGCGCGCTCGGCCTTGCCGGAGCAGGTCCGTGGTTTCAGGGGCGGGCGGCTGGCGCTGGCAGCGCTGATCACGCTGTCGCTATGGATCGCTGGTGCGCTGCTGTGCGCGATCATCATGCTGGTGTTGCTGCTGGTGGTGGGTGTCTCCGACCTGCTGCTGCTCTTTGGCCTCGTGCAACTGGCGCTGCTCTGGCCGTTCAGCCGCCTCGGGCTGCGCTGGGGCTATCGGGCGCAACCTGTACAGGGGTGAACTGTCGGGGGGCAGGCGAGTATCCTTCCCGGCTTTCCGCTTTCCCAGAGGTGCTCGTCATGCATCATTCCACCGTTCTTTTCGACCTCGACGGCACGCTCACCGATCCGCGCGAGGGTATTACCCGTTCGGTGCAGTTCGCGCTGGCCAAGCTGGGCATCGACGAACCGGACCTGGCGGCCCTGGAGCATTTCATCGGCCCGCCATTGCTGCAGTGCTTCATGGCCAGCTACGGGCTGGACGAAGCCACCGCCTGGCAGGCGGTGAACCATTATCGCGAGCGCTTCAAGGTCACCGGGCTGTATGAGAACCGGATGTTCGCAGGCGTACCGAGCCTGCTCGACGCACTGCAGGCGCAGGGGCGCACGCTGTACATCGCCACCAGCAAACCCACGGTTTTCGCCGAGGAGATCGCCCGGCACTTCGGTTTCGACCGCTACTTCAAGCGCATCTATGGCAGCGAGCTGGATGGTACGCGTACCAACAAGGTGGAGCTGCTGGCGCATCTGCTGGAGTCGGAGGGCCTGGCACCGGGCTCGGCGCTGATGATCGGTGACCGCAAGCACGACCTGATCGGCGCACGCAGCAACGGCGTGCAGGCGGTGGCGGTGGGTTACGGTTTCGGCAGCCGTGAGGAGTTGCTGGGCGAGGCGCCGGCGTTCCATTTCGAGACGCTGGAGGCGCTGCATGGAGCCTTCATGGGCAACGCCCCCGGGGTGGCTCAGTCGTTGCGCTGATAGATGATCTTCCTGGTGCCGCCGTCGCAGCTGCCCACCACCATGCTCTGATCCTGGACTTCGTCGTTGGCAACGATTTCCAGGGTGTAGCTGGGCACATTGTTGGCCTGAATCTTCACTTCGATTTCCTGCTTGAGCTCCTCGCAGGGTTTGGGCGCCGCCAGCGCGCCGCCTGCAAGCATCAGCAGGGCCAGGGCAGGGATCATCCGTTGCATCGCGCGTATCTCCAGGGTTGTGGGTGACCTGTGAGGTTGGACTGGCAGATTGCCCGGCAGTTCTAGTCGTCACCCTGCAGGGCGGTCAGTTGCGCATGGCGTTGTTCGGCGGGCAACTGGCCCAGAGCGGCGACGGCGGCGTAGAAGGCCGGCCAGTCGCGGCCTTCGCGGGCAAACAGCGCGGCGAAGGCGGGCACCCACTGGTCGTAGAGGCCGAAGGGCAGCAGCTTGGCGTTGTTCAACGGGGCGTCGATCCAGGCGTCATAGCGGCCCTGGCCGCCCCACTCGCGTTGGCGCAACCTGTGGTAGTCGTGGCGCAGGCGGGCGAATTCGGCCTGTTTGGCACTGCGCATGGCCGCTGCCGGCAGGTCGCGGGCGTAGAGCAGGCGCAGGCGTTCGCGGCTGGCCAGGACCAGTTCGACGAACTGCTGGCGCTGATGGTCGTCGCTGGCGGGGGGCGTCTCCCCACGGGATGTGTGCCACTGGCGCAGGCCCTCGCGCTCGACGAAGGTGGCGAAGGACTCGTTGAAGGCGGTATCGCCCGGCAGGTAGAACTGCTGGTGCGCCAGTTCGTGGAAGATCACCGCGACCAGGCGTTCGTCGTCCCAGCGCAGCATGCTGTTGAGCAGCGGGTCATCGAACCAGCCCAGGGTGGAGTAGGCCTCGACGCCGCCTATGTAGGTGTCCAGCCCCTGTTGGCGGAGCAGCGCGGCGGCGCCACGGGCGCGACCCTGCTGGTAGTAGCCGCGATAGGCGACGCAGCCGGCGATGGGGAAGCAGTGCAGCTCCGGGTCGAGGGAGAACTCGGGCGTGGCGAACACGTTCCACACCACGAAGGGGCGCTTGAGGTCGGCGTAGAGCCGGTAGCTGCGGTTGTCCGGCAGGCGCAGGCTGGCGCTGGCGAAGTCCCTCGCCTGCTGTGACAGCGCCAGGCGCCTGGCCAGATCGGGTGTGGTCTGCGGGTCCTGCAGCAGTCGCTCGACGGGCTCGCGCGCCTGCAGCAACTGCCACTGGCCCTGGCCGAGATGGGCGTAGTAGTCCAGGGTCGAGCAACCGCCGAGCAGCAGGGCAAGCAGCGGAACCGCGAGGCGGCGCAGAATGTCGATGGAGAAGGTGTCGGGCATGCGCTCACGCTAGCCGATCCGGATGGTCGGTGCCTAGGCTCCGGATGAAAAGCGCCGCGACAGATGGCTCTACTATTTCCCCGGGACCGGCCCGCGCACGCTAGGCTGGTGCCCGAACCCAAGATGGAGGTCGACATGCGCGCCCTGCTGGCTGTTCCCGTTCTGCTGACACTCGGAGCCTGTGCTTCGCCGTTGCCCAAGCCCGATCCCCAGCAGGCCTGGGTCGAGCTGTACGCCACCGCCGATACGCTGTTGATGGCCGACCGCCTGGACGGCGAGCGCTGGCCGGATGGTCGTTACTTCCAGGTCACGCCCGGCAAGCACGAGCTGGAAACGCGCTTTCAGTTCGAGGTGCGCGGCGGCACGCTTGGCATGCAGAGCGAGCCGTTGCGCATGACCTGCGAGATTCGTCTGCGCTATGACGGCTTCGCGCCGGGCCAGCGCTACCGTGTCGAAGCCAGGCCGCTGCTGATGAAGGCGCAGGCCTGGCTGTACGACGATCAGCGCAACGTGCTGGCGCGAGGCGAGGTGCTGCGCTGCGGCACAGGGATCTAGCCGCAAGCGGCTGGCTCAGTCCTCCAGCACCGCTTCCAGCGTGATCTTGGCGTTGAGCACCTTGGACACCGGGCAGCCGCTCTTGGCGGTCGCCACGGCCTGTTCGAAGGCGGCGCGGTCGGCGCCGGGGATTTTCGCCCGCAGCGACAGGTGCACGGCGCTGATCTCGAAACCGCCATCGACCTTGTCCAGCGTCACTTCTGCCTGGGTATCGATGCTCTGTGCGGTCATCCCTGCGTCCCCCAGCTCCTTGGACAGCGCCATGGAGAAGCAGCCGGCGTGGGCCGCGCCGATCAGTTCCTCGGGGTTGGTGCCGGGCTGGTCGGCGAAGCGGGTGTTGAAGCCGTAGGGCGAATCCCTGAGCGCGCCGCTCTGGGTGGAAAGGGTGCCCTTGCCGTCCTTGATGCCGCCCTGCCAGTGGGCCGATGCAGTCTTTTTCATGTGCGCTCTCCCATTGCCTGCAAGAGGCCGCCGGTCTGGCGGCCTTCCTGCATTCAGAGGGCGCGCATGCGCACAAGTTCGAACTCAGTCGCGTTGCAACTGCGCGAGAATGTCGAAGGCATGCAGGCGATCAGCGAAGTCGTACATGTCGCAGGTGAAGATCAGCTCGTCCGCCTCGGTCTGCTCCAGTAGCTGCTCCAGGCGCTGGCGCACCGTGTCCGGACCGCCGATGGCGGCCAGGCCGAGGAATTCACCGACGGCCTGGCGTTCGTGCGGCAGCCAGAGGCCCTCCATACTGGCGACCGGCTGGCGCTGCACCAGGCTCTGGCCACGGACCAGGGCGAGGATGCGCTGGTAGGCGGAGGTCGCCAGGTACTGCGCCTGTTCGTCGCTGTCGGCGGCCAGCAGCGGCACGCCGAGCATCACGTAGGGTTTGTCCAGCAGCGCCGACGGGCGAAAGTGGTTGCGGTAGATCCGGATCGCTTCATGCAGGTAGCGCGGTGCGAAATGCGAGGCGAAGGCGTAGGGCAGGCCCTTCATCCCGGCCAGCTGCGCGCTGAACAGGCTGGAGCCCAGCAGCCAGATCGGCACCTCGGTGCCGCTCCCGGGCATGGCGATCACCCGCTGGCCCTCCTCGCGCGGGCCCAGGTAGGCCTGCAGCTCCTCGACGTCCCTGGGGAAGTCTTCCGCGCTGCCATCGCGGCTGCGGCGCAGCGCATGGGCGGTGTACTGGTCGGCGCCGGGCGCGCGGCCCAGGCCCAGATCGATACGGCCGGGGTAGAGCGTGGCCAGGGTGCCGAACTGTTCGGCGATCACCAGTGGCGCATGGTTGGGCAGCATCACGCCGCCGGCGCCCAGGCGAATGCGCGACGTGCCGGCGGCCAGGTAGCCGATCAGTACCGCTGTGGCGGAACTGGCGATGCCGTCCATGTTGTGGTGCTCGGCGACCCAGAAGCGTTCGAAGCCGAGACGTTCGACATGCCGGGCCAGGGCCAGCGAGTTGTGCAGGGCCTGGGCAGCGTCGCCGTCGTCACGAATCGGCGCCAGGTCCAGGGTGGAGAGCTTGATCGAGGCCAAGCGGCTCATGGGGAGTCTCCTCAATGCGTGGCCGGCTACTCTAACCCCTCGGTTTGCGGGGGCGCACGCCACGCGGGGGCATAGTCATCATCGACGTGGCTGATGCGCAGCGGGGCGTCACCTCACCCGGCGCCGTAGCGGGCGCGATACTCGCCCGGCGTCAGGCCGGTCCACTGACGAAAGGCGCGGAAGAACACGCTGGGTTCGGAGTAGCCGAGCAGCCAGGCGATTTCCGTCGCGGGCAGGCGCCCGTCACGCAGGTGCTGCTCGGCCAGTTGCCGGCGCGTGTCGGCGAGCAGTTGCTGGTAGCTGCAGCCTTCGTCGGCCAGGCGGCGTTGCAGGGTGCGCTCGCTGAGAGCCAGTGCCCGTGCCAGTTCGGCGCGGTCCGGCTCGCCGTGGGCCAGCTGTTCGCCCAGCAGTCCGATCACGCGGGCGCTCAGGCTGGCGCTGGGCAGGCGGGCGAGCAGGGCTTCGGCATGCTGGCGCAGCAACTGCTGCAGCGGCGGGTTGGCCTGGATCAGCGGCAACTGGCACAGGTCGCGTGGCAGGACGATGGCGTAGTCGTCGCAGGTGAAGTGCAGCGGACAGTCGAACACATCGTCGTAGGGCGCGAGGTCGTCCGGCTGCGGATGACGAAAACGCACGTCGAGCAGGCGAAAGCCGTCCAGCAGCGGCAGGGTGGTCTGTACCCAGCAGGCCATCATCGCCAGCACGCGGATGCGGGTCGCCGGGTGCTGGGGGTACAGCGGGCGATAGAGCAGCGAGAGCGTGTCGTCCTGCTCCTCGACCTGCAGCTCGCCACCCTCGCCGCCGAGGCGCTGGTAGCGCAGCGCGGCGGTCAGCGCATCGCCCAGCGTCGCACTGCTTTGCAGCAGGTAGCTGAGGACGCTGAAGGGTCCGGGCGTCAGGTTGCGTCCCAGCAGCAGCCCCGGTTCCGGATGTTGCAGGCGCCTGTCCAGTTCGAGCCACAGCGCTTGCTGGGCGGCGAAGGGAATGCGCGCATCGGGGTCGATGAGCTGCTCGTCGTGCAGTGCGCAGGCGTCCAGCAGGGGCTGGCGCTCGAGGCCGAGGCGCGTGGCGGCGTGCAGGATCGCCTGGGTCAGGCTGGCGCTGACCGAGGCCTGCGTGGGGGCGTTGGACGGGTTCGACATCCGTCGATTCTGCCCAATGCCGGCAGTGGGCGATAGCCCGGCTTCACACACGCCGTTACCAGCGATTGTTCGACAGCGCGTGCATATTCGCCGCGAGCGGTTAGACTTCCCACCCGGACGTCGCTCACAAGGCGCGCTCGCTCAAAACAACAGAGAAAAAAAGGAGATATCCCATGAAAGGCAAATCCTTGGCATGGGTCCTGTCCGCCGCGCTCGCGGGTACTGCCCTGAGTGGCATGGCACAGGCCGAAGAGAAATTCGTCACCATCGGCACCGGCGGCCAGACCGGCGTCTATTACGTGGCCGGTCAGTCCATCTGCCGCTTCCTCAACCGTGGCTCGGCTGAGCACGGCATCAAGTGCAACGCGCCGGCCAGTGGCGGCGGCGTCGCCAACGTCAACGGCATTCGCAGCGGCGAATTCAACTTCGGCATCATGCAGTCCGACCACCAGTACAAGGCGCTCAACGGCCTTGCACCGTTCGAAGCCGAAGGGGCGATGAGCGATATCCGCGCCGTCTTCTCCCTGCAGAGCGAAGTGTTCACCATCCTCGCCCGTCGCGACGCCAACATCAAAGGCTTCGATGACCTCAAGGGCAAGCGCGTCAACGTCGGCAACCCGGGTTCCGGTCAGCGCGACACCCTGGAAGAAATCCTCGCCGTCAAAGGCTGGGACCGCTCCGCCTTCGCCCTGGCTGCCGAGCTGAAGCCGGCCGAGCAGGCCAGCGCCCTGGGTGACAACAACATCGACGCCATGACCTACTTCGTCGGTCATCCCAACGGCGCGATCCAGGAAGCCACCACCACCACCGACGCCGTTCTGGTTCCGGTGACCGGCCCCGAGATCGACAAGCTGCTGGCCGAGAAGACCTACTACACCAAGGCCGAGATTCCGGGTGGCCTGTACAAGGGCAACGATCAGGCGACTCAGTCCATCGGCGGCAAGGCCGTGCTGTCCACCAGCGCCAAGGCTGACCCGGAAGTGGTCTACCAGCTGGTCAAGTCGGTGTTCGACAACATCGATCGCTTCAAGCGCCTGCACCCGGCATTTGCCGACCTGAAGGAAACCGACATGATCAAGGTCGGTCTGACTGCCCCGCTGCACGAGGGCGCCGCACGCTACTACAAGGAGCGTGGCTGGCTGTAAGCCTGCCTGGCGGCTAACGAAAACCGCGGCCTCGGCCGCGGTTTTTCGTTTTCCGGCACCTGCTTCAGCCCTGTGCGGCAAGCAGGTCGGTCGCCAGACTCTGCAGGCGCGTCAGCAGTGCCTGCTGCGCGGCCGAGGGTGTTTCATCGACACGCCGCAGCAGGTACAGCGTCACCGGGATGTTGGGTTCCAGCGGGCGGGCCTGGACATCGCCCAGGTTGCCGGACAGTGCGGTGAAGGGGTCGACCAGCGCCAGCCCCTGTCCCGCCGCCACCAGCATGCGGGCCAGCTGGTAGGTCTGCACCGAGATATCGATGCGCGCGGGCGGCTGCAGTTCCTCGATGTGTCCGCGCAACAGACCGCCCAGCGCGTCTCGCGTGTCCAGGCCGATCAGGCTCAGGCCGGCCATGTCCTGCAGGCGTATCGATGTCGAGCAGGCCGCGTCGCTCCACCAGCCCGGCGGCGCGATGGCCATCATCCGGCCCTGCGTCAGGACCTCCGTATGCAGATCCGGGTGCTCGACGCGTTGCAGCGTCAGGCCGAGGTCGGCTTCGCGCAGCAACAGGGCCTGGACGATTTCACTGGTGTGCTGGGTCGCGAGGTCGCAGCGGGTCTGTGGATACTCGGCGCGCCAGCCGCACACCACATCGGGCAGCAGGGTCTGCGCCAGGGTGGGCGTGCAGACGAGGCGCAGCGCCCGTTCTTCTCCACGGCGCAGGCTGGCCGATAGCCGCCGCAGGTCCTGCAACTCGGCAGACAGCCGCTCGGTCTGCTGCTGCAGTATCCGCGCTTCCGCGGTGGGCAGCAGCTTGCCGCGCACGCGGCTGAAGAGTGCGAACCCCAGCTGCTGCTCCGCATGCTGGAGAATCTTGCTGGCGGCCGGCTGCGAGATGTGCAGCAGCTCGGCGGCAGCCGTGAGGCTGCCGGTCTGCAAGACCGCCTGAAACAGCTCGATATGACGTAGGCGCATGATCCGTTCGTGCTCCAGCGAGACCGGCTGGAGCATAACCTGGGGTTATGGGCTGCCACTATCTTTTCATTGGTCGCCCGCGCCAGGCATCCATACCCTGAATTCCATTCAGATGCGGGAGATGGATGATGCGGGTCGCGGTTATCGGTGGTGGCGTGATAGGCCTGACCACCGCCTATGCGCTGGTGCGCCAGGGCTATCGGGTCGATTTGATCGAGCAGCGTGATGAAGTGGCGCTGGAGACCAGCTTCGCCAATGGCGGTCAGCTCAGCTATCGCTACGTTGCGCCGCTGGCCGATGCCGGCGTGCCGCTGCAGGCGTTGTCGTGGATGCTTCAGGGCAATGCCCCCTTGCGCTTCCGGCCCAGCCTGAACCCCCGTCAGTGGCACTGGTGCCTGCGTTTCCTGCTGGCGTGCCGGCGCTCGGTGAACCAGCGCAATGCCGAGCACCTCCTGCGCCTGGCGCTGTACAGCCAGTCGGTGCTGCAGGAATGGCGTGAGCACGAGCTGCTGGACGACTTCTCCTGGCGCGCCAACGGCAAGCTGGTGATCTATCGCAACGCGTCGAGTCTGCACAAGGCGCAGGCCGGGGTCGACCCGGCCCATCAGCGTCTGCTCGGTGCGGAGCAGTGCATCGAGCTGGAACCTGCCCTGGCGGCGCTGGCCGGACGCTTCAAGGGTGGCATCTTCGCCGCCGGCGACGAGGTCGGTGACTGTCATCAGTTCTGCCGCCAACTGCTGCGCAAGCTGCGCGGCCATCCGACGTTCCGCCTGCATACCGGGCAACGCGTCAGCGGGCTGCCGCTGGAGCGCGGCAGGGTCCGGGCCGTGGCGCTGGCGGGCGAGGAACTGGCGGTCGATCAGGTGGTGGTGGCTGCGGGCATCGGCAGTGTCCAGCTGCTTCGCCCGCTGGGACTGCGCCTGCCGATCTATCCACTGAAGGGCTACAGCCTCACCCTGCCGTTGGCCGACCGCGCTGCGGGACCGGAGACCAATGTCACCGACTACGACAACAAGGTGGTCTACGCCCGTCTCGGTCAGCGCCTGCGGGTCGCGGCGATGGTCGATATCGGCAGTTGGGACGCCAGCCCGGATCCGGGGCGGCTGGCCGCGTTGCAGCGCTTGGCCCAGGCCAGCTTCCCCGCTGCGGGAGACTATGCCGCCGCCGAGACCTGGGCGGGCATGCGTCCGGCGACGCCGGAGGGTACGCCGCTGCTGGGCGCCAGTGGTATCGACAACCTCTGGCTGAACGTCGGCCATGGCAGCCTGGGCTTCACCCTGGCCTGCGGCAGCGCCGAGGCCGTGACCCAGCTGATAGGCCGGCAGCGCCCGGCGATCTCTCTCGAGGGGATGAAGCTGGCCTCCTGAGAACCCCTGAACAACCCCATGACCCCGTAGGAGTTTGCCATGCCCGTGCAACGCATCCAGACCAATGCGCGCCTTTCCGGCGCGACGATTTTCGCCGACCTGGTGTTTCTTTCCGGTCAGGTGCCGACCGATCGCAGCCAGGATGTCGCGGGCCAGACGGTCCAGGTGCTGGACAAGATCGATGCCCTGCTGGCCGAGGCCGGCTCGGATCGCAGCCTGCTGCTCAGTGCGCAGATCTGGCTGAAAGACATCGAGAAGGACTTTGCCGCCATGAACGAGGTCTGGAGCCGCTGGCTGCCGGCCGGCTGCGCGCCGGCGCGTGCTACGGTCGAAGCGCGTCTGGCCTCCGCCGACGTACTGGTCGAGATCATGCTGACAGCGGTGCGCAAGCCCGCGTAACTGCCGCATTGGTTCCATCGATGGCGCCGGCGCTGCCGGCCCGTCTGCCGTTCGAAAAACAAAAACACGAGGACGTTGATATGCAGCAACATCGAATCATGGGTCTGTTGGCGTGCGTGCTGGGCAGCAGTCTGCTGGCCAGTCCCCTGGTCGCCGAAGAGCGCTACGTGACCATCGGCACGGGCGGGCAGACCGGGGTCTACTACACCGCAGGTCAGTCGATCTGCCGTTTCCTCAACCGCAGCGGTGCCGAGCACGGCATCAAGTGCAACGCCCCATCCTCCGCGGGCAGCGTCAGCAACATCGCCTCGATCAAGAGCGGTGACTATGACTTCGGCTTCATTCAGTCCGATCACCAGAACAAGGCGCTGACGGGCCAGGCGCCGTTCGACAAGGACGGCGCGGTCGCGGACCTGCGCGTGGTGTTCTCGCTGCAGAGCGAGATCCTCACCGTGGTCGCCCGTGCCGACAGCGGCATTCAGAGCTTCGCGGACCTCAAGGGCAAGCGGGTGAACATCGGCGTGCCAGGCTCGGGCAGTCGCGACACCTTCGATGAGGTGATGCAGGCCAATGGCTGGGGCAAGTCCGACTTCGCGCTCGCGGCCGAGCTGAAACCGGCAGAGATGGCGGCGGCCCTGGGGGACAACAATCTGGATGCCATCACCTATGTGGTCGGCCATCCGAGCGGCGCCATTCAGGAGGCAATGGCCACGGTCGATGCGCGGCTGATTCCGGTCACCGGCCCGGGAGTCGACAAGCTCCTGGCCGAGGCCAGCTACTTCACCCGGGCGGACATTCCTGCCGGCCTCTACCCTGGCGTCAACGAGGCCATTGCGTCCATCGGTGGCAAGGCCGTGCTGGCGACGTCGGCAAAGACCGATCCCGAGGTCGTCTATCAGCTGGTCAAGTCGGTATTCGACAACCTCGAGCGCTTCAAGCGCCTGCACCCGGCCTTCGCCGATCTGCGTGCCGAGGACATGATCAGCGCGGGGCTGACGGCACCGATGCATGAGGGCGCACTGCGTTTCTACAAGGAGAAAGGCTGGCTCTAGGCCGGGTGGAGAGAACCTGGCAGAGCTCTAAACTCTTCGATAACGGGCGCAGTTGAGTTTGTATAGGTAAACTGCGTGCCTAGAGACCCGTTCACAGGGTCGAAAAACCGAGCCCCTCCGTCAACGAGGGGCTCGCCGTTTTATCAGAATGACAACGTAGGTGTACCTCCCTATGGCCGAAAAACAACTCTCCACCGAGGAACTGATCGCCCAGGACGTCGGCGCGCGTTTGCCCGTCGGCCCGATGGCCCAGGTGATCACGGGCCTGGCGCTGCTCTGGTCGCTGTTCCAGTTGTGGATCGCCTCACCCCTGCCGTTCATCTTCGGTTTCGGTGTGCTCAACGACACCCAGACCCGCGCCATTCACCTGGCCTTCGCGTTGCTGCTGGCGTTTCTCGCCTACCCGGCGTTCAGAGCCTCGCCACGTGATCGCGTGCCGCTGCTGGATATCGCCCTCGGTCTGGTCGCCGCCGCCAGCGCCGCCTACCTGTTCATCTTCTATCAGCAGCTGGCCCTGCGCCCCGGCAGCCTGACCACGGGCGACCTGGTCACCGCCTGCATCGGCATCCCGCTGCTGCTGGAGGCGACCCGCCGCGCGCTGGGCCCACCCCTGGCGATCATCGCCCTGGTGTTCCTCGTCTACAGCGTGGCCGGCCCCTGGATGCCGGGGCTGCTGGCGCACCGTGGAGTGAGCTTCCATGCCCTGGCCAACCACCAGTGGATCACCACCGAAGGCGTGTTCGGTATCGCGCTGGGTGTGTCGACCAGCTTCGTCTTCCTCTTCGTGCTGTTCGGCGCGCTGCTGGAACGCGCGGGGGCCGGGCACTACTTCATCCAGCTGGCGTTCAGCCTGCTCGGTCACTTCCGCGGTGGTCCGGCCAAGGCCGCGGTGCTGGCGTCCGGCCTGACCGGGATGATCTCCGGCTCGTCGATCGCCAACGTGGTCACCACCGGCACCTTCACCATCCCGATGATGAAGCGCACCGGCTTTTCCTCGGAGAAGGCCGGCGCGGTCGAGGTGGCGTCGTCGGTCAACGGCCAGATCATGCCGCCGGTGATGGGCGCGGCGGCCTTCCTGATGGTCGAGTACATCGGCATGCCCTATGTCGAGATCATCAAGCATGCCTTCCTGCCGGCAGCGATTTCCTATATCGCGCTGCTCTACATCGTGCACCTGGAGTCGCTCAAACTCGGCCTGCAGCCCATCGGTGGGCACCAGCCCAAGCCGTGGCTGCGTCGCCTGACCGGGTTCGCCTTCGGTGCGGCGCTGATCAGCGGCCTGTCGCTGGCCGTCTACTACGGGCTCGGCTGGCTCAAGCCGGCGCTGGGCGAGTACGCCCTGCCGGTGATCGGCGTGCTGCTGGCAGTGGTCTACCTGGCCCTGCTGAAAGTCGCCGCCAGTGTGCCGGTGCTGCCGGCCGAAGACCCCAACGCGCCGCTGGAAGAGCTGCCGCAGACCCGTGCGGTGCTGCTCTCCGGCCTGCACTTCCTGCTGCCGGTGGTGGTGCTGGTCTGGTGCCTGATGATCGAGCGCCTGTCGCCCGGCCTGTCGGCCTTCTGGGGCAGCGTGATGCTGATCATCATCCTGCTCACCCAGCGTCCGCTGCTGAGCTGGATGCGCCGCGATGGCAGCCATGACCACGGCACCTTCGTCGACGGCGTGGTCGATCTGCGCGAAGGCCTGATCGCCGGTGCGCGCAACATGATCGGTATCGGCATCGCGACCGCTGCTGCCGGCATCATCGTCGGCGCGGTCTCGCAGACCGGCGTGGGCCTGGTGCTGGCTGATCTGGTCGAACTGCTGTCGATGGGCAACCTGCTGCTGATGCTGATGCTGGTGGCGGTGTTCAGCCTGATCCTCGGCATGGGCCTGCCGACCACGGCCAACTACATCGTGGTGTCCAGCCTGCTGGCGCCGGTGGTGGTGGCGCTGGGGCAGCAGAACGGTCTGATCGTGCCGCTGATCGCGGTGCATCTGTTCGTCTTCTACTTCGGCATCATGGCCGACGTGACCCCGCCGGTGGGGCTGGCCTCGTTCGCCGCGGCGGCGGTGTCCAAGGGCGACCCGATCAAGACCGGCCTGGTGGCGTTCTTCTACAGCCTGCGGACCGCCGCCTTGCCGTTCCTGTTCATCTTCAACACCGACCTGTTGCTGATCGACGTGGACTTCTGGCACGGCGTGCTGATCTTCATCGTCGCGACCATCGCCATGCTGATCTTCGCCGCCGGCACCCAGGGCTTCTTCCTGGTACGCAGCCGCTGGTACGAGAGCGTGCTGCTGCTGGTGGTCGCCTTCAGCCTGTTCCGCCCCGGCTTCTGGATGGACATGGTCCACGACCCCTATCAGGACATCCCGCCGGCGCAGTTGGCCCAGGCGCTCGATGGCGTCGAAGATGGCAGCTCGCTGCGCCTGCGTATCCGTGGCGAGGATGCCGTTGGCGATCCCCGCGAGTTCAGCCTGCTGCTGCCGGTACCGGACGGTGCCACGGGTGAGGAACGCCTGCAGAAGCTGGGCCTGAACCTCTACGAGGAGGACGGCAAGGTGCTGGTCGACAGCGTCGCCTTCGGCAGCATGGCGGCCGATGCCGGCCTGGAATTCGATCAGCAGATCCTCAAGGTGCGTGCGCCGACCGACCGCTGGGTCAAGGAGCTGATGTGGATTCCGGCCTTCCTGCTGTTCGGCCTGATCGTGCTCCTGCAGCGTCGTCGCCAGGTGCCGCAGGCGGCGTAACCGGCTCGACCCGACCACGACAAGGCAGCTTCGGCTGCCTTGTTCGTTTATGGCCGATGGCCAGGTTGATAGACTCGCCGGCCTGACCATTCGGACAACAAGGATTCAGCCCGTCATGTCGACGCCGCGCGTGCATTACCCCTGGTACAAGAAGGAGGACACCGACGCCTTCTTCGCGCTGTTCCAGAACAACATCGCCAACTTCGTGATCATCGCCATCAGCATGCTGGGCATGGGCTTTCCCGCCGAGATCGTGTTTGGCCAGGTGTTGCCGGGGGCGGCCGTGGCGGTGATGGCGGGCAATTTTTACTACGCCTGGAGCGCGGCGCGGCTGGCGCGCAAGGAGAATCGCGCGGATGTCACCGCGCTGTCCTACGGCATCAGCACGCCGGTGATGTTCGTCTTTCTGTTCGGCGTGCTGCTGCCGGCGAAGAACCTCACCGGCGATGCCGAGCTGGCCTGGAAGGTGGCCGTGGCCGCCTGCTTCATCAGCGGCGCCATCGAGGCGGCGATCAGCCTGATCGGCAACTGGGTCCAGCGTTCCTTGCCGCGCGCCGCCATGCTCGGCGCCGTGGCCGGTGTCGCGCTGACGTTCATCGCCGGTGAAATGCTGTTCAAGACCCTGGAAATCCCCATGATCGGCCTGCTGGTGCTGGCCATCATGATCGTCGGCCTGGTGGCGCGGGTGAGCATGCCGTTCCGTCTGCCTGCCTCGCTGTTCGCCATCATCGTCGGCACGGCGCTGGCCTACCTGGTCGGCGCGGCGGACAGCGGCAAGTTCGCCGATGCCTTCACCCACCTGGGCTTCTACCCGCTGTTGCCCAACCTGGCCTGGTACGAAGGCCTGGGGCTGCTGTTCACCAGCCTGCTGGCGCTGATCACGGTGATCCTGCCGATCACCCTGTACAACGCCATCGAAACCATGAACAACGTCGAAGCCATGAGCGCTGCGGGTGATACCTACAGCGTGCGCGAATGCCAGGCGGTGGATGGCGTCGGCACCCTGCTGGGCGCGCTGTTTGGCGGTGTGTTCCCGACCACCGTGTACATCGCCACCGTCGGCTCGAAATGGATGGGCGCCGGGCGTGGCTACAGCCTGCTCAATGGCGCGGTGTACGGTCTGGCGACCATGTTCGGCCTGATCGCCTTCATCGCTGCGCTGATTCCGGTCTCGGTGGTGGCACCGATCCTGGTGTTCGTCGGCATGTCGATGATCGCCACGGCGTTCCACAGCAATCAGGCGCGCTACTACCCGGCGGTGGCGCTGGCGATGCTGCCGTACTTCGCCAACTACCTGATGACCCGCTTCAACCGCGGCGCGCCCGAGGTGGTCGAGGGCATTTCCAGTGCCATCGGCGCGCTGGGGCAGGGCGCCATGTTCAGCGCCATCCTGCTCGGCGCCATGTGCGTCACGGTGATCGACCGACAGTTCCGCCAGGCCACCGTCTTCGCCCTGGTGGCCGCCGGCATGGCCTTCGTCGGCCTGATGCATGCGCCGAAGCTGGCCTGGTACGCCGCACCGGACTTCGTCCACGGCTACCTGCTGATGGCGCTGTTCTTCGCCTGGTACGCCTGGCGCGGGGTGGCGCCGTCAGAGCCGGCGCAGGCGCCCGGCGCGGACTGAGTCACTCGCCGCCATCGGCCTGCAGGGCGCCGGTGTCCCGGCTTTCCAGCACCACGTAGGCGCTGGCGCAGAACAGCGAGTTGAGCCGCTTCATGTCGGCGATCAGCTCCAGGTGCAGCGAGCTGGTCTCGATGCTCTGCACCACCTGGCGTTGCAGCCGGCCGATGTGTGCGTGCGCCAGGCGCCGTTCCTGCGCGCGGAAACGGCGCTTCTCGCGCAGCAGCTGGCTGGCGCTGGCCTGGTCGGCACTGAGAAAGACGTTCAGGCCGAGGCGCAGGTTGGCCCTCAGCTGGCTGTGCAGGTGGGTCAGCTCCTCCAGGCCCTTCTCGGAGAACGCCCGGCGTTGCGCGGTCTTCTCGCTCTGGATCTTGCCCAGCATGCGCTCGATCAGGTCGCCGGCCTGCTCCAGGTTCACCGCCAGTTCGAGGATCTCGGCCCAGCGCTGACTGTCGTGGTCGCTGAGTGCCTCGCGGGGCACCTGCGCGAGATACAGCTTGATCGCCCGGCACAGGCTGGCGACGTCGTCATTGAGGCTGCGCAGCTCCTTGGTCAGCGCCGGCTGGTTGTGTTCCAGCACCGGCCCCAGGTGGCCGAGCATGCTCTCGACCAGGTCGCCGGCGCGCAGGGTTTCACGCACCGCATTGGCCAGTGCCAGGCTCGGCGTGGCCAGCGCCGTCGGGTCGAGATGGCGCGGGCGGGCGACGCCGCTGTCGTCGTGGCGGTCCGGCAGCAGCCAGTTGCAGAAGCGCGCCATGAGCCCGACGCTGGGCAGCATCAGCAGGGCGCGCAGGCTGTTGTAGAACAGGTGGAGGAAGATCACCAGCTCGGCTGGCCGCCAGTTCAGGCTGTCCAGCCAGTTGGCCAGTGGCTGCAGCACCGGCAGGACCAGCAGCAGGCCAATCAGCTTGTAGATCAGGCTGCCCAGCGCCACGCGACGTCCGGCCGGGTTCTGCAGGCTGCTGGTGAGAAACGCCAGCAGGCCGCTGCCGATGTTGGCGCCGATGACCAGGCCGATGGCCACCGGCAGGCTGATCATGCCGGCGCCGGCCAGGGTCGCGGTGAGCAGCACGGCGGCCAGGCTGGAATAGGTCAGCAGGGCGAACAGGGCGCCGACCAGGGCGTCGAGCAGCAGGTCGCCGGTCAGCGAGGCGAACAGCACGCGGATGCCGCGCGCCTCGGTAATCGGCGTGGCGGCGGCGACGATCAGCTCCAGTGCCAGCAGCATCAGGCCGAGGCCGATGGCTACCCGGCCGAGCTGGCCCGCCCGCGTCTGCCGACGCGAGAGGAAGAAGATCACCCCGATGAAGATCAGCAGAGGGCTCAGCCAGCTCAGGTCGAGCGTCAGCACGCGCGCCATCAGTGCGGTACCGACATCGGCGCCGAGCATGATCGCCAGGCCGGGTGCCAGGGCCATCAGCCCCTGGGCGACGAAGGACGTGACCAGCAAGGCGGTGGCGTTGCTGCTCTGTACCAGCGCGGTGACGCCGATACCGGCGACGAAGGCCAGCGGTCGTCGGCTGACGTTGTGGCTGAGTACCTTGCGCAACTGCGAGCCGAACACGCGCAGGATGCCGGTACGTACGATGTGTGTGCCCCAGACCAGCAAGGCAATGGCTGACAGCAAATGCAGCAGGGTCAGCATGAATCGGCCCCCCTGAAAGACGGCCGATGAGGAATTATGCTTTCGGCCTGTATTGAGCATCGGCCGAAATCGTTCAGAAAGCCAGTCAGCCGTCGCGCAGCACCTTGAGTTCGGCGTCGTCGGCGGAGAAGCCGCGTTCGAGTTTGAACTTGAGACTGAGGTCGGTGCGCGAGTCGGCGAACTTCAGGGCATCGGCCAGGTTGATGCGCCCGGCTTCGAGCAGGGCGAACAGGTGCTGGTCGAAGGTCTGCAGGCCCTGTTCCGCCGCACGTGCGATGGCTTCGCGCAACTCGTCCAGCTGATCGCGCTGGATCAGGTCGCGGATGTAGGGCGTGCCGAGCATCAGCTCCACCGCTACCACGCGCTTCTGGGCGATGCCGGGGACCAGGCGCTGGCCCACCACGGCGAGGAGGTTGTGCGCCACGTCGGCCAGTACCTGCTTGCGCGCCTCGTCGGGGAAGAAACGGGCGATCCGCTCGATTGCATGGCTGCTGCTGGTGGCATGCAGGGTGGCGACGCACAGGTGGCCGGTCTCGGCGTAATGCAATGCGTGCTGCATGGTCGCGGCGTCACGGATTTCGCCGAGCATGATCACGTCCGGCGCCTCGCGCAGAACGTTGCGCAGGGCGTCGTCGAAACTGTGGGTATCGAGGCCGACTTCGCGCTGATCGATGATCGAGCGCTGGTGGCTGTGGAGGAACTCGATGGGGTCTTCGATGCAGACGATATGGCCGCTCTTGTGGCGATTGCGGAAGTCCAGCATCGCTGCCAGAGTGGTGGACTTGCCGGAGCCTGCCGCGCCGGTGACCAGGATCAGCCCGCGATCCTGCATGGCCAGCTTTTCCAGCAGCCTGGGCAGACCGAGCTGCTCGACGCCCGGAATCCGGCTCTTGATCAGACGCACCACCATGGCCACCTCGCCACGCTGGTAATAGACATTGACCCGGTAGCGCCCGGCACCCTGCAGGCTGACCGCGAGATTCATCTCCAGGTCGCGCTCGAACTCGGCGATCTGCTTCTGGGTCATCAGCTGGTAGGCCAGCTGCTGCACCTCGCCGGCCTTGAGCACGTGCTGGCCGGCCGGCTGGCTGTGCCCCTCGACTTTCATGTGCGGCGGTGCACCGACGCTGAAGAACAGGTCCGAGCCCGCATGCTGGTGCATCAGCTGCAGATAGGGAAAGACGTCGGGTTGCTCGGCGCTGGTGTCGTTCATCGGCGGGTCGCAGTTCGTGGCGTTGCAGCAAGGATAGTCGGCGTCCGCACACGCCCATTGCTTTGTATCAAGAGAGCGGGATGATTGGTCGCCTTATAGCTGGATCGCCGTCCGGCCACACTGCGGCACGGCCTGGTGCTTGAACGTCGGATACGGGAGGAAGGTGGTGGGATTCTGGAGGGCTGCCCTGCTGGGGCTGCTGCTGTGCACATCGCTACGTGCCGAGGTTCTCCACCTGGTCACGGGGGATGAGTACGCGCCATTCACGGGCAAGGCGTTGCCGGGGCAGGGCATGCTCACCCAGGTGGTGCAGGCCGCGCTGGCCGAGCAAGGGCTGGCCATGACGCTCGATTGGCAGCCTTGGAACCGTGGCTATCTCAATGCCTCACGCGGCGAATACGACGCCACCTTTCCCTACGTGCACTCCACCCAGCGCGAGCAGGACTTCCTCTACTCGGCCCCTCTGTACAAGGCCGAACAGCACCTGTTCAGTCGCGTCGGCGACTCGCTCGAACTCGACGACCTGTCGCGCCACAAGGGGCTTCGTCTCTGCTATCCGCTGGGCTGGCAGCCTCCCGTCGCGATCCAGCGCCTGATCGACCAGGGCGCGCTCAGGCGCCATTCACCGCTCGGCCTCAAGGAATGTGCACGGCTGTTGCTGCTGCAGCGTGACGACCTCTTCATCGCCGACCGCAATCTGGGGGAAAGCGCCCTCAGCTCGACCGGTGTCGGTGCGGAGCGGTTTCACCGCTCGCACGCCCTGGGCAGCAACACCCTGCATTTCATCGTGCCTCGACGCCATCCACGGGCGGCGGAGCTGATCGAGCGCTTCGACCACGGCCTCGACGCGCTCAAGGCGAGTGGTGAGTACCAGCGCATCGTCGACCGTTACGTGGAATAGGTGGTCGTCGAGGACGACCACCCGGTTCAGCTGCGCTCGTCGAAGCCAGGCCCATGAAAGCTGCGTATTGCGTTGCCGCGCTCGAGTTGATGATGCTGCAGGCGCCGCTCGGCTCGCGCCGTATTGCTGGCTTGCTCGCCGAGGTCTTTCAGCCGCTTGGCCAGCAGCATCAGCGCGATGCGCTTGTTGGCATGCTGGCTGCGTTCGTTCTGGACCTTGACGCTGATGCCTGTGGCCAGGTGAGTCGCACGTACCGCCGAGTCGGTGGTATTGACGTGCTGTCCACCAGCGCCAGAGGCGCGCAGGGTCTCGAAACGCACCTGGCTGTTCGGCAGGGCTTCAGGCAGTTCGTAAAGCGTGCCGCTGAAGAACCAGTTCTTGCGTCCGTAGCCTGCGCGAAAGGGGCTGGGGCACACCCATTGCATTGTGCCGCTCCAGGCTGCCGCAAGTGCCTTGCCCTGTTCACCGTGCAGGCCAAGCAATACCGAGCGCAGGGTGCCGGGCCGTGGCCCGGTTTCCTCCTCGAGGAGCTGCAACCGCACCTTCAGTACTGTCGCCTCGCGATGAAGGATCGGCACGGCCTTGGCAACCGCCAGTGCGCACTCTGCCGGGCCTTGGCCCGCGGAAAGTTGCAGTAGCAGCATCAACAGCACCCCCCGCGCGTCTTGTACGTGAGCACTGGCTTGAGGCGTGCCAGCACGCGCAGCAGGCCCGCGTCACGCAGGGCGCCAATCACTGAATCGATGGCCTTGTAGGCTTCGGGGGCCTCTTCGTAGATCAGCCCTCGATCGGCGCAGATGACCCGGCTACCCAGTGCAGTACGGCTCAGTTGCTCGACGCTGTAGCGTTTGGCGAGGCGTTCCTTGCACTCGCTACGCATCCATTTGCGGCCAGCGCCATGCGCCAGTGAGTTCAGGCTGCGTGGATCGGCCAACGGCTCCACCAGGTAGCTGTAGTCACCGCGCGAACCTGGAATCACCAGTGTGCCCTGATCGGACGGTGTTGCCCCCTTGCGATGCAGCCAGCCGTCCACGCCGTCGATGCGGGCCGCTGAAACCAGATTGTGGTTGATGTCCAGCAACGGCTCACCGTTCGCGCGCAGGCGCTCGAGCATGCGTCGGGCGATCAGCTGCCGATTGGCCGCGGCGAAACGCAGCGCATCGTCATGACGTTCGAGGTAGTGCGCGCATGCTGGCGTGTCGACTTCCAGCCCGGCGTGGCCGAACTGATCGACCTGTTCCCGCAGGATCGCCTCGCCCAGACCGCGTGAACCGCTGTGTACCAACAGGAGCAGGTGCTTGCCGTCGATACCGAGCCTGTTCAGGGCATCGGTGTCATAGGCCTGGTCCAGCTGTTGCAGCTCGGCGAAGTGATTGCCGCCGCCAATGGTGCCCAGCGCCCTTTCGTGGCCGCTGGCCGGCAGGTTGAATGCAGCGATCGCTTCGGCCCAGTCCTCGTCCAGCGGTATGTCGAGGTTCCCCAGACGTTTTTCCAGCTTGTCCAGGTGCAGCTTGGCGACTGGCAGATCACTGCGCCACAGCGCCATGCCGCAGCCGATGTCGTTGCCTACCAGCGCCGGGTATAGCCGCTGTGTGGAAAAGAATGCGGCGCCGACCGGATAGCCGCGGCCCGGATGCAGGTCCGGCATGCCGGCTACCCGTTGCATGCCTGGCAGGCGTGCAGTGGTTTCGAGTTGTTGGATCGCTTTTCCTTCGATCCAGGTGTCATCCCCGGCGACCAGTGTCACGCCGGAAGACAAATTGCGAATATGAGTGCCCATGGTCCAATCCAAATGGGTTGAAACGAAAAGATTTCGGATTTGGCAGGACCGGGCCGGTCAGCTCATGCCGCCAGGGTGGCAGCGGGATGGGTCAGACCAGACTCGACCTGCAAAGGGTGATCAGCAGTCGCATGATGGTTCTCCTTTGCTGTCGGTGGATGGGAAGAGGCGCGCATCCTAGGCCGGGAGGTAGGATGCACGCAAGTGCGGATTTCACAGCAGCGTCATGACCAGCAGCAGGCTGCCCGCTGCCAGCAGGGTCTGCAGGGTGATGATTCCGGCCATCAGCTGGCTGTCGCCGCCCAGCTGGCGGGTCAGTACGTAGGCCGTGGGGGCGGTGGGC
This sequence comes from Ectopseudomonas khazarica, assembly GCF_004521985.1. Taxonomy (GTDB): domain Bacteria; phylum Pseudomonadota; class Gammaproteobacteria; order Pseudomonadales; family Pseudomonadaceae; genus Aquipseudomonas; species Aquipseudomonas khazarica. The sequence continues at coordinate 31,824 of NZ_SBHZ01000027.1, forward strand.
AAGGCGAAGAACAGCACCAGCACGGCGCTCTCCATGGCCGGCAGCGCCAGTGCCCAGGCCACGCACCAGGCCAGGACGGGCATGACCAGCAGGCGCAGCGCGCTGTTCCAGCCCAGCGCGGGCACCTCGGCGCCCAGTTGCTCGGGCTTGAGTGCCGCGCCGACGCAGAGCAGGCCCAGCGGCAGGCTGGCGGCGGCCAGCAGGCTGAGCAGGCGATCCGTGCCGCCAGGCAGTCCGATGCCCGTGAGGTTGAACAGGGCACCCCCGACACAGGCGAGAATCAGTGGATTCTTGGCGATGGGCAGCAGCAGGCTGCGGGCGCTGACACCGCGTTCGGCGGTCAGCGACCAGACCGACAGCACGTTCACCGTCGGCACCATCAGGGCCAGCATCAGCGCGGCCAGGGTCAGGCCTTGCTGGCCGAACAGGCTGCCCACCGCTGCCAGTCCCAGGTAGGTATTGAAGCGCAGGATGCCCTGGCTGAAGGCGCCGAAGCGCCCGGCCGGCCAGCCACGCAGGCGGCGTACCAGCAGCAGGGCGATCCAGGCGATGCCCAGGGCCAGGAGGACGGCCAGGGCCAGGCGCGGCAGGGCGGGGTTGTTCAGGGGCGCCCGGGCCAGGCTGGAGAACAGCAGCGCGGGGAACAGGATGAAGTAGTTGAGGCGTTCGGCACCGGGCCAGAAGGCCTCGCTGGGGAACTCACGCAGGCGCAGCCAGTAGCCGGCGACTATCATGGCGAACAGCGGCCACAAGGCCAGCAGCAGGTCTATCACGGTAACCCCCGACGGTGGTGAGGGCCTATCTTGGTCAGCGGCGCATGGCAATGCAAGACGGAGTGAAGAGATGAGCGAGCAGCATGAAGGTGGCTGCCAGTGCGGTGCCCTGCGTTACCGGATCGAGGCGTCCCTGTCGGACAGTGCGCATTGCCACTGCGCCATCTGCCGGCGCAGCAGCGGCGGCATTCTCACCACCTGGGTCACGGTGCCCAGGACGAGCTTCCAGTGGTTGCAGGGACAGCCACGCACCTTCGCTTCATCGGCCAGTTGCTCGCGCTACTTCTGCGCTGACTGTGGCGCGCACCTGGCGTTGTTCACCACGCTCAGTCCGCAGACGCTGGACGTGACAGTTGCCACCCTCGATGCGCCGGAACTAGCGCCGGCCAATCGACACATCTGGGTGGGCAGGCGTCTGCCATGGCTCAGCGTCGATCCGCAGCTGCCGGAGGAAGATGAGGAGCTGCTGTAGCGGGGGGCGTCAGGGCAGCTCCAGGCCTCCGCTGGCCTTGTGCAGCGCGCGCAGGTGCTCACCGAGGGCGAGGAGGTTGGCCTCGTTGGCCTCCAGTTCGAGCAGACGCCCGGGCTCCAGCAGTTTGCGCACCTCGCCATCGAGTTCGTCGCTTAGCTGGCGCAGCTGCTGCTGCCGCTCACGGCTGCGGTTCTCCAGCCCCTGCCACTCGCTGTGCTGCGGCAGGCCATAACCTCCGTCGAGCAATTCTGCGGGGCGACTGAGGAAGCCGCTGTTGGCGAGAATCTGTTCCAGCGCGCTGCCGGCCTTGTTCAGGTTGGGGTCGCCTGCGGCACGCCCGCTCAGGTAGCGCTGCTTGAGTTCGTCCTGGGTGAGCAGCAACTGGCGGCGCAAGGCGGCTTGTTCGAGCAGCAGCAGGGCGGCGCTGGCACGCAGATCGGCCTGGCTGAACCACTGGCGGCGTTCCTCTGCGGGTTGTTCCAGCCAGGCTTCGACGCTGCCCTGCGGGATCGGCAGGCGCTGGCGCAACACGCCGAACATCGCCTGGTAGCGCTCGCGGAAGGAGTCGAAACGGTAGCCCAGGCGCAGCGCTTCGCGCGGGTCGTCCAGCACCGAGGTGTCGGCCAGGCCGCGGGCGTCCATCAATTGCAGCAGGCCGTTGGGCAGGATGCTGTCGAGCGCCTGCAGCTGCGGGTTGCCGGTGCCGCTGCGCAGCAGCTTGAGGGTTTCCACCGCGCAGTTGTTGGAGATGAAGTAGTAGTCGCCGTCATAGCTCCAGTGCTGCTCCAAGGCACGGGTCACCAGTTGCTCGAGCTGGTCGCGTGACAGGCGCAGTGGCACCGAGGCCAGGCTGCGCAGCTCGACCTTGGTGTACTCGTCGATCACCTGCTCCAGTGGCAGGACGAACAGGCGCGATGGGTAGACGCCGGTCAGGCCATCCCAGCTGGAGAGCTGCAGGTCGCCGACGAAGGCGCGATAGGACAGCACCAGGTGCTGGTCCAGATCCAGCCGGCAATCCGGGCCACGCGGCCTGCCCGGTGCGCAGACCACCAGGCGCAACATGCTGTGGCCCCAGCGGCTCATCCAGGCATCGTTGGCTTCGGCGAGCAGGTAGTCGACCTCGTACACGCGCTCCGGGTCCAGGCGTCCCAGCGGCTGGCGGGCGAAGTCGCGCCCGGCGTTGAGGTAGGGGTAATCGCTGGCGCAGGTCGCGGTCGCTGGCGTCCAGTCGAAGTGCTCGCGCCAGTAGCGAGCCAGTGACGGGCGACGGCAGGCGTAGCTCGGATCGAGCAGGAAGTATTCGAGGTTGACCGCAACGAACTCCAGTGCGTTGCGCAGTTCGTAGTCGTCCGGGCTGCGCGCCACCTGGCCGTTGTCCGTGTCGCGTGCGCCGCGCCTGCCGACCCGCTGCGCCCAGCCGGCCAGGTCGAGCAGACGTGGGTCGTCGCTGAGGGTGAAGCGGCGCTCGGTCTGACCACGGCACTCGTCCGCCAGCCCGACCAGGCCGGTCGACCTGGCATGCTGCCGACACTGGTTGATCCGCTGGCGCTCGGCGGTGGGCCAGAGCCGGGCGCGATCGTAGAGGTGGGTCAGCTCGTGCAGCAGGGTGGCCAGCAGCTCCTGGCGCTGGGTGCCGTGGGCGCGACCGGTGCGATTGCGGGCCGCCGAACCGTCCACCAGCCTTGGCAGCAGCGCGGCATTGAGCTCGATACCGCTGAAACGCCCGACCTGACCGTAGACGTCGGCCGGCATGTCGGCACGCCAGCTGACAGCGACCACGCGATCCAGCCGCGCGATGAAACTTGGCGGTAACGCCGCCATGGCCTCGTCCAGCAGTGTCTGGCTGGCCTGGCGCTCGGCCGCAGCGAGTGCGTCGTCGTCCAGCAGCAGGCGCAGCTGTGCCTGGGCGAGGCCCGTGGCGAGCGTCAGCAGAACGCCGCAGCACCAGGCGGCGAGGCGAGTCACAGGGCGAGGATGGCTTCGGCGAGCTGCAGGTCGCTGGCTTGTCGGGCCTCTGGCAACTGCTGGCGGATGGTCTGCAGGGCGGCTTCCAGTTGCGCGCCGCGGATTTCGCCGGCACTGGCAACGAAGCTGGCCGCGTCGTCACGGGCCTGTACCACGGCCTTCATGTCGCGCAGCGAGGTGGTGGTATCGGAGGTGAAGTTGATGCTGCGATCCAGCGCGCGCACGACGATGTTGCTGGTGGCGACCAGGGTCTGTGCCTGGGCGAGGCCACTGCACAGGGCACAAGCGGTAAGGGCGATGACGAGTGAACGACGCATGATGAGTAGCTCCGAGAACTGCAGAACGGACGATTTGACGTGGGCAAGCCTGCGCGGTTCCCCGTGCGCGGTCGCTCGGGGAAGTGTACGGGGCGCGGCGAAGCCGGTCAGCAGTGAGTCGACCGGCAGGGGCGTGGAGCCTTCTACAGGCTGAGAATGGCTTGTGCCAGGGTCAGGTCATCGGCCTGCGCCAGCTTGCTGGCATGGCTGCGAATCTGCAGCAGGGCGGCTTCCAGCCTGGCACTGCGGATGGCGCCGTCGCTGGCGACGAAGCTGGCGGCGTCCTCGCGAGCGGCGCGTATCTGCTTCATGTCGCGCAGGGAGCTGGTCGCATCCGAGAGGCCTTCGGCCGTGCCGGCCAGGGCGCCCACCAGGGTATCCGTGGTGGCGACCAGGCTACTGGCGCTGGCACTGCCGACGAGCAGCATCGTCAGCAGGGCAGCGCTGAAGGATTTGTTGAGAGGCATCTGGGGTCACTCCGAGGTTACGGGACAAGGTACTGCCCGCGTCCGCAGCTTAGCCCAGAAGGCCTGTGCACTCCATTGCTGGCCTAGCGCCAGAAGGGCTTGGCCAGTTCCTGCTCGCGCTGGGCCGGGCTGATGCCCGCGTCGGCCAGCTGCTGTGCATTCAGCTGGGCCAGCTGGCGGCGCGTGCGCAGGTTGCGCTGCCAATGGCGCAGCAGCGCGTAGAGGCGCAGGGAGTCCAGGGCATGGGGATGTGCGCGCTGCGAGAGCGGGGAGTGCGTGCGGTCCATGGCGTGCTCCTGTCCAGAGACAAGGTGTGGCAGTCCATGATCTCGCCAATGGTTGTCGAGGAGCAGATACAAACGGGGGGAATTGTGCAGGGGCAGTGTCTATTACCTGGCAACTGTACTGCTCGTCAGAGCGACGACTGTTCCAGATAAAACGAAAGCCCCACCGCAGCAGAGACGGTGGAGCTCTCAGAAGATCCCAATTCTGGGATGGAGCAAAGCGGTCAATCAGCGCCAGAACGGCTTCTGCAGTTCGACGAAACGCTGATTTTCGGTGATGCCGGCGTCAGCGAGCAGGCGGGCATCCAGTCGAGCCAGTTGACGACGGCTGACGATGCGGCGCTGCCACAGGCTGAGGGTGGCGATCAGGCGCAGGGGCCAGGCAGACTTGTCACTGGCAACGCTGTGAGTTTGGAGCAGGGCGGAACTGAGGGTACGTTCCATGGTGGTCATCCTTCCGCTTGTGGCGGGTCTGGTGTTTGCTTTCGATGGGGAAATTATCCCGAGCGCGAGCGTGGTCCAGTAGTCACAGCTGGATGAAATTGTTGTGCTATTAGATAGGTTGCTTTGTAACTGTTCGGTCAGGAAATGAATGAACTGTACTGGCCATAAGTTAAAAAACTGGGTGCAACCCATTTATGCGAGATTTTTAACTAGGTGCAACCCGTTCGTCATGGTCTTTCGAGCAGTACAGTTGCAAATTGACTTGCCGTAGCGCTTGACCTGAAATTCAGCTTTTTTACCGGTTCCAGAAACGGAAAACCCGGCGCGAGGCCGGGTTTCCTGTCTGACTGGTCAGGGCTTATTCCACGGCCTTGACCATGTCTTCGATGACCTTCTTGGCATCGCCGAAGACCATCATGGTCTTGTCCATGTAGAACAGTTCGTTGTCCAGGCCGGCGTAGCCGCTGGCCATCGAGCGCTTGTTGACGATCACGGTCTTGGCCTTGTAGGCCTCGAGGATCGGCATGCCGGCGATCGGCGACTTCGGATCGTTCTTCGCGGCCGGGTTGACCACGTCGTTGGCGCCGAGCACCAGGACCACGTCGGTCTGGCCGAACTCGGAGTTGATGTCTTCCATTTCGAACACCTGCTCGTACGGCACTTCGGCCTCGGCCAGCAGGACGTTCATGTGGCCCGGCATGCGGCCGGCAACCGGGTGGATCGCGTACTTCACGGTCACGCCACGGTGGGTCAGCTTCTCCGCCAGTTCCATCAGCGCGTGCTGGGCACGGGCAACCGCCAGGCCATAGCCGGGGACGATCACCACGGTGTCGGCGTTGGTCAGCAGGAAGGCGGCGTCGTCGCTCGAACCCGACTTCACACTGCGCTGCTCCTGGCTGCCGCCTGCCGCACCGGCATCTGCGTCGGCACCGAAGCCGCCGAGGATGACGTTGAAGAACGAACGGTTCATCGCCTTGCACATGATGTACGAGAGGATGGCGCCCGAGGAGCCGACCAGCGAGCCGGCGACGATCAGCATCGAGTTGTTCAGCGAGAAGCCGATACCGGCAGCCGCCCAGCCCGAGTAGGAGTTGAGCATCGACACCACCACCGGCATGTCGGCGCCACCGATCGGGATGATGATCAGCACGCCGATGACGAAGGCCAGCGCCACCAGCACTGCGAATGCGGTGATGTTGCCGGTGAAGGTGAAGTACAGGCCCAGGGCGAGGATCGCCAGGCCGACCGCGAGGTTGGCCAGGTGCTGGCCCTTGAATACTACCGGGGCGCCCTGGAACAGGCGGAACTTGTACTTGCCCGACAGCTTGCCGAAGGCGATCACCGAACCGGAGAAGGTGATGGCACCGATGGCCGCGCCGAGGAACAGCTCCAGGCGGTTGCCGGACGGGATCGCATCGCCCAGGGCGGCGACGATACCCAGCGACTGCGGCTCGACCACGGCGGCGATGGCGATGAACACGGCAGCCAGGCCGATCATGCTGTGCATGAAGGCGACCAGCTCCGGCATCTTGGTCATTTCCACGCGCTTGGCCATGACGGTGCCGACGCTACCGCCGACCAGCAGGCCGACGACCACGAAGCCGATACCCTGCACGGCCAGATCGGCGCCGAGCTTGTAGATCAGGCCGACGGTGGTGGCCACCGCGATGCCCATGCCGATCATGCCGAACAGGTTGCCGCGCCGCGACGTGGTCGGGTGCGACAGACCCTTGAGCGCCTGGATGAAGCACACCGAGGCGACGAGGTAGAGAACAGTGATCAGGTTCATGCTCATGGTCAGTGTTTCTCCACAGGTGCTTTCGGCGCTTTCTTCTTGAACATTTCCAGCATGCGTCGGGTGACCAGGAAGCCGCCGAAGACGTTGACGGCGGCGAGGGCCACGGCCAGGGTGCCCATGGCCTTGCCCAGCGGCGTGACGGTCAGTGCGGCCGCCAGCATGGCGCCGACGATGACGATCGCCGAGATGGCATTGGTGACCGCCATCAGCGGGGTGTGCAGGGCCGGGGTGACGTTCCAGACCACGTGGTAGCCGACATAGATAGCCAGCACGAAGATGATCAGGTTGTAGATGCCGTCGGAAATCAGATCCATGTCCCTACTCCTTAGCCGTTCTTGCGCACGACTTCACCGTCCTTGCACATCAGGCAGGCGGCGACGATGTCGTCTTCGAGGTTGAGCTGGAACTGGCCTTCCTGGTCGATCACGAGCTTGAGGAAGTCCAGCAGGTTGCGTGCATACAGCGCCGAGGCATCTGCCGGCACCAGCGCGGCCAGGTTGGTGTGGCCGACGAAGGTGACGCCGTGCTTGACCACGACCTGGTCGGCCTCGGTCAGCGGGCAGTTGCCGCCTTGTGCGGCAGCCAGGTCGATGACCACGGAGCCCGGCTTCATCTCGGTCACCGTGCTTTCGTGCAGAAGCGTCGGCGCCTTGCGGCCCGGAATCAGCGCAGTGGTGATGACGATGTCGGCCTGCTTGGCGCGCTCGTGCACGGCCTTGGCCTGACGTTCCATCCAGGATTGCGGCATCGGCCGGGCATAGCCGCCCACGCCTTGCGCGCACTCGCGCTCCTCGTCGGTCTCGAAGGGGACGTCGACGAACTTGGCGCCGAGCGACTCGATCTGCTCTTTCACTGCCGGACGCACATCCGATGCCTCAATCACGGCACCCAGACGCTTGGCGGTGGCGATGGCCTGCAGGCCGGCGACACCTGCACCGAGGATCAGCACGCGGGCCGCCTTAACGGTACCGGCGGCGGTCATCAGCATGGGCATGAAGCGCGGGTAGTGGTTGGCCGCCAGCATCACTGCCTTGTAGCCGGCAATGTTGGCCTGGGACGACAGCACGTCCAGGCTCTGTGCGCGAGAGGTACGCGGCGCGGCCTCCAGGGCGAAGGCGGTGATGCCACGGGCATTCATGCGCGCAATGGTTTCATTGCAGAACGGGTTGAGCATGCCAACCAGCACGGCGCCGGACTTCATGTGAGTCAGTTCGGCGTCGGTGGGTGCGACCACCTTGAGCACCAGGTCGGCGCCGAAGGCGGCCGAATCGTTGCCAATGGCTGCGCCAGCGGCCTCATACGCGCTGTCCGGAATGCTGGCGCTGACGCCGGCACCGGCTTGCACGGTCACCTGATGACCTTGGCCGACCAGCTTCTTGATGGTCTCGGGGGTCGCGGCAACCCGCGTCTCCCCTGCATGGGTTTCGAGAGGAACACCAATGTGCACTTCTAATCTCCTGCGTGATCTTTTTTGTGAACCGGTGCACTGCGCTGGCGCGCCGGCGATTGGGGATCAGCACATAACCCGATAGTGAATGGCGGGCGCGGCGATTGTGCAGTCGAACGCAAACCCTTACAAGAAGTTATGGAGTAAAAAAAATGCATTACTACAAGTAATGGGTCTATGAGGGATTTTTATACTGCGCGCAGCCCGCGTGGCGCCCGGTCGGCAGCAGGTTTCATGCAGGTTTGGCGGCCATGCCGGTATTCATGAGCGGAATGACCGTTGGTCGAATCGGCTGGGGTGTGAAAAGTAATGAACGAGGCGTTCAAAATCACGCAACACCCCGGAGGCAGGGGCTTTTGTGAATGAATCGGGCAGAATGCCGTGTAGTGTGACCGATAGCGCCCTACGTGTTCAATCCGGCTTCTGTTTCGTTGCGCGTGGTCGAAAAAAGTCGATGCAGGGCTACTCGGCTCGGTAGGCGCGTGCCTCGCCTTGCAGCCAGTCGCGGAAGGCCTTGAGCGCCGCCGACTCGGCCTTGCGCTCCGGTACCATCAGGTAGTACGCGCGGTCGTTGTCCGGCACGGCCGCGTCCATGGCGATCACCAGACTGCCTTCTTCGAGCTCCCGCTGGATCAGGAAGGGGGGAATCAGGGCGACACCCATTTCATGGCGGGCAGCCTGGGCCAGCATGGAAAACAACTCCAGGCGAGGCCCGGTCATGTCGCGGGCGACGCTCATGCCCTGCGCGGCGAACCACTGGCGCCAGGCATAGGGGCGGGTGGTCTGCTGCAGCAGTGGCAGGGTGGCGATACGCTGCGCATCGATCTCGCCCTGTTCCAGCAGCGCCGGGCTGCACACCGGCAGCAGGTGCTCGGGCATCAGGAAGTGCGCCTCGGTGCCTGACCATTCGGCATCGCCATAGTAGATGGCGGCATCGAAGTGGGTGTCGGCGAACAGGAAGGGGCGGGTGCGGTTGGTCAGGTGCACCGTGACCTCGGGGTGCAGCCGCTGGAAGGCGCGCAGGCGTGGCAACAGCCACTGGGTACCGAATGTCGGCACCACCGCCAGCTCGATGCTGGTGGTGCCCTGGTTGCCCATCAGGGCCAGGGTGTCGCGTTCCACGGCATCGAGCTGGGCAGCCACCTTGCGACTGTAGGCGATGCCGGCCTCGGTCAGCACCACGCCTCGGCGCGAGCGGCGGAACAGTTCGACGTTGAGGAAGCTTTCCAGCCCGCCGATCTGCCGGCAGATGGCGCTCTGCGTCAGGTTCAACTCATCGGCCGCCTTGGTGAAACTCTGGTGACGTGCTGCGGACTCGAAGGCGACCAAGGCGGCGGTACTGGGGATCTTACGGCGCATTTATGCGAAAGCCTCACACGGAAGTGGCGTTAATTAATGGTTAAGCTATCTCGAAGTGAGGAAAAAGCACAGGTCTGTGCGAATTCTGCGTTTGTCCTGCATGCCAGGTCGTCCTAGGATCATGCTTATACGGGGTCGGTTGCGCCGGCCGCTCACTTCATCGTTTCGAGGTTTCTCGCAATGGCCAAGGCAAGCTTCAACTGGATCGACCCGCTGCTGCTCGATCAGCAACTGACCGAAGAAGAGCGCATGGTGCGCGACAGCGCCCAACAGTTCGCCGATGACAAGCTGGCACCTCGTGTGCTGGAGGCCTTCCGTCATGAGCAGACCGACCCGAGAATCTTCCGCGAGATGGGTGAGACCGGGCTGCTCGGCGCGACCATTCCCGAGGCCTACGGTGGCAGTGGCCTGAACTATGTCTGCTACGGGTTGATCGCCCGGGAAGTGGAGCGCATCGACTCGGGCTATCGCTCGATGATGAGCGTGCAATCCTCCCTGGTGATGGTGCCAATCAACGAGTTCGGCAATGAAGCGACCAAGCAGAAGTACCTGCCCAAGCTGGCCAGCGGCGAATACATCGGTTGCTTCGGCCTGACCGAGCCGAACCACGGTTCCGATCCGGGTTCGATGGTCACGCGTGCGAGGAAGGTCGAGGGCGGTTACCGCCTGAGCGGCAGCAAGATGTGGATCACCAACAGCCCGATTGCCGACGTCTTCGTGGTCTGGGCCAAGGACGATGCCGGCGAGATTCGTGGCTTCGTGCTGGAGAAAGGTTGGGAGGGGCTTTCCGCTCCGGCGATTCACGGCAAGGTCGGGCTGCGCGCCTCGATCACCGGCGAGATCGTCATGGACAATGTGTTCTGTCCCGAAGAGAACGCCTTCCCGGACGTGCGTGGCCTGCGTGGCCCGTTCACCTGCCTGAACTCTGCGCGTTACGGCATCAGCTGGGGGGCGCTGGGCGCCGCCGAGTTCTGCTGGCACACCGCGCGGCAGTACGTGCTGGATCGCAACCAGTTCGGCCGTCCGCTGGCGGCCAACCAGCTGATCCAGAAGAAGCTGGCGGACATGCAGACCGAAATCACCCTGGCCCTGCAAGGCTGCCTGCGCTTGGGAAGGATGAAGGACGAAGGCACCGCCGCGGTGGAAATCACCTCGATCATGAAGCGCAACAGCTGCGGCAAGGCGCTCGACATCGCGCGCCTGGCCCGCGACATGCTGGGCGGCAATGGCATCAGCGACGAGTTCGGCATCGCCCGTCATCTGGTCAACCTCGAGGTGGTCAACACCTATGAAGGCACGCATGACGTGCACGCGCTGATTCTCGGTCGTGCGCAAACCGGCATCCAGGCGTTCTTCTAAAGGCTCGCGCCTCTCACTGATCCATGGCGCGCTTGGCGCGCCATGCGGAGGATCTCCATGTCCGGTGCTCTTTCCCATATTCGCGTGCTCGACCTGTCCCGGGTACTTGCCGGGCCCTGGTGCGGGCAGATCCTGGGCGACCTCGGGGCCGAGGTGATCAAGGTCGAAAAACCGGGGGCGGGGGACGACACCCGGCATTGGGGGCCTCCCTATATAAAGGATGCCGAGGGTAACGACTCGCGCGAGGCCGCCTATTTCCAGAGCGCGAATCGCAACAAGCAGTCCCTGACCCTGGATTTCACCCAGTCGGAGGGCCAGCGCCTGGTCCGCGAGCTGGTGGCGCAGTGCGATGTCCTGCTGGAGAACTTCAAGGTGGGCGGCCTGGCGGCCTATGGCCTGGATTACGCGTCGCTCAAGGCGATCAATCCGAAGCTGATCTACTGCTCCATCACCGGTTTCGGTCAGACCGGGCCTTACGCCAAGCGTGCCGGCTACGACTTCATGATCCAGGGGCTTGGCGGGCTGATGAGCCTGACGGGGCGCCCTGAGGGTGAGGAAGGGGCGGGGCCGATGAAGGTCGGCGTGGCGCTCACCGATATCCTCACTGGGCTGTATGCGACGGTGGGTGTGTTGGCGGCGCTCAATCAGCGCGAGCAGTCCGGTATCGGTCAGCACATCGACGTGGCGCTGCTCGACGTGCAGGTGGCCTGTCTGGCGAACCAGGCCATGAACTACCTGACGACGGGCGTATCCCCCAAGCGCCTGGGTAATGCCCATCCCAATATCGTCCCTTACCAGGACTTCCCCAGCGCCGATGGCAACTTCATCCTGGCCGTGGGCAACGACGGGCAGTTCCGCAAGTTCTGCGAGGTAGCGGGTATCGCCGGTCTTGCCGATGATCCGCGCTATGCCACCAACAAGGCACGGGTGGCCAACCGGGCCGAGCTGATCCCGCAGCTGCGCCAGGCCACCGTGTTCAAGACCACGGCGCAATGGATTGCTTTGCTGGAAGCGGCGGGTGTGCCCTGTGGGCCGATCAACGATCTGCAGCAGGTGTTCGCCGATCCGCAGGTCCAGTCGCGTGGGTTGAGCTTCGACCTGCCCAATGCGCTTGGCGGTCGTACGCCTCAGGTCGCCAGTCCCCTGCGCCTGTCGGACACGCCAGTGGCCTACCATTCGGCGCCGCCACTGCTCGGGCAGCACACCGATGCGCTGTTGCAGAGGGTGCTGGGCATGAGCGAAGGACAGATCGCTGCACTGCGTGAGGCGGGGGTGATCTGAGTTTCGCGCTCTCTATATAGAAGAGGCGCAGGCCGTTGGAACAGTCTGCGCAACTTTTTGCATATCAGGGCTTTACAGCGCGTTCTGGTGCTGTAGAATGCGCGCCACTTCAGCGATGAAGCTCTTCGAAAACTTCTTGTTAATCAATAAGTTAAGTTTAAAAGAGGGGTTGCAAAGCTGGATCGGGTGTGTAGAATGCGCGCCGGTCGACAGGGTGGTGGTTGAGTCCTGTTGGTGATTCGGTCAAGTGGATCGAAAGCGGTAGAAAAGAGGTGGTTGACAGCGGTTTTGAACGCTGTAGAATGCGCCTCCCGCTGGAGAGAAGAAGCTCTGATCGAAAGCGCAAGTGGTTGAGTAGAAAGAAAAAATTCTT
>NZ_SBHZ01000028.1 GCF_004521985.1 Ectopseudomonas khazarica
TCTTGTGCCCCTCGCTGTCCCACAGGTGCACGCCACGGGCCTCGGTGATGATGCGCGGGCCGTTCTCGGCCAGCTGCTTGTAGTCACTGAACGGCGCCAGATGGTGGGCCTGGCTCAGGGCCTGCCAGTGTGCGGTTTTCGAGTTGTTCATGTCGCCTCCTTCGATCCGGGACATCACAGGTACCAGCGGTATTCACGCGGGCTGATGTCGTGCATGAAGGCCAGGTGATCCTGGCGTTTGTTCTCGCAATAGACCATGACGAACTCGCTGCCGAGGCCCGCCGCGACACGCTCGCTGGCTTGCATGCGGCGCACGGCGTCGAGCATGTCCTTGGGGAAATCGACGCCGCTGCTGCGGTCATCGTTGAGCGGTGCGATGGGCTCGACCCTGGCGTCGAGTCCCTGCTCGATACTGGTCAGCAACGCCGCCAGGACCAGATAGGGATTGGCGTCGGCACCGGGCAGACGGAATTCCAGGCGCAGGTTGCGGGTGTCCGACTCGGGGATGCGCACGCAGGCGTCGCGGTCCTCGAAACCCCAGCTGGCCTGGCTCGCCGAGTTCACCTGAGCGCCGAAACGGCGGTAGCTGTTGTGGTTCGGCGCGTAGATCGGCATCAGTTCCGGCAGCAGGCTCAGGCAGCCGGCCACGGCATGGCGCAGCGGACGCTGGTCGTCACGCGCCAGCAGGTTGTCACCCGCTTCGTCATACAGGCTGACATGCACATGCATGCCACTGCCGGGGTACTGCAGGTAGGGCTTGGCCATGAAGCTGGCGCGGTGGCCGTGCTGCAGGGCCACGCCCCGCGTGACCCGGCAGAACAGCGCGGACCAGTCGGCGGCCTGCATCGGGTCGGCGTTGTGGCTGAAGTTGATCTCGAACTGCCCCGGACCGATCTCGGCGGTGATCACCGTGGTGTCGATGCCCTGCAGGCGCGCGGTCTTGCTGATGTCGTCGAGCACCTCGGCGAAGCGCGACAGGCGCTCGATGTGCATGTTCGGCTGGTCGTCGGCGTCGCCACTGAGGTCATCACGCGGGTATTGCGGCAGGCCTTCCTTGAGCGCCTTGTCGAACAGGTAGAACTCCAGCTCGAACGCCACCACCGGACGGATGCCACGCGCCGCCAGGCGCTGCACCACCCGCGCCAGCACCTCGCGCGGCTCGAACTCGATGGGGGCGTCGGTGCCGTCGGAGCTGATCAGCATCTGCCCCAGCGGCTGGCGCTCCCAGGTCACCGGCTTGAGCGTGCCGGGAATCAGACGACGCGGCGCATCCGGGTCACCATCATGGAAGCAGTAGTCGCCGATCTCGTGGAGCCCGCCCTGAGCACCAAGCAGCACGCAGTTCTGCGGCAGTTTCAGGGCACTGCCGGCTGCGACCTTCTCCAGCATCTCGATGGGATAGCGCTTGCCGTAGAAATGCCCGGGAATATCCAGGCAGATCAGGTCGACGAAGCGCACCTCGGGGTGGGCCTGGCGAAATTGGCGGACTTCGTCGAGCAACTCGACTCGGGTGGCGTTCATGATGGTCATTTCCGGTCAACGGGAAGGTTCAGGTGTAGATCCACAGCACGCGCGCAGGCGCATCGCCCTGGTTGGCGTAGCGTAAACGCGCGTAGCTCGGGACCTGGAAGGCATCGCCCGGGTACAGGGTGGCGCTCTCTTCGTCCTCGCCCAGCCACAGCGTCAGCTGGCCCTCGAGCACGTAGCCGGCCTGTTCCGAGCGGTCGCTCATCTGCCGCTCGCCACTGCTGGCACCGGGCTCGAGCAGGCTGTCGACGACCATGAAGGCGCCCTGCAGGGTCGGCGATGCCATGATGTCGGTGATGCCGCCGGCCAGGTACAGGGTGCGACGCTCGTCCGGCCGGGTGACCCAGTCCAGCGCCTTGGGTTTGGGCAGGCTGTAGAAGTAGGTCGTCGGCACATCGAGGGCTTCGCTGATCGCGGTCAGGTCCGCGACCGTCGGGCGCGACAGGCCGCGCTCGACCTGGGAAAGAAAGCCCACGGAACGCCCGATACGCTCGGCCAGCTCATTGAGGGTGACCTTCTTGTGCTTGCGCAGGTCGTGGATGAGAACCGCCAGCGCGGCCATCTCCAGGTTCTTGTCCATGTCAGGGCTGTCCATTTCAGAAGCTGTCTCTCAGTCGATACCAGGCCTTGCCGATGGCCTCGAGCGGCGCAGCCAGACGTTCGCCAAAGGGAAAGTCGGGATTGCGCAGTTGCCGGTACAGCGCCAGCTCATCCTCGTTGCCGAGGATGGCGTCGCTCACCGCACGTGCCGCTGCCAGGGTCGGCAGCACGCCATGCCCGGAGAAGCCCTGCAGCCAGTAACGCCCGTTCTCCCCGCCGATGTCCGGCGTGCGCGCGCGGGTCACGTCGATATGGCCGCCCCAGGCGAAGTCGATGGCCACGCCAGACAGCTGCGGGAAGACACGCTCGAGAATGGGCCGGGTCGCCGCCGCCATGTCCTGCGGCAAGCCGCCCAGGTAGGTGCAGCCGCCGCCGAACAGCAGCCGGTGATCCGGCGTGCGGCGGAAGTAGTCGAGGACGAACTGATTGTCGGTGACGCAGGCATTGCGCGGCAGCAGCGCCTCGGCTCGCGCCGCCCCCAACGGCTCGGTAGCGATCTGGTAGGTGCCCACGGGCAGTATGCGTCGCGCCAGGCGCGGCTCCAGATGGTCAATGTAGGTGTTGCACGCCAGCACCAGGTCGCAGGCCTGCACGCTGCCTTGCTCAGTACGTACGCGGTAGCCTGCAGCATGCGCTTCCTGGCTCAGCGCACGGCTCTGCTCGAAGATGCGACCGCCGGCCGCGACGAATGCCTCGGCCAGGCCAAGCGCCAGCTTGAGCGGATTGACGTGCCCGGCCTGCGGGTCGTAGAGCCCGGCACGGTAACGCTCGCTGGCCACCCACTCCGGCATCTGCTCGCGCGAGACGAACTGCAGGGTACGGTGCCCCCACTTGCTCGCGGCCTCTTCCTGCCATTCGTGCAGTTGCGCCACGCGCCGGGGCAGCACGGCCGTCCACAGATGGCCACGGCGGTAGTCGCAGTCGAACGCATGACGCTGCGGCAACTCGCGCAGCTCGTTCGCCGCCCAGGCCATGCCGTCCCACAGACGCCGGGCACCCTCGATGCCAAGGGCCTTTTCCAGTGGCGGCATGTCGCACGACCAGCCCAGGATCGCCTGGCCGCCATTGCGCCCCGAAGCCGCCCAGGCCACGCGACTGGCTTCCAGCACGATGACCTGCAGGCCTGCCTCGGCCAGGCGCAGCGCGGTGTGCAGGCCGCTGAAGCCCGCACCGACCACCAGCACATCGCACTGCACCTCACCTTGCAGGCGCGGATGATGGCTCAGCCGGTCCTTGCAGCTATGGGCGTAGTAACTGTCGACGTGCTCATGGGCGTGGCGAAACATAGACGACTCATGAAATTTAAAATAATTAATTTCATGAAAATCTATAGAGATAAATTCACAAAGGCAAGTCAGGCGACTTGTTGCTGCAGCTCCATCGCGCATTCGAGATGGGTGAAAAGCCCCTCCTCTATGGCCTGCGCCAGTACCCGGCGCAGGCATTCGCTACCGAGAAAGGCGTCTCGTGCCGCGGCCGAGTGCCACTGCCCTTCGACTTCCCAGGTCAGCGGGTCGCCACGCAACGGCAGGACCCGCAGTCCCTGGCAGCCGGGAATGTCCCGGCCGATCTGATCTAGCCGGGCCAGGCACTGCCTCAACCGGACGGCGCGGTCGTGGCGAGCGCGAATGGTCATACGGTGAACGATGCTCATGGCAACCTCCTGGAATGGATCAATGCAGATCGGCAGCCTGTCGCTGCAGAACATGGGGTGCGGCTTGCGGATCGGCGAAAACCGCTTCGCCACCCGCTCGAGAATCGAGCCAGGCAGTGGCGAGCAACAAGAGTGTCAGTGGTGCGATCAGCCATTTGCTAGACATGTGGCGGGCTCCTTCGGACACGTGGGGCACCGCTTAGCGGGTGGCGTAGCTACTTCAAGCGTTCGCGCGACGCAGGGACACGGCGCGATGACTACAGAGATTAACCGCCAGGTCACGGCAGCGTTAGCCGGATACTGGCCGATCATTGCCTAAAACTGCACGATCCACCGCAACTCCATATCGCAGACCAGGACTGGTGGCATTCCTGAAACACTCTGTTTCAGGGGACGTTTGCCCATTACTGGCAAATATTTGCCTAATCCTGCGGGCGCCCATGACTTGCCTGAAAAACCTGGCTAGTCTTCGCAGACCTTCTGGAGGAGCGCCATGCAGTCACTCACCCATACCGCCACCAATCTCGACACTCCTCTTGCCGACCTCAGCCATGAAATGGCGCGCCTCGTCGAACGCTTCGTCCCGGAGGATGGCCTGCACCTCACCGCCATCCCCGGCCTCAAGCTGGCGCGGGCCACCACCCCGAGCCTGCCGATGCAGACGGTCTACGACCCCTGCCTGTGCATCATCGCGCAGGGGCGCAAGGAGATACGCCTGGGCGACGAGCTCTATGTCTACGATCCGCTGAACTACCTGGTGGCCTCGGTGGTGCTGCCGGTCACCGGCCGGGTGATCGAGGCCAGCCCGGAAGCCCCCTACCTGAGCCTGGCACTGGAGATCGACCCGGCGCTGATCAGCAGCCTGCTGACCGAGATGCCGCCCATCCCGGCACCCGACGCGGCCTCGCAGCGGGCGCTGTTTCTCGATCGCCTCGACCCGCGCCTGCTGGATGCGGTGATTCGCCTGCTGCGCCTGCTGGAGACCCCACGCGACATCGCCATGCTGGCCCCGCTGGCCCTGCGTGAAATCTTCTACCGCATGCTGCTCAGCCCGCAGGGACACCGCCTGCATGAAGTGGTGGTGGCCGACAGCCAGAGCCAGCGCATTTCGCGCGCCATCGAGTGGTTGCGCAAGAACTTCGATCAGCCGCTGCGCATCGAGGAGCTGGCCCGCGAGGTCAACCTCAGCCCCTCGACCCTGCACCATCGCTTCAAGGCCGTCACGGCCTTCAGCCCGCTGCAGTACCAGAAGCAGCTGCGTCTGCAGGAGGCACGCCGGCTGATGCTCTGCGACAACCTGGAAGCGGCGGCGGCCAGCTATCGCGTGGGCTACGAGAGCCCCTCGCAGTTCAGCCGCGAGTACAGTCGCCTGTTCGGCGACCCGCCACAGCGCGACATCGCACGCCTGCGCCAGGCGGCGCAGAACCAGGTCGCGTCCTGATCAGAGGCCCATCTGCTTGGCGATGATCTCGTTCATGATCTCTCGCGTGCCACCGCCGATGGAAAGGATGCGATTGTCGCGATACAGCCGTTCGACCAGCGATTCACGCATGTAGCCCATGCCGCCGAGGATCTGTACCGCATCGTAGGTCAGGCGATCGGCAATATCGGTGGCGAAGTTCTTGGCCATGGAGATTTCCTTGACCACGCTCCTGCCCGCCGCCATCTGCGCCGCCTGGCGGTACGTGAACTCGCGGGAGACCTCCAGCTGGGTGGCCATCTCGGCCAGGCGATGCTTGAGCACCTGAAACTTGCCCACCGGCTTGCCGAACGCCTGGCGCTCGCGGGCCCACTTCATCGATTCGTCCAGGGCCAGTTGCGCCGTCATGTTGGCCATGATCGCCAGGCTCAGGCGCTCGCTCTGGAAGTTGGCCATGATGCAGGCGAAACCGGCGTTCTCGACGCCAATCAGGTTGTCCACCGGCACCTTGCAGTCGTCGAAGAACAGCTCGGCGGTATCCGACGCCCACCAGCCCATCTTCTTCAGCTTGCGCCCCACGCTGAACCCCGGCGTACCCTTTTCCACCAGCAGCAGGCTGACACCGCCGAAACCTTCGCCACCGGTGCGCACTGCCACCGTGTAGTAGTCGGCACGCACGCCACTGGTGATGAAGGTCTTGCTGCCGTTGATGCGGTAGTGGTCGCCCTCGCGCACGGCACGGGTCTTCAGGTTGGCCACATCGGAACCACCGGACGGTTCGGTGACCGCGAGCGCCATGATCTTCTCGCCAGCCAGCACCTGGGGCACCACGCGCTCGCGAATGGCCGGCCTGGCCCATTTGAGTACCGGCGGCAAGCCGATGTCCAGAGAGCCGAGCCCCGCCACCAGGCCACCCGAGCCACAGCGCATCAGTTCTTCGCTGGCGGCGACCTTGGCGAATACGTCACCTTCGTGGCTGCCGCCGTACTGCTCCGGATAGCCGATGCCGAGAATTCCTGCCGCCCCTGCCTTGAGGTACAGCTCGCGGGGAAACTCCTCGGCCTCTTCCCAGTCGTCGATGTGCGGAAGGATCTCGCGCTCGACGAAACGCCGAACGGAGTCGCGAACCAGTTGGTGGGATTCATCGAAATACGACTGAAGGGCGGCCATGCGGGTACTCCCGTTATTGTTTTGGCCACCCTAACCTAGCGCTTGCTTGGTTTTCAAGCGAGCGTTTCATTTCTGCCCGCGCAGCGCGCGCCTGACCCGTACCTGCATGGCATAGGCTGGCTCCTCGACAGCCTCGAAATCACGGGTGTAGCGCTGGGCGAATCCGCTGCTGCCCCACTCGCGATACTGTCGTACGTGCCAGAGTTCGTGCGCCCAGAGGGCAGCATCCTGGCCGGCGGCATCAGCGCTGCGAAACACCACCACATCGATCAGGGTCACGGCCTGCACGTCCGGGTTGCGCAGCATGACGCTGGCAGCGTCCATCGCGTCGGTGCTACCCACGCGAAAGCGCACCTCGTCGAGCAAGGCGTCATCGTAGAACGGCGCAAGCTGCGCGCGAATCATCAGGGGTATCGGCTCGGTACCTGCACTCAGGGCCGCCTGGCGTGACTGCTGCAGCCAGGCTTCTAGGTGTGTGGCGGCCAGGTTCAGGCCATCTTCACGCACGCGGGCCGGATCGGGCACACACAGACAGCTCTGCCCCAGGCAAACCGGGATCTGGCCGAGCGCGCACTGCGCACTTGCCGCAACCGGTATCCCGAGCAGGAGCGCCAGCGCGACACGGCGCACGAAGTCGCGGCCCATGGGCAGCGCGCAGCGTGGGTGCGAAGGGTCAGAGCGTGATCGGACGTCGGCCGGCGAGGGCGTGCGCCAGCGTGCCGCCGTCGACCAGCTCCAGTTCGCCCCCCAGCGGCATGCCGTGGGCGATGCGCGAAGCGACCAGGCCCTTGCCGGTAAGGATCTGCGCGATGTAGTGCGCCGTGGCCTCGCCTTCCACGGTCGGGTTGGTAGCGAGGATGACCTCGCTGAAGGCACCGGCGTCGATGCGCTCCAGCAGCTCGGGAATACCGATGGCTTCCGGCCCCAGGCCATCGAGCGGCGACAGGTGCCCCTTGAGCACGAAGTAGCGCCCGCGATAGCCGGTGTGCTCGACGGCGTAGACATCCATCGGGCCTTCCACCACGCACAGCAGGCTGTCGTCGCGACGCTCGTCGGCGCACAGGTGGCAGATGTCATCCTCGCTCAGGCTGCGGCAACGCTTGCAGTGTCCCACCCCTTCCATCGCCGCATTGAGTGCCTGCGCCAGGCGCTGGCCGCCACTGCGATCACGCTCGAGCAACTGCAGAGCCATGCGTTGCGCAGTCTTCTGCCCCACACCAGGCAGGATGCGCAGGGAGTCGATCAGCTGGCGAATCAGAGGACTGAAGCTCATGGTGTTCCTACAGGTTGATAGCCCGGATGCGCTCCGGGGAAACGGGCCAGGCAACAGGCCCGGCTGGCCTCAGGCCAGGCACTGAGGCCAGCCACCACCCTGCGCGCACGAGCGCCATGTCAGGCGTGGTGATCAGACGACGCACGGGGCAAGGCGCAGGTGGACGAGGAAGCGCCGTATGCTGGAGCGCATGCGAGTTCCGCGTCCGCCTGCAACACCGCCCTGTGCGTCGGCTGGACGGCACGAGGCCGGTCAGAAAGGCATCTTGAAGCCTGGCGGGAGCTGCATGCCGGCCGTCATGCCGGACATCTTCTCCTGGCTGTTCTGCTCGACCTTGCGCACCGCATCGTTGACGGCCGCGGCGATGAGGTCCTCGAGCACTTCCTTGTCTTCCTGCATCAGGCTGTCATCCAGGGTGATGCGCTTGACGTCATGACGACCGGTCATCACCACGCTGACCAGGCCGGCACCGGACTGGCCGGTGACTTCGGCATTGGCCAGCTCTTCCTGCATCTTCTGCATCTTTTCCTGCATCTGCTGGGCCTGCTTCATCAGGCCTGCCATGCCACCTTTCATCATGTCGGTATCCTCGGGTGTTCGTGTTAACGGGAGGTGTCGAGTGGTTCGATACTGTCGTCGCGCACCTTGGCGGCGAACTGCTGGATCATCTGCTGCACCAGCGGATCGGCCTGGATCGAGGCCTCGGCACTGCGCTGGCGCTCGGCACGGCGACGGGCCGCCGCCTGGGCCGGTGTCTCTTGCTCGGGCTTGCACAGCTCGATACGCAACTTGATGCTGCGCCCCTGCTGCTGATTCAAGGCATCGTTGAGACGCCGCTGCTGGGTCGGATTGAACAACGCACTGTGCGCCGGGTCCAGGTGCAGCAGCCAGTCATCGCCGTTGGCCTCGATCAGCGTACAGTTGGCCGCGATGCTGCCGGTCATGCCGCCCAGACCCAGTTGCGGGAACAGGGACAGCCACTCGGCGGCCAGGCCCGTGGCGGGCTTGGCGGCGGGCAGAGGCTCTTCGACCTGCGGCGCCGCGGCTTCGCTCTGACCGAAATCGTAGTCGAGCGTTTCGGCGTCCATCTCGACGTAGTCGTAGTCACCGGGCGGCGGTTCATCGTCGCCAGCGTCAGCGTCGGCCTCTGCCTGCACGATCGCATTGGCGACCGGGGGCACGACCTCGGCCGCCAGCGGCGCCACGACAGGCGCCGACGGCGCTGCCACGACTTCGGGCTGGGCAACGGCAACAGCTTCTGGCGCCTTGGCGGTGTCCCAGGGCAGATCGACGACGGCTGCAGGCGCGACGGGTGCTGCTGGCTCTGGCTCTGGCTCTGGCTCTGGCTCTGGCTCTGGCTCTGGCTCTGGCTCTGGCTCTGGCTCTGGCGGCAGGCTGGCGGCGGTTTCGGGCGTGTCAACGACCGCTACCGGCGCGTCCGCTACCGGCACGTCCGCAACCGGCGCAGGTTCGCTCGCGGCCGGCACAACGCTCGTGTCCGGTGCCACGGCAGCAGGCTCGGCGGCCGCCGGCATGGCAGGCGCAGGCGCTACCGGGGCAGCGGCAGGCGCCGGGGCAGAAACGACAGGAGCCGGCATAGCGGTGCCGGCCACTGGGTTCGTCCGGGAATCAGCAGTGGCCTGGCTGATCCCCAACGGCTTTAGCGTGACCCTGGGAGCATCGTCGGCTCCCGCAGGGCGGAAGGCCAGCATGCGCAGCAGGACCATCTCGAAACCACCGCGCGGCTCAGGCGCCAGCGGCAGATCGCGACGGCCGATCAAACCCATCTGGTAGTAGAACTGCACATCCTCGGCAGGCAAGGCCTGGGCCAGCTGCAGCACGCGCTCGCGGTCACCCTGACCGTTGTCCACCGCGTCCGGCAGCGCCTGGGCGATGGCCACGCGGTGCAGCACGTTGAGCATCTCCGCCAGCACGCCATTCCAGTCCGGGCCCTGCTCCGCCAGATGACGCACGGCTTCGATCAGTGCGCGCGCATCGCCTTCGATCAGCGCGTGCAGCACGCCATAGACCTGGCCGTGATCCAGCGTGCCGAGCATGGCACGCACATCGGCGGCCAGCACCTTGCCTTCACCGAAGGCGATGGCCTGGTCGGTCAGGCTCATGGCATCGCGCATCGAACCATCGGCGGCGCGCCCCAGCAGCCACAGGGCGTCGTCTTCGAACGGCACGTTCTCGGCGCTGAGGACATGGCTCAGGTGCTCAACCACCCGCTCCGGCGGCATGTTCTTCAGGGAGAACTGCAGGCAGCGCGACAGCACGGTGACCGGCAGCTTCTGCGGGTCGGTGGTGGCGAGCAGGAACTTGACGTGAGGTGGCGGCTCTTCCAGGGTCTTCAACAAGGCGTTGAACGAGCTGGTGGAGAGCATGTGCACTTCGTCGATCAGGTAGACCTTGAAGCGCCCACGGGTCGGCGAATACTGCACGTTGTCGAGCAGCTCGCGGGTGTCCTCGACCTTGGTACGACTGGCGGCGTCCACTTCGATCAGGTCGACGAAGCGCCCCTCGTCGATCTCCCGGCACACCGAGCAGGTCCCGCAGGGCGTGGAGCTGATGCCGGTCTCGCAGTTCAGGCACTTGGCGATGATCCGCGCAATGGTGGTCTTGCCCACCCCACGGGTACCGGTGAACAGGTAGGCGTGGTGCAGGCGCTGGCTGTCCAGGGCATTGATCAGGGCTTTGAGCACATGGGTCTGGCCGACCATTTCGCGGAACGAGCGCGGACGCCATTTACGTGCAAGAACCTGATAACTCATGGAAAACCGTCATGTGAGGAAAGCAAAAGTGGGCTAATCCTAGCGGAGCGACCGGCAAATTGCATCCGCCAACCGAGCCACTGAAAGGGCCCCTTGTCGAGTTGCGAAACAGTGCTGTTCATTTATTGCGCAATACAGTATGATTCGCGCCGTTCGTACCAAGCTGCAAGTCATCCAGGCCCTCGCGCCTCCCCGCTGGTTTCCCGGTTCAACGTCTAGCGCATGCCTGCGCAGCCGCCCTCCCCGATCCCACCTGCTGACTGATCAGGCCGACTCGCCACTCACATTCATTGGCGCAGTTCCTCCGCCTGCCTCCGACGTACTGACCACGCCGAAGAACCGTAACAATGGAACTTTATCGTGCTAATACAGCTCCGATCGGTTGACTGCTATGGCCGCTTTTCGGCCAACCCCATGGAGCGACACCACGCGCAACGAAGCGCACATGCTTTAAAGGAAACACTTAGAAAAATGCATACTCAACATCAGATTCAGAAAGCCATCAGCACGCTGACCCACGCCTTCGCCCCGTTCGACTGCCGTATCCAGGCAGCGCGCAAAGGCAGCTTCAGCTTCACCCTGGTCGACAAGACCGGCATTGCCCAGTACAGCCAGCGCCTGTACCCGGGCCAGTACGGCGACGACTCGCTGCAACAGGTGATCGAGCGCACCCGCCAGTCGCTCATCGCCTGAACCTATCGCTCATCCTGAGGTCCAAACTGGCCAATCTCAGGATGGAGTAGGTCATGGAATTCACCAACCAGCAACTCGTCGATCACCTGTTCACCCCGCTGCGTGCCAACTTCAGCTCCCCACGGCCGGACGGCAGCGTCATCCTCGCCCTGCTCGACGAGAGCGACAGTACCGTCTACAGCCGCGTGCTGGCCAAGCCACAGCTCGACGACCAGAACGCCTTCGCCCAGAGCCTGGAAGACATCCGCCTCGAACTGGCCGTACGCGCTGGCAACATCCCTGCCGAACTGCGCAAGACGCTCAAGGAACAGGACAGCGTACTGAGCTATCGCACGGCCTGAATCAGACCGCCGTCAACAGAGCGCCCGATGCCATTGGCATCGGGCGTTTTCGTTCATGGCGCAATGATCGCCGCATGCTGCGCGAGTGCGCATGGACGGCTACGGAACGGCGGTGGCGAGCAGGCGGCAGCCCTGGCGATGCGCGCGCAAGCCAAGGAAAGATGATCGAGATGGGGAATCGCAGATTGGAGGCGAGCCCTGCCAGCCACACCCCGGCACACGATGTTCCCGCTGTGGCTGCTCCCTTCCGGGCCTGACCAGGTTCACAGGTAATCGTTGCGAGGGGACCGACAGGACCCACCATCACGCAGCCCGTCATTGCGACGGGCCGCGCCATTGTAACGACTAAACGCAAAGTTACAACCGGTTCAAACACTTAGATGCGTTGCAGCACCCTCTCACACGCGAAAACGCCCCACCAGCTGCGCCAGACCGTGGGACAGCTCGGACAGGTGCTGACTGGCCCGCGTGCTCTGCTCGGAGGTCTGCGCCGCCTCGTTGGAGAGGTCACGAATATCGCTGATGTTGCGGGCGATCTCCTCGGTCACGCTGCTCTGCTCCTCGCACGCCGTGGCGATCTGCGCGGCCATGTCGTTGATGCGCTGCACCGACTCACCGGTGACGTTCAACGCCTGGTCGACGCCGGCAGCCTGATCGACGCTCTGCCGTGCCCGCTCGCTCCCGGTATGGGTCGCCTTGACCGCGTTCTGCACCCCGACCTGCAAGCGCTCGATCATGCCCTGAATGTCCTTGGTGGACTCCTGGGTACGCGCCGCCAATGCCCTGACCTCGTCGGCCACCACCGCGAAGCCTCGCCCCTGCTCGCCGGCACGTGCCGCCTCGATGGCAGCGTTGAGCGCCAGCAGGTTGGTTTGCTCGGCGATGCCCTTGATCACGGCCAGCACCGCGCCGATGTTGGCGGCTTCCTGCTCCAGGGTCTGGATGGTGGAGGAAGCGCTCTCCACTTCCTGCGCCAGCTGACGGATCGAGGCGATGGTCGCCCCCACCACCTCGGCCCCTTCGCGTGACTGTTGCTCGGCACTGCGCGCTGCATCCGCGGCATTCTGCGCATTGCGCGCCACCTCATGCACGGCCGTGCTCATTTCCGTCGCGGCGGTGCTGACCTGGTCGACCGCCGCATGTTCACTGCTGATCAACTGGTCATTGGCTGCCGCCAGACCGGCAAGGTTCTTCGCCGAGTCGGCCACCTCGTCGGTGACCCGCCCCACTTCCTTGATCAACGGCTGCAGCTTGTCGAGGAAGCGGTTGAAGGCATGGCTGAGCTGGCCCAGTTCGTCCTTGGACAGCACGTCGAGACGCACGCGCAGGTCGCCATCGCCATCGGCGATCTGCTCGATGCGATGCAGCAGGCTGTGCAGGGGACGCGTCACCAGCAGCGGGAAGCCGATGACCAGCAGCAGGCAGACGGCCAGCCCCACGGCAATGACGATGCCCTGCTGCCAGGCCAGTTCTTCGCCACGGGCGATCGCCGCAGTGCCCACGGCGTTGGCGGAGCTGTCCTCCAGTTCGCCGAGCTTGTTGATGGCGCCACGCATCACCTCGAACTGCGCCTCGCTGTCACCGAAGCTGAGGTGGCTGGCCTCCTCGGGGTTGCTGGCGGCCAGCTGCAATACTTTCAGGGAAGTGGCTTTCCACAGTTCGAAGCCGCGATCGAACTCGGCGACCAGCGCCATCGCTTCGCTGCCGGGCTGCATGTCCGCGAACTTGTGCACGCGGTCATAGGCCTGCTGCAGGTTCTCGGTGTGCGCGGCGCGCAGCTCCTCGAGATGGCTCCCCGAATCCTCGTCGAGCATGCTGCGCTCGGCGATGAACGCCTGGTAGAGATCCCGGTCGGCATTGAGCAACAGGCTGATGCCTGGCAGGAAACGGTTGGTCAGGGTCGTCGAGGAATCGGCCACCTGTGTGATGCCACGCATGCCGAGCACACCCATGGCCACCAACAGGGCCGCCAGAAGGAGAATGGGCAGGGCGATTTTCCAGCGAAAACCAAGGTCAGTGAAGGCACGCAGCATGATTGCACTCCAGTATCAATCAGGTAAGAGCAAGCATAGTCGAGGCTGGCAAAACTGATTCGTCAGCCTTCCTGGCCGTGAGCCTAGGCACGAAGGCTTAACACTTCGTTAAGCCCGATCAGGGTGCGTAATGCGGTTGCACAGGCTTGGCTCCCCTCTCCCATTTATGGGAGAGGGGCTGGGGGAGAGGGCTGAAAATGCCGCAAAGCTGCCAGTGCCCCCTCTCCGAACGCGGCCCGCCCTAACCCTCTCCCCAACGGGGCGAGGGGACTCGCGTCCGACCACCTTTTATGTGGACAGCATTCCGACCAGGGTCCCGGCTTTTTTATCCACCACCCGGAACCACCCGACCCGCTGCGACACTAAGCCCTATCGGAAGTGTCTGCCACGGCACTCCCGGGCTGTATCTTTTGTGCTAGCTTTCCCTCGTTTTCGGCTGTCCAGGGCGCGAGCCAGGGCACCGAACCCCTCATCTGCAAACGGAGTTACATCATGGCAATCACCAAAGACCAACTGATCAGCGACCTGGCCGAGGCCGTTTCCCTGCCGAAAGCCACTGTCCGCACCCTGATCGATCAGCTGGGCGAAATTGTCGGCGACGCGCTGGAAAACGACGGTGAGATCACCCTTCCTGGCATCGGCAAACTGAAGGTGAGCGAGCGTCCGGCCCGCACCGGCCGCAACCCGCAGACCGGCAAGAGCATCGAGATCGCGGCCAAGAAAGTGGTCAAGCTGGTGCCTGCCAAGGCGCTGAGCGATGCGCTGAACTGATTGTCTGCCGGCCCGGACGCAATGCCGGGCCGGTCTGTTTCAGCTTACTTCAGTACATTCAACTCGGTGACGACGTAGCGGCTCCCCCGCTGCTCCACCTGAAAGCTCACCTTCTCCCCGCCTGAAACGCCTTCCAGCAATTTCGGCTCGCCCACCTCGAACACCATGGTCATCGGCGGCATGCCGACGCTGGCGATGGGGCCGTGACGCAGGGTGATCTTCTGTGCGGCGATGTCCACCTTGCGCACCTCGCCCTGGCTCAGCGGCGCGGGTTCGGCGGCCTGCAACGGCAGGCTGAACAGGGTGGCCAGGGCCGTGATCATCAATGTGCTCTTCATACGTGCATTCCTCCAGCAGGTCATTCGGCCAGCACCTGGATGCGGCCAGTCATGCCGGCCTGGTAATGGCCGGCGATCAGGCAGGCGAAGTCGAACTCGCCTGCACGGTTGAACGTCCAGATCATCTCGCCGCTCTGCCCGGGCGCGACATGCGCCATGTAGGGCTCGTCGTGCTCCATGCCGGGAAACCTGGCCATCATCGCAGCATGCTGATCCAGCTCGGCCCGGGTGCCGATGACGAACTCATGCAGCAACTGCCCGTCGTTGTGATGAACGAAACGGATGGTTTCGCCCTGCCTGACCTGCAGGCGATCCGGTGTGAAACGCATCTGGTCGCCCATGCGGATGTCGATGCTGCGGTCGACCTGTGCAGCGCTGCCAGCGATGCCCCAGGGCTTTTGTTCCATCGGCATCGCCGCAGCATCGTGAGTGCCATGGGCTTCGCCGTGGGCAAGTGCCAACGGGCTATTCAGGACGCCACCCAGCGTCAGGGTCAGGGCAAGAAGCGATAGGGTTTTCATTCAGGATGTTCCTCGATTGGTCTGCTGACCGGGCCGCGCGTGGCAGCCCGGCGTGTTTTCAATGCCCGGCATGGCCACCGGGTTTGCGTACCTGCACGTCCACCGGCGCCTCGACCGGCCGCTCGAGCGGCATCGACTGGCCGCCGCCGTCATGCGTGCGGCTCGGCTCGGCCAGGGCGCCTGTCCACTCGTAGGCCTGCGAACCAGGCGGATGCCTGAACCAGCCCGGATTGCGGTAATCACCAGCGGCCTGCTCCTTGCGCACCTTGAGCAGGGTGAACATGCCGCCCATCTCCACCGAGCCGAAGGGCCCGTCACCGGTCATCATCGGCACGGTGTTGTCCGGCAGCGGCATCGGCATCTCCGCCATGTCGGCCATGCCGCGCTCGCCCATCACCATGTAGTCGGGCACCAGCCTGGCGATCTTGCCGGTCATGTCGCGGTGATCGACGCCAACCAGCGTCGGCACGTCGTGGCCCATGGCATTCATGGTGTGGTGGCTCTTGTGACAATGCAGTGCCCAGTCGCCCTCCTCGTTGGCGATGAACTCCACCTGACGCATCTGCCCCACCGCCACGTCGGTGGTCACTTCCGGCCAGCGCGAAGCGAGTGGCGTCGGCCCGCCGTCGGTGCCGGTCACCTCGAATTCGTGGCCGTGCAGATGGATCGGGTGGTTGGTCATGGTCAGGTTGCCGACACGCAGGCGCACCCGCTCGCCCTGACGCGCCACCAGCGGATCGATGCCGGGAAACACGCGACTGTTGAAGGTCCACAGGTTGAAGTCGAGCATCTGCATGATCTTCGGCGTGTAGGCGCCGGGCTCGATGTCGTAGGCGTTGAGCAGGAAGCAGTAGTCGCGGTCCACCTCGCTGATCAGCGGGTGGTGCTCCCTGGGGTGGGTGACCCAGAACCCCATCATGCCCATGGCCATCTGCACCATCTCATCGGCATGCGGGTGGTACATGAAGGTGCCGGGCCGGCGCGCGACGAACTCGTAGACGTACGTCTTGCCCACCGGGATCGCCGGCTGGGTCAGGCCCGAGACGCCGTCCATGCCGTTGGGCAGGCGCTGGCCATGCCAATGGATGCTGGTGTGCTCGGGCAGCTTGTTGGTGACGAAGATGCGTACCCGGTCGCCCTCCACCACCTCGATGGTCGGCCCCGGTGACTGGCCGTTGTAGCCCCACAGGTGAGCCTTGTAGCCGGGCGCCAGCTCGCGCACCACCGGCTCGGCGACCAGGTGGAACTCCTTGACGCCGTTGTTCATGCGCCACGGCAGCGTCCAGCCGTTGAGCGTCACCACCGGGTTGTAGGGGCGCCCGCTGCCTGGCTGCAAGGGCGGCTGGGTATCGGCGCTGGCCTGCAGCACCGGCTCGGGCAACGCGGCCAGGGACACCCGGCTGACCGCCGAGGTGGCGACCGCCGCACCGATGGCACTGGCGCCGAGAAAGAAATCACGTCGTGAAACCATGTCAGCAGATCCTTGTTCAGTGGCCGCCAGCGGCCGGCTCGGTACTGGCGACTGGCGCCGCGGCGAGCGTGGGATTGGGTGTGCCCAGCAGGGCCATGTCGAGGTCGGCGCGGGCCAGCCAGAAATCACGCTGCGCCTGCAGATAGCCATCCACCGCCAGCACCTGGCGACGGGCGTCGGCAAGCAGTTCGAAGGTGCTGATGAACATGCCGTTGTAGCGCAGCAGGTTTTCCTCGGCCATGCGCTGGCGCAGCGGCAGGACCTCGACGCGATAGTGGCGCGCCAGTTCGAAGGCATTGCGATAGACCTGGTAGGCCTCGCGCACCTGCGAACGGGCATTGATCGCCGTCTCGGCAGCCCGGTTGAGCGCCTGGCGATACTGCGCCTCGGCCCTCGCCACCTTGGCGCCGCTCCAGTCGAACAGCGGCAGTTCGACGCTGATCTCGTAACCGCGCTGGGTCGGTTCCTCGTTGGAGCGGTTGTTGACCACGCCCAGCTCCAGCACGTTGACGAAGCGCGTGGTGCGCGTCAGCCCAAGGTTCTGCGCCAGCCGCTCGACGTCCAGGCGCATCGCCTGAATGTCCTGGCGCTGGTTCATAGCCAGGCGCTCCACCTCCGGCAGTTCATCCGCCGCATCCGGCAACGGCGGCAAGCGCTCGGGCAGGCGATAGGCAATCTGCTCGCCCCACAGGCCGAGCAGCCGGGTCAGCCGCTCGCGGCTGGCCACCCGCGCCTGTTCGGCACGCAGTACGGCGATCCCCGCCTCGGCATAGAAGCCCTGCTGCTCGGCCTGCTGCAACTTGCTGAAGTTGCCGACCGCCGCCAGCCGCCTGGCCAGTTCGGCGCCGGCTTCGGCGGCCTCCAGCACCTGCCGCGCGTAGACCAGCCCCTCCTCCGCCGCGACCGCCTGGTACCAGGCCTTGCGCGTCTCGCTGGCCAGCTCGACCACCGCCAGGCTGGTGCGGCGCTGCAACTGCTCGAAGCGCCTGCCTTCGAGACGCGAGGTCATCGGCAAGGCGATCAACCGCGCCAGGTTCAGGTGCAGGCCGCGCTCGTATTCCACTTCGCGGCCTTTCTCCAGGCGCCCGTAGGAGAAACCGGGATTGGGCAGGCGCCCGGCCTGTACCCGCTCGGCTTCGCCAATGCCCAGCTCGTCGAATGCAGCCTGCAGGCCGCGATTGTTGAGCAGGGCCAACTGCACCGCCGCATCGAGGTTCAGCGGCTCGGCCAGCAGTTCGCCGACGCGCGCCTCGATCTGGCTGCGCCCGGCGTCGTCGCGCGCCCAGAGCACCTGCTTGTCCAGCTGACGTTCGGCGCCTTGCTGCACCGCGTCGAATCCGCCGTCCTCGCTGAAGCTGGCGCAACCGGCCAGCAGCGACAGGGCACAGAGCAGCGCCAGGGGTTTAATGATGGTCATGACCACCTCCCGAAGCAGGCTCGGCAGATGACTCGGCCGGCTGTGCCCAACCCTCCATGCTGTAGGTACGCCAGCCGCCGATACGACCGACCTGGTCGTTGGCCTCGCGCCAGTCCTGCAAGGGTTCGTCGGTGTGCGTGCGGTAGTCGCTCAACGGCGACTGGTAGACCTGTGCCGGCACCGCGGCAGCGGCATCCAGCGGGTCGGGCTGGACGGCCAGCAGCACGCCGGGCAGCGCCAGGGCAACGGCACCCAGCGACCACCCGGCAATCGGATGAAACTTCATGATGTGTTCTCGCGTAGGGCGGCCAACCGGCCGCATGAGCTACAAGCGCCGGTCTACGGCGCTAACCTCGGGGGCTCAGGCGAGAAAAGGACGCGGGGGGCGTTCAGGCGTGTCAGCCACGCCGATGACGAGGCGATCGGGCCAGGCCATGGGCGGCTCGGCGCTTCGCGCGATGCTGTGATTCAGGAACGGCTCGCCGGGCGCGGCGACACCGACGCAGAAGGCGCACAGGGTGCAGACACCGCCATCAGCGGCGGGCGCGGCATCCTGCTGCAGGTCAGACGCGTCGGCCGTGACCATGCCATGGGCCATGCCGGACGCGCCATGCTCCGTCATGTTCATCGACATGACGCTGCTGCGGTGAACCTGCTGGCAAAGTTGCATGCCGAGCGCCGCCATGGCCTGTGTCGGCAAGGCCAACATCAGCATCCAGATCAGGGCGGTACGCAGGGTCTTGCGCATAAGAGGTCGTGCAGCCGGTTCAGCAAGCGATATTCGGATTATCCTTACGCCGGGCGCTTTGTCCAGCGCTACAAGGTCAAATGCCCGGCGTACAGGCCATAGCCGGCCACCACGGCGGTCAGCAGCACCGCGCTGAAGATCAGCCATTCATGGGGCCGGAACAAGGCCTGGCCCAGTTCGCGCTTGGCCCGCTGGAACAGCAGCACGCCCGGCGCGTAGAGCAGCGCCGACAGCAGCAGGTACTTCACCCCGCCGGCATACAGCAGCCAGGCGGCATACAGAATCGCCAGCAGACCGACCAGCAGATCCTTGCGCCGTACTGTGGCTTGCGCCTCGTAGGTCTCGCCACGCACCACCAGCAGCAGCGCATAGACCGACGACCACAGATAGGGCACCAGGATCATCGATGACGCCAGGTAGATCAGCGACAGGTAGGTGCCCTGAGCGAACAGGATGATCAGCAGGAACAACTGGATCATCGCGTTGGTCAGCCAGAGCGCATTGGCAGGTACCTTGCTGGCACTCTCCCTGCGCAGGAAGGCCGGCATGGTGCCGTCCTTCGCCGCGACGAAGAGGATCTCCGCGCAGAGCAGCGCCCAGGACAGCAATGCACCGAGCAGCGAGACGGCCAGGCCGACGCTGATCAGCACCGCGCCCCAGCGCCCCACCACATGCTCCAGCACACCAGCCATCGACGGGTTCTGCAATGCGGCCAGCTCGGGTTGGCTCATCACCCCCAGCGACAGCAGGTTGACCAGCATCAGCAACGCCAGCACCCCGAGAAAGCCGATCACCGTGGCCGTGCCGACATCCCTGCGCCGTTCGGCACGCGAGGAATACACGCTGGCCCCCTCGATACCGATGAACACGAACACGGTGACCAGCATCATGTTGCGCACCTGCTCCAGCACGCTACCGAACTGCGGGTTGCTGCGCCCCCAGATATCCCGCGTGAAGACGTCGCGATCGAACGCCAGGCCGACAATGACGATGAACAGCAGGATCGGCACCAGCTTGGCCACCGTGGTGACCAGGTTGATCAGCGCCGCCTCCCTGATCCCGCGCAGCACCAGGGCATGCACGCACCACAGCAACACCGAGGCGCAGCCGATGGCCAGGGGCGTATTGCCCTCGCCGAAGGCCGGGAAGAAATAGCCCAGCGTCGAGAACAGCAGGACGAAGTAACCGACGTTGCCCAGCCAGGCGCTGATCCAGTAGCCCCAGGCCGAAGAGAACCCCATGTAATCGCCCAGACCGGCTTTGGCATAGACGTATACGCCACCGTCCAGCTCCGGTTTGCGATTGGCCAGGCCCTGGAACACGAACGCGAGCGCCAGCATGCCCACCGCCGTGATTCCCCAGCCGATCAGCACCGCACCGACATCCGCCCGGGCGGCGATGTTCTGCGGCAGCGAGAAGATCCCGCCACCCACCATCGAGCCCACCACCAGCGCAGTGAGCGCACCCAGGCTCAGTTTTCGACTTCCGTCCGACATGGCGGTCCCTCTGCGAGCTACCGCCAAACTCTAGACCAGAGCGGTGAACCTACCAGCACACTTCCCCGCTCAGCCCAGCATGGTCACGTGATGCGGGTGGCTGGCCACGCGATCGAGCCAGGCACGCACCGCCGGGAAGGCTTCGAGGCTGAAGCCGCCTTCGTCCGCGACATGGGTATAGGCATAGAGCGCGATATCGGCGATGGAGTAGTGCTCACCGACCAGGTAGGGCGTGCGTTCGAGCTGCCTCTCCATGACCTTGAGCGCCTTGTAGCCGAGTTTCAGGCAGCGCGCGTGCTCCTCGCGCCGCTCCTCGGGCATCCCCTGGTAGAGCTGGATGAAGCGCGCCACCGCGACATAAGGCTCATGGCTGTACTGCTCGAAGAACTGCCACTGCAGCACCTGAGTACGCAGGCGCGGCTCGCTGGGCAGGAACTCGCTGCCGTCGGCAAGGAAGTTGAGAATGGCATTGGACTCCCACAGGCAGGTGCCGTCGTCCAGCTCCAGCACCGGAATCTTGCCGTTAGGGTTCTTCACCAGGAAGGCTTCGCTCTGCGTCTCGCCCTTGAGGATATCGATGGGAATCCACTGGTACGGCTTGCCCAGCAGATGCAGCATCAGCTTGACCTTGTAGCAGTTGCCCGAACGGTAGTCGCCATAGACCTTGAACATCGCGTTGCCCTCCCTATCAATCCTCGCGGCAAGCTCGCCGCCAATCACCCTGCCTGCCGGAGCTGCCGTGCCCGGAGCACTCGCGGCTCACGCCGCGCCTGCAGGCAAACAACCCTCACGCACCCTGCGCAGCACGGATCACCGCAGCCAACCGGCGCAAACCCTCGCCCAGGCGCTCCGGCGCCACATGGCTGAAGTTCAGTCGCAGATGCCCGGGGTTGGCGTCCGGGTCGATGAAGAACGGCTCGCCCGGCATGAAGGCGACATTCTGCGCCAACGCCGCATCGAGCAGCGTACGGGTATCGAGCGGCTGCTTCAGGGTCAGCCAGAAGAACAGGCCGCCCTGCGGAACCTCCCACTCGGCGAGATCGCCGAAATGTTCCAGCAGCGCACCCTGCATGGCGTCGCGGCGGATACGGTAGAAGTCGCGCAGCTCGGCCAGGTGGCCACGGTACTGCTCGCTGCCCAGCCACTGCAGCGCCTGCCACTGACCGATGCGGTTGGTGTGCAGGTCGGCCGACTGCTTCAGGCGCAGCAGGTGCGGGTACAGGTCCCTGGTGGCGATCAGATAGCCCACGCGCAGGCCCGGCAGCAGCGTCTTGGACACGGTACCGGTGTAGATCCAGCTGGCTTTGCGCAGGTGGCTGACGATGGGCGTGGCGCTGCCGGCATCGAACACCAGCTCGCGGTACGGCTCGTCCTCGATCAGGGTCACGCCGAATTCGTCGAGCAGCGCCGCCACGGCCTCGCGCTTGGCTTCGCTGTAGCGCGTGGCGGACGGATTCTGGAACGTCGGGATCAGGTAGGCGAAAGCCGGCTTGTGCTGTTCCAGGCGCTGGCGCAGCACGGCCAGCTCGGGGCCGTCGGCCTCCTGCGGCACGCTGATGCAGTCGGCACCGAACAGCTGGAACGCCTGCAGCGCCGCCAGGTAGGTCGGCGCCTCGAGCAGCACTTCGGTACCCGGATCGATGAACAGCTTGGCGGCCAGGTCCAGCGTCTGCTGCGAGCCACTGACGATCAGCACCTGGCTGGCATCGCACGGCACCCCCAGGGCACGCGCCTCGGCAGCGATGGCTTCGCGCAGCGCCGGCTCGCCTTCGCTCATGCCGTACTGGCCCATGCTCGCCGGCATCTCGGCCCAGTCCACCTTCGGCAGCATCGGCTCGGCCGGCAGGCCACCGGCGAAGGACATCACCTCCGGACGCTGCGCCGCGGCAAGAATTTCACGGATCAGGGAGCTTTTCAGGCGGGCGATGCGTTCGGAGAAGGCCATGGTGTGTCCTGGGGTGCCAAAGTCGTTTAATTAAGTCAAACTGCTTGACCGAAACTACGCCGCCACCCAGAGATACGTCAATATGACTGACCTAAAAAATTTCTCCGAGAAATTTTTAACGTCGCCCGGCGACAGCCCCCAGGGTGGCCTCAATGGTGCGCAGGTCATGCGCAATTCCGCCGCCCAGCAGGCCGCCATGGAGGCCTTCTTCTTCGGCTATCAGGCCTTCACCGCCAAGCCCGACGAGATGCTGGCCAAGCGCGGGCTGTCGCGCGTGCACCACCGCATCCTGTTCTTCATCGCCAAGTACCCGGGCCTGAACATGAGCGAACTACTCGGTTACCTGGGCGTCAGCAAGCAGGCATTGAACATGCCGCTGCGCCAGCTGATGGAGATGCACCTGGTGCAGAGCGAGGCGGCAGCGGACGACAAGCGCAAGCGCCTGCTGGTGTTCACGCCGGAGGGCGCCAAGCTGGAACAGGCCCTGCGCCGGGAACAGGCCCGCCTGTTGCAGCGCGCGTTCGCCGAAGTGGGCGAAGACGCCGTGCAGGGCTGGCTCCAGGTCAACCTGGCCCTGGCCTCCAGCCACAGCAACTAGTCCGGGCCGCGGCCCCTGTAGCTGGCCTTCTGCAACCATCCATCGCCGATTTGACGCAGCGATTGCGTCATGGCCGCCTCCTCTGCGAACATATGCGAATCATTATCAACTCAACTTAGATCTCGCGAGGGGCGTGTGTCGGTCCAGGACTCCAGCAATCAGCAGTTGGTCGGCCTGCTCTACCGCGATCACCGCGACTGGCTGTTCGGCTGGCTGCGCAAGAGCCTGAACTGCGCGCAACGCGCGGAAGACCTGAGCCAGGACACCTTCGTCCGCCTGCTGGGGCGCACCGAGCTGCACAGCCCACGCGAACCCCGCGCCCTGCTCACCACCATCGCCAAAGGGCTGCTGGTCGACCAGTTCCGACGCAATGCCCTGGAGCGCGCCTACCTGGATGAACTGGCACTGGCCCCCGAGGCCGTGCAACCCAGCCCGGAAGAACAGGCGCTGGCCCTGGAGCAGCTGGCGGAGATCGATCGCCTGCTCGGTCAGCTGTCGAGCAAGGCGCGCGCGGCATTCCTCTACAACCGCCTGGACGGTCTCGGCCATGCCGAGATCGCCGAGCGTCTGGGGGTCTCCCCTTCCCGCGTGCGCCAGTACCTCGCCCAGGGCCTTCGCCAGTGCTATGTCGCGCTGTATGGGGCACCGCAATGAGCCAGGTTTCGGCTCGCGCCCTGGATGAGGCGATCGCCTGGCAGCTGTGTCTGGGTTCGGGCAATGCCAGCGAGCAACAGCACCGCGAGTTCGCCAGGTGGCTGGCCGCCCACCCCGAGCATGGCCTGGTCTGGCGCCGCCTCGGCGGGATCGATCAGCAACTCGCGGCGGCCAACACGCCCCTGGCGCGCCGTGCGCTGCTGCAAGGCGGCATCAACCGCCGACGCAGCCTGCGTCGCCTGGGCGGTGGCACCCTCGGCCTGCTGCTTGCCGCCGGCGTCGCCCTGACCCTGCTGGCCCAGCAGCGCCCGCTGGACGACTACCTGGCCGACTATCACACCGCCAGCGGCGAGCAGCGCGACCTGTTGCTCGCCGACCGCAGCCAGGTGCGCCTCAACAGCCGCAGTGCGCTGGACGTGGAGTTCGACGCCAAAGAGCGTCGCCTGCGCCTGCGCAGTGGCGAGATCCTGATCCAGACAGCCAAGGGCGATACGCGCCCGTTCATCGTCGAGACCGAGCAGGGCCGCCTGCACGCGCTGGGCACGCGCTTCCTGGTGCGCCGCGAAGGTGCGGCGACCGAGCTGATCGTCCTGCAGTCGGCCGTCGCCGCCAGGCCGCAGGCGGCCACCGAGGAACGCATCATCCACAGCGGCGAGCAGGTGCGCATGGACCGCCATCACCTGAGCGACAGCTCGCCCGCACCGGTCGGCGCCGACGCCTGGAGCCGTGGCATGCTGGTGGCGGACAACCTGCCGCTGCAACAGCTGATCGACCAGCTGGGCGAATACCGCAGCGGCTACCTGGGCCTCGATCCGAGCCTGAGCGGCCTGCGCATCAGTGGCAGCTTCCCGCTGCACGACAGCGACAAGGCACTGGCCGCCATTGCCCTCAGCCTGCCCGTGCAAACCGAGCGACTGGGCCCCTGGTGGACTCGCGTGGTGCCCCGGGAAAAATAGTTTTCCCTCCCCCCCTGTCACTTTTTCGTTCTGCTTCGGCAAGAAGGCATTGAGATACATTAACTCTTAGGAGACGTTCGCAATGTCCTTCCGCCCTGCTCCGTTCCGCCACACACTGCTGGCCCTGACCGTCGCCTGCGCCGGCCATGCCGGCCTGGCCCACGCCGAAGCCTATCAGTTGCCGGCAGGCCCACTGGCGCCGACGCTCAATCAGATCGCCAGCCAGGCCGGCGTGACCCTGAGCATCGACCCGGCCCTGACCGAGGGCAAACGTTCGGCGCCGGTCAGCGGCGACTACGAAGCCCTCGACGCACTGAACCAGGCGCTGCGCGGCACCGGCCTGCAGCTGCAGGGACGCGGCGGCGCCTACAGCCTGGCACCCGCAGCGGAAGCGGCGATGGCCCTGCCGGACGTGACCGTCACCGCCAGCGAGCAGGCGGCCGAGCACGCCCTGGGCCCGACTCGCGGCTACCTGGCCAACCGCACGGCCACCGGCACCAAGACCGATACGCCACTGCTGGAAACCCCACGCTCGATCTCCGTGGCCACCCGCGCGCAGATGCAGGATCGCAAGGTGCAGAACCTCGACGATGCCGTGCGCTACATGCCCGGCGTGATCGCCAGCAGCTACGGCAGCGACAGCCGCGCCGACTGGATGAAGATCCGCGGCTTCGAACCGATCCAGATGCTCGATGGCCTGCCGCTGCCCAAGGGCAGCTACACCATGGCCAAGCTGGAAACCTGGAACCTGGAGCGCGTCGCCGTGCTGCGCGGGCCGGCTTCATCGGTCTATGGCCAGACCCCGCCCGGTGGCCTGGTCGATGCTGTCAGCCGCCGGCCGCAGGCCGAGAGCAGCCATGAGGTGCAGGTGCAGATCGGCAACTACCAGCGCAAGCAGATCAGCTTCGACAGCACCGGCAAGATCGACGATGACGGTCGTTTCCTCTACCGCTTCAGCGGTGTCGGCCGTGACAGCGGTACGACTGTCGAGCATATCGACGATCAGCGCTTCAACCTGGCGCCGAGCCTGACCTGGAACATCGCCGACGAGACCAGGCTGACCCTGCTCGGCCAGTTCAACCGCGACGATACCGGTGGCACCAGCCAGTTCCTGCCGTTGCAGGGCACCAAGCTCGATACGCCGGCTGGCAAGGTCGACTACAACAAGAACCTCGGCGACCCCGACTGGGAGTTCTACGACAAGACCTTCTATGCCCTGGGCTATGCCTTCGAGCACCGTCTCGACGACATCTGGCAGTTCCGCCAGAACCTGCGCTACAGCAAGCTCGAACTGGACAACCAGATCATCACCGCAGGTGGCTGGTCCGGTGCGGTCAGCGACGACGGCAGCGTCAGCCGCGGGGCCAACGTGTACGACGAGAACATCAGCCATTTCGCCGTGGACAACAACTTCCAGGCCGACTTCAGCACCGGCGCGCTGGATCACACCCTGCTGCTCGGCCTGGATTACCTGCGGGTGAATACCGACTACCGCTGGCTCTACGGCAGCGCACCGAGCAGCAACATCATCACCCCGATCTACGGCCGGGACTTCAGCGGCGTCACCTACGGCGCCTTACAGGACTACAACCAGAAGCGCCGCAACACCGGCCTCTACCTGCAGGATCAGATCGCCCTGGACGCCTGGCGCCTGACCCTCGGCGGGCGCTGGGACCGACTGGAAACCGACTCGGTGTTCCACAACGCCAGCGACGCCAAAGACAGCCGCCGCGACAGCCAGTTCAGCGGCAACGCGGCGCTCAGCTACGTCTTCGACAGCGGTTTCACCCCGTACCTCTCCTATGCCGAGTCCTTCCAGGCCGAAGCAGGCGGCATGGTAAACGCCGGCGCTGGCACCGGAGAAGCCTTCCAGCCCAGCACGGGCAAGCAGTACGAACTGGGCATCAAGTACCAGCCACCTGGCAGCGACATGCTGTTCACTGCCGCAGTTTATGACCTGAAACGCCAGAACATCATCACGACTAACACGCTGGGGGCCAGCGAGCCCGTACGTGAAGTAGAGGTTCGCGGCCTGGAGCTGGAGGCCACCGGCAACGTCACGGAAAACCTCAGCCTGACCGCTTCCTACACCTATACCAACAGCAAGATGATCGATACGGCTGATCCTCGAGACGAGAACCGTGCCCTTCCTCTGGTTCCGGAGCACCAAGCTTCGATCTGGGCTGACTACGACTGGACTCAGGGCGTACTGGCCGGCTTTGGCGTCGGCTTCGGCGCTCGCTTCGTCGGCTCCACGGACAACATCTCGGTCGGCAGCATGGGTTTCGTGCGCGACGCCTCCGACGGCCACAGCAGCGCCTACACCGTCTACGACGCCGTCGTGCGCTACGACCTGGGCCAGCTCGATAGCAGCCTGCGCGGTGCCAGTGTGTCGCTCAATGCCAGCAACCTGTTCGACAAGGAGTACCTGGCCACCTGCGACGGCTTCTACTGCTATGCCGGCGACCCGCGCCGGGTCACTGCCAGCCTCGACTACAAGTGGTAGGCAGGCACGCCACCGGGGTCGCCCAGCGGGCGGCTCCGGCCCTATGCAACACCCTCAGTCAACCTGCTCCGGCAACTCGGCCGCCGCACTGAAGAACACCCACATCAGCGCCACTCCGACACCGAGCAGGGGCAGCACGGCCAGCAGCGCCAGTATCACGCTGGCCAGCATCACCCCGCCGACGATGTCGAGCCAGGCCATCACCTTCAGCGCCGGATAGGGGCATGCCACCTTCAGCAGGCGAATCCCCAACCAGGCGGTGCAGGCGCCCATCAGCGCCAGCAGCAGCATGTAGCCCAGCGTCGGCCAATCCAGGGCGGTGAACAGCTGCTCGCCGAATGCGCGGTCCGCCAGTTCCAGCGACACCGTCACCAGCAGCAGGCTCCAGATCGGAGCCCCCAGCTGCCGGGCGGCGAAGCGTGCCTCGGCGAACGCCTTGAAGCGCAGCAGCAGGTAGCAGCCAAGCAGCACCAGCATCAGGCTCAACCAGCCGATGTAGCTCTGCAGCCGCTGCGCCTCGCGCTCATCCAGCCATGCGCCGGCCAGGGTCAGGCCGACCACCAGGGCATTGGCCAGCACCGCCACCAGCGCCAGCCAGCCAAGCACGCGCAGCTGGCGGGCGCTCCAGCCCGGCAGTGGCGGCCCCCCACGACGGTCGAGCAATTCCACCTGCGGTGCGCTGTAGGGATTGTCCGGCTGCATCACCCTGCCCCTGTTCGACGATGGCTGCAGGCTAACCAGCCAGGTCCCGCTTGAACAGACTGTACGGTTCAACCCAGGCGTGGCTGTATCGCGACTTCATGCCGGCAGCGCAATAGGCTTTGCCAGTCACCGGAGAACAACAATGACGCCCGAACTCCTGCTCGCCTTCATCACCTTCGCCTTCGTCACCTCGGTGACGCCGGGGCCCAACAACATGATGCTGCTGGCCTCGGGCGTGAACTTCGGCTTGCGCCGCAGCATTCCGCACATGCTCGGTATCAGCCTGGGCTTCATGCTTCTGGTGACGGCGACAGGGCTGGGCCTTGGCCAGCTGTTCGAGCGCGTGCCCGTGCTGCACGAGGTGCTGCGCTATGTCGGCGCCGCCTACCTGCTCTATCTGGCCTGGAAGATCGCCCAGTCCGGCGCCCCGCAGAGCCGCGAGAACCCGACCGCGAAGCCCTTCACCTTCCTCCAGGCTGCCGCCTTTCAGTGGGTCAACCCCAAGGCGTGGATCATGGCCATCGGCGCGATAACCACCTATACGCCGCAGGACGGTTTCTTCAGTAACGTGCTGCTGATCGCGGCGCTGTTCGCCCTCGTCAACTGCCCCAGCGTGGGCCTGTGGACGGTGGCCGGCAGCCTGCTGCGCAACTGGCTGGACAACCCGCACCTGCTGCGCGCGTTCAACATCGGCATGGCCCTGCTGCTGGTCGCCTCGCTCTATCCCATCCTCGTCGACACTGGAATGTTCTGATGCAAGATGTCGCCCCTACCCGCCTGCGCCCGCTGGCGGACACCTCCACGTCGGCCGTGGTCGCCGGCTTCATCGCCATGCTCACCGGCTACACCAGCTCCCTGGTGCTGATGTTCCAGGCCGGCCAGGCGGCAGGCCTGAGCGCTGGCCAGATATCCTCGTGGATCTGGGCCCTGTCGATCGGCATGGCGCTGTGCTGCATCGTCCTCTCGCTGCGCTACCGCGCGCCGGTGATGATCGCCTGGTCCACCCCGGGCGCCGCGCTGCTGATCACCAGCCTGCCGCAGGTGTCCTACGGCGAAGCCATCGGCGCCTACATCCTCGCGTCGGGCCTGATCCTGCTGATCGGCCTGACCGGCACCTTCGATCGCCTGATGCGCCGCATCCCTGCCTCCATCGCCGCCGCTCTGCTGGCCGGAGTGCTGTTCAAGATCGGCCTGGAAATCTGCGTGGCAGCCGAGCAGCAGCCGACCCTGGTGGTCGCCATGCTGCTCGTCTACCTGTTCGGCAAGCGCCTGTGGCCGCGCTACGCGGTACTCGCCGCGCTGATCGTCGGCAGCCTGCTGGCCGGCCTCTTCGGCCTGCTCGATTTCAGCGGTTTCGAACTGCAGCTGGCCACGCCGCAATGGACCACGCCGAGCTTCTCCCTGGCTGCGGCGATCAGCATCGGCATCCCGCTGTTCATCGTCGCCATGGCCTCGCAGAACCTGCCGGGCATGGCCGTGCTGCGTGCCAATGGCTACGACGTACCGGCCTCGCCGCTGCTGACCAGCACCGGCCTGGTGTCGATCCTGATGGCGCCGTTCGGCAGTCACGGCATCCACATGGCCGCCATCAGTGCCGCCATCTGCGCCGGTCCGGAGGCCCACGAAGACCCGCACAAGCGCTACACGGCGGCGGTCTGGTGCGGTGTGTTCTACGCCATCGCCGGCCTCTTCGGCGCAACGCTGGCCTCGCTCTTCGCCGCCCTGCCGGCCGCGCTGATCCTGTCCATCGCCGCGCTGGCGCTGTTCGCCTCGATCATCGGCGGCCTGACCCAGGCCATGAGCGAACCGAACGAGCGTGAAGCGGCGCTGATCACCTTCCTGGTCACCGCCTCGGGCATGACCCTGGCAGGCGTCGGCTCGGCATTCTGGGGCATCGTCGCCGGCCTGCTGACCCTGGCGATCCTCAACGCCGGCAAACGCTGAGCGGGTTCAGGCGCACCCGCGAGGGGCTCCTGCGGAGCCTCTCGCTTTGCCGCGGCTACGCCCCGTCGCCCTGAGCCACCGGCTCGACCAGCTCAGCGCCGTGTACGCGGTTGACCCA
Organism: Ectopseudomonas khazarica; assembly: GCF_004521985.1. GTDB lineage: Bacteria > Pseudomonadota > Gammaproteobacteria > Pseudomonadales > Pseudomonadaceae > Aquipseudomonas > Aquipseudomonas khazarica. The sequence continues at coordinate 29,671 of NZ_SBHZ01000028.1, forward strand.
CAGGCCGAACAGCGCCGCCGTGACGAACATGATCAGGCTGTAGATCGCCGCCGGAATGGCCATGGTCGGGTTGTTCAGCAACGCCGGGCTCAGCGCCAGCGCGATGGCCAGGGTGCCGTTGTGGATACCGATCTCCATGGCGATAGCGATGGCCTGGCGCAGATCGAGCTTGAGCAGGCGCGGCACGCAGTAGCCCACCGCCATGCTCAGCAGGTTGAAGGCCAGCGCCGCACCACCCACCGCCGGCGCGTACTCGACGAAGGTGCGCCAGTCCTTGGCCACCGCCAGCAGGATGATCAGCAGCAGGAACAGCGCCGAAACGATCTTCACCGGCTTCTGCATGCGCTCGGCGAAGTGCGGGAAACGGCTGCGCAGCCACATGCCGATGGCAACCGGACCGAGGACGATGGCGAACACCTGCACCACTTTGGCGAACTGCAGCGGAATGGCCTGGTCGGCGGACATGAAGTGCGCCAGCGACAGGTTGACGATCAGCGGCATGGTCAGGATGGCGACCACCGAATTGACGGCGGTCAGGGTGATGTTCAACGCCACGTCGCCATGGGCCAGGTGGCTGTAGAGGTTGGCCGTGGTACCGCCCGGCGAGGCCGCCAGCAGCATCAGGCCGACGGCCAGCGCCGGCGCCAGGCCGAACAGCTTGGCCAGGAAGAAGCAGGCCAGCGGCAGCAGGAGCAACTGGCAGGCCAGGCCGATCAGCACCGGCCGGGGAAACTTGGCCACGCGGGCGAAGTCGGCCAGGCTCAACGACAGGCCCAGGCCGAGCATGATGATGCCCAGCGCGGCGGGAAGGAAAAGCGTCAGCAAGGGATCGGCGGTCATTATTGTTATCGCTCCTGTTCAACCTGGCAGGATTCTGCGCAGTCAGGACCACCGCTGACAGTGGCCCTGCGTGCCAAGATTCGCCCGTGATCGCCTCCCGCACGGGTGCGATCAGATCGCCGTGGCGCCACCGTCGACGGCCAGGGCCTGGCCGGTGGTGAAGCCGGCGTGATCGCTGCACAGGTACAGCACCGCCGCGGCGATTTCTTCCACCTTGCCGATGCGCCCGACCGGATGCATGGCGGCGGCGAACTCGGCCTTGCGCGGGTCGGCCTCGTAGGCGCGGCGGAACATGTCGGTGTCGATCACGGCGGGGCATACCGCATTGACGCGCACCTTCTTCTTCGCGTATTCCACTGCCGCCGACTTGGTCAGGCCGATCACCGCGTGCTTGGAAGCCGCATAGATGCTCATCTTCGGCGCCGCCCCCAGGCCCGCCACCGACGCCGTGTTGACGATGGCGCCGCCACCCTGGGCCAGCAGGAGCGGTATCTGGTGCTTCATGCACAGCCACACGCCCTTGACGTTGACGCCCATGATCGCGTCGAACTCGGCCTCGTTGCCGTCGGCCAGCTTGCCCTGCTCGATCTCGATACCGGCATTGTTGAAGGCATAGTCCAGGCGGCCGTACTGGCTCAGGGTCGCCTCCATCAGGGCCTTCACCTCGGCATCGCGGGTAACGTCGCAGCGCACGAAGCAGGCGTCACCACCGGCGGCACGAATCAGCTCGACGGTGCCTTCACCGCCAGCCACGTCGACATCGGAAACCACCACCTTGAGCCCTTCGGCGGCGAATGCCTGGGCGGTGGCGCGGCCTATGCCGGCCGCGGCGCCGGTGACCAGGGCGACCTGGCCGGAAAACGTCATGCTCATGTCTGCTTCCTCGCAGCGATTCTTGTTGAATTGGCGAGGAGTCTAGCCAGACGGCTGGGCGCAGAGCAGCACTATCAGGCTCTGGAGTGACAGGTCATGCAGGGCGCTGATGGCGTGGCGCCCTGGGTCGGCGCGCGGCTCAGCCCTGCAGTTCGGCGACCACGGCGGCCAGCGCCTGCGCCGGGTTGGCGGCCTGGCTGATCGGACGACCGATCACCAGGTAGTCGGAGCCGGCATCCAGCGCCTGACGCGGGGTCAGAATGCGCTTCTGGTCGTCGGCACTGCTGCCGGCCGGACGAATGCCGGGCGTCACCAGTTGCAGACCCGGCTGTTCGAGCTTGAGCGCCGGCGCCTCCTGCGCCGAGCAGACCAGGCCGTCGAGCCCCGCTTCGGCAGCCAGGCCGGCCAGACGCAGCACCTGCACCTGCGGCGCTACGTCCAGGCCGATACCGGCCAGGTCCTGCTGCTCCATGCTGGTCAGCACGGTCACGCCGATCAGCAGCGGCTTGGCGCCAGCCAGCTTGTCCAGTTCGTTGCGGCAGGCCGCCATCATGCGCAGGCCGCCGGAGCAATGCACGTTGACCATCCACACGCCCATCTCCGCCGCCGCCTTGACCGCCATCGCCGTGGTGTTCGGAATGTCGTGGAATTTCAGGTCGAGAAACAGCTCGAAGCCCTTGGCCTGCAGCGCCTCGACCACTTGCGGGCCGCTGCGGGTGAACAGCTCCTTGCCGACCTTTACCCGGCACAGCGCCGGATCGAGCTGGTCGGCCAGCGCCAGGGCGGCGTCACGGCTGGGGAAGTCGAGGGCGACGATGATGGGGGTTTGGCAGGCAGGCATGGGGCGGCTCTCGGGCTGGGTCAAAAACGCCGCGCATTGTAGCGCAAAGCGACCGGGCGCTGGAGCAGCACGCCACCCGGAGCCACCGCAGAACGCGCTCGCCTGCCGCAGGCCGCGGAGGGGGCGCGGCCGACGGCATGCAATCAGGCGATCAGCCGCTCTCGCAGGCGCCCGAGCATGCCCATCAGGCTGCCGACCTTTTCCTGCTCACGCTCGTCACGCGGCACCTCGGCCAGGCGGCTGACCACCTGCTGCGGCTGCGCGCGCCAGATCGCCGCCTGTTCGGCGGCAGCCTTGAGGCCCTTGTCGAACAGGCCACGGCGAATCGGCTTGGGCAGGTAGCGAAAGATCTGCGCCTCGTTGACCAGGCGCAGCAGGGCCTGGGTGTCCTGAAACGGCGTGACCACCAGACTGAGCAAGCGCGGGTGGGCCTGGGCCAGGGTCTTGAGCAGCGGCGCGGTGTCTTCGCCGGCAAGCTTGAGGTCGCTGACCAGGATATCCACGCGCTCGTTGTTCAGTTGCAGCATCGCCTCGGCGAGGTTGCGTGCACGCAGCAGGCGATGCCCCCCGGCCACGCAGAACTCGCCGACCACGGCGAGGGTGTCGGGCTCGTCGTCCAGCAACAGCAGCGAGAGCGGTGCGCTCAGCTGTTCGTGGGTGCTGGCAAGCAGCGGCTGGGCCTGACGCACGGCCAGCTCGGCGGCCTGGCGCAGGGTGAAGGCCATTTCCTGCTGATCCCAGGGCTTGGTCAGGTAGCGGAAGATGCCACCGTTGTTCAGTGCTTCCACCGCCGCATCCAGATCGGAGTAGCCGGTCAGCAGGATGCGCAGGGTGTCCGGTGCGATCTCGCGCGCCTCGGCGAGCAGCTGCGCCCCGCTCATCTGCGGCATGCGCTGATCGCTGACCAGCACATGGATGTGCTCGTCGCGCAGGCGCTGCAGGGCGCGCAGCGGGTCGCTCTCGGTCAGCACCTCGTAGTGACGCCGGAATTGCAGGGCGAGGCTGCGCAGAATGCGCTCTTCATCGTCGACGAACAGTATGCGAACGGGTGCGGACATCAGGCGCTCCTTTTCATGGCGACGGTGACGGGCAGTGGCAGGCTGATCAGGAAACGCGTGCCGCGTCCCGGTTCGGAGGCGACACGGATCTGGCCGCCGTGGTCCTGGATGATCTTGTAACTGATGGACAGGCCCAGGCCGGTGCCCTGCCCCACGGGCTTGGTGGTGAAGAAGGGATCGAAGATCTTCGCCAGGACCTCGGCCGGCATGCCGCTGCCGTTGTCCTGCAACGAGACGTGAACACCCTGCTCGTCCGCCCAGCTGCGGATCTGGATGCGCCCGACCCCGTCGATGGCCTGCGCCGCGTTGGTCAGCAGGTTGAGCAGGACCTGGTTGATCTGCGAGGGCGCGCAGGCAACGCGGGGCAACTCGCCGAGCTGCTGCACCACCTCGGCCTTGTCCTTGATGTGGTTGCGGGCGATCAGCAGCGCACTGCGGATGCAGTCGTTGAGGTCGACCTCTTCGCTCATGGCCCGGTCCAGGCGGGCGAAGTCCTTCAGGCCGACCACCAGTTCGGCGATCTGCTCCAGGCCATACAGGGTGTCCCCGTAGAGCTGCTGCAGGTCCTCGGCGAGCAGCTCCGGGGCCGCCTGCCGGCGCGCCTGTTCGGCAGCCTGCAAGGCCTCGCCCAGGCGCGCTTCGTCGCAGCCGGGATCGTTCAGGCACTGGCCCAGATGCGCCTGGGCCGCGGCCAGATCGAACAGCGGCGCGCTGAGCTCACGCAGCAGCTGCACGTTGTTCTTCACATAGCCCAGCGGGGTATTCAGCTCATGGGCGACACCCGCCACCATCTGCCCCAGCGAGGCCATCTTCTCCGACTGCAGCAGCTGCGCCTGGGACTCCTTGAGGTCCACCAGCGCCTGGCGCAGCACGCGATTGCGCTGCGCGACCCGCGCCTCCATGGCCTTGAGCAGGTCGAGCACGGTACCCAGGCCGCAGTAGTGGCCCTGGCCATCGATGAGGATGAAGTCCTCGGTGATCGGGTACTGCAACTGCGCCGTGACCTGCTTGGCCGCCTCTTCCAGGCCGGCCTCGAGCGAGACGATCAGCGGCGCGGGATTCATCACCTCGCCCACCGGGTGGCGCCCGCGCAGGTCGCGGCCGAAGCGCTGCATGAAGATGTCCTGCAAGGTGGCGCGGCTGACCAGCCCCAATGGCAGTCCCTGGTCATCGACCACCGGCAGGGAAAGAAAGGCGCGGTGCTCGGCCGCCAGGAACAGGTCGGCCACCTCATTGATACTCATCGACGCAGCGAGTGGTTCGACCGCTCGCATCAGCGATTGCAGCGCTCTGGCTTGGGTCACGAACAGCCTCCCCCAGCTGTCTGAAAGTCGCCATTCAAACAGCGCCAAGTTGCCATCATGTGACAGAGATCACGATCGCACCCGTGCTTCAGGCGCAGCCGAGCGCCGTCGGGGAGCCCGCCTGACAACAGACAGCCGAGCGCGTATGGTGAAGGTCCATCCCCCGAGAGGAACCCTCCATGCCCTGGTACGCCTGGCTCATCCTGGTTATCGCCCTGGGCTCCATCGTCGGCAGCCTGCTGATGCTGCGTGACACGGCGAAGAAACTGCCGTTGACCGAGGAACAGCTCAAGCGCATTCACGAGCGCAATGCCGAACAGGACGCCAAGGACAATCGCGAACGCTGAAGCGGCGACTCATCGACCTGCCGCGACAGACTCGAACAGGGTCGCCGAACGGCTCGCCCACTCCTGCTAGACTGCGCCCCTCGTTCACGAGGAGGCGCCATGCCCCTGCACCTGCGCTTGCTGATTCCAGCCTTCACCCTGGCGCTGGGTTTCGCGACGGGTTTCATCCAGCCGATCGGCCTGCTGCTCGGCGCGCTGTTCATTGCTGCCGTGCTGCTCGGTCATCGATCACTGCCGAACGGGCCGTGGGTCATCCTGGTCCTGCTCGGCGGCATTGCCCTGGCCGCGCACCTGTTGCCGGGCTTCAGACCATGGCCGCTATGGGAGCCGCGCCAGCTGAGCCCTGACGCGGCACCTTACGCGCTGCGCCTGTCCTGGGACAAACTGCTGGTGGGCATGGCGCTGCTGGCCTGGTGGTTGGGGCAACCCGGCAAGCCCGCGCTCTCCTGCACGCGCGCCGGGCTGGTCTGCATCCTCACGCTGCTCGCCGTGCCGCCGCTGGCCATTGCCCTGGGCCTGGTCGCCTGGCAGCCGAAATGGCCAGATGGGCTCTGGCTGTGGCTGGCGGTCAATCTGGGCGTTGCGGTGGTGGCCGAGGAACTGCTGTTCCGTGGTGTACTGCAGCCCGCCCTGACCCAGCGCCTGGGCACATGGCCGGGCCTGCTGCTCACCGCCGCCCTGTTCGGCGCGGCTCATCTGCCGTTCAGCGCGCTATTCGCCCTGCTGGCTGCCGTGGCCGGTCTCGGCTACGGCCTGGCGTTCCACTACAGCGGGCGCCTGAGCCTGGCGATCGCTCTGCACGCCGCGGTCAATCTTCTGCACGTGCTGCTGCTGAGCTACCCACTACGACTGGCATGACGGCGATGCGATACGGCGAGAAGATCCGCTCGAGCTCGCCCTTGGCCCGCAGTCGCTCGAGCAAGGCGGCGAACGCCTCGGGGCTGATCGGCGAGCCGGCACGGACCATGGCGTGATGGTGGTAAACCTGATCGATGCGCTCTGAAATCAGCAGCGCGCGGGCATGCTCGCGGTTGCGCTTGATGAAGTCGTAGAGGTTCGAACGGGTGACCAGCGCAATGTCCGCCCGACCGCGCAGGACCATCAGCAGGTTGCTGTCATGGGAATGGCCGAGGTTGGCGTTGTAGGTCCGGGTCAGGAATTCAGGGTCGCTGTTGAAGTCGGCGAAGCCGTAGTGGTAACCACGGTAGAGGGCCAGGCGCTTGCCCTGCAGCTGATCGAAGTAGTCCTGGCCACGCAGCTCCTCGTCCCGCGCGACGAACAGCTCGGCATCCTCCAGCCCCATGTCGACGGCCGTGGCATCGATGTCCTGCCAGCCCCAGCTGGGGTTCTCGAAGATCGCCATGTCGATGCGCCCGCGCTGCAGATCGCCGAAGCGCCGCACGATAGCCGTGGGCAGCATGGTGAAGTGATAGTCGCTCTGCTCCTGATTGAGGGCTTCGAGCAGCTGCGGCAGCAGCCCGGTCGACTCACGCGCATTGGATTTGTCGACATAGGGAGGGAAATGCGCACCGCCGACCTTGACGGTCTCGGCTGCGGAAACTGCACCGACGAGCAACAGCGAGACAGCACTCAGCCATCCGTGAATCCAGCGCCGCGAATGCCGCATGTCGACTCCCCAAAAAAATCCTTCTTCTAGTTGTGGTGCAGCCTACCCGAGTCTTTGCTGACCAACCAGATAGTTTTTCAGTCCGCTACTACTTTGCCAGCCAATGTCAGACGATAGCGTCGAAGTAGCGCAGGAAGCTCACCATTTTCTTGTAACTCACTCAGCATTCCGGCCACCTGATCGGGTGTCAGCCCCCCGCCAGGACGCAGCAACACCTGATGGTGATACTGCTGGTCGACACGCTCGGAAACCAGCAGTTCGGGCACCAGCTGCGGGTTCCGGTCGAGGAACATCTGCAGGTACGACCAGGTCACCACCGCCACATCCACCCGACGCGCCAGCAGCATCCGCAGGTTGCTGTCATGAGAATAGGTCATAAGCGCATCGAACGTATGCGCGAGGTACTCGGGATCCGCCTCGAAACCCGCGAAGCCATAGTGATAGCCACTGTACAGGGCCAGACGCTTGCCCTTCAGGTCGTCGAAATACGCCTGGCCACGCCCTGGTTCGGCCGCCGCGACGTAGACCTCGGCATCGTCGATGGAAAGGTCCAGCTCCAGGTGCGGCGTCGCGTCCCAGCCCCAGAGGCTCGACTCGAAGAAGATCAGGTCGAAGCGCCCGCCCTGCAGATCACGATAGCGGCGGGTCGCCGATGTCGGCACGAGCACGAAATGGTATTGCCGCTGCAATGCATTGAGCGCATGCAGCAGATCCGGGACCAGCCCCTGCGGATGCGGTGACTCGGGTTTGTCCAGATAGGGAGGGAAATGGTAGCCGCCGACACGCACCTCCTGCGCCGCGATGGCCGTCGGCACATTCAGCAGCGTGAGGTAGGTAAGCAGACAAGCAACTAGCGCACGCAAACTCGACCTCGCGTCACGTAATACAGGGTGCGATACGCCTCGGAACCCGCCAACGGTCGTCATCGACCCTAGCTTAGTTCAATTTGCTCAAGCTTCCTTGCAGACCAATGACAAGGCCTCTTCGGCCAGCTGATCCAGGGTCATCGGGCCCTGGGAGCGGAACCAGGTGGTTGTCCAGCTCAGCGCGCCGGTGAGGAAGCGCCGCTGGATGAACGGGTCGCCGTTGAAATAGCCCGCGTCGCGCGCCTCGCCCAGCACCTCCAGCCAGATCTGCTCGTAGGTGTCACGCAGCGCCAGCACCTGTGCCTGCCCCGCCTCGGAAAGCGAACGCCATTCGTAGACCAGCACCGCCATCGCCTCGCCGGTACCGCCCATGATCGATTGCAGCTCGCAGCGAATCAGCGCCAGCAGGCGCTCGCGAGTGCCTTGCGCCTGCGCCAGCGCCGCACGCATCAGCGCGGTGTTGTAGACGATGGTCTCCTCCATCACCGAGCGCAGGATCTCGTCCTTGCTCTTGAAGTGATGAAAGATGCTGCCCGACTGGATGCCGATGGCGGCGGCCAGGTCGCGCACCGTCGTGCGTTCGTAGCCCTTGCTGCGAAACAGATGGGCGGCCATCTGCAGCAGCTTGCCGCGTGCGCTGTCCGGGTCGGTAATCCGGCCTGTCTCGACCAGTTCCTGCATTACCGCCTGGGCCCTGTGTTCTTCCACGCTGACTGATCCCCCTCACTGCCCTGCCCGGCAATTGTTCTGATGAATTCTCGATGCTGCCGGCAAGTACTTGTCTTGCATGATGAAATGTATGCGCCGAACACCTACCAAGCAAGCGCTTGGGCGCATTTTTGGCCGTTTTGCCCTCTCCCGGCGCTTTTCAACCAAGCGCTTGCTTGGTAATGTCGACGCATCCCTTCAATGTGTCACGGGCCATCACAATGACTAAAACCGTACGCATCGGCTGCGCCTCCGCATTCTGGGGCGACACCTCCACCGCCGCCGCCCAGCTGGTTCGCGGGGCCGAGCTGGACTATCTGGTGTTCGACTACCTGGCCGAGATCACCATGTCGATCATGGCCGGCGCACGGATGAAGAAGCCCGACGAGGGCTACGCCCGCGACTTCGTCGAGGTGCTCACGCCCCTGCTGGGCGAACTGGCGCACAAGCGCATCCGCGTCATCAGCAACGCCGGCGGGGTCAACCCGATGGCTTGTGCCGCGGCCCTGAAGGCGGCCTGCGAGCAGGCCGGCGTGCAACTGAAGATCGCCGTGCTGCATGGCGACAACCTGCAGCCCAAGCTTGGCGAACTGGTCAAGGCCGGTACCCGCGAGATGTTCAGCGACGCGCCGCTGCCGCCCTTCTGTGTATCGGTCAACGCCTACCTGGGCGCACCGGGCATCGTCGCCGCGCTCGAACGCGGTGCCGATATCGTCATCACCGGCCGCGTGGTCGACAGCGCCGTGGTCAGCGCCGCCCTGGTGCACGAATTCGGCTGGGCCTGGGACGACTACGACAGGCTGGCCCAGGCCGCCCTGGCCGGGCACATCATCGAATGCGGCGCGCAGTGCACCGGCGGCAACTTCACCGACTGGCGCGACGTGCCGGACTACGAACACATCGGCTTCCCCATCGTCGAGGTCGCGGACGATGGCCATTTCGTCGTGACCAAGCCGGAAGGTTCCGGCGGCCTGGTCACGCCTTTCACCGTCGGCGAGCAGATGCTCTACGAGATTGGCGACCCGCGCGCCTATCTGCTGCCGGACGTGGTCTGCGATTTCACCCAGGTGCAGCTGAGCCAGGTCGGCCCTGACCGGGTGCAGCTGCAGGGTGCCCGCGGTCTGCCTCCCGGCGACCGCTACAAGGTCAGCGCCACCCACCCGGACGGTTTCCGCTGCACCGCCAGTTTCCTGCTCGCCGGCATCGATGCCGTGGCCAAGGCCGAACGGGTCAGCCAGGCGATCATCCGCAAGACCGAAGAGCTGTTCGCCGAGCGCGACTGGGGCCCGTACCAGGAGGTCAGCATCGAGCTGCTCGGCAGTGAAGCCACCTACGGCGCCCACGCCCATCGCCGCTACAGCCGCGAAGTGGTGGTGAAGATCGCCGCGCGTCATGCCAGGAAAGAAGCACTGCTGCTGTTCTCCCGCGAGATCGCCCAGGCCGCCACCGGCATGGCCCCCGGCCTGACCGGCATCGTCGGCGGACGACCGACCGTGTACCCGGTGATCCGCCTGTTCAGCTTCCTCGTGGACAAGAGCGCCTGCACCCTGGAGGTG
>NZ_SBHZ01000029.1 GCF_004521985.1 Ectopseudomonas khazarica
CCCCGGGACCCACCCGGGCCTCCAGGTCGCCGGCACTCAGTGCCACCGCCTGGCGGCGCAGGATCGCCAGCGGCGCGATCAGCACGCGGTACAACAGCAGGCCGAGCAATACCGCGAGCACGGCCGGTAGCACCCGCTGCAGCAGGACTTCCCAGATGTCGTTGTAGCGACGTGGGTTCAGACGCTGCGGCAGCTCCATGATCAGGCGCGCCTGGTCGTCGCTGAACGGAATGGAAAACGCCGGTGTGCCCCCGGGACGTCCGACGGAGAAATCCAGCGCCCGCACGAAATCCAGGCGCTGCCGCGCCTCCCCGTCCAGCGGCTGCGAGGACAGCGAACGCAGCTCGGCGTCGACCACCACCGCCCAGACCTGCTCGCGTTCGCGCAATGCCCGCAGAAAACCATCGACGCCCTCGGCCCCGTCTTCACGCCAGGCACGCTCGGCGGCGTGCGCGTAATCGCCGAGCACCGCCTTGGTCGAGTCAGACAGGTAGGAAGTGTTCTGCAGCAGGAGGCGACCGATATCGACATGCAGGCTGACCAGCAACAGGCAGAACAGCGCCAGTGCACCGCTCAGTTTCCACAGCAGCGAGTGCCGCCCCGGCAGGCTCATGGGCTGACCTGCACCATCACGTAGCCCTTGCCCCAGGCGGTGTCCACCCGCGCATCGGCATAGCCGATGGCCTGCAGCTTGCGGCGCACGTGGCTGACATGCATGTCCAGGCTGCGATCATGCTGGGCATAGGCGCGACGCAACGCCTGCTGATAGAGGAAGGGTTTGCTCAGGACTTCCTCGCGGTTGCGCCAGAGCAGTTCCAGCACCCGGTACTCGCTGGGCGTCAGCCCGGCCCACTGCCCGGCATGCGAGACATCACTGCGCCCCTCGTCGAAGCTCAGCCCCTCGTCGCTCCTGGGGGCCTGCTGCTCGTGCCGTTCGTAGGCCACGCGGCGCAGGATCGCTTCGATCCGCACGCTCAGCTCACCCAGGCTGAAGGGCTTGGGCAAATAGTCGTCCGCCCCCTGGCTGAAGCCGGCGATGCGGTTCTGCTCGTCGCCCAGCGCCGACATCAGCAACACCGGCACCCGGCGACGCTGGCGCAAACGCTGCAGGGCCTCCAGGCCGTTGGTGCCCGGCAGCATGATGTCCATCAGCACCAGGTCGAAGTCCTCGCGCTCGGCCAGGCTCAGCCCCTCGCTGCCATCGTGGCTGAGGGTCACCTCATAGCCGCGGCGCATCAGGTCGGCCTGCAGGTGGCTGGCCAGCAGAGGGTCATCTTCGACGGCGAGAATGCGGGCAGACACGGGAGAATGAGCCATCATCGGGGACCACGGAATAAAATGAGAATAATTCTACCTCCTAAACGACAACCGCTCACCTGAAGATTCCGTCGCGCCGAATCGCTACACTGCGCGGATGTCATTACGGAGAGACATCGTGTTCAAGGATCTCGGCATCAAAGGGCGTGTACTGCTGCTCACCCTGCTTCCCACCAGCCTGCTGGCTCTGGTCCTGGGCGGCTATTTCACCTGGGTGCAGCTGTCCAACCTGCAGGCGCAACTGCTGCAGCGTGGCGAGATGCTGGTCGAACACCTGGCGCCGTTGGCCGCACCGGCCCTGCAACAACAGAACAAGGCCCTGCTCGAGCGCATCGCCCAGCAGGCGCTGGACCACCCCGACGTGCGCGTGGTCAGCTTCCTCGCACCGGAGCGCACGCCCCTGGCGCATGCCGGCCCCAGCATGCTCAACCCCGCCCCCGACAGCCAGACCGAGATCAGCCTGCTCAGCGGTCAGGACGCCACGCGGTTCCTGCTTCCGGTCTACGACCAGCACCTGGTGCTCAGCGACGTGAGCGAAACGGAAAAGCCTCCGCAGCTGCTCGGCTGGGTGGAACTGGAGCTGTCGCATCAGGGCACGCTGCTCAGCGGCTACCGCAGCCTGTTCGCCAGCCTGCTGCTGATCGTCGGCGGCCTGGCCGTCACCGCCCTGCTCGCCCTGCGCATGAGCCGCACCATCAATGAACCGCTGCGTGCGATCAAGGCCGGTGTCGCCCAGCTCAAGGACGGCAACCTGGAAACCCGCCTGCCGCCACTGGGCAGCCACGAGATGGACGAGCTGGCAGCCGGCATCAACCGCATGGCCGAAGCCCTGCAAAATGCCCAGGAAGAGCTGCAGCACAGCATCGAACAGGCCACCGAAGACGTCCGGCAGAACCTGGAGACCATCGAGATCCAGAACATCGAACTGGACTTCGCCCGCAAGGAGGCGCTGGAAGCCAGCCGTATCAAGTCGGAATTCCTCGCCAACATGAGCCACGAGATCCGCACGCCGCTCAACGGCATCCTGGGTTTCACCAACCTGCTGCAGAAAAGCGAACTCAGTCCGCGCCAGCAGGACTACCTGACGACCATCGAGAAGTCCGCCGACAGCCTGCTCGGCATCATCAACGAGGTCCTCGACTTCTCCAAGATCGAGGCGGGCAAACTGGCGCTGGAGTCGATTCCCTTCAATCTGCGCGATTTGCTCCAGGACACCCTGACCATCCTCGCGCCCGCCGCCCACGAGAAGCAGCTGGAGCTGGTCAGCCTGATCTATCGCGACACCCCGCTGGCCCTGCGCGGCGACCCGCAGCGCCTCAAGCAGGTGCTCACCAACCTGGTCAGCAACGCGATCAAGTTCACCCGCGAAGGCACCATCGTCATGCGCGCGATGGTCGAGGACGAAAGCCCCGACAGCGCGCAACTGCGCATCAGCGTGATGGACACCGGCATCGGCCTGTCGGACGAGGAGCTGCGCGCGCTGTTCCAGGCCTTCAGCCAGGCCGACAACTCGCTGACCCGGCAGACCGGCGGTACCGGCCTCGGCCTGGTGATATCCAAGCGCCTGATCGAACAGATGGGCGGCGAGATCGGCGTCGACAGCACCCCGGGCGAAGGCTCGGAGTTCTGGATCAGCCTGGCACTGCCCAAGGCACGCGACGATGCCGAGGACCTGCCCCGCACCGCGCTGCTCGGTCATCGCGTGGCCATTCTCGAAAGCCATGAACTGGCGCGTCAGGCCCTGGCCCACCAGCTGGAGGACTGCGGCCTGGAAGTGGAGAGCTTCGCCGATGCCGGCGCGCTGTTCGATGCCGTCAGCACCCAGCAGCATCAGACGCGACCGCTGACCCTGGCCGTCCTGGGCATCACTGCCGGGCAGATGCCACCCGACACCCTCGGCCAGCGCATCCAGGAACTCGACCGCCTTGGCTGCAAGGCCCTGGTGCTCTGCCCGACCACCGAGCTGGGGACCTTCCACAGCACGCTGCCGGATGCCTACACCCAGTTGCAGGCCAAGCCGCCCTGCACGCGCAAGCTGCACAAGGCGCTGGTCGAACTGGTCAACCCGCAGCGCCCGCTCAACGAACCGCTGCTGGTCAACGACACGCGCCGGCCGCACATCCTCTGCGTCGACGACAACCCGGCCAACCTGCTGCTGGTGCGCACCCTGCTCGATGACATGGGCGCTCAGGTCACGGCGGTGGACAGCGGCTACGCGGCGATCGATGCGGTCAAGCACGGTAATTTCGACCTGGTGTTCATGGACGTGCAGATGCCCGGCATGGACGGCCGCGAGGCCACGGAAGCCATCCGCTACTGGGAGAACGAACAGGGGCACAGCGCCACCCCGATCATCGCCCTGACCGCCCATGCCCTGGCCAACGAAAAACGCGCCCTGCTGCAGAGCGGCATGGACGACTACCTGACCAAGCCGATCAACGAACGCCAGTTGGCCCAGGTGGTGCTGAAATGGACCGGCCTGAACCTGCGCAACCAGCCGGCCAGCAAGGCCGCCCCGCCGGCGCCGGCGCAATCCCAGAGCAAGGTGCTCGACGCCGAAGAAGGGCTGCGCCTGGCCGCTGGCAAGGCCGACCTGGCCGCAGACATGCTGAGCATGCTGCTGGCCGGCCTGCCGGGTGATCGCCAGGCCATCCGCCAGGCCCGGGAGGCCGGCGAGCGCACGGCGCTGATCGAACGCGTGCACCGCCTGCACGGCGCGACACGCTACTGCGGCGTGCCGCAACTGCGCGCGGCCTGCCAGCGTAGCGAGACGCTGCTGAAACAGGATGACCCGGAAGCGCAGCAGGCCCTGGACGAGCTGGATGCCGCCATTTCCCGCCTGACCGAAGCCGCGGCGCAGAGTGCCTGAGGAACCGCCATGCGTATCTGCCTGTTCAGCAGCAAGCCCTACGACCGGGAATCCTTCCTCGCGGCCGGCGCGCCATCCGACTGGCAGCTGCACTTTCACGAGGCGCGCCTGACCCTGGACAGCTCTGCGCTGGCCGCTGGCAGCGAGGTGGTCTGCGCCTTCATCAACGACGAGCTGTCCGCCCCGGTGCTGGAGCGCCTGGCCGCCCAGGGCACACGCCTGATCGCCCTGCGTTCGGCCGGCTACAACCATGTCGACCTGCAGGCAGCGCAACGCCTGGGGCTGCCGGTGGTGCGGGTACCGGCCTATTCGCCGCACGCGGTGGCCGAACACGCCGTTGCCCTGGTGCTGGCCCTGAACCGGCGCATCCATCGCGCCTTCAACCGTACCCGCGAAGGTGATTTCTCCCTGCATGGGCTGACCGGCTTCGACCTCCACGGCAAGACCGTGGGCGTGGTCGGAGGCGGCAAGATCGGCCAGGCCTTCGCCCGCATCATGCACGGCTTCGGCTGCCAGGTACTGATCTACGACCCCTACCCGCTGGCCGGGCTCGAAGCACTCGGCGCCCGTCAGGCCACGCTCGATGAAGTGATCGCCAGCAGCGACATCCTCAGCCTGCACTGCCCGCTGACCGAGGCCAGCCACCACCTGATCGACAGCGCCCGCCTGGCACAGATGAAACCCGGCGTGATGCTGATCAATACCGGCCGTGGTGCGCTGGTCGACGCACCCGCGCTGATCGCCGCGCTGAAGAGCGGCCAGCTCGGCTACCTGGGGCTGGATGTCTATGAAGAGGAATCTGAGCTGTTCTTCGAGGATCACTCCGACCGCCCGCTGCAGGACGACACCCTGGCCCGGCTGCTGACCTTCCCCAACGTCATCATCACCGCGCATCAGGCCTTTCTGACCCGCGAAGCGCTCGGCGCCATCGCCCGCACCACGCTGGACAACATCGCCGCCTGGGTCGCGGGCACGCCGGGCAATGAGGTCAAGGCCGGCGCGTGATAGCATGCCGGCTGATCCGGAGGACCCATGGCCGAACACGATTTCCGCTACACCCTGCTCAACCCGCAACACACCCTCACCGAATGCCGCGCGCTGGCGCCGGGCCGCTACCAGGTCACCGGCAACGGCGGCTCGATCCAGGCCAACGACGTCCTGCTGGTCACCCTCAAGGGCAGCCGTGACCTGCACATGCGCCTGCAGGTGGAGAAGGTCCGTCACCTGATCAATCCGCCCGGCCAATGGCTGGCCGTGTGCAAAGGCCCGCAGTTCAAGGAGCTGGCCATTCACAACTGGCAGGTCAACTGCGATGGCTGCGGCAAGCAGCTGGATTTCGAATTCGCCGTCGACGCGGCACTTGGCAAGGCCGCCCAGGCCCCGGCTGCCGAGGCGCGCATCGCCGAACTGGGCTGGCGCAACGACGCCGGCCGTCATCTGTGCCGCACCTGCCAGGAAGCCTGACCATGCACCGCGCCCTGCCCCTCGCCCTGCTGACAACGACGCTGGTCGGTTGCGCCAGCGATGCACCGCAACTGGAAACCGAGCACAGCTACCGCGTCGAATGGATCGGTGAACGCCCGCTGATCGACCGCAGCCACCTGACCATCACCTTCGCCGCCGACGGTCGTGCCCACGGCAACGCGGGCTGCAACCACTGGTTCGCCGGTTACACGCTGGCTGGCGAACACCTGCGCTTCGAGGCCCCCGGCAGCACGCGCAAGCTATGCGCCCCGGCCCTGATGGAGCAGGAGCAGCGCTTCCTTGCCGCATTGGGCCAGGTGCAGCGCTGGGACTTCAACGCCATCGGCCAGCTGCAACTGTGGCCGGCCAGCGGCAAGCCGATCCGCCTCTGGGCCGAGTGAGACCACTTTAGACGGCGCTCAGCGACAACGCCGTTGTCGCTGAGCGCCCCGCTTCCTGTCAGGCGAACAGATCCAGCTGTTCCTGGCGCCCACGCATGTCGTGCAGGCGAACGCCGACCCCAAGCAGACGTACGGGCCTTTCGCCCCGGGCGAAGGCGTTGCTCAGCAGCAGCCGGTAACTGTCCAGATCGAGGCTGGCGCCCGCCTGCTCCAGGGTGGTCTGGGTGAAGTCATGGAACTTGACCTTGACGAAGGGCTTGTCCGGCCGATAGCTGGCATCCAGACGCAGCAGGCGACCGCGCATTTCCTCGAGCAGCGCCGGCAACCTCTGCAGGCAACTCTCCAGGTCCGGCAGGTCCTGATCGAAGGTGTGCTCGACGCTCAATGACTGGCGTCGGCTGTCCACCTGCACGGCGCGCTCGTCGATGCCATGCGCCAGGCGCCACAGGCGCTCGCCGAAACTGCCGAACTCACGCACCAGCGCCAGCTTGTTCCAGTCGCGCAGGTCCATGCAGGTACGGATGCCCAGACGCGTCAGCTTGTCCGCCGTGACCTTGCCGACCCCGTGCAGCTTGTTCACCGGCAACTCGGCGACGAAGTCGTCGACCTGATCCGGCGTGATGACGAACAGCCCGTTGGGCTTGCGCCAGTCACTGGCGATCTTGGCCAGGAACTTGTTCGGCGCCACGCCCGCCGATACGGTGATGTGCAGCTCCTGCGCCACGCGCCGACGGATTTCCTGAGCGATACGCGTGGCACTGCCGGAAAAATGCGGCGAGTCGCTGACATCGAGGTAGGCCTCGTCCAGCGACAGCGGCTCGATCAGATCGGTGAACTGGCGGAAGATGGCGTGGATTTCGCGGGAAACCGCGCGATAGGCCTCGAAACGTGGTTTGACGATCAGCAGGTCAGGACACAGCTTCAGCGCATGCCGCGAGGACATCGCCGAGCGCACGCCATACGCCCGCGCCTCGTAGTTGCAGGTGGCGATCACCCCACGCCGATCCGCAGAACCGCCCACCGCCAGCGGGCGGCTGGCCAGGCTCGGGTCGTCGCGCATCTCGATTGCCGCATAGAAGCAGTCGCAGTCGACGTGGATAATTTTTCGCTGGCTCATAGGGCGTCGATTTTACGTGCATGCCCCCATGAAAGACGACAGCTGAATATTGCTCCGCTGAATACCTTAGAGGTGTTCTACCAGACGTTATGCACCGAGACCGTCATAGGTATTGCTCAACCAGTAAGCAGTAGAAAGAAACAACGCGACCTGGCAGTCTTGCCGACCACTCTCGACAACCAATTCAGCTGACCAACTCGCTCAGCCTGATGATGGGGTCTCCGTTGTAAGCAAATGACCACAATCCAAACCAGACCATGCCTGGTTGCCATCCTGAAACCTGCAGGCTAGAGTTCGGCCGTCGTGGTCAATCCCACGACCGGGTGTGACAACCCGAATCGTTCGAGGCGCGGTAGCGCCATAGCCTAAGTAGCCAGCACTCCAAGTGCATGGTTACTTAATTTCTATGGTGGACCGTGTGGGGCAGGCTTTTGCCTGGCCGGTTCCCTCGGACGCCGGTTTGTCACCCCCGCACGGTCCGCCACCCATAGCCGAGTGACAACGGCGGGTGACGGCTCCTTAATCGTCTGAGGAGCATAAGGAAAATGCGCTATCCCCTTTTTACCCAAGAGCTCCGCCTTGGGCTTCAGGTCTTACTGTCCACCTCCGATGTTGAGGTGAACCATGGCTGAGTTCGAATCCGGTGTTGTACCTTTTCCGATGCGGCGAAGCCCGCTGCGTGAATCAGAACGTTCCCCCTTAGCCTCTGAAGCAGCAGCTGAACGACGCGGTGAAATGCTCAGCAATTTATTGGATCAGTTGGCCGAGGCAGACGGTTTGCAGCCAACAGACCTGCGCGTGCGAGTCGCCGCTTACGCTGCTTTGGAGTTGCTAAATGAAATGGTCGTGCTCTATCGCCGAGCTTTATCCGAGGCACGAGGAGGTGCGAGATGAGCAAGAGTGCAATGACCTATCTGCCACCTCACGAAGACCTCCCAGGTGTTGAAATCATTTGGACTACGGAGTGCAGGGAAGCATTCAACCAAGGTGCAAAACTGGCACAGACCTGGCTTGACAACGCCCGAGGCGGCTGGCTCTGGGCGATCATGATTGCCGAGCGCGATCTCCTACCTTGCGCTCTAGAAAGGCGTGCCTTCGAGGTCGGATTTCTAAGTCGTATCCACCAGCGAATTGGTTCACAGCATTCCTGAGTAGCCAGCGAAAAGCTCCTCGCGCTGTAGGTGGTTTCTCTACGACAGCAGATTCAACCTAATGGTCGTCCAGGCTTTGTAATGCCAAATCGCTTCGAAGATGAGAACGATTGACGCAGAGACAGGCTGTAGCAGGCTCTGCTATCAGATTGGTCACTCAACCAGCGGCGCTAGGTGGGGCAAAATAGGAGACGTGTACAGCAGTGACGCACCACTACGCAAACCCGCCTCGCGGCCTTGCCCAGCCTGGCCTGGAACCCTGAAGCCCAACGAGCGTTTGACGCTAAGCATCTGAGTTGAAAACAGTTTTCTAGCAAATAGCGGTTGACAGGAAGATATCTGCCGGTAGAATGCCGCCCCACAGACGCGGGATGGAGCAGTCTGGTAGCTCGTCGGGCTCATAACCCGAAGGTCGTAGGTTCAAATCCTGCTCCCGCAACCAGCTTCACGAAAAGGCCACTCAATGAGTGGCCTTTTTGCTTTGGCGAAAAATTAACTTTTTCGATCAAAAGCAACAAATCGATTGACAACCTCTCAAGCAAGCGTAGAATTGCCGGCGCGGGATGGAGCAGTCTGGTAGCTCGTCGGGCTCATAACCCGAAGGTCGTAGGTTCAAATCCTGCTCCCGCAACCACCTTCAGAAAAAGGCCACTCATCGAGTGGCCTTTTTCGTTTCCGTGTCATTGACCTCCCTCAGCTTCGCTTAAGGCTATCGGCCTATTCTTGGCGTACCTGCCACAGACGCAGGACATTGACCGAGGAAAGCCTGAATGAACTGGAAGAACACCCCACCACGCTATGGAAGCCTGTCCATTGGCCTGCACTGGCTGATGCTGATCCTGATCGCCGCCGTCTACGCCTGCATCGAACTCAAGGGCAACTTTCCCAAGGGCAGCGATACCCGCGAACTGCTCAAGCAATGGCACTTCATGCTCGGTCTCGGCGTTCTCGCTCTGGTCTGGCTGCGCCTGCTGGCTCGGGCCCTGGGCAGCACGCCGGCGATCGTACCGCCGCAGCCATCCTGGCAGGCGCTGGCCGCGAAGCTGATGCACCTGGCGCTGTACGCCCTGATGATCGGCGCACCGCTGGCCGGCTGGCTGATCCTCAGCGCCGCCGGCAAACCCATCCCCTTCTTCGGCCTCGAGCTTCCCGCACTGATCGGCCCGGACAAGGCACTGGCCGGGCAGATCAAGGAGCTGCACGAGCTGGCCGGCACCGCCGGCTACTGGCTGATCGGCCTGCATGCCGTCGCGGGTCTATACCATCACTATGTGATGCGCGACAACACCCTGACCCGCATGCTGCCCGGACGCAATTGAGGTGAAGACGCCTCTGGTCAAGCGCCCTGAGCGCCGCTAGAATTGCGCACTTTTTGATCAGAGGCGCCCGCAGGCGCCCGTAGAGGTTAGCCCGCATGTCCACCGCCAGACCCAAAGTCGGTTTCGTCTCTCTTGGCTGCCCCAAGGCGACCGTCGACTCCGAACGCATCCTGACCCAGCTGCGCATGGAAGGTTACGAGATCGTGCCGACCTACCAGGATGCCGACGTGGTGGTGGTCAACACCTGCGGCTTCATCGACAGCGCCAAGGCCGAATCCCTGGATGCCATCGGCGAGGCGATCGCCGAGAACGGCAAGGTGATCGTCACCGGCTGCATGGGCGTGGCCGAGAACAGCATCCGTGACGTGCATCCCAGCGTGCTGGCCGTGACCGGCCCGCAGCAGTACGAGCAGGTGGTCAGTGCGGTGCACGAGGTGATTCCACCGAAAACCGAGCACAACCCGCTGATCGATCTGGTGCCGCCGCAGGGCATCAAGCTGACACCGCGTCATTATGCGTACCTGAAGATTTCCGAAGGCTGCAACCACAGTTGCAGCTTCTGCATCATCCCGTCGATGCGCGGCAAGCTGGTCAGCCGCCCGGTCGGCGACGTGCTCAGCGAAGCCGAGCGCCTGGTCAAGGCCGGCGTGAAGGAGCTGCTGGTGATCAGCCAGGACACCAGCGCCTACGGCGTGGACCTGAAGTACAAGCTGGACTTCTGGAACGGGCAGCCGGTCAAGACCCGCATGCTCGAACTGTGCGAGGCCCTGTCGGCCATGGGTGTATGGGTGCGCCTGCACTACGTCTACCCCTACCCCAACGTTGACGACGTGATCCCGCTGATGGCGGCCGGCAAGCTGTTGCCCTACCTCGACATTCCTTTCCAGCACGCCAGCCCGAAAGTGCTCAAGTCGATGAAGCGCCCGGCCTTCGAAGACAAGACCCTGGCCCGTATCAAGAAGTGGCGCGAGATCTGCCCCGAGCTGACCATCCGCTCCACCTTCATCGTCGGCTTCCCCGGCGAGACCGAGGAAGACTTCCAGTACCTGCTCGACTGGCTGAGCGAAGCCCAGCTCGACCGCGTCGGCTGCTTCCAGTACTCGCCGGTGGAAGGCGCCCCGGCCAACGACCTGGGCCTGGAGCCGGTGCCGGACGACGTCAAGCAGGAACGCTGGGAGCGCTTCATGGCGCACCAGCAGGCCATCAGCTCGGCACGCCTGCAGGCCAAGATCGGCCTGGAGATGGACGTGCTGGTCGACGAAGTGGACGGCGAAGGCGCCGTCGCCCGTTCCTGGGCCGACGCTCCGGAAATCGACGGCAGCGTGTTCATCGACGCCACCAACGTGAAGCCCGGAGACAAGGTGCGCGTGCGCATCGTCGATGCCGATGAATACGACATGTGGGGCGAGCTGGTCTGAGCCTCCTGCCTGCAAGCCCCGCCTCGGCGGGGCTTGTTCTTTCTACCCCCCATTTGCCTGTCCGAGACCAGCCATGAGCGAACCCACCCGTCTGTCCAAACGCGTCATCGAACTGTTCGGCTGCTCGCGCCGCGAAGCCGACCTGTACATCACCGGCGGCTGGGTCAGCGTCGACGGCCAGGTGATCGAGGCGCCGCAACACAAGGTGGACGAGCAGCAGCGGGTGGAACTGCTGCCCGGTGCCAGCCTCGATCCGGTCGACCCGGTCAGCCTGCTGCTACATGTGCCGGCCGGTAGCAGCGCCGCCGCACTGCAACACCAGCTCGGTGCCGCCCAGCACTGGGCGGACGACCCGCATGCCCAGCGCATCCTGCACGGTCACTTCCTGCGCCAGGAACAGAGCCTGCCTCTGCAGAACGGCGCCAGCGGCCTGGTAGTGCTCAGCCAGGACTGGCGTGCCCAGCGCAAGCTGCGCGAGGACGGCGCCAGGCTGGAACAGGAATACCTGGTCGAGGTCAGCGGCGAGATGCCCGCCAACGGCCTGGAACGCCTGAAGAAAGGCCTGCTGCACAAGGGCGTGCAATACCCGCCGTGCAAGGCCAGCTGGCAGAGCGAGCAACGCCTGCGCTTCGCCCTGAAGAACCCGGCGCCGGATCTGCTGCGCACGCTGTGCACCGCGCTTGGCCTGCAGGTACGGGAGATGAAGCGCATCCGCATCGGCGGCGTGCCGATGGCCAAGCTGCCGCTCGGGCAATGGCGTTACCTGGGCGACAAGGAACGCTTCTGAGGCCGTGTTAGGCTGTGCCCATCACGCTCTGGAGACCACCATCATGCGTACCCTGCTCCTCACCGCCCTGCTCGCCCTGAGCCTGCCCGGCTTCGCTGCGCCAGCGCCGTTCTTCCTCTGGCAGAGCAAGAGCGACGGCCACCTGACCTGCGCCCAGACCAGCCCGGGCGAAGGCTGGATCCGCTTCACCGGGCCGTTCCGCGATGCGGGCTGCCGGGTGGCATACGACGCCCCGGTCAGCAGGCGCTGAGAGTCGGGCCATGCAGCATCTGGTTTCCCCAGTCGGTATCGTCCACTCCTGCTTCAAGGAAAAGTTTGCCATCCCGCGCCAACCGCATCTGGCCCCCGCTGCGCGCGGCGTGCTGGAGCTGCTGCCGCCCTTCGATCAGGGTGATGCCGTGCAGGGGCTGGAACAGGTCAGTCATGTCTGGCTGCTGTTTCTCTTTCACCAGGCACTGGAAGACAAGCCGCGCCTGAAGGTGCGCCCACCGCGCCTGGGCGGCAACCAGTCGGTGGGTGTGTTCAGCACCCGCGCCACCCACCGCCCGAATGGTATCGGTCAGTCGGTGGTGCGCCTGGAGCGGGTCGAACCAGGGCGCCTGCACCTGTCCGGCATCGACCTGCTCGACGGCACACCGGTGCTGGATATCAAGCCCTACGTGCCCTACGCCGACAGCGTGGCCGAGGCGCACAACGGCATGGCCGACGCGCCACCGCCACTGATTCCGGTGGACTGGCAGGACGCCGCCCTGCAGCAGGCACAGCAGCAGGCCCTGCGCCTTGGCCAACCCCTGGTGCAGCTGATCGAACAGTGCCTGGCCCAGGACCCGCGCCCGGCCTACCAGCAACCCCAGCCGGACCGGCGCTACGGCGCGCGTTTCTGGGACCTGGACGTGCACTGGCACTACCCGGAGCCGGGGCGAATTCGGGTACTCGATGTGCAGACGGCCACGACCTGATCAGACACATGAGCAGGCATTTCGGTTGGCAATGATGCCTGCTTTACCTGCTGCAACGCCCTAGGGTGAAGGCCTCAATATCCTGCGAGGCCTTTTCATGCATCCGTACTTTTCTCTTGCCGGGCGTACCGCCCTGGTCACCGGCGGCACCCGCGGCATCGGCCTGATGATCGCCAAGGCCTTCGTCGAAGCCGGCGCCCATGTCTATGTCTGCGCACGTGACGGCGAGGCCTGCGCACAGACCGCCGCCGAGCTGTCGCAGCTCGGCCAGTGCACCGGCATCGCCGCCAACCTGGCCAGCGAAGAAGGCGTGCAGGCGCTGGCGCGGGAGCTGGGCGAACGCATCCAGCGTCTGGATATCCTGGTCAACAATGCCGGCACCACCTGGGGCGCGCCGCTGGAGAGCTACCCGGCCAAGGGCTGGGAGAAGGTCATGCAGCTCAACGTTACCTCGGTGTTCGGCTGCATCCAGCAGATGCTGCCCCTGCTGCGCGAGGCTGGCTCGGCAGCGTGCCCGGCGCGGGTGATCAACATCGGTTCGGTGGCCGGCATCAGCGCCATGGGCGAACAGGCCTATGCCTACGGACCGAGCAAAGCCGCCCTGCATCAGCTGTCACGCATGCTGGCCAAGGAACTGGTGAGCGAGCATATCAACGTCAACGTGATCGCTCCGGGGCGCTTCCCGAGCAAGATGACCCGCTTCATCGCCGAGGATGAAGCCGCCCTGGCCGCCGATACCGCCGTGATTCCGATGCAGCGCTGGGGCCGTGAGGAGGAGATGGCCGCCCTGGCCCTGACCCTGGCCGGCAGCGCAGGTGCCTACATGACCGGTACGGTCATCCCCATCGACGGCGGTTTTCACCTGGGCTGAAGGCTGTGCCGGCGGCCGCGCTGCGCATGACGCCCGCGGCTGGCCGTGCGCCCTTCAGCGCGACGGATTGAGCGCCAGCATATCGGCCTCGATAGCGTCCTGACGCTCGATCAGTGGCTCCACCAGCGGGCGGCTGGCCAGGAAATGCGCAGTGTGCGTATGCGCCTCGAAAGCCGCCTCGTCGACATACACCTCGTACAGCCAGACCAGATCGGGATCGCTGCGGTCACGCATCAGGTCGAAGGTCAGGCAGCCCGGCTCATCACGTACCGAGGCGGTGGCGTTGACCTGCATGGCAGACATGAACGTGTCGAACCGGCCAGGCTTGAGTCTGGTCTTGAGCAATAGCACGTACACTGCACCCTCCAATATGTTTTATATTTGAAGAATTATTGTATACATAATGGAGTACAAAGAAATGCTCGAACGCCCGTCCCGCCTCAATGGCCTGCGCCATCTGGCCCTGCTGGTACCCAACCTGGAAGCCTGCGAGCGTTTCTATGTGGATGTGCTGGGCATGCAAGTGCTGCACCGCGCCAACGAGGACCTGGTCTACCTGACCTGTGGCAACGACAACCTTTCGCTCGGCCGCGCCTACGCCGAGAGCCATGGCGTGCCACTGGTCGATCATTACGGGTTCATCGTCGACAGCGTCGAGGAGCTGGATGCCTGGTACCACTACCTCAAGGCCTGCGGCGTGACGCTGCTGGACAGCCCGTTCGAGCATGGCGACGGCGCGCGCAGCTTTCACCTGCTGGACCCTGCCGGCAACAAGGTCCAGCCGCTCTATCACCCGGCGATATCGGGCCAGCGCTTCAGCCCGGCCGCCTGATCAGGCAGCCGCAAGCGGGTCACTCAGGTACGGAACTGCCCGACCAGTCCCTGCAGTTCCACGCCCAGGCGCGCCAGCTCGGCACTGGAGGAAGCGGTCTGCTCGGTCGCCGTGGCGCTCTGCTCGCCGATGTCGCGCACCCGGGTGACGCTCTCGTTGATCGCCTCGGCCACCGCGCTCTGCTCTTCGGCAGCTGCGGCGATCTGCTGGTTCATCTGCTCGATGGTGCTGACCGCCTGCGTGATGCGCCCCAGGGCATCCCCCGCCTCGCCGGCCAGCTCCACGGTGCGGCGGGTCAGGTCGCGGCTGCTGTCCATCTGCTGCACGGCGTCCTTGGCCATGCGCTGCAGGCTGGCGATCAGGGTCTCGATTTCCTCGGTGCTGTCCTGCGCACGCTTGGCCAGCGCCCGTACCTCATCGGCGACCACCGCGAAGCCGCGCCCCTGCTCGCCGGCACGCGCCGCCTCAATGGCGGCATTGAGCGCCAGCAGGTTGGTCTGCTCGGCGACGTTGCGGATCACCTCCAGCACGCTGCCGATGCGTGCGCTCTCCTTGTTCAGCGCGGCGATGGCCTCAGCGGAGTGCTCCACTTCACCGGCCAGGCTGTCGATCTGCTCGACGGCCTGCTGCACCACGCGATTGC
This sequence comes from Ectopseudomonas khazarica, assembly GCF_004521985.1. Taxonomy (GTDB): domain Bacteria; phylum Pseudomonadota; class Gammaproteobacteria; order Pseudomonadales; family Pseudomonadaceae; genus Aquipseudomonas; species Aquipseudomonas khazarica. The sequence goes on from NZ_SBHZ01000029.1 coordinate 15,149, forward strand.
CCTGCTGCGCCTCCAGGTCCGCGTCGCGCGCGGCCAGCGAGGCCTGCTCGGCGTTCTGCGCCACTTCCTGTACGGTGGCAGCCATCTGGTGCATGGCCGTGGCGGTCTGCTCGGTTTCCAGCTTCTGCGTCTGCACACCGGCGCTGGTCTGCGCGGTGATCGCCGACAGCTGATCGGCCGCTGCAGCGATCTGCCCGACGCCACCGCCGATGCGGCCCACCAGATTGCGCAGGCTCAGGGTCATGTCCTGCATCGCCGCGAGCAGTTGCCCAACCTCGTCGCGGCGGTCCTGCGGGATGTCCTGGCTGAGGTCACCGGAGGCGATACGCTGGGCGAAGCTCACGCTCTGGCGCAGCGGGCCGACGATCAGGCGGGTGATCAGCAAAGCGGCACAGATACCCAGCACGATGGCCGCAGCGCCCATGACGCCGAGCATCAGCAAGGCGCGCTGGCTGCCACCGAGCATGCTCTGCTCAGCGCTGACCTGGGCCGACTCGGCCAGGTCGACCACCGAGCGCGCGCGCTCGATCATGGCCTTCTCGGTCGTATGGTTCTGTTCGCGCAGCTGCTGGTAGTAGAGGAAGGAGCGCTGGTACAGGGTCAGTGCCTGCAAGGCGGTGTCGATGGCCGCCTTCTGATCGTCGTTGAGCCAGACGGTGAGGCTGCGGGCGACGGTCTGCAGGTCTTCGCTGACGTACTCCCACTCCTCCAGCGCCTTGGGTGAGCCGTCGATGATGTAGAGGCTTTCCTGGCCGCGCAGATCGAGCATGCGCTTGCTCAGGCCGGAGGCGGTTTCCGCCAGGGTCAGCGGATCGCTGCCGCGCAGCCGGTCACCTTGCAGGCGCAGTTCGCGCACGGCGTCATACATGTCCAGTTCGATCACTTCGAACTGGTCGCGCGCCTCGGCGGCAGCGGTGCGCATGTCCTGGCGGGCCTCGCGCGCCTTGCCCTGCTGTTCGACGTAGTTGTCGAACTGCTTGAGGTATTCGGCGGTGGCCTGCTGCATGGTCTGTACGCGGCTGCTTTCCACGCTCTGCTGCGCCAGTTGCTCGAGCATGCCCTGCACCTTGCGCAGGCTCTCGCGTACACGCTCGGCGCTCTCCGGGCTCTGCTCGATGGCGAAGTTGCGCTCCAGACGACGCGCCTGGAGGACTTCCTGATTGACCTGCGCCAGCTGGCCGACCTGCGCGTGCCCCTGGAGCACGGCCTGGACAGCGAGATAACCACTGCCGGTCATGGCGGCGGTGAGCAGCAGCACGAGGCCGAAACCGATGAGGAGTTTCTTGCCCACGGCAAGGTTGGCAAACAGACGCGCGGCAGGCTTGAACATATGGGGGTCGCTCCAGTTCTTCTTATTGCAGCCGCACCTCGTGGGTGCGACCTGATCGACTGAACAGGCAACTGCTGTGCCATGCCGAGAACAACGTATCGGCAGGTACCTGGCACCGCTTGAGTGCTGGCAATTGGCCAAACGAACAGTCTGAGGATAGCCACTGCCCGCTCGCCAGCAGGCGCATTTCGGCAAATATCCGCTTACTGGCGCCGTATAACTGGCGACTTCCCGCCCCCTGCCGCGCGCCATACGGCAAATGAAAAAGGCGCAGCTCCATCAGAAGCTGCGCCTTGGCTGACACCCTACCCGCCTGTGTTCAGCGGCCGGCAAGCACCGGCATCACGCGTGGACGCAATACCTCACCCACCACGGCCAGAGCGCCGATGGCACCGGCGATCCAGTACCACTGCGCGACCGGGTCGAACAGCAGCCAGCCCAGCGCATGCAGGAACACCACCATGATCAGCACGGGGCTGACGTAGCGCACCATGAACAGCCACAGCGCATAGCCGGCCGGCGGCAGGTCGAGCTCATCGCGCATGATCTCGCCGCGCAGCGCATAGCCCGCGAGAATCACCATGAAGATACCGCCCAGGGGCATCATCCAGCGCGAGGTCAGGTAGTCCAGCCAGTCGAAGAAGTTCTTGCCCAGCGGCGTCCAGCCGGACAGCAGGTTGAACGACAGCATCGCCAGCAGGCTGATCAGCAGCAGCACCGCCCCGGACACCAACGCGGCACGCAGGCGGCTGACGCCGTGCTTCTCGTTCAGGTAGGCCACGGTGGCCTCGATCATGGAGATCGCCGAGGTCAGCGCAGCGATCGACACCATGGCGAAGAACAGCACGCCGAAGGCCGTGCCGAACGGCATCTGCTGGAACGCCAGCGGCAGGCTCATGAAGATCAGCCCCGGGCCCGCACTCGGGCTCATGCCGTTGGCGAAGATGATCGGGAAGATCGCCAGGCCGGCGAGCAGCGCCACGCAGGTGTCGCAGATGGCCACCATGAAGGTGGTGCGGGCGATGGACTGGCCGTCAGGGATGTAGGAGCCGTAGGTGAGGATCGCCCCGGAGGCCAGGCTCAGGGTGAAGAAGGCATGGCCCAGCGCCGCCAGCAGCGCTTCGCCCGTGATCTTCGAGGCATCGAAATGGAACAGGAAACCGAAGCCGGCGCTGAAGCTGCCGCTGGTCAGGGCATAGCCGACCAGCACGATGAGCATCAGGGCCAGGCCCGGCATCATCCAGCGCACCGCATTCTCGATGCCCTTCTGCACGCCCTTGGCCACGATCCACAGGGTCAGCAGCGCCACCAGCACGCTCCAGCCACCCAGCTGCCAGGGGTTGGCGTTGTGCGCCTCGAACACCCCACCGAGCGCTTCCACACTGGTGGCCGCCAGGGAGCCGTCGAGCATCTTCCAGGTGTAGGCGAAGGCCCAGCCAGCGACGACCACGTAGAAACACAGGATCATGAAGCCGGCGAGCATGGACATGCCGCCGACGGCCTTCCACAGCGGGCTGCCGTTGTTCTCGCGCACCACGCGGCCGATGGCGTCGATGGGGCTGCCACGGCCACGCCGGCCGATGGCGATCTCGGTCATCATCACCGGAATGCCGATGGCCAGGATGCACGCCAGGTACATCAGCACGAAGGCACCGCCGCCGTACTCACCGGTGATATAGGGGAATTTCCAGATATTGCCCAGGCCGACGGCCGAGCCGGTTGCTGCGAGGATGAAGCCCCAGCGCGAGAGCCAGAGATTCTTCGGTTTTTCACGAGTCATGCGTCACCTGTTTGTTTTTATCTGTGACGGGATCGGACCCGCCGTGCTTGTGGCACGGCGGAATGCAAGGCTTGGATGAAAGCCGGTGGTGTCACTGAGCGTCGGGCTGCACCTCCGGGGCGGCCAGTCGGAAGGCCTCCAGGGGTTCGCAACGCGCCGCCATGGCGACAATGCGTGGGTACGCGGCAAGGTCACAGTTAAAACGCCGCGCATTATACAGCTGCGGGATCAGACAGGCTTCCAGATAACCCGGATGCGCGCCGAGCGACAGGCGCCCATCGAACGGCGCCAGCCCCTCCTCCACCGCGGCCAGGCCCAGCGCGACCCAGTGCCGGTACCAGGCGTTCTTCGCCGCGTCGTCGGCGCCCAGCTGGTTGCCCAGGTATTGCAGCACGCGCAGGTTGTTCAGCGGATGCACGTCGCAGGCGATGTGCAGGGCCAGCGCCCTGACCTGCGCACGTTCGGCCGGATCGGCGGGCAACAGCGAGGGTACCGGGAAGATCTCTTCCAGGTACTCGAGGATCGCCAGCGACTGGGCGATGCGCACGCCGCCATTCTGTTCGTCGACCAGCAGCGGCAGCAGGCCCTGCGGGTTCAGTGCGCGGTATTCGGCGGCATGCTGCTCGCCACCGTCACGCAGCAGGTGCACCGGCAACTGCTGGCAGGCCAGGCCCTTGAGATTGAGGGCGATACGCACGCGGTAGGCGGCGCTGGAGCGCCAGTAGCCATAGAGTTTCAACATTGCGAATTCCTTTCGAAACGCAACCTGCGTGGGAGCGGCTGCAGCCGCGATTCAACCGAACATCGCGGCGAAAGCCGCTCCTGCAGTCGCGCCGATGGATCAGCGGGCGTCGTAACGCTCCACCACCTGATCGATGGCACCGAAGATGGTCTGGCCGCTGGCGTCGAACATCTCGATGCGCACCCGGTCACCGAAGGCCAGGAAAGGCGTCTTCGCCTCGCCCTGTTCGACGATCTCCAGCATGCGTTTTTCCGCCAGGCAGGAAGAACCGGCGCTGCGGTCGTAGTTCGACACGGTGCCCGAGCCGATGATGCTGCCGGCCCCCAGCGGACGGGTCTTGGCGGCATGGGCGACCAGGGTCGGGAAGTTGAAGGTCATGTCCACGCCGGCGTTCGGCTGGCCGAACAGCGCGCCGTTGATGTGCGACACCAGCGGCCGATGCACCTTGCCATCCCTCCAGCTGTCGCCCAGTTCGTCCGGGGTCACGGCCACCGGCGAGAAGCTCGACGACGGCTTGCTCTGGTAGAAACCGAAGCCCTTGGCCAGTTCGCCGGGGATCAGGTTGCGCAGCGACACGTCGTTGACCAGCATCAGCAGGCGGATGTGGCCCGCCGCTTCGGCCGGCGTGGCACCCATCGGCACGTCGTCGGTGACCACCGCCAGTTCGGCTTCCAGATCGATGCCCCAGGCTGCGTCGGCCAGGCGAATCGGGCTGTGCGGTGGGATGAAGGCATCGGCACCGCCCTGGTACATCAGCGGGTCATGCCAGAAGCTTTCCGGCATCTCGGCGCCGCGGGCCTTGCGTACCAGCTCCACGTGATTGACGTAGGCACTGCCATCGGCCCAGTGGTAGGCACGCGGCAGCGGGCTGTGACAGGCCGCCTGGTCGAAGGCGAAGGCGCCCTCCTCCATACCGTCGTTGAGACGCTGATAGACCGCCTCCAGCCTGGGCCGCAGCGCGTTCCAGTCGTCCAGTGCGGCCTGCAGGGTGGCGGCGACCTGCGGCACGCGCACAGCGCGGCTCAGGTCACGGGAGACCACGACGAGAACACCGTCGCGACCCTGATTCAGTGATGCGAGTTTCATGCTTGCTACCTATTCGTCTGTTGGCGTGCGGGCAGCCCCGCTCCCTCTCGTGGGAGCGGGGCGATCGATGCCCGCCCCTTAACCCTGGGTACCCGGCGCGCGCCAGGAATTGACGTACTCGGGCACGTCCACGGCTGCGGCGGCCTCGCCCACCTCCAGCGCACGACGGGTGTCGATCATCACCGCCACCTCGTCGATGAAGGTCGCCGGATCCACCTGGCTTTTCTTCAGCGCCTTGGGATGCGGGCCATGGGGGAAGCCGCACGGGTGCAGCGTGACCATGCCCTGCTCGATGTTGTCGCGGCTGAAGAAGTTGCCACGGTGGTAGAACAGCACCTCGTCGTAGTCGTCGTTGTTGTGGAAGAACGGCACCTTGAGCGCGCCCGCATCGGACTCCACCGGGCGTGGGGTGAAGGTGCAGATCACGAAACCGTTGGCCACGAAGGTGGTGTGCACCGACGGAGGCAGGTGGTAGCGATGGCTGATCAGCGGGCGTATGTCGCGCCAGTTGAGACGCACCACGGTGTTGTCGCCATGCCAGCCGACCACGTCCAGCGGGTTGTAGGGATAGGTCACGGTACTGATCTGGTCGCGCCGCTTGATGCGGATCTGCCAGGTGTTCTCGTCCTGCTGCGCCTTGAAGGCATCGTCGATGTGCGGATGCTCCAGCACCGCCGGGTCGAAGATCGCCTGCGGACCGAGCAGGCCCTTGTCCGGCAGCTGGTAGGCACCGTCGGTGTTCTCGATCAGCAGGAAGTAGCTCGGCGTGCTCGCCTCGATGCGCCAGGCGGTACCGCGCGGGATCAGCAGGTAATCGCCGTCACGGTACGGCAGATGGCCGAAGTCGCAATACAGGTGCCCGGCCCCTTCATGGACGAACAGCAGCTCGTCGCCATCGGCGTTGCGCACCAGGTGGCGCATGGCGCCGTGGGTACGCCAGACGCGCAACTTGACGTCGGCATTGTGCAGGGTCAGCGGCGCAGCCAGCGGGCAGTCTCGCTCGCTGGGCACCTCGTTGAAGTCGAAGGCGTGCGGGCGCAGCGGCCCTTCCCAGTCGATCCAGCCCGTCGGCGCATGCTTGTGATGCAGGTGCGCGGTAGGGCCGAAGAACCCCTCGCGGCCCATCTCGCGCTCGTAGGTGTCCTGCGGCAGGTCGCAATGCGCCTGCCGCGAACAATCACCCTCACGCAGGGGAAAGCTGATCCATTTGCGGCTCATGGGATCACTCCTCGGCCTTGATCACGCCGCGCCGCAGCTGGTCCTCTTCGATGGATTCGAACAGCGCCTTGAAGTTGCCCTCGCCGAAGCCCTGGTTACCCTTGCGCTGGATGATCTCGAAGAAGATCGGGCCGATCACCGTGTTGGTGAAGATCTGCAGCAGGATGCCGTCATCGCCCGGTGCGCCATCGATCAGCAGGTTCAGCTCGCGCAGCTGGTCCAGTGGCTCGCCATGACCGGCGACGCGGCTGTCGACCTTCTCGTAGTAGGTCTGCGGGGTGGTCATGAAGTCCACGCCATTGGCGCGCAACTGGCGCACGGTGGCGTAGATGTCGTCGGTGCTCAGGGCGATGTGCTGGATACCCTCGCCATGGTATTCGCGGATGAATTCCTCGATCTGCGACTTGTCGTCGGCCGACTCGTTGATCGGGATGCGGATCTTGCCGCAAGGCGCGGTCATGGCGCGGGAGAACAGGCCGGTGAGCTTGCCCTCGATATCGAAGTAGCGAATCTCGCGGAAGTTGGCGATGCGCTCGTAGAAACCGGACCACACGTCCATCTGGCCGCGACGCACGTTGTGGGTCAGGTGGTCGATGCACTGCAGGCCGACAGCATTGTCGTTGGGGCTACGGCCCTCGATGTACTCGAAGTCGACGTCGTAGATGTTCTTGTCGCCATAGCGATCCACGAGGTACAGCAAGGAGCCGCCGATACCCTCGACACAGGGGATGTTCAGTTCGCCGAAGTTGGCGTGACTGCCGACCAGCGTGGCGCCCTGCTGCTCGACGTAGGCAGCCGCCTGAGCCGCATTCTTCACGCGGAACGCCATGGCGCAGGCACTCGGCCCGTGTTTCTCGCCGAAGGCACGGACATGGCCGGTAGGGCTGCCATTGAGGACGATGTTGATGTCGTTCTGCTGGAACAGCCAGACTTCCTTCGAACGATGCTTGGCGGTTTCGGTAAAGCCCATGGCCGTGAACAACTGACGCAGTTGCTCGATGCCTTCGGCGCTCGGCGCGGTGAATTCGACGAACTCGAAACCGTCGGTCCCGATGGGGTTGTGCTGCTCGATCTTGGCCACGGCGTTCATTCTGCCTCCTGATTGTCATTGTTATGGCAAGCGCACGAATGCGTTGCGGACAACCTCATGACAACCGAGCGCAGAGCCGCTCTCAAGATGGCTTGCGGCATCTCGCCGCGGTGGCCGGGTGCAGCAATGGCAATTATTCCTTACAGCCCTGAAAACCTGGCGGGCGGAGCATCCACAGCCCCGCAAAACGTAAGCTTTTCTTTACAGCGTGGTGAGTGGGCTTGCCGCTGGCCGTCAGTCCGGGCGCGCGAAAGCGTAGGCGCGCTCCACCTTGGCCACGCGCGTGACGAAAGCCGAGTACCAGGTGCTGCGTCCCTGCTCGCGGACCTGCGTGTGTTCGGCCTGCTCGCGCCAGGCGCGAATGGCCTCCTCGCTCTGCCAGTACGACAGGGTGATCCCCAGCCCGTCGCTGCGCGCCGACTCCACGCCGAGAAAGCCAGGCTGCCGGGCGGCCAGTTCGAGCATGCGCTGCGCCGCCTCGGCGTAGCCGGCATCGACCGGCGTCCGCTGCGAGGTGAACATCACCACGTAATAAGGTGGCTCCGGCGTGGCCGCGATCACGAAGCCTGCTCCAGATGGGCCTCGTGCACCGATTGCACGGCACAGGCCCCGACCAGCCCGGCCACCAGCGGCGGCAGGCGCCCTTGCAGCGCGGCCCGCTCGGGCTGGAACAGGGTCGCGATGAAGAACGGATGGTCCTCCAGCTCGATGGCGCGCACCGCCCCCGCCTCGTCATGCCCGGAGGCCTTCAGCGCCTGCGCCATCAGCGGCTCGACGAAGGCATCGACCAGGCCATAACGGCACAGGTACTGCTCGCTGATTTCGCGCACACCGTACAGCTCGGCGATACGCGATCCCGAAACCAGGTGCACACGCTCGCTGACATCCTGCAGGGCACAGGCCAGCGGCGCGATCAATGGCGTCTGCGCCTGCGGCGACAGCTCGGCGTGTTCGGCATCCGCCCAGCCCAGGCGATTGCGCGCGTATTCGAGCAGCGCATGCTGGAAACCGCCGCAGGTGCCGAGGAACGGTACGCCCTGCTCACGGGCGAAGCGGATCGCACGCAATGCCCCATCGGCACTGACATAGGGGCTGCCCGGTACGCACCAGATGCCGTCATAGGTCATCAGGGCCGCATCGTCGACGATGCTGTCGGTGCCCAGCCAATCGTGTTCGACCGCCACGCCCAGGGCTTCGGCAGCTAGCCGCAGCGCCTCGGGAATGGCCCGGTGCGCGGTGATCGCCGCATTGAATTCACCCACCAGGGCGACCCTGACTCGACACTTGCTGTACATGCGCATCTCCCCCTCTTGCATGGCGGTTTACCTGCCACTATAAGAGGGCGCTTACGCAATAATAATTGGCAAACTGACAAGCAGGAATTGCAGCGATGCAATATCAGATCGACCACGCCGACCTTTCCCTGGTACTCGCCCTGGTGCGTGGCCGCTCCCTGGCCCGTGCCGCCGAACTGCTGCAGGTGGACGTCTCGACGGTGTTTCGCGCCGTACGGCGCCTGGAGGCCGCACTGGGCGTGGCGCTGTTCGAGAAAAGCCGGCGCGGCTACGAGCCCAGCGAGACCGCGCGGGCCCTGGCCGAGCAGGCCGAGCACGCCGAACAGGCACTGGACGCCGCCCGCGTGGCCCTGGAACAGGGCAAGCACGTGGTCAGTGGCACGGTGCGCCTGACCTGCACCGACGCGGTCCTGAGCAGCCTGCTGCTGCCGGCACTGGCGCGCTTCATGCCCAACTACCCGGCGCTGTCGCTGGAGCTGGTGACCTCCAACGACTTCGCCAACCTGAGCAGGCGCGATGCCGACCTGGCGCTGCGCCTGACCAACCAGCCACCGGAGCACCTGGTTGGCCGGCGGCTGGCGAAGGTGTCCTACGTGGTCTGCGCACGTGACGACGGGCAGGACCGCAGCGACCTGGCGCGGCAGAGCTGGATCGCCCCGGACGAGTCGATGCCGGACCACGCCACCGTGCTCTGGCGCCTGCGCGAGTTGCCCGGGGTCATGCCCAGCTACCGCTGCAGCAGCATGTACGCCGTGTCTCAGCTGACCCGTGCCGGGCTCGGCGTTGCCGCCCTGCCCGACTTCGTCCTGCGCAGCCAGCCCGACCTGCGGGCGCTCAGCGAACCCCTGGCCGGCTGCGACACCGAACTCTGGCTGCTGACCCGCCCCGACTGCCGCGCCTTGCGCTCGGTGCAGACGCTGTTCGAGGAGCTGGGCAAGGCGCTGAAGAGCAGCGCCTGAGACAAGCACTCACAGATACCCGCCTCACGGGCCCCCACGTGGGAGGGGCTTCAGCCGCGACAGGCCAGTGCCTGCAGGTATCTGCCTGCACCGCACCCCGGATGCAATCTGCGGGGATCGGGTGCGCAAAAGAGCATCGCGGCTGAAGCCGCTCCTACGACGCTACTGAACGAAACAGAGCAGCCGTACACCCCATGTGGGAGGGGCTTCAGCCGCGACAGGTCAGTGCCCGCGGGTATCTGCCCGCACGGCACCCCGGATTGCATCCGGGCTACGTGATTCGAGCCGCGCTGTAGCCCGGATGAAATCCGGGGCCTCAGTGGCAGCGGTCAGTCAACATCGCCCATCTGCAGGAGCGGCTGGGTGGCATTCCGCTGCAGCCACGAAGACCTGCTTGCAGCGCCGCGCCAAAGCCCCTGCCGGCTCAGCCCTGCTGCAGGTGCCCGTACAGCTTGGCGTACAGCCCGCCCTCGGCGATCAGTTGCTGGTGGTCGCCATCCTCGGCGATGCTGCCGCCATCGAACACCAGCACGCGGTCGGCCTGCTTCACCGCACTCAGGCGGTGGGCAATGATCAGCGTGGTGCGCCCCTCGAGGAACTGCGCCAGGGCTTCGTGCAGGGCATATTCGGTCGCGGCGTCCAGCGCCGAGGTGGCTTCGTCGAGAATCACCACCTTGGGCTCGGCCAGCACCATGCGGGCAATCGCCAGGCGCTGGCGCTGCCCGCCGGACAGGCGCACGCCGCTGCGCCCGACCACGCTGTCGAGGCCCTGCGGCAGCAGCGCGATGGTGTCGGCCAGCTGGGCGATACGCAGCGCCTGCCAGCAGGCTTCGTCGCTGCGCTCGCGACCCATCGTCAGGTTGGCGCGCACCGTATCGTTGAACAGCGCCGGATGCTGCAGCACCACGGCGACGTTGTCGCGCACGCAATCCAGGCCGATTTCCTCCAGGCTGCTGCCGCCGAAGCGAATGGTGCCGGCCTGCGCCGTGTACAGGCCGAGCAGCAGCTGCACCAGGGTGCTCTTGCCGCCGCCCGAGGCACCGACGATGGCCACCTTCTCGCCGGGGCCGATGGACAGGTCGAGACGGTCCAGCACCGGCTCGTCACCATAGGCGAAGGTCAGCCCCTGCACCTCGATGCCGACGGTGTCGCGGCCCTTGAACGGGTCGACCTGGCCGACGTACTGCGGCTCGTCCTGGCGCGCCAGCAGCTCGTTGATGCGCGTCAGCGCACCGCCCGCGGCATAGAAGGCGTACTGCAGGCTGAGCAGCTGCTCGACCGGGCCGATCATGAACCACAGGTAGCTGAACACGGCGAGCATCTGGCCGATGGACAGGTCGGAGAACAGCACGGTGAGCATCGCCGCCGCGCGGAACACATCGATACCGAACTGGAACAGCAGGCCACTGGCGCGGCTGGACGCATCGCTCTTCCACTGCGAGGCCACGGCATAGTCACGCACCTCGCGGGCACGGCCGCCGAGACGCCCGAGGAAATACCCCTGGCGGTTGCCGGCGCGCACTTCCTGAATCGCCTCCAGGGTTTCGGTCAGCGCCTGGGTGAAGCGCGAGGTGCTGTCGTTCTCCAGTTTCTTCAGGTGCTTGACGCGCTTGCCCAGCAGCACCGTGGCGTAGATCACCAGCGGGTTGAACAGGAGGATCAGCAGCGCCAGCTGCCAGTGCATCCAGATGAGGATGGCCGACGTGCCGAGCAGGGTCAGCATCGCCACCAGAAAGCGGCTCAGGGTCTCGCCGACGAACTTGTCCAGGGTGTCCAGGTCGGTGACCAGGTGGGTGGTCACGGTGCCGCCGCCCAGACTCTCGTACTCGCCGAGGGAAATGCGCTTGAGGCGCTCGATCAGGCGCACGCGGATGCGATAGACGATGTCCTTCGACAACCTGGCGAACAGGCGCGCCTGCAACACGTTGAAGATCAGCGCGGAGCTGCGCAGCAGCAGGGTCAGCAACAGCATCAGGCCGATGTAGCCGGCCGCCGTTTCCCAGCCGGCCGGCAGGTAACGGTCCATCACCTGGAGCGCGGCGTTGCCATCATGCAGCAGCACTTCGTCGACCAGCAGCGGCAACAACAGGGGAATCGGTACGCTGCACAGGGTCGCCAGCACCGCCACCAGGTTGGCCAGCAGCAGCGCCTTCTTGTGACGCAGGGCCAGGCGCCGAATCTGCGCCCAGCTCAACCTATCAGGCATGGCCGGCACGCTCCAGCCAGCGTCCCAGCAGGGGTGACAGGGCGTCCAGCGGCTGATAACCGTTGGTCAGCAGCGCCAGCTGGCCGTCGCGCTCGGCGAGCAGGGTGGGAAAGCCGGCGATGCCGAGGTCCTGCACCCAGGTGAAGTCGGCCAGGGTGGCATCGTGCATCGCCTGGCTGTCGAACGCCTCGGCGAATTCGATGCGCGGGATGCCCGCCTGCTCCGCCAGTTGCACCAGCACGCCGGCCTGGGTGACATCGGCACCCTCGGTGTAGAAGGCCTGCTGGATCAGCTTGAGCAGTGTCCAGGCACTGTCCGCATCCAGGCTGCGTGCGGTGACCAGGGCGCGACAGGCCGGTTCGGTGTCGTACACCAGGCCCTCCGGCAGGCCGCGCTCGAAGTCGAACAGCTGCCCGGTGCTGGCATTGACCGCCTGCCAGTACCCCAGGTAACGCACCCGCGCTGCCGCATCGACCGCAATCTGGTCGCGCCGCAGGCCACCCACCACGATCTGCAGCGCCACACCGGCTGCGGCGGCCTGCTCGGCAAGCGCTTCGGCGACGGGCGCAAAGCCCCAGCACCAGGAACACATCGGGTCCATCACGTAGAGCAGGCGGCTGGTCATGCATCAGGCCTCGTTCAGTTGGCGGGGGTCTCGGCCAATCGGGTGTGGCTGGTTACGCTGACGCGCCAGCTCGATCTGCTTCTGCCGCTCGCGCGCGCCTTCACGGGTCTTCTCCGGCAGCGAGTCCCAGCAATGCGGGCAACTGACGCCAGGGCTGTAGAACTCGGACTGGCGCTCTTCCACGGAAATCGGCGTGCGGCAGGCATGGCACTGATCGTAGTCGCCTTCCGACAGGTCGTGGCGCACGGTCACGCGGTTGTCGAAGACGAAGCAGTCGCCCTGCCACTTGGTCTCTTCCTGCGGTACGTCCTCGAGGTATTTGAGGATGCCGCCCTTGAGGTGGTAGACCTCCTCGAAACCTTCGCCGAGCATGTAGCTGGAGGCCTTCTCGCAGCGGATGCCGCCGGTGCAGAACATCGCCACCTTCTTGTGCTTGCTCGGGTCGAAGTGCTGGCGGATGTACTCGGGAAACTCGCGGAACGTCTTGGTCCTGGGGTCGATAGCCCCTTCGAAGGTGCCGATCGACACCTCGTAGTCGTTGCGCGTATCGATCAGCAGCACCTCGGGGTCGCTGATCAGGGCATTCCAGTCCTTGGCCTCGACGTAGGTACCGACACGCTGGTTGGGATCGACGCCCGGCACACCGAGGGTGACGATCTCCTTCTTCAGCTTGACCTTGGTGCGATAGAACGGCTGTTCGTCGCAGTAGGATTCCTTGTGATCGATATCGGCCAGGCGGGCATCCTGGCGGAACCAGGCGAGCAGCGCGTCGATGGCCGCGCGGGTGCCGGAAACGGTGCCGTTGATGCCCTCTTCGGCGAGCAGCAGGGTGCCCTTGATGCCATTGTCGAGCAGGGTTTGCAGCAGGGGCTCGCGCAGCGCCTGATAATCCGCCAGGGAGACGAATTTATACAGCGCCGCCACGACGATCTTGTCAGTCATGAACAGTTCTCTCAGTAGTCGCCCACGTAAAGGGCGGACCGGGTGACATGAAAAACGCCGGCATGGGCCGGCGCGGGGGCGATTGTAACAAAGCGGCCAATCAGCGGGGCAAGTTGGCGACAGGGCGCGACAGCCTGCCGCGTAGCCGGATGCAATCCGGAAATGCTCGCCGCCCCGGATTGCGTCTTCGGCTAGGCCGGCATTGACCTGATTGAGCGCAGCGCCACCCGGGCAATCTGCGGCAATGCTGCTGCAGGGTTCAGCCGGGCCAGGTCAATGCCCCCCGCGGCAGGTTGGTGAAGCGGGCGCCGTGCCCTGCGCGGCCCACTCCTCCGGGGTGTAGGTGTGCAGCGCCAGGGCGTGGATCTGGCCCATCAGCTCACCGACCGTGGCATAGACCTTCTGATGCCGCTTGACCGCGTTCAACCCGGCGAACGCCGGGCTGACGATCACCGCCTTGTAGTGGGTTTCCAGGCCACGGCTGTGCATGTGGCTCTCGTCCAGCACCTCGAGGTGCTCGGGCTGCAGCCCGGCCAGGGCGGTGACGATCAGGTCTTGCTTGGACATCTTGGGCTCCATCAGGGCTGTTTCGGCAGGCCGAGCTCGTTGCTCATGTCGGCCAGCAGCTTGTTCACTTCAGGCACGGCGGTTTCCAGCTTGCCCTGGGTGATCTGTGCCGATTGCGCCGTCAGCATCGGCATCTTCTGCAACACCTTCTGCCCCAGCGGCGACTCGTAGAAGCGGATCAGCTCCTTGAGCTCCTTCTCGTCGAAGTTGCTGGTGTAGAGCTTGACCATGTCCGGCTTCAGCTTGTCCCAGCCCACGGCCTTGTCCAGTGCGGCATTGGCCTTGGCCTGGTAGCTCTCCAGCACGGCCTGCTTGCCTTCCGGCGCCTGGGCGAAACGCTGGGCGAACATCTGCTGCACCTGGCCATACACCGGCACGGTCAGCTTGTCAGCGTGGGCCAGCTTGAGGAAGCGCTCGGCATCGGCGGCATGGCTGGCGGCATCGGCCATGGCCAGGGACGAGCCGGCGGCGAGCAGTACGGCGGCACACAACTGGTGGAAACGGGGCATGAGAGGTTCCAACGGTGATGAATGAGTCTGGGTAGACTACGGTGCCGGCATTTTGTGCCCTGCGCCGATTTCGCTCAAGCGTCGCGAACTGTGCGCTGGCTCACAGCCGTGTTGCCCACCGGCGCACCCACTGGTCAGTTGCCAAAGTGCCAGTACTTGCTCATGCTTGGGCAGGCTCGGCATTCTGTCTGCCTCCAGCCATTATCTCCAGCAAGGCGTGCGCACTCCTCGACACGGCAATTGATCGCCAGCCCGCGCACAAACATGGATGTGCTCGATGAACAGCTTCGCCTCACATGCGCCCTTTCGGCTCCAGCCGCTCTGCGACAGCAAGGGCAAACTGCTGGACGAAGCCATTGGCTGGTCCAATCGCCCCCTCGTCGACTGCGCCCTGCGTGGTCATGCCGGACGGCGCAAGCGCTGGAATCACTGGTGCATCACCACCCCGCAGTGGATGCTCTCGCTGACCCTGGCCGATCTCGACTACCTCGGCTACGGCGCCGCCTACTTCCTCGACCTGGAAAGCGGCCAGGCAGTCGCCCACACCCAGCTCCGCCCCTTCGCCCTCGGTTGCCAGCTGCCCGACCTGCCCCTGGAAAGCCACTCCTTCAGCCACTCCCGGCTGCAGCTGCGCATCGATGAGCACTCCGGCCGCCTGCGCCTGACGGCTGCGGCGCCCGATATCGGTGGCCAGCCCATGCAGGTGGCGCTGGATATCCAGCGCCCGGCTCACCTGGAATCGGTCAACCTGGTCGCGCCCATGCAGAATGGCGGCTTCCACGCCACCAGCCGGCAACTGGGACTGCCCACCGCCGGCAGCCTGCAGCTGGGGCGCAAGCACTACAGCTGTACGCCGGGGCAGAGTTTTGCCGCCCTCGATTTCGGCCGTGGCGTCTGGCCGTTGAACAGCTACTGGCAACGCGCCGCGTTCGCCGCCGCTGGCGGCATCGCCGGCAACTTCGGCTCGGGCTGGCTGGAGCACAGCGGCCTGTCGGAAAACTCGCTGTGGTTCGGCGGCGAAGTGCAGCAACTGGGCAGCACGATGCATATCGAGCGGACCTCGCACGCGCCCCTCACCCCCTGGCGCCTGGACAGCGAAGACGACCGCGTATCCCTGCGCTTCGCTCCACGCCAGCTGCACAAGGCCTGCCCCAAGATCGGCCCGTTCCATGCCAACACCGTCCAGCACTTCGGTCATTTCACCGGCGTGCTGCGCGGCCCCAAGGGCGAGCGGGTACCGGTGGACGGCGCGCTGGGCTGGCTGGGAGAGACTCACGCCCGCTGGTAATCGGGGCGATAGAGAAGTTGCGGAACCAGTCTCCGGCAGCGCGACCTAAACTGCCAGCACCCTCGCATTTGCCCCGGAGAACGCCATGAGCCGCACCGAAACCGACAGCATCGGCCCCATCGAAGTCCCCACCGACGCCTACTGGGGCGCGCAGACCCAACGCTCGCTGATCAACTTCGCCATTGGCCAGGAGCGCATGCCGCTGGCCGTGCTGCACGCCCTGGCCCTGATCAAGAAGGCCGCTGCGCGGGTCAACAGCCGCAACGGCGAACTGCCAGCCGACATCGCCCGGCTGATCGAGCAGGCGGCCGACGAAGTGCTCGAAGGCCAGCACGACGCGCAGTTCCCGCTGGTGGTCTGGCAGACCGGCAGCGGCACGCAGAGCAACATGAACGTCAACGAGGTGATCGCCGGCCGCGCCAACGAACTGGCTGGCGGCCAGCGCGGCGGCAAGACCCCGGTGCACCCCAACGATCACGTCAATCGCGCGCAGAGTTCCAACGACTGCTTCCCCACCGCCATGCACATCGCCGCGGTGCAGGACGTTCGCCATTGCCTGCTGCCGGCCCTGGCCGAACTGCGCGACGGCCTGCAGGAGCAGGCGCAGCGCCACGCCAGCCTGGTCAAGACCGGGCGCACGCACATGATGGACGCCACGCCGATCACCTTCGGCCAGGAGCTGTCCGCCTTCGTCGCCCAGCTCGGCCACGCCGAGGCCGCCATCCGCGCGGCGCTGCCTGCGGTGTGCGAACTGGCCCAGGGCGGCACCGCCGTCGGCACCGGCCTGAATGCCCCGGCCGGCTTCGCCGAGGCGATGGCCGCCGAACTGGCGGCGCTGTCCGGCATGCCGCTGACCAGCGCCCCGAACAAGTTCGCCGCCCTCGCCGGCCATGAGCCGCTGGTGCAGCTTTCCGGCGCGCTGAAGACCCTGGCCGTGGCCCTGATGAAGCTGGCCAACGACCTGCGCCTGCTGGGTTCCGGACCGCGCGCCGGTCTCGCCGAGGTGCGCCTGCCCGCCAACGAACCGGGCAGCTCGATCATGCCCGGCAAGGTCAACCCGACCCAGTGCGAGGCGCTGTCGATGCTCGCCTGCCAGGTGCTGGGCAACGACAGCACCATCAGCTTCGCTGCCAGCCAGGGTCATCTGCAGCTCAACGTGTTCAAGCCGGTGATCATCCACAACCTGCTGCAGTCGATCCGCCTGCTGGCCGACGGCTGCCGCAACTTCCAGCAGCACTGTGTCGCCGACCTGCAGCCGGACGCCGCGCAGATGGCCGCCCACCTGGAGAACGGCCTGATGCTGGTCACCGCGCTCAACCCGCACATCGGCTACGACAAGGCCGCCGAGATCGCCAAGAAGGCCTACAACGAAGGCAGCACGCTGCGCCAGGCCGCGCTGCAGCTCGGCTACCTGAACGACGAGCAGTTCGACCAGTGGGTACGCCCACAGGACATGCTCGGAGCCGGCTGGCATGAGTGAGGGCAAGAGCGGCGCAACGCCGCTGGAAGGAGACGGCAAGCGCATCCTGCTGATTCTCGGCTCGCCGAAGCAGGACAGCCTCTGCCACGCCCTGGCCGAGGCATTCAGCCACGGCGCACGCGGCAAGGGACACGTGGTGCGCCAGCTCAGGCTCGGGGAAATGCAGTTCGACCCGATACTGCGTGACGGCTATGACCAGAGCCAGAACCTGGAACCGGACCTGCTCGAAGCGCAGCGCCTGATCCACTGGGCCGAACACCTGGTGTTCGTCTACCCCGTCTGGTGGGGTGGCGTGCCGGCCTTGCTCAAGGGCTTCTTCGACCGCGTGTTCCTGCCCGGCTTCGCCTTCAGGTATCGCAATCGCTCGCAGCTCTGGGACAAGCTGCTCAGCGGACGCAGCGCCGACCTGCTGGTGACCATGGACACGCCGCGCTGGTACTTCCGCTGGATCTACGGCGCCCCGGCGCATCGGCAGATGGTGCGCACCATTCTCGGTTTCTGCGGCATCAGGACCCGTCGCCTGAGCGAGTTCGCCCCGGTGCGGCCATCCACCGAAGAGCAGCGCCAGGGCTGGCTGCGCAAGGCCGAAATGCTGGGCGCCCGAACCTAGGGTGGATGACGCTTCACCCATCCACCACAGCGCTTCGCTGCCGGACACCCATACCC